>NZ_SCVE01000015.1 GCF_004297105.1 Herbiconiux sp.
GCGCCGCGCCAGCGGCACGGCACGTTCTGGCGCCCGCGCAGCATGTCGCGCGCCGCCGGGCAGGGACCGGCGTCGCCTGGCGGTTCGACGCCGCGAAGCGGCATCGAACCACCAGCACCCAGCACAGCAGCCAGCACAATCTAAGCTTGCTTAGTGAGCAGTTACACGAGTCTCCTCAAGACGCGCGGCGTCGCCCGCATCATCGCGGCTCAGCTGACCGCCCGGTTCCCGTTCGGGATGCTCTCGCTCGCGTTCCTGCTGCACATCGAGCACACCTCGGGCTCCTACGGCGTCGCCGGGCTCGTGCTCGCCGCGCTCAGCATCGGGCAGGCCATCGCCGGCCCGCTCACGAGCCGCCTCATGGGTGTGCTCGGCATGCGGCCCGTCATCCTCGGCACCATGATCATCTGTTCGCTGGCCATCAGCACCATTGCGCTGTTCCCGCTCGGCATCGCCGCCGACATGGCGGTGGCCTTCGTGGCCGGCCTCACGATGCCGCCCATCCAGCCCGCCGTGCGCACCATCTACCCGAAGATGGTCAACTCCAAGCAGCTCACCCCGCTCTTCTCCCTCGACGCGTCCGCCCAGGAGATCATCTGGGTGCTCGGCCCCGTCATCACCACGTTCGTGTCGATCCAGATCGGCACCGTCTGGGGCATCATGCTGGCCGTCGTCTTCCTGGTCGGCGGCGGCATCTGGTTCCTCACGAGCCCCGAGCTCGGCCGGGTGCGCATCCCCCGTTCGAAGCGCAAACTCGGCGTGGTGCTCAAGAAGCCGCCGGTGCTGCTGGCCACCATCGTGGGCTTCCTGCTCGTGGCTGCGTGCGCCGCCATCGAGGCCGGGGTCGTGTCGACCTTCGGTGAGGGTGGCGCCGAGGCCGGCATCGTTCTCGCCGTGTTCGCGGTGGGCTCCCTGGTGGGCGGTCTCTCGCTCGGCCACAAGCCGATCGGCCCGTGGGCCCTCGCCCGTCGAATGGCCATCGTGTTCTTCGGCACGGCGATTGCCGCCGCCTGGCTCAACGTGTGGTGGCTCGCCATCACCCTCTTCATCGCGGGCATCGGCATCGCCCCCGCCCTCGCGGTGATGTTCGCCATCGTCTCGTCGAGCGTGCGCTTCAGCGACACCGCAGAGGCCTACGGCTGGGTCGGCACCGGCCAGCTCATCGGCGCAGCGGTGGGCTCCGCGCTGGCCGGCTTCCTCATCGACGGCATCGGCTCGGTCGGTGCCTTCGTGGTGGCGGCCTCCCTCGCCTTCGTGGGCTTCCTCGTCCCGCTCCTCGGCAAACGGTTCCACCCCGACCTCCGTGGCCGAGACGCCAGCCCCATCCCCGACACGGAACCCGTTCAGGCCATCACGGGATAATGAGGGCATGCCCGACGCCCTCTCCCCCTCGCTTTCCCTCAACGACGGCCGCAGCATCCCGCAACTCGGACTGGGTGTCTACAAGGCCACGGATGCCGAGACGGCCGAGGCCGTCTCGTTCGCCCTCCAGAACGGCTACCGGCTCATCGACACGGCGTCGATGTACCTCAACGAGGAGGGGGTCGGCGAGGGCGTGCGCCGCAGCGCGATCCCTCGCGAGGATGTGTTCGTCACCACCAAGGTCTGGCACACCGAGAACGGCTACGACTCGGCCCTGCGTTCCTTCGACGAGTCGCTCGAGCGCCTCGGCTTCGACTACGTCGACCTCTACATGATCCACTGGCCCGCCCCCAAGGTCGACCGCTACGTCGACACCTGGCGTGCCTTCGAGCGCATCCGTTCCGAGGGCCGGGCGCGCTCGATCGGTGTCGCGAACTTCCACCCCGAGCACATCGAGCGCCTCATCGCCGACACCGGGGTGGCCCCCGCGGTGAACCAGGTCGAGCTGCACCCGTGGCTGCCGCAGCAGTCCCTGCGCGCCTTCGACTCCTCGCACGCCGTCGTGACGCAGGCATGGTCGCCCCTCGCGCGCGGCAAGGTCCTCGGCAACGAGCCGCTCGAGGCGCTCGCCGCCAAGCACGGCAAGTCGCCGGCTCAGATCGTGATCCGCTGGCACGTCCAGCTCGGCGTCTCGGTCATCCCGAAGTCGGTCACCCCGTCGCGCATCCGCGAGAACATCGACGTGTTCGACTTCGAACTGGATGCCGACGACCTCGCCGTCATCGCCACCCTCGAGACGGGCGAGCGCACCGGCGTCGATCCGAACGACCGCAATTGATCGTGTAAGTATGCGAAAAAAGACGACCGACGCCGTATATGGCCTCGGTCGTCTTTTTTCGCATACTTACACGGTCACCACCGCGCGTGGATGCTCGCCCGGAAGTACCGGTCGTAGAGCTCGACGACCCCGGCCTCGAGCTCGGCCGGAACCTCGAGCGACCCCGCGGCCGCGTTCGACTCCGCCTGCGCCCGATTGCGCGCCCCCGGGATGACCGACGAGACACCCGGCCTTGCCGCCACCCAGGCGAGCGCGGCCGCCGCCGGAGCGACACCCGGCATGGTGCGCTCGACGAGCGCCGAGAACTCCTGCGCCGCCGCCACTCCCTGCGCGTAGTCGACGCCCGAGAAGGTCTCGCCCACGTCGAACGCGCTGCCGTCGCGGTTGTACGAGCGGTGGTCGTCTGCAGCGAACGCGGTGTCGGCGGTGTAGCGCCCGCTCAGCAGGCCCGAGGCGAGCGGCACGCGAGCGATGATGCCCACGCCCGCATCCGCCGCGGCGGGCAGCACCTCATCGAGCGGCTTCAACCGGAACGCGTTCAGAATGATCTGCACGGAGGCCACGTGAGGCCGGGCGATGGCCGCGAGCGCCTCGTCGCAGGTCTCGACGCTCACGCCGTAGGCCGCGATCGCCCCCGATTCCACGAGGGCGTCCAGCGCGTCGTACACGGCATCGCTCGAGAACACCGCGGTGGGCGGGCAATGGAGCTGCACGAGATCGAGGGTCTCCATGCCGAGGTTGCGGCGCGACCGATCCGTCCAGGCGGCGAAGTTGGCCGGTGTGAACTCGGCCTCGTCCTGCGCACCCCGACGCCCCATCTTCGTGGCGACCGTCAGGTCGAGCGAAGGGTTCGCGCGCCGGAACGTGCCGATCAGAGTCTCGCTGCGCCCGTCGCCGTAGACGTCGGCGGTGTCGAAGAACGTGACCCCCGCTGCAACGGATGCGCCCAGCACGTCGAGTGCCGCGCTCTCGTCGACGTCGCCCCAGTCGGCGCCGAGCTGCCAGGTGCCGAGGCCGATGGATGAGACGGAGCGGCCGGTCCGGCCGAGGATTCGCTGCTGCATCCTTCGACCTTACCCGCCGCTCCCGAACAGCCCGAGCGACATCAGTCGCGCAGGTCTTCCTTGTACTCGTTCTTGGCCTTGGTGGCGTCGCGCTCGGCCTCGGCCTTCTTCACGTCGCTCTCGGCGCGCTTCACCTCGGCATCCGCCTTGGCCTCATCGACACGGTCGCTGATGCGCTCCTTGGTGTCGTCGAGCACCTCGCCGATCTTCTTGCCGGTGGCCTCCGCGGCGTCCTTCGCGTTGTCGATGAATCCCATGATCGTCTCCTTCGTCTGCCGATGTGGTCTCCACCGTAGAACGATCCTCGCGAAGCCGCTCGTGACCGCGGACGCCTCCCGGCCGACTCTCCGGGCGTTCGGCCCGCCCTCGGATAACGACCGGATAACCATCTGCGCGGTCCCAGCCACGACTCAGTCGATCATCCCTAGTGTGAGCGCCATGAGACGAACGATCCTCGCTTCCGCCGCCGTCGCCACGGCCCTCCTCCTCGCCGGGTGCTCCGCCTCGTCCACCACGGCATCCGGCGGTCCCGTCGAACTCGTGGAGCCCGGCAGCGGGTCGCAGAGCGATGGTTCGTTCACCTCCGAGAGCGGCGGCGCGGCCGGCTCGGATGCCACGACGAAGGTCGATCAGAGCGTCATCACCACCGGCTGGATGACCGTCACCGTCGACGACCCCACCGCGGCCACCGACCAGGCGGTGACCATCGTCGACCAGTTGAACGGTCGCATCGACTCCCGAACGCTGCAAGCCGGAACCGACAACCAACGCCCGAGTGCCCAGCTCACCGTGCGCATCCCGTCGGACTCGGTCGACAAGGCCGTCGACGAACTCGGCTCCCTCGGCACCGTGGAGCAGGTGTCGCTCTCGGCGAACGACGTCACACTGCAGGTGCGCGATCTCGATGCGCAGATCAAAGCCCTGCAGGCCTCCGTCGACCGGCTGCTCGCCCTCGTCGGCCAGGCCGCCACCACGGCCGACCTCGTGCAGCTCGAGACCGCCATCTCCGACCGGCAGTCGCAGCTCGACAGCCTCACCTCGCAGAAGCAGTACCTCGCCGACCAGATCTCCTACTCCACCATCACCCTCGACCTCCAGCAGAAGGGCGTGCTGCCCACGAACGTGCCCGGCGACTTCTGGAGCGGGCTCGCCACCGGCTGGGCCTCGCTCACGGCGGCCCTCTCGGGCTTCGTCGTGGTGGTCGGCGTGCTCATCCCGTGGCTCCTGCCGCTCGCGGTGATCGCCGCGATCGTGGTGCTCGTCGTGGTGCTGAGCCGGCGGGCCAAGAAGCCCCACGGCCCCCACGGGCCCCGCGAACCACGGAGTCCCAACGCCCCGCAGCACCCTCAGGCCACGGATGCGACACAGCCGCAGCACTCGGCCCCGACCGACGCGACCACACCGTCTGCGCCTCCCGCACCGCCGACCCACTAGTCAGGTCGTCGGGCCCGGTCAGGTCGTCGGGCGGCCCGTGCTCAGAGCGCCGCGTCGGGATGCTGCTGCAACCAGATCCCCCGACGCAGAACGAGGTCACGCAGCACCGCCTCATCGACGGCCGACTCGGCGATCTCCCCGGATCGCACCGCGTTCGCGATCGAGGCCACGAGCGGCGGCAGGTCGACGGTCGAGTTGTAGAGCAGGAGATCGTTTCCCGCCGCGACCGCGGCGACGGCGTTCGTGGTGCGGTCGGCGTAGGCCGGCACCCCGGATGCCTCGAGCATGAGCAGATCGTCGGTCACCGCCACTCCCTCGAAGCCGAGCCGCTCGCGCAGCAGCGCGTGCCAGGCGGGCGACAACGACGCCGGAGCGCTGTCGACGGCCGTGTAGACGAGGTGCCCGAACATCACGAGGGGGGCGCCCGCATCGATTCCCGCCTGGAACGGCGGCTCGTCGCTGGTCGACCACTGCTCCATCGAGATGTCGGTCGAGGGCAGCGAGTCGTGCGAGTCGCCCGGCACCTGGCCGTGGCCCGGGAAGTGTTTGAGGGTGCTCAGCACCTGGCCGTTCTCGGCAGTGACCGCCGCGGCGACGCGCTCGCTCGCTGTGGCCGGATCCGTGCCGAGCACGCGATCGTAGATGAAGGAGCCCGGATCGGCGGTGGTGTCGGCGATCACTCCGAAGTTCACGTTCGCGCCCGCCTGCCGCACCAGCGCGGCCCGCTGGCGGAACGCATCCGCTGTGGCCGCGGCCGGCTCGTTCTTCAAGGTCTCGGCGGCCGGGAACGTGTCGGCCGAGAGCCGCGCCACGATGCCGCCCTCCTCGTCGATGGCGATCACGGTTCCGAGCCCGTCGCCGGTCTGCAGCGCCGCCGTGAAGGCGGCGGTCTGCTGCGTCGAGCCCGGCACGTTGTCGCCGAGCAGCAGCACGCCCGCGGCTCCGTTCGCGGCGAGGTAGCCCTGCACCGGCGCGGGGTCGGACCCCGGAATGTGCACCACGAACATCGAGGCGATCTTCTGCTCGAGGGTCATCGACTGCAGCCGTGAAGCGGCGTACAGCCGGATGCGCGCCTCAGGCGACAGCACCGGGAACGCCCCGCGGTCCCGAGCCGCCGACGGAGTCGCTGCAGATGATGTGGCACTCGGCCCCGCCGAAGGACCACCCGCGGTGCACCCGGAAACCGCCACGACGCCGGCGACCAGGGCCGCCAGCACGAGTATCCGGCCGCGGCCGAATGCCGTCGATCGGGCGGACATCACTCCGGTACGGGCCCGAGCAGCGCGTTCGCCACGGTCGCGTGCGCCGACTCGCCGTCGGAGGGGTGGAAGAGCCCTGCGATCACGTCGCGGTACAGCCGGCCGAGCTCGCTCGACGAGGCGATGGCCGAACCGCCCGAGACGCGCAGCGCCTGGTCGACCACGAGTCGGGCACTCTCGGTGGCGCGGACCTTCACGCCCACGAGCTTCGGGAACCAGGCGGCACCGTGTGGGGCGAGTTCGTCGACATCGCGCGCGAGCGCCTCGATCTGCGGGGGCAGCGCATCGTGCAGGATGCCGGCTTCCGCCACCTTCCAGCGGATGTCGGGGTCGTGCGCATACGGCCGGCCACCCGCCTTGAGCGAGGTGCGCCGATGCGCGGCCTCGACGGCGAGCTCGACGGCCCGCTGGCTGATGCCGGTGTAGACGGCGGCCAGCAGGATCTCGAAGTTCGCGAAGATGCCGAAGATGAGCGGGTCGGGGCTCGGACCGGGCGGCAGCTTACGGAAGACGCGAGACGCGGGGGCGACGGCGCCGTCGAGCACCGTGGTGCGGCTCTGGCTCGCGCGCATGGCGAGCGTGTCCCAGTCGTCGAGACTCGTGATCCCCGGCGTCGATCGGTCGAGGAAGGCGTGCACGAGCAGGGGTGCATCCGGATCGGAGTCGTCGCGACCGAACACGCCGAGCCGGGTCCACACGGGCGAGAGCGAGGTGAAGATCTTGCGGCCCGTGAAGCGGTAGCCGCCGTCGGCCAGCGGATCGGCCGCCGTGCGTGAGTCGAAGAGCACGAGGTCGTTGCCCGCCTCGCTGTTGCCGAACGCGAAGACCTCCCCCTGGGCGGCCTCCTCCAGAAGCCACACCAGCGACTCGTCACCGCGGTCGAGCAGCACCTTCGCCACACCGGTCCACACGAGGTGCATGTTGATGGCGAGAGCGGTGGCGGGCGCCGCCGTGGCGAGCCGGGTCTGCTCCCGCGCAACACGGGCGAGGCCGAAGCCGAGGCCGCCCTGGGCGGTCGGCACGAGCATCCGGAGATATCCCACGGCCGTGAGATCGCGCAGATCGTCGTCGGGGAAGGTGTTCTCGCGATCGTGGATGGCCGCCCGAGACCGGATGAGAGCCAGCAGCTCGTCGTCGATCAGCGAGTCGGCAGGGGTGAGCTCTGCCATGCCGTCAGGATACCCACCGGCCCTGAACGGTGCGTTCAGTCTTCGAGGTCCCGCACCCGCGGGATGACCTGCTCGGCGAACCGCTGCATCTCGCGCAGGTGCGGCGAGAACTGGAGCAGCAGCAGGTCGACGCCCGCGTCGGAGAACTCCCGGATGCGGCGGGCCACCGTGTCGGGCGTGCCCACGAGGTCGGGCCGGAGGCCGCGGTTCGACACGGAGTAGTCGCGCAGGTCGACCGGGGTGTCGAGCTGCGACTTCGACACGAAGTCCTGGTACGACTCGTAGGCGGCACCGCCGCGCACATCCGTGATGCGCTCGAGCTCGGCCTGAGCCTCCTCCTCCGTGTCCCGCACGATGGCATAGGCCGCCATGCCGAAGGCGCTGAACGGGGTCGCTGAGACAGCGGCCCGACGCTCGGTGAGGTCGGCGACCTTGGCGCGCAGCTCGTCCGGGGTACCGCCGTGCGTCACGTAGGCGTCGGCGAACCGGGCGATGGCCTGCTTGCCGCCCTCGCTCTCGCCACCGGCGTAGATCACCGGGGTGACCTGCGGCTTCGGCGCGAGGTACGTGTTCGAGAGCGTGTAGTACTCGCCCGCGAAGCTGTACGGCGTCTGCGACCACAGCCCCTTCAGGATCTCGACGAACTCGAGGCTGCGCCGATAGCGGTCGTCGTGCTCGGAGAAGATGCCACCGTACTGCCGCGCCTCCTCCGCCCACCACGCCGACACCACGTTGAGCGAGAACCGGCCGCCCGAGATGTCGTCGATCGTGGCGGCGCGCTTGGCCGCGACAGCCGGCAGGTGGTAGCCGGGCCGGATGGCCGTCATGATCTCGAGTCGCTCGGTGACGGCCGCCACGGCCGCGGTCAGCTCCCAGGCGTCGAGGCTCGGCGCCTCCTGGCCCTTGATGTCGTTGAGGTTCAGCTCGGCGATGAGCGTGAGGTCGAAACCGATCCGCTCGGCCGTCTGCGCCACCGTCTTCACGTGCTCGAACGTCGCCGGCGTCTCCTCGTCGTCGACGTTGCGCAGCCAGCCCCCGAAGATGGGCGTCCAGTAGCCGAACCGCATGGCGCTCATCGGGTCTCCTCCAGCAGGCGGCCGAGGAACCGCGCGATCTCGCGGGGCGCCGAGACGGCGCTCGCCGCCTCGACGTCGGGGTTGTAGTTCGTGTTCGTGTTGATGTCGTAGGTGACCCGGCGGCCGTCGGCGGTCTCGATGAACTCGATGCCGGCGATCTCGATGCCCTGGGCAGCGAGGAACTCCTCATACCGCGCGATCAGCGGGTCGTCATCCAGGCCCTCGCGAAGCGCGAACAGGGGGGCGGGCTCCGCACCATCCGCTCCGGGCACCGCGCAGGCGTCGGCCGGGCAGAGCTCGAAGCTGCCGGCCGAGGTGTCGACACGCACGGCGTAGACGAACCGGCCGCCCACGAACTCGGCACGGGTGACGAAGGGTTCCGCGGCGACGAGGAACTCCTGGAGGAGTGTGATGCCGTCGATGGGCTCCTCGAAGTCGGGGCTCGCGACGTAGGCCTCGAACTCCTCCAGGCTGTCGAACTTGCGCACGCCGAGACCCTTGCCGCCCTGGTTGTGCTTCGAGATGAAGGGCGGCGCGAAGTCGTGCGCGGCCTCGACGAGCCGCTCGCGACCGAAGACCGCGACGGTGCGCGGCACATCGAACCCCGCGCGGGAGAGCAGCGCGTGCTGCTGCACCTTGCTCACCTCGATCTCGATCACGGGCCGGCCGTTGACCACGCGGGCGCCGGATGCCTCGAGCCGGCTCAGAAGGGCCCGGGTGTAGTCCTTGGCGTGGGGGTTGCCCCGGGTGTGTGCGGACGCACTCATGCGCGACCAGTACACCCCGGGAGCCGGATCGGCGTCGAGATCGAGCCCGCTGTATCCGTTCTCCTCCGTCAGCAGGATCTCGTCGAACGGCACCCCCTCGGCGATCAACGCCTGCGCGAGAGGAGGGATCCACTCGGGATTCTCGTGGATGACGTGCACGCGCGCTTCACTGGCCATGGTTCGAGTCTACGAGCGCCCCTCACCCGGTGTGCCCGGGCGGAAACGCCGCGTAACGGTGTCTCCGTGACGGCTCGCGCGCCGCCTCGACTCCCCCGGCGGATGGGCCTGGTCAGGCTTCGGCGGTGGCCGCCGCATGCGCGGCGGAGAGCCGCAGATAGGTTTCGGCGCTGCGCACGAGCCCTGCCTTCTCCTCGTCGGTGAGGGCGCGCCGCACCTTCGCGGGGGCACCGGCCACGAGCGACCCGGGCGGCACGATCGTGCCCTCGAGCACCAGCGCGCCGGCCGCCACGAGCGACTGTGCGCCGATCACCGAGCCGTTCATCAGCGTGGCGCTCATGCCGATGAGACAGCCGTCCTCCACCGTGCAGCCGTGCAGCACCGCGCGGTGCCCCACGGTGACGCCGTCGCCGATGGTGACGGGGGAACCCTCATCCGTGTGGGCCACGACGTTGTCCTGCAGGTTCGACCGCGGCCCGATCGTGATGGGGTCGGCGTCGCCGCGCAGCACCGCGCCGTAGAACACGCTCGCCTGCGGGCCGAGCCGCACGTCGCCGATCACGTCGGCCGTGGGGGCGACCCAGGCCGTCGGGTCGAGCTGAGGGGTGGTTCCCTCGAAGGTGATGATCATGGTTCTCCTCGTCGAGTCGTGCGGTGGATGCGGATGCGGATGCGGCTCAGAGTCTGTTGCCGAGGCGCGCGACGATCGCGGCCTCCTGGTAGTCGAGGTTCTCGAGGAACTCGCGGGCGGCGTCGTCGTCGAGCTGGTTGCGGTCGCGTTCGTGAACGATGGCCGCACGCTGGGCCTGCAGGATCTTTCGGTACAGGGTGCCGAACTCCTCACCGCCCCTCCCCGCTGCGTTCTCCACCTCGGTCTCGCGTTCGGCGTCTTCCGACTGCCGCGCCACGGCCTGGGCGATGCGCTCCATGATCTCGACGGGCACGCCTTCGGGAGGATTCGCCATGAACTCGCGGTAGACCTCCCCGGTGGCTTCCCGTGCCACCTTGTGCGCGAGTTTCGCCTGCTCCCGGTCGTACTCGTCTTGTTTCGGGTCGCTCAGCTTCAGCCGCCGGATGAGCGCGGGCAGCGTGAGCCCCTGCACGAGCAGGGTGCCCACGGCCACGATGAAGGCGATGGCCTGGATCTCGGCGCGGCCGGGGAACGGATCCCCGTTGGCGAGCGCCAGCGGCACACCGGCGGCCGCCGCCAGGGTGACCACGCCGCGCATGCCCGTCCACGACACCACGACGCTCTCGCGCCAGTTCAAGAACACGGGGAACTGTCGCGGCTTGCGACCGCGAGCCACGCGCTCCGCGTTCTCCCGCTCGATGCGCTCCCGCACCCGCACATCGCTCGCGATCTTGCGCCGCATCAGCTTGTCGCCCAGGAAGTTGCGGCCGTACGACAGGAACACCCACGCGGGCCGAACGAGCAGCACCACGAGCAGGATGAGGGCTCCCGCGCCGAACACGGCCCACACCGACTGCCCGGCGCCCTGCAGATCGTCGATCACGAATCGCAGCTGCAGACCCATGTAGGCGAACACGAACGCCTCGAGCAGCACATCGAGCGACGACCACACCTGGCGCTCCTGCAGCCGGGTCGCATAGCCCGAGCGCGCCGACGACGAGCCGATGGCGAAGCCCGCGGTCACCACAGCGATCACGCCGGACGCCTCCAGCTGCTCGGCAAGCAGGTACGCTGCGAACGGCACGATGAGCCCCAGGACGGTCTCGAGCGCCGAGTCCTTCAGCAGCCTCCGGATGAGGGTGGCCACCGTGGCGAGCACGATGCCCACCACGATCCCGACGCCCGCGCTGTAGCCGAAGAGCAGGATCGGGTTCTCGACGAAGGTGTGGGTGCCCACGACCGCGGCCACGGTGATCGAGAAGAGCGTGAGCGCGGCGGCGTCGTTCACGAGGCTCTCGCCGGTGAGGATCGACATGACGCGTTTCGGCAGCCCCAGCTTGCGCCCGATCGCCACCGCGGTGACCGCATCCGGAGGCGCCACGATGGCCCCCAGGATGAGGGCGGTGCCGAACGTGAGCGCGGGAACGATCCAGGCGGCGAACACGCCCACCGCGAGCGTGGTGACGACCACGAGCCCCACACCGAGGCCGAGGATGGGCCGGAAATTACGGGCGAACGACACGAACGAGAAGTTGAGCGCCGCCGAATACAAGAGCGGTGGCAGCACGAGGCCGAGGATGATCTCGGTGTCGAGCTCGAGGCGTTCGAAACCGGGGATGAACGAGGCCGCGAAGCCCACCAGGGTGATCACGAGGGCCGGCTGGAGACCGCGGCGCTGCGCGATGCCCGTGACCGCGATCGCGCCCACGATCACCAGGAGGAGTTGCACGCCGCTCACGCTGCCACTCTAGTCAGCGGCCGGCCGGCGGCGCGGGAGCAATAGGGTTGCAGCATGCAGGATCCGATCGGCGCCGTCTCGTTGATCACCGAGCTGTTCACCTGGATCGGCCTCGCCGCCGGTGCGGTGCTCCTCGTGGTCGGGCTGGTCCGGGGAGCGTTCTTCCGGGGCTGGACCGAGACCCTCGGCGTCGTGGTGGTGGATGCGGCCGGCAACCGGGTGTACCGCTGGCTGGGCGACGACGGCGTCCTCTACGAGGCGCCCGCCATCGAAGACGAGACGCAGGTGCTCGAGCCCGGCGACGACGTCACCGTGTACGTGAACCCGCGCGATCCGTCGGTGGGGCGCACCGATGATCCGACGCACGAGGGGCGTGCGCTGCGCACCACGGGGTGGATCCTGCTCGGGCTCGGGATCGTGGCCGTCGTCGTGCAATTCGTGCTGTTGTTCGTCTGAGGCGCGCTCGCCGCTGGCCCTAGGCTTCTGCCATGGCGAACGAGCACACTCCCCGCGCTCTCAGCGGCATCGTGCCGGTCATCCGGATGCGCGCCCGCGACATCGACGAGCCCGGCCGCGTGTCGAGTCCTCTCGAACTGCTCTTCGACCTCACCTTCGTGGTGGCCATCGCGTCGATCGTGTCGCAGCTGGCCCATGCCATCGCCGGAGGCCACGTCGGCGACGCGCTGCCCAACTACCTCATGGTGTTCTTCGCCATCTGGTGGGCCTGGCTCAACTTCACCTGGTTCGCCTCGGCCTACGACACCGACGACGTGCCGTACCGCCTGCTCACCATGGTGCAGATGGGCGGTGTGCTGGTGCTCGCGGCCGGGGTGCCGAGTGCCTTCGAGGCCGGCGACTACCTGCTGGTCACGCTCGGCTACTTCATCATGCGCGTCGCGCTCGTGGTGCAGTGGCTGCGGGCGGCGGCACAGGATCCGTCGGGGCGGTCCACCGCCCTCCGCTACGCGCTCGGCATCTCCGTGGTGCAGGCGCTGTGGATCATCCGGCTCTTCACTACGGCCGGGCTGCCACTCGGCGCGCAGGTGGCCATCTTCGCCGTGCTCGCGGCGGCCGAGATGGCGGTGCCGGTCTGGGCCGAGCGGCCCGGGATGACCCGCTGGCACCCGCACCACGTGGCCGAACGCTACGCGCTGTTCACCATCATCGTGCTGGGCGAGTCGGTGCTCGCTGCCACCACGGGGGTGCAGAGCATCGTGAGCGCCGGAGCGTCGACCGGCGAGTTCGTGCTGCTCGCGGCATCCGGTCTCGCGCTGCTGTTCGGGCTGTGGTGGGTCTACTTCTTGGAGCCCGCGCACGAGGGACTGGAGAAGAACCGCCGCCGCTCGTTCCTCTGGGGCTACGGGCACTACTTCATCTTCGCGGCGCTCGCCGCAGTGGGCGCCGGGCTCGAGGTGGGCGTCGAGGCGGTGGGGCACCATGTGGAGGCACCACTCGTGGTGGTGGCCTACGCCGTGGCCATCCCGGTGGCGGTGTACCTCGTGATGATGTGGGTTCTCTACCGTCCGATGATCGGTCCCACCGTGATCCCGCCGGCTCTCTCACTCGGCGGCGCCGCGGTGGTTCTGCTGCTTCCGCTCGCCGTCGAGGCCGTCTCGCTCGGCGTGGTGCTGCTCCTCGTCACCCTCGTGGTCGCCGCGGTCATCGCGGGCACGATCTTCTGGCGCCGGCCGAAGGCCTCGGCCTAGAGCAGGTCTTTCAACTCGCGGCGCAGCACCTTGCCCACGTTCGACTTGGGCAGGTCGTCGCGGAAGATGATGCGGTGCGGGCGCTTGTAGCCCGCCAGCTCGCTCTTGAGGAAGGCGGTGAGCTCGTCGTCGGTGAGCGAGTCGTCGGCCTTCACGATGAAGAGCACCGGGGTCTCGCCGGAGCGGTCGTCGGGCACGCCGACCACGCCGGCATCCTTGACCTTCGGATGCGACATCGCGACCTCTTCGATCTCGCTCGGGTAGACGTTGAACCCCGAGACCACGATCATGTCCTTCTTGCGGTCGACGATGGTGATGTAGCCGTCGTCGCTCATCGAGGCCACGTCGCCGGTGCGCAGCCAGCCGCCCTCGTCGAGCACCTCGGCGGTGTTCTCGGGCTGGTTCCAGTAGCCCTTCATCACCTGCGGGCCGCGCACGCACATCTCGCCGGCTTCGCCGAGCGGAACGACGTTGCCCTCCTCGTCACGCATCTCGATGTCGGTGGAGGGCAGCGGGAGGCCGATGGTGCCGACGCGCGGGGTGTCCCAGGTGGGGTTGACCGCCACCACCGGCGAGGCCTCGGTGAGGCCGTAGCCCTCGAGCATGTCGCTGCCCGTCGCCTCGCGCCAGGCCTTCGCGGTGGCACCTCGAACGGCCATGCCGCCGGCCACCGCGAGCTTCACGCGTTCGAAGTCGAGGGCCCGGAAGGGGGCGTTGTCGAGCAACGACGCCGCCAGGGTGCTCACCAGGATGAGAACGCTCGGCTTCGTCTTGTCGAGCGTCTTCACGAGGTCGGCGGTGTCGCGCGGATTGGTGACCAGAACGTTGTGCGACCCGAACGCGAAGAAGGCCAGCGCATTCACCGTGAGGCTGAAGATGTGGTAGAGCGGCAGGGCCGCGATGATGGTCTCTTCGCCCTCGTCGAGCCGCAGCCGCATGGGCGCGAGCATCTGGGCCTGGTTGGCGAGCAGGTTGTGGTGGGTGATGACGGCGGCCTTCGTGCCACCCGTGGTGCCTCCCGTGTACTGCAGCAGCGCCGTGTCATCGAGACCCACCTCGGGGCGCGCGAGGGATGCGTGCTTCCGCCCCTTCTCGAGCGCCTCGCGGAACGAGGTCGTGCCTTTCAGATCGTGCTTCGGCACCATCTTGCGCACCCGCTTCACCACGAAGTTCGTGACGATGCGCTGGGGCGCGGGCAGGAGGTCTCCCACATCCGTCAGCACCACGTGCTGGATGCTCGTGTCGGCCACCACTGCTTCGAGCTTGTCGGCGAAGTTCTGCAGCGCGACGATGGCCACGGCGCCGGAGTCGATGAAGACCTTCTTCATCTCCTTCGCGGTGTAGAGCGGGTTCGCGCCCACCACCACGAGACCGGCCTTCAGCACGCCGTAGACCGCCACCGGGTACTGCAGCAGGTTCGGCATCTGCAGCACGACGCGATCGCCCTTGGAGAGCCCGAGTTCGCCGAGCAGGAAGCCGGCGAACCGGTCGGAGAGCTCGTCGATCTCGCGGAACGTCAGCACCGCGCCCATGTTCGAATAGGCCGGCCTGTCGGCGAAGCGCGTGCAGGTGGCCTTCACCAGCGCACCGACGGAGGTGGACTCGACCTCGTCGATCGTCGGAGCGAGCCGAGGTGAATAACTGGTCAGCCAGGGCCGGCTCTCGTATGCGTTCATCGCCTTCTTCGGTGTCGACGGGGAGTGCTCACCCGTGTGCGCAGCGGCGCGGCCTGGGCTGACTCATACCGTACCCGCTATCGTCGAGGCATGAGCAATGACGACGACGACCAGGGGCCCCCGAGCGGATTCATCGGCCGGCTCGGCCGCGCACGACTTCTCGCCTGGATCGTGATCATCGGGCTCGTGGCGCTCAGCGTCGGGGCCATCTCGGTGGTCGTCATCCTGCAGAACTCCTAGCCACGAGAACGCCTCGCCGCACCGACGCGCGGAGGCTCGGCCCCCGGTGGGGGCTCAGGCCTCGTCGGGGGTGGCGTCGTCGACGAGTTCCTGGTCCCAGTCCTTGATGGCCTGCTCGGCCTCCTCGCGGGTATCGAACGGCCCGAGGGTCGGGGCGCCCGGGAACTCCTCGGGGTTCAGGTCGGTGGCCACGAAGTAGGTCACGATGTCGTCTTCTTCGTGCTCGACGATGCGCAGGTCAGTCATACCGCCGACTCTACCGACTCGGCGCGCGTCGTGGCCCTCACCGCCACTGCGGGCCTGTGATTCCGGGCCACGGCCGGGCCGACGATCAGAAGCCGAAGTCGCCGCCGAAGTCGCCTCCACCGAAGTCGCCGCTGCCGCCCGACCAGTCGCCGCCGCCCGAGTCGCCCCAGCCGCCGCCGTCGGCCGTGACGTCGCCGGATGCATCGCCTGAGGCATCCGTGCCGCCGCCGTCTGCGCCCGAGCCGTCGCCGCTGCCGCCGTCGGCCGCCTGATCGGCGCCGGGTGAGGGCATGAAGGAGCTGACGATGGCCGAGCCGATGACGTAGCCGGCCACGGTGCCGAGCATCGACGAGGCGAGCATTCCGCCGAAGCCCATGCCGCCGCCACCCTGGGCTCCGTTGCCCTGGCCGGCGCCGTTGAAGGAGCGCTCCATGGTGCCCGGCTGGCGGATCTCGGAGCGGGTGGCCGACTGCGCGAGCGACCGGGGGTCTTCACCGCGTGGCGCATCGCCGGCCGGAGCGTTCTCGCTGAGCTGCGTGAAGAGGATGTGGCGCTGCTCGGGGGTGAGCTTCGTGAAGGCCTCCTCGTGCACCTGCTCGATGGTCTCGGGCGGCGCCGTGCGCAGGAGGTAGCGGTAGCGCTCGACGGCGATCTCGTCGTCGGTGCGGGGCGCAGCGGATGCCTGTGCGGGCACGTTCTGCGGCGGGTAGTAGTTCTGCTGCTGCGGCTCTTCACGGCCGAGAAGGCGGTCGAGGAAACCCATGGTGATCGCTCCGATTCTTCGGGCGCGGATGCGCCCTCGCTGACCACCAGTCTTTCGAGACCTCATGTGGAATGACTGAGCAATCGCTCAGGGCGCAATTCGGATCCCGTCGACGGGCTAGCGGGGGTGCGGCCCCAGCACGACGTCGTCGATCGTCTCCGGGCGAAAGCCCCTCCCGAGCAGACGCGGGGCCAGCGCCCGCACGACCGGCACGATCATCCGGAGCGCCGCGCGCTGCCGCCGCGTGGGCGGATTCGCGAGCACGGGCTCGCGGTCGGGGCGGCCGATCACCTCGTGCAGCCGCAGCTGCAACGCCTGCATGGCGCGAACCGGCGGGAGCCGGCGGCGCTGCACGGCGGCGAGATCTGCCTCGGTGAGCGTGCCGGTGAGCAGTGCCGCGGCGAGCCGGTTGGCCGCGGCGACCGCATCCTGGATCGCGTAGTTCACGCCCACGCCGAACGCCGGAGACATGGCGTGGGCGGCATCGCCGATGCAGAGCAGGCCGGGTCGGTACCAGGTGTTGAGCCGGGCAACCTGCACCGAGAGCAGCTTCACGTCGTCGAAGGAGCTGAGAGTGCCCACGACTCCGGCGAACGGCTTCGCCGTCGAGGCGATGCGCGACCGGAACGCCTCGATCCCGTTCGCCTGGATCTCCTCGAAATGCCCTTTGGCGATGACCTGGCCCACCTGGTAGTGGTCTCGCCGATCGATGGTGAGCACGAAGGAGTCGCGGTCGACGTAGGCGAGGGTGGATGCCGGCACACGCTCGGGCTTCGGAAGCGCGAACCACAGCACGTCGATGCCGATACCGAACTCCCGCGGCTCGAGGCCGGTGGCGGCGCGCACGGTCGAGCCCCGGCCATCCGCCGCAACGGTCAGGCGGGCGCGCACCTCGAAGCCGCCGTCGGCATCGGTGGCGGTGACGCCGGTCACGGCGGCGCCCGCGCGGCGCACTCCGGTGGCGGCGGTGTTCATGAGCAGGCTGAACGAGGGGAACTGGGCGGCCTCGCCGGCGAGGAAGTTCAGGAAGTCCCACTGGGGCATGAAGGCGAGGAAATCGTCGGGCGCCGGCAGCACCGAGAAGTCGATGGCGTGGATGCGGGTGCCGTTCAGCACCGCGTCGAGCGTGCGCACCTCGCTGTGCGGCAGCCGCAGGAACTCCTCGCGGAGGCCCAGCTGTCCGAGCAGCGCCAGCGTGGAGGGATGGATGGTGTCGCCGCGGAAGTCGCGGAAGAAGTCGGCGTGCTTCTCCAGCACCACCACATCGATCCCGGCACGCGCGAGCAGATAGCCGAGCATGATCCCGGCGGGCCCGCCCCCGACGATGCACACCTCCGTCTCGACGATCCGCCCGCTCTCCATGCCGCCACTGTATGCCGTGCCGCCCACCCACGACCAGGCTCACCCGGCCCCCGTGCGGCTACCGCCTCTCCGCGAAACGGAGGAAGTCCAGCCCGAAACCGGATCGGGGCTCCTCCGTTCGGCGCAATCGCCCTGAGACTCCGTCGTCGCGCGAGCCCGTTCGGTGCCCGCCGCGGGGTGGGGACCTCAGGCGGGGAGGAGGATCGCGTCGTCGAGGAGGGAACGGATGCTCGGGAGCAACTCGACGCGGAGGGCCCCTTCGTCGACCTCCAGCACCTGGGCGATGGCCGCGCAGATCGCGGCGCCCGAGAGCTCGCCGTCGCATGCGCCCACGAAGGCGGCGAGCGCCGTGCCGAGCGACACCGATCGGGCGAAGCCGCCGCCCTGGCGGAGGGTCATCACCACGGGGTCGTCGGCGCCCGGCCAGTAGTGGCGCTCCTCGGTGATGTCGCCGGCGTGCACGAGAGTGCCGCGGAGCAGCTCGTCGTCGGTGCGCGCCACCTGCCAGTCGTGCCCGTCGAGACACCGCGCCAGGTGGCCGCCGAGCCCGACGGGGTTGCTGCCGAGGCCCGCCTCGACCCGCTCGTACCGGGCGAGCGTGGGTGTCGCTCCGGCGGCGGGCCGCCTCACGAACAGGTAGCCGAACCCCACCTCGCGCACACCGCGCGCCTCGAAGTCGTCGAGCCAGGCCGCGTAGAGGGCGTCGAAGGCCGCGGTTCCGGGCCGGGTGCCGCCGTCGCGGATCCAGGTCTCGGCGTAGGTGGGCGCATCCTGCCGCTCCCGCTCGATCACCCACGCGTCGACCGGCACCGCTGCGCCCTGCACCCACCCGCGCACGCGGTCGAGGCCGTCGGCCACCGAGCCATCGGTACGCGCGCGGTACTCCCAGTTGCCGAGCAGCTGCGCGATGCCGCCGGGCACTAGGTGCTCACCGAGCCCGCGCACCACCTGCTCCACCAGGGCGTCGCCCACGAGACCGCCATCGCGGTACTCGTACTGCGGAACGCCCTCCACCCGGGGCGTGATCACGAACGGAGGATTCGACACGATGCGGTCGAACCGCTCCCCCGCCACCGGTTCGAACAGACTGCCGTGCCGGAACTCGATCGATGTCACTCCATTGAGCCGCGCGTTGAACGCCGCGAGCTCGAGGGCCCTGTGCGAGATGTCGGTGGCCACCACGCGACGAGCGTGCCGGCTGGCGTGAAGGGCCTGGATGCCGCACCCGGTGCCGAGATCGAGCACCGAGTCGACGGGCGTCGGGATCATCAGCCCGCTCAGCGTCAGGGATGCCCCGCCGACCCCGAGAACGTGGTCCTCGTCGAGCGCCCGCCCGAGCGCCCCCTCGCCCAGGTCGGACACGATCCACCAGCTGCCGGCCCCGGCCGAGTCGATGAAGCTGTAGGGCCGCAGATCGAGCGCGGCCGTGAAGACCCCGGATGCATCGCCGCCGCGCTTCCCGCCGGCGCCCTCGTCATCGCGTGCTCCCGTGCCGCCGACACCACCGTCCTCGGCGCCTCGGGCCGCCGCGGATGCGGTGTCGACCGCCTCCCGCACGAGGCCGAGCGAGACCGCCCCCACGGCACCGAGCCGCGGCAGGGCCAGGGCGAGGTCGCCGGCCGACACGCGGTCGCCCAGCACGAAGAGCCGCGCCAGCACCTCCACCGCCGTCGGAGCGGCCCCGTCGGCCCGCGCCCGATCGAGCGACCGCCGCGCCGGCAGCGTGCGCCCGCGGAACAGCGCCGCCGCCGCATCCGCCCCCCAGAGGGAGTCGAGCACGTCGACGCGAAAGCGCGCGGCGTCGAGGTCGGCGCGGAGGAGGTCGATCGATTCCTGGTTCACGCACCCATTCAATCGCTACAGTGGCCGCATGCCCGCCGCGCACCACGATCCGCTCGTCGTCGAGACCACCACCGGGGCCGTTCGCGGTGTCGATCGCGAGGGCCTCCGCAGCTGGCGGGGCATCCCCTACGCCGCTCCGCCCGTCGGCCCGCTGCGCTTCGTTCGTCCGCAGCCGCCCGAGCCGTGGACGGATGTGCGCGACGCCACCGACTACGGCCATGCCGCCCCGCAGCACGAGAACAAGGCGGTGACCCTGCCCGACGACGTGACGCTCTCCGAGGACTGCCTCACCCTGAACGTGCTCGCTCCCGCTGCCGCTGCCGCCGAGACCCCGGATGCGGCGTCCCCCCTCAAACCCGTGATGGTCTGGATCCACGGCGGCGCCTACGTGGCCGGCACCGCCGCCCAGCCCCTGTACGACGGCACCCACCTCGTGCAGAACGGCGACGTGGTCTTCGTCTCGCTCAACTACCGCCTCGGAGCCCTCGGCTTCCTCGACTTCTCAGGTCTGGCCGCCGACGACGAGCGCTTCGACGCCAACCTCGGCCTGCGCGACATCCTCGCGGCCCTCACCTGGGTGCAGCAGAACATCGCCGCGTTCGGCGGCGACCCCGGCACCGTCACCCTGTTCGGCGAGTCGGCCGGCGGCGGCTGCGTCACGACGCTGCTCACCTCGCCCGCCGCAGCCGGGCTCTTCCACCGCGCCATAGCCGAGAGCTCGCCGGTGACATCCGTCTACGGGCCCGAGCGCGCCCGGCGCATCGCGGCCCGGTTCCTCGAACTCGCCGGCGTGGCCACCCCCGCCGAGCTGCGCACGATCGACGCGCAGCGCCTCGCCCAGGTGGCGTTCGACCTCATGGCCGCCACCTCGGCGGAGGAGCCCGGCACCCTGGCCATCGCGCCGGTGGTCGACGGCGACATGGTGCCCGAGCATCCGATCGACGCCTACGCCGCCGGACGCCAGCTGCCCGTGCCCCTCATCATCGGCACGAACCGCGACGAGGCGTCGCTCTTCCGCCTCATGAAGTCACCGCTCATGCCCATCACCCAGGACTCGGTGCACGCCATGTTCGCGCAGATCGTGGCCGAGCGGCCTGAGCTGGCGGAGGCCGCGTCCACGACCCGGATCGAGGGCGCCTACCCGCACTTCCCCCACCACCGCACGCCGGCCGAGGTCTCGCGCGATGCCGGATTCCGGATGCCCTCCATCTGGCTCGCCGCCGCGCACAGCCGCGTGGCGCCCACGCGCATGTACCGCTTCGACCACGCCACGCCGATCCTTCGCCTGCTCGGCATCGGCGCCACCCACGGCGCCGAACTCGCCTACGTGTTCGGCAACCTGAAGATCTCCAAGAAGGACTTCACCTTCAACCTCGGCGGCCTGGCCGAAGCGCACCGGATCTCCGCCGTGCTTCAGCGTCGCTGGCTCGGCTTCGCGCGCGACGGCCGGCCCGACGCCGAGGGTGCCGTGGCCTGGCCCCTCTATGACGCCGTCACCCGCTCGACCCTTCTGATCGACCACGGCGAGCAGGTCGCCGATGACCCGGATGCGGCCGTGCGCGAGGCCTGGGGCGACGTGCCCATCGCCTTCTCCTGAGCGGCCCGGCCGCCGTCAGGTGCACGCGCGATGTCGTCGACGAGGGCACGCCCGGCGGGTCACTGCTCGGAGTTCTTCCGCGGTCGCCCGCGGGGGTTCGGGGGCTTGAGCCCCGCCGGTGCTCTGCCCGCTTTGGCCAGCGCCTGGCGCAGAACCATCTCGATCTGCGCGTTCACGCTCCGGAGGTCATCCGCGGCCCAGCGAGCGAGAGCGTCGTGCAGGGCGGGATCGATGCGCAGCAGGAGTTGCTTACGCTCCGCACTCACGACGAGTAGAGAGTCCCGGTGTTCACGATGGGCGACGCGGGCTGATCACTGCAGAGCACGACCATGAGGTTGCTCACCATGGCGGCCTTGCGCTCGTCGTCGAGTTCGACGATGTCGTCCTCGCTGAGCTTCGTGAGCGCGAGGTCGACCATCCCCACCGCGCCCTCGACGATGCGCGTGCGCGCCGCGACCACGGCGTTGGCCTGCTGCCGGCGCAGCATCGCCTGGGCGACCTCGGCCGCATAGGCGAGGTGGCTGATGCGCACCTCGACGATCTCCACCCCGGCGAGCGAGATCCGCTCGGCCACCTCGTGAGCCAGCTCATCGGCGACCTGATCGGTCGATCCGCGCAGCGAGGTGTCTCCCGATCCGGAGTCGTCGTAAGGATGCGTCGTGGCGATGTGACGGAGGGCCGATTCCGCCTGCACCGACACGAAGTCGACGTAGTTGTCGACCGCGTAGGTCGCCTTCGATGTGTCGGCCACCTGCCACACCACGATCGCCGCGATCTCCACCGGGCTCCCGTCGGCGTCGTTGACCTTCAGCCGGTTCGTCTCGAAGTTGCGCACCCGAACGCTCACGTTCCGTCGCGTCGAGAGTGGCATGACCATGGACATGCCCGTGCGGCGCACGGTGCCGACGTAGCGGCCGAAGAACTGCACGACCTTGGTCTGGCCGGGCTGCACGATCACGAGCGAGGTGAGCGCCAGGATGAACGCCGCGAAGAACGGCAGGGAGAGCGCCTTGGCGGCTTCCGGCAGCACGAGGAGAGCGAATGCTCCGACCGTGAAGAGCGCGGCGGCGACCGCCAGCCCGACTCCGCCGGGAAGCAACCCCGCGGCGCGCTCGGTGATGTCGACGCGGACGCCGTCGTGCCCGACCGGCACGGGTTCGACCGTGGTGGGACTCATCTCGGTGGTCATGATCGCCTCTCGCTCGACAGTGAAAAAGTGATATCACTTTACCGCGATCCCCGGCGCCGTGCGAATATCCATCCTCGGTCTGTCAGAATCATTGCTGATCTTCCCCCGATTCAAGGAGTACCCCTGTGACGACGAACGTCCGCCTAGTCGCCTTCGACCTCGACGACACGCTTGCCGCATCCAAGGCCCCGCTCGACCCCGCGATGGCCGGTCTGATCGTGCGCCTGCTCGAGACGGTGGAGGTGTGCGTCATCTCCGGCGGGCAGTTCGGGCAGTTCGAATCGCAGCTCGTGGCGAACCTCCCCGAGGGGGCGGATGCTCTGCTCACGCGCCTGCACCTCATGCCCACCTGCGGCACCCAGTACTACCGCCACGAGGGCTCCGGCTGGAACCAGGTGTACGCCGAGAACCTCACCGACGCCCAGAAGCAGGAAGCCCTGACCGCCGTCGAGTCCGCCGCCAAGGAGCTCGGCTTCTGGGAGACCGAGACCTGGGGGCCCATCCTCGAAGACCGCGGCTCGCAGATTACGTTCTCGGCCCTCGGCCAGGCGGCACCCGTGCCGAACAAGGCCGCGTGGGACCCGTCGGGCACCAAGAAGGAGACCCTCCGCGCCGCCGTGCAGGCCGTGCTGCCCGAGCTCGAGGTGCGCTCCGGCGGCTCGACCTCGGTCGACATCACCCGCAAGGGCATCGACAAGGCCTACGGCATGAACAAGCTCGCCGAGATCACGGGCATCCCGCTCGCCGAGATGTTCTTCGTGGGCGACCGCCTCGACGAGGGCGGCAACGACTACCCCGTCAAGGCGATGGGCGTGCGCACCCAGGCCGTCGAGGGCTGGCACGACACCGCCCAGTTCGTCACCGGCTTCATCACGGCGCGAGGCCTCTAGAGCCCCAGCCCCGCCGAACTCGGGTTGCGAGGTCGCAGAATTCGTCGCGCTTTCGGCGGTTCGGCGACAAATCCTGCGACCTGGCTACGCGGAAGGCGCGCTCACTCACCGCGGCGCGGCCTGCCGATGTTGAGCTCGGTCTCCTCCACGTCGATCTTGGCGAGCACCGACTTCACCGCGCGTTCCTGGTAGCGGCCCTCGGCGCGCGCCTTGAGAACCGCCTCGCGCTCCGCCTCGATCATCACGCGCCGCAGCCGGTTGTAGGCCTTGGCCGGCGGCTCGACGCCGTCGGGCGCGGGGTTCTCCAGCGCGTCGGACAGGAAGGTCGCGTTGAGCCGAAGGCGGTCGACGACGCGCTGCTCGTCGGCATCCGTCACCTGTTCGTCGAGTCGCGCGAGCCCCACGCTCTGCGCCTCGGCCATCAGCATGTGCACCTCGGTCATCTCCTGCGAGAAGTCGGGCGGCGGCAGTTTGAGCCGCCGGATCACGAAGGGCAGCAGAGCCCCGCCGAGCAGTGTGCCCACCACCACGACGAAGGCCAGGAACTGCAGGAACGCGCGCCCCGGCGTCGACTCCGGCAGCAGGAACACGGCGGCGAGCGTCACCACGCCCCGGATGCCCGCGAACGACACCGCGATCCCGTTGCGCCAGCTCCATCCCCGCGCCCGCAGCCACTGCGGCCCGAAGCGGTACACGGAGGTGGTGAACATCATCCACACGAACCGCGAGAGGAAGATCGCGAGGAGCAGCACCACCGAGATCACCACGGTCTGCCACACGCCCGGCCCGTCCATCACGGCTTCCTGGAAGATGCCGAACAGACTCAGCCCGATGAACAGGAACACGGCGTTCTCGAGCAGGAACTGGATCGTGCGCCAGTTGAGCGACTCGGCGATGCGCGCCTCGGCGGTCTGGATGACCGGCGCCCGGAACCCGAGGAAGAGCCCGGCCACGACCACGGCCAGCACCCCCGACCCGTGCAGCAGCTGCGCGGGGATGAACGCGAGGTACGGCGTGATCAACGAGAGGCTCGTGTCGAGCACGGGCGCGCGCAGGTGCTTGCGGATGAATCCCAGCACGAACCCCACGACGAACCCGATCCCGACCCCCACCACGACGGCGACCGCGAACTCCAGAACGACCCCCCAGGCGTTCAGCGGCTCGACCGACGGATTCGAGGCGCTCACGATGGCCGCGATGGCGGCGTTCAACGCGACGAGGGCGGTGGCGTCGTTGAGGAGGCTTTCGCCCTCGAGCACGGTCACGAGCCGCCGGGGCAGCTTCAGCCGGCCCGCGATCGCGGTCACGGCAACCGCATCCGTCGGCGCCACGACGGCCCCGAATGCGAACGCGGCGGCCAGCGAGATCGCCGGAACGATCAACCACGCGGTCAGCCCGACGGTCACCACGGTGAACGCGACGAGCCCCACCGAGAGCAGCAGGATGCCGTCGCGCCTCGCCCGCACATCCGCGAACGACGTGCGGATGGCCGCCGCGTAGAGCAGAGGCGGCAGCAGCCCGTAGAGAATCAGATCCGGTTCGACCGTGATGGTCGGCACACCGGGAATGAACGAGGCGACGGCCCCCACCACGACCAGCACGATCGGCGCCGAGACGCCGGCCCGCCCGGCCAGGCCGGTGACCGCCACGGTGACGGCGATGAAGAGCACGATCCAGATGATGGTTCCGACCGGGTCCATGGTGATCATTATCGCTGGCCCGCCACCTCCGACGCGAAGAGGGCCGATGATGGAGGGGTGAGCTCTCTGATGACCATCGGCGATTTCTCCCGGGCCACGCGATTGAGCGCCAAGGCCCTCCGCTTCTACCATCAGGCGGGGGTGCTCTCGCCGGCACAGGTCGATGCGGGCAACGGCTACCGGATGTATGCCGCGGGCCAGATCGCGGAGGCCGAGGCCATCCGCACCTACCGAGCTCTCGACATGCCCCTGGACCTGATCCGGCAGGTACTGGCGGCGCCCTCGCCGCTCATCCGGGACCGGCTCCTGGAGCGCCATCTCGCGCGCCTGGAGCAGCAGCTCGACGCGACCCGGTCGGCGATCGCGGCGCTGCAGAGCCTCCTCCGGCCTTCCGGCGACACGATCCCCCTCGAGCGCCGCAGTCTTCCACCCACTCCGGTGGCGATCATCCGCGAGACGATCGAGCTCGCCGATCTCGGCGCCTGGTACGCCGCGGCGATGGGCGATCTCGATCGGGCCGTCGAAGCCGGCCTGGAGCCTCAAGGGCACCGCGGCGGACTGTGGGGCACCGAATTGTTTCTCGACGAGCGCGGTCTCGCGGCACTCTTCGTGCCGATCCGATCGCTCGAGGTCGAACTCTCAGGGCGCCTTCGGACCGAGTGGCTTCCCGCAGTCGAGCTCGTCGTGGCCCGGCACGAGGGAACCGACGACACCGTCGCCGAGGTCTACGCCGCTCTCGGGCGCCACGTCGCGGAGCACGAGGTCAGTGCCGAGGATGCCATCCGGGAGACCTACATCTCGTCGACCGTGACGGAGATCGGATGGCCGGTCGTGGCCGCTTGACCTTCCCCTGACGGGAAGGCTGAGAGTCGAGGGAACCGACCGGAAGGAACCTCGATGAACCAGACCGACCTCTCCCCCGCCGCGCAGCGGTACTTCGACCTGATGGAGCAACCGGACAAGAGCCTGGTCATCGAGGTGTTCGCTCCGGATGCCGTGGTTCTCGACAACGGCCACACCTCCAGCGGGCTCGAGGAGATCCGGGCCTGGCTGACCGGGCCGGCTTCGGAGTTCACCACGACGTCGACCCGGCTCGCGGCCGACCACAGGGCCGAGATCTCCACTGCGGCGATCGAGATCGCGGGCGACTTCCCCGGAAGCCCGGTCATCCTGCACTACCGATTCACGCTGAACGCCGCCGGGCAGATCACCGGTCTCGCGATCACGACCTAGCTCTCCGCTACCGAATGGCGGTGCCGGCTCAGAGGCGCGGACGGTGTCCTCGGTGTCCTCGGTGTCCGAGGCATCATGATCTAATTTCCGGATGCAGGAACGCAGAGTGGTCAGGAGCGACTCGCCTGACCGCGCCGAGCTGGAGGCGCAGGGGTGGCTCGTCATCGCTCGATCGTGGGGCGCCGGCCTGATCGTCGACGACCGGCGGCGCGATCGGTTGCGACCCCTTGTGGATCGCGTGCGGACGCTCGTCGACATTCGGGAGCTCACCGCCACCGACGCCGACGAAGCGCTGACCCTGGATCGCGAGACCGCCGACGACTATCCGGGCGACGTCGCCACAGCGCATGAGGCGCTCACCGCCGACCGAGCGACACCCACGGCCGACCATCGCGGCTGGGGCGCCTTCACTCTGGACGGCCGGCTCGTGGCGATGACGTTCGCCGACAGCGGCCCGGATGTCACAGAGACCGACTTCACCGTCGTGCGCCGAGAATGGCGGGGCCGAGGCCTCGGCACCGCGGTCAAGGCCGCGTGTGTGCTCGCGCTGGCCGAGGAGGGGCGCAGAACCTTCCGCACGGGCGGGTCGATGGACAATCCGGCGAGCATCGCGGCCAACCGAGCCGTCGGCTACGAACTCGACGAGGAGTGGCTGACCTTCGCGGGCGGAAGCCAGAGCTCCTGACATCGTCGACGGGTAGCCGCGTGTGACGCTCAGTCTCCGGACAACCCAGCTCCAGACCAGCTGAAGATCAAGGACGCATACAGACCGACCACGGTGATCAGCGCACTCCCGACCGTGATGATCGCCCACTTCATCCTGTAGCGGCGTTCCTGCGACTCCATGCTGCGACCGTATCTCACGACGTCGCTCCACTGGAACCAGGCGCGTCGCCCTCTGTGCAGCCCGATGAGCTGTAGCCACGACGACATCATCGTCAGCTCTTCCTCGTGGCACGTCGGTCGAGAGTGTCCCGGATGAGCAGCGTTGTGTCGTCGGGACGCTTCGGTGGGTGCTCCACGAGCCTCGCCAGCGGCGAGACGGCGACGAGCACCAGACCGAGGGTGAGGAGCACCTCGGCAAGAATCTCAGCGATCGTGAATGCGGTACCCGCCAGCAGTTCGGGGCCGATGAGGCTGTTGGCGATCTGCAAGCCGAACAGTCGCGCCGAGACGCCGATGACACTGAGAGCCAGGCCGATCCAGAACATGTGCTTCGAGGTCAGTTTCGGGGGCATGAATGAATGATCCCTTCGTGGAGCCGCTCGCCCCACGTCATGAGACCTGCAATGCAAGCATCGTGACGACGGGCATCCGCTCGGTGGATGCCCCGGACTAGAGGCGGTACCCCATGCTGCCGGCGGCGATCTGTGCTTGCACCTGGCGAAGCTCCTCGGCCAGAGCGGGGTCTGCGGCAGAGACGTGGTCGGCACGTCGACCCACCCGGTTCTTCTGACGAAGGAGTGCAATCACTCCGACGAAGGCGGCAGCAAGCCCCACCGATCCTGCGGCCACGGCTGCGATGACGATCCCCATGAGCACATTCCTTCCGGCGAGTTGTGTTCAGGCTAACTTCGACAGCCGACGATTACCACCGTCGCCCCGAGCCGTCAGTGGGAGCCACTCCCGAAGCCTAGTTCTCGACCTCTCGCAGAGCGCCGTACTCCACGGTGATGTAGCTCTTCCCGACCGTTGCCACATCGATGACACACGTCCAGTCTCGAGCGAGGTCTGGCGCGCCGGAGTTCCGCAGGGTGGACGTTCCCGTCACAGTGACCAGCTCGAGGTCGTGCTGCCGCTCTGGCGCAGAGACCACGACGTCGTCCGCCACCACGTTGACTCCGATGGTTTCGCTGAGGTCATCAAACGAATACGTGACAGCGGCACATCTGTCGACGACCGCTGCGTATGGGCCTTCGTAGACGACCGAGTTCGCCGGATCGAGATCCCACGATTCGACGCAACCGCACGTCAGGGCTGCAGCACTCGCAACCGCCACGAGCGCGACCACCCGTCGGCGCAACAGCGGTACCCGTGTCTGCATCGAAGCCCATCCCCTTCCGCGCCTTTGGATACCTAAGCCACTCAAGATAGTCGTCGCAGAGTCACCGAGCGTCCTTCGCGCGCGACGACGCGATGCTGAACCCCGCCCAGAACGCACGTGCGACGGCACCGAGATCCACCCGAACCGCGCCCCACCTGACGCCCGCCGGCATCACCGCACCGGCTCCTGCTTCCCGGCATCACGCCCGCGCTCTGCCTCGAAGCGCCTGCGTCGGCGCTCCGCCACCACCACCTGAGAGATACCGACGGCGAGCCACACCAGCATCATCACCGCCGTGAACCAGCGGAAGGCGCTGTCGCTCGAATCGATGACGATGAGCGCCACCTCCACCCCAAGCAGCACCGCCGACGCCACGACTATGACGAGACCGATCGTGCGGCGCCTCCCGAGCGCGATCCGCTGCTGGATCAAGCTCCTGCCATCACTCATCTCCCACCCCCGCCGAGGAGCCTACGCTTCCACCCCCAGCGGGCGACGAGGCATTGGTACGCGTCGTGATCAGGTGCAGCCGATGGCGTCAGATGCTCGACGAATGCACGAGCAGCCACACGAAGGCGCTGAATGAGACGAGCCCGAGCACCGCGCCGACGATCGATCCGATGAGGCTGAACGTGGGCCAGACGGCATCGGGCTGGCGGCTCATCCTGAACCCCTGCGCGGCGAAGAGCAGCGGCACGAAGCAGGCGAGCACGGAGAACGTCCACGTGCCTCCAGCCTTGGCCGTCGACGCCACGAGGTAGATGGAGAACACCGCGATGGCGATGCTGAGGATGGCGCAGACGCGCGCCGAAATCGGTTCGTTCCGCCCAGCCACGACCGAATCCTATCGACACGGACTCGAAGCACGTTGCTGCGCGCTGCGACTTACTCTTCCTTCCGTTCTCGCGGCACTTTGAGCTCGATGCCGAGCATCCCCGCGAGAAAAAGTCCGGAACCGATCACATACAGCGCTGGTGGCCCGAGGAGGCCGCGACAAGGAAGAGAAGCATCATCAGACCGAGTACTGCGGCCGTACCGGCGACCTTCATGCGAGTGTTCCCATCCGAGCTGACGAGACATCCCTCGACGGGCACCAGGCGCTGGCCGATCGGCCCGCTCGTTTGTCGGCCGCCGCGGGTCCAAAGGCTGAGAAGATGGGTCACCATGGGGACGCTCCACCAGCAGCTGCAAGCCACGTTCAGGTGGATCGGTGATCGAACCGACCCTGACTACCGAGCCGATCCGACAGGCTGGTGGCGCGATCCTGAAATTCTCGCCGAGCTTGGGCCCGCGTTGGCAAGCCTGTTCTGGGACGAGAATCCGACCGTCGTCGTCGCGACCCAGTCAAGGGGCACGCTCCTCGGCACGCTCGTGGCGGTGTGTCTCGGAATCGGCATGACAGAGGTACGGAAAGGCGCGAATCGAGCAGCCGACAGCGATGCCTGGTGGGAAGCAACAACAGCCCCCGACTATCGCGACTCTCAACTGCGACTTGGAGCGCGCAAGTCATTGCTCAAATCTGGCGACCGAGCTCTCTTCGTCGATGACTGGATTGCGACAGGGGCTCAAGCCCAGGCCACGCAGGAAATCGTGGAGAGGAGCGGCGCTACCTGGGTCGGCGCGGCTGTCGTCGTAGATGGCCTGGAACGCTCTCACTTGCGGAGAGCTCTGAATCTTCGTGCGGTTCTTAACATTCGCGACCTGATGTAGCGCACGGGCCGCAGTGAGCTGAGAACCATCTCCGCACACGATGCGCGGGGGCTGCACCGCCTCGCAGTGCAGCCCCCGCCCCGAGACCTACGCCGCAACCGCCTCCCGCGCAGGAGCGGTGTCGACCAGGTAGTGCGCGTACGCCGGGATCGTCAGGAACGTCGGGAAGTCGTCCTCCAACGCCACCATCCGCACGATGTTCTCCGCGTCGTCGAACCGATCGGCCAGCGAGCGGTCCATCGACCGCATCACGTCGTGCAGCACGCTCTCGACGTACGAGCGGGTGATCGGCGTGCCCTCGGCGGTCACGATGCTCTGATGGATCCACTGCCACAGCTGCGACCGCGAGATCTCGGCGGTGGCCGCATCCTCCATCAGGTTGTCGATGGCCGCAGCCCCGACCCCGCGCAGCCAGCTCTCGATGTACCGGAGCGCCACCGACACGTTCGACCGCACCCCCGCATCCGTCACCGTGTGGGTGATGCCCGAGAGGTCGATGAGCTGCGACGCGGTCACGTGCACCTCGGGCCGCTGCCGGTCGACCTGGTTGGGCCGGTCGCCGAGCACGGCGTCGAACTCGGCGCGGGCAGCTGAGATGAGCCCCGGATGCGCCACCCACGTTCCATCGAACCCGTCGCCGGCCTCGCGCCGCTTGTCGGCCGCCACCTTCTCCAACGCCTCCGACGTCACGAGCGGGTCGCGCCGGTTCGGGATGAACGCACTCATGCCTCCGATGGCATGCGCTCCCCGCTTGTGGCAGGTCTGCACGAGCAGCTCGGTGTAGGCACGCATGAACGGCACCGTCATGGTGATCTCGGAACGGTCGGGCAGCACGTAGCTGCGGCCCCGGTCACGGTAGTTCTTGATGAGGCTGAAGATGTAGTCCCACCGCCCCGCGTTGAGCCCGGCCGCGTGGTCGCGCAGCTCGTAGAGGATCTCGTCCATCTCGAACGCCGCCGAGATCGTCTCGATCAGGATCGTCGCCCGGATGGTGCCGTGCGGGATCTGCAGCGCATTCTCCGAGAAGGTGAAGATGTCGTCCCACAGCCGCGCCTCGAGGTGGTTCTCGAGCTTCGGCAGGTAGAAGTACGGCCCTCGGCCGCCCTCGATGAGCGCCTTGGCGTTGTGGAAGAAGTAGAGCCCGAAGTCGACCAGCGAAGCGGATGCGGCCCGGGTGTACCCGGCCCGGTCGCTGTACCCGATGTGCTTCTCCACGAGGTGCCAGCCACGCGGCCGCATCACGATGGTGGGCGTCTCGGCCGCGGTGACCCGGTACTCCTTGCCCTCCTCGCTCGTGAAGTCGATCTCGCCGCGGATCGCATCGCGAAGCGAGATCTGGCCGCCGATGACGTTCGACCAGGTGGGGCTCGTGGCGTCCTCGAGGTCGGCGAGCCACGCCTTGGCGCCGGAGTTCAGCGCGTTGATCGTCATCTTGCGATCGGTGGGCCCGGTGATCTCGACGCGGCGGTCTTCGAGCCCCGGCCCGGCACCGGCCACGCGCCAGGTGGTGTCGGCGCGAACGGATGCGGTCTCGGGCAGGAAGCGCAGGTCGCGGCCGTTCTCAATGGCTTTGCGCTGAACCATCCGGTCGTTGAGGCGTTCCTGGCGTCGCCCGGCGAACTGGTCGTGCAACCGGGCGAGGAAGGAGAGCGCCTCGGGGGTGAGGATCTCGTCGAACCGCTCCTGCAGTTCGGCGTGAACGGTGATCTTGGTGTGGGAGGTCATGTCAATCAGCCTTTCGCTGGTGCCGAAACGACGGAGATTCCGGATGATTCGGGGTAACGACGGACCCAGAAAGTCCAATCTCCGCGAATCTCCGTCGTTTACGGCGAGGGATCAATGGAATTGTTCGGACTCGGTCGACCCCACGAGCGCAAGGGTGGCGCTCTCGGGGTTCAGGGCCGTGGCGATCCGGTCGAAGTAGCCGGTGCCCACCTCACGCTGGTGTTTCGTGGCGGTGTAGCCGTCGGCCTCGGAGGCGAATTCGGCCTCCTGCAGCTCGACGTAGGCGCTCATGTGACGCTCGCCGTACCCGCGGGCGAGGGTGTACATGGAGTGGTTCAGGGCGTGGAAGCCCGCGAGGGTGATGAACTGGAACTTGTAGCCCATCTCCGACAGGTCGCTCTGGAACGTGGCGATCTGCGCATCCGTCAGCTTCGACTTCCAGTTGAACGACGGCGAGCAGTTGTAGGCCAGCAGCTTGCCGGGGAACTCGGCGTGGATCGCCTTCGCGAACTCGCGAGCCAGCTCGATGTCGGGCTCGGATGACTCGACCCAGATCAGGTCGGCATAGGGCGCGTACGCCAGCCCTCGTGAGATGACGGTGTCGATGCCCGGGGTGGTTCCGTAGAACCCCTCCGGGGTGCGGGAGCCATCGAGGAACGGAACGTCGCGCGAATCGACGTCGCTCGTGATGAGGTTGGCCGCGAGCGAGTCGGTGCGCGCGATGATGATGGTCGGCACGCCGGCCACATCCGCCGCGAGCCGGGCCGCGTTGAGGGTGCGGATGTGCTGGCTGGTGGGGATGAGCACCTTGCCGCCCATGTGCCCGCACTTCTTCTCGCTGGCGAGCTGGTCTTCCCAGTGCACGCCGGCGGCTCCCGCCTGGATCATCGACTTCATGAGCTCATACGCGTTGAGCGGTCCGCCGAAGCCGGCCTCGGCATCCGCCACGATCGGAACAACCCACTCGCGCTCGGGCAGCCCCTCGGCGAACTCGATCTGGTCGGCACGCAGCAGCGCGTTGTTGATACGGCGCACGACGGCCGGCACCGAGTTGGCCGGGTAGAGGCTTTGGTCGGGGTACGTCTGGCCGCTGAGGTTGGCGTCGGCGGCCACCTGCCACCCGGAGAGGTAGATGGCCTTGAGTCCGGCGCGAACCTGCTGCACGGCCTGGTTGCCGGTGAGGGCGCCGAGGGCGGCGACCCACTCGTCTTCGCGGTGGATGAGGTTCCACAGGTTCTCGGCACCGCGGGCGGCCAGGGTGTTGTCCTCGGCCACCCGTCCGCGGAGCGCCACGACGTCTTCGGCGCTGTAGTCGCGCTGAATGCCGTTCCAGCGGGCGTCGGTCTTCCAGCTCCGCTCGAGGTCGGCGGCGGTCTGGGTCTGGTCTCCTGGTCGGGTGGTCATGTCTCGCTCCAATGCGGTGTGCCATGTCAGCTGGAAAAGCTGCTTGGGTTCGACTCTGAGGCCTCTCCAACCGGTCTTTCCCGGTTTCGTCGCCAGAATTACGGGCGTTCTTCTGCTTTCTCGAAGAAGCGGATGCTTCCTGACCCGCACCCGGCTCAGGGCATCCGGTGGGAGAACCCCGTGGCGCCCGAGGAATAGTGGCGCACCGCAGGATGCGTCGGCCACACTGGCACCACCGCATCCGTTTCAGCGAGGAGAACGACGATGAGCACCGAAGAGATCATTCTGGGCGACCTGCCGGCCGGTATCGTTCGGGCCGACGAGGCCTTCGGAGGCCGCGTCTGGAATGTCCTGGGTCACACCTACACGACCAAGGTGGAGAGCGCCAACACCTACTCGTGGCTCTCGTTCGACCCCGCCGGCACGGGCGTTCCACCGCACGTGCATCCCACCCAAGATGAGTTCATCTACGTCTTCGAGGGCATCTACACGCTCTACCTCGATGGGCAGTGGACGACCGCCGGCCCGGGTGACCTGGTGCAGATGCCGCGCAACCTGCCCCACGCCTACTACAACAAGCAGGAATCGGATGCGAAGTCACTGTTCTGGGTCAGCCCCGGCGGCAAGCTGGCCAACCTGTTCAGCCTCCTCCACAACGTCACCGACCCCGACGAGGTGGTGCGGCTGTCCGCGCTGAACGGCGTCGACTTCCTGGCGCCGGGCAGCGTCGAAGGGGCGTGACGGCGACGGCGGGAGACCAGGCAGGGCCCGACCGCACCCTCCGCTACGGGTCCGACGACGATCAGCGCGTCGAGCTCACCCATCCGAGCGGGCAGGCGCGGGGCACGGTGGTGTTGATTCACGGCGGGTACTGGCGGGCGCCTTTCACGTCGGAGCTCATGCACCCTCTCATCCCCGAGTTCACCGCGCGCGGGTGGTCGGTGGCGAACGTGGAGTACCGACGAGGTCGAGCCGGATGGGCCGCGACCCACGACGATCTCCTCTCGGCGTTGGCTGCGGTGAGATCAGAGAGCCCGCATTCGCGGCTGGCGATCGTCGGCCATTCCGTCGGCGGCCAGTTGGCCTTGCTCTGCGCGGAGGCGGCTGATGCGGTCGTCGCCTTGGCGCCCGTCACCGACATCGTGCGCGGGTATCACGAGGGCATCGGAGACGGAGCCGTCGCCGAATTCTTCGGCGCCCATCCCGACGCGATTCCTGAGAGGTATGCGTCGGCTTCGCCGCTGGCCCAGGTGCCGCCCCGAGGCGAGGTCGTGATCGTTCATGGGAGCGACGACGCTCGCGTTCCCATCGCCCACTCCCGCGACTACCTCGAGGCTGCCCGGGCGGCGGGCGCGCGGGCGGAACTCATCGAACCGCCTCAGCTCGCGCACCTGGATGCGATCGCTCCCGACGCCCCACACTGGGGCCGCGTGCACTCGTGGCTCGATCGGTGGGTCGCGGGGTGACCTTTCCGAACAGCACCCGGCACCTGCTCACGCCGAGGCGTCAGTACTCGAAGACGAGGCGGGCGAGCACCTTGCCGGAGAGCACCTCGGCGATGGCGTCGTTGACCTGCTCGAGCTTTCGGCCTTCCGCGATGATCTTGGTGCGTCCTGCAGCGTGGAGCGCGAAGACCTCGGCGAGGTCCTGGCGGGTGCCGACGATGGAGCCGATGATCGAGATCCCCTTGAGGACGGTTTCGAAGATGGAGATGCTCATCTGCTGCTCCGCGGGCAGAGCGACGCAGATCAGCCGCCCACCCCGGTTCAGCGACGCGAACGCCTGCTCGAACACCCGCGGGGAGGCTGCGAGCACGACCGCGACATCCGCTCCACCGATGGCCTTGATCGCGGCGACCGGATCGACCTCGGCCGCATTGACGAGATGGTCGGCTCCCAGCTCGCGGGCGAGTTCGAGTTTCGGGTTCTCGACGTCGACGGCCACCACCGTGCCACCCAGGATGCGCGCGTACTGCACGGCGAGGTGTCCGAGACCACCGATGCCGAACACGGCGACGCGTTCGCTCGGCACGATGCGGGCGACCTTGAGCGCCTTGTAGGTCGTCACTCCCGCGCACGTCAGGGGCGCCGCATCCAGCGAGGTGATGCCCTCCGGAACGGGCACCACGAACCGGGCACTCGCGACGGCGTATTCGGCGAAGGCGCCGTCGACGGAGTAGCCGCTGTTCTGCTGCTGCTCGCAGAGCGTCTCGCGGCCGTCGATGCAGAAGCGGCACTCGCCGCAGGCGTAGCCGAGCCACGGGATCGCGACGCGTTCGCCGAGGGTGCGGTCGGTGACGCCGTCGCCGAGCTGCTCGACGATGCCGACGCCCTCATGGCCGGGCACGAACGGAACAGTGGGCTTCACCGGCCAGTCGCCGTGTGCGGCGTGGATGTCGGTGTGGCACAGCCCACACGCCTCCAAGCGCACCAGCACCTGCCCGTGGCCGGGGGTCGGCACCTCCCGCTGTTCGATCTCGAGCGGTGCGGTGAACGAGGTGACGACGGCGGCTCTCATGGGCGGTTTCCTTACACTCGGCGCGGTAGTGGGGATGATCAGGACGGGCCAGCGCGATTCGCCGTCAGACGGAACGCTGCCAGCACCCCGTTCGCGCCGGCGGGCCCTTAGTCCTTCGCCGGAGCGTGTGACCTTCGTCACCGCCGACGCGCCACTCCACGCGCAGACTCAGTTCATGACGAACAGATCGGGATGCGCCACCGTGGACACGCCTCGCCCGATCGCACCGCGGCTGAGTCACGGAGCCCTCGTGGTGATCACTGTCTTCAACGCCCTTTCGGCCCTCGCCGGAGGGATCGCGATTCTCGCGGGCTTGCTGCCGTTGCCTCCCTCGATGCTCGAGGGCAGCCCCTTCGACTCCTTCTTCTGGCCGGGCGTCATCTTGCTGTTCGTCATCGGCGGCAGCCAGACCGTCTCGGCGCTTCTTCTGCTCTGGCGGTGGAAGTCGTCTCTGCTCTGGTCGGCCGTGGCGGGCTTCGGCCTGATCATCTGGATCTTCGTCGAGACGGGAATCATCGGAGGATCCTCGTGGCTGCAGATTCTCTATTTCGCGACCGGGGTGGCCCAGCTGACCCTCGTGCTCGCGCTGCTGGGTGTGGTGACCCGGCGCCCGCCCTCTGCGCCGGCACTTACCCCGCCCGAATTGCCGCCCGTATTCGGCAATTCAGTGGATGAGATCCGCATTCGAAGCGAACATGGCTGAAAGTTTCAGTATTCTTCTGTTTTTCTGAAGAACCGACGGTGAGAGGCTGTCGATATGCCCCCACAGCGTCCTGCACACGTCGATGATGACTACATGCTCGATTCCCTCACCATCGGCCGCCGCATCCGGCAGCTCCGTTCGGAGCGCGGCCTGACGCTCGACGACCTCGGTACCGCCATCGGCCGCGCGCCCTCGCAGGTCTCGGTGATCGAGAACGGCAAGCGCGAACTGAAGCTCGGTGAGCTGCAGCGCTTCGCGCGGGTGCTGGATGTCTCGATCGACCAGTTGCTCTCCTCGGAGCCGCCGACGCACCGGGCCGCACTCGAGATCGCCCTGGAGCGAGCGCAGCGCGGACCGTTGTTCGCCTCGCTCGGCCTCCCTCCCCTGCCGGTGCGCAAGACACTGAGCGACGAGGCGATCGAGACGATCCTCGGCTTGCACCGCGAGCTGGAGCGGGTGCACGGCGAGCGCGCTGCGACCCCCGAGGAGGCGCGGCGGGCGAACACCGAGCTGCGCCGCACGATGCGCCAGCGCAACAACTACTTCGCCGACCTCGAGCAGACGGCGGCGGAGTTGCACGCGGCGGTGGGACACACGGGTGGCCCGTTGTCGCAGCGCGTCGCATCCGATCTGGCATCGCACCTGGGCTTCTCGCTGCACTACGTGGGCGACTTGCCGGGTTCGACGCGGTCGGTCACCGACCTGCGCAACGGCCGCATCTACGTGCCGCTGGGGCAGTCACCGGATGCCGACCCGCGCTCGGTGGTGCTGCAGGCTCTGGCCGGCCACGTGCTCGGCCACTCCGAGCCGGCCGACTACGCCGAGTTCCTGCGCCAGCGGGTGGAGACGAACTACCTGGCGGCGGCGCTGCTGGTGCCTCAGAGGGGTGCGGTCGACATCCTGACGCAGGCGAAGGATGCGCGCGAGCTCTCGGTGGAGGACCTCCGCGATGCGTTCGGCGTGAACTACGAGACGGCGGCCCACCGCTTCACGAACCTGGCGACGGAGCACCTGGGCATCCCGGTGCACTTCTTGAAGGTCGACTCGAGCGGCATCATCTCGAAGGCGTACGAGAACGACAACGTGGCCTTCCCGACCGATGCGCTCGGCGCGATCGAGGGCCAGACCGTCTGCCGCTTCTGGAGCGCCCGCCGGGTCTTCGACGTCGAAGACCGCTTCAGCCCCTACCACCAGTACACCGACAAGCCGGTGGGCACCTATTGGTGCACCTCGCGCATCCAGACCTCGGGCCGCGGCCAGTTCTCGGTCTCGGTGGGCACCAACTTCGCGAACGCGAAATGGTTCCGCGGCCGAGACACCCCCACCCGCTTCCACTCGGGCTGCCCCGACGAGTCGTGCTGCCGCCGCCCGCCGGCGAGCCTCGCCACCCGCTGGCAGGGCCAGGCCCACCCGTCGGCCCGCCTCAACTCCTCGCTGCACGCGGCGATGCCGACCTCAGGATTCACAGGCGTGGACACCACGGAGGTCTTCGAGTTCCTGGAGCGCCACGCGCCCACATCGTCATGACCTGGGGCCGGTGCCGATCACCCTCCCACGGTGGCTCCGGCAAGTGTCATCGAGGCCACGGTGCTGGTGACGACGGGATCGTCGGAACTCGGTGAGCTGTCGACGCTGGAGAGCACGAACGATGACAGGTCGCTCGTGGCGCCGTCGGGATATCGCGGTGAGATCCAGTTCTTCAGGATCACCGAATACGACGACGGCGAGAAGACCTCCCCGTCACCGGGCTGCTCGTATCTGACAGAGGTCTTCGCGGTCGACGACGAGTCGGCCGCTTCGGAGCACGTGGGCCCACTGGTGTAGTCGGCTTCGAGATAGGCGGTGACGATCGGCTCGGCGCCCCTCTCGACCGATAATGACCATGCCGCCGACATCGGGGAGTCACTCCCCTCCGTCATGCTGCGCATCAACAGCGCAAGTGGGATGACAGCATCCGTGGCGGGGTCGAATCCGCAGGCAGAACCGGGCATGTAGGGAGCGACCTCGACGGTGGTGGTCCCGTCGAAGTAGCTCTTGTCCAACGGCACGACGGCATCGCCGGTGAGCGGCACCCCGACCGCGAGCACGGCGTTCCAGGAGTACCCGAGCCGTGTCTGGACGCTCCAGGACATGCGATCAGACGTCATGTCGACCAGGTAGTTCGACAGCCGCACCATGTTGTCCACACCGAATTGCGTGCAGCCCGCCGAGAGACTCTCCGGCGTCGTCTCCGAGGCGGCAAGACCCCAGTACTCCTCCCCGAGGAGTTGGCTCACCCAGGTCGATTGCTGGTCGGGGGTCAGGCCGAGGAACACCGCGCAGCTCGGCGATGACGCGTCCGAATCGATGTTGGACAGCACATAGGCTTCACCGACGTGAGCAGGGCACTGTTCTTCGTAGATTCCCGAGACGGGCACCTGCTGAACTCCGTTGGCGCCGTACACCGGCAGAGTCCGATCGCCGAAGGCCTGCTGGCGTTCAGTCTCACCGAGTGCGAGGAAGCTGTCGCAGTCCTGCGGGCCGCTCGGCTCTGCCACGATGTCTTCCGACGACTCAGAGGATGTGGTGGAGCATCCGGAGAGCAGCGCAGCCGCGGTCAGCGCTCCGAACATGAGAGCCGCCGCGGTGGAAAGCGCTCGATGACGCGTCATTCTGGTCCTTCCGTCGGTCGCAGAGAACGTGGCCGTTCCCCGCGGCGCAGGCAGCGGCCGCAGTCGTTGTTCACGCGATCTTCCCCAGCTGGGCGAACGTGAGCTGGCCTTGGGGGTGTCGGATGAGGGTGTACGGGGTGCCGTCGCCGTCGATCACGCCGTACCCGCTGGAGAACCCGAACTCGTGCATCACGGTCCATCCTTCGGTGCCGAACACGGGCACGTCGAAGCCCGCGCCGGTCGACTGGTCGTGCGACGGTGCAGAGGGGTCACGGTCTCCGGTCGTCGACGAGACGATGTCGATGCCCGCCGAGGTGCTGATCCAGGTTCTGCCGTCGAATGCTCCGAGCAGGCGGAGCGAGCCGAGAGAGTCCTTCGCCGAGGCCGGGAGTTCGTACTCGACGGCCCCGGCACTCGAGTAGACGCGCATCGCCGGTTTGCCCTCGGGAATGAAGCCTCGGCTGCCGAGGAAGGACAGCACGGCCTCTCCGGTGACCGGGTCGAACACCGCCTCGTCGAATCCGTCGTCGATGATGGTGCCCGTGGCCGGATCGACGATGCTGCGGGTCAGGCCTCCGGTCGGGGTCGACAATGATCCCCGCAGGTACGACGGCGAGGAGGTCGCCGCGATCGAGTTGAGCTGCGGGTTGGTCCAGATGAGGGCGCCGGTCGCCGGCGCGACCGCGGAGACCGCGCCGTCCCAGCTCGCGATGAGCAGACCCGGGCCAAGCACGATCAAAGCGTCGGAGCGGAGATCCTTCGGCGAGTCATGCCGCCACAGAACGGTGCCCGAGTGCACATCGATGCCGACGAGCACCGAGGTGTCGTAGCCGACCCGGGTCGCGAACACCAGGATGTCGCCGATGAGGGTGGCATCGCCCCCGAGCCCGGCTTGTGTCCACCCGATCTGCTCGACGACCCCGGTGATCGAGGGATCGAGCTGCACCGGAGGCGTCGCCACGCCCCGACCGTCGAAGGATTGCAGACGGATCTGATCGGGAACGGTGTTCAAGCCGGAGGGCGCAGTTCTGATGAGCGCCACGGAGACGGCTCCGACGGGAGCGTCCGGATCCTGCTGCACGGCCCACCTCGTGTCGAGGCGCTCCTCGTCCACGCCCTCTTCGGGGATCAGCGACGCAGGCTGCACCTGATCGAGTGTGTACAGCTGCTCATCGACGACCAGGGCTCTCGGCCCCGCCTTCGGTGGTGGCTCGCCGACATCCAGATCGCCTTCGCGGCGCGTGGCGAAGGCCACAGGGGTGGGCGTGGGCGACGCGGTCGGAGTCGGCCGGGCGCTGCTTTCGACCGGTGACGGCGTTGCTGCAGCCGTCGCGGACTCGACCGAGGCATTCTGAGCCTGACACCCCGAGAGCCCGATGGCCAGCGCCGTGAGCGCGACGGTCAGCGCCAGCGAGAGTCGTGGCGTCGACACCTCAGAGTCGTCCTCGCACGTATCCGCTGAACTCGCGCAAGGTGCGGTAGGCCGGGGCGCTCCAGGGCGAGATCGGGATGAACATCACCGTGTCCCTCGTGCGCATGTAGTCGGGAATGCGGAACGTGACGGTCGTTGCGCCCGAGTCGTCGGTGGTGAGGGCCACCGTGAAGACGGCGTGCTGCACCCGCACGAAGTTGCGCACCACGCCCTTGATGCCTCCGTTGGCGGTATCGGTCAGAATCACCTTCTCGCCCTGCGCGACTTCGGCGGCGTCGTTCACCAGGCGGCGCAGCTCGGACACCGGCCGCGTGCTGCGGGCCGTGAACTCGAGCTCACGCATCTTGTCGTCGATGCCGGCCACGTCAGATCGCCTCGTCGTCGCGCTGGGCGATGCGATGTTCGGCGTTCGCCCGTTTGGCCGACTGATACATCCGCTGTCCCGCCCACGAGAGCACTCCGCCCGCAACGAGCAGCACGAGGATGATCGGCAACTGGCTCGGGTAGAAGCCGATGATCGCCATCCAGATGATGCCGATGAGGAGGAGGATGACGCCGACGGCGACGAGCGCGGCACCAGGCGCGGTGGACTTGGGTTCAGTGGTCATGAGTTCGATTCCTCTGATGGTCTACTGGCGTGTGAAGACGAGCGAACCATTGAGTGTCATGGTGTCTCCGTCGATGGAATAGCTGTAGGTGGCGGTGTTCGGCGGCTGATTCACGACCAGGGTGTCGCCGCTAAAGGAGCAGGTCATCCCCCCGCCGATGTCGAGAGACTGGCCCTGAGTCCAGTACATGTTCGTGCAGGCGCCGTTCTCGTCGATGGTCGCCGACGTGCCGTCGGGTGCCACCCAGACTCCGACGGGCGATCCGGATGCGCCCGAGCATCCTGCGAGCCCGAGACACCCCGCAACCAGCACGACACCGACAACAGCTCTCTTCATGTTTCCCCCCTTGCGCCCGACGCACCGCGGACGTCTCGACGCTAGGGAACGGCGTGCCGACGAGGTAGCCCCCAGGTTCACCGGCACGCGAACGGGGGGCACCGCTCACCAGCACAGCCCTCTACACTTGTCGAGTCTGAGGGGGCGAGATGGCGCATGCGGAGGTCGTGCGGATCGGGATCGTGGACGATCACGAATCCGTCGCCCTGGGGCTGCGGGAGGCATTCCGCGGTCTGCGTGAGGTAGACGTGGTGGCATCGGCCTCGACGGTCGTCGAGTTGCTCGCCATCACGGGCGATCTCGACATCGTCATCCTCGATCTGCGGCTCGCTGACGGCTCGTCCCCGGTCGTCAATGCCGAGCGGCTCGCGGAACGCGGCGCGAAAGTGATCGCCTACACGTCGGGCGAGCATCCGCAGCTCATCAGACTCGCGGCGACCAGCGACGTGGTCGCTCTCGTGCGCAAGTCGTCGCCGATCGAGGTTCTCATCGAGACCGTGGACGGGGTGCGGCGAGGGGCCCACCTGCTGTCGCCCGAGTTGGCGGCGGCCATTCACTCGGATCCTCATATCCGGAGCGCTGGCTTGAGTGCGCAGGAGGTGAACGTGCTTCAGCTGTTCGCCGACGGGGTGAAGTCGCAGGTCGTCGCCAGCGAGCTCGGCATAGCGGCCGGCACCGTGGACGACTACGTCAGGCGCATCCGTGTGAAGTACACCGCAGCAGGAAGACCCGCCCACACCAAGGTCGACCTCTACAAGCGAGCAGTCGAAGACGGCCTGCTACCGGTGCCGCAGGCCTGATGGGGCGCGATGGCACTGCGGCGGGGATGACCGAACAGCGGTTCAGGCGCATCATGGTGCTCTGTTTGGGCGCGGCCTCGCTCGCGTTCGCGGGAGTCAGCTCGGGCGCTCTCGTGGTGCAGTCGCAGCACGAGACTCCTTGGTGGGCGGTCGCTTCGATCGTGATCGTGTTCGGGTCGCCCATCATCTCGGCGGTCGCCGAGCTGGCCGGCCTCGATCACCTCGCGCGCGCGGCCCTCATCTTTACGACTGCAGGATTTCTCGTGGTGATGCTGACACTTGAGCAGGGGTTGCACGGGGGCGCTCTGCCCGCGTCGGTCGGCGCCCCGTGGATCTTGGGCATTACCCCGCTCGCCGCGGCCAGCGCCGCCCTCGCGCTCCCGCCGCTTGGCGCGTGGGCATACTCCCTGGTGATCGCCTCCCTTGTCGCCGTCGATCGGATCCTCGCCTTTCCGGGCTCGATCGTCGACGTCGCTCTGCAAGACGCGCTGGTGGCGTTGCTGCTGCAGTCGGTTTTCGCAGGCCTCACACTCGCGACCCTCCGCGCATCGCGCTCGCTGGACGCGGTGGCGAGAGCCATCCGGATGGAGGCCATCGCTGATGCCCGCGCCGACGCACGCTTGCGTGAACAGAGACACGCAGATGCCCTCATCCATGACACCGTGCTGGCGACCTTGCTGCTCGCGGCACGGGGCTCGAGCGCGCACAACGACCAGGCCGTTGCGCTGGCGCAACGCGGGCTCGAGCAGATCGACCGGCTCGGCGCACCACAGGCCGTGGACATGGCACCGCCGCTCGACGCTGACGAGCTGATCTGGCGTGTGCAGGCGATGGCCACCGACCTCGACCCCTATGCCCGCTTCACGTGGGCGGCTTCGGGTGATCTCTCCGTCCCGTCGGTCGTCGCCGACACGATCGTCGACGCCGCGAGTGAGGCCCTGCGCAATTCTCTTCAGCACGCGGGACGCCACGAGGTGTCGCGAGCAGTGGTGGTCGACATCCGCGACGCCGAGCTGCACGTGGCCGTGCTCGACGACGGTGAAGGATTCGATCCCGCGAGCGTGCGACCCGACCGCCTCGGCATCCGGCTCAGCCTCGAGCAGCGCATGGCTGCGGTCCTGGGCGGCTCGGCCGTCGTCTCCTCGCGTCCGGGCGCGGGCACGAGCGTCGTGATCCGGTGGCGGGCCGATGCGGCCGGCTGAGCGGGCGGCTTCCGTCGATGTCGCCGCTCTGGTGGGCATCCCGGGAGCCGGCTCCCGGGCTCTGCTCGCGATCTACGTGGTCACCATCGTCACTCTCGCGCTGACTGCGGGTGGCGAGCCGATGAGATCGTGGTCGGGCTGGCTTGCGCTCGTTCTCTCGGTTGCCACGGCGGTGATCGTCGTCTCGGGGCGTATGCACCCTCTTCCCCAGGTGAGGACGATCGTCGTCGTGGCTGCCACGACTCTGTCGAGCATCGTGCTGCCCCTCGAGCTCGACGCCCGGTCGGGCAACGGATATGCGACCTGGCACATACTGGCCGGCACCCTCGTGCTGCTCGCGATGGCCGTGCGTGGGCGAATCGGGGCGGCGTGGGCCGGCTTCTCCCTGATGGCGGCGGCGACGGTGGTCTGGACCGTGACAGACGGCGCTGGAGTGCTGACGGGTCTCCTGATGGTGGCCCACGAGGCCGTCGCGCTGCTGGCCGGCACCCTGTTCGCCGTAGGCCTGGGCCGCATCGTGCGCCCCCTCGCGGAGTTGCACCGGCTCGACGCCGAGCATGCTGCGGCCACCGCAGCGGCGCAGGAATCGATCGACGAACGCACGGTGCAACGGCAGCGGCTAGAAGGCCCCGTGCGCGACGCCATCAACGAGATCGCTTCGGGTGAGTCTCCGTCGGAGGCGGCACGCGCGTCATACCGCAGTCTCGAGGGAGCGCTTCGCGACTCGATCCGGGGCCGGATGCTCTCGGTCGCCCCTCTCACGACAAGCGTTCGCGAAGCCAGGCTGCGCGGCGTCGACGTCTCGTTGCTGGACGATTCGGGCCTGAAGCACTCCGAAGGGGTGGAGCCGGCGCGCGATGCCCTGGTTCGCCGAGTCGCGGAATTGATCGACGATGTGCGCGTGGGCGCCGTGACGGTGCGCCTCACCGCAGACGGTGCACAGCTCGTCGCCGCCGTCGTGATCGGTGATCCGGACGGCTCGATGCGCCGGGCGCTGGTCAGCGCTCCAGCGTCGCGTGCCGCGATCGTTCCGGGCCAGGCGGCGAGCGGCGTCAGAGGCGGCCGAGGGCCGTGAGGAAGCGCTTCGTGTAGCCGAGGGCCGGGATCGAGGGTGTCGAGTTGCAGATGTTGGAGAGGGCTGTCGATCCGCAGGGCACATCGCGGTCGAGCGACCAGTAGTGCAGGCCCGCCAAGTCGTTGCGCAGGGCGTACGCCGTTATCTCGTCGATGTCCTGCAGCGTGAAGACCTCGTCGGCGACGTCGTTCACGGCGATCATCGGGGTGAGCTCGATCTTCGCCAGCGGCACGGCGGGGTAGCTGTGGCGCAGATTCGAGACCGCCTGGATGGCGGAGGCGCCCATGTCGCAGATGGCGCCATCCATCACGCAGACGGATGACGACGCGGACCCGTAGTCCATCACCATGAGGTTGATCGTGTAGTTGCGAAGCCCCGACGCGAGCACGGTGGCGATCACGGTGTCGCCGGTCTGGTTCACTCCCCCGAAGCTGCCGTCGGACGCGCCGAGGGTCGCGACCGTGAAGGAGAAGCGGAGGTTCGGATAGCGGTCTTGAACGGCGACGGCGGCATCGACCTGGTTGCGGATGTCGGCTGCCGACTGGCCGCGCTCGATGTCGAAGTCGATGCCGATGAGGTTGTCACTGGCGTAGCGATCGATGAAGGTCTCCATGCCGGCCGCGGATGCGCAGGTGAAGCTGCCTGCCGCTCCCCCGGTACCGAGGATGTAGTCGTAGCCGGCCGCGTCGAGCCCTGGGATGTTGGAGCTGGCGAAGTCCGGGCCTGAAACTCCGGCCCAGTTCTCCTCACCGCACTCCCCCGTCGCGAACGCGAGCGTGATGGCAGTGAGCTGGGGAAGCGTCGACTGCAGCGTGGTGCCGGTGCCGACGAGGGGTGTCTGGGTGCCGTTGACCGCGGTGGTTCCCATCGTGAAGCCGGTGCCCCAGAACATGGCTTGCGCGATGTCTTTGTAGGGGCTGAAGACCAGACCGCTCGGGGTACCTGTCGTGGGAGGCGTGCCGTCGCCGGGGGTGGCGGTCGGCGTCGGAGTGGGACCGGGGGTGGCGGTGGGCGTCGGAGTCGCGGTCGGCGTCGGAGTTGGGGTGGCAATCGGAGTCGCGGTCGCCGTCGGCGTGGGCGTCGGAGTGGCCGTGGGAGTCCCCGTGTCGCAGCTCGTCGCGCTCCAGTACTGCGGTGCCGCCGTGGGGGACCACCAGTTCGGCGCGTAGGTCGACACGTAGGCTTTGCCGTTGAACGTGACCTTGTCGCCCTTCGCGTAGGCCGGATCGCCGGAGTACGGCTGAACGAACGGCTTGCAGGCAACCGGGGTGGGCGTTGCAGTCGCCGTGGGTGTCGGAGTCGCCGTCGGAGTCGGAGTCACCGTCGGAGTCACCGTCGGAGTCGGAGTCACCGTCGGAGTCGGAGTCACCGTAGGCGTTTCAGTCGGCACGGATGTTCCCGTGCCGCAGGTCGTCTCGCTCCAGTACCGCGGTGCCGCCGTCGGTGACCACCAGTTCGGCGCGTACGTCGACACGTACCCTTTGCCGTTGAACGTGATCTTGTCGCCCTTCGCGTAGGCCGCATCGCCGGCGTAGGGCTGACGGAAGGGCGCGCATCCGGCGGTATCGGCAGCGGACGCCATGGCCGAAGCCCCTACGACCGACCCGCTCACCACGATCCCGAGGATCGCGATGAACGCAACCGCACTGAACCTGCCACGCCGCCTCGACGATTTCGACACGCCTGTACCTCCCCCGGCCCGCCGCACGAGACGGACCCCTCCGTCACGCTTGCGCGGTTGTGCATGAGCCTAGTGGCGCCAGCGGGCCGGCCCGATCGACACGAGTCGAACCCCGGGCCGCAAAGACCACTCCCTCAACGCACCCTGACTCCACCTAGAGCGCCGCGTAGCGCTGGGCGCCTAGCCCCGGAGCGTAGGGGTCACGCGCCGTGATGGCGAACCTGCAACCCGAGTTTCCTTCCCGCAACTGTGGTTGCCGACCCCGTCATGGTGTCCATCCGCCACGATGCAGCGACGCTGATCGGCCCTGAGTTCGAGCAACTCCTCCGTGAGCTCCACTCAGAGAAGGTTGCCCATGCCTAAAAGCAGCACAGTGAGCCTGGACAAGGCAGGCTGAAGCGATCTGCGGACTCGTCCTCGGTGAGCGCAGCGCCGGCGACGACCATACGCAGGCAATCAACCTCCTGAAGAAGGCCATCCACCCGTCGACCAAGGCCGCGACAAGCCCGAAACGACTCCTCACGCAGAAAACGCCGGTGCAGTACGGCGCAGATGCGATCAGCGCGAGCGATGCGGCCGATCTGATCAGATGGGCTCGCGACATCGTGCACGAGGCCGACACCAAAGACCGGTGAGCGTACCACTGCCTCCGGATCGAGCCCCGGACGGGTGCGCTCGCGGGCCTGCCCCGGGATACTCGATGCATGGAACGCACTGATCACCCTCACGCCTGGGACGAACGATCGACCCTGCTCACGATGCTGCAGTACACCCGCGACACGGCCATCGAGAAGTCGACGGGCCTGACGGATGCGCAGGCCGCAGCCGCCCCGATCGTCACCTCGCCGCTGATGAGCGTCGGCGGCGTACTCAACCACCTGCGCTGGGTCGAGCACTCCTGGATCGAAAACCGCTTCGTCGGCGGCCCCGACCTAGGGCCGTGGACCGATGAATCCCCCGACCAGGAGTTCATCGACGGCTCAACCCTCCCCCTGCAGACCGTGATCGACGGCTACCGCGAGCAGGCAACCACGACCGATGCGATCATCGCCGGCCTCCAGCTCGACGACCGCTCACAGACCGCGTTCCGCTCGGGCGACCATCCGACGCTCCGCTGGGTGATCCTCCACCTCATCGAGGAGAATGCCCGCCACAACGGCCACCTCGACATCCTCCGCGAACTGGCCGACGGCACCACGGGCGACTGACCGCCTAGAGCGACAGGTGAAAGCGCAGCGCATGGTCGACCTGCTGCATCACCCAGCCAGGCGCGGCACCCCGGATGCCGGCAAGCCGCTCCACCGACACCGTGCGCACCTGCTCCGCCTGCACTTTCGACGTGCTGGTCAGCCCCATGGCCTCCAGCGCTTCACCGTCCGACACGAGCACCTGGAACTCTCCACGCGCGTTCGCCACGTTCGTGGTCACGGGCACGATGGTGATCGTTCCCCGGCCCATCGTGGTCGCTGCCTCATTGGCACCGTCGTTGCTCACCACGAGGCACGGCCGGGTCTTCGATGCCTCGCCGGGTTCAGCCGGATCGGGGCGCACGGCCACCACGTCGCCTCGCCTCATGCTCCGAGGCCGTCAGTCTCGGCCGCCTCCCACACACGAGACTCACCGGATTCGATCCATTCGTCGTTCGCCATCGCGTAGTCACTGACGGATGCCCGCTCCCGCGCAATCCGGACGAGATCGTGGATGGCAGCCGAACGGTTGCCGGACCTGGCGCGGGCGAGCTCGTCGATGTACTCGAGATCGCTCTCGGAGAGACTGACGCTCAACTTCGTGGTCATACCCCGATGCTACCGCAGTCCGACCAGATGGAGAGCCGCTGGCATCCACCTGCTCGTCATCGACTCAGCGGCGTGGATGCTCGCCCCCGCTTGCGAGGATCCCGTTGACGATCGCGGTGGTCGCCCATCGGCTCCGCTCGTCCGGCGTGCCTGACGTGAAGACCGCCGACCCCGCCCGGTGGAGCGACGGATGCCGCTCGGCGGTCGCCGCATCCAGCGTCTCGGTGAGGTCGGCGAGGTCTTGCCCCGTCGGGGTCGCGTGGGCGGCCCATTCGGCTGCGGAAGCGGTTGCGTGCTGGAGCAGGAGGTCGACCCCCCGCGCCGCGGTCTCGATGTCGACCCCGGCCGCGTCGAGCAGCCGCATCAGCAGCTCGAGGAGGTCGAGGTAGTGGGGGCCGTCGGGCCAGGTTGTGAGCGCCGCTGAGGCGAGTCCGGGCTGGCTCGCGAGCAGGCCGGCGTAGTCGTCGACCACCCGCTGCAGCCGTTCCCGCCACGCCTCTCGCCCGTCCCAGGAGAGATCGAGCTCCGACAGGTACCGGTCGATGAGCAGCGCGTTCAGCTCCGTCGTGTTGCGCACGTACACGTAGAGCGATGCCGGCCCGGTGTCGAGCTCGGAGGCGAGTCGACGCATGGTCAAGGCGGCGGCGCCGTCGCGATGCACGACTTCGACGGCCGCGTCGAGGATCGCCGCTCTCGACAGCGGGGGCTTCGCGGGCCGATCCCGGCGACTAATCGGTTCACGTCGTGCCATGTCCACAGCGTACTCGGCTTGCATCGTAACGAACATGTTCGTTACGATGCTGTTCGTAATCATCTCCGTGGGAAAGGACCTCCATGACCAGCACAGAAACGACAGCCGCCACCTCGTCGCTGTCCACCAAGGGCGTGTGGCTGACGCTGATCGTGGTGCTCCTCGCCGATGCGATGGACCTGATCGATTCGACGATCACCAACGTCGCGGCGCCCTCGATCGTCGCCGACCTCGGAGCGGATGAGAGCGTCATCAAGTGGCTCGGTGCCGCGTACGCTCTCGCGCTCGGCTCGCTCCTCGTGCTGGGCGGCCGCATCGGCGACAAGTTCGGGCAGCGCGGCACGTTCCTCATCGGGATGGCGGGCTTCGTCGCCGCCTCGGCGGCGGCCGGCGCCGCCCTGTCGCCCGAGATGCTGATCGGAGCACGGGTCGCGCAGGGCGTCTTCGGGGCCTTCCTCATCCCTCAGGGCATGGCGATCATGACCGCCACCTTCCCGAAGCCCGCCCTGCAGAAGGCGTTCGGCGTGTTCGCCCCGATGCTCGGCGTGTTCGCGGTCGCCGGCCCCCTGCTCGGTGGCCTCCTGATCGACGCGAACCTGTTCGGCCTCGAGTGGCGCCCGGTGTTCCTCATCAACCTCGTGCTCGGCGGGTTCGCCCTGGTGATGGCGGTGAAGTTCCTGCCGCACGTCCCGCCGCGGCCGGCGACGCGCATCGACGTATTCGGGAGTGTGCTGCTCGTCGTGGCGCTCTTCGGGGTGCTGTTCGGGCTCATCGAGGGTTCGAGCGACGGATGGGGGGCCCTCGCGATCGTGTCCCTCGCCGTCGGCGCGATCGTGTTCGCCGGGTTCGTCTGGCGACAGGCCCGCACGCCGGACCCGCTGCTGCCACGCACCCTGCTCGCGAACCGCGGCTTCACGGCGGGCCTCATCGTCGGACTCCTGGTGTTCGCCGGCTTCAGCGGCCTGATGTATGTCATCTCCCTGTTCCTGCAGCTCGGACTCGACTACTCCCCCACCCAGACGTCGCTGAGCCTCATCCCGCTCACCCTCGGCATCATGGGCGGCTCGGGCATAGCCGCTGCCCTGATCGTGAAGCTCGCGCGCCGCCTGGTCGTGCTCGGCCTCGTCGCGATGCTCGCCGGTGTCGGGCTGATGCTCGTGTTCGTCACGGTCGCGGGATCCGACCTCACCTGGTGGCAGCTCGCCATCGCCACCCTCTTCATGGGGCTCGGTGCGGGCATCTGCTTCAGTTCCATCTTCAACACCGCGCTCGGCGACGTCGACGCCCACGAGGCGGGTTCGGCAAGCGGATCACTGAGCGCCGTTCAGCAGGTCGCCAACGGCATCGGCTCGGCACTGGTCACGAGCATCTTCCTCACGCTGCTCCCCGCCGGCGACGTGGGCGCGGTCTCCGTGACACTCGTGGTGCTGCTCGCGCTCCTCGTCGCGTGCCTGCTGGTCGTGCCGCTGCTGCCCCGCACCGCGGTCGCCGAGGTGGAGTGACCCACGCGTTCCGATCCGGCCGCTCCGCGCTCCGCCGAGCGGCAGGGTGGTCTTCCACACATCAGCTCACTGCTTAGATGGGGGCGAAGGAGCGAGCGGACAGATGGATACAGTGGCGCAAGACCGAGCCATGGAGCTGCTGGGGCGTTTCAATGACCAGTTGACGAGCATCGTCGATGACGCCTTCGGCTCCGAGTGGGCCGAGATCGAGGAGATCCTCGCGCTCATCGCGCTCGTTGCCGATCACGTCGTCACGACCCGGAGACTCGCGGAGCTCAGTGGGCTGAACCGGCGGGCCATATCCCGGCTGGTCGCCCGCTTGCGGTCGGAGGGCCTGGTCAGCACGCGGCATTCAGACGCTGACGGGCGGGTCATCGAAGTCGTCCTCACCGATCACGGTGAGAGACAGGCAGCCCAATTCCGCACGGCGATCGCTGACTTCTTCCGTCGGAGCAGAGATCTCGCACTCGAACTCAGCTCGGGTACGGGGCCTGTCGACACCCGGATGACACAGACGCTCCTAGACCCGATCGATCTGCTTCGGCGGGTGTGTGAAGCAGGCGCTTCGCTCGTCGCCTTCATGCCTGATGCCGCGACCCAAGGGCAGTTGGCTGCTCGACAGCGGGCAGCGCTGGTGCAGATCACGACGCAGCATGGGGTTCGCCCGGCCGATCTCTCACCCTCACTAGGGGTTTCACGTGCCGGCGCGGCGTATATCGTCGACCAGCTCTGCGCGAAAGGGTTCATTTCTCGCCGGCACGGGGCAGTCGACGAGGATCGGCGCGCCGTCGTCCTGGAGGCGACGGCTGAGGGCATTCAAGCCGTGCGGGCGGTGATGGACGGGATCGAGCACCAGCAAGAGCTCCTCGGACACCTGTTCGCCGAGGTCGCGGCCTGGCACCAGCCGCCGGTCAAGACCGGTCGCTCTCGACCGGCCGTAGACCAGGTGGGATGAATCGGCGGTTCGGCATCGTGGAGACCTCGATCGTCGTCAGGCTCCGGCCTTCACGCGCAGGTGCGGTGCCTCCGCGGCATCCGCTCGTCCCTGCGCGTCGCCACGGGTGATGATCAGGAGCACGATCGCCCAGGCGACGTAGGCGAAGGTTCCGCCGGTCGCGATGAGGTTTGCCGTGTTCACGGTGGAGTGGGTGCCGTCGTCGATGCCGCCGGACGCCAGGATCGTCGTGGGGTCGGTGAGAGCGTGCAGGAGGATCGGCCAGATCAAATTCCCGCCGGCACGCAAGGTCGCATACATGCAGATCCCGAATGCGAACGTGTAGACGAGTGTGGGGCCGACGATTGAGAAGGACTGTCCGGCGAACAAGTTCGAGAGGTGCAGTGAGGCGAAGATGAGCGACGAGAGCGCCATCACCGCCCACTCGCGGTAGCCGTGCCGGCGGAGCATCACCACGACGAGTCCTCGGGTGAGGAAGTCTTCGGAGAAGCCGACGAAGACGCTGGCGAACAGGATCGACAGAACCACCGGGAGCCCGTATCGGGCGTAGTCGATGCCGACGAAGTGGAACACGATCGGCACCAGGATGAGGATCGGCGCGATCCAGAACCACCACTTGCGGGGAACGGGCTGTCGGCCGAACAGCGGGCGGGGCAGCCATCCGAAGCTCACGGCAAGGACGATCAGCACCACCGACCCGACGAGGGGCTGCAGGCCGACCGAGAGGAACGCCGACAGAGGGTCGCCCAGGAAGTCCTCGGCGACCATGCCGCCGACGATCGGGCGGAGGAGGAGTCCGGCTCCGTTGTAGAGGGCGATGTAGACGACCGCGATCAGTACGGCCTTCCACCATCCGCCGCGGTTCCAGAACCCGCGCCAGCCGCGAGCGTCACGGTCGATCGCGCTCGGTGTTGTTTCGGTCATCCTGGTGGGTCTCAGTCGCCCAGTTCGGCGAGGAGATCTTTGAGGCCGAGTCCGCCGATGTTCTGCGCCTCGAACTCGAGCTTCGTGCCGGTCGTGATGTCGGTGAGCTCGATGACGCGCACGGTTCCGCTGTGTCGGCGGCCGACTTCGAGATTGGCGCGGTCGATGTGCGCCACCGGATGCAGATGCTTCCACCCGCCCACGAGCCCGGTGGAGGTGCGTCCGAGCACGTACAGCTTCGTCGCGGAGACCGCGAGCACGATCGAGGGGTAGCTGCCCTTCGAGGCGCTCATGGCACGCTGCGCCAGCATCCCCCCGGCAACACCCCAGGCGGTCTGGTTGTTGCCGCCCAGGCCGACGCCGGCTGCGGCGCCGAGCACTCCGGAGATGGTCGATCCGCGCGGCATGACGACAGCGACGTCGAGGATCTCGTCGTCGGGGATGACGGCCTGTGCGCCCTCGCGTGCGTGCTCTTCTCTCGACATCCTTCAATCCCCTTCGTTCTCCCGTCGCCCCTGCCGAGCGACAGATCTCGTGATCGTGAGATCACGCTACCCCGATTCGGGACAAATCCGAACAGACCCGCAAAGCGGTGATGACGATGTCCAACGAGTCGCTCTCTGTCAACCGCTCCATCGAGAACGGCGATTTCCAGATGTTCTGATCTGTCCCGAATCAGGTTATGGTGAAGCCACGCACCACCCCCGTTTGGGGCACGATTGGTGCAACCTCACCTGAATACACCAACGAAACGTAGGGGAAGAAATCATGGCTGGTCAGCGTCCTGGCGGCGTCGTTCTCATCGCAGTGCTCGCCTGGATCGGCGCGGCCTTGCAGATCATCTCCGGAGTCTTGGTACTCACCGGTGTGCTGAATCCTGAAGGCATCTCGACCGAGACTGCATGGATCGCGATCGTCGTAGGAGTCATCTCGTTCCTCGTCGCGTTCGCCTTGTTCGGCGGCAGCAACATCGCCCGAATCCTCGTCACGATCTCCTTCACGCTGTCCCTCATCACCGCCATCGTGCAGGTGATCGCGCACCCCACGAACTTCGTCGCGCCGATCCTCGCCGCGATCGTCGCCTTGGTCGGCCTCGTGCTGCTCTACACCGCGAAGTCGAACGCCTACTTCCGCCGCTGAGCCCGGCACCGCGGTAGCCGGCACGCGCAAGCCGCCTCCGAGGCGCTGCTGCGCATGGGGGGGCGGCGGAGCCGGATGCGCCACGCTCCAATGTGCGCGCCCACAACAGTGACACAAGTCCGGCCACCCCGCCGGCCACGAACGCAACCCTCCACCCCCACTCCGAAATGCCCGCACGATCGCTTATCAGCAGGAGCGCCAGGAGGCAGGCCTGAGCGAGCACGAGACCAGCGACTATCGTGGTGGCCTGGAACGAGGCGAAGAATCCGCGGTGGCCCCGCGTGCCCGACTCCGACAACAACACCGTGGCGGCCGCGTTTTCACCCCCGGTGGCGATGCCCTGCAGCAGGCTCACGACCACGAGGATCACGGCCGCCCACGCCCCGACCGCGCGCTCGGTCGGGGCAAGCGCGAGAGCGACGGATCCGGCCGACATCATCGTCACCGCCGCAACGAGTGCCCGTTGCCTGCCTCGCGTGTCGGCAAGTCGGCCGAAGAGCCAGGAGCCGAGCGGGCGAACCACGAACGTCAGGGCGAAGAGCCCGTAGACGTAGATCAGTGAATCGAGCGAGTCGGGGCTTGCCGTCGTCCTCTCACGTGCGCAACCTGAGCTTGTCGGTCACGATGACGCACTCACCTCTGGGGCTGCTCACCTCTACGGAGGGTGGACGAGGCTAGCGCGAAGCAAAGAACAAGCTCCTCAGTACACACGAGACGCAATATGCTCTCGCCTGGGGGTAATTACATGTCTGCAGAACAACTTTCCGAGGCTCTCGCGAGTGGTCGCGTGGTGGCAATCGTAGGAGCCGGGTCTACCGTCGCCGCGACCATGGCTGCGCCATCCTCGACGTGGGTTGGGCTAATCCGGAACGGCCTGGATTTCGTTGTAGATCACGATTCGAAAGTGGCCAGGTGGCGGACAAACGTCGACACCCAGCTTGAACTTGCCATCGAGGATAACGACGGTGACCAGCTCCTACAGGTCGCGGGGCAGTTGTCCTCAAAGTTGCGCGGTATGGGCGAACAAGCGTTCGCAAACTGGCTCAATTCTGTATTTGCTGACATCGAAGTTGCCGATCCTTCGTGGCCTCAGTCGATCGCGGAATTAGGCGCGCCAATCTTCACTACTAATTACGACACGGTGTTAGAACGCTTCGCCGCAGGAGCAGTTGACTGGCGATCTCCACATGGATTCCAGCGAGTTCTCAACGCATCTGGCGAGATTGGACATATTCACGGGGTCTATACCGAACCCGACTCGGTGGTGCTCTCTGAAGCTGACTACACACGGCAAAAATCTGCCGAGGGTATCCAAAGCATTGAGCGCGCGGTGTCAGCAACAAAGTCGATCGTGTACATCGGCTGCGGCGGCACTCTTGATGACCCCAACTTCACCGAACTGTTGCGCTGGCACCGAAAGACCTTCACGACATCCGCAATGCCTCACTACCGGCTTTGCCTTTCCTCGGAGTTGGCGGCACTGAAGGAACTCCATAGGGATTCGAATATCGAGCCAATCAGTTACGGGGACAATTTTTCCGACTTGCCCGCTTTTATCAAATCGATCGCACCACGCGAAGACGTGGCCCGAAGCGCCAGCGGAGTCGTACGGGACGTAGTGACCGACATGCGCACCTACCTCGAGGATCAATTTCGGCAGGAGACGATCATCGGCGAGGGGCTCGCTGATCTGGACAACAAACCAATAGACGAACTGATTGTCCCGCCGGTCCTGCTGCCCGTCCCTCACCAGGAGTTTTTCCGTTCTGCTCAGGAGCCCGAAGAGAAGCTCGACGTCGTCAACCCTGATGAGGATCTCGATAACGACGGGGTGATCCTGCTTGTTGCAGACGAGAATTCTGGCCTGTCGACGGCAATCAGATGGCTGTTGCTGGCAGCATCACGGAAACGACACATCGCACCAGTCTTCCTGGACTTCAGACGATTTCCCGCGGGACATAAACCACTCTCAAAGTTGCGTAGCGGCGAAGCGCTCGAGCGCGGGCTAATTCAGAACCGTACAGAACCACTCCCTGCCCACGTGCTTGGCATAGACAATTTTCATAGCCACAACCGAATTGCTGAACGCGCAAGCGACGAGCTTGGCGGCACTGAGGGCCTGACGATCGTCGGATGCAGTAGCGTGAACGAGGCAGACGCCGTGGATATTCTGAAGCGTGCCGGGTGCGATGTACGCGTGAGGTACCTAGGCAAACTGGGCACGAAGCAAGTTCGAGCTATGGCCGAACTGGCGTCTGGCTCCAAGGCCGAGCTTCTCGCCGCTGCAGTCGTTGCCACACTAAGAAGCGAGCACCTGCCACGCACTCCCTTTACGGTTGCAATGCTTGTGTCTCTGATGGCGCGAGGAGAGTCGTTGATCGCCAACGCGTCGCCCACCGCAATTATTGACCAGTACGTCAATCACCTGCTCGGCCGTGACGATGCCAACGAAGATTCTCGCCGGGCACTGAGCGCTGCCGACCGCGAGTCGATCTTGACCGATCTCGCCGTAAAGTTCGTCTCTGACGACCATGGCGCGGTGCTGCAATCGGAAGCCATCGGGACGATGGAAAGCTTCTTCCAACGATTTGCATGGGAGGAATCGCCACGCAAGGTACTGGACGATCTAGTGCGTCGCCGCGTTCTCATCGACGACGGAGTTCGCGTACGGTTTACTCAGTCGAGTTTCCTCTATCTCTTCGCGGCAAAGGCAGCTGCGAAATCGCCGGACCTGCTCGACAGCATCCTAAAGCGGCCCTTGTACTACGCGTCGATTTTGACCTCATATGCTGCTCTAGTTCGAAACGACAGGGCAACGCTCGAAGAACTGAGCAAGCTGATTGCTCAACCCCCGACTCCGGGCGAAAACTCGGCTTTTGATGCCCGGGCGCCTCGAGATGCACCGGACGGGCTTGGAGAGCATCTCGACGAGATACTCGCCGCCACAGAGGAAGCACCGAGCGAGGAACCGCCGACGGACCTTCCATCGAGCGACCCCCTTGATTCCTCATCCGATGTTGATGTGTTGCCGTTTCCCGTCACAGACGACGCGGATCTTCCGCCCCTAATTCGTTTTACCCAGTCACTATCGTTAGTTTCGGTCGTCCTTCGTGACAGCGAGGAGGTGGACGACCTAGCGCTGAAACGCCAGAGCTTGGAGACCGTGCTGCGTGGTTGGGGCTATCTTTCCGATGCTCTTCACGACGATGAGAGTTTTCAGGAACTCGCTATTAGGCTGCGTGCCCAGGCGGAAGATGAACTCGGCTCGGATGAGAAGGGTTTCGTCGAGAACCTCATAAAGCTGCTCCCGTCTCTGATCATGCACACCGGGATTGTTAGTGCGCTGGCTTCCCGCAAGCTATTGGTCACAGCTCGCGAAGTTGCGGACCTGGAAGCTACAAAGTTGGATGCTCGGCTCGCGATTCCCAGCGCTCTGTTAATCGAATCGATTGGCGAGTTGGGTTGGGAGGCTCAAGTCGATGCGTTGATCGAACCGTTCGAAACAACTCCGGTTGTAGAGGAGTTTGTGACTATTGTCCTATTGATGGCTTACCACCAGGCAAAACCGGGGTCTCCTCTTGAAAAGCGGCTGAAGGACATTCTTTCTCGTGGGTACTTGGCGCGCCTGAAATTTGACAACGCCAAGGAGCGTGCGCACGTCAAATCTTCTTATATGCAGTGGCTCGAGCGAGCGAAGGGATCGGTTCGTCGCGCAGGGGGCATCGCTGGCTGATCAATCGCGAGACGCCAATCGACGATTGCCTAGAAGAACCCATTCTTGAATCTAAGACTTTTTGCCCATCAGCCTCGGGCGGTGCGACACCCCGTGGCCGGAAGTCGGTCGCGCACAGGACACCACTTCCCTACGGTCAGGATCGGGCGAGTCGGGATCGAAGAACTCCGTACGGAAGTACGCAGTGACGGTGGCGTAGAGGTAGAGGTTGAACCGCTGCACGAGATCCGGCACCGACCCCGCCGAGATGACCCCACCTGATCGCGGCGGATGCGCCCCGCTTGCGGCCGACGGCGTAGGCATCGCTATGCGACCCTACCGAAGATGCGGCGCCCGACGATCGTGGGTCACAATGGGTTCGCGAGCGTACTGACGGGGCGACTACCCCGCTCCCGGGTCTCCATCTCGCCGACGATCGCAGTGACGCGACAGGCCAAAAAGCGGCCCGGATGCCGCGGCCTCGGCAACTACTCTTTAAAAATGTGCGGCCCCCAATACGAATTGGAGCGCCAAGCCGAGATTAGGCGCACTCGATCGTCTGAGCCTCGACTCGCAGCACGCAGAGGTCACTGCCTTCAAGCCCCGGCGGTTGGGACGCACGAAGCGCGCCCGTCACTACGACTCGCCCACCCTCAACCACGCACGCGAGAGCATGATCTGCGACCGCGCCCTCGCAGATGATCTCGCACGTCGGCTCCGGACGACCCGCGTGAACATCGTCGGACACCAGAAACGCAACCACTTCCCCGGCCGGCCCTTCCCCAACGAACGGCTCACTCGACACGCATCCACGCACCTCAACTCGCGAGAACATACGACTCCACCTCCCCGCCAGGCAAACCCTCGCAGCACTTAGCGACCGCCTCCGGATGCTGCGTGATCCAGATCTCATTGGCGCACTCCTCCGAGCAGGCCAACTGGTCGTATCGCATCTCATCCCGCGGCGCCCGGATGCCGCAATGTCGGCAACGACGCAATTTCTTCATCTCAACCTCCGAGGTATTTGTTATGGCTAGCCAATTGTGATGGATAGCCATAACGCTCGCAATGAGTAATCCGGATGCACTTGGTGAGTGCCAAATGACAGCCCTGTCCCCGAGCCCAACTTCGATGCCCTCCGCGCCGAACTCGCCCGCCTCCGCCACGACCGCGGCTGGTCCTACGACCAACTCGCCGCACGCTCAGGCGTCGGTCGCGCGACCCTGGTCTCCATGGAGTCAGGCAAGCCCCGCCGCAATCCCGACAAGCCAGCTTCGCGAGGGAGTCTCGAATCGTGGTACCGCGTTGCGTGCGCCTTCGGTGTTGACCTGGGAGACCTCCTTCGCCCGCTGTACATAGAAGGCAACGAAGCGCACTGAGAGCGGAAGCGCAATGTCGTTGGTGGAAATGAGAGCTACTCCATCAGCCAAGGCGGCACACTTACGTCTAACGCGACTAGTGCCGTGAGATCCGCGAGCGTCTCGACCACGAAATATCAAGACTCGGCCAGCTGCTACACCAACGAACGCCAACAGGGACGGCCACAGTCGACTCTGGCGCGATAGCTGAAAATGGATCCCTTCCGGGGCGCGCTCGGCCGCGCCCCGTTGATACTTGCTGCATCGCGGCGGCCTCGCCGTCAGGTCGGGCCAAGCGAGTACCGATGCCCACACGAGCAACACTCAACGATGAGATCAAGACCCCTCCAGGCCGCCTCATGGATACGTCAGTCGGGATAATCGGCCGGGATGAGACCCCTGGACTTAAGGAATGCGATCCTCTGGCAATGCATGCCGGCTTGCATCTTGATCTCGCGAAAGGGACGAAGTCCGTCGATCTCGAGACTTCGGCGATAGTCCATGAATCCTTCGATGTCGCGCGACGCTTCCGTGAGATCGCGTCGCACCGATGGCGAGTGGGCCGCCGGCTCACGCGCCCATGCGCTGATTCGGTCCAAGATTCGCTCGCGTCGAACGCGCGGCACCGCGGTGTCGAGAAGCGCGCTGCGCGGATATGCCGGATCATTGCCCACCTTGTCTGGCATGAATACTGCGTCAGGCATTTTGCCGTAATAGTGGCGAATCTCAAGCGCCGTTATGTGGAATAGATCGTCTGCCCCGGGAACCAGGCTCTGCTCAAGTTCGACTTGCGCTTCATCCCGTGACGTCGACCCAGTAGGTCCAGAGACGTCTTCACTATTGCGATATTCCCAATGCATGTCGCTGAGCGCAACTAGCACCCACCTTCGAAGCGACTTTGCTTCCGCCTGAGCCATTGCAAGAATCCGCTGCCTGTCAGCTTCCTTGTGGCGATCATTAGCGTCCGCGATGCGATTCCCTTCGATGCTCCGCGCAAGCTGACCCGCCTTGACGGAGGTCACGACCGCCGCAACTCCGACGACGATGGTTGCCAGGCCGATGATGCTTGGGATGATCAGTTCTGCCCAGAACCCGAACGCAGTAGGAGGTTCGGCGATTGGAGCTGCGGTGCGCAGAATCAATTGCGCTCCTTTCGACCACGGTCGCTGGCCGCATCTCGACAGTAGTCCAAGGCGTACGTGAACCAGGCTGCCATAGCGCTGGAGGACATCCGTAGGGAACCCGGCGCGGAAGCTAAGGCTTTGGACGAAACCTGACGCGATGCCACTCGAGCGTGAGGCGTGGCACTTCGTAGATGATGCTCATTGCAACATCGTCCGGTCCCAATCGACGTTGGTCAGGCGAAAGCGACCTGTAGTGCTTGAGCAACTTCCGCGTCTGCCGAGCCGTCTTCACATCTTTTAGGCGGTTGCTCCACTGCGCAGTGAATTGATGAGTGAGTGACAGCCGAAAGCGAAGACCTGTAACTAATGCAACCTTGATCTTCAAGGGCAGTCGGCGGCGGGACATGGCCTTCGGGTGAATGAAGATCGTCCCCAGGTTCATCATCAGAGCGGCAACGTACATGAACGGGGCCAGCGCTATCGGGAGCCAGAGTGAAAGGCAGAACGTCAGGACGATACTCGTGACATCTGTCTCTGGCTGAAACAGCTGCGTGATTGTCCAGATGATCGCCACGAGTCCGTAGATGCTTGTGAGCACGGTGCAAAGGATAGAGACCGGCTTCGCATTCGCTTGCGACGATGCATATGTTCCTAGAAGCACTATCAACACGATTATGGGTTGAAGTATGAGTTCCGCGATCAGCGAGAACGAAGCCAATCCGACAAAGAATACTGCGAGGGCCGACAGTCCTACGGTTTCTCTGATTGTCTTGCTCAGCAGCGAGCTACCGGAGTCGATCTTGTATGCCGTGAATAGAGTGGCAAGCCCTCCACCGAACACAATCAGCACGGTGTCTTTGAGCAGGTCGAGTCGCCAGAATCCGACGGCACTCGCAAGCCAGACGACGAGAGCAGCCCAGAGCAAATACGCAATAAGAACGACCTGGATGCGCCAGACAAAGAATGTCTTGAGTACCCTACCGGCGCTTGGTCCAATGGACCTACGTAGATGCGGAATGAGAAGGAAGCAGGTTACGGAAATACCTAGCCAAATGAGGCTCGCTATCTCCCGATCACTCAGCACGGCAACTATTCGTCGTCATTAGGCTCATCCGCACCCGGCAAACCGCCCCCAGCCGCGATCCCCCGAGCTTCCCGCTGAAGCCGCTTTCTCTCGTCGAACTGAGTCTGGAGCATCTGGTATAGAGCTTCAGAAGTGGCGGAGCGAGCGCCTAACGATCCTTCGGCAAGTCGTCGCTGAGCGTCAGCTATTGCGCCAATTCCGGAGCCTAGGCTTTTAATGTGTTCAGCGCCGATCTTTCGGTCAAGACCGAGACGGGCGTAGATTGACGCGCTGTCCGATAGCCCGCCTATTCCCGAGAGATCGCGGCTTCTTGATAGGCCACCGATCGACTCGTTCAATCTCTGGATGATCGCACCCGCTGAACTACTCAGTAAGGACTCTGCAAGGCTCTCCTCGGCTTGCTCGTCCAGTTCACGAACAGCGTCGTCGATATCTTCGGGCGTACCGCCGACGCCCAACCTGGACTTCGCCTCTTCTACGAACTCGCCTGGCCTGAAAATCAGCAACTGTCGCCCCGTCTCGATGAAGAACTCGCTAAACAGTTCGGGATGGAACTTCTTCTTTGCATCCGCCCAATCAGCCTTCTGCTCATTGGTCACAAGAATTACGTCCTGCTTAGTCTTCATGGCGTACCTCATGGTCTGCACCCAGAGAAAGTAATCCCCGAATACTCTGTCGCCGGTCTTCGAATCCAAATCGGCCCACCCAGGGGGCACCTGAGCCGCATATCGTTCCAGGCCTAGTTTCCGGTGCTTGGAAAGTTGCGTCTCCTTGAATGCGGGGCCGATCCGCTCGACTGGGAAAAGCTCTTCGACTACTTTCAGCACAGGGTCGCCCCTGGAAGTGTCTTGTTCGAAATCGCCCTTCGCGTCAGTTACGGCCTGAGCTAGAGCACCGGCAGCACGGAAGTATGACGCGAGTCTCTTCTCCACATCAAGGTTGACGTTGAATCTCTTCAAGTCTTCGATCGCCTTTTTGGTGTTCGCTCGCTGCTGTTTGATCGTGTTGCCGAGACTCCTGTGGGATGCCGTGGCGCTCTCGCGCTTTCCATCCTTATTTCGCTGGAACTCTAGGGCGACCTGATGGGGAATCCACATCCGCTCCTTCTGGCTCAGTAGGAGATTCACCATTGCGCTTCTCGTCTTGGGCGTTTGGGCGTACAAGTCCAGGAGCACATTGGTATCGACAACGATCAGTGCCGACTCCCACATCTTCTGTAGGTCAGCTTCGTCGTGCCCGTTGTAGCCGGGAAACAATTCGCGCATCCGTACCCCCTCGCGCAACCCTATCGATTCGCCGCACGAGAGAGTCGTCTCAATTGCAAAGGATTTACGAGACATCCGTTGTGAGCGCAGCTGGCGCTCCATCTACCTATAAGCCAGCACACTCGATGTCTCGGAATGTCATGTCAGTATTCTGTGTGCCTCAGAGTCATTGGGCTCAACAAGACGTGATCGCGGCACGAGGATTGGCTACGCCAGTACCAGTACCTGCACCTGTGGCCGCGGCTCCATCCGCGACCCCATGAAATCGGGTGGCGCGGACTCAGTTGTCGTCTGGGTCTGCCTCCGCCGCGATCGCCGCGTCAAGGAAATGGGGGCTAGTAGGAGCAATCGATATTCCCAACCTTTCCGTTCCAAACTTCTACTATCACTACGTCCGCGATCGAGTGCTCTGGCGAACGGAACTCGGTATGCCCAGGGAGCATGACAAGGGATATCCGATGGGGACAGTCGGGCGGTAGCTCCTCGTTACAATCTCGAGTGGGGAGCGCTCTTGCCACCGTCCACTGCCGGCTAGTGCGATTCTCCCGACGAGTACCACTCGATTTGCGGAGGTCGGTTCGGACATGCTGTCCCGCCAGCGCACCATCCGGTCGGACTTCGCCGGTGCGATGTCTGCACTGCTGGCCGAGACCCCACCGAAGAAGACCGCGCTTCGCACTATCGGAGAGAACAAGTAGTGGTCTGCGCGGCCCTGCGCGAGTACATCGGGGCGGTGCCACTGTGAGCACACACGAGCGGTTCAGCGGCCGGCTCCGGCGCTGCCGGCAATGCGGCATCCGGGTGCCCCGTAGCGAGATGGTCTACGGCCACCGCGCCTGCTCCGAGGACTGCGCCAACAACCTCTGGTTCAAGGTGACGTTCGACGCTTTCGTAGAGTAGGCGAAGGACTCGACGGCACCATCCGGCTCGGTAGCATGAGCGCATGATCGCTCTCGCCGCATCAGCACGAGCGCTCAGAGTGTTCCAAGTCGTGTGGGTGCTCGGCTTCCTCGTGGGAACAACCACTCACACGGTGGATCTGATCGTCGGCGGATTGAACGCCTACAGCGACTTCCCTCTCGGCGTCCGGCTGTTCTGGGTGATGCTAACGTTCCTGGATCCGGCCACCGCTGCACTGATCATCTTTCGACGGCGCTCCGGCATCGTGCTCGGCATCGCCGTGATCGTCGCCGACATCGCGGTGAACTGGACCGTCTTCGTTTTGGTCGGCGGACTCTCGTTGTTCGGCGTCATCAGTCAGAGCTTGTTTGCGGTGCTCATCTTGGTCACGGCTCGCCCCCTTTGGGCATGGTTCGGGCCGTCTTCTCCACGAGAACGCGCCGCCCTGAACAGAGAGGCATGACCGCCCGCGATTGCGAGACGGTTGGCCAAGGTCTGGGCCCAAGGAGAGCTGGCTGACGCTAGCGGTGTAAAACAGCCGTGGGCGACATCGCCGAGAGGCTCCGGAGGCGGAGTTACATCCGGGCCACATCGCCTGAGCAGATACCCACTACAAGCTAGAGACTCTTGCGTCGACCCGACGTTGAACCTGGCGCTCCCACCACGCCATCCGGCTACCCTCGTGACTGATCCGTTGTGTCGGCCACGAGACATCCTGGTGGACTCCCTGCGACTCGGCCGGCCGCGTCCGTTCGAGTGGTGGTCTTTCGCTTCGTTGCGATGATCAGTTGTTGTTAGTTTAGGGGGCGGTGATCTCGGGGAGTATCACCGCCTCGTCGATGGTGGGGGTGGTCGCGGTG
>NZ_SCVE01000016.1 GCF_004297105.1 Herbiconiux sp.
GGGGGGGGGGGGGGGGGGGGGGGGGGGGGGGGGGGGGGGGGGGGGGGGGGGGGGGGGGGGGGGGGGGGCCAACGGGGGGGGCGGGGGGCCTCAGGCGATGTCGAGCGAGAGGCGGCGCAGGAGGGCCGCGAGGCGCTCCTGGTCGGCCTTCGAGAGCCCCGCGAGCAGGTCGGCCTCGGCCTCGACCAGGTGCGAGATCGCCGCATCGACGCGATCGCGACCCTCGACGGTCATCGACACGAGCACTCCACGCCCGTCGTTGGGGTCGGTGCGCCGCTGCACGAGGCCGCGCCGCACCATGCCATCGATGCGGTTCGTCATGGTGCCGCTCGACACGTAGGTCTGCTCGAGCAGCGCCTTCGGGCTCAGTTCGTGCGGCGCGCCCGCCCGGCGCAGCGCGGCGAGCACGTCGAACTCCCACGACTCCAGGTCGGCGGTGGCGAACGAGGCGCGCCGGGTCTTCTCGAGCTGCTTGGCGAGCCGCGTGACCCGCGACAGGATCTTGAGCGGCGAGAAGTCGAGCCCCGGATGCTCGCGCACCCACGCGTCGACGATCTCATCGACGGTGTCGCGCGAATCCCTCTGGTGCATCCACCCATTATGTCCACCTGAGGTCTGGCAGACTGGACTACTGCATCGGCAACCGATGATCCGCGATGGTGTAATGGCAGCACGACAGCCTTTGGAGCTGTTAGGTCCAGGTTCGAGTCCTGGTCGCGGAGCTGGCAGTGCGGTGCGATTCGATGCGCCGGATTCGCCTTCGTGCATGTGACGGGGCCCTACCCGATATGCCCGAAGTCGAATCCGGAGCATCGAATCGCATCCCGCCATCGTGAAGTGAGAAAGGCATCCCATGACTGATCAGAGGCTCGCGATTGTGGTGCTGGCAGCAGGCCAAGGTACGCGAATGAAGTCCGCCACCCCCAAGCTCCTCCACGAGATCGCGGGCGTCCCCCTCATCGGCCACGTGCTCGCCACCGCCGGAGAGCTGGATGCGGCATACACCGTGAGCGTGGTGCGCCACGAGCGCGACAGCGTCGTCGAGGTGATCGCCGACCACTTCCCGTCGAGCATCATCGTCGATCAAGACGAGGTGGCCGGCACCGGCCGCGCCGTCGAGCAGGCCCTCGAGGGGCTTCCCGCCGACTTCGACGGCGACGTGCTCGTGGTCTCGGGCGACGTGCCGCTGCTCGACGCGGCCACCCTCAACGGGCTCATCGCCGAGCACCGGGCCACCGGGGCATCCGCCACCCTCCTCTCCGCCCTGCTCGACGACCCCAGCGGTTATGGCCGCATCGTGCGAACGACCGACGGGATGCTCGACCGCATCGTCGAGCACAAAGATGCCACCGACTCCGAGCTCGCCCTGAACGAGATCAATGCGGGCGTCTACGTGTTCGGCCTAGCCGAGCTGCGCGACCAGCTGGCGCAGGTCACCACCGCCAACGCCCAGGGCGAGAAGTACCTCACCGACGTGATCGGCCTGCTGCGCCGTGCGGGCTCCGACGTCGCCGCCGTCAGCGTCAGCGAGCCCTGGCTCGTGGCGGGCGTCAACGACCGCGCCCAGCTCTCCGAGGCCGCCGCCAAGCTCAACGCCCTCATCGTGCGCGGCTGGCAGCTCGCCGGGGTCACCGTGGTCGACCCTGCCACGACCTGGATCGACCTCACGGCGAGCTTCGAGCCCGACGTCGAGCTGTTGCCGGGCACCCAGATCAAGGGCGCCACCACCGTCGCGAGCGGCGCGAAGATCGGCCCCGACACCACCCTCGTCGACTGCGAGGTGGGCGAGAACGCGGTCGTGAAACGCACGGATGCGACCCTCTCCGTGATCGGCGCAGGCGCATCCGTCGGCCCCTTCGCCTACCTCCGGCCGAACACCGTTCTCGACGCCGACGGCAAGATCGGCACCTTCGTGGAGACGAAGAACTCGCACATCGGCCCCGGCAGCAAGGTGCCTCACCTCTCGTACATCGGTGACACCGAGGTGGGCACGGGATCCAACGTGGGTGCCGGCACCATCACCGCCAACTACGACGGCGTGAACAAGCACCGCACCGAAGTGGGTTCGCACGTTCGGACGGGCTCGCACAACGTGTTCGTCGCCCCCGTTAGGATTGGTGACGGCGCCTACACAGGTGCCGGAACGGTCGTCCGCAAAGACGTTCCCGCTGGTGCTCTCGCGATCAATGTGGCTCCCCAACGGAACATGGCGGGCTGGGTCGAACAGAACCGGCCCGGTTCGGCGGCGGCCGCTGCGGCATCCGGTGCGCAGACGGATGACGCGCAGACCGCGCGGGCATCCGGAGAGAGCGGAGAATAGGTGTCCGGAATCAAGGCCAGCGGAGAGAAGAGCCTCGTCGTCGTCTCAGGACGAGCGCATCCGAAGCTGGCGGAGGACATCGCGGCAGAGCTCGGCACCGACCTCGTCGAGACCGAGGCCCGCACCTTCGCGAACGGCGAGCTCTACATCCGCTACGGCGAGAGCGTGCGCGGCAGCGACGTGTTCGTGCTGCAGTCGCACACCGCTCCCATCAACGAGTGGCTCATGGAGCAGCTCATCATGGTGGATGCACTGAAGCGCGCGAGCGCCAAGCGCATCACGGTGGTGGCTCCCTTCTATCCCTACGCCCGCCAGGACAAGAAGGGCCGCGGTCGCGAGCCCATCTCCGCCCGTCTCGTGGCCGACCTGTTCAAGGCCGCCGGCGCCGACCGCATCATGTCGGTCGACCTGCACGCCGCCCAGATCCAGGGCTTCTTCGACGGTCCCGTCGACCACCTCTTCGCCATGCCCGTGCTGCTCGAGCACATGCGCAAGTCGCTCGACCCCGCCACCCTCACCGTCGTGAGCCCCGACATGGGCCGCGTGCGCGTCGCGGATGTCTGGAGCGACAAGCTCGGCGTGCCCCTCGCCATCATCCACAAGCGCCGCGACCCGCGGGTGCCCAACCAGGTGAGCGTGCACGAGATCGTGGGCGATGTGAGCGGCCGCGTGTGCCTTCTCGTCGACGACCTCATCGACACCGGCCGCACCATCGTGGCCGCCGCCGAGGCGCTCAAGGCGAACGGCGCCACCGGAGTCGTGGTGGCCGCCACGCACGCGGTCTTCTCCGACCCGGCCACCGAGATCCTGCAGAGCGATTTCATCGACCAGGTCGTGGTCACCGACACACTCCCGCTGCCGCCCGAGAAGCACTGGGACCGCCTGACGATCCTGCCGATCGCCCCGCTCATCGCGCGCGCCATCAACGAGGTGTTCTCCGACGGCTCGGTCACCACGATGTTCGACGGAGACGCCTGATCGCCGGCACGCGACATCCGCTCGCCCGGCAGGCTTAAACTGGATGGCATGAGCATCGCCTCGATCGACACCTTCACCCCCGCGGCCGGAGCCGTCACCATGTTCTCCACGAGCTGGTGCGGCTACTGCAAGCGCCTCAAGACCCAGCTCGACGCCCAGGGCATCGCCTACACCGAGGTGAACATCGAAGAGGTCGATGGCACCGCCGAGCTCGTGGCCGCGGTCAACGGCGGCAACCAGACGGTGCCCACGCTGATCTTCCCCGACGGCTCCACGGCCACCAATCCGTCGGCGCGCGAGGTCGCCGAGCGCCTTGGCTGATCGCCCCTGGTCGCTCTCGGGCGCGCTCCGCGGCATGTTCGCGAAGCGCACCATCGACGACGAGACATGGGAAGACCTCGAAGACGCCCTGATCAAGGCCGACTTCGGGCCCACCGTCACCGACGAGGTGGTCTCCGACCTCCGGGCGAAGGTTCAGCGCTACTCCACCACCGACCCGAAAGACCTGCAGCGGATGCTCCGCGAGTCGATCGAGGAGCGCCTCGCCAAGTACGACCCCACCCTCAAGCTCACCGAGCGCCCTGCGGTGGTTCTCGTCGTCGGCGTGAACGGTGTGGGCAAGACCACCACCATCGGCAAGTTCGGCAAGTTCCTCCGCACCTACAACCGCACCGTCGTGGTGGGCGCGGCCGACACCTTCCGTGCCGCCGCGGTGGAGCAGCTCGCCACCTGGGCGGAGCGCGCGGGGGTCGACATCGTGCGGCCGCAGCACGAGGGGCAGGACCCTGCGTCCGTCGCGTTCCAGACCATCGAGAAGGCCAAGGCGAACGGCACCGAGATCGTGATCATCGACACGGCCGGCCGGTTGCAGACCAAGGGTGGCCTGATGGACGAGCTGGGCAAGATCCGGCGCGTCATCGAGAAGCAGGCCCCGGTGTCGGAGGTGCTTCTCGTGCTCGACGCCACCACCGGTCAGAACGGGCTGGCGCAGGCCGATGCGTTCATCCAGCACGCCGGTGTCACCGGGCTCGTGATCACGAAGCTCGACGGCTCGGCGAAGGCCGGCTTCGTTCTGGCCGTACAGGAGAAGACGGGCATCCCGATCAAGCTGGTGGGCCAGGGCGAGGGCATCAACGACCTCACGGGATTCACCCCGCACGTGTTCGCCCAGAACCTGGTGGGCTGATCTGCAGCTGAGATAAGCTCGGGTCTGGAGGAGTCTTCATGATCAGTGCCCCAGCCGAACTCGTTCGCGCGAGCGTCTACCGCGGGTTCGCCGAGACGGGGCGGTGCCCGACAGCCGCCGACCTGGCGGCATCCACCGGCCTCTCGGCCCTCGCCGTCGAGTCGGCCCTCGTCGAGCTCGACGACAGCCATCACATCGTGCGTCGCGACGGCGAGCTCGTGCTCGCCCATCCGTTCGCCACGCGGTCGTTCGGATTCTCGGTGATGGGGCCCGACGTGCTGTGGTGGGGCGGATGCGCGTGGGACTCGTTCGCCATCCCCCATCTCGTGCCCACCTCTCCCGAGGTGCTCGTGGCCACCACCTGCCCGGCTTGTGCCACACCACACGCCTTCACGGTCACGAACCGCGAACCTCCGGCGGGTGCCCAGGTGGCACACTTCCTGGTTCCCGCGGTGCACATCTGGGACGACGTGGTGCACAGCTGTGAGAACCAGCTCATCTTCTGCTCGGATGAGTGCGTCGAGACGTGGCTCTCATCGACGGGCAGGCAGCGCGGGTACGTCATGTCGCTGGAGACCCTCTGGGCTCTCGCATCGCGCTGGTACGAGGGGCGCCTCGACAGTCCGTACGCACGGCGGGAACCTGCTCAAGCCGCCGAGTACTTCCGCAGTGTGGGGCTCACCGGGCCGTTCTGGGAGGCGCCGCCCGCGCCCGCCTGAGGTTCGCCGGTCGGGTTCCCGCTGCGCCCGCGTGGAGTTCGCCAAGCCTGCGCCGAACCGGCGGCGTCGGCGCCGCGGTTGTCGGCTCGCTTGGAGAAGTCCGCACGTCGTGGCGGCCGGCGGCCGACGTGTGGAGGTTCAGCCGGCGTCGACCTCGGCGAGGAACTCGCGCACCGCGCGCACCGTCTCCGGATGCCGCGGGGTATCGGCATGCCCCGCACCCTCCACCACGGTGAGCCGCGACGTCGGCAGCGCTCCGTGCACGTGCTCGGCGGCGCGCATCCGCTCGGGGTCACGGGTGCCCGCGATGAGGGCGACGGGCATCGACAGGGCGGCGATCTCCGCATCCGTCACCCGCGGCACCCGTTCGGCCTCGCGCATGTAGGCCGCCAGGGCGAGCCCGTCGTTCGTGAGGAACGCGGCACGGGTGCCGGGGTCGAGCGGATGCCCCATCCGCTCCTCCCATGCGGCGACGAACCCCGCCATGCCGCCCGCTTCCAGCGTGCCGATCGCCTCGGGAAAGAACACGCGGTCGAACACCCCGCTCCCTGTTCCGGGCGCCCCGGCGATGCTCGTGAAGCTCGAGAAGCGCGACGGATGCTGCGCCGCGAGCGAGAAGCCCACCCGCGCTCCGAGTGAGTACCCCACGAGGTGGGCGCTCTCGATCCCCGCGGCATCGAGCACCGCGATCACGTCGCCCGTGAACCGCGCCATCGCGTAGGCATCGGCCGTGTGCGGCTTGTCGCTGCGCCCGTGCCCGCGGAAGTCGAGTGTCACCACGGTGTGCCCGGCGAGTTCGCGCAGATACCCGTACCCACGCCACGTGGCCTGCGACAGGGCGGTGCCGTGCAGCAGCACGACGCAGCTCCCGCTGTCGCCGCTCACGCGGTAGGCGACCCGAGTGCCGTCGTCGGGATTCGTGGCGTAGTCCATCCGTTCACGCTACCTGTCGGGTAGCACGCTCAGGTCCAGCGCTGGCCCCAGGCCACGAGGGGCTGGAGCGACTTCATGAGGTCGATCCCGCGGTCGGTCAGGGCGTAGCGCACCTGCACCGGCGTGCTGGCCACGACCTCGCGCGTCACGAGGCCTTCCTTCTCGAGCTCCTTGAGGCGCTGGGAGAGCAGCCGGTCGGAGAGGCCCGTGACCGTAGCCAGGATCTCGCTGAACCGGCTCGAGCCCTGTGCGATGGCGAGCAGGATGCCAGAGCTCCACCGTTTGCCGACGAGTTCGAGCGACGACTGGAACAGCCGGCACTGCGAGTCGTCGATGTGGTGCCAGGTGGTCTGGGTCGCGGTAGTCACTTACTTAGTGTAAGGCACTAACTCACTGTTTGGCGCGGGGCGACCGCGCTGCCACCATGGAGCCATGCCCCACTACGGTCACCGCCTCCAGTTCGGAACCTTCATCACCCCGGTGAACACCCCGCCCGAGGCGGCCGTCGCCCGAGCCCAGCTGAGCGAGCAGCTCGGCTACGACCTCGTGACCTTCCAGGACCACCCCTACCAACCGTCGTTCCACGACACGTGGACGCTGATGACCTGGGTCGCCGCCCAGACCGAACGCATCCATATTGCTCCGAACGTGCTCAACGTGCCGCTCCGCCCGCCGGCGGTGACGGCCCGCGCCGCCGCCAGCCTCGACCTGCTCTCGGGTGGCCGCTTCGACCTGGGTCTCGGCGCCGGCGGCTTCTGGGACGCCATCGAGGCCATGGGTGGCACCCGCCTCACACCCGGTCAAGCCGTCGATGCCCTCTCCGAGGCGATCGACGTCATCCGTGGCATCTGGAACGCCGGCGACCGCTCCCACTTCCGTGTCGACGGACAGCACCACCGCATCGACGGCGCCAAGCGGGGTCCCCTGCCCGCCCACGACATCCCGCTCTGGATCGGCGCCTACAAACCCCGGATGCTGCGGCTCACCGGCCGCAAGGCCGACGGCTGGCTGCCGTCGCTCGGGTACCTGCAACCCGGCGACCTCGCGCGCGGCAACGCCACCATCGACGAGGCCGCCACGGAGGCGGGCCGCGATCCGCGCGAGATCCGCCGTCTCCTCAACCTCTCGGGCCGCCTGCTTCCCGCGGGCGGGGCCGATCGCGCGGAGACCGGCCGCTCCGGCGCCGGCCCCATCGAGGGTCCGAGCGAGCGCTGGGTCGACGAGCTGCTCGGACTCGTGGTCGACCACGGCATCGGAACGTTCATCCTCGGCTCCGACGACCCGAACCAGCTCCAGCAGTTCGCCGTCGAGGTGATACCCGCCCTCCGCGAGGCCGTCGATCGCGAGCTCGGCATCGACAGCTCCGTCGAGAAGGCCGTGCGCACCTCCATCGCGCTCGCCAAGCGCCGCGACGGCATCGACTACGACTCTCTGCCGGCTTCCCTCGCCGCCCGGGCGATCGAACCCGGCGACCTCGGGTACTCGCGTGTGCGTTCCACGTACATGCGCGGCGGCGCCCCCGGGCTGGTGCTTCAGGTGCACTCGGTGGACGAGGTGGTCGACGCGCTCGCCTTCGCCCGCGCGCATCCGGATGCCGCTCTCGCGATCCGCAGCGGTGGTCACGGCATCAGCGGCCGTTCCACCAACGACGGCGGCATCGTGATCGATCTCTCGAAGCTGAACGCGATCGAGGTGCTGGACGAGGAGACCCGCCGGGTGCGCCTCGAGCCCGGCGCCCGCTGGATGGATGTGGCCGCCGAGCTCGGCACCCGCGGCTGGGCTCTGAGCTCGGGTGATTACGGGGGAGTGGGTGTGGGCGGTCTCGCGACCGCGGGCGGTGTGGGCTGGCTCGTGCGCGAGCACGGCCTCACCATCGACCACCTGCGCGCCGTCGACCTGGTGCTGGCCGACGGATCGGTCGTTCACGCCAGTGAGAGCGAGAACGCCGACCTCTTCTGGGCCGTGCGGGGTGCGGGTGCCAACTTCGGCATCGTCGTGTCGTTCGAATTCGAGGTCGACGAGGTGGGCGACATCGGCTGGGCGCAACTCGCGTTCGATGCATCCGACACCGCCGCGTTCCTGGAGCGGTGGGGCGCGACGGTCGAAGGGGCCCCGCGCGACCTCACCAGTTTCCTGATCATGGGGCGGCCGCGGCCCGCGCAGCCGGCGATCGCGCAGGTGCTGGTGACCGTCGATTCCGATGTGCCCGAGACCATCATCGACCGCCTCCAGCCGATGGCTCAGATCGCACCCCTCGTCGACCAGTCGGTGCAGCTCATGCCCTACTCGGCGTTGATGGCCAACGCGCAGGGCGGCGACCACGACGGTCAGGGTGACCCGGCTGCACGCTCCGGCCTGATCGACCACATCACGCCGGAGTTCGCCGAGGCGGCGGCCGGGCTCATCGCCAGCGGGTTGGTCTACTTCTTCCAGATCCGTTCGGTCGGCGGCGCGGTGTCGGATGTCGCCCCCGAGGCCACCGCGTATGCGCACCGCTCGGCGAACTTCTCGGTGGTGGCCTTCGGAGCCGACCGCGCCCGCCTCGACGCGGTCTGGGAGGACTTCGGCGAGCACTTCGACGGTCTCTACCTGAGCTTCGAGACCGACCTGCGCTCCGAACGCATCGAAGGCGCCTTCCCGCCGGCGACGCTCGCGCGTCTGCGTGCCCTCAAGGAGCGCTACGACCCCGCGAACGTCTTCCGCGACAACTTCAACATCGCGCCGCGCTGACCTCGGTGCAGCGGCGGACCGTCTACTCCGTGAAACGGGCGGCCACGGATTCGAGCACGGCCTCCGACCCCGCGTAGATGCCCGACGCCCGAGGCCAGTGGCTGATCATGTCGGTGAAGCCGAGCTCGGTGGCCCGCCCCTCGAGATCGTCGAAGGCGTCGACACTCTCGAACGAGAAGCCGACGCCGGCGTTCAGGGAGTCGACGGAGAGATAGCGGGGGAAGGATGCGGGATCGCGCCCGGCCGCGGAGAGCGCCACGTCGAGGCGTGCCGCCAGTGCGGCGAGGTCAGTCCACCACTCGTCACCCGATCGCTCGCCGACCCCGGTCGTGACCCAGCCCTGCCCTTGGCGCGCGGCCAGGGCGAGGCCCTTCGGACCATTCGCGGCGATCACGAACGGGAGCCGCGGATGCTGCGCCGGCGCACCCACCATGCGCGCATCCTGAGCGGTGTACCACTCGCCCGCGAACGAGATGCCCTCCGATCCCGGCTGCTCGAAGCGCAGCAGCACGTCGAGGTCGTCGACGAACTCGGTGAACCTCTCGTGCCGCTGCCGCGCGGCGAGCGCGGGCTGACCGAGCACCACCGAGTCGAAACCGGTTCCGCCCGAGCCGACGCCGAGAATCATCCGGCCGCCCGAGATGTCGTCGACGGTGGCGAGCTCCTTCGCGAACGGCACCGGATGGCGGAAGTTCGGCGACGCCACGAAGGTGCCGAGCCGGATGCTCGTGGTCACCGTCGCGGCCGCGGTGAGCGTGGGGAGGGTGGCTCCCCACGGCTCACCGGCGAGCGTGCGCCAGGAGAGGTGGTCGTAGGTCCAGGCGTGATCGAAGCCGAGTTCTTCGGCGCGCGACCATTTCCGGCGCGCTTCGGGCCAGGGGTCTTGGGGGAGGATGACGATTCCGTGCCGCATCACCCGAGTCTGCCAGCGAATCCCGCGTCAGGCCGTGCGGGCCTCGACCTCGTCGAGTTCGAGTTCTTCGGCGAGGGCGGCGCGGTCGAGCCCGACGGCGGCCAGACTTCCCGTGGCGGTGAGCTGACGGCGCCCGTATCGCACCAGCCACACGGCTCCGATGCCGAAAGCCACCAGGCCGGCGAGCGCCGCGGTGCCGAGGGCCCAGCGGGGACCGAGGGTATTGGCGACGGCGCCGAGCAGGGGTGCGCCGATGGGAGTGCCGCCCATGAACACCGCCATGTAGAGCGCCATCACGCGGCCGCGCATCCGCGGGTCGGTGGTGGTCTGCACGGTGCCGTTGGCGGTGGTCATGAGGATCTGGCCCGAGAACCCGATCAGCACGAGTGCCGCGGCGAAGAACCAGTAGCCGGGCGAGAGCGCGGCCGCGAGCGCGAACACCCCGAACGAGGCGCACGCCAGCACCACCAGACGGATGCGCGGCCTGTCCCTGCTCGCCGACACGAGGGCGCCCGCCACCGAGCCCACCGCCATGATCGAGGTGAGCAGACCGAACCCGGCGGAGTCGAGGCCGAACTCCACGGTGGCCATGGTGGAGGTGAAGATCGCGTAGTTGAAGCCGAAGGTGCCCACGATGAACACGATCACGAAGACGAGCAGCAGATCGGGGCGCCTCCGCACATAGCGGAACCCTTCGAGCAACTGCCCTTTCGCGCGTGACGCCTTCGGCGTGGCCATGAGCCGCGATGGCTTGATGAACTTGAGCGAGGCCAGCACACCGGCGAAGGTGACCGCGTTGATGAGGAACACCCAACCGGCCCCCACGAGCACCACGAGCACTCCGGCGATGGCCGGCCCGATGGTGCGGGCGGCGTTGAACGACGCCGAGTTGAGCGCCACCGCGTTCGACACGTTCGCGCCCGAGACGAGCTCGGACACGAAGGTCTGACGCACCGGTGCGTCGATCGCCGAGGCGATGCCGAGCAGCACGGCGAAGAGGTACACGATCCAGAGCTGGGCGTGACCCGTCACCACGATCAGGCCGAGGCCGAGGCCGAGCAGCGCCATCGCGAGCTGGGTGGCCATGAGGGTGTGCCGACGGTCGAAGCGATCGGCGATCCATCCGGAGACCGGCACGAGCAGGAGGCCCGGCCCCAGCTGCAGAGCCATCGTGATGCCGAGCGCCACCGCGTCATGGTCGGTGAGAGCGGTGAGCACGATCCAGTCCTGAGCCGTGCGCTGCATCCAGGTGCCCACGTTCGAGACGAGGGCACCCGCGAACCAGATGCGGTAGTCGATGCTCGCCAGCGAGCGGAACATGGCGCTCACTGTTCGAACAGCTTCCGGATGATCGTGGCGGCCTCTCCGAGCACCGCGCGTTCGTGCGCATCCAGGGTGTCGAGACGGTGATCGAGCCAGACCTCGCGGCGGCGGCGGGTCTCGAGGGCGATCGTGCGGCCTGCATCCGTGAGGGAGACGTGCACCATGCGCCGATCGTCGTGGCTGCGGGTGCGCTCGACCAGCGCGGCTTCTTCGAGCACGTTGAGCGTGCGGTTCATCGACGGGGGTGAAACCTGGGCCCAGACGCTGAGGGTTGCCGGGGTGAGAGGGCCTTCTCGGAAGAGGTGCAGCAACACGCTCGTCTGCGGTTCGCTCAGCTCGTCGGCTGCGCGCTCCTGGCGAAGCCGCCGCGACAGGCGCATCACTCCGGTGCGCAGCTCGCTGCTGAGCGTGGGGGAGTCATCGGAGCCGGGCATGTACTTAGCATACGCTAATTAGCATTGCTAATGACTGGCGTTCGCCGAGAGCGAGGACCGCCCTCGTCGAGCTCTCCGGCGCGAACGGCTAAAATGGCGGCACCATGGCTACTTTTGGAAATCTCTCGGACAGGCTCGCCGACACCTTCAAGAACCTCCGCACGAAGGGAAAGCTGAGCCCCGCGGATGTGGACAGCACCGTGCGTGAGATCCGTCGTGCCCTGCTCGACGCCGACGTCGCACTCGACGTCGTGAAGGAGTTCACCGGCAAGGTGCGCGAGCGCGCCCTCGGCGACGAGGTGAACAAGGCCCTGAACCCCGCCCAGCAGGTGGTGCAGATCGTCAACGAGGAGCTCGTGCAGATCCTCGGCGGGCAGCAGCGCAGGCTCGAGTTCGCCAAGAAGCCGCCCACCATCATCATGCTGGCCGGCCTGCAGGGTGCCGGCAAGACCACGCTCGCGGGCAAGCTCGCGAAGTGGCTGGCGAAAGACAATCACACGCCGATCCTCGTGGCGGCCGACCTCCAGCGCCCCAACGCGGTGAACCAGCTGCAGGTCGTGGGTGGCCAGGCCGGGGTCCCCGTGTTCGCGCCCGAGCCCGGCAACGGCGTGGGCAATCCCGTCAAGGTGGCCAAGGACTCGATCAAGTACGCGGTCGACAAGCAGTACGACACGGTCATCATCGACACCGCCGGCCGGCTCGGTGTCGACGCCGACATGATGAAGCAGGCGGCCGACATCCGTAAGGCCGTCGATCCCGACGAGGTGCTCTTCGTGATCGACGCGATGATCGGTCAAGACGCCGTGGCCACGGCCCGCGCCTTCCAGGAGGGCGTCGACTTCACCGGGGTCGTGCTCACGAAGCTCGACGGAGACGCCCGCGGTGGTGCCGCTCTCTCGGTGGCCTCGGTCACCGGTCGACCCATCATCTTCGCGTCGACGGGTGAGACCCTCGACGACTTCGAGCCGTTCTACCCCGATCGTATGGCGTCGCGCATCCTCGACCTGGGTGACATCCTGTCGCTCATCGAGCAGGCCCAGTCGGCCTTCGACGAAGAAGAAGCCCGAGCGGTCGCCGAGAAGTTCGCCACCGACTCGTTCACGCTCGAAGACTTCATGAAGCAGATGCAGCAGCTGCGCAACGTGGGCTCCATCAAGAAGATGATGGGCATGCTCCCCGGCGCCGGCGGTCTCAAGCAGCAGCTCGAGAACTTCGACGAGAAGGAGATCGTGCGCACCGAGGCGATCATCCAGTCGATGACGAAGGCGGAACGCCAGAACCCGAAGCTGCTGAACGGCTCGCGCCGACTGCGCATCGCGCGCGGTTCGGGCATGACCGTCACCGATGTGAACTCGCTCATCCAGCGCTTCGAGCAGGCCTCGAAGATGATGAAGACCGTGGCCAAGGGCGGCGTGCCCAACGTTCCTGGTATGGGCCCCATCCCGGGCGCCGGCTTCGGCGGTGGGCGTGGCAAGGCGCAGGCCAAGAGGAAGAGCGGATCCCGGTCGGGCAACCCCGCGAAGCGGGCTGCCGAGAACGCGGCCCGCGCCTCCGGCGAGAAGCCGGCGATCGCAGCCACGACCGGCGGGGGAGCGGGCTTCGGCCTCGGCTCCAAGGCTGCGGATGGCACGCCGAACCCGAGCCCTGAGGAGCTCGAGGCGCTGCAGCGCTTCCTGCGCTGACCCGACTCTCCCGGGCGGCCGGGCGCTGGTTAGGGTAGCCTTACTCGGGTGACCTCCTCTGCACCCGCCCTCGCGACGCCGTTCCGCCTCTTCGAGGTCCGGCTCACGAAACGCACGGTGCTGAGTCCCACTTTCGTGCGCTTCACGTTCACCGGGCCCGAGCTCGACCGGTTCGCCGACAACGGGCTCGACCAGCGCATCAAACTGCTCTTCCCGGCCGGCGACGGGTTCGCGACCCTGATGCGCTCCCCGGACGACTGGTACACCGCCTGGCGCGGGCTGGCCGACGAGGAGCGCCCGCCGATGCGCACCTACACGATCCGGGCCGTGCGGCCGCACGAGAACGAGATCGACGTCGACATCGTGCTGCACGGACTCGTGGGAATCGCTTCGACCTGGGCCTCCACGGCGCCGGTGGGCTCGCCCCTCATCGTCTGCGGGCCGAATGCCGACTTCGATGCGTTCCACGGCGGCGTCGACTTCCATCCGTCGGCCCGAACGGCACGCATCCTGCTGGCCGGCGACGAGACCGCGCTCCCGGCCATCGCGAACATCCTCGAGCGCCTGCCGACGGACGCGCGGGGGTGCGCGATCGTCGAGGTTCCGGATGCCGGCGACGCAGCGGCACTGCCCTCCCACCCCGGTTTCGACGTGATCGTGGCGGCGCGCCCATCCGGTGGATCGCACGGCGATGCTCTCATCCCGCTCGTGCAGGAGCACGCGGCACGGCTGCTCGACCGGGCGGGCGGCACCGCGACATCCGGAACCGCCGGAGGCCCCGCCGGCGCGCTCTCGGAGCTGGAGGATGTCGACATCGACGAGGGGATCCTCTGGGAGGTGCCGAACGACGAGAGCGGCGACGACGTGCCCGTGTACGCCTGGCTCGCGGGAGAAGCCGGCGTCATCAAGGCCCTCCGCCGCCACCTCGTCTCGGAGCGCGGCATCGACCGTCGCTCGGTGGCGTTCATGGGCTACTGGCGGCTGGGCAAGAACGAACAGAACTGACCGGGGACAGGGCGTTTCTCCCTCTCGCCGGCGTGCCTAAGCTGGCACTATGACGACTCCTTCCCGGCCCGTGCGCATCGGCGTGCAGATCGCGCCGCAGCACTCCTCGTACTCCACCATCCGCGACACCCTCGCCTTCCTCGAAGACGTGGGCGTCGACATCGCCTTCAACTGGGACCACTTCTATCCGCTCTCGGGCGAGCCCGACGGCCTGCACTTCGAAGGCTGGACGATGCTCGCCGCCTGGGCGGAGCAGACCTCGCGCATCCAGTTCGGCCCTCTGGTCACCTGCAACAGCTACCGCAACCCCGACCTGCTGGCCGACATGGCACGCACCGTCGACCACATCAGCGCGAAAGACGGCGCAGAGGGCCGGCTCGTCTTCGGCATCGGATCGGGCTGGTTCGAGCGCGACTACGACGAGTACGGCTACGAGTTCGGCACGGCCGGCCAGCGTCTCGATGCCCTCTCGGAGGCGCTGCCCCGCATCGAAGCCCGCTGGTCGAAGCTCAACCCAGCGCCCACCCGTGACATCCCGGTGCTGATCGGCGGCGGCGGCGAGAAGAAGACGCTGCGCATCGTGGCCGAGCACGCCGACATCTGGCACTCGTTCGCCGATACCGAGACCCTGGAGCGCAAGCTGGGCATCCTGCGCGAGTGGTGCGAGAAGGTCGACCGCGACTTCTCCGACATCGAGATCTCGGTCGGCACCCGCGGCGCCCGAGGCGACAGCGCCCCCGATATGGATCGCCAGCTCGAGCTCGGCGTCACCCTCTTCACCCTCGGCATCACAGGCCCCGACCTCGACCTCCAGGGTGTCAAAGACCTGGTGAAGTGGCGCGATCAGGTCACCGGCTAGCTCAGGCCGTGGCGCAACTCCTTGGTGAGTGACGCCACGACGGCCCGGAGGCTCCCGCCGTTCTCCTCGGCCACGCGCAGCTGCCGCTGGTAGCTGGCGCCGTGGTCGAGGATGAGGTTCACCTGATCGAGCTCGGTCGCGCAGCCGAGCCGCTCGGCGACCGGCGCGAGGCGTTCGAGTTCGCCGCGCACCGCATCCGTCACCAGTTGCTCGTCGCCGCCGGAGTTCAGGATGATCTCGGCCTCCATGCCGTAGCGGGCCGCCCGCCATTTGTTCTCGCGCACGAACCAGGGCTGCATCGTGGGCAGCTCCTCGCCCGAGTCGAGCCGGCCCGCCATGTCGTCGACCAGGCATTGGATGAGGGCGGCCACCGCCCCGATCTCCTCGGGGCTCGAGAGCCCGTCGCAGGCTCGCATCTCCACGGTTCCCCACTGCGGCGAGGGGCGGATGTCCCACCGCACCTCGGTGTGGTCGCTGATCACCCCGGTGTGCAGCAGGTCGTCGACGTACTCCTCGTAGTTCGCCCAGCTGCCGAACTGGTAGGGCAGGCCCGCGGTGGGCAGCTGCTGGAACATCAGCGCGCGGTTGCTGGCGTATCCGGTGTTCACCCCGCCCCAGAACGGGCTCGAGGCACTGAGCGCCTGAAGATGCGGGTAGTAGTTGAGCAGGGAGTTGACGATCGGCAGGGCCTTCTCGCGGTCGTCGATGCCGACGTGCACGTGGATGCCCCAGATCATCATGTTGCGGCCCCACCACTGGGTGCGGTCGATGAGCGTGTGATAGCGCTCCTTGTCGGTGACCGTCTGCTCGAACCACTGACCGAACGGGTGTGAACCGGCGCACATCAGCTCGACGTCGAGAGGGTCGGTGATGGCGCGCACCTCGGCCAGTTGCCCTTGGAGGTCGTCGACCGCATCCGACACCCGGTGGTGCACACCCGTGACGAGCTCGACGGTGTTGCGCAGCAGTTCGCCCGTGATCTTCGGATGCTCGGTGCCGTCGTCGCCCTTCAAGGCATCGAGCACATCGCCCGCCACGTTGATCAGGTCACCGGAACTCTGCTCGACCAGCGCGACCTCCCATTCGATGCCGAGAGTGGAGCGTTCGGACGGAGCGAAGGAGATCTCCATGGGGCGCCTTTCGGGAATTACCGCTTTGCCAGCAATATCTGTCAGAATAGCCAGTCGAGTCCTGCCCCGCCCGACCCTCTAATCAGGCGACAGGATTCCCTTAGAGCTTTTGCCGAGTGTGCCCCCACGCTCACGGCTGTCAGTTCGCCCATTCAATAGATCACACAGGAGAATTGTGGCTGTCAAAATCCGTCTGAAGCGCCTCGGCAAGATCCGTGCGCCCTACTACCGCATCGTTGTGGCCGACTCGCGCACCAAGCGCGATGGTCGTGTCATCGAGGAGATCGGTCTGTACCACCCCACCGAGGAGCCCTCGGTCATCAAGGTCGACTCCGACCGCGCGCAGTACTGGCTCTCCGTGGGCGCCCAGCCTACCGAGCAGGTTGCCGCGCTGCTGAAGCTCACCGGCGACTGGGGCAAGTTCAAGGGCGACAAGAACGCCGTCTCCACCGTCAAGGTGAAGGGCGAGAAGGAAGCCTTCGTCGTCGACGAGAAGAAGAAGCCGGTGCTCAAGCCCAAGGCCGAGCCGAAGGCCGCTCCGGTCGAGGCCGAGGCTGCTGCTGACGCCGAGGCTGCTGCCGCGACCGACACCGAGGCCAACGAGGCCGCTGTCGAGGCCGTCGAAGACGCCGCGGACAAGGCCTGACCTTGCTCGCTCCCGCTCTCGAGCACCTCGTCAAGGGGATCGTCGACAACCCCACCGAGGTGCGGGTCATCACGAAGAGCTCACCGCGCGGCGAGGTCCTCGAGGTGCGCGTGCACCCCGACGACCTCGGCCGCGTGATCGGTCGCTCCGGTCGCACCGCGAAAGCGCTGCGCACCCTCGTCACCGCGCTGGCCGATGGCAAGCGCGTTCGTGTAGACGTGGTGGACACCGATTACTGAGAACAACAAGACCCAACTCCGGGTTGGTCGTCTCACCAAGGCCCATGGCCTGAAGGGCGCGATCAAGCTGGAACTGTTCACCGACGACCCGGAACGACGCTTCGTTCCGGGCGCGGTGTTCACTCTGCAGGTGCCCACGTCGTCGCCGTGGCACGGCAAGACCCTCGAACTCACCGAGCTGCGCTGGTACAACAGCCACCCGGTGGGCTTCTTCAGGGGCGTCGCCGACCGTGATGCGGCTGAAGGGCTCGTCAAGGCCATCCTCTGGATCGACCTCGACGAGTCGGAGACCTCCTCGGAGGAAGACGCCTGGTACGACCACCAGCTCGTGGGCCTCAAGGTCGTGCGCGACGGCGTCGAGGTCGGAACGGTGCGTCTCGTCGAGCACCTTCCGGCACAAGACCTGCTGCTCGTCAAGACGCCGGCGGGCGAGGTGATGGTGCCGTTCGTGAAGGCAATCGTGCCCTCCGTCGATCTCGCTGCGGGCATCGTCACGGTCACGCCCCCGGCGGGCCTCTTCGAAGAGCTCCCCGACGACGCCGACGAGCCGCCGGCGGCCGAACCCGCCGAGTAACTACGTAAATAGAGAAGACCGACCGCGTATATCGGGTCGGTCTTCTTCATTTCTATAGTTGCGCCTTGAACACTGGCGAGCATGCCTCATGCCGTCGAGTTCGTCAGCCGCGTGGGTGGTGTCGCGTCGGTCGCTTTCCTGAACGGGCGTGGCGTCACCGCCGGCCGCATTGACGCGGCAGTCGAGCGTGGAGAGCTGCTTCGGGTGCGCAAAGGCTGGGTCGCCGTCCCCGCGGCGCAGAATCTGGCGTCTCCCCACGACCGCCGCATCCCCCTCGGCCGCCCCGAGCGGTTCGGCATCGCGCTCCACCGTTCCCACCGCGCCCCCTTCCTCGACGAACCCGAGGGCCCGGTCGACTCCTTCGCCTGGGCGCTCCTCCACTCGATCACCTGCCAGACGAAGCCCGACGCGATCGTCACACTCGACTCCGCTCTGCACCAGAAGCGCATCTCCCGCACCGAACTCGAGTTCCTCGTGGCCGGGCTCCCCGCGAAGTACCGCGCCTACCTGGAGCTCTCAGACGGATCCGCCGCGTCCGGCCTCGAGACCAAGGCCCGCCTCGGTCTCCGCCGCTTCAACATCCCCTACCGGACCCAGGTGAAGATCGCCGGCGTCGGCTCTGTCGATCTGGTGGTGGGCGAGCGCCTCGTGGTGGAGACCGATGGCCGCGAATGGCACACCAAGACGGAGGCGTATCTCGAAGACCGCCGCCGAGACCTCGAGCTCGCAGCTCTCGGCTACGCCGTTCTGCGCCTCAGCTACCTCCAGGTGATGGAGCAATGGGACGCGGTGATCGACGTCATCCGCTCGATGGTCGCCCGCGACGAGCACCGCTGGAACCCGAAGCACCTCAAGGCCGGCCTCGGCACCGGTCGCGAGCTGATCTGACGGGTCGCGCCGCCGTTAGGCTTTGGGGATGCGCATCGACGTCGTCACGATCTTCCCCGAGTTCTTCGACGTGCTCGACATCTCGCTTCTCGGCAAGGCCCGCCAGACCGGACTGCTCGATGTGCGCGCCCACAGCTTGCGCGAGTTCACCCACGACCGGCACCGAACGGTCGATGACACCCCCTATGGTGGCGGCGCCGGCATGGTGATGAAACCGGAACCCTGGGGCGAGGCGCTCGACGCGATCCTCGGCGAGGGGCCGGGGGTTCCGGATGCGGGCGACTCCGCCGCTCCCGCAGCACCCGAGCTCGCGGCATCCGGAGACCCGGCCGCCCCCCTCGTGATCTTCCCGTCGCCCGCCGGCACCGTCTTCACGCAGGCCATGGCCCGTGAACTGGCGCAGCGCGAGCACCTGGTGTTCGGCTGCGGCCGCTACGAGGGCATCGATCAGCGCGTCTTCGACCACACCGCGACTCGCGCCGAGGTGCGGCTCGTCAGCATCGGCGACTACGTGCTGAACGGGGGAGAGGTCGCGGTGATGGCCATGATCGAGGCGATCGGCCGCCTCATCCCGGGCGTCGTGGGCAACCCCGAGAGCCTCGTCGAAGAATCGCACGAAGACGGCCTGCTGGAGTACCCGAGCTACACCAAGCCCTCGACCTGGCGCGGTCTTGAGGTGCCTCCGGTGCTGCTCAGCGGCAATCACAAGGCCATCGAGACCTGGCGCCGCGAGCAGCAGCTCGAGCGTACGCGGCGTGTACGCCCCGACCTGCTGCCGCCCGACGCCGGGTAGTGCGGGGGTTCAGCGCCGCGCGGTGAGTACCAGCGGGCCGTCATCCGTGATGGCCACGGTGTGCTCCATGTGCGCGCCGTTCGAGCCATCCGCCGAGCGGAGCGTCCAGCCGTCCTTGTCGGTGTAGATCTTGTCGGTGGTCTCGAGGAACCACGGCTCGATCGCGATCACGAGTCCCGCGCGCAGGGGCAGTCCGCGCCCCGCGCGCCCTTGGTTGGGCACGTGCGGGTCGCCGTGCATCGTGCGGCCCACGCCGTGTCCACCGAAGTCGGTGTTCACGCCGTAGCCCGCGGCGGTGGCCACGGCGCCGATGGCGGCCGAGATGTCGCCCAGCCGGTTGCCCGGCCGGGCGGCCGCGATTCCGGCGGCCAGGGCATCCGTCGTCACCTGGATGAGCCGGGTGTCTTCCGCGCGAGCTGTGCCCACCTGCACCGTGATCGCCGAATCGGCCACCCAGCCGTCGACCGATGCCGCGAAGTCGAGGCTCACCACGTCTCCGTCGCGCAGGGCGTAGTCGTGGGGGAGGCCGTGCAGCACGGCGTCGTTGACGCTCGTGCAGAGCACCTTGCCGAACGGGGAGGCGCCGAACGACGGGTGGTAGTCGATGTAGCACGACTCGGCGCCGCGCGCGCGGATCATGTCGTGCGCGATCTTGTCGAGCTTCAGCAGGTTGACACCGACGGCGGCCTGCTTCGCGAGCTCGGAGAGCACCTCGCCCACGAACACGCCGGCGGGCCGCATCTGCTCGATTTCAGCGGGGGTCTTGAGCTCGATCATCTTGGTCCTTCCGATGGGGCGACGGATGCGCGCAAAGCACCCATGAAGACCCTACCCACCTGAGTCTCAGCGAACATGCGGAGAGCCTGCATAGTCTGGTCGGGTGCTGATCCGCAAGGCGTTCTTCTACTGGCAGTTCCCCGCTGCAGTGATCCTGCCCGCCTGGATTCTCATCGGCTGGGGTATCTTCTCGGCAACCGGATGGCAGATCATCGGCCTCATCGTCGGCGTCATGATGCTCACGGTCGCCATGCTCGCCACGGCCGGACTCATCTTCGCCCGCAAAGACGTGCGCGCCGAGAAGGCCGTCTCGTGGCTCGACGTCGGCCTGCTGACCGTGCTGCACGGTCTCATCATCGCCGTCGGGTTCTTCACCCCCGCCACGGCGCTGCTCGGCACCCTCGCGGTGGTGGCGGTCATCGCCCTGTTCTGGTCGGGCATCATCCAGCTCGTGGTCGAGACGCGCAAGCGGGTGAAGGCGGCGCTCGCCGGGTACGAGGAGCAGGTGCGCCGCGTGCAGAGCCCTCTTCAGTCACCCCGCGTCGACGGCGAATACATCGTCATCCAGACGAGCGACCGCACCGCGCCACCGCGCCTCTGAGGCACTGCCCGAGGGCGCATCCTGCGTCTTTGCGAGGATGCGCCGATCTATGGCACAATTGACCCTTGTGCCACGGCCCGGCTCTGCCACAGGGGAGCCAGCAATCATCCGGCACATCATCTACCGACTTCAAAGCCGTGCTCGACCTGTGAGCGGGCGCAGATTGCGAACTACACAATGCATATCCTCGACAACGTCGATGCGGCCTCGCTCCGCAGCGACATCCCCGATTTCCGCGCCGGCGACACCGTCAAGGTGCACGTGAACATCATCGAGGGTACGCGCTCGCGTATCCAGATCTTCCAGGGCGTCGTCATCGCCCGAAAGAACGAGGGCGTTCGCGAGAGCTTCACCGTTCGCAAGGTCAGCTTCCAGGTGGGCGTCGAGCGTACGTTCCCCGTGCACTCCCCGGTGATCGACCACATCGAGGTCGTCACCCGCGGTGACGTGCGCCGGGCGAAGCTCTACTACCTCCGCAACCTGCGTGGCAAGAAGGCCAAGATCAAAGAGAAGCGCGACTCGTAGTCTTCGCTTCGAATTCGCTCCACGCCGAGCGTGATTTGAAAGCTATCCTGAGCTCCCGACCATTACAGTGGTTCGGGAGCTCAGGCGGTTAAATGACAGAAACATCCGTGCCATCGCACGACAGCAGCGACACGGGCGGCACCGCCGATCGGCGTTCGAAGCGGCAACGCAGCGCGTGGCTGTTCGTGCGCGACCTGCTCATCATCTTCGTGATCGCGCTGGTCGCATCCGTGCTCATCAAGACGTTCTTGGTGCGGTCGTTCTACATCCCGTCGAGTTCGATGGAGAACACGCTGCAGATCAACGACCGCATCCTCGTGAACCAGCTGGAACCGAACGTCATCCCGATCACCCGGGGCGACGTCGTCGTGTTCAAAGACCCGGGTGGCTGGCTGCCCGCGGTGGCCCAGCCCACGAAGAACCCGGTCGTCGCGGCCCTCGACTGGGCGCTGCAAGGTGTGGGCCTCGCGCCGGATGATGCCAACGACCACCTCATCAAGCGCGTCATCGGGCTGCCGGGCGACCACGTGGTGTGCTGCAACGCCCTGGGGCAGATGTCGGTCAACGGCGTACCACTCGACGAAGCGGAGTATCTGAAGCTCCCCGACGGCGTCACCGCCGTCTCCCAGGAGGCCTTCGACGTCACCGTGCCGGCGAACTCGCTGTGGGTGATGGGCGACAACCGCTACAACTCCGCCGACTCGCGTTTCAACCAGGAGAAGCCCGGAAAGGGCTTCGTTCCCATCGGCAACGTGGTGGGGCGCGCCGTTCTGGTGACCTGGCCCATCGACCACTGGGCCTGGCTCGACGACTACGGAGACGTGTTCAGCGGGATTCCGGATGCGGCACCCGCGGCCGAGGGTGCTGCCGCGTCTGTGGCCCCGCCCGCCTCGTCGTCCGCATCCGGCTCGGCCGACGGCGACGGCGACAGCGACAGCGACGGCGTCGATCTGGTCGCCGAGGCCGCGCGTGAGGCCGTGTCGGCACCCACGCTCGACTCCCTCGGCAGCACCCGATGACCCCTGTCGCCGATCCCACGCTCGACCTCGAACGAAAGATCGCGGGCGTGGGGCGCGGCCGGCGGCCCAATGGCCACAGCGGCATGGTGATCGGCTGTGACGAGGTGGGCCGTGGCGCGCTCGCGGGCCCTGTGGCGGTCGGTCTCTGCGTGATCGACGTGCGGGCCGCGCGGGAGGTGCCCCGAGGTCTGCGTGACTCGAAGATGCTGTCGGAGCCGCGGCGCGAGGAGCTCGCTCCCGTGGCCATGTCATGGGGGCTCGCGCACGCCGTGGGCTACGCCTCGGCGCAGGAGATCGATGAGAAGGGCATCAGCGTGTGCCTCGGCCTCGCGGGCAAGCGGGCACTGGCCGAGCTGCACTCGGCGGGGGTCGATGTCATGGCGGCCACGATCATCCTCGACGGGCACTTCGACTGGCTGTCGCCCGTGCTCAGCACCCCGCTGTCGATCCGCACCCAGGTGAAGGCCGACCGCGACTGCGCGTCGGTGGCGGCCGCATCCGTCATCTCGAAGGTGGCGCGCGACCGCATGATGATCGATCACGACTCCGATTTCCAGGGCTACGGCTGGGCGCGCAACAAGGGCTACGCGAGCGAGGAGCACCGCGACGCCATCCTGTCCCTCGGTGCGACGGAGCTGCACCGGCACACCTGGTTGTCGAAGCTCTTGGGCTCTGCCGAACTGCCGCTCGAGTTCACGGCCTAGACTGGTCGCACGATGGACGAGGACGAATTCGAAGACTACGACCGCGAGGTCGAGCTGGCTCTGTACCGCGAGTACCGCGATGTCGTCTCGCAGTTCAAGTACGTGATCGAGACGGAGCGCCGGTTCTACCTCGCGAATGAGGTCGAGCTCGCGCGACGCGACACGGAGCACGATTTCTACTTCGAACTCACCATGAACGACGTGTGGGTGTGGGACGTGTACCGTTCCGACCGCTTCGTGAAGTCGGTTCGGGTGCTCACGTTCAAAGACGTGAACGTCGAGGAGCTCTCGAGCAAAGACTTCGAGCTGCCCAAGGAACTCGCGCTCGACGAGTAGAAACCTCCACTTCTGCACTTTCGCTGCGGAGTCGGTTTCGTCCACAGATCCGCTGTGAGCGGCCTGCTGCCTGCTCCGTCGACCGATCCTGGTCGCGGAGGTTGCCATGAAAGCGAAAGACGCACTGGGGCGGCGAGGCGAGGAGATCGCCTGCGCCCACTTGATCGATGCCGGTTTCCACGTGGAGGCGCGCAACTGGCGCTGTCCCGTGGGCGAGATCGACATCGTGGCCCGCGAGGGGCCCGAGCTCGTGATCGTGGAGGTGAAGACGCGGTCGACGGATGCCTTCGGCCACCCGTTCGAGGCCATCACGCCGGCCAAGCTCAGGCGTCTCCATCTGCTGGGGGCGGCCTGGGTCGCCGCGCACGAGGGCGGCCGACGGCGGCCGTTCCGGGTCGATGTGGTGGGCATCCTGTGCGCGTCGTCGGGTGAGCCCACGATCGAGCACCTGCGGGCGGTGGTGTGATGGTGGCGCACACGCTGTCGGTCGCGCTGCTCGGCATGACCGGGGCGGTCGTGGAGGTCGAGGCGCACATCGCGAGCGCCATTCCCGGCTTTCAGATCATCGGCCTGCCCGACACGGCGCTCTCCGACGCGAAAGACCGGGTGCGGGCCGCTGCGGCAAACGACGGATGCCCGTTGCCGGCCAAGAAGATCGTGGTGAACCTCTCACCGGCGTCGTTGCCGAAGCAGGGTTCCACCTACGACTTGGCCATCGCGCTGGCGGTTCTGGCCGCCGAGGGTGCCATCGATCCCTCGTCGATCGCGGGTGTCGTGCACCTCGGCGAACTGAGTCTCGACGGCCGCGTGCGGCCCATGCACGGCGTGCTGCCCGCGATCGTGGCGGGGCGAGCCGCCGGGTACCGGCGATTCGTGGTGCCGCGGGGCAATGAAGACGAGGCGCGCCTGGTTCCGGATGTCGAGGTCACCACGGTGACCTCGTTGCGCGATGCTCTCATCCGCCACGGGGCCCACCTCGATCCTGAGGTGGTGGAGCCGCTGGTTCTGGCACCTCGGTCGGAGGTGGCGGCCGCGACGGGAGACCTGTCGGATGTCATCGGCAATCCCGATGCGGTCGAAGCCCTCATCGTCGCCGCGGCCGGCGGGCACCACCTCTTCCTCCTCGGTCCCCCGGGTGCCGGCAAAACGATGCTGGCCGAGCGGCTGCCGTCGCTGTTGCCCGACCTCGAGCCCGAGGCCTCGTTGGTGGCCACCTCGCTCGCCTCCCTGGCGGGGCGGCCTCTGACCGGCCTCGTGGTGCGGCCACCCCTCGAAAGCCCGCATCACACCTCGTCGGCCGCGGCCATCGTGGGTGGTGGGTCGAAGGTCATCCGTCCAGGAGCCGCGGCGCGAGCGGCCCACGGCGTCCTCTTTCTCGACGAGGCGCCCGAGTTCGCGAGTGCGGTGCTCGATTCACTGCGGCAGCCGCTCGAATCCGGAACCATCACGATCCACCGGGCCAACGCGGTGGCTCACTTCCCCGGTCGCTTCCAGTTGGTGCTGGCGGCGAACCCCTGTCCGTGCGGACAGTTCGGTACGAGTGACATCGCCTGCACCTGCACGCCGATCGCGCGACGTCGGTATCTCGCGCGCATGTCCGGCCCGCTGCTCGACCGAATCGACCTGCAGCTGCGGGTGGAGCGGGTCACCACGGCGGCCATCCGCGTGGCGGGCGACGGGGGAATGGCTGTCACGAGTGCGGAGGCCCGTCAGAGGGTGGAGGCAGCCCGTGTCGTGGCGCGGGAGCGGCTGGCACAGACCCCGTGGCGCACCAATTCGGAGGTGCCGGGCGGCTGGTACCGCTCAGCGAAGCGCCGCCCGGCACCTCGGGTGACCGCATCCATCGATCGCGCGCTCGAGCGCGGCACGCTCACGATGCGCGGCTACGACCGGGTGCTGCGGGTCGCCTGGACCTTGGCCGACCTCGACGGTTCCCCGATGCCCACCCGCGACCACGTCGGCTGGGCACTCTTCCTCCGTCGGTCGGTGAGCGCATGAGCCGCCATCCCGTCGGTCGCGCCGAGGTGCGCGTTGTGGTGGCCCCGTTCCCCGAGGGCTCCGGCGCGGGTCGTCCTCCTGTCAGGCCGGTGATCGTATGACCCACTACCAGCTCGATCGCTCCGAGGTACGTCGTCTCGTCGAATCGGTGCGCGGTGGGGCTGCCACGCGTTCCCTGTCGAGCGCCACGAGTGGTCCTTCGTCGGCCCGCTCCGAGCTCGATGAGGTGGCGGTGGCGCGGCTGTTCGCGATATCGACCTGGACGACGCTCGTCGAGCCCGGCGACGCCGTGGCCGGAATCGTCATCGGGGCGGTCGGGGCCGACCGGGCCTTGACGATGCTCATCGAGGGCTGCGCCGCGGCGCAGTGGCGGGAAGCCCTGCCGGCCGAGCTCTCGCACGAACTCACCGAGGCCGATCTCGACGCCGCAGTCGAGCGGTGGCGTCCGCGGCTCTCGTCCCGGTCCGCCCTGCGGGCGCTCGCCGCTGCCGCGCGCTGTGGAGCCAGGCTCGTCATCCCGGCCGATCCCGTCTGGCCGGCGGGCTTCGCCGATCTCGGCGCCCACGCCCCGCTGGCGCTGTGGGTGCGGGGTGTTCTGCGTGAGCTCAGCCATCCGGGTGGCTCGGTCGCCATCGTCGGCTCTCGCGATGCCACCAACTACGGCGAGCACGTGGCGATGGACCTCGCTTCGGGGCTCAGCGACAGGGGGCTCGCGGTGGTCTCCGGCGCGGCCTACGGCATCGATGGGATGGCGCATCGTGCAAGCCTCGCGAGTCGAGGCGCCACCGTCGCCTACCTGGCCGGGGGAGTGGATCGTCTCTACCCGAGCGCGCATCATGAGCTGCTTCTGCGGGTGATGGCCTCGGGCGCGGTCGTCTCAGAACTGGCGTGCGGATCAGCGCCCACGAAGTGGCGTTTCCTGCAACGCAATCGGCTCATCGCCGCCGCGTCACAGGCCACCGTCGTGGTGGAGGCGGGTCGCCGATCCGGTTCGCTCAACACGGCAGGTCACGCGGCCGCCCTCGGCAGGCCGCTGGGAGCCGTTCCCGGGCCGGTGACGAGCGCGACCTCCGCGGGGTGCCACCGGCTTCTGCGCGAGTACGACGCGCACTGCGTCACATCGGCGGCCGACATCGTCGAACTCGTCTTCGGCCCGGTCGGCGAACCGCCCCGCCTCGTCGACGACACGCCCGACTCGAACGACGGGGCAGACGTGGCAGACGGGAGTGGCCCGGGCACCGGCGGGGGTCTGCGCGGCGATGCGGCGGAGACGGTGCGCGTGCTCGATGCGCTCAGCCGCCGCGCCGAGCGCACGGTCGACGACGTGGCACGCGGAGCCGGCATGGCCCCGCGTGCGGTGGTCGCCGTGCTCGGCGTGCTCGCCCTCGACGGGACAGTGGAGGAGACCTCGAAGGGGTGGCGCCGTGTGGGGTGATCTCCGGGCACGAGGTGTTCACCTGCTCGTGCAGAGCGCTTCGGATTCGTGGGGCAGCACGACCGATCCGCGACATCGTCGGTCTGCGAGACTGGATGCATGTTCCAGTACGGTGAGCCACTGCACACGATCATCCACATCAGCGACACCCACTTCCTCGCAGACCGGAAGCCGCTGTACGGGGCCGTCGACACCGATGCCACCCTGACGCGGGCGCTCCGGCAGCTGGAGGCCTCCGGCATCCGGCCGGAAGCGCTGGTGTTCACCGGCGACATCGCCGACCTGGGTGAGAGCGACGCGTATCAGCGCATCAGGGGAATCGTCGAGCCGGCGGCCGAGCGCCTGGGCGCTCGCGTGCTCTGGGTGATGGGCAATCACGATGACCGGTCACGCCTGCGCGAGCAGTTGCTCGATGAGCCGGCTGCGACGTCACCTGTGGTCGCCAGCATCCGGCTCGGCGGTCTGCGCGTGATCGCACTCGACAGCTCGGTGCCCGGCTTCCACCACGGGGAGCTCAGCTCGGAGCAGCTCCAGTGGCTGCGCGCCGAGCTGGCAGTGCCGGCGCCCGAGGGCACGATCGTGGCGCTCCATCACCCGCCCATCCCCACGAGCATCCCTCTCATGCCGGTGCTCGAGCTGCAGCGTCAGCACGAACTCGAAGCCGTGATCGAGGGCACCGATGTGCGGGCCATCCTGGGTGGGCACCTGCACTACTCCACGAACAGCATGTTCGCGGGGGTGCCGGTGTCGGTGGCGGCGGCCACCTGCTACACGATGGATGCCACCGCACCGCGCGGTGAGCTCCGCGGCCTGGGCGGCGGCCAGTCGTTCACGATCGTGCAGGTCTACGGCGACCGCATCGTTCACTCCATCGTTCCGATCGGCGACTTCCCGCAGGTGTCGGGCTTCGACAAGGCCTTCGTCGACCGTGTCTACGCCCTGAGCGCCGATGAGCAGCTCGAGGCCTTCTCCCGGCAGGTGCCGCCCATCTCGTCCTGATCGCCTCGCCGGTCTCTTCGCGCCGGCGTCTCGCCGGAGCGGGCAATGGGTCGGAGAACCGCCGGGGGGGTGGGGGAGCGTCGCGGGGGCGGCCGGGCATGCTGGTGGGGTGAAGATCTCCGAGGCACGCGTCGAGTACGGCAGGTACCTGCGGCTCGAACGCGGGTACTCCGAGCACACCGCGAGGTCGTACGGCTCCGATCTGGCCGACCTCGAGGCGTTCGCCGCGGCACGCGGCGTCGACGACGTGCGCGGACTCGACCTCGAGCTGTACCGGGATTGGCTCTGGGCAGCGGCTCAGCGCGAGCTGGCCAAGTCGACGCTCGCGCGGCGCGCGGCGACCGCCAAGACGTTCTCGGCCTGGCTGGTGCGCGCCGATGCGATCGATGTCGATGCGGCTGTGCGACTGCGTGCTCCCAAGCCTGACCGCTCTCTTCCCCGCGTGCTCTCGGGCGACTCGATGACCGGAGTGCTCGACGCGCTCGCCGAGGCCGCAGCGGAGGGTGACCCGATCGCGCTGCGCGACCGCGCCGTGGTGGAACTGCTCTACGCCTCCGCCCTCCGCGTCTCGGAACTCGTCGGCATCGACGTCGACGACCTCGATCTCGACCGGCGCACCGTTCGCGTCATCGGCAAGGGGTCGAAAGAACGTGTGGTGCCCTTCGGGCTGCCTGCCCACGTGGCTCTCGTCGACTACTCCGCTCGTGCGCGGCGCGGCCTGGTCTCCCGAGCGACGGCATCCGCCACCCCGGCGCTCTTCGTGGGTGCGCGCGGCGGTCGACTCGGCACCCGTGCCGTCTACGAACTCGTGGCGCGTCTGCTGCAGGAGGTGCCCGGTAGCGGCCCCGCCGGCCCACACGCATTCCGCCACACCGCCGCCACCCACCTGCTCGACGGTGGTGCCGACCTGCGCGCGGTGCAGGAGATGCTCGGTCATGCGAGCCTCGGCACGACCCAGATCTACACGCACGTGACAGTCGAGCGCCTTCGTGACTCCTACCGGGCGGCACATCCGCGCGCGTAGAGCCTCGTCGCCCTGGTTGCGATATCGGTGCCGATCGCGCCGCGACCGGAAGCAGCACCGCTCGCGGGATCTCACCCATCAGCCCCCTCGGGTTCAGGTAGTCTCCGTTCAGCCTTACCCCGAAGTGCAGGCACGACCGGTCGCAGTGGCCACCGCTCGCGACCCGGCCGAGCTCCTGGCCGGCCGTGACCTGCGTTCCGACGGGAATCGCCGCGTCGACGGGCTCCATGCTCGACCGGTATCCGCCCGGATGCTCGATCGACACCACCCGTCGATCCGCCACGACGCCCGCGAACACGACTATTCCGGATGAGGGCGCCCGCACCACCGCACCCGTCGCTGCTGCGAGATCGACGCCCCGATGCCCGGGGGAGTACCGCGTCGCAGGCGCGACGTACTCGGAGGTGACGACGACGGGCGCGTCGACAGGCCACCGCCATCCACCGCGCACCGCGGCTTCCACCACTGACGCCGGCGCAACGGTGGTCGCGGCGTCGGCGTTCGAGGCCGACACCGCGGCGGGCCGTGGGACGAGCAGAAAGAGCAGCAGCGCCAGCACGAGCGCAAACGGACGCCAGGGCGGAGAGGGAGCGAACATCCCGTCACAGTGCCCGAGCGGGGCCACGAGTGGAGTCGGACCGACGCGAATGTGCACGAATCGTGCCAGGATCGGAGCTGTGGGGAAGAGGACGACGAGAACGCAGCCCGACACCCACTCGGCACGAAGGAGTCCGTCATGACGACCAATGAGCCCGGAAACGACCGAGCGGCGGCGAAGTCCACCGCCACCGACGATCCCGCCGCCGCAGGCCGACTCCGACGCAAGGTCATCGCCCTCTCCGTCGCTGCAGCCCTGGGCGGCTTCCTGTTCGGCTTCGACTCCTCGGTCATCAACGGCGCGGTCAAGGCCATCGACGAGGACTTCGCTCTCGGCGACCTGCCGCTCCTCTCCGGCTTCGTGGTGGCCTGCGCCCTTCTCGGCTGCGCGATCGGCGCCTACTTCGCCGGGCGCATCGCCGACCGCATCGGCCGCATCCCCGTGATGCTCATCGGCGCCGGACTCTTCCTGGTCTCCTCGATCGGCTCCGGCTTGGCCTTCGCCGTCTGGGACCTCATCGCCTGGCGCGTGGTGGGCGGCCTCGGCATCGGCATCGCCTCCGTCATCGCGCCCGCCTACATCGCCGAGATCGCGCCGAAGGCCGTGCGCGGCGCGCTCGGAAGCCTGCAGCAACTCGCCATCACCCTGGGAATCTTCGCGGCGCTGCTCTCCGACACCCTCCTCCAGGCCGCCGCGGGCGGCGCCAACGAGCCGCTCTGGTTCGGACAGGACGCGTGGCGCTGGATGTTCATCGTCTGCGTCATCCCCGCCGTCGTCTACGGCCTGCTGGCGTGGCGCCTGCCCGAGTCGCCCCGTTACCTGGCCGGCAAGGGCCGCCGAGACGAAGCGCGCACGGTCATCGCGAGCGTGGCTCCGGCCAGCGAGGTCGACGACGCGCTCGAGGAGATCGAGACGAGCCTGCGCGAAGACCGCGAGAACGCCCGCACCGCCAGCCTGCGCGGCAAGATGTTCGGTCTGCTCCCGGTGGTGTGGGTGGGCATCCTGCTCTCGATGTTCCAGCAGCTCGTGGGCATCAACGTGATCTTCTACTACTCCACGAGCCTCTGGAGCTCGGTGGGCTTCGACACCACCAACCCCGGCACGAGCTTCACCATCTCGGTCGTCACCAGCGTGATCAACGTGGCGGTCACCTTCGTGGCCATCTTCTTCGTCGACAAGATCGGCCGCCGTCCGCTGCTGCTCACCGGATCCGCCGGCATGGTCGTCTCCCTGGGCCTCATGGCCGTCGCCTTCTCCCAGGCCGTGGTGACGGATGGCGGCACCCCCCAGCTGCCCGGCGCCTGGGGCCCGCTGGCCCTCGTGGGCGCGAACCTCTTCGTGATCTTCTTCGGTGCCACCTGGGGGCCCATCGTCTGGGTGCTGCTCGGCGAGATCTTCCCGAACCGCATCCGCGGCAAGGCACTCGGCATCGCGGCTGCCGCGCAGTGGCTCACGAACTTCGCGATCACCGAGACCTTCCCGGCCCTGTCGGGCTTCTCGCTCGCCTTCACCTACGGCCTGTACACGTTCTTCGCCCTCGTGTCGTTCTTCTTCGTGTTCTTCGCGGTGCCGGAGACGAAGGGCCGTTCGCTCGAGAGCATGGACAGCCTGAAGGTCGTGCGCCGCCGCGACCGCGAGGTGCAGCCCCAGTAGCACCGGTGTTATGATTCTCGGAGCACCCCGCATGTCGGGGTGACTACGCGTGCCCATTCGGCGATCCGCATCCAATCGGTCTCTCTTGAAGAAGAGGGTTCGGATGCGCGCCGGGCACCAGGATTCGCGGCCACCGTCGCGAAGAAAACCGAGTGGCAATCGCCGACGCAGTATGCGTCCGCGTGCGCCGAAACATGAAGGAGATCGGCTCATGGCCGTCGTCACCATCCGCCAGCTGCTCGACAGCGGCGTTCACTTCGGGCACCAGACCCGCCGTTGGAACCCGAAGATGAAGCGCTTCATCTTCACCGAGCGCTCCGGCATCTACATCATCGACCTGCAGCAGTCGCTGGGCTACATCGACAAGGCCTACGACTTCGTCAAGGAGACGGTCGCCCACGGCGGCACCATCCTCTTCGTCGGCACGAAGAAGCAGGCTCAGGAGTCCATCGCCGAGCAGGCCACCCGCGTGGGCCAGCCCTACGTCAACCAGCGTTGGCTCGGTGGCCTCCTCACCAACTTCCAGACGGTCTCCAAGCGCCTCGCGCGCATGAAGGAACTGGAAGAGCTCGACTTCGAAGACACCGCGAAGAGCGGCTTCACGAAGAAGGAGCTCCTCATCAAGAAGCGCGAGCTCGACAAGCTCCACAAGTCGCTCGGTGGTATCCGCAACCTCACCAAGACGCCTTCGGCGCTGTGGGTCGTCGACACCAAGAAGGAGCACCTCGCGATCGACGAGGCCAAGAAGCTGGGCATCCCGGTCATCGGCATCCTCGACACCAACTGCGACCCCGACGAGGTCACCTACCCGATCCCGGGCAACGACGACGCGATCCGCTCCGTCGCCCTGCTGACCCGCATCGTGGCCGACGCCGCGGCCGAGGGCCTCATCCAGCGCCACCAGAAGCCCGAAGAGGGCGACGCCCCCGCCGAGCCCCTGGCCGAGTGGGAGCGCGAGCTGCTCCAGGCATCCGAGACCCCCGCCTCCGAGGCCGAGAAGATCGAGGCCGTCGACGGTCTGGTCACCGGTGCCGAGAACGCTGAGGCAGTCGCCGAGGTCATCGCGGCCGAGGTGCCCGTCGAGGAGAACGACGCGGATGCTGCTGCAGCCGCCGACCTCGCCGAGATCACCGACCCCGAGCTGGTCGTGGAGCACCACGTCGAGTCCGACGAGGCCGCCGAGGCGAAGATCGAGGCCGAGGCCACCGACGCCGAGAAAGCCCCCTCGACCAAGTAGTCACTGCACCGTCACCCCGGTGCGCTAACGTGACCCGCGATCCGGGTCGCGAGAAAATTTCAAGGAGTCAGAAAGTTATGGCAACAATCAGCCTGGCTGATGTCAAAGCGCTGCGCGAGCAGCTCGGAACCGGCATGGTCGACACCAAGAACGCCCTGGTCGAGGCCGACGGCGACATGGAGAAGGCCGTCGAGATCCTGCGTCTCAAGGGTGCGAAGGGCAACGCGAAGCGTGCCGACCGCTCCACGAGCGAGGGCCTCGTCGCCGCCAAGCAGGGCGACGGCGCCGCGACGCTGATCGAGCTCGCCTGCGAGACCGACTTCGTCGCGAAGGGCGAGAAGTTCATCGCCCTCGCCGACAAGGTGCTCGAGGCGTCGTTCGCCGCCGGTGCGTCCACCGTCGAAGAGGCCCTCGCGGCCCCCGCCGACGGCAAGACGGTGGCCGACGTCATCAACGACGAGGCTGCCATCCTCGGCGAGAAGATCGAACTGCGCCGCATCGTGCGTCTCGAGGGCAACGCCTTCGAGATCTACCTGCACAAGACCTCGAAAGACCTGCCCCCGCAGGTCGGCGTGGTCGTGGCCTACTCCGGTTCCGACGCCGAGACCGCTCGCTCCATCGCGCAGCACATCTCGTTCGCCGACCCGCAGTACCTCTCCCGCGACGACGTGCCCGCCGAGGCCGTCGAGAAGGAGCGCGCGATCGTCACCGAGATCTCGAAGAACGAGGGCAAGCCCGAGGCGGCTCTTCCCAAGATCGTCGAGGGTCGCGTGCAGGCCTACTTCAAGCAGGTCGCCCTGCTCGAGCAGGACTACGCGAAGGACAACAAGCTCTCCGTGTCGAAGGTGCTGGCGGATGCCGGCATCCAGGTCACCGGTTTCGCCCGCTTCAAGGTCGGCGCATAACCTCTGAGACACATGAAAACGGGCTCGGGTCGTCAGACCCGGGCCCGTTTTCTCTGTAGCCTGAACATGAGGCACGACGAAGGGACGAACGACGGATGTCAGAGCCGGCTGAGAAGCGCAGGGTACTACTCAAACTCTCCGGTGAAGCGTTCGGGGGCGGCTCCCTCGGGGTGAACCCCGACGTCGTCTCCAGCCTCGCGCGGGAGATCGCGGAGGCGGCTCGCGAGGTCGAGGTCGCGATCGTCGTGGGGGGCGGCAACTTCTTCCGCGGAGCCGAGCTCTCCCAGCGTGGCATGGACCGTGGGCGAGCCGACTACATGGGCATGCTGGGCACCGTGATGAACGCCCTCGCCCTGCAGGACTTCCTCGAGCAGGCCGGAGCGGAGACCCGCGTCCAGTCGGCCATCTCGATGACGCAGGTGGCCGAGCCGTACATCCCGCGCCGTGCCATCCGGCACCTCGAGAAGGGCCGTGTGGTCATCTTCGGTGCCGGAGCCGGTCTGCCCTACTTCTCCACCGACACGGTCTCCGCTCAGCGTGCGCTGGAGATCCATGCCGACGAGGTGCTGGTGGCCAAGAACGGCGTCGACGGCGTGTACTCGGCCGACCCGCGTGTCGATGCGGCCGCGGTCAAGCTCGACACCCTCACCTACAACGACGCACTGATTCAGGGCCTCAAGGTGGTCGACTCCACGGCCTTCAGCCTCTGCATGGACAACGGCATGCCGATGCACGTGTTCGGTATGGAGCCGGCGGGCAACGTGGCCAAGGCCATCCGGGGCGAGCGCATCGGTACGCTCGTCGCCACATCGCACTGAGTACACTGAACAGACTGAACCACTGAAGGAGTTCCCCGTGATCGCGGATGTATTGGCGGATGCCACCGAGCGAATGACCAAGGCCGTCGAGGTCACCAAAGACGACTTCTCGAACGTGCGCACCGGCCGCGCGAACCCCGCGCTCTTCCAGAAGATCCTGGTGTCGTACTACGGAACCCCGACGCCGCTCGAGCAGCTGGCCTCGTTGCAGAACCAGGAGGCGCGCACGCTGATCGTCACGCCCTACGACAAGAGCGCCTTGCGCGACATCGAGCAGGCCATCCGCGATGTGCCGAACCTGGGCGCGCAGCCCAACAACGACGGCACCATCATCCGTGTCACCCTCCCCGACCTCACCGAGGAGCGTCGCCGGGAGTACGTGAAGATCGTGAAGACCAAGGCCGAAGACGGCAAGGTGTCGGTGCGCAACATCCGTCGCAAGGCCAAAGACGACCTCGATGCGCTGAAGAGCGAGGTCGGCGACGACGAGGTGGCGCGCGGCGAGAAAGAGCTCGAGCAGGTCACCAAGAGCCACGTCGACGCCATCGACGACGCCCTGAAGCGCAAGGAAGCCGAACTCCTCGAGGTCTGACCTCGACGGCCGCCCATGAGCCACGACCCCGGTCTCGGACCCAGTCGCACTCCTCCTGTGAGGAAGACGCGATCGCTGTCGCGCGCCGACATCCAGGCGCAGGTGCGCGCCCGCAAGGAGCAGTTCGACGAGGCGAACGAGAAGATGACGGCCCGTTCCGGTCGCAACCTGCTCTCCGCCATCCTCATCGGAGTGGTGCTGGCCGGCGTGATGGTGGTCAGTCTCGTGGTGATCAAAGAGCTCTTCATGGTGCTCGCCGTGGTGCTCGTCACCTTCGGCACGCTCGAGCTCGCCACCGCCTTCCGGCACGCGAACATCCACGTGCCGCGCATCCCGAGCGTCATCGCGGGTGTGGCCATGGTTCCCGCCGCCTACTACTGGGGCGCCCCCGGGCAGTGGCTGGTGGCTCTCGCCGGGATGCTCCTCGTGGCGCTCTGGCGCGTGGTGCAGGTGGCGTTCGAGCATCCGCGCCCCACCGCCCTCGGTCTCGTGCGCGATCTCGGCGCCGGCACCTTCGTGCAGGTCTACGTCTCCTTCCTCGGCAGCGTCGCGGTGCTGTTGCTCTCGAAGGAGGGAGGCCAGTGGTGGGTTCTCGCCTTCATCATCACGGTGGTGCTGGTGGATGTCGGCGCCTACGCGACGGGGCTCAACTTCGGCAAGCATCCGATGGCCCCCACGATCAGCCCCAAGAAGACCTGGGAGGGCTTCGCGGGTGCTGCGGCTGCCGCACTCATCGGCGGCGTGCTGCTCGCCATCTTCATGCTGGGGCAGCCCTGGTGGGTCGGCCTCATCTTCGGCGCCGTCATCACCGTGACGGCCACCGTGGGCGACCTCTCCGAGTCGCTGCTGAAGCGCGACATCGGCATCAAAGACATGAGTTCCTGGCTGCCGGGGCACGGCGGATTCCTCGACCGTCTCGACTCCATCCTGCCCTCGGCCGCCGCCGCCTACGTGCTCTGGGTCGTGTTCGCGAGCTGACGCTCCGCGTTCCCAGCCAATCGTTGGCACAATAGACCCGTGAGCGTTCCTTTTCCCCGCACCCGCAACTCGACCCTCGGCTACGACACCGACGAGGTCGACGGCTTCCTGGAGAAGGCCCGGCTGGCCTATGACGAGCGTGGCGAGGTGCTGTCGGCCGGCATCGTGCGCAGCACGGCGTTCAGCATGCGCAAGGGCGGCTACTACCCGCCGGCGGTCGATGCGGCGCTGGAGCGCCTCGAAGACGCCTTCGCCTTGCGGGAGCGCGACCGCGCCTACCAGGCATCGGGCGACGAGGCCTGGTTCGCGGATGCGCGCTCACGCGCGGCCGAGATCCTTGCTCGCCTCGAACGACCTGCCGGGCAGAAGTTCGAGAGGGCCGGGTTCTTGCGGGTGGGGTACCACCCGAAAGACGTCGACGCGTTCACGCAGTACCTCGTCGACTACTTCCGCACGGGCATCGACGTCACGGTGACGGATGTGCGCACGGTGGTCTTCCGTTCCCGCCGCGGCGGCTACAGCGAGACCCAGGTCGACGCGGTGCTCGACGCGGTCGTCGACGTGATGCTCGCGGTGCGCTGAGCCGCGCACGATCCTTGAATCACGGCGCCGAAAAGCCGCTTGGCGCTCTGATTTCCCGCGTGAATATTTCGATCGCGTAAAGAATGCTCATAAATGGGGTACCCCAGTTTGGGTGACACGGATTCACTGTGTTAGCTATGTGTCACAGCACAAGCGGCCCGCGACGTCCACAGCGCCTCCGGTCCGCCCGCACCTGACACAGGAGGTACTGACGGATATGACATCCGCATCCACATTCGCCCGACGCACGCTCGTCGTGGCGGCCAGCGGGGCGGCGTTCGCGCTCGTCCTCAGCGGCTGCGCCGCGGGAAGCACCGATTCCACCACGTCATCGGGCGAGACGATCATCGTCGGCACCACCGACAAGGTCACGACCCTCGACCCCGCCGGTTCGTACGACAACGGTTCGTTCGCCGTGATGAACCAGGTGTTCCCGCTCCTCATGAACACTCCCTACGGCAGCCCCGATGTCGAGCCCGACATCGCCGAGAGCGCCGAGTTCACCGGCCCCACCGCCTATACGGTGAAGCTCAAGGAGGGTCTCACCTTCGCGAATGGCAACGCGCTGACCTCCTCGGATGTCAAGTTCAGCTTCGACCGCGACCTCGCGATCGCCGACCCCAACGGCCCGTCGTCGCTGCTGTACAACCTCGACAGCGTCGACACCCCCGACGACCTCACCGTGGTCTTCAACCTGAAGAGCCCCGACGACCAGGTCTTCCCGCAGATCCTCTCGAGCCCCGCTGGCCCGATCGTCGACGAAGAGGTCTTCTCGGCCGACTCGATCACGCCCGATGAAGACATCGTGGCGGGCAAGGCCTTCGCGGGCCAGTACACGATCTCGAGCTACGACTTCAACAACCTCATCTCCTATGAGCCCTTCGCCGACTACAAGGGTGTTCTGCCGGCAGCCGAGTCGCCCATCAACGCCAAGTACTACGCCGACTCGTCGAACCTCAAGCTCGACGTGCAGGAGGGCAACATCGACGTGGCGTTCCGCAGCCTCTCGGCCACCGACGTCGACGACCTCTCGACCAACGATGCCGTGAAGGTCTACGACGGCCCGGGTGGTGAGATCCGCTACATCACGTTCAACTTCGACACGCAGCCGTTCGGCGCCACCACCGCCGAGGCCGACCCCGCGAAGGCCACGGCCGTGCGCCAGGCGGTGGCCGACCTGATCGACCGCGACGAGATCGCCGACCAGGTCTACAAGGGCACCTACACCCCGCTGTACTCCTTCGTTCCCGCGGGCCTCACCGGCGCCACCGAGGTGCTCAAGGAGACGTACGGAGACGGCAACGGCGGCCCGTCGGTCGACAAGGCCACGGCCACACTCACCGCGGCCGGAGTCACCGAGCCCGTCGAGCTGAACCTGCAGTACAGCCCCGACCACTACGGCCCCTCTTCAGGCGACGAATACGCGCTCATCAAAGACCAGCTCGAGAAGTCGGGTCTGTTCACGGTGAACCTGCAGTCGACCGAGTGGGTGCAGTACGCGAAAGACCGCACGGCCGACCTCTACCCGGCCTACCAGCTGGGCTGGTTCCCCGACTACTCCGACGCCGACAACTACCTCACTCCGTTCTTCCTGAAGGACAACTTCCTCGGCAACCACTACGACAACCCCGAGGTCAACGACCTCATCCTGAAGCAGGCCTCCACGGCCGACGCGGCCGAGCGCCAGTCGATCATCGAGGAGATCCAGGCCAAGGAAGCCGTCGACCTGTCGACCGTGCCCTACCTCCAGGGCGCCCAGGTGGCCGTGGCGGGAACGGATGTCGGCGGGGTCACCCTCGACGCGTCGTTCAAGTTCCGCTACGCCCCGCTGACCAAGGGCTAGAACGACACCCGCACCCAGGGGCGGCCGGATCACACCGGCCGCCCCTTCGCGCGGCCCGACCCGCCTGGCACCGATGACTGATTGGCAATGATGACGACAAGTCTGCTTCCGACCGACGCACCGTCGGTGGTCGCTCCGAAACCGAAGAGCGCCGGGGGAGGGCTGGGGCGATATCTCCTCATCCGCTTCCTGCTGATCTTCCCCACCATCTTCATCCTGGTCACGCTGGTGTTCCTGCTGATGCGCACGATCGGCGACCCCATCACGGCAGCCCAGGGTGGCCGGCTCACGGCCGACCAGCTGGCCGAGCGTATCCATGCCGCCGGCTACGACCGGCCCGTGCTCGTGCAGTACGTCGAGTACCTCGGACAGGTGTTCACCGGCAACTTCGGCAACACCATCAGCGACAACCGCCCTGTCACAGAGGTGCTCCTCACCTACGGCGGAGCCACCCTGGAGCTGGCCTTCTACGCGCTCATCGTGGCCTTCATCGTCGGCATCCCGCTGGGCATGCTCGCCGCCTACTTCCGCGACCGCTACCCCGACGCGGTGCTGCGCATCGCCGCCATCCTCTTCTACGCCACCCCCGTGTTCTTCGCGGGCATGATGCTCAAACTGATCTTCTCCGTGTGGCTGCAGTGGCTCCCGGTGGCCGGCCGCGCCACGACGCGCACCGAACTGGCGATGCAGACCCTGCCCAACAAGACGGGCATCTACCTGATCGATGCGATCCAGCTCGGCAACTCGGCGGCCATCGGTGACGTGCTCTCGCACGCGGTGCTCCCCGGCATCGCGCTCGGCCTCCTGACCGCCGGCGTGTTCCTCCGCCTCGTGCGCACCAACGTCATCGGTACCCTCGGCACCGACTACGTGGATGCGGCCCGCTCCCGCGGAGTGAGCGAATTCCGCCTGGTGCGCAAGCACGCCTACAAGCCCGCGCTCATCCCGATCATCACCGTGATCGGCCTGCAGATCGCGCTGCTCCTCGGGGGCGCGGTGCTCACCGAGACCACCTTCGAGTGGAAGGGTCTCGGCTTCCAGCTCGCGGCCTACCTCTCGGCCCGCGACTTCGTGGCGGTGCAGGGCATCGTGGCCCTGCTCGCCGTGTTCGTGGCCCTCACCAACTTCGTCGTCGACGTGATCGCGGCGCTCATCGACCCGCGAGTGAGGTACTGAGCATGACCACCGAACTCGTTCCCACCGGCCACGTGGCCGCGCTGCCGCCCACGAAGCCCGGATTCTTCGGCCGCCTCCCCGTGCTGAAGCAGCTGCGGCAGAGCGTGGGCCTCCAGCGCGGCATGCTCGTGGCCGGCCTCGTGATCACCGCGATCTTCGTTCTCGTGGCGATCTTCGCCCCGCTCATCGCGCCGTACGGCTTCTCCCAGCTGCGCGACGACGCCGGGGCCTTCGGCGCGCAGCAGCCGCCGAGCGCCGCCCACATCATGGGCACAACGGTCGGCGGCTACGACGTGTACTCGCGCGTGCTCTGGGGTGCCCAGACGGCGGTGCTCGTCATCATCATGGCCGTGGTCTTCTCGATCTTCGCCGGCATCCTGCTCGGGCTCGTCTCGGGCTATCTCGGCGGTTGGCTCGATCGTGTGCTCGTGGTGATCGGCGACGCCATCTACGCCTTCCCGTCGCTGCTGCTCGCCATCGTGCTCTCGATCGTGATCTCGGGCGGCCAGTCGAGCCTCTGGGGCGGCATCATGGCCGCGGCGCTGTCGATCACGGTCGTCTTCATCCCGCAGTACTACCGCGTCATCCGGGCCGAGACGATCCGCATCAAGGCGGAGCCCTACGTGGAGTCGGCGAAGATGCTCGGCGCCGGGGCGCCGCGCATCATGTTCCGACACGTGCTGCGCAACGCCACGCGCACCCTGCCCATCATCTTCACGCTGAACTCCTCCGAGGCGCTGCTCACACTCGCGGGACTCGGGTTCCTCGGCTTCGGCATCGAACCCACGGCCGCGGCCGAGTGGGGCTATGACCTCAACAAGGCACTGTCGGACGTCACGAGCGGCATCTGGTGGACGGCGCTCTACCCGGGTCTCGCCATCGTGCTCGCCGTGCTCGGCATCACCCTCGTGGGCGAGAGCCTCAACGACCTCGCCGATCCGCGCCTGCGCGGGCGAAAGCGCGTGAAGCAGAAGGAGGGCACGATGTCGCTCACCTCGGTCGACAAGCCGCTGCCGAGCGAAACCGAGATCCTGGAGGAGAACGCATGAGCACCGACGTCGTGACCCCGGTCGTGCAGATCGACGATCTCTCCATCTCCTTCGCCACCGACGCCGGAGCGGTGAAGGCCGTGGCCGGCGTCACCCTCACCGTGAACCGGGGCGAGGTGCTCGCCATCGTGGGGGAGTCGGGCAGCGGCAAGACCGTCACCGCCAAGTCGATCCTGGGTCTGCTGCCCGAGACCGCAACGCTCGGCGGCGCGGTTCTGCTGTCGAATCGCGCCGGAACCGCCACGCGCGACATCGTGACCCTCGACAAGAAGCAGCTGAGGGCCGTGCGCGGCGCCGACGTCTCGATGGTGTTCCAAGAGCCGTCGACCGCCCTGAATCCCGTCTACACGGTGGGCTGGCAGATCGCGGAGGGGCTCCGTGCGCACAATGCGAAGCTGACACGCTCCGAGGCCAAGCGCCAGGCCATCGACATCCTGCGCAAGGTGGGGATCCCCGATCCCGAGGTGCGCGTCGACTACTACCCGCATCAGTTCTCCGGTGGCCAGAAGCAGCGCGTCGTGATCGCCTCCGCGCTCGTTCTGAACCCGGGCCTGATCGTGGCCGACGAGCCCACCACGGCGCTCGACGTCACGGTGCAGGCCGAGATCCTCGACCTGCTGCGCCGCCTCCGCGACGAGTTCGGCACGGCGATCGTGCTGATCACCCACAACATGGGGGTCGTGGCCGACCTCGCCGACCGGGTCGCCGTGATGTACCAGGGCGTCGTGGTGGAGGAGGCGGATGCCGCCACCCTCTTCAGCGCGCCGCAGAACGACTACACGAAGAAGCTCCTCGACGCCGTTCCGCGCATCGGCCAGGGCCGGGTGCGCACCGTCGAGCGGGCGGCGGAACGGGAACGGATGCGGGTCTCGCGCGCATCCGAGGGCCACGTCGACGCCCCCGTCGTGGAGGCCACCGATCTCGTGATCGAGTACCCGGGCCGCCTCGGCCGCAAGGGGTTCCGCGCGGTGGACGAGGTGTCGTTCCGCATCGCACAGGGCGAAGTGCTCGGCCTCGTGGGCGAGAGCGGATCGGGCAAGACCACCATCGGCCGGGCCATCGGAGGTCTCACCCGCATCACGGGGGGCTCGCTGAAGGTGCTCGACTTCGAGATGAACGGCTTCTCGGAGCGTCGGTTCAAGCCGTTGCGCGCCGACATCGGGTTCGTGTTCCAGGATCCGGCGGCGAGCTTCAACCCCCTGCTCACCATCGCGGACGCGGTGGCCGAGCCACTCGTCATCCACGGTCGGGCGAAGAATCCGGAGGCGGCTCGCAAGCGGGTCGACGAACTGCTCGAGGCCGTGCAGCTGCCGAAGAGCTACGGCGACCGCTTCCCGCACGAACTGAGCGGCGGCCAGCGCCAGCGCGCGAGCCTGGCTCGCGGGCTCGCGCTCGAGCCGAAGCTGCTGATCGCCGATGAGCCCACCTCGGCCCTCGATGTGTCGGTGCAGGCCCGGGTTCTCGAACTCTTCGCCGAGCTCCAGCTCGAGTTCGGCTTCGCGGCCCTGTTCATCAGCCACGACCTCGCCGTGGTCGATCTGCTGGCCGACCGCATCGCCGTTCTCTACCACGGTGCCCTCGTGGAGGAGGGCACGGGTGAGGAGGTGCTCGAGCATCCGCAGAACCCGTACACCCGCCGGTTGCTCGCCTCGCTGCCCGTTCCCGACCCGGCGGAGCAGGCTGCGCGCCGGGGCCTGCTGGCCTCGCTGCAGGAGAATTCTCGGGCGAATCCAGCCGGATGAGCTAAAATCGGTCAAATCGTGCCAAAGCCTTCTCAGACCGTCGCCCGCCCGCAGTCCGCACCCGCGGTTCGCGGGGTGGGTCGGCGAACCACCAGATCGGGTCGCTTGGCCCTCCAGGTTCTCGGCCTCGCCGCTGTCGGCGCCTGCGCCTTCGTGACCGTGGTGGCCCCGAACCTCGGCGCGACACCGGCCTCGGCGACGTTCGCCGACAGCTTCGACCAGACCAGCTGGACCACACAGGAGCTCGATGTCTCCGGCTCGGTGGCGGCATCCGTCTTCCGCGACTCCTATTCGGTGACCGAGGCCCCGAAGCCCGTGATCGTCGAGGCCTCGACCTCGAGCACGGCGACCGGGTCGTCGAGCTCGTCCAGCACGTCGACCTCGAGCGACTCCGGATGCCCCGATCCCAATGCCGCGGTGGCCGACCCCGATACGGCGAAGGCCGTGGCGCTCGACCTCGCGGCCGCCCGCGGCTGGACCGGGGCGCAGTACGACGCCCTCATCGCGCTGTGGAGCCGGGAGAGCGGATGGCGGGTGAACGCGCTCAACAAGTCGAGCTGCGCCTATGGCATCCCGCAGGCGCTGCCCGGCTCGAAGATGGCCTCCGCCGGCAGTGACTGGCTCACGAACCCCGCCACGCAGATCACCTGGGGGCTGAACTACATCCAGGGCCGCTACGGAGATCCCATCTCCGCACTTGCGCATTCCGACGCGAACCACTGGTATTGAGAACGATGTCATCCACGCGAGCCACCCAGAACCCCGTCGTGCGCACGGGGCTGCAGGTGCTCGCCTTCGGTACCGCGGTGGCGTTCGTGATGCTCTTCGCCGTCGACCCACAGTCGGTCGGCGCCAACGCCTCGCAGCAGTACGCGCCCACCATCACGGCTGAGGCCGGAGCCGACCAGTCGCTCTCCGTGGCCGCGGGGCAGTCCACGGCGGTCACCCGCGATGGCTACACGGTCACCGAGGCTCCGCCCCCTCCTCCCGCACCCGTTCCCGCGGCGGTGTCCGTGCCCGTCTCGAGCGGGGCCGTGGCCTCCGCGAGCGGTGGCTGTGAGGCGAACGTCGTCCCCACCCCGGGTCTGCCGGCTGCGGGCAGTTATCAGGACATCGCCTACCAGGGCGTGATGAGCCGCGGCTGGAGCGAGCAGGACTACTACTACCTGCTGGCCCTCTGGAACCGCGAGTCGGGGTGGAACCCCGCCGCGCACAACGCCTCCTCGGGCGCGCACGGTATTCCCCAGGCCCTTCCGGGCAGCAAGATGGGGCCGGGCTGGGAGTCCGACGCGAACGTGCAGATCAACTGGGGCCTCAACTACATCGCCGGTGTCTACGGCACCCCGTGCGAGGCCTGGGCCTCCTCGGAGAACCGCGGCTGGTACTGATCCACCGCACGCGGATCGACGGCCACGTCGGCGATCTGTGCGTGCACATCGGCCGCCGCCGCATTCACTAGGCTCTACCCATGAGGCCTGAGCTGGTCGGAATCATCTGCCTGATCATCATCGTCGGGGTCTCCGTCTTCTCGCCGAAGTTGCGGCTGGCCACTCCCATCGTCTTGGTCGTGATCGGCATCGGGATCTCGTTCATCCCCGGTGTGCCGCCCATCCACGTACCGTCGGAGATCATCCTCGCGGGAGTGCTGCCTCCGCTGCTCTACGCGAGTGCCATCAACCTGCCGCTGTTCGACTTCCGCAGGAATTTCGCGTCGATCTCAGTGCTCTCCGTGCTGCTGGTGTTCGTGAGCGCGTTCGCCACAGGATTCCTGCTCTTCGTGATCCTGCCCGACTTGAATCTCGCCGCAGCCATCGCCCTCGGCGCGGTGATCAGCCCCACGGATGCGGTGGCGGCCACCTCCATCGGCAAGCGACTCGGGCTTCCACCGCGGCTCATCGCGGTGCTCGAAGGCGAGAGTCTCGTGAACGACGCCTCCGCCCTGGTGCTGTTGCGCACCGCCGTGGCCGCGACCGCGGGCACGATCGCGTTCGGCGGATTCGGCGGAGTCACCCTCGATTTCGCCTACTCCTCCGTGGTGGCCATCGGGGTGGGGCTCGTCGTGGGCTTCGTGACCGTGTTCTTCCGGTCGAAGCTGAACGACTCGGTGCTCACCACCGCGGTGTCGTTCATCATCCCCTTCCTGGCCTACATCCCCGCCGAGGCGATCGGCGCATCCGGGGTTCTGAGCGTGGTGGTCGCGGGGCTCTACACGGGGCATCAGAGCGCGAAGCACTTCACGGCGTCGGCGCGCATCAGCGAGCGGCTCAACTGGCGCACCATCCAGTTCTTGCTGGAGAACGGCGTGTTCCTGCTGATGGGGCTGGAACTCAAAGACATCTTCATGAACGCGGCGAGAAGTGGGCACGAGTCCGACAACCTCAACGCGATCGAGGCCATCGGGCTCGGCGTGATGGCGGCGATCGTGCTGCTCGTCATCCGCTACCTGTTCGTGGGGCCGCTGCTCGCGATCCAGCGAGCGCGGGCGGGCCGTCGAGACCCGCAGGCCGTGGCGAACGAGGCCACGGGATGGCGCGGCGGAGTGGTGCTCACCTGGGCGGGGATGCGCGGGGTCGTCACCGTGGCGGCGGCGCAGTCGCTGCCGGAGGCCACGCCGTACCGCAACCAGTTGATCCTGATCGCGTTCACCGTGTCGTTCGTGACGCTCGTGTTCCAGGGCGGGACCCTGCCGACCGTCATCCGACTGCTCCGCGTGAAAGGAGTCGACGAGTCGGCCGACCACGCCCGGTTCGCCTCCCTGGTCGATGAGTTGCGCGCCGCGGGGCTGCAGGTTCTCGAGGCACCCGATCTGAGCCTGCCCGGGGGAGAGACCGTCGACGAGAGTGTCGTCGACCGGGTGCGCAGCGACGCCGACCTCCGGAGCGAATCGGCCTGGGAGCGGGCACACGCCGAGCACTCGGCGGGGAGTGCTCCGCACGAGCAGTACCGCATCCTGCGACTCGAGGTGCTGAGGGCGGAGCGGGCGGCCCTGCTCGACGCGCGAAGTCGTGGAGAGTTCCCGTCGCGCATCCTGGTGCGGGCGCAGCTGATGCTCGATCAGGAGGAGTCCCGGCTCCAGTCGACCGACGGTGCGGAAGGCCACTGACCGTAAACTGGGGGCATGCCTCGCAACAACCGACCGCACCGCCGCGCGGGCGACGGTGACGAGGAGGCCGACCTCTCGCGGCTGCTCGCGGGGTGGCGTCGCACCGAGACCCGGCGCGGCCGGGAGTGGAACGTGCAGCCCGTGTCGGCGGCCTCCGCGGTGAAGGAGTACGCGTGCCCCGGATGTAGCGTGCCGATCGCCCCGGGCACCGCCCACCTCGTGACCTGGCGCGCCGACGGAGTCATGGGTGACTCGAGCGACCTCGCCGCCCGCCGCCACTGGCACACCCACTGCTGGACGATCGGAGCCCCGGGATGACCGCCATCGAGATCCGCAGCGGCACCGAGCTGCCGGCCCGCCGGGAAGACATCGAGCTGCACACCGACGACGGCCTCACTCTCGTGGGAGAGCTCGCCCTGCCTCTGTCGGGTGACCCGGTCGCCACTCTGGTGACGCTGCATCCGCTCTCCACGCACGGCGGATTCATGGACTCGCATGTACTGCGCAAGGCGTCTCTGCGCCTGCCGGCGCTCGCCGATCTCGCCGTGCTGCGGTTCAACCTGCGCGGGGTCTCGTCTCCGCGCGGCACGAGCGAGGGTGCCTTCGACGAGGGCGAGGGTGAGCGGTTCGACGTGAAGGCGGCGATGGATTTCGTGGCGTCGCGAGGGCTGCCGCATCCGTGGCTCGTGGGCTGGTCGTTCGGCACGGAGCTCACGCTGAAGTACGGGGCGCAGTACTCGATCGACGGTGCCATCCTGCTGTCGCCGCCCCTGCACCGGGCGACCGCCGCCGAGATCGCGGCGTGGGAGGGCAACGGCAAGCAGCTCGTGGCCGTGGTGCCGGAGCTCGACGACTACCTGCGACCGGATGAGGCCCGCGAACGGTTCGCGTCGGTGCCGAGCATCGAGCTCGTGGCGGTCGAGGGTGGCAAGCATCTCTGGGTGGGGGAGCAGCAGACGCGACGCGTACTCGACGAGATCGTTGCCCGTGTGAACGCGGCCGCGTATCCGCTGCCCACGACCTACGATGTGTAGCGCTCTCCGTCCTCGCGCACGAGGGCGATCGTCGCCGCCCGGGTCGTGGTGTGCAGCTTCGCGAAGATCGCGTTGACGTGCGACTTCACCGTGGCCCGGCTGATGAAGAGCTCGGTGGCGATGTCTTCGTTGCCCGTTCCCCCGGCCATCAGCTCGAGCACTTCGGCCTCGCGGGGGGTGAGCTCCGGGAAGCGCGCGCGGAGCGTGCCCGCGACCGTCTTCGGCCCGTCGGCCTTCGCCTCGGCCGAGGCGAACCGGCCGAACACCCGGCGGCCCACGTCGGATGCCAGTGCTGTCTGCCCGGCGGCCACCGAGCGGATGGCGGTTTCGAGCTGGGCCCGGCCGGCGTCCTTCGTGAGATAGCCCTGCGCGCCCGCTCGCAGTGCGCCGGCGATCGACTCGTCGTCGGCGAAGGTGGTGAGCACGAGAACCGCGGTGGCCGGATGCTCCGCCACGATCTGCTCGGTCGCCCCCACGCCGTCGAGCACGGGCATCCGCAGGTCCATCAGCACGACGTCGGGGGAGGTGGCGGACGCTAGCCTCACGGCCGCCGCGCCGTCTGCTGCCTCGCCCACCACCTCGATCCCCTCGAGGAGCCCGAGCAGAACGACGAGTCCGTCGCGCACGATCGCCTGATCGTCGACCACGATGACGCGGATCATGCGAGCACCACGTGTGCCGCCACCCGGAATGACTCGGGGTCGTCGTCGTCGATCCTGAGCCGCGCGCCCGGGAGCCGGTCGAATCGTTCGCGCATGCCCGGAATCCCTCTCCCTGATCCCGATGCGGCGAGCTCGCCACCTGGACGAGCCGTTCGCGGATTCGCGACGGATACCTGGATCTCGCGGGTGGTCAGCTCGACGCGCACGTCGACGGGTTGGTCGGTCGCGTGCTTGCGCGCGTTCGTCAGCGCCTCCTGCACGAGACGCGTCAGCGCGTCGGAGGCCTCGGCGCCGACACGGACGGTGGCACCAGGCTCCGGGGTGGGCACCTCGCTCTCCACCGTCATCCCGAGACCTCGAGCTGCCTCGGCGAGCTGGGTGATCGACCGCACCACGTCGGCGACCGCGACGGTGCCGGTCAGAGGATCGCGGAGGGCATCGACCGCTCTCCGGGCATCGGCGAGACCCTCGGCGGCGAGTGTTCGAGCCGCCTGAACCCGGACGAGGACCTCGTCGACACGTCCCGCCTCGGCGAGCGCCTCGACCGCGTCGAGCTGCACCACGAGACCACCCAGTGCGTGGGCGAGGGTGTCATGGAGATCGCGGGCGATTCTGGCCCGCTCGTCGAGCGCGGCCGACCGTGCACGCTCCGTCTGCATCGCCAGGTGCTCGGCCGCCCGCTCCCGTTCGCGATCGGATGCCGCGCGCGCCTGCCTCCTGGTCAGGCCCGCGAGTACGGCGATCGCGAGCGAGGCGATCGCGACGGCGACCAGGGTGAGGGGCTGGCCGCCGGCTGCACCGACCACACTCACCACGGCCGCGCATCCTGTCGCGCCCGCCAACCCGACGGCGAGCGGCACATCCGTTCGCCCGATGGTCGCGATGACGGCGATCAGAGCCGGTACCAGGCCGATGATGCTGGTGGGCAGAGCGGCGAGTCCGCTTCCGAGCAGCACCACGACGAGCAGCCCGGCCCGCACCAGGAACGGCGAGCGTGCGGGCACGATCTCTGCCGCAGCCCAGGCCACCAGTGCCGCGCCGGCGGCGGTGAGGGCCCACAGCGGGGCGTCGGAGTGCGCGGCCCCGATCGACACCGCGACAACAACGATGCCGGCCAAGCCGAATGCCCGCCCGGACGCAGTGCGGCCCATCAGGGTTCCGAATCGGCCGGCAGGAGAGCTGCTCACGGGTAAATCATGCCCTGGCGACGGGCAGCCGTGTGCTTCGTGCCACGATCACGCCGTAGCGCACGAGGCGGTTGACGGCCAGGACGATCAGGATCATCCCGGCCGATTCCGCGATCTGGGCGCCCCACGACCCCGCCCAGAACCCGAGGCCGATGCGCACGGCGATCAGGGCCAGCCAGAGAACCAGCCCGACGACCCCGTTCCGGGCTTCGAGTGTGGGCGCCGGATCGCCGGAACGCCTGCTCGCGGCATGGGCGCGCAAGGCCTCCTCGGTGATCGGTCGGACGTGGGCGAGCAAGCCGATGGCCACGCCCACGCCCGCGCCCAACGCCAGTTCGATCACCAGCAGAGCGATGTCGGCGGCGTTCAGAGCGGTCGATGCGCCGGAGCCGACCAATTGGAAGACCCCGACCGCGCCGAGGATCAGCGGAGCCCGTAACGCTCTCGCCGGGTCGAGGGCGGTCCAGCGTGTCTGTCGGATGGCCACCCAGACGATGGCGGCCAGCACGAGCAGCGCACTGGCGATGGTAGTCGGGTTCACGATCGTTCCTCCTGCGTGACTTGATTTCCTCAAGCCTGCAGAGGGGACGACGGAGCCGACACCGACCTGGGGTGGAGATCCGGGTGGAGATCGCGACGGCGGCCTCCACCCGCGGGTCAGCGTTCGTTCTGGATCGGGATCACGACCTGCTTGATGATGAGCAGGAACGACGCCGCGATCGGGATGGCCACGAGCGCACCCAGCACGCCGAGCAGAGTGCCTCCGGCCAGCGCCGCGATCACCACGATCGAGCCGGGCACCGAGACGGCCCGGTTCATGATCTTCGGGCTGAGGAGGTAGGCCTCCACCTGCATGTAGATGATGTAGTAGATGGCGGCCACGAGCGCGGTGAGCGGCGATCCGAGTCCCGGGATGAGGCACACGAGCACGATGATCGTGGAGCCGGAGATGGTTCCCACGAGGGGGATGAGCGAGAGCATCCCGGCGAGGAATGCCAGCACTGCCGAGAAGGGGGCCTGGATGATCGACAGGAAGATGAAGCTCAGGATGCCGTTGCAGAGCGCCAGCGTGATCTGCCCCACGACGTAGCGGCCGACGGCCCCGGTGACCTGCTCGCTCAGATCGGCGAAGCGCTCGCGCTTGGACGCGGGGGCGAGGCGGTAGATCGAGCGCTTCATGCCGTTGAGCGAGGCGGTGAAGTAGAGCGTGAGAATCAGCACGATGATCACGCCGAAGAAGCCGCTCGCGATCCCGATGCCCACCTGCAGCGCGCCACCGGCCAGCGCGGTGACGTTTCCGGCATCCGCGAAGTAACTCACGACCGCGTTGTAGACCTCGTTGACGTCGACGAAACCGCCGAGGCTCTCGGTGACCGAGTTGCGCCAGTTCTGGTCGAGCACCTGGTTGATGAGGTTCGGCACCAGCGTGATCAACTGGGAGGTCTGTTCGACGATGATCGGCACCACGGCGAACACGAGGCCTGTGAAGATCCCCAGAACTGCCACCAGAACGGTGAGAATGGCCAGCCAGCGCGGCCAGTGCTTCTTCTCGAGCCAGGAGATGATGGGATCGAGGCCCAGGGCGATGAAGATCGCGACGCCGATGTAGGTGAGGATCGTGGCCAGAGAGGCCACGGCGCCCAGGATCAGGAGGCCGACGCCCACACCCAGGGTTGCGACGAGGCCGAGGGTGAATGCGTTCTGAATCTTCACGGATGCTCCTCGCTCACGCTGCGCCCTGGCGGGCTCAGCACAATCCTAGGGCGACGTGGATGTCACGATCCGGTATCGTCGGGGGTGGTTCGCGCGCTGGAGTGAATGCTGCCTGAACGCCGCCTGTATGAGACACGTAGCGTGATCAGCTATCTTTTAATGTCTTTTGTCAGGAGTCTTCGTGCGCTTTATCTTCGCTATCTTCGCCTTCATCATCGCTACTGCGCTGATCGGCGTCGGCGTCGCGCAACGAACGGTCTTCCTCCCCCCGAACACGGTCAACGCCACGGTCGACGTGCAGAGCGATGCGCCCTACGTGATGATCGACTCCGACACCCTTCAGACGCACCCCGGAAAGCAGACCCTCGTCCTCTCCGGTGCCGGCACCATCTTCGCCGCCTACGGCCGCACCTCCGACGTCGAGGCGTGGTTGAATGGCGCCTCCTACGACACCATCGGCTATGACTCCACCACCGGCAACCTCACCTCGACCACGGTCGAGGCGGATGCGGATGGGGCCGACAACGTGGCGAGCGGCTCGGCGAACCCGGCCGGCAGCGACCTGTGGCTCGAGGAATTCACGAGCACCGACGCCATGTACCGAACGGTGAACCTGCCCGCCGGCTACTCCGTCATCATCGCCTCCGACGGCACGTCGCCTGCGCCCACCAACATCAAGCTCTCGTGGCCGATCGCGAACGCCACCCCGTGGGTCGGCCCATTGCTGGTCGCCGGCGTCGTCTTCCTGCTCGCAGGTCTCGTGCTCCTCGTTCTCGGGCTGCTGCACATGCGCCGCTCGCAGCGTCCGCGGCGTAAACCTCCCGCACTGCCGAAGGGCAAGCGATTCTCGGCCTCGCGCACCAACGCGATCGAATCGAGCGTGAAGCGAGGGCGACGGTCGATCGCCCCGTTCGTCGCTGTTCCGATGGCGCTGGCCTCGGTACTGGCGTTCAGCGGATGCTCGGCCGACTACTGGCCGCAGGCCGCCCCGGCGGCAACCGACACCGCCACGGCGACCCCCGTGGCCGATGCCACCGCCGATCCGAACTCCACCACCGCGCCCACCGCTGCCGCCGAGCCCACGGTGGCTGTCGACGAGTCGGAGCCCGCGCCCGCGGTCACCCAGGCGCAGCTCGAGACCATCGTGTCGCAGATCTCCTCGGTGACGGCAGAGGCGGATGCGGCGTCGAGCGCCGACACCCTGGCCAACCGCTTCGAGGGCCCCGCTCTCGAGCTGCGCTCGGCCACCTACGCCATCCGCGCCGGCTACCCCGAGTACCCGGCTCCACAAGCGATCCCCGCGGGACCGCTGCAGGTCGTGCTGCCGCAAGCGTCCAATTCCTGGCCGAAGACCGTGTTCACCATCGTGCAGGGCACCGACACGACCGTGCCGCCCGTGGCACTCATGCTCGTGCAGGACACCCCGCGAGCGAACTACAAGGTCTATTACGAGATCACGCTCGAGCCCGACACGAGCCTGCCGCCGGTGGCTGCCGCGAGCGTGGGCACCACCCGGCTCGCGCCCGACACGAAGCTGCTGCAGATGACCCCGGACCAGCTCAAGACGGCCTACGCCGACATCCTGTCGGTGGGCGACTCGAGCCAGTACATCGACCAGATCGATGCCACGGGCGACTCGCTGCGCACGCAGGTGGGCGCCCAGTACAAGGCCGACAAGAAGGCGGGACTGCCCTCCACGGCCACGATCGACTTCGCGCAGGTGGCCGGCACAGGTCAGAGCATCGCGCTCGCCACGAGTGAGTCGGGCGCCCTGGTGGCGGTCGATCTCCGCGAGTCGGAGACGGTCAAGCCGGTCGAATCCGGTGCCACGGTGAGCCCCGAGGGTGCGGTGAAGGCGCTCTCCGGTGTGTCCGAGACCGCGAAGGGTGCCGAGGCGATCTACGGCTACCAGCTGTTGTTCTACATCCCGCCGTCGGGAGACCCGGGCAAGGCCCAGCTGCTGGGCTTCACCCAGGGCCTCGTTCAAGCGAAGGAACTGCCATGAGCATGATCCCTCCCTCCGCCGCGAACCTCCGTGGTGCTGTCGACCTGTCGTCGCTCGTGAACCGGGCGAACGCGCCGGCGCAGGGCGTCGGTGCTCCCGGAGTCGGCACGGGTGCGCCCTCCGGTGCCCCCGGTTCTTCTGCGGGCGCCCCCGCCGGTGCCGTGCCGAGCCTGGTGTTCGACGGCACGGATGCGAACTTCACCCAGTTCATCGAGCTCTCGAACACGCTCCCCGTGATCGTCGACCTCAAGGCCGAGTGGGCCGAGGCGAGCAAGGAGCTCAGCGCCATCCTCGTGAAGGTGGTCACGGAGTACGCCGGGCGTCTGCTTCTCGTCGGAGTCGAGGCACAGGAGAACCCTCAGCTCGCCCAGGCCTTCCAGGCCCAGTCGGTGCCCACGGTCGCCGCCCTCGTCGGCGGTCGCCCCGTCTCCCTCTTCCAGGGGTCGTACCCCGAGGAGGAGGTGCGTGCGGTGGTCGAGCAGGTGCTGCAGCTCGCGGCCCAGAACGGCGTCACCGGCACGGTGACGGTGGAGGGTGCCGGCCCGGATGCGGCTGCCACCGAGCCGGTCGAAGAGCCTCTGCCCCCGCACCACGCCGAGGCCTACGACGCGATCGCCCGGGGCGACTACGCCACCGCCATCGCCGAGTACCAGACGGCGATCGCCCAGAACCCCCGCGACGACCTCGCCGTTGCGGGCCTCGCCCAGGTCAAGCTGCTGGCCCGTCTCGACGGCAAGACCCTCGACGACATCCGTACGGCTGCGGCGGCGAACCCCGACGACCTCGAGGCCCAGCTGGCCGTGGCCGACCTCGACCTCTCGGGCGGCCACATCGACGACGCCTTCGACCGCCTTCTGACACTCTTTCCGACGCAGGACGCCGACGGCAAGACCGCCATCCGCACCCGGCTCCTGGAGCTGTTCGAGGTCGTGGGCACCGATGACCCGCGTGTGGCGGCGGCACGGCGGCGTCTCACCATGTTGCTTTATTAGGCCTCGGGTCATCTTACGGGGCTCGTTGGGTTCGTTCGCGTGAGTGGTGTCTTGGGCTAACCCGGAGCTGTGTTCATGCCGCGCCGCCGCTTCTGCGGCGCGGGCGACCTGCTGCGCAGTCCGTCGTTCCGTGTCGCTGCGCGGCACGGCCCGGCGGCTGTGCAGCCCTGGGTCGTCGAGTACGGCCCGCGGTTTGCACTCGCGCGACTGAGGTCGCGGTGGAACCCGGAGCGCAGCGAAGGGCCGTGGATGGTGGTTCTCCGCCGCCTTTCAGCTCCGCTGAACCCTTAGGCGGAGAGCCACCATCCAGGGCCCTTCGCGTCCCCTACGCCTTACGCGGCTTCAAGTAGAGAGCGGCGAGGGGCGGCAGCGTCAGCTCGACGGAGGCGGGGCGGCCCGACCAGGGGACGTACTCCGCCTCGACGGAGCCGTAGTTGCCCACGCCCGACCCGCCGTACTCCACGGCGTCGGTGTTCACGAGCTCGTCCCAGCGGCCGCCGAACGGCAGCCCGACCCGGTACGGGCCCACGGGGTTGCCCGAGAAATTCATCAGGATGGCGATGGGGTTGCCCTCCGAATCCCAGCGCAGGAACGACACGAGGTTCTGCGCCGCCGAGCCCCCGTCGATCCACTCGAAGCCCGCCGGCTCGTTGTCGAGCGCCCAGAGCGCCGGGTTCTCCTTGTAGACCGTGTTCAGCCGCGACACGAGCCCCAGGAGCTTCTGGTGCACCGGCTGGTCGAGGATCCACCAGTCGAGTCCGCGCTCCTCGCTCCACTCCGACGGCTGCCCGAACTCCTGCCCCATGAAGAGCAGCTGCTTGCCCGGATGCGCCCACATGAACCCGAGGTACGCCCGCAGGTTGGCGAGCTTCTGCCAGTGATCGCCGGGCATCTTGTGCAGCAGCGAGCCCTTGCCGTGCACGACCTCGTCGTGCGAGATCGGCAGCATGAAGTTCTCGCTGAAGGCGTAGAGGAACGAGAACGTGATCTCGCCGTGGTGGTAGGCGCGGTACATCGGATCCTGCTCGATGTACTGCAGGGTGTCGTGCATCCATCCCATGTTCCACTTCATGCCGAACCCGAGCCCGCCGCGGCTCGTGGCGTGCGTGACGCCCGGCCAGGAGGTGGACTCCTCGGCGATCATCACGATGCCGGGGTACTTGCGGTAGGCCGTGGCGTTGACCTCTTGCAGCATGCTGATGGCCTCGAGGTTCTCGCGCCCGCCGTACTGGTTGGGCAGCCACTCGCCGTCTTTGCGGGAGTAGTCGAGATAGAGCATCGAGGCGACGGCATCGACCCTGAGCCCGTCGATGTGGAACTCCTCGAGCCAGTACAGCGCATTGGCCACGAGGAAGTTGCGCACCTGCGAGTTGCCGAAGTCGAACACGAGCGTGCCCCAGTCGGGCTGCTCACCGCGACGCGGGTCGGAGTGCTCGTAGAGCGCCTGACCGTCGAACTGCGCGAGGGCCCACTCGTCCTTGGGGAAGTGGCCCGGAACCCAGTCGACCAGCACCCCGAAGCCGGCTTGGTGCAGCCGGTCGATGAGGTACCGGAGGTCATCCGGGTTGCCGAAGCGTGCGCTCGGGGCGTAGTAGCCGGTGACCTGGTACCCCCACGAGCCGCCGAACGGATGCTCCGCCAGCGGCATGAACTCCACGTGCGAGAACCCGAGGTGCTGCAGGTAGGGAATGAGCTCGTCGGCCAGCGCGCGGTAGTCGAGCCCCAGCTTCCACGAGCCGACGTGCATCTCGTAGACGCTCATGGGGTTGGTGTGGGGGTTCGTGGCGGCCCTCGTGGTCATCCACTCGTCATCGCCCCACTCGTAGGCGCTGGTGCCGATCACGGATGCCGTCAACGGCGGCACCTCGGTGCGGCGCGCCATGGGGTCGGCTCGGCTGACCCATCGGCCGTCCTGCGTGAGGATCTCGAACTTGTAGTTGCTGCCGGCCGACAGGGCGGGGATGAACAGCTCCCACACGCCGGTGCTGCCGAGGCTGCGCATCGAGTGCCGCACCCCGTCCCACCCGTTGAAGTCACCGATGACGCGCACGGCCTGGGCGTGCGGCGCCCAGACGGCGAAGGCGGTGCCGGCGGTGAGGGAGTCGACGCCGGAGACCTCTTCGACGCGCGATCCGAGCACCTCCCAGAGCTTCTCGTGCCGGCCCTCGCCGATGAGGTGGAGGTCGAGCTCTCCGAGCGTGGGGGCGTAGCGGTAGGGATCATCCGCCGTCCACACCGCGCCGTCGTCGTAGCGGGCCTCGATCTCGTAGTCGTTGAGCCCGGTGAGGGTGAAGCCCTGCCAGATACCCCCGTACAGGTGAGTGAGCTGCGCGCGGGCGCCATTCGAGAGGACCGCGCTCACCTCGCTCGCGAGGGGACGGAGGGTGCGGATGACCGTGATCGGGTCGGAGACGCCCTCGGCGTTCACGAGATGCTGCCCGAGCACCTCGTGCGGGTTGTAGTACGAGCCGGTCGCGACTCGCTGGAGCACGTCGAGCGGGATCTCGGGCAGGGTGAGAGCGGTGTCGCCGTCGGGAAGAGCCATCAGGAAGTGCCGCTTTCGTCGTGGATCACGTGGAGGATGTGCGCCGGCTGCGTGAACGCATCCAGCCGCACGTAGTTGTGGGCCGACCACTCCCAGGTGTGCTCGCTGAGCCGGTCGGTGACCGTGAAGGTCGAGTCGGCGGGAAGGCCGAGCAGCTCGAGGTCGAGGTGCACGGTGGTCTCGCGCACGGAGTGCGGGTCGACATTCACCACGACGAGGAGCGTGTCGGCCCGGCCGGTGCCGGTGAACTCCGCGTCGAGGTGCTTGGAGTAGACCACGATCGAGTCGTCGTCGCTGCCGTGGAAGCGCAGGTTGCGCAGCTGGCCGAGGGCCGGATGCGACCGCCTGATCGCGTTGAGCAGCGTGATGTCGGCGGCGATCGACCGGCCGTCGGCCTCGGCGGTTGCGAAGTCGCGCGCCTTGTACTCGTACTTCTCGTTGTCGATGTTCTCCTCGGCGCCGGGGCGCGCGACGTTCTCGATGAGCTCGTAGCCCGAGTACACGCCCCAGGTGGGTGCGCCGGTGGCGGCGAGCACTGCGCGGATGCGATAGGCGGGCCTCCCGCCGAACTGCAGGTATTCGGTGAGGATGTCGGGCGTGTTCACGAAGAGATTGGGGCGGAAGAAGGCATCCGTCTCCTGCGAGATGCTCGTGAAGAACTCCTCGATCTCCGGTCTCGTGTTGCGCCAGGTGAAGTAGGTGTACGACTGCTGGAAGCCCACCTTCGCGAGCCCCTGCATGGGGGCGGGCCGGGTGAAGGCCTCGGCGAGGAACACGACCTCGGGGTGTGCGGTGTTGACCTCGTGAATCACCCACTCCCAGAAGTCGAGCGGCTTCGTGTGCGGGTTGTCGACGCGGAAGATGTGCACGCCGAGCCCGATCCAGTACTCGAGGATGCGCAGCGCCTCGGCGCGGATGCCCTGGGGGTCGTTGTCGAAGTTGATCGGGTAGATGTCCTGATACTTCTTCGGCGGGTTCTCGGCGTAGGCGATGGAGCCGTCCGGCAGGGTGGTGAACCACTCCGGATGCTCGGTCACCCACGGGTGGTCGGGTGACGCCTGGAGCGCGAAGTCGAGGGCGATCTCGAGGCCGGCCTTGTCCGCGGCGGCCAGGAAGGTTCTGAAGTCGGACTCCGTGCCGAGGTCGGGGTGGATCGCGTCGTGTCCGCCGGCGGCTCCGCCGATGGCCCACGGCGATCCCGGGTCACCCGGCTGCGGGTCGAGGGTGTTGTTGCGGCCCTTGCGGTAGGCCTCACCGATGGGGTGGATGGGCGGCAGGTAGAGCACGTCGAAGCCCATGGCCGCCACCTCGGGGAGGCGCTCGGTGGCCGTCGTGAAAGTACCGCTCACCCAGCTGCCATCCGCCTTCTGCGTCGCGCCCACGGAGCGGGGGAAGAACTCGTACCAGGCGCCGGAGCCTGCCCGGGTGCGTTCGACGCGGAGCGGATGCCACGCGGAGTAGGTGACGAGACTCTGAGCAGGGTGCGCGTGCAGGGCCTCCGCGACGGCGGGGGAGTAGGCGGCGGCGAGGCGCTCGGCCTGCGGCCCGGCCGTCTCGGAGAGGGTCGCGGCGACACCGGCGAAGAGCTCGCGGGTGTCGGCGGAGCGCTCCGCGTCGGAGGCGAGGCGGCTGAACAACTGGGCGCCGATCGCGAACATCAGATCGACGTCGATGCCCGCGGCGATCTTCACCGTGGCGTTGTGCTCCCAGGTTGCGTAGTCGTCGGAGTAGGCGCGGATGCGGTACCGCCAGTCGCCCTCCGCCGTCACCTGCGCCAGTCCGCGCCACTCGTCGTCCCAGCTGTAGGTGCGGGTGAGGGCGCGATCGATCACCGTGCCGTCGGGCGCCTCGAGCTCGAGGTGGGCGCCCACGGCGTCGTGACCCTCACGGAACACGGTGGCGCCGAACGGGATGACTTCGCCCACGAAGCCCTTCGCCGCCCACCGGCCGCCGTCGACCTGGGGGAAGACGTCGATGATGGGGATGCGCCCGATCGCGGGGGTGAAGGGTGCGGGAGCCGCATCCGGAACCGGGATCGTGGGAGACGGCGGGGCCGCCTCCGCCTTTGTCGGTGCGGGCTCGGGGGCGACGGGCGCGGGCTTCGAAGCCGGTGCCGCCGCAGATTTCTTGCGCGTAGCTGCCACACCTCAGACCCTACCGACTTAGGGGTGCCCTGCAAGGTGTTCACAGTCTGGAAACCGGACTGGCCTAGGCTGGCGGGGTTGGTCGGAGCATCCCCGAATAAGGAGTCCATCGCGTGAAGGCGATTCGCAGGTTCATCGTCCGTTCCGTTCTGCCCGAGTCGTTGTCGGCGCTCGGGGAACTCGCCGCGAACCTGCGCTGGGCGTGGCACCAGCCCACGCGGCAGATCTTCGCGCACATCTCGCCCGACGACTGGCGAGCGACGCTCGGCGACCCGGTCGCTCTCCTGGGTGCCGTGAGCCCCGAGCGGCTCGAGCAGCTCGCCGGCGACGCCGGGTTCGTGGCCTGGGCGAACAGCCTGCGCGACGACCTGGCCGCCTACCTCCGCGAACCGCGCTGGTACCAGGGTCTCGAGAGCCCGCGCCCCCGCTCCATCGGCTACTTCTCGCCCGAGTTCGGCATCGCCGCGGCGCTGCCGCAGTACTCGGGCGGTCTCGGCATCCTCGCGGGCGATCACCTCAAGGCGGCCTCCGACCTCGGTGTTCCGATCATCGGCGTGGGCCTCTTCTACCGCTCGGGCTACTTCTCGCAGTCGATCTCGCGCGACGGCTGGCAGGAGGAGAGCTACCCCGTGCTCGACCCCGACGGTCTCCCGCTCTCGGTGCTGCGCCTCGCCGACGGCACCCCCGCGCAGATCGTGCTCGCGCTGCCCGACGGTCGCGCGCTCTACGCCCGCATCTGGCAGGCCCAGGTGGGCCGGGTGCGCCTGCTCCTGCTCGACACCGACATCCCCGACAACGACGACGACCTGCGCAGCGTCACCGACCGGCTCTACGGCGGAGGCGGCGAGCACCGCCTGCTGCAGGAGCTGCTGCTCGGCATCGGCGGCGTGCGCGCCCTCGAGGTGGTGGCCGAACTGACGGATTCGCCGATGCCCGAGGTCTACCACACCAATGAGGGCCACGCCGGGTTTCTCGGCCTCGAGCGCATCTCGCAGCTCATCGGTGGCGGGCTCTCGTTCGATGAGGCGCTGCAGGTGGTGCGCGCGGGAACCGTGTTCACCACGCACACGCCCGTTCCGGCGGGCATCGACCGCTTCGACCGGTCGCTCGTGGAGCGGTATTTCTCCACCGACATGCTGCCGGGGCTGGATGTCGCGAACGTGCTCGCCCTGGGTGCCGAGGACTACGACGGCGGCGCCGCCGACATGTTCAACATGGCCGTGATGGGCCTCCGGCTCGGTCAGCGTGCCAACGGTGTGTCGAAGCTGCACGGCGACGTGAGCCGAGGCATGTTCGCGGGGCTCTGGCCGGGATTCGACCGTGCGGAGGTGCCGATCACCTCGGTGACGAACGGCGTGCACGCTCCCACCTGGACCGATCCGCTGCTGCAGGAGCTCGCGCGCACGAAGCTCGGCACCGGTGACACCACCACGGCCGACTGGGCCTCCGACGCGGTGACGGATGCGGAGCTCTGGGCGGTTCGTGGCGACATGCGCCGCCAGCTCGTGCACGACGCCCGACGCCGGGTGACCGAGGCCTGGCGCGAGCAGAGCCCCGACTCCATCCCGCCGTCGTGGTACCAGAGCCTACTCGACCCCGAGGTGCTCACCATCGGCTTCGCCCGGCGCGTGCCCACCTACAAGCGGCTCACCCTGATGCTGCACGACCCCGCGCGACTGAAGTCGATCCTGCTGAATCCCGAGCGGCCAATCCAGCTCGTGATCGCCGGCAAGTCGCACCCGGCCGATGACGAGGGCAAGCGACTCATCCAGAAACTGGTGCAGTTCGCGGCCGACCCCGAGGTGCGGCGGCGCATCGTCTTCCTGCCGAACTACGACATCGGCATGGCGCAGCTGCTCTACCCGGGAACGGATGTGTGGCTCAACAACCCGTTGCGTCCGCTCGAGGCGTGCGGCACATCCGGTATGAAGGCCGCGCTCAACGGCGGGCTCAATCTCTCGATCCTCGATGGCTGGTGGAACGAGTACTTCGACGGCGAGAACGGCTGGGCGATTCCCACCGCGGACTCGGCCGGAGATGCCGCCGAGCGCGACGCCCTCGAGGCGGAGGCGCTCTACGACCTCATGGAGAACCAGGTGGCGCCGCGGTTCTACGACCGCAACGCCGACGGCATCCCTGAGCACTGGATGCAGTCGATCCGGCACACCCTCGCCACCCTCTCGCCCGAACTCAGCGCCGAGCGGATGGTGCGCGAGTACGTCGAGCGGCTCTACATCCCGGCCGCCGAGGCGGAGCGGGCGATGACCGCCGACGACCACGAGGCGGCGCGCGAGCTGTCGGTGTGGAAGGAACGCGTGCGGTCGGCGTGGCCGGGCGTCTCCGTGGTGCATGTGGAGTCGGGCGGGCTCGACGACACCCCGCAGGTGGGCGACGTGCTGCACGTGCGCGCGCACATCCAGCTCGGTTCGCTGGAGCCGGCGGATGTCGCGGTGGAGGTGGTCTACGGGCACGCCGTGCACGGCGACGAGCTGTCGGACGCAGCCACCGTGGAGCTCACGACCCCCCACACCGCGGCGGCGCCCTCCGACGGATCGGGCTCCTCGGGCCTCGACCGCGTGTACTCGGGCACCGTGCACCTCGCCCGGGCGGGTTCGTTCGGCTACACCGTGCGCGTGGTTCCGAAGCATCCCGACCTCGCCTCCCCGGCCGAACTCGGCCTGCTCGCCGTGGCCCGGTGACGTGAACTCGGTGAGGCCTGCGCCCACGGTGGAGGGGGTGAACGGTGAGGGGACGGCGCGGCTGAAGCGGGTGCCCGTGTGGTTGGCGATCGTGGCGGCATCCCTGCCGATGTTCATGGCCTCGCTCGACAACCTGGTGGTGACGACGGCGCTGCCCGTGATCGGCAAAGACCTCGGTTCGTCGATCGAGCAGCTGCAGTGGTTCGTGAACGCGTACTCGCTCGCGTTCGCGAGCTTCATGCTGCTGGCCGTGGCGCTCGGTGACAGGCTGGGGCGGCGCACGGTGTTCCTCGCGGGCATCGTCGTGTTCACGGCCTCGTCGGCGGTCTGTGCGCTCGCCACGTCGTCGGAGATGCTCATCGCGGCGCGGGCGGTCGAGGGGATCGGGGCTGCGGCCCTCATGCCGCTGTCGCTGTCGCTGCTGGTGGGATCGGTGTCGGAGAGAGTGCGGCCCCTCGCCATCGGCATCTGGGGAGGTATTTCGGGCCTCGGTGTGGCGCTCGGTCCGCTCATCGGCGGGGCCGTGATCGAAGGCTTCCAGTGGACCGCCATCTTCTGGCTGAACGTGCCCATCGGCATCGTCAGCGTGCCGCTCGTTCTCCTGGCGCTGCCGAACTCGTTCGGTGCGCGGCTGCGGGCCGACATCGTGGGCGTGCTGCTGGCCGGCGTCGGCGTGCTCGCGCTGGTCTACGGCATCGTGAACGGCAACGATCGCGGCTGGGGCAGCGTCGAAGTGCTCGGTGCGCTCACGGCGGGCGCGGTGCTGCTCGTGTGCTTCGTCTTCTGGGAGCGGCGCGTGCCGAGCCCGCTGCTGCCGCTCCGGCTCTTCCGCGACCGCAGCTTCACCGTCGCGAACATCGTCGGCTTCACCTTCAGTTTCGGCGTGTTCGGGGCGGTGTTCATCCTCATCCAGTACCTGCAGATCGTCACCGGTGCGACCCCGCTCGAGGCAGGGCTGATGACCACGCCGTGGACGCTCGCCCCCATGATCGTGGCCCCTCTCGCCGGCCTCATCGCACCGCGCGTCGGCACTCGGGTGCTGATCGTGCTCGGCTGCCTGCTTCAGGCGATCGGTGTGGGCTGGCTGGCCTTCACCATGAGCCCCGAGCTGCACTACCTCGAGATGCTGCCGGCGTTCATCTTCGCCGGGGTCGGGATGGGACTCGTGTTCGCGCCCTCCTCGACCGCCGTGCTCGCGCACATGTCGGCCGACGACAACGCGAAGGCCTCCGGCACCAACTCCACCCTGCGCGAGGTCGGCGTGGCCCTCGGCATCGCGGTGCTCACTGCGGTCTTCGTGGGCGCCGGCGGCTCGTTCACTCCCACCGGCTATGTCGACGCGGCAATTCCAGCCATCGCGACGGGCTCCGGTGTGCTCTTCCTCGCCGCGATCATCGGCCTGGCGCTGCCGTCCGGGAAGGCCCCGAAGGCGTCAGCGGTGGATGCGAGCGCCGGATGATGTCGAGCTTCTCGGGGAAGACCGTGCCGAGCAGTTCCTGCACCGCAGGCTCGGTGTCGTAGTCGTCGAAGAGACGAAGACCGAGCACCACGTTCGCGAGCATCCCGCCGGCGAGGAAGTCGGCGGCTTGCTGACCTGACATGCCGGACTCGTCGCGGAGCAGGCGGTAGACGTCCATGAAGCCGCAGCGCGCGGCCGTGCCGATCACCGGGTCGGCGCCGAGGGCGAAGGCGTGCATGAGGCAGAGCAGGATGCCGCGGTCGGCGGTGAGCTCGAAGTACGCGAGCCCCAGGCGACGCTCGATTCCGACCTCCGGATCGCCGGCGATCGCGGCGCGGAACGCGGTGTCGAGCTTGTCGAGCGCCCGGTGCAGAACCTCGAGGAAGAGCTGCTCCTTGGTGCCGAACATCCGCACCACGTAGGGCTGACTCACGCCGGAGGCCCGGGCGACGGCGTCGGTCGTGGTGCCTGCGTATCCGGTGTCACCGAACACCGTCGTGGCGGCGGCCAGCACGAGTTCGCGGCGCTCGTCGGAGGGCATTCTCGTCTTCTTCTCGGTCACACTTGACATGGTATCAGTTGATTACTTATGGTCGTCGTTGTAATCATCCGATTACCTATTCGACTGAGAGAGGAGACGCTCATGGCGCTCACCGATTCGGCACCTCCGGCCACCGATCGTTCCGCCGCAGCCGTGGGGGCGGCGGATGTCGCGCCGCGGCGCCGCATTCCCGTCTGGCTCGCCATCGTGGCGGCCTCCATCCCGATGTTCATGGCCACCCTGGACAACCTCGTGGTCACGAGTGCCCTGCCCGTGCTCGGCCGGGAGCTGAACGCCTCGATCGAGCAGCTGCAGTGGTTCGTGAACGCCTACACGCTGAGCTTCGCCACGTTCATGCTGCTGGCCGTCGCGCTCGGTGACCGGCTGGGGCGGCGCAACGTCTTCCTCGCGGGCATCGCGCTCTTCACGGTGGCGTCGGCGCTCTGCGCCCTCGCCGTGGAGCCGTGGATGCTCATCGCGGCCCGCGCGGTGCAGGGCGTGGGTGCCGCCGCGCTCATGCCGCTGTCGCTGACGTTGCTCGTGGGGTCGGTGTCGGCGAAGTTCAGGCCCCTCGCGATCGGAATCTGGGGAGGCATCTCGGGTCTGGGCGTGGCACTCGGCCCGCTCATCGGCGGCGCCGTGATCCAGGGCTGGAACTGGGACGCGATCTTCTGGCTCAACGTGCCCGTGGGCATCCTGAGCATCCCGCTCGTGCTGATCGCTCTGCCGAACTCGTTCGGGGCCCGGCTGCGCGCCGACGTCGTGGGCGTGGTGCTCGCCGGTGGGGGAGTGCTGGGCATCGTCTACGGCATCGTGCGGGGTAACGACGCAGGCTGGGGCTCGTTCGAGGTGGTCGGTTCTCTCGTGGCGGGCGTGCTGCTCGTCGCGGCGTTCATCCTCTGGGAGCGCCGGGTGCCGAATCCGTTGCTGCCGTTGCGGCTGTTTCACGACCGGAGCTTCACCGTGGCGAACGTCGTGGGGCTCACCTTCAGCTTCGGCATCTTCGGGTCGGTGTTCATCCTCATCCAGTACCTGCAGATCGTGGGAGGGGCGACGCCGCTCGAGGCGGGTGTGATGACCATGCCGTGGACTCTGGCGCCGATGGTGATCGCGCCGCTCGCCGGACTGATCGCGCCGCGCGTGGGCACCCGCACCCTGATCGTGGCCGGTCTGCTGTTGCAGGCCACCGGCGTGGCCTGGCTCGCGCTCGTGATGTCGACCACACTCGACTACCCGCAGCTCGTGCCGGCGTTCATCTTCGCGGGCGTGGGCATGGGCCTCGTGTTCGCGCCGTCATCGACGGCGGTGCTCGCCAACATGAGTCCTGATGACAACGCGAAGGCGTCGGGCACCAACTCGACCCTGCGCGAGATCGGCGTGGCGCTCGGGATCGCGGTTCTCACGGCAGTGTTCGTGGGTGCGGGCGGCTCCTTCACCCCGACGGGCTACGTGGATGCGGCCATCCCGGCCATCTGGGTCGGCGCCGCGGTTCTCCTCGCGGCTGCGCTCGCCGCCCTCGCCCTGCCTGCGGGCCGCGGAGGCGCAGCGTCACCCGCGGCCCACTGAGTTCCCGTCTGCCCGAGTGCCCGATAGAGTTGGTGAATGCTCACTAAGTGCCTCGGATGTCACCGGCGTCGAGTGCCTGGCTGATCCCGATGCCGAGGTGGTCGTGCTGACCAGTCTCGAGGACTTCCTCTTCCAGCAGTGAGCCGCACGAAGCGGAGAGCGGCGGGCCGCTCCTAGCCGAACCAGGGCGGGACAGCCGCCGGACCGCGCCGCGCAGCGACGTGGAACGACGGCTGCCCCGCATGTCGCCCGCGCCGCAGAGGCGGCGGCGGCGCGGAAGATTCACACAGCGCGGTAGAGCTGCAGGGAGGCGGCGGCCACCTCGACGGTCGTGCCTGGGGCGAAGCGGGGTGGGGTCTCATCGTGATGGTGGGCCGGCGGCGCGTCATCCGAGGAGTCCCAGAGCAGTTCGTAGGCCTCGACGTCGTCGTGCACCGGCAGGGTCACCGTGATCGGGCTCTCCACGCCGTGGATCACGGTCAGGATGCGGTTGAACTCCTCACGCTCGGGGGTCGACGCCGCCACGAATTGCAGGGTGCGGTTCTCGGGCGAGTTCCAGTCGGCCATCGACATCGAGTCGCCGCCCGCGTCGTACCAATCCATCTGGCTGGCCGACGGCGTGCGTTCGCCGAACACCCCGAAGCGCACCGGGCGCAGAGCGGGATTCTCGCGCCGCACCCGCAGCAGGTGCTGCGTGGTGCGCCAGAGGTCTTTCTGCCAGGTGCGCCTGTCCCAGCTGATCCAGGTGAGCTCGGAGTCGTGGCAGTAGGCGTTGTTGTTGCCCTTCTGGCTGCGGCCGAACTCGTCTCCCGCCGTGATCATCGGCACTCCGGCCGAGAGCAGCAGGGTTCCCATCAGGTTGCGCATCGCGCGCCGTCGCGACTGCTCGATGGCCCGCGACGTCGTGGGGCCTTCGATGCCGTGGTTGTACGACATGTTGTTGTCTGTGCCGTCGCGGTTGGCCTCGCCGTTGCCCACGTTGTGCTTGACGTTGTAGGCGGTGAGGTCGGCAAGAGTGAAGCCGTCGTGAGCGGTGACGAAGTTGACGCTCGCGAGCGGTCCACGTGCCTGTGAGAACGTGTTCGACGAACCGGCGATCCGGGTCGCCAGCATCCCGACACCGTCTCCGGGGTTGCCGTTCTCGCGGATCGACTTGATGTCGCGCAGCCAGAACTTGCGCATGCGGTCGCGGAAGCGGTCGTTCCACTCCTGCCAGCCGTCGGGGAAGTTGCCGGTCTGCCACCCGCCCATGCCCACATCCCATGGTTCGGCGATCATCTTCACGCCGGCCAGCTCGGGGTCGGAGACGATGCCCGTGATGAGCGGATGCTGGTTGTCGTAGTAGTGGTCGGCATTGCGTCCCAGGGTGGCCGCGAGGTCGAAGCGGAAGCCGTCGATCTGCACGTCGTTCGCCCAGTACTTCAGCGAGTCGAGGATCATGCGCGTCACGGCGGGGGTGGAGGTGTTGATGGAATTGCCGCATCCGGTGACGTCGATGTAGTCACCGCGAGATGTCTGACGGTAGTAGTTCGCGTTGTCGATGCCGCGGAAGCTCGAGGTCGGCCCCATCCGCCCCTCTTCGGCGGTGTGGTTGTAGACCACGTCGAGGATGACCTCGAGGCCGGCCTCGTGCAGCAGCTTCACCATGCCCTTGAACTCGCGCAGGATGGCACCCGGCCCCTCGGCCTGGGCCGTACGCGAGGCGTAGAGGTTGTGCGGTGCGAAGAAGCCGAGGGTGTTGTAGCCCCAGTAGTTCGTGAGCCCCTGCTTCTGCAGCCGCTGCTCGGAGACGAAGGCGTGCACCGGCAGGAGCTGGATGGCGGTGACGCCGAGGCTCTTCAGATAGCCGATGCTCGACTCGTGCGCGAGACCCGCGTAGGTGCCGCGGAGGTGCTCGGGGATGCGGTTGTTGATCTTGGAGAGGCCCTTCACGTGGGCCTCGTAGATGACGGTGTGGTCGAGGGGCGTGCGGGGCTTCTGCACCCCGTTCCAGTTGAACTCCTCATCGACCACGACGCTGCGGAACTGTTCGCGGCCCGCCCGCACGATTCCGCGGGCGTAGGGGTCGAGGAGGGGGATCTCGGGATCGAAGGCGTGCGTCGGGCCGTCGGGCCCCGTGACCTTCAGCGTGTAGCGGCGGCCGGGCGCGAGCGAGCGCGTCCTGCCGACCCACACGTCGTGTGCGTCGCGCACGAGGGGCACCGACTTGTAGACCCAGTTCGGGTCTTTGTGGTCATAGAGGCAGAGTTCGATGCTCGTGGCGTTCTGCGACCAGACGCGGAGTTCGCCGCCGTGGGAGGTCTGCCGAACGCCGAGCCGAGCGAGGGGGTCGGCCGGGGTCATGAGACTTAGAGTAGTTGCAGGCGAGTTCGCGCCTGAAATCGCACGGATGCTGCGCCCCCGCAGTTCTGCGTCGCCTCTGCGTCGACTCGCTCGTGTCTCCCATCGTGTCTTTCGAGGATCGCCCCCATGCCCATCTACTTCGACCATGCGGCCACCACGCCGATGCGCCCCGAGGCGCGTGCGGCCTACGTGGATGCGCTCGGTCTCGTGGGCAACCCGTCGTCGATCCACAGCCAGGGGCAGGAGGCGAAGCGCCTGCTCGAGGAGTCGCGCGAGGTGGTGGCGGCTTCGCTCGGAGCGGAGCCGATCGAGGTGATCTTCACCTCGGGGGGCACCGAGTCGATCAATCTCGGGGTGAAGGGGCTGTACTGGGCCCGGCAGACTTCTTCTCCTCGGCCCGTCATCCTCGCACCCGGCGGAGAGCACCACGCCACGGTCGACGCGATCGAGTGGCTGGTGCGGCACGAGGGTGCACGAGTGGTGTGGCTGCCTGTCGACGAGGTGGGGCGGCTCGCGCCCGCTGTTCTGGCCGCGGCGCTCTCGGAGCACGGCGCATCCGTTGCCCTGGTGACGGTGCTGTGGGGCAACAACGAGGTGGGCACCATTCAGCCCATCGCCTCGCTGGTGGCCGTTGCCCGTTCGCACGGGGTGCCCGTACATGTCGACGCCGTGGCGGCGTACGGATACGTGCCGCTCGATTTCGCGACGGTGGGGGCGGATGCGCTCAGTGTCTCGGCGCACAAGATCGGGGGCCCGGTGGGTATCGGCGCCCTCGTGCTGGCACGGAGGAGTCAGGTGGAGCCGCTCATCCACGGCGGCAACCAGCAGCGCGTGCGGTCGGGCACGCAGGATGTCGCCGGCGCGGTGGCGTTCGCGGCGGCCGCTGACGCGGTGATCCGCGAGCTGGCTCCCGGCCCGGTGGCGAGCGCCGCGGCACCTGAGGGACGCGGTGTGGCCGCGCTGTCCTACCCCGCCCACCTCGCGGCGCTGCGCGACCGGCTGATCGCGGGGGTGCGCGCGGCAGTGCCCGGGGCCGTGCTGCGCGGGGACGCGACATCCGAGGGCCGCCTGCCGGGCAACGCGCACTTCACGTTCCCGGGCGCGCAGGGCGATTCGCTGCTCTTCCTGCTCGACATGGCGGGCTTCTCGGTGTCGACGGGTTCGGCCTGTCAGGCGGGCGTGCCGGAGGTGTCGCACGTGCTGACGGCGATGGGTATCCCCGACGACGAAGCCCTGGGCGCCCTCCGCTTCACTCTGGGGCACGGAACGACGGAGGCCGAGGTCGACGCCTTGGTGGCGGCCCTCCCGGCCGCCTACGCGTCCGCCGCCCGAGCGGGCCTCGCCACCCGCGACGTGACCTCCCCCGCGCGCTGACCAGCGCTCGCGGGGTCGCAGAATGTGTCGCCAGATCCGTGATTACGCGACAAATCCTGCGACCTCACGCACGGGCGCCGTGTGAGGGCTGTGGATAACTCGGAAATGAGGAGGTGGCTGGGGCAGAGTTCTGGGCATGAGTCGCCCTCGAAGCTTGCCGGCCGAGCTCATACGGGCCCCCTTCTCGGTCGCCGCCGCGGCATCGGTCGGGGTCTCTGCCCGGCGGATACGGGGCAGCGACCTCCAGGCCCCCTTCTCAGGCGTGCGTATCCACGGCCGGGCGGTGCTCACGCTCCGCGAGCTGTGTGCGGCCTACCGAGTGCGGAGTCCCGAGGGTCACGTCTTCAGTCACGTCACCGCCGCGCGGCTGTGGCGGATCCCGCTTCCCCGGGCCGTGGAGGAGGGGGACGTGCTCGACGTCGCCGTGGTCACGCCGGCCGCATTGCCACGAGCGCACGGGGTGCGCGGGCACCGGATGAGCGACGAGGGCCTAGAGGTGACAATCAGGTACGGGGTACCGGTGTGCGACGCCCTGACGACGTGGTTTCAGCTTGCGCGCATCCTGGCGCACGACGATCTCGTGGCGGCGGGAGACTTCCTGGTTCGGAGACCCCGGCGACCCGAGGCCGACGACCATCGGCCGTTTGTCGACCTCTCCGAGTTGCGCGAGCGCGCGGCTCACCGGAGGTGCCACGGCTCGCGGGCCGTGCGCGCCGCCGCCATCGATGTGCGGGAGGGGGCGGACTCGCGGCCGGAGAGCATCCTTCGGCTCGTGCTGCAACGCGCAGGGCTGCCGGAACCCGAGCTGAACCCCCAGATCGTGCACCCGCGAGGCCACCCCCTCGGCTGGGCTGACCTGCTCTACCGCGATCGGCGGGTGATCGTGGAGTACGACGGCGATCAGCACCGCACCGACTACGAGCAGTTCGAGAAGGATGCGGTGCGGCTCGAGAACTTCCGCCGCGCGGGGTACACGGTCGTCCAGGTGCGCAAGAAGGGTCTCTGGCAGAACCGCACCCGCACGATCGCACGCGTCAGGGAAGCGCTGAATGGGTGATCGCCTGGGTCGCATGATTTGTCGCCGGATGGGCCTTCAGGCGACAAATCATGCGACTCCACGGTAGGGGGTCCGTCGCAGGGTGGATGTGTAGGTCCGGGCGCGTGCCTAGCGTGGAGGACGTACGCAGTTCAGGATGCGGCGCCCGACGGGCGGCCGACCATCGGAAGGAGCGGAGATGCTGAACGACCATTCGAGCGAGAACCCCCACGAGAAGAAGAGCTGGCTCGTGCGGGGAGAGGAGAACTCCACCTGGTTCTTCGCGGGGGCGACCTTCGCGTTCGCGGGCGCCACGTGGGCATTCACCTCACACGTCTACCTCCTCGGTGGGCTGTTGGTGGCGGCCGCGACGGTATCGATCGCCGTGGGCATCGTCGTGTGGCAGCGCGGTTCCGGTGGTCGATCGACAGAGCCGACCGAGTCGGACGCGGTCGTCGGCCCGCCTCCGACCCGAGACGGCGCGGCGCCCCCACCGCCGCCGAGGATCTGAGTCGGGCTAGAGGTTGAAGGTGGTGAGCACGGCGAGGTGGTCGGAGCCGCCCACCCGCATCGTGGTGTTCGAGGTGACCTCCATGCCGCGCTGCAGCACGTGGTCGGGGCGGGTGACGGGCAGTGACGCGGGCCAGGTGAAGCCGAAGCCGCCATCCGTCTGGTTGGCCTCGCTCAGCGACCCGAAGAGGCCCGCCATGTTGCGGTCGCTCGAGCCGGCGTTGAAATCGCCCAGCATGAGCAGGCGGCTGTTCTCGTCACGCGGCACGTAGTCGGAGAGATTGGCGAGCATCTCGTCGCGGGTGGCGTGGTCGTCGGGGCGGGCGGATGCCGCGTGCACCACATAGATGCTCACGAGCCCCGTCGGGGTGGCCAGGTCGGCGGCGATGCCGCGCTGCCAGCCGAGTCCGAGGTCGAGCGCCTGTGCGTTCTCGATGGGGTAGGCGCTCCACACGCCCACCGTGCCGATGCCGTAGGAGTAGGGGTAGTTCTCGCTCAGCACGGCCTCGACCTCGCTGCGAGCCGCGTCGTCCATCTCCTGCAGCGCGATCACCTGTGCACCGGTTGCGGCGAGGGTTGTGGCCGACTCGGCCGCCGTGCCCGATCCGGCCTCCACGTTCTGGCTCGCGATCGTGAGGGTGTTCGCGGATGCGGCGGGCGCCGACCACGAGAGCGGCACGATCGCCGGCACGAACATGACCGCCCACACCACCGCGGGAACGAGAGCTGCGGCAACCGCGCCCTTGCTGCGGGTGATGAACGCCGCGATCAGGATGACCGGCACCGCGAGGCCCAGCCAGGGCAGCGCCGACTCGACGAGAAGACTCACACCGAAGAGCGGGGGGATGAGCGCGTGCAATGCCAGAGCGGCCGCGAGCACGAGGGCGATGACGCACACGACGACGGCCGGTCCGGAGCGAGCTCGGGGCCGGCGGGTCGGGGTGGCGGGCCGGCGGTGTGGCGGCGCCTCGAGGAGTGCTGACATCCGTCTCATTCTGCACCGGCACACTGGGCATTTCCCTTATCCACAGCGTGAATCGCCCGCAGTTCGCTTGTCGGATGCCCCACGTATGCTGGAAGCATGAAGGTTCTCGCAGCAATGAGCGGAGGGGTCGACTCCGCAGTCGCCGCCGCTCGCGCGGTGGAGGCCGGTCACGAGGTGGTCGGCGTGCATCTGGCGCTCAGCCGAATGCCCGGCACACTCCGAACGGGCAGCCGTGGCTGCTGCACCATCGAAGACTCGATGGATGCGCAGCGGGCCGCCAACAAGATCGGCATCCCGTACTACGTGTGGGACTTCTCGGAGCGTTTCAAGGCCGATGTGGTCGACGACTTCATCGCCGAGTACACTGCCGGCCGCACCCCCAATCCCTGCATGCGGTGCAACGAGCGCATCAAGTTCGCCGCACTGCTCGAGAAGGCGCTCGACCTCGGCTTCGATGCGGTGTGCACGGGCCACTACGCCACCATCACCACGGATGCGGCGGGCAACCGTGAGCTGCACCGCGCCGCCGCCTGGGCGAAAGACCAGTCCTATGTTCTGGGCGTGCTCACCGCCGAGCAGCTGGCGCACAGCATGTTCCCGCTGGGTGCCACGCCCTCGAAGGCCGAGGTGCGCGCCGAGGCGGCCGCGCGCGGCTTCTCGGTGGCGAACAAGCCCGACAGTCACGACATCTGCTTCATCCCCGACGGCAATACCAGCGGCTGGCTGGCCGACAAGGTGGGCACCGCCACGGGCGACATCGTCGACCGCGACGGCTCGGTCGTGGGCTCGCACGAGGGTGCGCACGCGTTCACCGTGGGGCAGCGCCGCGGGCTCAAGCTGGGCATGCCGGCGGCCGACGGCAAGCCGCGGTTCGTGCTCGAGGTGCGTCCGGTCGACAACACGGTCGTCGTGGGCCCGAAGGAGGCGCTCGCCATCGCCGAGATCGCCGGGCACCGTTTCACCTGGGCGGGCCTGCCCCCCGAGCATCCGGAAGTCGAGTTCGACTGCCAGGTGCAGATCCGTGCGCACGCCGACCCGGTCGACGCCGCCGCGGTGGTGCGGGCGGATGCCTCGGGGTCGCCCGAGCTCGTCATCACACCTGTCTCCCCGCTCAACGGAGTGGCGCCGGGCCAGACCGCGGTGGTCTACGTGGGCACCCGGGTTCTCGGGCAGTGCACCATCGACCGCACCGTGAGCGCGGTTCCCGCGCTGGCGTCCGTGGGCACCGCGGTCTGATGCCACCACGGGGGAGGGCTCCGCAGAAGGGGAGCGCGACAGCCGGAGCCGCGTCGGCGGTGGAGGAGGCCGCGCTGCCGAGCGAGACGCCGGGCGAGCTCGAGGCGGCGAAGGCCGAGGCCGATGCGCTGACGGTGCGCATCCTGGAGCTGCGCGACGAGTACTACGCGAACAACGCCTCCACGGTCACCGACAAGGAGTACGACCTGATGGTGCGCCGGCTCGAAGAGCTCGAGCGCGCGCATCCCGAGCTGCAATCGCACGACAGCCCCACCCAGACCGTCGGCGGGCGTGCCGTCACCACCATGTTCACGCCCGTCACCCACGCCGAGCGCATGCTGAGCCTCGACAACGTGTTCAGTGAGGAAGAGCTCGACGAGTGGGCCGCCAAGGTGGTGCGCGACGCCGGGGCGACGACCGTGCGGTTCCTCTCCGAGCTGAAGATCGACGGGCTCGCCATCAACCTGCGCTACGAGAACGGCGTGCTGATCACGGCCGCCACGCGTGGAGACGGCGTGGTGGGAGAAGACGTCACCGAGAACGTGCTGCAGATCACCTCGATCCCGGCGCGGTTGAAAGGTACCGGGCATCCGCCCCTCGTGGAGGTGCGGGGCGAGATCTTCTTCCCGGTGGCCTCGTTCGACGAGCTGAACGCCGCCCAGGAGGCCGCGGGGGAGCGCGTGTTCGCCAACCCGCGCAACGCGGCGGCCGGGTCGCTCCGCCAGAAGTCGGAAGGCAAGAACGAGCGGCAGCTGGCCCTCGTCACCGACCGGCTGCACCGCCTGCGCATGCTCGTGCACGGCATCGGCGCCTGGCCCGACCCGCCGGTCGCCGCCCAGTCGGAGGTCTACGGCCTGCTGGCCGAATGGGGGCTGCCCACGTCGACGCATTACCGGGTGTTCGACACCATCGACGAGGTGGCGGGTTTCATCCGCGACTACGGCATCAACCGGGCGAGCGTCGAGCACCAGATCGACGGCATCGTGGTGAAGGTCGACGACCTGCGGCTGCACGAAGAACTCGGCGCCACGAGCCGTGCACCCCGGTGGGCAACCGCCTACAAGTACCCGCCCGAAGAGGTGAACACCAAGCTGCTCGACATCGTGGTGAGCGTGGGGCGCACGGGTCGCGCCACGCCGTTCGCCGTGATGGAGAAGGTGGAGGTGGCCGGTTCCGAGGTGCGGCAGGCCACTCTGCACAACCAAGACGTGGTGAAGGCCAAAGGTGTGCTCATCGGCGACACCGTGGTGCTGCGCAAGGCCGGCGACGTCATCCCCGAGGTGCTCGGGCCGGTGGTGGAGCTGCGCGACGGCACCGAGCGCGCCTTCGTCATGCCCGAGTTCTGCCCCGAGTGCGGCACGAAACTGGCACCCGCGAAAGAGGGCGACATCGATCTGCGCTGCCCGAACGCGCGCAGCTGCCCGGCACAGGTTCGGGGCCGCGTCGAGCACGTGGGTTCGCGCGGCGGGCTCGACATCGAGGTGCTCGGCGAGGTGAGCGCCGCCGCCCTCACCCAGCCGCTGGAGCCGGCCGATCCGCCGCTCGTCACCGAGGCCGGGCTCTTCGCCCTCACGATGGAAGACCTCTTCCCCATCCGGGTCATCGTTCGTGACTCCGAGACCGGCATGCCGAAGCTCGACAAAGACGGCGAGTCGCCGAAGGTGGTGGCGCCGTTCCGGCGGCTGCGCAAGAAGACCGACCCCGCCTACGATCCGGATGCGACAGGCATCGATTTCGCGGGCGACGAGCACTACGTGCCCTCCACCAACGCGGCGAAGCTGCTGCAGGAGATCGAGAACGCCAAGACGAAGCCGCTGTGGCGCATCCTGGTGTCGCTGAGCATTCGGCACGTGGGTCCGGTGGCGGCACGGGCGCTCGCCGACTACTTCGGGTCGCTCGACGCCATCCGCTCCGCCACGCGCGACGAACTCGCCGCGGTCGATGGAGTGGGCGGCATCATCGCCGATGCGTTGATCGCCTGGTTCGAGGTCGACTGGCACCAGGAGATCGTGGAGCAGTGGGCCGCGGCCGGTGTGCAGTTCGCCACGCCGGGCCATCCTGGCCCCGGCGCGGCGGTCGGCGCGGGCGGCGTACTCGACGGCATCACCGTGGTGGCAACCGGCTCTCTCGAGGGCTTCACCCGGGAGGGCGCGCAGGAGGCCATCATCGCGGCCGGCGGCAAGGCGGCTTCGAGCGTGAGCAAGAAGACCGACTTCGTCGCGGCCGGCCCCGGCGCGGGCTCCAAGCTCGGCAAGGCGGAGGCGCTCGGCCTGCGCATCATCGACGCGGCCGAATTCGCCCTCCTCGTCACGGAGGGCCCGGGTGCGCTCCCGCCCGCTCCCGATGCGGTCTCCGATTCCGCCGGTGCCGCGGAGCCCGCCGAGGCGGGCGCAGCTCCCGCCGACACGCAGAAGGGTGAGGTCGTCGAATGAGCACTCCTGCGGGCTCACGGTCGGGCAACGGCTACTGGAGCACGCAGATCGGCGCGACTGCGCTCTTGGGGGCCGGATGCATCGTCGCCAGCCTCATCCTGCTGGAGACGAAACCTGATGAACCGGGTGGCGCGGTGCTGGTCGCCCTCATCGGCATCTCCTCGCTCACGACGTTCGGGTGGGCGGTCGATTCCGCGACACGCTCAAGTGCGCAGGAGCGCGCCCTTTTCGCCTGGGCGATCGCTCAGCACGAGGCAGCGGGCCACGGGAATGACGCGCGGGCGATGAGTGACGCTGCGCGAGCACGCGACGGTGAACTCGGTGCCGAACAGATCCGGATACTGCAGGCATTCCGTCCCGACAACCGCTATCCGGCGCTCGTACCGCTGTCCGGCGCACCCCGTGAGCGTCCGATCGACGGGGCGAAGAACCGTATCGGCGTTGCCCTCATCGCGCTCTTCCTGGCGTTGACCGGCCTGTACTTCAGTTGCATCCCGGCGGTCTCCGTGCTCGGCTGGCCATTCCAGCTGGTGGCGACGATCCTGGCCGTGGTCGCAATCGTGCCGCCCGGCCGTGGGCGTCGTCTGGGTATCGCCGCGGGGATCGTCTCGGTTCTCGGCACCCTCGTGACAGTCGTCATCGTGGCCTGGCGAATCGTCACCGTCGGCTGAATCGGCAGCGCTCTGGCAGAATGGGCGCGATCAAGGGGGCCGCATGAGCGACGACTACCGGGAGGCGACGCGTTGGCGGCCCACGCCACGCACGCGGCGAACCGCGTTCGCGTTCACGATCGCACTCGTCGTGGTGCTCGTGGTGTCGATCATCGTCTCGGCCACCCCGTGGCCGCCCGCGATGCTCATCCGGAGCGTGTTCGAGAAGGGTGCCCGCGACACCGTCGACGAGATGCAGCCCTACGTACCCGACATCAACTTCGACGAACAGACCGGGATCGTCTACGGCGACGCCGGAGCCGACACGAGCCTCGACGTCATCCGCCCGGCCGGCGCCACGGAGCCGTTGCCGGTGGTGGTGTGGATCCACGGCGGCGCGTGGATCTCGGGGCAGAGCTCGAACGTCGTGCCGTACCTCAAGATCCTCGCGGCCGAGGGCTACGCCGGCGTGGCGCTCAACTACACGCTCGGCCCCGAAGCCGTCTATCCCACCGCCGTGCGGCAGCTCAACGACGCACTGGGCTACCTCACCGCGCACGCCGCCGAACTCGGCATCGACGCCGATCGCATCGTGCTCGCCGGCGACTCGGCGGGTGCGCAGCTCGCCAGTCAGCTCGCGGTGCTCACCACGAACCCCGACTACGCCACGCTGGTCGGTATCGAGCCCGCACTCCGCCCCGAGCAGCTCGTGGGCGCCATCCTCAACTGCGGTGTCTACGACCTGCGGGCCATGTCCGACCTCGGCGGCGTCATCGGATGGGGCTTCACGATCTCGCTCTGGGCCTACACCGGCACCAAGAACTGGTCGGTCGAGTCGCCCGGTGCCACCATGTCGACCATCGACTTCGTCACGGCCGAGTTCCCTCCCACCTTCATCTCCGGCGGCAACGGCGACGGGCTCACCTGGATCGAGTCCGTGCCGATGAGCAACCGGATGCGCGACGCCGGTGTCGACGTCACCTCCCTCTTCTGGCCGGCCGACCACGAACCCGCGCTGCCGCACGAGTACCAGTTCCACCTCGACTACGACGAGGCGCACACCGCCCTGGCCGAGACGGTGGCCTTTCTGAAGACGGTCACGCGAAGCGAATAGAATTGCGGCACACCCCCGCGAACGAGAACCCCGGAGCACCATGTCCGAAATCACACAGGAGCAGGTCGCGCATCTCGCGAACCTCGCCCGGATCGCCCTGACACCCCAGGAGATCGAGAGCCTCACGACCGAGCTCGGCTCGATCGTCGACAACGTCGCGAAGGTGTCGGAGGTGGCCATGGCCGACGTGCCCGCCACGAGCCACCCGATCCCGCTGCAGAACGTCTACCGCGACGACGTTCCCACCACGACGCTCACCACCGCCGAGGCGCTCGCGGGCGCCCCCGACCACGACGGATCGCGCTTCCGCGTCACCGCCATCCTGGGGGAGGAGCAGTGACGAACCAGCAGCACGAGATCGTGCGCCTGTCTGCCCACGCACTCGCGAACAAGCTCGCCGCGGGCGAGATCTCGTCTGTCGAGGCCACCACGGCCCACCTCGACCGCATCGCCGCGGTCGACGGCGAGGTGCATGCATTCCTGCACGTCGCTCCCGAGCTCAGCCTCGCGACGGCAGAACGCATCGACGCGCGCCGGGCGAACGGTGAGTCGCTTCATCCGCTCGCCGGGGTTCCGATCGCCATCAAAGACGTGATCGTCACCAACGACATGCCCACCACGAGCGGTTCGAAGATCCTCGAGGGCTGGGTGCCGCCGTACGACGCCACGGTCATGACGAAGCTGCGCGCCGCCGGCCTCGTGCCGATCGGCAAGACGAACATGGACGAGTTCGCCATGGGCTCCTCCACCGAGCACTCCGCCTACGGCCCCACGCACAACCCGTGGGACCTCGAGCGCATCCCCGGTGGCTCCGGTGGCGGTTCGGCCGCCGCGGTGGCCGCCTTCGAGGCGCCCCTCGCACTCGGCTCCGACACAGGCGGCTCCATCCGCCAGCCCGCCCACGTCACCGGCACCGTGGGCGTCAAGCCCACCTACGGCGGCGTCAGCCGCTACGGCGCCATCGCGCTCGCCTCGAGCCTCGACCAGATCGGGCCCGTGAGCCGCACCGTGCTCGACTCGGCGCTGCTGCACGACATCATCGGCGGCCACGACCCGCTCGACTCCACGTCGCTCACCGATCAGTGGCCCAGCATGGCCGAGGCCGTACGGCGAGCGGATGTCGCGGGCCTCCGCATCGGCGTCATCACCGAGCTCGACGGCGACGGCTTCCAGGCGGGCGTGCTCGAGCGCTTCCGTGAGGCGCTCGACCTGCTTGCGGCAGCGGGTGCCGAGATCGTCGACGTGAGCCTGCCGAGCCTCGAGTACGCCATCTCGGCCTATTACCTGATCATGCCCGCCGAGGCGAGCAGCAACCTCGCGAAGTTCGACTCCGTGCGCTTCGGCCTGCGCGTCAACCCGCCGGGCGGCGGCACCGTCGAAGACGTGATGTCGGCCACCCGCGAGGTGGGCTTCGGCGCCGAAGCGAAGCGCCGCATCATCCTGGGCACCTACGCGCTCAGCGCCGGTTACTACGACGCCTACTACGGCAGTGCCCAGAAGGTGCGCACACTCGTGCAGCGCGACTTCGCGGCCGCCTTCGCCGGTGTCGACGTGCTCGTCTCGCCCACCGCGCCCACCACCGCGTTCAAGCTGGGTCAGAACGACGGCGACCCGATGGCGATGTACCTCAACGACATCGCCACCATCCCCGCGAACCTGGCCGGCATCCCCGGCATCTCGCTCCCCGTGGGCCTCGCGAAGGAAGACGGGCTGCCGGTCGGCATCCAGTTCCTCGCTCCCGCTCGCGAAGACGCCCGCCTCTACAACGTCGGCGGCGCGCTCGAGACGATGCTCGAGGAGAAGTGGGGCCACTCGCTCATCAGCCAGGCTCCCGACCTCGCCCCCGGCGAGATGGCAGCCGCTCAGGAAGGGGCCGTCTGATGGCCAAGGCAGCACTGATGGACTTCGACAAGGCACTCGAGCTCTTCGAGCCCGTACTCGGCTTCGAGGTCCACGTCGAACTCAACACGAAGACCAAGATGTTCTCCAGCGCCCCGAACTACTTCGGCGGCGAGCCCAACACCAACATCACGCCCACCTGCCTGGGGCTGCCGGGCTCGCTGCCCGTGGTGAACGGCCAGGCCGTGCGCTACTCGATCAGCCTGGGCCTCGCGCTCGGCTGCTCCATCGCACCGTCGAGCCGGTTCGCGCGCAAGAACTACTTCTACCCCGACCTGGCGAAGAACTACCAGATCTCGCAGTTCGACGAGCCGATCGCGTTCGGCGGCTCGGTCGACGTCGAGCTGCCCGACGGCCGCATGTTCACCGTGCCGATCGAGCGCGCGCACATGGAAGAGGATGCCGGCAAGCTCACGCACGTGGGCGGCTCCACGGGCCGCATCCAGGGCGCGGAGTACTCGCTCGTCGACTACAACCGCGCCGGTGTGCCGCTGGTGGAGATCGTCACCGACATCATCTACGGCGCCGAGAAAGACGCGCCTGAGCTCGCCAAGGCCTACGTGGCCACCATCCGCGACATCGTGGTGGCGCTCGGCATCTCCGACGCGAAGATGGAGCGTGGCAACCTGCGCTGCGACGCGAACATCTCGCTGCGCCCGCGCACGGCTCCCGGCGAGCCGCCGGCGCCGCTCGGCACCCGCACCGAGACCAAGAACGTGAACTCGCTGCGCTCGGTGGAGCGCGCCATCCGCTACGAGATCCAGCGGCAGGCCGCCATCCTCGCCGACGGCGGAACCATCACGCAGGAGACGCGGCACTGGCACGAAGACACGGGCACCACGTCGGCCGGCCGGCCGAAGTCGGATGCGGACGACTACCGGTACTTCCCCGAGCCCGACCTGTTGCCCGTCGTTCCGTCGCCCGAGCTGATCGAGGAGCTGCGGGCCGCGCTGCCGGAGCCCCCGGCCGCTCGCCGGCGTCGGCTGAAGGCCGAATGGGGCTTCACCGACCTCGAGTTCCAAGACGTGCAGAACGCCGGCCTGCTCGTGGAGGTCGCCGAGACGGTGGCCGCCGGCGCGTCGCCGCAGGCGGCCCGCAAGTGGTGGTCGGGCGAGATCTCGCGGCTCGCGAACGCCCGTGAGGCCGAGGCGTCGTCGCTGGTGTCGCCGTCGGATGTCGCGGCTCTCGTAGCCCTCATCGACAGCGGTGCCCTCAACGACCGTCTCGCCCGCCAGGTGCTCGAAGGCGTCATCGACGGCGAGGGAACGCCGCAGGAGGTCGTGGATGCGCGCGGCCTGGCCGTGGTGTCGGATGACGGCGCGCTGATCGCTGCGATCGACGAGGCTCTCGCCGCCCAGCCCGACGTGTTGGCCAAGATCAAAGACGGCAAGGTGCAGGCCGCCGGCGCCGTGATCGGGGCCGTGATGAAGGCCATGAAGGGTCAGGCCGACGCCGCGCGCGTGCGTGAGCTCGTGCTGGAGCGCGCCTCGGCCGAGTAGCCGCGGGTTCGCACAAACGTCGTGCCGACCGGCCCCGTGAGGGGCTCGGTCGACACGACGTTTGTGGTTGTCCGCGTGCGCGTGCGCGCGCGGCACGGCCGTGACGCCGAGACGCTAGGCCGCGAGGCGGGCGTCGCGGCCCGTGAGCGCGAGCAGGCGCGACTGGAGCGGTGCGTCATCCGGAACCGGCACCGGCGACGCGAACACGCCGCTCGCCTGCAGGGTGTCACGTTGCGGCTCGAACACCGTCCAGACGTGAGCCACGAGTTCGTCGTCGAGCCGGTCGTCGGCGCCCACGGCGCGGGCCAGGTCCCAGCTGTGGATCGTGACGTCGGCCACCTGCTCCTTGAGGTAGTCGATCACCTCCACGGTGTCGTACGAGAGCTGCACCGTCGCGGTGGGCGAGGCGTCACGCCACGCCGTGGTGGCCGCCAGCGAGTAGCGGTGCCACTCCATCGGCAGGTCGGACTCGATCGGGCGGATACGACTCCGCGCGTGCCTCGTGCCGAGACCGGAGAGCAGCCACGGCACCCACTGCTGCTCCTCGATCACGTGCGACACGAGATCGCGCACCGACCACTCGGTGTCGGGGGTCGGGCCGTCCCAGTCCTGGATGAGCGCCACCCGTGTCGTGAACTCCTGGTGGGCGCGTTGCTGGAGTCGCAACCAGGTCGTCGCCTCGTCGTGCAGCGGGGTGCGTTCGGTCATCGATGCTCCTTCGTTCTCTGGGGTCAATGGCGAAGGCGCGCGCCGCATTCCTTGGTTCGGTCCGCATCCGTCGTTCTCCGCGCTCAGCGAACACGGGCCGTGCCGCACCGATAGGGTCGCTACGTGAACGAACCCGTCCCCACCCTCGCCGTTCGCCCGCTCGAGAGCCGCGACATCCCGCAGCTCGTGGTGCTCAACCGCGCGGCGGTGCCCGCCGTGAACGACATCGACGCCGACGCGATGCAGACCCTCGTGTCGCACTCGCGGCTGGCGGCCGCAGCGGTCGACCCCGCGCATCCGGATGCCGTGCTCGGGTTCGTGCTCGCCCTCGCGCCCGGTGTCGACTACGCGAGCGAGAACTACCGCTGGTTCTCGGCGCGCGGCGGCGCGTTCCTCTACGTCGACCGCATCGTGGTGGCCGAGGGCCGGAGGAGCCAGGGCATCGGTGCCCTGCTCTACGACGCGGTCTTCGCCGCAGCGAGTGCGGATGGCGCGGCCGAGGTCGACTGCGAGGTGAACGTCGAGCCGCCGAACCCGGGCTCTCTGGCGTTCCACGGCAGGCTCGGCTTCGAGGAGGTCGGGCGCCAGGCCACGAAGGGTGGAGCCGTGGTGGTGGCGCTGCTCGCCTGCACGATCCCGGCCTGACCACTCCCCGCTGAGCCAGCAGTACAGCTAGCGGCCGCCGGCTCGCCTCACCGCGCCGACAGGGTGCGCAGCGCCTGCCGCGCCGACAGGGTCGGCAGGTACGCCCGCGTGAGCGCCAGCCCGATGGCCGGCAGGGTGAGCGGGTCGAGGTAGCACAGGTGCAGCGACTCGAACTCGGGCCGGAACTTCATCTTGAACCGCAGCAGCGACCGGAATCCGTAGACGGGCTCGAGCGTGCGGCTCAGGAAGGCGAGGATGCCGGGCGACCGGTCATCGGCCCCGCCCGCGTCCTCGTTGCGCGCCAGAGGTGCACCCGAGAGGCTCACGAACGAGATGCCCTCATCGCGGGCCCTCAGGATCGCCTGGGCGATCAAGAACTCCATCAGCCCGTTCATGCTGTCGGGGGCCCGGCGCATGAAGTCGAGCGTCCAGCCCACCACCCGTCCCTCCTCGAAGGTCGGCAGCCAGCTGGTGACGCCCTGCACGGTACCGTCGGCGTCGACGGCGATCATGAGCCGCACATCCGGGTCGATCAGCTCGTCGAGCCCGCCGAGCGTGAAGCCCATCTCGGGCAGATCCTTCTCGGCCACCCAGAGTTCCGACAGCTGCCGGATCTGGCGCGTGATCGACGGTGGCAGCTCCGAGTACGACTGCCACTCCGCTCGCACGCCCTCCTTGGTGGCGCGGTTGATGGAGGTGCGGATGTCCTGCATCTTCTTGCCCTCCGTCGACCAGCCCGCCGGGCGCACGATGGTCTCCTCCGCCACCTGCAGCGACGACCAGCCGGCGTCGGTGAGGTGACCGCGCAGCGCATCCGTCACCGAGTAGAACGCGGGTGTCCAGCCCCGGTCGGTGCAATAGGTGGCGAAGTCGAGTGCGGTCTGCGGATGCGTCGCCACCGGTCCGAGCGGGTCGCCCGTCGTCACCGCCACCCCGTTCACCACCCGGTAGGCCACCGCGCCGCCGGTGGGGGCGAACCAGTAGTGGTTGCCGGGCCAGGTGGTCATCCAGGAGAGGCGTCCGCCCGAGCCTGCCACGAGGAGCGAGCGGATGCGGGCCTCATCCGTCTCGGCTCCGTGCGGGTGCGGGCGGCGCATGCCGATCACCGCGGTCACGATCACGGCCAGCCAGAACACCACGCCCACCCACTGCGAGGCGATGACGGCCACCGGACCGCTCGGGAAGATGTCGGCCGGCTCGAAGGCGAGGAAGCCGACCGGAACGAACCTCTCCGGCAGGTCGAGCAGGAGATCGCTGAGGCTCGCCGTCGGCGTGAACTGTGTGGGAACGCTCGCGACGATCACGAAGTACACACCGGCGACGGCCACGAACTCGAGCACCACGAGAACGGCGAACCGCCGCACCGTCATGCCTTCGCTCGCGCGGTCGTCGACCGGGAACAGCCGCGACGACGCCACCAGTCCCGCGGCGATGAGCAGCGGCACGAGCGCGGAGACGAACTCGTAGGCCCGGTAGTCTTCGGCCGCCGTGGTCTGGAACGCGGTATAGGCGCTGGCGGAGAGGAAGGGGACGAATCCGAAGTACACCGCGGCGAGAGCAGCCAGGGCGACGTTGATGGCGACGGCGAGCCAGAGGCCGATACGGCGGCCGCGCTGGATGCCCCAGGCGGCCACGAGGAGCGCCACGAGCGGGAGGAAGGTGAGGAGTACGGCTCCCGGACCGTCGAGCCGCGAGAGAGCCAGCGCATCGACGCAGTGCCGGGAGTAGTCGCTGGTCTCGCAGCGGGCCGCGATGGCGGCGTAGTCGCGCAACGGGTCGCGGAACAGCAGGCCGAGGGGGTTCAGAACCCCGCTCCCCGAGGGCGATGCCACGCTCACGAGTGGCCCGAGCGCGGTCACCGCCACGACTGCCGCGAGAAGGGTGCGGCTCTCCCGGCGGGTCGCGCGTGGGCGGCGCACCCGCAGCGGGGCGCGCGCGAGCCGCATGCCGAGGAAGAGGCCGACGATCGCCGCGAACAGGCGGTAGAGATCGGAGGGCTGACCCGAGTAGAGGACGAACATCAGGATGGCGGCGAAGCCCACGATGCGGATGCGGCGTTTCCACAACGGGCTGGTGAACGCGCTCGCCGCCATCACCACGCCCACGAGGGCGATGATCGTGTCGGTGGTGCGGTGCCAGCGGCTCAGTTCGGCCGAGTACAGGTCGAGGCCGATGCCGAGACCCTCGGTGACGAGCCCGAGCACGATGCCGCCGACGGTGACGGCGAAGAACACGACGATCGTGCGCCAGTGGCCCATCCGCCGCTCCGACCACCCCATGCCCACGATGAGAGCCACCACCACCACGCCGAGCACCACGGGGTTGAACACGAAGAACACGGAGGTGAACGTGGAGTACCAGTCGTGGTGCACGAACACGGCGTCGAACCCGGTCGACACGAGGAAGTCGATGCCGCCGCGGGCCCGGCCCGGCGTGAGCGAGAGCCGCACCACGCTCGCGGTGATCACGAGGGCCACCACCACCCACGTCACGGGGATGGAGGCGGCCAGGCGCAGCGCGCGCCGCCAGAGGCTCATCGGTCGAGCCCCCAGCGGTCGGCGATGAGGCCGAGGCCCTGCTGGAACACGTACGACCAGGTGGTGGCGTCGTGGCCGCTGCCCTCGGCCTCGATGTAGACGGCATCCATCCCGGCCGCCTGGGCGTCGGCGTAGAGCCGCTGGGTGCCGGGCATGAACGAGGTGTCCAGGCTGCCGACGCCGAAGACGGCGTACATGTCGCTGTAGGGGGCGTTGGCGGCCATGATCGCCGCGGGGGAGGCGGCCGCGTAGGCGGCGGCGTCGCCGCCGAAGCCCTTGTCGATGGTGGTCTGCTCGCTGCCGAGCGAGGGGAACTCCTCGCCCGAGGCGTCGAGGATGGCGCCGTAGAGCTCCGGATGCGCCGCCCCGAGCTGGATGGAGCAGGTGCCGCCCTGCGACAGCCCACCGATGCCCCAGTAGTGCGGGCCGTCGAGCACGGGGAGGTTCGCCCTGATCCAGTTCGTGACGTCGACGGTGATGTACGTGGCGGAGTTGCCGGCGGCGGAGTCGATGCAGAGGGGGTTCTTCGTGGGAGCGCTCAGCTGATCGGGGCTCACGATGATCGGGGCCAGACCCTGGTGCGCCGCCGCGTACGCATTCGAGCTCTGCTCCAGTTTCGACGAGAGCAGGGGGTCGTCGGGGGTTCCCGGCTGGCCCGAGAGGATCACCAGCACCGGCAGCTTCGGGGGGTTCGCGGTGAGGGCCGCGGGCGGGAGGTACACCACGGCCTTGCGTGCGGGGAATCCGGATACGGTCGAGGGGATCGTGACCGACCCGACCTTGCCGGCCGACGGCATGCCGGCGGGAGCGGTCCAGGTGGCGATCGAGGCGCTGGGGTCTGCGGGGTGGATGTACGGCGTGATGTCGTCGGCGTACACGCTGATGCCGAAGGCGGCGCGCACCGTGGGGTACTGGCCGAAATCGATGTTGATCGACATGGCGGTGGTGCCGGCGAAGAGGATGACGGCGAGGATCGACCCGATCACGCGCCGCCAGCTGGCGTGCCAGAGCGAGGCGACGGCCACGGCCATGCCCGCGAATCCCGCCGCGATCCAGGTGCGGGACACGACCGTGAGCACGGCGCCGAAGAGATTGAGGGTGTCGGAGAGCAGCCAGGTGAGGAAGAGGCCGATCAGCGTGCCGGCCACGGCGGCGATGACGACCGTGAGGAGCCAGCTGCGGCGACGCCATCGGATGCTCGGACGCACCACGACGAGCAGTAGTGCGACGAGGGCTGCGACCGCGTAGACCGTGATCACGAACCATCCGGAGAGCAGCCCGATGTCGAGGATCACATTCACGAGCGGCAGTCCTGTCGGCAGAGGGGCCCCGAGGTGAGTCGGGCGTCGTCCAGTATTTTCCCCCAGACTGGGCGATCTCTGGGAGAAGCTCGAGAACGGGTGACCTGCGTGTCGCTCGTCGCGCTTAGGCTCGAGGCATGGGTGCGGGATCGGACGGGTCGCAGCGGGAGCCGAGTCCGTCGATCCTGCATGTCGACATGGATGCCTTCTTCGCGTCGGTCGAGCTGCTCTCCCGCCCCGAGTTGCGTGGGCGCCCCGTGATCGTGGGTGGGCGATCGGCGCGGGCCGTGGTCACGAGCGCCACCTACGAGGCACGGGCCTACGGTGTGCACTCGGCGATGCCCGTGGGTGCCGCCCTGCGGCTGTGCCCGGGCGCCGTGGTGCTGGAGCCGCACATGGACCGGTACCGGGATGCCTCGCGCGCCGTGATGGCGTTGTTCCGCGAGGTGACTCCGCTCGTCGAACCGCTCAGCATCGACGAGGCGTTCCTCGATGTGTCGGGCGCCAGGCGCCTGCTCGGTGAGTCCGACGTGATCGCCGAGCGCCTCCGGGCGCGGGTGCTCGCCGAGACAGGACTGCCGTGCTCGGTGGGGGTGGCGCCCACCAAGTTCATGGCGAAGCTCGCCTCCGGGCGCGCGAAACCCGATGGCATGCTCGTCGTGCGGCCGTCCGAGGTGCTGGGGTACCTTCATCCGCTTCCCGTGCGAGCGCTCTGGGGTGTGGGCGAGAGCACGGCGTCGCGGCTCGAGCGTCTGGGCCTGCGCACGGTGGGCGACATCGCCTCGACCCCCCTCGATGCCCTCGTGCGTGCGGTGGGGGAGGCGAGCGGCGCGAAGCTGCACGAGCTCGCGAACGGCATCGACACGCGGGGCGTGGTGCCCACGAGCCAGGAGAAGAGCGTGGGCCACGAGCGCACCTTCGATGTCGACGAGCGCTCGCCGGATGTTCTGCGGCGCGAGCTGCTGCACCAGTCGAACCGTGTGGCGGCGCGGTTGCGGGCGGCCGACCTGATGGGGCGCACGGTGGCGCTGAAGCTGCGATTCTCCGACTTCACCACCATCTCGCGGTCGCGCACCCTCTCGGAGCCCACCGACCTCGGCCGCCGCATCTTCGACGAGGTGCTGGCCATTTATGAGGCGGTAGGGGCGGTGGGCGAGCCGATCCGCCTGATCGGTGTGCGCGTCGAACAGCTCTCCGCGGCCGAGGGCGCCGTGCACCAGCCGGCGCTCTGGGCCGACGAGGAGTCGCCCTCGGAGGGCTGGCGCGACGCCGAACTCACGGTCGACCGCGTCGCCGCCCGCTTCGGAGCCGACATGTTGCGCCCGGCCTCCCTCATGAAGTCCCCCCGCTCAGGCGAGACGGCCGACCAGAACGGAACGCGCCGCTGAGGTCGTGAGCTCGGCCGGCAGGGGGCGGCCGCGCAGGGCTGCGTGGGAGTCGAAGAGGGGCTCGCCGAGACGGGGCGCGACGGTGGCGACGTCGAGGGGGGCATCCGAGAGGTTCACCAGGATCACGAGGGCCGGGCGCTCCAGCACGAGCCAGCGGGCATCTTCGTCGAAGCTCACGGCGATGTCGGACAGGCGAACGTCGTCACCGGCGGGCAGGGTTCGGCGGAGGGCGCCGAGCGTGCGGTAGACCTCGAGCATCGCGGCGTGCTCCGGATGCGCGGGATCGGTGAGCTCCGACCAGTCGAGCTTCGAGTTCTGGAACGTGGCCGGATCCTGCGGGTCGGGCACCACGGCCGGGTCCCACCCCATCTTCGCGAACTCGCCGATGCGACCCTTGGCCGTGGCTTCGCCGAGCTCGGGTTCCGGATGCGAGGTGAAGAACTGCCAAGGCGTCGATGCAGCCCACTCCTCACCCATGAAGAGCATCGGGGTGAAGGGGCCGAGCATCGTGAGCGTGGCGGCGATGGCGAGGGAGTCGTTGTCGAGCGTCGCCGTCAGACGGTCGCCGACGGCCCGGTTGCCGATCTGGTCGTGGTTGTGCGAGGCCACCACGAGCCTCCAGGGCGCGGTGGCCGCCCGGTCGAGCTCGACGCCATGGGTCTTCTCGCGGAAACTCGACCACGTTCCGTCATGGAAGAACCCTCGCGTGAGCACCTTCGCGAGGGCGCCGACGGAGTCGAAGTCCTCGTAGTAGCCGATGGTCTCGCCGGTGAGGTTCACGTGCACCGCGTGGTGGAAGTCGTCGCTCCACTGCCCGTCGAGCCCGTAGCCGTTCTGGTCGCGCGGCAGGAACATCACCGGGTCGTTCAGGTCGGACTCGGCGATGAGCATCCGTCGCACGCCGTCGGCCTCCGAGAGCGCGTCGACCGCGGCACCGAGTTCTGCCAGCAGGTGCACAGGGGAGTCGTCGACCAGCGCGTGAACGGCGTCGAGCCGCAAACCGTCGACGTGGTAGTCGCGCAGCCACATGAGGGCGTTGTCGATGATGAAGCTCCGAACCTCGCCCGAACCCTCGTGCGAGAGGTTCACCGATGTGCCCCAGGTGTTGCTCGACGCATCGTTCAGGTAGGGCCCGTAGATCGGCAGGTAGTTGCCGCTCGGCCCGAGGTGGTTGTAGACCACGTCCTGGATGACGGCCAGCCCCGCGGCGTGACACGCGTCGACGAAGCGTCGATACGCATCCGGCCCCCCGTAGCCCTCCTGCACGGTGAACCATGCCACCCCGTCGTAGCCCCAGTTGTGCGTGCCGTTGAAGCCGTTCACCGGCAACAGCTCCACGTGGGTGACGCCGATCGACTTCAGGTGATCGAGCCGGTCGAGCGCCGCGTCGAGCGTGCCCGCGGGGGTGAAGGTACCGATGTGCAGCTCGTAGATCTCGGCGCGGTCGAGCGGGAGGCCCGCCCAGCCGTCGTCGTTCCACGAGTACGACGAGGGGTCGTCGGTGCGTGAGAGACCGTGCACCCCCTGGGGCTGCCGCCGCGATCGGGGGTCGGGGTAGGGCCCTTCGCCGTCGATGACGTAGCCGTAGTCGATGCCGGGCGCCCAGGTCACGTCGGGCGACGGAAGCCACCAGGCGTCGTCGCCTCTGACCATCGGATGCGCGACCCGGTCGCCATCCGCCCCCGAATCGATCACGAGTTCGACCAGCTCGGCCCGCGGAGCCCAGACCCCGAACGTGTTCTCATGGCTCATCAGTCTTCGATCCTCTGCAGCAGGGCGACGGGGTAGGTGGCGAGCAGTTCGGCGAGACGGATGTCGCCCTCGCTCACGATGCGCCCGGTGAACGTGTCGACGTACCCGGCCCGGGTGGCCGGCAGCTCGAGCGTGGTGTCGTCCCACCCTCCCCGCGCCGTCAGGCCGATCGGCAGTCGGGTGGCCACGGTGATGGCACCGCCTCGATCGAAGGCGAGCACGTGTGCGGCACCCGAACCTCGGGCCTCTAGCGGCTTGTAGCCAGTGAAGAGCTCGGGCCGGTCGCGGCGCAGCCGCAGCGCGGTCGAGGCAACGAGCAGCTTGACGGCACCCGCGTCGTCGGCCTCGTCGGGCTGCCAGAGCGGCAGCTCGCCCGCATCCTGAACCGTCAGCAGCTCGGAGCGCAGGTCGTAGTCGACCGGACGGCGGTTGTCGGGGTCGACCAGCGAGTGGTCCCAGAGCTCGGTGCCCTGGTACACGTCGGGCACGCCCGTCGTGGTGAGCTGCACGAGCTTCTCGGAGAGGGAGGTGATGCGCCCCGCGCCCCGCACGGCCGCAACCTGGCTCTCGATGAGGCCCCGCGCGATCGGGTCGGTGAACACCGCGTCGATCGCGGCGCTCATGCGGGCTTCGAACTCCTCGTCGGGCGCGAGCCAGCTCGTCGCGTCGCCCGCCTCCCGGGCAGCCTTCAGAGCGTAATCCTGCGCCCTCTCACGGGTGAGCGGCCACGCACCCACGAGCGCCTGCCACAGGAGGTTCTCGAACGACCCGTCGAACAGCGGCAGCAGCGCGCGGATCTTCGCGATCGTTCCCGCCCACCCGTCGGCGATCTCGGCGAGGGCCGAGATGCGCGAACGGGTGTCCTCGGAGCGCTTCGTGTCGTGTGTCGACAGCGTGGTCATCGTGTCGGGCACGGTTCTGTGCCTGCGCCGCTGCAGCTCGTGGAAGTGCTCCACGCTCACGCTGAACTCGTCGGGCTCGGCGCCGACCTCGGTGAGGCTCGTGAGCCGGGTGAAGCGGTAGAACGCCGTGTCTTCAACCCCCTTCGCCATCACCATGCCCGAGGTCTGCTGGAACCGGATGGCGGGTGCCGACCCCGTTCGGGCGAGCACCGTCGCCGTCTCCACCAGCACCGCGTCGAGGTCGGGTCGCTGCTCGCGGGCCCGCGCGAGCGCCTCGTCGAGGTGCTCCCGGCCGGCGGGCAGGTAGGAGCGGTAGACGGGGAAGCAGGTGAGCAGCTCGGCCACCGCATCCGTGATCACCGCGCTGTCGGTGGGAGTGGCGAGCCCTCCCGCCCGCTCGATGTCGCGGGTAAGCCGGCGTGCCTCGGCCTGGAGGATGCCGTCGGCGACACCCCGCTTGGTGTCGTGGATGAGAGCACGGTAGTCACCCGTGGTTGTGGCGCTCTCGAGCCGCAACGCGGCGGCGAGCCGATCGAGCGGCTGCTCACCGGCCGGGTCGACGAACACGCGGTCGAGTCCGGCAAGGGCGTCGTACCCGGTGGTGCCCGCGGTCTTCCAGTCGCGCTCGAGCGGCTCATCGCCCTCGAGGATCTTCTCGACGAGGATGTAGCCCCCGCTCGTGAGCTCGGAGAGCCGCTCGATGTAGCCGCCCGGATCGGCGAGCCCGTCGGGGTGGTCGACCCGCAGCCCGTCGACGAGTCCTTCCCGGAACCAGCGTGCGATCTCGGCGTGCGACTCGTCGAACACCCACGGCTCCTCCACCCGGATGGCCGCCAGCGTCGACACCGCGAAGAAGCGCCGGTAGTTGAGGTCGGTGCTCTCGCGCCGCCAGTTCATCAGCTCGTAGTGCTGCCGTGCGTGCACGGTCTGCGCGTCGGCGCCGTCGTCGGCGGTGCCGGGGGCGATCGGGTAGCGGTTGTCGTAGTAGGCGAGAACGGTGTCGCCCGCGTCATCCGTCTCCAGAGCGAGCGCCTCGATCGAGTCGTCGCCCAGCACGGGGATGCGGATGCGCCCGCCCCCGAACTCCCAGTCGACGTCGAAGGCGTCGGCGTACCGCGACTCGCGCCCGTTCTTCAGGAGATCCCACCACCACGGGTTCTGTGCCGGTGTCGCCACGCCCACGTGGTTCGGCACGATGTCGACGAGCACCCCGAGCCCCGCCTCGTGCGCGGCGTCGGAGAGCGCACGCAGCCCATCGGCGCCCCCTCGCGACTCGTCGACGCGGGAGTGGTCGGTGACGTCGTAGCCGTGTTGCGAGCCGGGCTCCGCCTGCAGGATCGGCGAGAGATACACCCAGTCGGCGCCGAGGCGCGCGAGGTAGGGGACGAGGCGTGCCGCATCCCACAGGGTGAAGTCGGCGGTGAGCTGGAGGCGATAGGTCGAGCGGGGGGTGCGCATCCGGGGATCCTTCGTGCCTGAGATGACTGCGGGGCGTCGTGCCTAGCCCACGGGTGGTGGGATGATCTGGGCCGACGAGTCCGCCTGGGCGGTGAGTGACGCTGCGACCGAGTGGTCGGGTTCCACCTCGAGTTCGCGGTGGAGTCGCAGCACCACCATCGAGCGTGCCTCGACCGAGAGAATTGCGCCAGCGGTGAAGACCTGTGAATCCGCCGCCTCTCCCGCGGTGTCGATCACGACATCCCACGACTCGGCGTACTCCGCCGACGGCAGGGTGAACCTCTGCTCCTCGTCGTGGGCGTTGAAGTAGAGGAGGAAGTGCACATCCGTGAGCGGATTGCCGCGAGGGTCGCGCGCACCGATGCCCTGCCCGTTCAAGAACACACCCACCGACCTCGAGAGGCTCGAGTCCCAGTCCTCGGGCTGCATCTCGCTCGCCTCGGTGTCGAGCCAGACGATGTCGGGGAGGGGCTCGCCCGCACCGCGCTTCACGGGCCGGCCGTCGAAGAACCGGCTGCGCCGGAACGTCGGATGCTCCTTCCGCAGCCGGGTGACGGCCGCGGTGAACTCGATGAGCGGCTGGTCTTCGGCATCCCAGTGCACCCAGGTGAGGGGGCTGTCCTGGGCGTAGGTGTTGTTGTTGCCCTCCTGCGTGCGACCCAGCTCATCGCCGTGCAGCAGCATCGGAACGCCCTGCGAGAGCATCATCGTGGCGATGAAGTTGCGCTGCTGGCGGGCACGGAGAGTGAGGACCTTCGGGTCGTCGGTGGGGCCTTCGACGCCGCAGTTCCAGGAGCGGTTGTGCGATTCGCCGTCGTTGTTGTCTTCGCCGTTGGCGTCGTTGTGCTTCTCGTTGTACGACACGAGGTCGCGCAGGGTGAAGCCATCGTGGGCCGTGACGAAGTTGATGCTGGCCACCGGGCGGCGGCCCGAGTGCTCGTAGAGGTCGGCCGAGCCCGTGAAGCGGCTCGCGAACTCGCCGAGCGTCGACGGTTCGCCGCGCCAGAAGTCGCGCACGGTGTCGCGGTACTTGCCGTTCCACTCGGTCCATTGCGGGGGGAAGTTTCCCACCTGGTAGCCGCCGGGGCCGACATCCCACGGCTCGGCGATGAGCTTCACCTGCGACACCACCGGGTCTTGCTGCACGAGCTCGAAGAAGGTCGACAGCCGGTCGACGTCGTAGAACTCGCGCGCCAGGGCGCTGGCGAGGTCGAAGCGGAATCCGTCGACGTGCATCTCGGTGACCCAGTAGCGCAGGGAGTCCATGATGAGCTGGAGGGAGTGCGGATGGCGCACGTTCAGGGTGTTGCCCGTGCCCGTGTAGTCCATGTAGTAGCGCTGGTCGTCTTCGACGAGGCGGTAGTAGGCCGCATTGTCGATGCCGCGGAACGACAGTGTGGGGCCCAGATGGTTGCCTTCGGCCGTGTGGTTGTAGACCACATCCAGGATGACCTCGATGCCGGCGGCGTGCAGCGACTTCACCATGCCCTTGAACTCCTGCACCTGCTGTCCGAGGTCGCCCGTGGAGGAGTAGGTGTTCTGGGGAGCGAAGAAGCCGATGGTGTTGTAGCCCCAGTAATTGCTGAGTCCCTTGTCGATCAGCGTGCTGTCGTTCACGAACTGATGAACGGGCATGAGCTCGATGGCGGTGACGCCGAGCTTCTGCAGGTGCTGGATCACGGCCGGATGCGCGACCCCCGCGTAGGTGCCCCGCTGCTCCTCGGGGATGTCGGGGTGCAGCTCGGTGAGGCCCTTCACATGGGCTTCGTAGATCACACTCTGGCTGTAGGGCACACGCAGCTTGCGGTCGCCCGACCAGTCGAAGAAGGGGTTGATCACGACGCCGTAGGTCATGTGGGCGGCGCTGTCGTCGGTGTTCTCCGAGTCGGGGTCGCCGAAGGTGTAGGAGAAGAGCGACTGATCCCAGTCGATCGTGCCGCTCGTGGCCTTCGCGTAGGGGTCGAGCAGCAGTTTGCTCGGGTTGGCGCGCTGACCCTTCGCCGGGTCGTAGGGGCCGTGAACGCGGTAGCCGTAGCGTTGCCCGGGCTGCACCTGGGGCAGGTAGGCGTGCCACACGAAGGCGTCGACCTCGATCAGTTCGACGCAGGTCTCGACTCCCTCGTCGTCGAACAGGCAGAGCTCGACCTTCTCCGCAGCCTCACTGAAGATCGCGAAATTCGTTCCGCTCCCGTCATAGGTCGCTCCGAGGGGGTAGGCCGATCCGGGCCACGACTGCATCTGGTCTCCTGACGATGTGTGACGTTCACGCTACCCGGTTCTGGTTTCGGGGCCATGTCCGCGGTAGCGTGGGCGCATGGCCAACCTCGTGGAAACCCTCACCGACGCAACTCGATCGATCGGAGTCGGTGCCGCGTACGGTGCGCCGGTGCAGGTCGATGGTGTGACCATCATCCCGGTCGCCCTCGTCTGGTCGGGCTTCGGCGGCGGCAACGGAACCGCATCGTCCCCCGGAGCCACCGACCACAAGATCGCCGCGGGCGATGCCGGTGGCGAGGGCTTCGGCGGCGGGGGCGTGTCGATCCCGATCGGCGCCTACGTGAAGACGGATGGCGCGGCCACCTTCGAGCCCAACATCATCGCGCTGCTCGCGGCCTCGGTGCCGGTCATCATCACCACGGGCTGGGCCGTCTCCCGCTTCGTGCGCGCCCTCAAGAAGTAGCCCGCCCCACCCCCCCCGACTTGCCACAACTTGTGGCAAGCGTGGGCCGCGCGCAACACTTTGCGGCAACTCGATGCGCGGGCGTGACCGCCCTGGATCCGCTTGCCACAAGTTGTGGCAAGTCGCGCGTGCGGGCAACACTTTGTGGCGCGTGGGTGCGGGGGCGCGTGCCGCCCCGAACTTGGTTGCCACATGTTGTGGCAAGTCGCGCGTGCGGGCAACACTTTGTGGCAAGCGGGTGCGGGGGCGCGTGCCGCCCCGAACTTGGTTGCCACATGTTGTGGCAAGTGGCGCGTGCGGGCAACACTTTGTGGCACGTGGGTGCGGGGGCGCGTGCCACCCCGAACTTGGTTGCCACATGTTGTGGCAAGTGGCGCGCGCGGGCAACACTTTGTGGCAAGCGGGTGCGGGGGCGTGCCGCCCCGAACTTGGTTGCCACATGTTGTGGCAAGTGGCGTGCGCGGGCAACACGTTGTGGCACGTGGGTGCGGCGGAGGGTGCCGCCCCGAAGGTGGTTGCCACAACTTGTGGCAAGCGGCGCGCGCGGGCAACACTTTGTGGCAAGCGGGTGCGGTGGGGCGTGTCGCCCTGAAGGTGGTTGCCACAAGTTGTGGCACGCGGTCGGCAGGCGCAACAGTTCGTGGCAAATCGATGCGCGGGTGAGCTCGCCTGGGGCAGCGGTCAGGCCTCGGAGCCCGGGATCCAGCCCCGCGCCCGCATCCGGGACTCCACTCGGTTCACCGCGATGGTTCCACGCCCCGCGAGAGCGACCTTGCCGACCCGGACGACCTCGAGGCCCATCGCGCGAAGCGTGTCGAGGCGGTGGACGTCTTTCTCGTACTGCTCGTCATCGGTGCGATGCTGCTCCCCGTCGTACTCCACGACGAGCCGGAGTGCGGGGTAGTACAGGTCGAGCCACGCGTGGAAGGACCCTTCACGGATCTCGACATCCGTGACCGGTTCGGGAAGTCCATGGTCGACCAGAGCGAGCCGCAGCCGCGTCTCCTGTGGTGACGCGACGCCGGTTCGCACACGCTCCAGCGCCCGCAGCGCCTGGCCGCGACCTTTGCCGTGATAGCCGGACAGTCGCTGGGCCAGGTGCTCGATCGTCGTGAACGGTCTCCCGTCGCGATCCGCGTGAAAGTGGGGCGTCGCCACGAGGTAGTCGGCGGCCGCGACGAGATCGACGTGGCGCAGAGAGGATGCGAGGTGGATCCAGGTGCTCGCCGGGTCGGTGACGGGCAGCCCGCCCTGCTCGAGAACGCGGACGTGCGCATCCTGAAATTGGTGCCCGCAGACCCTCGAGACGCGGGACGCCCTCGCCGGCGCCATCGTGGCGACATGCAGCGGTTCTCCCGGATCCCAGCGGGCGAGCGGAACGCCCCACAGCCTCGCGGCGGTCAGATGGCTGAAGAACTGACCCGGCCGCTCGATGGTGCAGTAGGCGCGGCAGCGGGCGTCGAAAGAGTCATCGCACACGGCGTGCACCCGAACACCGCGGTACGGGCGGCGCAAGTCGCGGTTGCGGAGTCGCTGAGGTGAGAGACCGTGGGCTCGCCCGTCGCTCACGCTGAACGGGGCGTCGCGAAGCTGGGAGGGGAGGGGCGACGGATGCGGCACGAGCCCATGATGCTCGCTTCGTACCCGCCGGCCTGAGTTATCCACAGGCAGGGAGCCCGCAGGTGCGATCCAGTTGCCAGAAACTGTTGCCCGGCGCCCGCACTTGCCACAAGTTGTGGCAAGTCGGGTACGGCCGAGCGAGAGCGGCGGGAGCCGCGGGAGCGGCGGCGGCGGGAGTGGCGGCGGCGGGAGTGGGAGCGGCGGGAGTGGGAGCGGCGGGAGCGGCGGCGGTGGCTGGAGTGAGAGCGGCGGGAGCGGCGGCGGCAGGAGGGACAACGGCGGAGGGCGGGGGCAGGGCGGGAGGCCTATACTGATGCCACACGGGAGTCCGGTGAGCCGGGCTGAGAGGAAGGTTCTCAACCTTCGACCGTCGAACCTGATCTGGATCATGCCAGCGCAGGGAGGCATCTCATGCCGCGTGGTGTCATCCGCAAGCGGACGAACACGACGCGGCGACCCGTGCCCCTTCCACCGACTGAAAGGGCACGAAAAGTGCATTCACAATTCAAGACCCGCCGCACCCTCCGCTGGCGTGTCGTCGACATCGTGGTGGCCAGCGTCATCGGCGTGGCCGCCGGCCTGATCTTCTGGATCTGGAACCTGTTCTACGCCCCCGTCACCGCCCCGCTCGAGGTCGTGGCCCCCGGCGCGCAAGCCCTTCTCTACGGAGTCTGGCTCTTCGCCGGAGTGCTCGGCGGCCTCATCATCCGCAAGCCCGGTGCCGCGCTCTACACCGAGCTCGTGGCTGCGATCGTCTCGGCCCTCGTCGGCACGCAGTGGGGCGGCGCGCTCACCATCCTCTCCGGCCTTGCGCAGGGCCTGGGTGCCGAGATCGTGTTCGCCCTCTTCCTCTACGGCAACTACCGCGCCTACGTGGCGGTGCTCGCCGGGGCGGGCGCCGGACTCGGCATGGCGGTGAACGACCTCATCACCTGGTATCCGGCGATGGACTTCTCGTTCAAGGCGATCTACGGCGTCTCCGCGGTGATCAGCGGCGCCCTGATCGCCGGCCTCCTCTCCTGGCTCCTCGCCCGGGCCCTCGCGCGCACCGGCGCGCTCAGCCGCTTCGCCGCGGGGCGCGAGGTGGCGGCCAGGGCCTAGCCCGTGCCACAGACGGATGATGCGAGCCGCGCGCATCCCGCCCCGCCGCCGGCCGGCCGCGTCCCCGAGGGGGTCGCGGCCCCCGGCGCGCGCCTGAGCGCCGAGGGCTGGGGCTGGCGGCACGCCTCCCGCACCGCCTGGGCGGTCAGAGGGCTCGACCTCGTGATCGAACCGGGGGAGCGTGTGCTGCTGCTCGGCGCATCCGGAGCCGGCAAGTCGACGCTCGCGCACGCCTTCGCGGGCGTGCTGGGTGGCGCCGACGAGGGGGAGCAGGAGGGCGTGCTCACCGTCGACGGAGCGGAGCCGGAGCGCATCCGCGGCCGCGTGGGCATGCTCATGCAGGACCCCGACTCCCAGCTCGTGCTCGCCCGCGTCGGCGACGACGTGGCGTTCGGCTGCGAGAACCTCGGGGTGCCGCGCGCCGAGATCTGGCCGCGGGTGGATGAGGCGCTCGCCGCCGTGGGTCTCGACCTGCCCCTCGACCGCTCCACCTCCGAGCTCTCCGGCGGGCAGAAGCAGCGCGTGGCCCTGGCCGGCGTGCTGGCCATGCGGCCAGGGGTGGTGCTGCTCGACGAGCCGACCGCGAACCTCGACCCCGCAGGGGTGCTCGACGTGCGCGACGCGGTGGCCGAGCTGGTGCGATCGTCGAGAGCCACGTTCGTGGTGATCGAGCACCGCGTCGACATCTGGCTCGACGTCGTCGACCGCGTCGTCGTGCTCGCCCCGGGTGGCGGTGTGCTGGCGGATGGCGACCCGCACGAGGTGCTCCGCGAGCGCGGCGCCGAACTCGCGCGCGGCGGGGTGTGGGTGCCGGGCCACGACCCGCTGGAGGGCCGATCACCGCGCCCCGCGCATCCGGCCGGCGCCCGCGGCGTACCCGCCGATGTCCTCCTCACCGGGCGTGAACTCGCCGTGGCGCGGGTGCCGGGCGTGCCTGTCGCGAGCGGGCTCGACGTCGACGTGGAGGCCGGCGCGGCCCTCGCCCTCACCGGCCCGAACGGTGCCGGCAAGACGACACTGGCGCTCACTCTGGCCGGCCTGATCCTGCCCGAAGGCGGCGAGCTCGCGGGTTCCGTCGAGCTCACCCGGGGCACCGCGGTGCGCCGCGCGGCCCGTCGGATGCTGGCCCGCTCACCCCTTCTCACCAGCGCTTCGCCCTTCGTCTGGCGCTCGCGTGACCTCCTCACCCGCATCGGGACGGTGTTCCAGGATCCCGAACACCAATTCGTCTCCGGCACGGTTCGCGGCGAGCTCGAGGTGGGCCTCCGCGTGCTGAAGCTCCCCGAGGCCGAGATCGCGGCCCGGGTGATGGAGACCGCCGGGCGGCTGCGACTCGACCACCTCCTCACGGCGAACCCCTATACGCTCTCGGGCGGCGAGAAGCGGCGCCTCTCGGTGGCGTCGGCCCTCGTGGCGCGGCCGAGCATCCTGATCCTCGACGAGCCCACGTTCGGGCAGGACTCGCGCACCTGGGCCGAACTCGTGCTGCTCCTCGCCGAGCAGGTGGAGCGTGGTACGTCGGCGGTCGTGGTGACGCACGACCGTGCCTTCATCGACGCCCTGGCCGACCGCGAGCTGGTGGTCGGGGCCGGGGGAGTGCGATGACCCTGCTCGGCCCTGTGCGCGGCACCCGTCGCATCCATGCCATCAACCCGGTGGCGAAGCTCACTGCCTCGCTGCTGCTCAGTGTGCTGCTGCTCGTCACCATCGACTGGGTGTCGGCGGCGGTGGCGCTCGTGCTCGAGAGCATCCTGTTCCTGTGGGCCGGTCTCGCCCCGAGGGCCTTCTTCCGGCGCACGGCCGCCCTGTGGATCGCCGCTCCTCTCGCCGGTGTCACCACGATCCTCTACGGAGTGCCCGCGGGTCAGACCTACCTGCAGTTCGGGCTGATCCACGTGAGCGACGGATCGATCGCCCTCGCGGTGGCCACCGTGCTCCGCATCCTCGCCATCGGCCTGCCCGCCGTGGTGCTGTTCGCGACGGTGGACCCGACTGATCTCGCCGACGGGCTCGCCCAGGTGTGGCATCTGCCGAGCCGGTTCGTGCTGGGCGCCCTCGCGGGCATCCGCCTCGTGGGGCTCTTCCTGGATGACTGGCGGCAGCTGGAGCTCGCCCGGCGCGCCCGGGGCCTCGGCGACTCGGGCCGAATCCGCCGTTTCCTCAACCAGGCGTTCGCCCTGCTCGTGATCTCGCTGCGCCGCGGCAGCAAGCTGGCCACGGCCATGGAGGCGCGCGGATTCGGCGGCGACACCGTGCGCACCTGGGCGCGCCCCTCGCCGTTCGGCGGTCGCGAGTGGCTGCTCATCGCGATCGGTGCCGTCATCGGTGCGACCGCCCTCACCGCCGCGGTGCTTGCGGGAACCTTCCGCTTCGTGATCGGGTGAGACTCCCATGACCGTGATCCTCATCGACGGCCCGAGCGGATCGGGCAAGACGCAGCTCTCGCTCCGGATGCAGCGGGGCTGGGTCGGTGCCGACGCGCCCACCGTGATCCATCTCGACGAGATCTATCCCGGCTGGGACGGCCTCGAGGAGGCGAGCGCGGAGATCGCCGAGCACCTGCTCGAGCCGCTGCGCGCGGGACGGCCCGGGCGCTGGCGGCGGTACGACTGGGAGCGCGGGGAGAAAGCCGAGTGGCACACGGTGGATGCCGCACATCCGCTGGTGGTCGAAGGATGCGGCGCGCTGAGCCGCCGCAACGCGGCTCTCGCCGACCTCACCATCTGGGTCGAAGCCGACGACGCCGAACGCAAGAGGCGTGCGCTCGCCCGCGACGGTGATCTCTTCGCCCGGGAGTGGGATCGCTGGGACCGCCAGTGGCAGGCATTCGTCGCGCGCGAGAACCCGCGCGCCCTGGCGACGTTCGTGGTGCCGAACTAGCCGCAGGCCTGCGGGCGATCAGCCCAGCGGCTTCGAGTCGATGAACGCCGAGATCACCGGTATCGGATGCGTCAGCCGCCACATCGGGCCGGGATCGCCGAGGCGCTGATCGAGTTCGAGCAGTACATTGATGTCGCCATCGGGCGTGGTGACCGTGACGCTGCCGATCTGCTCGCCCTTCGACCCGGTGCTCAGCTGCTTCGCGTCGACCGTGTATTCGAGCGGGGACGTGACCCAGAGCATCCGGCTCTCCGTCGCCATCGCGACCCCGTGCGCGGTCTCGCCCCAAGGAGTGGTGTAGGTCACGAAGGCCTGCCCCTCGGTCACGACAGGGGTCTGCGCGAGGGTGGCGGATGCGGATGTCGCGAGCGTGGTGAGGTCGGCGTCGAGGGTGTCCCAGTCGGGCTCGCGGAGGAAGGCGCCGTAGAGGGTGACCGGGGTCGTGCCCGCCGCTGCGCCACCGACCGTGACGTCGAGGGCGAAGAGGAAGCACACGCCTGCCTGGTCGGTGTAGCTGCGCGAGAGGCCGCGGTAGCCCTCGTCGGCGGCGTAGGCGGCGAGATTGTCGAAGCCGCGGTTGCCGGTGACCCGGGCCTCGGTGAACGACATGATCTCGGCGATGGCGGGGTTCGCGTAGGCCAGAGCGCTCACCCGGGCCAGGTCGGTGGCGGTGCCCACATCTCCCTCGTCGAGCCCGGTTGCATCGACGAGGGAGATGCTCGTGAGACCGTTCTTCGCGAGCCAGGTGGTCGCCGCCGCGAGGTAGGCGTCCATCGAGCCGAAGGCCCAGCGGGCGAGAGAATCCGCGTGGTTGTTGCTCGAGCCGAGGAGCATGGCCTGCAGCATCTCGCGCTGCGTCCACGTCTCGCCCGTGATGAAGGGCACGGCACGGGCCCGTTCGGCGAGGTAGCGCACGTAGCTGTCGTAGTCGTCGCGGGAGACGGTGATGGTCTCGCCCTGGGCGCCGGCATCCATCGGTTTGGCGTCGAGCACGACGAGCGCGGTGATGGCCTTGGCCGTTCCTCCGATCGGCACCGCCTCGGTGAGGCCGCCCGCGGCGAGCACGGGGCTGTCGGCGCCCGCCACGATGGCGCTCGCACCTGTTGAAGGCAAGGTGGGAGCCGCGGTGACCGGGGCCTCCCCGCTGGCGTCGGCGACCGCGGCGGAGGCCGTGGGCAGGGGGCCCACGAGCGTTGCGGGGCCGTAGAGGCCGATGGCGAGGATCACGAAGACGCCCACGAGCACCACCAGCGCCCGCACCGCTTTGCGTCCTGCCGAAGATGCCATGTGAACCAGGCTACGGGGCGATCAGCCCCAGCCGAGTTCGTGCAGCTTCGTGTCGTCGATGCCGTAGTAGTGGGCGATCTCGTGCACGAGCGTGACGTGCACCTGATCGCGCAGTTCGTCGATGTCGTCGCAGATCGCGAGCAGCGGTTCGCGGTAGATCAGGATGCGGTCGGGCATCTCCCCGAAGCCGTACTGCCCGCGTTCGGTGAGCGCCACCCCGTCGTACAGGCCGAGAAGATCGAGCGAGCCGTCTTCGGGCCGGTCCTCCACTACGATCACCACGTTGTCGAGACCGTCGACCATGTCATCGGGCAGCAGGTCGAGTTCGTCGCCCACCAGGATCTCGAAGGTGTCGGCATCCATCTCGACCATGAGCATCCATTCGTCGATCGCGAGGAGGGACCCGTCATTCCGGGCCCGGATATGCCGATGGCCCGGGATCGACCCGGGCCATCGGGGCGGCTCATGACCGCCAGTGGGGTGAATAACGGGACTCGAACCCGCGACATCCGGCACCACAAGCCAGCGCTCTACCAACTGAGCTATATCCACCATGTTCACCCTGCAAACGAGTTTGCGGGGCAACGAACAAAGAGTCTATTACAAACGCGAGCCGAATTCGCGCACCACGTCTGCGGAGACCGTCTTGAGCTCGGCCGAGGTGGGCCCGGGAGGCGCGATGAACACCGCTTTACGGTAGTACTCGAGTTCTCGGATCGACTCGAGGATGTCGGCCAGTGCGCGGTGCCCGCCCGCCTTCTCGGGCGCGTTGAAGTACACCCGGGGGAACCAGCGGCGCGACAGCTCCTTGATGGAGGAGACATCGATGCTGCGGTAGTGAAGGTGGCCGTCGACGCGGGGCATGAACTTGGCGAGGAAGGCCCGGTCGGTGCCGATGGTGTTGCCCGCGAGCGGCGCCTGCTGCGGTGTCGGCACGTGTTTCAGGATGTACTCGAGCACCTGGTACTCCGCGTCGGCGAGGCTCACACCGTTCGGGATCTCGTCGGAGAGCCCGCTCGACTCGTGCATCTTCGTGACGAAGTCGTTCATGTGCTCGAGAGCCGAGTCGTCGGGTTTGATGACGATGCTGAAACCCGGATCGACCAGCGCGAGATCGAAATCGGTGACGACCACCGCGACCTCGACCAGCTCGTCGACCTCGAGATCGAGCCCCGTCATCTCGCAGTCGATCCAGACGAGGCGGTCGGAGGAAGAACTCATGAACGAAGTCTATGACGTGCCTCCGTCAAGCGGTTCGCGGCCTGACGCTCCCCTGTGGGGACTCGTAGAGTGGAGTCGATGCTCACCACACTCGCGATCCTGCTCATCGTCAACGCCGCCTGGAACGCCATCGTCTGGCCCCAGTTCTACAAGCGGGTCAGCCGCGACGAGCGAGCGAGGGACGCGAACGGCAAGCCGACGCGCTTCCTGATCGTGCACGCCGTACTGATCGGCATCTCCCTGCTGATCGGCCTGATCTCGCTGGTAGCCGGGATAGTGGCTCTCGTCGCGGGCTGAGAGCGCCTGAGCACAGGCCGGCGCGCCGGACACGGGGTGCCCCTGGCTGGATTCGAACCAGCGACAAACGGATTAGAAGGCCGGTGCTCTATCCACTGAGCTACAGGGGCGACGCGAAAAGCGTACTACGGCCGCTGCGCCGGCCCCTGCGGGCGCGACTCGATCGTGGTCAGGACGACGGGTTCTCCGAGCCGGCACGCGGCGGGAAGGCGTGCACGGGAGGCGGGATCTCGCCGGCGGCGCGGGCCTCGCCCGGGTCGGTGGTGAGCTCGAGGTCACCGAGGGGCGACGTGGTCTTCGGGTCGGAGCCGGCCGCCACCCCGCGCGAGCCGGTTCCGGATGCCACCTGCTGAACCGTGGGGCGGGGTTCGTGCGTCGGCGGCAGGGGAGCGGCCGGAGCCATCACGACGGTCGGCGCGGGGGCGTAGGGCTGTGGGGCGGCGGGGCCGGGGCCTGCGACGCCGGATGCGGCGGCCGACGACGACGGCGTTGTGCCGTACTGCGAGTGGTGCTGCTGAGCGACCCAGGCGTCTTGCTGGGCGAGCAGCTCGCGTTCGGTGGAGGAGTCTTCGACGGCCCAGCGCTCGAGGTCGCTCTGGAACACGCGCTTGGCGCGGCCGGGCTTCTGCTGCCACTCGATGAGGCGATCGCGGAACTCGAAGACCGCGGGCTCCACGACGTAGCCGAAGGTGGCGGAGTTGCGCTTCATCTCGGCGAGGGCGTGCGCGGCCCAGTTCGCCGCGACATCCGCTCCCTTGATGGGCAGCAGGCGCACCTGGATGTCGGCCTGCCCCGTGGCCCGATCGGAGAGGATCTGCTCCTGCGGGGTGAGCGAGTTCCAGACGGAGGCCTGTTCTGCCGCGTCGATGAGCGACGCGATGGCCGAGATCTTCAGCTCGCGGTCGTGCTTGGCGAGCAGACGCTTGATCGACGAACTCGCGATCCAGGCGGCCAGGAGGCCTGCCACGATGATCGCCAGGGCAGGCAGCACCAGCTGCGACACCACGTACTCGCCGCTCGTCGAGGTGAGCCAGCCAACGAATCCATTCCACCATTCCATGAGCCGCACACTACCTCCGCATCGACCGGCTGCGGGGCCGACGAGCCGGTGTGGCCGGAACTCCCAGACGACCTCTCACCGCAGGCTCTCCGTCGCCTCATCGAGTGCAGCGAACTCCCCGATGGCGAGGATGCGCAGGCCGGAGTGCAGGCGCTTGGCGCGAAACCGGAGCCGCCCCTCGTCGGTGACCTCCTCGACGTACCCGAGCACGGCGCCGGATGCGGCGGTGACCCGCCAGTACCCGTCGCGCACGCGACGGAGGCCGGGGCCGGGGCTGATCGTTCTCGTCGCCGCCTGGCTCGTCGTCGCCTGGCTCGTCTTCGCCTGGATCGTGGTCATGGTCTGACGCTACGATCGGCCACCGACATCGGCCGGGCCGTAGAATCGCGGCATGGAAACTTTCGTTCTCGCCGGAGGCTGCTTCTGGTGCCTGGATGCTGTCTACCGCACGCTCGAGGGGGTGCAGGACGTCGTCTCCGGGTACACCGGCGGCACCGTTGCGAACCCCACCTACGAAGAAGTGTGCACGGGCACCACGGGCCAGGCGGAGGCCGTGGCGGTCAGCTTCGATCCCACCGTCATCCCCGCGGAGATCATCCTCGACGTGTTCTTCACGCTGCACGACCCGCGGCAGCTGAACCGTCAGGGCAATGACGTCGGCACCCAGTACCGCTCGGCGATGTTCTACGACGGCGACGCGCAGAAGGCGCTCTTCGAGGCGGCCCTCGAGCGCGCCGGTGAGCTGTGGGACGGCGGAGTCGTCACCACGCTCGAGCCTCTCGGCGAGTTCTACCGGGCCGAGGAGTACCACCAGGACTTCTTCGCCAAGAACCCGGGCCAGGGCTACTGCATGGCCGTGGCCGTGCCCAAGGTCACGAAGGTGCGCAAGGCCTACGCGAAGTACATCAAGGCAGCCTGACCCCACTTCTCCTGCACGGCTGCGAACGGCCGGGAATCCTTCCACAGAACGGATCCCCGGCCGTTCCGCGTTCCCGCCGCGGCGGAGACTCGGTTCGTCATCCGACCGAACCGATCTGCAAGGAGTCCAGCCATGCCCGACCTCATGTCCCTCACAGGAATCGTCGCGACGCCCCCGCGCCACATCACCACCAATTCGGGCCTCGAGATCACGAGCTTCCGGCTCGCCTCCGGCCAGCGCCGCTTCGACCGCGAGCAGCGCAAGTGGGTGGATGCCGACACCAACTGGTACACCGTCACCGCGTTCCGGCACCTCGCGGTGAACATCGCCGGCTCGCTCGAGCGCGGTCAGCACGTGGTGGTGACGGGGCGGCTTCGGGTGCGCTCCTGGGAGAGCGGCGAGAAGTCGGGCATCACGGTGGAGGTCGAGGCAGATGCGATCGGCCACGATCTCAGTTGGGGCACATCCGTCTACACGCGCTCGTCGCTGCCCGCCACCGGCGGCGCTCCCGGGAGCGAGGGTGCTCAGGCGGCAGACGCGGTCGACGCACCGGCAGACGGGGGATGGGCGGCACCAGGAGTGGTGCCCGGAGGGGCGGTGGAGACGTCCAGCCCGGTCTCCCCGTTCAGCCCGCCGGAGGCGTCTGAGCCGGATGAGGGGCAGCCCGCCGATGGTCTGCAGGACGTGCTGGTGCCGTTCTGACCCGGGGCAGTCTCCCAGGCGAGGCGCGAGACCACCGCATAAACTCAGGGAGGCTTCACAGGCCGCCGCACGAGGCACCGCGACCGAGAGGATCACGCCAGCGATGCACACGACACGACGCCGGTCGACCACCACGCCATCCCGTCGGGCACTACCCGGCCGCTCCATCGCGAGAGGTCTCGCCGTGCTGGTGGTTCCGGCCGCACTCGCTCTGGGGCTCGCGGCGTGCGTTCCCGATTCGGCTCCGGCGCCGAGTGCCACGGTCTCCGAAGCGCCCACCCCCACCGAGACGCCCACCCCCACCCCCACTGCCGTGGCGGGGGCGCTGAACCCCGAGGGCACGGCCGCCGACAACAAGGCGTTCTTCGACAGCACGAACCAGGCCCTCATCGCCGCCAATCCCGCGGCCGGTGGTGTCGACTTCACGAGCAATCTGCGCACCAACGGCTTCGACATCGCGGCCATGCAGGTCACCCCCGACATCACCACGGTCGGCGTCGCCGCCGACAGCATCCAGTTCTCCGTGCGCTGGGGTGCCGACTGCCTCATCGGTCAGTACGGTCACGGTGTCTACACGAGTTCGGTGATGCCCGCCCTGGGCACCGGCTCGTGCCTGGTGGGTCAGACCCGCGCCATAGACTGGTAACCATGGCCGAATACATTTACTCGATGGTGCGCGCCCGCAAAGCGGTGGGCGACAAGCTGATCCTCGACGACGTCACGATGGCGTTCATCCCCGGGGCGAAGATCGGGGTCGTCGGTCCGAACGGCGCCGGTAAGTCCACCATCCTGAAGATCATGGCGGGTCTCGACACCCCGTCGAACGGCGAAGCCAAGCTCACGCCGGGCTTCACGGTGGGCATCCTCATGCAGGAGCCCGAACTCGACGAGACCAAGACGGTTCTCGAGAACGTGCAGGAGGGCGTCGGGCCCATCAAGGGCAAGATCGACCGCTTCAACGAGATCAGCGCGCTCATGGCCGAGCCCGACGCCGACTTCGATGCTCTGCTCGAGGAGATGGGCACCCTGCAGGAGGCCATCGATGCCGCCGACGCGTGGGACCTCGACTCCCAGCTGGAGCAGGCGATGGATGCCCTGCGCACGCCCCCGGGCGATGCCGAGGTGGCCAACCTCTCCGGTGGTGAGAAGCGCCGCGTGGCGCTCTGCAAGCTTCTGCTGCAGAAGCCCGACCTGCTGCTGCTCGACGAGCCCACCAACCACCTCGACGCCGAGAGCGTTCTCTGGCTCGAGCAGCACCTGTCGCAGTACCACGGTGCCGTGCTCGCCGTCACGCACGACCGGTACTTCCTCGACCACGTGGCCGAGTGGATCGCCGAGGTCGACCGCGGTCGCCTCTACCCCTACGAGGGCAACTACTCCACCTACCTCGAGAAGAAGCGCGAGCGTCTCGCGGTGCAGGGCAAGAAAGACGCCAAGCTCTCGAAGCGCCTCGCCGAGGAGCTCGACTGGGTGCGCAGCAACGCGAAGGGTCGTCAGGCCAAATCGAAGGCCCGCCTCGCCCGCTACGAAGAGATGGTCGCCGAGGCCGAGCGCACCAAGAAGCTCGATTTCGAAGAGATCCAGATCCCCGTCGGCCCCCGTCTGGGCTCGCAGGTGATCGACGCCAAGAAGCTCCGCAAGGGCTTCGGTGAGCGCGTGTTGATCGACAACCTGTCCTTCACCCTTCCCCGCAACGGCATCGTCGGCGTCATCGGCCCGAACGGCGTCGGAAAGTCGACGCTCTTCAAGACGATCGTGGGTCTCGAGCCCCTCGACGGCGGCGACCTGAAGATCGGCGACACCGTCGACATCTCGTACGTCGACCAGTCGCGCGGCGGTATCGACCCCAACAAGACCCTCTTCGAGGTCGTCTCCGACGGGCTCGACTACATCCAGGTCGGCAAGACCGAGATCCCCGCCCGTGCCTATGTGGGCACCTTCGGTTTCAAGGGGCCCGACCAGCAGAAGAAGGCCGGGGTGCTCTCCGGTGGTGAGCGCAACCGCCTCAACCTGGCGCTCACGCTCAAGCAGGGCGGCAACCTCCTCCTGCTCGACGAGCCCACCAACGACCTCGACGTCGAGACTCTCGGCAGCCTCGAGAACGCTCTGCTCGAGTTCCCCGGCTGCGCCGTGGTCATCACGCACGACCGGTGGTTCCTCGACCGCATCGCCACGCACATCCTGGCCTACGAGGGCACCGAGGACGACCCGGCCAACTGGTACTGGTTCGAGGGCAACTTCGAGTCGTACGAGGAGAACAAGATCGAGCGTCTCGGGCCGGATGCCGCGAAGCCGCACCGCTCCGCCTACCGCAAGCTCACCCGCGACTGACCTCGGTCACCCTCACCCGGTCGGCACCATGAGACTCAACGTCCCCATCCAGCTCCGCTGGTCAGACCTCGACGCGTACGGGCACGTCAACAATGCCTCGATGTTGAAGATCCTCGAGGAGGCGCGCGTCTTCGCCTTCTGGGTCGATGGCGACGTGAGCGCACCCGACCAGGCCGCGTGGAGCACCGCGGTGATCGATGCGAGCCCCACCACCCGCACCAAGAGCGTCATCTCCCGCCAGGAGATCGAGTACGTGCGGTCGATGCCCTACATCCGGCAGCCGATCGACGTGCAGCTCTGGATCGGGCACCTGGGCGGCGCGAGCCTCGACGTCTACTACGAGATCAAGAGCCCGATCGGTGTCGAGCCCCAGGTCACGTTCGTGAAGGCATCGACCACGCTCGTGCTGGTCGACGCCGAGACCGATCGGCCGCGCCGCATCCTTCCGTTCGAACGGGAGGCCTGGGAGCCCTATCTCGACGAACCGCTCACCTTCCGCCGCCGCGACTGACGTCGGCCGCCGGGGCAGAAGGCCGGGCCCGTTCCACCTACACCGACGGTGGGCGGGGCGCCGATCGACCGGTGCGGATGGTGCCCTCCTGCGCGACGCTCGCGACCAGCCGTCCATCGCGGTCGAAGATGCTGCCGAACGACAGCCCACGCCCGCCTGACGCGCTCGGCGACTCCTGCACGTAGAGCAGCCACTCGTCGGCCCGGGCGAACCGGTGCCACCACATGGCGTGGTCGAGGCTCGCCATCTTGAGGTCGGGCTGCGCCCAGATCACGCCGTGACGCCGCATCACCGATTCGAGGATCGTGTAGTCGCTCGCATAGGCGAGAGCGGCGCGATGGATGACGGGGTCGTCGGGCAGGCGGCCCAGCGCCTTCATCCACACCGCCTGGTGGGCGACGTGCTGCCCTTCGACCGAGATGTAGACGGGCGTCGAGACGTGCCGCATGTCGAACGCCCGCTCCTCGGCCCAGACCCGCGCCATCGGATGATCGATGGCCGCGAGCTGCTCCGCCGCACTCGGCAGGGTCTCCGGCCCGGGCAGATCGTGCGGCATCTCGATCTGATGCTCGAACCCCTCGTCCTCCGTCTGGAACGAGAGGATGACCGAGAGGATCGGCACACCCTTCTGATAGGCCTGCGTGCGCCTTGTGGAGAACGACCGGCCGTCGTGCAGTCGGTCGACGGCGAACGTGATGTCCTCCCGCGCGTCGCCGGGGCGCAGGAAGTAGCCGTGCAGCGAGTGCACGGGCCGCTCGGGCGCCACGGTGCGCGAAGCGGCGAGCAGTGCCTGAGCGAGAACCTGGCCGCCGAACACGCGCCCGTTCGGCGTCCACTGCGAGGGGCCGGTGAAGATGTCCTCACTCGTGCGGGCACCGGTGTCGATGAGATCGAGCGTGGTCAGGAATCCGGAGAGCGGATCGGACATGGTTCCTCCCGGAGTGGGACACGGCTGGTGAGGGGCCCTGTCGAAAAGCCGCCTGTGAAGTAGTTTAGACAGCACAGATGGTCCAGTCCTTCAGCCTCATCGATGCCGCTTCGCTCGGCGACCTCAAGGTGTACCTCGGGCGTGCAGCCCGAGTCGACAACGGGTCGGTGCGCTTGATCGGCGGCCTCGGCGTGCTCGCCGCCTATACCGCCAGCCTCACGCCGAAGGGGCTGCTCGATCGCACCCCCACGGTTCTGGGGTTGCGCACCTTCGCCCTGTCGAGTCCGGATGCTTTCGACATCACGGTCTCGATCCGCGCGTTGCTCGACCGACTCGCCCAGCTCTCGGTGCTGAGCAATTCGGTCGATGGTCCCGTGGAGGTGCCGCTCCCCCCGGCGGAGACCGGTATCGCCTGGGCCGGCATCAGTCCGCCCCGAGGCGGCTGGCAGGCCGAAGGAACGATCGGTGCGCTGGCCCTCGACACCGCGGCCCGCCTCGGTATCGCCGAGGTCGCCGCCGCCGTTCCCGCCGACACCGGCGAACAGCTCGTGCACCGCGTGCGCTCCGAGGTGTGGGGCCGTGCGCTCCCCGAACTGCCCGGCGAGCTGCCGGCCATCCCCGCGGGCGCCGCCTTCTGTGCGGTGAGCCTCGGTTTCATCATCCCGGGCGACGAGATGTCGGTGTACGCCTCGGGTGGCTGGCTGCGGCTCACGAGCCGGCGCGGCCACGTGCTCGTGCGTCTCTGAACGAACGCGGTCGCACAACCGGGTCGCGGTTCGCCGAGCCCGGTGTGCTCAGCCCCTCGCCGGCTGTCAGCCCCGCGCTGCGGCCCGCCCGGCCGCCCGGCCCGAGAACAGGCATCCGCCGAGGAACGTGCCCTCGAGCGCCCGGTAGCCGTGCACTCCGCCGCCTCCGAACCCGCTCACCTCGCCGGCGGCGAACAGCCCGCCGATCGGTGAGCCCGAGCCGCCGAGCACCCGTCCATCGAGATCGGTCTGGATGCCCCCCAGGCTCTTGCGGGTCAGCACGTGCAGCTTCACCGCGATGAGGGGCCCCGCCTTGGGGTCGAGCAGCCGGTGCGGCTTGGCCACCCGGATCAGCCGGTCGCCGAGGTACTTGCGCGCTCCCCGCAGTGCCGTGATCTGCGCATCCTTCGAGAACCCGTTCGCGAGTTCCCGGTCGCGGGCGAACACCTCGCGCGTCACCCGCGCCGGATCGAGAGGCCCTGACGGCTCGAGCTCCCGCATGCCGCGCAGCAGCTCGGGCAGTGTGTCGGCCACCACGAAGTCGACGCCCTTCTCCTTGAACGCCTCGACGGGCCCCGGTGCACCGGGCCGGATGCGCTGAGCGAGCAGCCGCAGATCCTTGCCCGTCAGGTCGGGGTTCTGTTCGCTGCCCGAGAGCGCGAACTCCTTCTCGATGATGGCCTGGGTCAGCACGAACCAGCTGTAGTCGTATCCCGTGCCCAGGATGTGCTCGAGTGTCGCCAGCGTGTCGAAGCCGGGGAACAGCGGCACCGGCAGGCGCGCTCCCGTGGCGTCGAGCCACAGTGACGACGGCCCGGGCAGGATGCGGATGCCGTGGGCCGGCCACACGGGAGAGTGGTTCGTGATGCCCTCGGTGTAGTGCCACATGCGGTCGGTGTTCACGAGGCGCGCGCCGGCCTGCTCGCTGATGCCGAGCATCCGGCCGTCGACGTGCGCCGGCACGCCCGAGAGCATGGTGGCGGGCGGTGCGCCGAGGCGGGCGGGCCAGAGCTGCCGAACGAGGTCGTGGTTGCCGCCGATGCCCCCGGATGCCACCACCACCGCTCCGGCGTCGATCGAGAACTCGCTCGCGACCTCCCGCGAGCTCGACTCGCCGCGCGCGGCCGTGCTGGGGGCGAGGACGCTACCGCGCACCCCGGTCACGGCGCCGTCTGAGGTGAGCAGCTCGTCGACCCGGTGCCGGTGCAGGATGCGCGCCCGCCCGGCCTCGACCCCCGCCTGGAAGCGAGCCGCGAACGGAGCCACGATGCCCGGCCCCGTGCCCCAGGTGATGTGAAACCGGGGCACCGAGTTGCCGTGACCGGTGGCGGTGTCGCCGCCACGCTCGGCCCAGCCCACCACAGGGAAGAAACGCACCCCGCGTTCGTGCAGCCAGGCGCGCTTCTCACCGGCCGCGAACTGGAGGTAGGCCTCGGCCCACTTCCGGCCCCACTCGTCCTCCGGGCGGTCGAAGCCGGCGCTGCCGAACCAGTCCTGGCGGGCGAGCTCCAGCGAGTCCTTCACGCGCATCCGTCGCTGTTCGGGGCTGTCGATGAGGAAGATGCCACCGAACGACCACCAGGCCTGTCCGCCGAGGGATGCGGCGGGCTCTTGCTCGACGATCGTCACGGTCTTGCCGGCCGCGAGCACTTCGCACGCGGCCACGAGGCCGGAGAGCCCGCCGCCGATCACGATCACGTCGGGGGAGTGGGTGGTGGTCGGCATCCGGAAACTCCTTCGTTGCGGGATGGGTGCGCTGACGCGCGGGTTCTACTCGTCGAACGTGTTCACCATGGCATGCGCGGCCCGTTCGAGGTAATCCCAGAGCACTTCTCTGTCGAGAGGTGCCAAATCGAGGGAGTCGACGGCCGTCTTCATGTGAGCGAGCCAACGATCGCGCGCGTCGGGGTTGACCTTGAACGGGTTGTGCCGCATCCGGAGCCGCGGATGTCCGCGCTCCGCGCTGTAGGTTCCCGGGCCGCCCCAGTACTGCTCGAGGAACATCGTGAGCCGGCGTACCGCACCGTCCCAGTCGTCGGCCGGATACATCGGCTTCAGCACCTCGTCGGTGGCCACGCCCTCGTAGAACCGCTCGACGAGCCGCACGAAGGTGTCGTGCCCGCCGATCTGCTCGTAGAACGGGTTCTCGGGCACCTTCGGGGTGATCTCCATGGCGGTCTTCCGGTTCTACTCGTTCTTGGGGGCCTTGACGGCCGGAGGCTTCGCGGTCGGCACCGGCTTCGTGCGCGGCGGCCGGGCACCCTTCACGCTAGCCGCTCCCTCGAAGCCGGAGAGCACCACGGAGTTGAGGGAGGGAAGCGTCACGTCGAGTTCGTCGAGAGCGCGCTTCAGACGCATCCGGAGGTCGCGGGCCACATCGTCTTTCGCCGAGGTGCGCGTCTTCACCACGAGGCGGATCACGAGCGCCTCGGCCGAGATCGACTCGAGGCCCCAGATCTCGGGCCGCTCCATGATGCGCGAGCGCCACTTGGGCTCCGTCGACATGGCCACCGCCGTCTCGAGCATCTTGTCCTGTACGAGGTCGATGTCGGCGTCGTAGGGGATGGCGAGGTCGATGATGACGCGGGCCCAGCCCTGTGACATGTTGCCGACGCGCAGGATCTCGCCGTTGCGCACGAACCAGAGCGTGCCGTTCACGTCGCGCACCTGGGTGACGCGGATGCCCACCGCCTCCACCACACCGGTTGCCGGGCCGAGGTCGACCACGTCGCCCACGCCCAGCTGATCTTCGAACACCATGAACAGGCCGTTCAGCACGTCTTTCACGATGTTCTGGGCGCCGAAACCGAGACCGGCACCGAGCGCCGCCGTGAGCAGGGCGAGAGAGCCGAGCACATTCGGGTCGACGCGGTTGACGATGAGGATGAGCGACACCACGACGACCGTGACGTTGATGACGTTGGTGAGCACCGTGCCGAGCGTGCGGGTGCGCTGCACGATGCGCACGGCGGCGAGAGGCGATGCGACGAGAGCCTGGGTGTCGGTGACGTTCTGCTTCTTCTTGACGCCGGTGACCACCTGATCGACGAGCCTGCGCACCGCGAAGAGCAGCACGGCGCGGATGATGACGGCGCCGATGATGATGAGAAGGATGCCGACGGGCACCTGGTAGGTATCGAAGAACGAACCGAGGTTCGTCCAGAATGCGTTCCAATCCATATGCGCATGATCCTACGGGGAGCGCCTTGGCGAAGGCTTGGAGGGGTTCATTGACCCTCACCTGCGAGTTCGGGGCGACCGGCCCCGCTGAAACGAAGGAGTGTCAGCCACGATGCCGGAAACGAAGGACTCCGAAGCCGAATCCGGCTCCGGAGTCCTTCGTTTCCGGGGTGATCGTGTTGTCAGGAGGCGTCGCGCGCCTGGGCAGCCAGGGCTCGGTCGACACCGGCCAGGTTCTCGATCACCAGGCGGCGCAGTGCCGGGATGCCGTGGTTCTCCGGGGCGTCGAGCCATGCCTGGGTCGCATCCCGCAGTGCCTGGTTCGCCAGCGCCGACGGGTAGAGCCCATTGATGACGGATGCCGCGATCGCGTAGCTGCGGGTCTCCCACAGCGTCTGCAGCGACTCGAAGTAGCGGCCCACGAGCGGCTCGAACACGGCCGGGTCGCTCGAGCGCTGGAAGCCCAAGCCGGTGGCCCGCACGATCGCGTTCGGCGCCGTGTCGGTGTCGACGAGCGACGCGAACGCCGCCGCCTTGCCCTCAGCGGTGGGGATGGCCGCGGTCGCGTGGGCGGCCGACTGGGCTCCGGATGCCGTGTTGTCGGCCTCGAGTGTGGCCGCGATCTCCGCGGGGCCGGCCTTGCCGCCCGCCACGAGCGCGATGAGCAGCTCCCAGGTGAGATCGGTGTCGATGTCGAGTCCGGTGAGCTCCACGGTGCCGTCGTGCAGGTGCGCCACGTTCTCGAGCTGCTCGTCGGTGGTGGCGAGAGCTGCGAAGAACTTCACGAACTGGAACTGGGCATCCGAACCGGGCTCGGCGTCGAGCGCCAGCTTCCAGAGCGCATCGGCGGCATCACGCACGGTCTCGTCACGAGCATCCGGGGTCACGTACATCGACGCCGTGAGCACGAGCTGGCCGAGAACCGTGCGGATGGTGGTGGACTCGGTCTCGCTCGCGATGTTGCCGAGCACGAGGCGCACGAAGTCGCGGCCACGGGTCTCGGCATCGCGAGTCGAGTCCCAGGCGGAGCCCCAGACGATGGAGCGAGCAAGCGGGCTCTCGATCGAGGCGAGGCGGTCGATGGCCATGTCGAGTGAGAAGGCGTCGAGACGGATCTTCGCGTAGGCGAGGTCGTCGTCGTTCAGCAGCACGAGCGCCGGGCGCGTGCGGCCCACGAGCTCGGGCACCGAGGTGCGCTCGCCGTCGACGTCGAGCTCCACGCGGTAACTGCGCACGAGCTTGTCGCCCTCGGCCGAGTAGAAGCCGATCGCGAGGCGGTGCGGACGGATGGTGGGCCACTCGAGCGGCGCCTCCTGCAGCACCTCGAACGACGTGATGACGTCGTTCTCGTCGTAGACGATCTCGGGGCGCAGCGTGTTCACGCCCGCGGTCTCGAGCCACAGCTGCGACCACTCGGTGAGGTCGCGGCCGCTCGTGGCCTCGAGCTCCACGAGCAGATCCTGCAGCTCGGTGTTGCCCCACTGGTGCTTGCCCACGTAGGCGGCGACGCCCTTCATGAACTCGTCCTGGCCCACCCAGGCCACCAGCTGCTTCAGAACGGATGCGCCCTTCGCATAGGTGATGCCGTCGAAGTTCACCTGCACGTCTTCGAGGTCGTTGATCTGGGCGACGATCGGGTGGGTGGAGGGCAGCTGGTCCTGGCGGTAGGCCCAGCTCTTCTCCATGGCGGCGAAGGTGGTCCAGGCCTCTGTCCATTCGGTGGCCTCGGCGGTGGCGAGGGTCGACATGTATTCGGCGAACGACTCGTTCAGCCACAGGTCGTTCCACCAGCGCATGGTCACGAGGTCGCCGAACCACATGTGGGCCAGCTCGTGCAGGATCGTGACGACGCGGCGCTCGCGCACCGCATCCGTCACCTTGGAGCGGAACACGTAGGTCTCGGTGAAGGTCACCGCACCCGCGTTCTCCATCGCACCCGCGTTGAACTCGGGAACGAAGAGCTGGTCGTACTTGGCGAACGGGTACGCGAAGTCGTAGTGCTTCTCGTAGAACTCGAAGCCCTGGCGGGTCTTCTCGAAGATGTAGTCGGCATCCATGTACTGCGAGAGGGATGCGCGGCTGAAGACGCCGAGGGGGATGACCCGACCATCGGCGCTCGTGAGCTCCGAACGCTCGACGATGTAGGGGCCGGCCACGAGCGCCGTGATGTAGCTCGAGATGCGCGGGGTGGGCTCGAAGCTCCACATCGCCGACTGACCCTCGACCGCCGTGACGGGCTCGGGCGTGGGGGAGTTCGAGACGACCTCCCAGTAGTCGGGTGCCGTGACGGTGAAGGCGAAGGTGGCCTTGAGGTCGGGCTGCTCGAACACCGCGAACATGCGGCGCGAGTCGGGCACCTCGAACTGGCTGTAGAGGTAGACCTCGTCGTCGACCGGGTCGACGAAGCGGTGCAGACCCTCGCCGGTGTTCGTGTAGATCATGTCGGCGTCGACGACCAGCGTGTTCTCGGCCTGCAATGCGGGCAGCTGGATGCGCACGCCGTCGCTCACCTCGGCCGGGTCGAGCGACTCGCCGTTGAGAGTCACCGCGTGCACCGTGCGGGTGATGGCGTCGACGAAGGTCGAGGCTCCCGGGGTGGCGGTGAAGACGATGGTGGTTGTGCTGCGGAACGTCTCCGGACCTGTCGTGAGGTCGAGGACGACGTCGTAGCTCGTGGTGTCGACGATGGCGGCACGTTCGCGGGCTTCTGCGCGGGTGAGGTTTTCTCCAGGCACTGAATGCTCTCCTTTTCGATTGCCCGTTCAGCCTATGACCCCGCTGTCTGTGCCGGGTGCGAGGATTGACCTATGACTGCTTCGAAGACCAAAGTCGACTTCTGGTTCGATCCCTCCTGCCCCTGGGCCTGGATGACCTCCCGCTGGGTCGACGAGGTGGCGCAGCACCGTGACCTCGACGTCACGTGGCACATCATGAGCCTCGCGGTGCTGAACGAGAACAACCACGACATCCCCGAGTCCTACAAGGCGTTCTTCCCGCGCGCGCTGCGCTACACGCGTCTCGTGGCCGCGGCGTCGGAGCTGCACGGTGCCGAGATCGTGAAGCCGCTGTATGACGCACTCGGCACGCGCATCCATCCGGGCGGTTCCACCGATTCCGACGAGGTCATCGCGGGGGCGCTCGCCGAGGTGGGCCTGCCCGCCGACTTCGCGGCCTACGCCGACTCCGAGGAGTACGACCCCCAGATGCGCGCCTCGCACTTCGACGGCATCGAGCGCGTGGGTCAGGATGTCGGCACCCCCGTCATCGCGGTGAACGGCGTGGCCTTCTTCGGTCCCGTCATCAGCCCGGCCCCGAAGGGCGAGATGGCGCTCACGCTGTGGGACGGCGTCGTGGCCGCCGCCTCCTTCGACGGCTTCTTCGAACTCAAGCGGTCGCGCACCCGCGACCCGATCTTCGACTGAGTCCGCCGCGCCCGTTCTGACGCTTCGCGCCCCCCATGCTCGGCGCGAGACGCCAGAACGAGCGCCTCGGCACTGATCGGTGCGTTCTAAGCTGGGTGGCATGCGCATCCACATCGGCACCGATCATGCCGGGCTCGACTTCAGCAAGCAGATCCAGGAGCACCTCGCCGCCGCCGGCCACGAGGTGATCGATCACGGGCCCGAGAGCTACGACCCCATCGACGACTACCCCTCGTTCTGCATCAACGCCGCCCACGCCGTCGTGGTCGATCAGGAGGCTGGAATCGAGGCCCTCGGCATCGTGTTCGGCGGGTCGGGCAACGGGGAGCAGATCGCCGCCAACAAGGTGCGCGGTGTTCGTGCGGCCCTCGCCTGGAGTGAGGCGACCGCCAAGCTCGCCCGCCAGCACAACGATGCGAATGTCGTGGCCATCGGTGCCCGCCAGCACACCGTGGAGGAGGCGCTCGCGCTCATCGACTTCTTCGTGAACGAGCCGTTCTCGCTCGAAGAGCGGCACGTGCGCCGCATTGCACAACTCGCCGAATACGAAGCCACCGGCACCATCGCCGACCGGGTCGTCGACGCCTGAGCCGGGCCGCAAACCGCCCCGGCCGCATCCGTTCGGCCCGCGCCGCGGCCCGCGCCCCGCTCGCCATTCGCCTTCGGTCGGCTGAGGAGCCATTGAGGAGTCATCGTGCCTGAGGGCCATTCCGTTCACCGCATCGCCCGGCAGTTCGCGCGCAATTTCGTGGGCCGGCCGGTGCGGGCGTCGTCGCCTCAGGGGCGGTTCGCCGAGGGCGCAGCGGTACTCGACGGGCGCGAGATGATCGCGGCGCGGGCGGTGGGCAAGCAGATGTTCCTCGAGTTCGACGGCGGGGTCTGGCTGCGCGTGCACCTCGGCATCTACGGCGCCTGGGACTTCGCGGGCGAGATCACCACCGATGCCACCATCCGCTCCGCCGGCGGAAGAATGGGCCAGACGAACCAGCGCGGTACCACTGACGACGTGGAGACGGATGCGCTCGGCGCGCAGTCGGAGGGAACCCTCGACGAAATCGCGCTCGGGTCGGGCAGGGCTGACGCCTCGGTGGCGGCTGCAGCTCCCGCATCCGGCTCGTCGGGCGCGCCCCGCAACGCGTCCGGCGCCACTGAATTCGCCGATCTCGCCGATCTCGCCGATCCCGCTGATCCCGCCGCAATCGACGATGCCGACGGCGAGGACTCCGTGCGCTCCATCGGTGCCCCGAGACGCGCCCGGCTGCGGATGGCCGAGCAGGAGAAGGCCGGCGACGAGGAGGGCGACTTCCCCCCGGAGCCCGTCGGCGCCGTGCGCGTGCGCCTGCTCACCGACACGGCCGTCGCCGACCTGCGCGGCCCCACCGCCTGCGAGGTGCTGCATGAGGCCCAGGTCGATGCGGTGATCGCGAAGCTCGGGCCCGATCCGCTGCTCGACAACAGTGCCGAGGCAGAACAGCGCTTCGTCGACACCGTGCGCAAGAAGCAGACGCCCATCGCGTTGCTGCTGATGGACCAGTCGGTCGTGAGCGGTATCGGCAACGTCTACCGGGCCGAGATGCTCTTCCGCGCGCGCCTCAACCCGCACACCCCGGGCAAGCAGGTCACCGAGTACACGGCTCGTGCGCTCTGGCGCGACTGGGCCTATCTGCTCGACCTCGGTGTGCGCACGGGGCAGATGATGACGATGGACGACCTGTCCGACGCCGATCGGGCGAAGGCGATGGCGAACCGCGCCGACCGGCATTGGGTCTACAAGCGCGAGGGCCTGCCCTGCCGCATCTGCGGTACCCACATCGTTCTCGAGGAGCTCGGCGGCCGCAAGCTGTACTGGTGCCCGAAGGATCAGGCCTGATGCGGCACACTCCCTCCTTCGACCTCACCGACCCTGCCGAGATCGCGCGGCTCGTGCGCGAGAACCCGTGGGCCACGCTCGTCTCCGCGACATCCGGCGGACTCGTCGCCTCGCACTACCCGGTGCTGATCGACGACTCCGCCGACGGCTTGGCGCTCGTCACGCACGTCGGACGACCGGATGAGACCCTGCACGAACTGGGTCAGCACGAGCTGCTCGTCATCGTGCAGGGCCCGCACGGCTACATCTCGCCGGGCTGGTACGACTCGTCGCCGGCCGTGCCCACCTGGAACTTCATCACGGCGCACCTCTACGGGGTGCCCACCCTCTTGGAGCCGGCCGAGAACCTGCGCGTGCTCGAAGAGCTCGTCGACCACTTCGAAGACCGGATGCCGAATCCCCGGCGCATGCGCGGAACCCTTGAGAACTCGGCCTACGCCGACCGCATCTCGGCGGGAACGGTCGGTCTGCGCATCCCGATCACGCGCTTCGTGGCCAAACAGAAGATGAGCCAGAACCGCCCCGAGGAGACGGTGACGCGAATCGTGGAAGAACTCGAGGGCGAGGGCCCCTATGCGAGCGCGGAGCTGGCCCGCGAGATGCGGCACGCGCATCCGTCGCTCTTCGGCGACCCGGATGCCACCAGCGCGCAGGGGCCGGGGCAGAAATGACGGAGTTTGGGCCGGATTCCGGTCTGAGAGTCCTCCGTTTCCCGAATTCGCGTCGAGACTCCGTCGTTTCGTCGCGGGATGGAGCGGCACGACAGGGAGCCCGCGAATGAGTGAGGTGCTGGTGCTCACCGGTGGACGGATGCCCGGTGCGGTCGACCTCGTCGACGTCACGATCATCGACGGCATCGTTGCGGCCATCGAACCCGCCCGCAGCGGAGACCCCTCGCATCAGGATGCGCAACTCATCGCACTCGACGGGCGCTGGGTGGTGCCCGGGCTCTGGGACAACCACGTGCACTTCAGCCAGTGGGCCGCCGCCTCCCGCCGCCTCGACGTCTCGGCAGCGCGCTCCGCTGCGGAGACCGTGGCTCTTGTGGCCGCCGCCCTCCGACGGGCGACGCACTCCGTTTCGGGCGCGCACTCCGACGCGGGTTCGTCTCATCGCTCATTCGCTGCGGCCTCCGGCACGATCGGCGGCGCGCCGGGGACCACCCCACGCCAGACGGAACCCGCTGGCGGGGGAGCGGATGCGCGGGTCGCGCCGCTCGTCGGCGTCGGGTTCCGCGACGGGCTCTGGCCCGACGAGCCGACCGCGGCGCTGCTGGATGCGGTGACGGGGCCGCATCCGGTCGTGCTGATCAGCGGAGACCTGCACTGCTGCTGGCTGAACTCGGCGGCGCTCGCGCAGACCGGGCTGGCGGGGCATCCGACGGGTCTGTTGCGTGAGGAGGAGGCCTTCGCGGTTCACCGCGCGCTCGACGAGGTGCCGGCGGAGGTCGTGGATGCCTGGGCGCTCGATTCGGCGCAGGCCGCCGCCGCCCGCGGGGTGGTCGGCATCGTCGACCTCGAGATGGCCTGGAATCACGAGGTCTGGACCCGCCGCCTCGCGGCCGGCCACGACCTCCTCCGCGTCGAGTTCGGCGTGTACCCCCACCACCTCGACCGGGCCATCACCGAGGGCATCCGCACCGGCACCCCGGTCAGCGCGCCCAGCGATCGTGCCGGCTCCCCGGTCAGCGCGCCCAGCGATCGTGCCGGCTCCCCGGCCTCCCGCGGAGGGTTCGGCAGCAGCGTCACTGCACCACGGGCGGCTCTCGCGGGTGGCGCATCGGTGCTTGTTCATGTCGGCCCCTTTAAGGTCATCACCGACGGGTCGCTCAACACCCGCACCGCCTACTGCTTCGACGAATACCCGGGACTCGAGGGGCAGCCCGGCTCGCGCGGACTCCTCACCACTCCGCCCGACGAGCTGCGCGCGCTGCTCACCCGTGCGGTGGCCGCGGGCTTCGTTCCGGCTGTGCACGCCATCGGCGACCACGCCAACCGCCTGGCCCTCGACGCCTTCGAGGAACTCGGATGCGGCGGCTCGCTCGAGCACGCCCAGCTCGTCTCCGAGAGCGATTTCGGCCGCTTCGCTGCGCTCGGCGTGACGGCGAGCGTGCAGCCTGAGCACGCGATGGATGACCGCGACGTCGCCGAGCGCTACTGGTCGGGCCGTACCGGCCGCTCGTTCGCGCTGGCCAGCCTGCTCGAGGCGGGCGCCGTCCTCGCGATGGGCTCCGACGCGCCCGTCGCCCCGCTCGACCCGTGGGTCACGATGGCGGCCGCGATCGGTCGCGCCCGCGATGGGCGGGAGCCGTGGCATCCGGAGCAGTCCATTGCGGCGTCGGCAGCCTTGGCTGCCTCCGCGCGAGGGCGCACGAGCAGCCGCGTCGGTGACGTCGCCGACATCGCGGTCACCGAACTCGACCCCCTCGCTACGCCCCCGGATGCACTCCGCACCATGCCCGTAGCCCTCACCCTCCTGGCAGGCCGCCCAACCCACCGCACCCTCTGACTTGCCACAAATTGTGGCAACCGGGCGCCGCAAACCACACCTTCGGGCAAGTGGCTTCGCTGTGGTCTGCCGGTTGTCGCCGGCTTGCCACAAGTTGTGGCAACCGGGCGCCGCAAACCACACCTTCGGGCAAGTCGCTTCGCTGTGGTCCGCCGGTTGTCGCCGGCTTGCCACAAGTTGTGGCAACCGAGTGCCGCACCCCACACCTTCGGGCAAGTCGCTTCGCTGTGGTCTGCCGGTTGTCGCCGGCTTGCCACAAGTTGTGGCAACTGGGCGCCGCACACCACACCTTCGGGCAAGTCGCGCCTACGGTGCACACGGCGGAGCCACCCCACGTGCCCGGAACGCGAAAGGCGGGCGCCCCCTGGGGGACGCCCGCCTTTCAGCGAGGGAGGAGCGACTACGCGGCGATGTGCGCGAAGAGGAACCAGCGGTCTTTGTCCAGGCCGCGGGCGATCTCGATCGCGACGTCCTGTGAGGAGGCGTCGATCTCGCCGAGCTCCTTGACCGCCTTGTTGACCACGGCGAGGGCCACGTCGATCTGGTTGATGATCGTGGCGACCACGGCGTCCGACTTCTGGAAGCCGGCGGGCATCTCGGCGGCGGTGCTCTTCGCGGCGACCGTCTGGATGCGGGCATCGATCGGCAGGCCAAGGGCCACGACGCGCTCGGCGGCGGTGTCGGCGTACTCCTGGGCGTGGTCGACCACGGTGTCGAGGAGCTCGTGAACGCCGATGAAGTTGGCCCCACGCACATGCCAGTGCGCCTGCTTGCCGTTGACGGCGAGGGCCTGGAGCTCGATGACCACGGGGCTGAGGAACTGCGCTGCGGCAGCGGCGACGTCGGGGCTCGTGGTGCTGGTCGGGGTGGTGATTACTTCAGTCATGGGGGTGTCCTTCCGATTCCCTATGCTTCAACGGTACTCACGCAGAAATCTTCCGCAAGCAAGCTGAGGCTGGGCTAATCTCCGCTATTCGGCGGGAAAAGGGCGCCGGAAGTACGCGTTCGAGTTCGGCAGGTACATCGTGATCACGGCCACCACGATGAACAGCGCGTGCGCCACCGCGACCCCCACATTGCTCTGGAACTCGAGGTAGAGGCCGAGCGCTCCGAGAACCGCGAGGATGGTGAGCGTGTTGCGTGCCCACACCCGCCCGCGCAGCATGAAGACGGACGCGATGATGCGGAACACGCCGAGAAGCACGATCAGCACGCCGACCACGATGAACACGGCCACCGTGGCGACGGCGGCGTCGCCGTCGACTCCCGCCACGGCCGCCACGAGTGCGGCGCCGCCGATCATCAGGATGCCGCCGATGATCGACAGGATGGCTTCGGCCAACCACAGCCCGAACGACAGCTTGATCTCCCAGGGGGCCGCCTCGAGGGCGGTCTCGCCGGTGAACTCGGGACCGGAGATTTCATCGGACATGCGTCGGCGCCTTTCGTCGAACGGGTGTGTTCAGAGACTAGTGGTCGTCCCACTCCGTCTCGGGCGTGGCGCAGGTATTGCGGAAGACGTACTGCGACGGCCGCTTGCGCTCATGACTCGACCAATCGATCGCGGGGCGCTGCTGCGACTCCGGCAGGTAGCCGAGCCGGTACACGGCCATCAGCTCGAGGTCGGATGGCACCCCCAACAGCTCCTCGATGAGCGCCCACTTGCCCGGCACCTCCATGGGGAACGACACGAACTGGATGCCCATCCCGAGCTCCACGGTCGACAGCCAGATGTTCTCCATCGCGGCCCCCATGCTGAACACCGAGTAGAACGAGCTCAACTCGCCCGGCCGGTACTCGGCCCGATCGAGCATCACCCCGAGCAGAAGGGGTGACCCGGCGACGAGCCTGCGGTTCTCCTCGCCGAGGGTCTGAGGCACGCGAAACGTGTTCATGAGCTTCTGGCCGCGGGGCGTGAACACCTGCTTCGTGAACGGCCGGAGCGCGACCGGGAGCTTGTCGAAGAGCATCCCGCTGCGCTTCTCGGCCATCTCGTCGGCGCTGAAACGGAAGTACGGCTTGTAGCGCTCGAAGAAGGTGCCATTCGACATGGCCTCGGTCATGCTCTCGCCGCTGATGGTGGCGATGGCTTCGATCGTGGGGCGCTCGTCGATGATCACGAAGCGCCACGGCTGGCTGTTCAGCTGCGACGGGGCCCGGCCGGCCACCTCCATCAGCAGGCGCTGGTGCTCGCGACTCACGGGGTCGGGTCGAAAGGGCCCGTTGGTGGTCGTGCGACGGCGCACCACGTCGAGGAACTCCATGGTTCAGCTCCTTCGGGAGAGCATTAGGGCCGCCGCGAAGAACGGGGCGGCCGTGAGGGCGAGCAGCGGATGCCGGCGCGAGCGCGCGCTCACTCGCGGGATCGCGGCGAGCGGCACCGCCGTGGGAAGCAGAGCGGCGGCGGCACGGCGGTCGCGCTCGTCGCCGAACACGAGTGCGCTCGCGGCGGCGGTGCCGGCCAGAACGCACGTGGTGACGTACAGCGCGTGATGCACCCACCGGATGCGACTGGTGTCGACGATCCGGGCGGCCACGGCTGCTCCGAGCGCGCAATTGACCGAATAGCTGGCGGTCGCTGCGACGAGGAGACGCGTCGAGCTCATTTCGCCAGACTACGCTCGTGGGTCGGCGCGGCAAGAGGGGCGCTGGGTGCAAGACTTGAGGCGATGACGAACCTGCCTCCCGTTCCGCCCATTCCGAACGGGCTGCCGTCCATCCCTCCGTCGCTCGCCGATGACGAGACCGCGCCGGCGGAGCCCCTGCTCCCGGCGATGCCCGCGTCCGATCCGGCCGCGAAAGCGCCCGAGCCCGATCCGGATCCGTCGGGAGAGGCGCCTGCGCCGGAGCCGGGTTCGTCGGGAGAGGCGCCTGCGCCCGATCCGTCCGGTGAGGAGATCGCGACCGTGCCGGCAGGTGCCGAGCAGGCTGGGCCGGTGCCCGGCTCCGGGGCGACCCAGCCCGGGCCTGTGTCCGCCGCATCCGCCCCGCCAGCTGTGTCGGGCGATGAGCCCGCAGCGCCCGCAGCAACCGCAGCCCCACCGGCGCCGGATGCGCCTCCTGCGCGAGCACCTCGCCCCCCGAAGCCGTCCAAAACGCGGCCTGCCCGCGACGCACCCACCCCAGGCCGAGGTCGTCCCGGCCGGTTCCTGGCGATCGCCTCTCTCGTGCTCGGCGCGGTCGCCGTGATCGGCGCGTTCGTGCCCTTCGTCACCTACGGATCCTGGTTCATCGGCGTCGCCGGCATGGCGCTCGGAGTCGTCGCCCTCCTCCGCCGGGCGCGTGGCCGCGGCCTCGCCGTCGGCGGAATCCTGCTCTCCGGCCTCGGCTTCTTGCTCTCGATCATCCTCGCCGCCGTGTACACGATCGGCTTCCTCTCGAGCTGGGGTCACGGCATGCCGGGCAGCCCGGACGTCGCGCCGACGTCGCCCGCCGTCTCCGCCGAGACCATCCCTGCCGTCTTCGGCCAGACCGTCACCTACGACGACGGCCTCCAGCTCCAGGTCAGCGCGCCCACGACGTTCGACCCGTCGTCGGATGCCCGCGGCGCCGACCAGGCCTGGAACCTCTCGTTCACGGTCACGGTCTACAACGGTTCCACGGCCGATGTCGCGCTCGACCCGTCGCTCGGCGTGTACTCGGCCGGCGTCGCCGGCTCCCCGATCATCGACCCCACGAGCGGCATCGACGCCGGGCTGCCTGCGGACACGATCGCCGTCGGCCAGACGCGGAGCTGGGTGATCGGCTCTTCAGTCGAGAACCCGGCCGACGTCACCGTTCAGATCGGCCCGGCCGCGCCCTATCTGGTGTCGAGCTTCACGAACTGACTCCATCGGCCCTGAGACGGCTCAGAGTGCGCGAGCCTCCTCGGCGACCGAGGCCACGAGCTCGACCATGCGAAGGGGTTCGGGCGATCCGGGCATGATGTAGGTCACCGTGAACCCCATCTGCGAGGCCTCGCGAAGCGTGTCGAGCAGGCGGTCACGCGTCCACGACGGGTCGACGCCGATGAGCGTCGTCTTCTCGATGCTGTCGTAGTCGCGGCCGAGCGTGTCGGCGTGGCCGCGCAACACCTCGAGCTTGTGCACGGCTTGCTCGCCGAAGAAGATATTGCACGCATCCGCGTACTGGGCCACGAGTCGCAGGGTCTTGCGCTCGCCCGAGCCGCCGACCATGAGATACGGATGCGGCCTGCTGAGGTTCTGCGGCGAATTGAGCGTGCGCCCCAACTGGTAGTGGGCGCCATCGAACGGCCCGTCGTCGTCGCTCCACATCTGCAGGCAGATCTGCAGCGTCTCCTCGAGCCGCTCGAAACGCTCCTTGGTGGAGGGGAACGGCAGGCCGAGTCCGGTGGCTTCGTCTTCGTTCCAGGCGGCCCCGATGCCGAGCCCGGCTCGTCCGTTGCTCAGCACGTCGAGGGTGGAGATCTGCTTCGCCAGCAGCCCGGGCACGCGGTAGGTGACTCCGGTCACGAGCGTGTGCAGCAGCACCTTCTCGGTGTGAGCCGCCAAAAAGCCGAGAGTCGTGTACGCCTCGAGCATGTCGTTCTCGGCGGGCCCGACACCGCGGATCTGCCACAGATGATCCATCACGGTCAGCCGAGTGATCCCCCCATCCTCGACGGCCCGCGCGATCGTCACCAGATCGGAGGAGAGCGCCGAAGGCCCGTCGGCATAGGTGAAGTTGGCCAGATGAATCCCGAGTTCCATGCGCCGAACCCTACGCCTTCAGCATGACATCTCGGCGAGCTGCCGAGCCGGCGAGGACGTGACTCGTAGTTGAGCAGCCTCCGATGTCGATCTCAGGAACCTACACATGGCAACAATGGTCGAAAACGCACGTTCTCGAATTCCTTCAAGGCCGAGTCTGTCGGGCGTGACTCTATCTCAGACTGACGATGATCCTTGACCCGGCGAATCGGAATATAGCTCCCACCTGGTATTCGAGTTGCTCATCGCTCTGTCCAACCCTCGATGTTGGTGAAGCTCTCATACGAGATCGGCGAAACATACTCGTAAGCGCCCGGATGTCGCACCTCGAATGCCATGGCGTCGAGATTAAGCAGAGCCTCAAATTCGCAGTCTTGGATGACCTTCGACGGGTCCGATCTCACGAGTTCGTAGTAAGCGCGCCCATTTGCGATAAGGTCACATCTCTTGTATAAGAAGTCGTCTGAGGAGATTGCATTGTAGTCGGGATCGAGCCTGCCTGAGTAGATGTGGCGGCAATACTCACGGGTGTCGAAGGAGTGGAGGAGCGTTGCCAGAATGTCCGAGAACGTCTGGATCGAAGGCTCGCTCATTGTGCCGAGAGCATCGATCGCTCTGCGCATGACAGCCTCATCGTCACCTACGTGCCTCCAGTCGAAGAGTGCGATTATTCGCCAAAAGACGTCAACGTTCATGTCTAGGGTCGACCACTGAGGTGGACTCCAAGGCGTGAGAGTGGCGAGGACAGTCTCCTCGTATCCCTTCCCGATTTTTGCTTCGACCTGCCGATCTGCCCACTCAACGGCAGCAGATTCTGATTCGAATGATCGTTCGAATCTGCGTGCCTTCCTTCCTATGCGACCTGAAGTCGTGACAGTGCTGGGGCCGTCGACCGCAATCGTCCAGAACTTATCGGAGACATCATCTCGATAGAAAAATTCGCGCGTAGACACGACGATCCCCTCGGTTTCAGAAAAAAGCTCCACACCCACGGAGATATCTCCCGTGAGGAGCAGTATCGATGTAGATACTATAGTGAGCAATCGTCGGGATACTACTGCCTGGTTTCGAAGTGACCACTCAACCCGCGCATGTCGTCGGTCTCTGCTCTTGATCTGCTGAAGCGGCACAGATCGCTGAGGCAACTAGAGCGAGTAAGTTGCGCAGCCTACTCAACCTCACGTCATGCCCAGCGCTCATGGGATTCCCAGTGCCCGAGTTTGGGGAGTGGCTCCGAGGAGAGCGGTGCCGAGCCACGGGTGATTGCGTTAGCCAAGCCAAAATTCTTGAGGTGGGGACGCGACCGAACGTCGCTCAACCTGTTTCTTGGTGGCCTGACTCTTGAGCAGATTGTTTGGATTTAGCCGCCATCGCGGCGCAGGGCGAACTCTTGTGCGGGGGTTCCGACCCACGACCGGACTTGGAGAGCGGCGGATGCCTGAATTCCCTACTCTCTGGAGGGGATGACGGGAATCGAACCCGCGTGATCAGTTTGGAAGACTGAGGCTCTACCATTGAGCTACATCCCCGAGCAGGGCTTCGCAGCCCGGCACCCGAACATCGTAGTACAGCTTCGAACGCCCTGTGTGACGGCCCCCGCGCGTGCGGTAGGCTTGCCGAGGTCATTTCGCCGCCGGGGCGTAGCTCAGCTTGGCTAGAGCGCCCGCTTTGGGAGCGGGAGGTCGCAGGTTCGAATCCTGTCGCCCCGACACGGATCCGACCATCTCGAAACCCATCAGGAGACATCCAACGTGAAGACCACGGTCGAACAGCTCAGCCCCACCCGCGTGAAGATCGCCATCTTCGTCACCCCCGAAGAGCTGAAGCCCAGCATCGATCACGCCTACAGCCACATCGCGGAGCAGGTGAACATCCCCGGCTTCCGCAAGGGCAAGGTGCCGCCGCCCATCATCAACCAGCGCGTCGGCAAGGAAGCCGTGCTCGAGCACGCCGTCAACGAGGGCCTCGACAAGTTCTACCGCGAGGCCGTCACCGAGAACGAGCTGCGCCCGCTCGGCCGCCCCCAGGCCGACATCGTCGAGTGGCCGAAGGCCGAAGACTTCTCCGGCGACCTCGAGCTCGCCATCGAGGTCGACGTGCGCCCCGAGATCGACCTGCCCGACTACGAGGGCTTCGAGGTCGCCGTCGAGCCCGCCGTCGTCGAAGACGCGGATGTCGACGAAGAGCTCGAGCGTCTGCGCAGCCGTTTCGGCACCCTCGTGACCGTTGATCGTCCCGCTGCCAAGGGCGACTTCGCCCAGCTCGACCTGGTGGCCACCGTCGATGACGTCGAGGTCGACAACGCTTCCGGCATCTCCTACGAGATCGGCTCGGGCGAGCTGCTCGAGGGCATCGACGAGGCGCTCGACACCCTCACCGCCGGTGAGACCACCACGTTCGAGGCGCCCCTCCTCGGAGGCGACTACGCCGGCCGCGACGCCCTCGTCACCGTCACGCTCAACTCCGTCAAGGAGCGCGAGCTGCCTGAGGCCGACGACGACTTCGCTCAGATCGCCAGCGAGTTCGACACGCTCGACGAGCTGAAGAAGTCGCTCAAGGAGCAGGTCGAGAAGCAGAAAGCGTTCGGCCAGGCATCCGAGGCCCGCACCAAGATCGTCGAGTCGCTGCTCGAGAAGGTGGAGATCCCGGTTCCCCCGGCGCTCATCGAAGACGAGGTGCACCGTCACCTCGAGGGCGAGAACCGCCTTGAAGACGACGAGCACCGCGCCGAGGTCACCGAGTCGTCGACCAGCACGTTCAAGACCCAGATCCTGCTCGACGCCGTCGTCGACAAAGAAGAGGTCAAGGTCTCGCAGGACGAGCTCACGCAGTACCTCGTGCAGTCCGCCGCCCAGTACGGCATGGACCCCAACGAGTTCGTGAAAATCCTCTCCGAGTCGAACCAGATCCCGGCCATGGTCGCCGAGGTCGCCCGCAACAAGGCGCTCGCCATCGTGCTGTCGAAGGCCAAGGTCGTCGACACCAACGGCAAGGCCGTCGACATCTCCGAGTTCACCACCCTCGCGGGTGACGGCGAGGGCGACAACCTGCTCGACGCGTCCGACGACCACGCAGGTCACGACCACGACGGCCACGAGGGCCACTCGCACTAGTCGCGAACACTGGTCACAAGAGGTGACCCGCCAGTCCGTCTCCCTCCTGCGTGGATCGGAGACGAACGGACGGGTCATTCTCATATGAGGATGATTCATTAGAATCGGGCCGTGCCTTCACACGAACTTGCGGTTTTCGAGACGCCACTGGGCCGAGTCGTCATCACGGCGGCGATAGGCGGCGACCCGCTAGCCCTCGTGGCCGCGCGCGTCGCAATGACAGACGATCAGCGGGAGTCACGGGCTGACTGGTGGCTCGCTGGCGACGTGCACGTCTGCTTGCGCACGACTTCTCTCGTCGATGTGGTCGGGGTGTCCTGGTCGGCCGACGAGCTTTCGCCAACCTATGGTGAACGCACGTTTGCGGAGGGGGTGCGAGCAGCTCTCCTGACCGTGACCGCTCCCGGAGGGTGCGGACGTATTGAGCTGCGGGCCGGGTTCGCTGAGCATCGCTCCGGGGGATGGGCGACGGGCCAAGACCTCGCTGCACGATCGTTCGCTGCGGGTGCGACAGAAGTCGTGATTGGCGGTGGCGACGATGACCTCTTCGCGCGGCGGGTACGCGATGGCTCATTCCCCGCCGATTGGGCGACCCTGCTCGTGCCAGACCAAGCCGATACGGTGTTTGGTGAAACCGGGCGTACGGTGCACATCCCCGAGCAACTGACTCCAGTGTTGGGCCGGAGTGATGACGGGGTCGGCTGGATGCTCCCACCCGTGCCGCCAGGCGCGTCCGTCGACCTCCACGCGGTCGTCGCATGGGCGGTGGGCCCCGGTGCGGCGACAGCGGCTTGGTATGCGGTGGACTGGTCGCCGGATGCGATCCGGCGTGCGTGCGTGCTGCGCGACACATGAGCGGCGCGGGGCCATGCGCTCTGCCGACGGCGAACACGGGCCCCGCGCTGCGCCGCACCCAGTAGATTCAAACCACTGCAAGTGAATTGGAGCGACACACATGGCCGAAACGGCTCTCCCATCCAGCGTCTTCGACCGACTGCTGAAAGACAGGATCATCTGGCTCGGGTCCGAGGTTCGCGACGACAACGCGAACGAGATCTGCGCCAAGATCCTTCTGCTCGCAGCTGAAGACCCCGAGCGCGACATCTACCTCTACATCAACTCGCCCGGTGGCTCCATCACCGCCGGCATGGCGATCTACGACACCATGAAGTTCGTTCCGAACGACATCGTGACCGTGGGCATCGGAATGGCCGCCTCGATGGGCCAGTTCCTCCTCACCTCCGGTACCAAGGGCAAGCGCTACATCACGCCCAACGCCCGCGTGCTGCTGCACCAGCCGCACGGTGGCTTCGGCGGTACCTCCTCCGACATCCAGACCCAGGCGCAGCTCATCCTGAGCATGAAGCACACCCTGGCTCAGATCACCGCATCGCAGACGGGCAAGACCGTCGAGCAGGTCAACGAAGACGGTGACCGCGACCGCTGGTTCAGCGCCCAGGAGGCTCTGGAGTACGGCTTCGTCGACCACGTGCGCGAGTTCGCCACCGATGTCGTCGGCGGCGGCGGCACCATCGAAGCAGACAACTAGCACCGGATCTTTCGAGAGAACAGGTAAAAGAGAACATGGAAACCCCCACCCTCGGTGCGAGCGCCTACGGCAACGGCACGATGCCGTCGAGCCGCTACATCCTCCCCACCTTCGAGGAGCGCACGGCCTACGGCTTCAAGCGTCAGGACCCCTACGCGAAGCTCTTCGAAGACCGCATCATCTTCCTCGGCGTGCAGATCGACGACGCCTCGGCCGATGACATCATGGCCCAGCTGCTCGTGCTCGAGTCGCAGGACCCCGACCGCGACATCGAGATGTACATCAACTCTCCCGGTGGCTCGTTCACCGCGATGACCGCGATCTACGACACGATGCAGTACGTGCGTCCGCAGATCCAGACGGTGTGCCTCGGCCAGGCGGCATCCGCTGCGGCCGTGCTGCTCGCCGCCGGAACCCCGGGCAAGCGTCTCGCCCTGCCGAACGCGCGCATCCTCATCCACCAGCCGGCCACCGGCCAGGGTGGCGGCCAGGCCTCCGACATCGAGATCCAGGCCCGCGAGATCCTGCGCATGCGCGGATGGCTCGAGAACACGCTCTCGCACCACTCCAACCGCACCCTCGAGCAGGTGAACAAGGACATCGACCGCGACAAGATCCTCTCGGCCGATGAGGCTCTCGAGTACGGTCTGATCGACCAGGTGCTCTCCTCGCGCAAGAACGTGCCCGCCCTCGCCGGCTGACACCTTCCATGCACCACGCCGGTTCGTCTGACGACTGGCTGACCGACAGCCGGGCCATCCGCGGAGTCTCGTTCTTCGCGGATGCCCCGGCTGTTCCGCATTCCTGGCCCATGACGGTGCCGGCGATCGCGCAGTTGGCGGAGGGGCTCGAGTTCGAGCCGGGTGTCACCTTCCTCGTGGGGGAGAACGGCAGTGGCAAGTCGACGCTGCTCGAGGGCATCGCGATGGCGTTCGGCTTCCCGGCCGAGGGCGGCAGCCGCAACGGCGGCGCGTCGACGCGCGCGAGCGAGTCCCCGCTCGGCGACTGGCTGAAGATCGACCGAGGGTTGGTGGCCCCGCGCTGGGGCTTCTTCCTCCGCGCCGAGACCATGCACGGCTACTACAGCTATCTCGAGGCTCTGCCCGATTCGCCCGACCGCGACCTGCACGAGATGAGCCACGGCGAATCGTTCCTCGCCCTGCTCGACCGCAAGATCGACTCGCCCGGCTTCTTCTGCCTCGACGAGCCGGAGGCCGCGCTCTCGTTCGGCTCGACGCTGCGCTTCATCGCCCAGCTCGACACCCTGGCGAAGGCCGGCGCGCAGATCGTGTGCGCCACGCACTCGCCGGTGCTCGCGTCGCTGCCCGGTGCCACCATCCTCGAACTGGGGGAGTGGGGCATCCGCCGTTCGGAGTGGGACGACCTCGAACTCGTGCAGCACTGGCGCAGCTTCCTCGACTCCCCGCCCCGCTACCTGCGGCACCTGCTCGCCTGACCGCGAGCCCGGATGCCGCCGCGTCACGCGTCTGCACACCCATCGGCGAGATTCCTGCGTGGTGTCGATGTGTGTCGGGCGTTCGGGTTAGGCTCGACAGAACACATCGAAGAGGAGACTGGGGATGGCACGCATAGGAGAGAGCGCCGACCTACTCAAGTGCTCGTTCTGCGGAAAGAGCCAGAAGCAGGTTCAGCAGCTCATCGCCGGTCCCGGTGTGTACATCTGCGACGAGTGCGTCGAGCTGTGCAACGAGATCATCGAAGAACGTCTGTCCGAGGCCAGCGAAGAGGCGGCCGGCGAATTCGAACTGCCGAAGCCGAAAGAGATCTACAACTTCCTCGAGGAGTACGTCATCGGTCAGGATGCCGCGAAGCGCGCCCTCTCCGTCGCCGTGTACAACCACTACAAGCGCACCCGCGCCCGCACCGCCATCGTCTCGGCTGAGGCGCAGGCCTCCGAGGTCGAGATCGCCAAGAGCAACATCCTGCTCATCGGGCCCACCGGATGCGGCAAGACCTACCTCGCTCAGACGCTGGCCAAACGCCTCAACGTGCCGTTCGCGGTCGCCGATGCCACGGCCCTCACCGAGGCGGGTTACGTCGGTGAAGACGTCGAGAACATCCTGCTGAAGCTCATCCAGGCCGCCGACTACGACGTCAAGAGGGCCGAGACCGGCATCATCTACATCGACGAGGTCGACAAGATCGCCCGCAAGGCCGAGAACCCGTCGATCACCCGCGATGTCTCCGGCGAGGGCGTGCAGCAGGCGCTGCTGAAGATCCTCGAGGGCACGGTCGCCAGCGTTCCGCCGCAGGGTGGGCGCAAGCATCCGCATCAGGAGTTCATCCAGATCGACACCACGAACGTGCTGTTCATCGTGGCGGGCGCGTTCGCCGGGCTCGAAGAGATCATCTCGCAGCGCGCCGGCCGTCGCGGCATCGGCTTCAACTCCCCGCTCTACAGCAAGAAGGCCGAGGCGAACCTCTTCGGCGAGGTGCTCCCCGAAGACCTGCACAAGTTCGGTCTCATCCCCGAGTTCATCGGCCGGCTCCCCGTGGTCACCACGGTCACGCCGCTCGACCAGGCCGCGCTCATGCAGATCCTCACCGTGCCGCGCAACGCGCTCGTGCGGCAGTACCAGCGCATGTTCGAGCTCGACGGGGTCGAGCTCGACTTCGAGACCGACGCCCTCGAAGCCATCGCCGACCTGGCCGTGCTGCGGCAGACGGGTGCTCGCGGTCTGCGCGCCATCATGGAGGAGGTGCTCGGGCCCATCATGTTCGAGGTTCCCTCCACCGACGAGGTGGCCCGGGTCATCGTCACCCGCGAAGCCGTGCTCGAGAACGCCGCGCCCACCATTGTGGCGCGCAAGCCGCGCCGCGAAGAGAAGTCCGCCTAGCCCGTCACGGCGGCACCACGGCCCCGCCGCCGAGGTGCTCGTGCACGTGAAGTGATCTCCGGGGGAGACACGCTCATCATCCAGCCCATCTCCGCCGGCATCGTCTCGGCCATCACCGGGTTCGCGAGCTCGTTCGTTCTCGTCGTCGCCGGTCTTCAAGCCGTCGGCGCCACCGAGCGCCAGGCGGCCAGCGGGCTCCTCGCCGTCTGCATCATCAGTGGCCTCTGCTGCATCGTGCTCGCCCTGACGTTCCGCCTGCCGATCTCGTTCGCGTGGTCGACTCCCGGCGCCGCTCTGCTGGTGGCCGCGGCGGCGACGACGGATGATTTCGCGGCGGCCACCGGCGCGTTCCTCGTGTGCGGTGCCCTCATCCTGCTCTGCGGGCTCTGGCCGGCTCTCGGCCGGGCGATCACGAGCATCCCGAGACCCCTGGCGAGCGCGATGCTCGCGGGCATCCTGTTCCCGATCTGTGTGGCACCCATCACCGCGGCCGTCGAGATCCCCTGGCTCGCCCTGCCCGTGATCGTCGCGTGGCTGATCTGTTTCCGCTTCGCGCCGCGCTGGGCGGTGCCGGTCGCCATGGTGGTGGCCGCGGTGGGTATCGGGATCACGGCGGGCACCGACTGGCTGTCGCGGGTCTCGCTGGTTCCGCAGGTGGAGTTCGTGGTACCGCACTTCGATCCGCTGGTGATCGTGAGCCTGGGCCTGCCCCTGTTCATCGTCACCATGGCGGGCCAGAACGTGCCCGGCTTCGCCGTCATGTCGACGCTCGGCTACACCGTTCCGGCACGGCCGCCGCTCGTGGCCTCGGGCGTCGGAACGATGGTCGCCTCGTTCTTCGGGGGCCACGCGGTGAACCTCTCGGCCATCACGGCCGCGATCATGGCCGGCCCCGACTCGCATCCCGACCGCTCCAAGCGCTGGATCGCCACCGTCACGAACGGCATCGGCTTCATCGTGTTCGGCCTCGCCGCCGGGTTCGCCACGGCGCTGATCTCCGCAGCGCCGCCGATCCTCATCACGGCCGTCGCCGGGCTCGCGCTGCTCGGCTCCCTCGTCACGGCGGTGGCGGCCGCGATCGAGGTGCCGGCCCACCGCATCCCTGCCATCGCCACCTTCCTGGTGACCGCATCCGGAATCGTGGTGGTGAGCATCGGATCGGCGTTCTGGGGATTGCTCGTCGGCGGTGTGGTCATGGCGTGGAGCGCCTTCCCCCGGCGTCGCGATCGGCGGGCCGTAGGCTGAGGGGCGAGAGTCGAGGGCAGAGGGGTTCGTCATGCAGCACGTGCGGTTAGGTGATTCCGGGCTGAAGGTCTCGCAGATCGTGCTGGGGTGCATGAGCTACGGAGAATCGTCGCGGGGCACCCATCCGTGGACCCTCTCCGAGGCCGAGTCGCGCCCGTTCTTCATCTCGGCCTTCGAGGCGGGTATCACCACGTTCGACACGGCCGACATGTACTCCGACGGCACCAGTGAGGAGTTCACCGGGCGGATGCTGGGCGAGCTCGCTCCACGCGACCAGGTGGAGATCGCCACGAAGGTGTACTGGCCGACGGGCTCGGGGCCGAACGATCGCGGGCTGTCGCGCAAGCACATTATGGCGGCCATCGAGGCAAGCCTGAGGCGGCTCGGCACCGACTACGTCGATCTCTACCAGATCCACCGGTGGGACGACGAGACGCCGATCGAGGAGACGATGGAGGCTCTGCACGACGTGGTGAAGGCCGGCAAGGCGCGCTACATCGGTGCCTCGTCGATGTGGGCGTGGCAGTTCGCGAAGGCGCAGCACGTCGCCGCCTCGAACGGCTGGACCCGGTTCGTGAGCATGCAGGACCAGTACAACCTGCTGCAGCGCGAGGAGGAGCGGGAGATGCATCCGCTCGTCGCCGACCAGGGCGTGGGGGTGCTCCCGTGGAGCCCGCTGGCGCGCGGCCGGCTGACCCGGCCCTGGGGCGAGGAGACGGCGCGCACGTCGACCGATGAGGTCACGAAGTCGATGTACGGTCAGGCCGAGGCCGCCGACCGGGCGATCGTGGACGCGGTCGGACGCGTCGCCGAGGCCCGCGGCGTCAGTCGTGCGCAGGTCGCCCTCGCCTGGGTGCGCCAGCAGCCGGTTGTGACAGCCCCCATCGTGGGCGCGACGAAACCGCATCACCTCGACGACGCGGTGGCCTCGCTGTCGCTCGACCTCGCGCCCGATGAACTCGCAGCCCTCGAAGCGCCCTACACCCCGCGCAATCCCGAAGGATTCTGACCGGTCAGGAGCCCGGAGTCACCACGGCGGAGTCGTCGTCGGCGTCGTACTCGATCACCGTCTCGTCGTCGAGTTCGACGACCGGCTTGCCCTCGAGCCAGGTGAGGGTCCAGCTCCACTCGCCGGCCGCGGCCACGCCCTGCTCGGCGAGTTCGCCTTCGACCTCGTACACGGCGTCGATCACGGCCTGGGGGAGGCGCGACGGCGGTTCGTCGCCCACCAGCCAGCGGGTTCCGAGTTGGATCATCATCACAGCGCCTTGTCGTAGGTGACCCAGTGGGTCTTCTCGGCCACGGTCTTGTAGAGCGAGCGCGCCGTCTCGTTGTCTTTCGCCGTGATCCAGCGCACCACGCTCGCGCCACGCTGACGGCCGATGGCCGCCACGGCCTCGATCAACGCGGTCGCGATGCCCTGTCCCCGGCGCTCCGGCACGACGAAGAGATCGTCGATGTAGAGGCCGCGGCTGCCCGCGAGCGGGCGGGCGAACGCGCGGAAGTGTGCAAGCCCGACGACGTCGTCACCATCGACCGCCACGAGGCACTCCACCTCGTTGGCGTCGTCGATGATCCAGCTCCACACGAGCACGGCCTTCTCATCGTTCAGCGGGGTCTCGTAGAACTCCGCGTATCCGGTGTAGACGGCGTGCCACGGGAAGAACTCCCCGTGCGCTACTGGTCGGACCTCGATCGGCATCGTCGCCTCCTGGCTCATACGGTGCCCTCCGTCTTCTCTTCGGGCGCTAGAACTATATCGCTCACCAGCAGTTCTTCTGCGGAGGCGAAGCCGAGCTCGGCGATCCGGCCCACGGCGCGCAGGTCGGCGGCAGCGAGCTCGATCAGTGCGATCTCGGCCTCCGGGCCGGCGATCGTGGCCGAGGCGACCGGGGTCTTCTGAGATGCCTTGGCGTCGGTCTTCGCGCGACGGATGCCCACGAGGGCTTTCGAGGCGAGCGGCAGCAGCCCGGCGTGCTGGGGGAGCGTCGCCGTGACGCCCGAGGGCAGCGCGGCGGAGACGGATGAGGGCCACGGGGCGGTGTGCACGGATCCCTCATGCGTCCACGACCACACCTCTTCGGTGGCGAACGGCAGGTAGGGGGCGAACAGCCGCAGCAGCACGTCGATCGCGGTCTGCAGCGCCAGCACGGCGGAAGCCTTACCCGCGGGCTCGGACTCCTCGCGGTAGGCGCGCTCCTTGACGAGTTCGAGGTAGTCGTCGCAGAACGTCCAGAAGAACGTCTCGGTCACCTCGAGGGCGCGGGCGTGGTCGTAGTTCGCCAGGGCGGCCGTGGCCGTGCGCACGACCTCGTCGAGCTCGCTCAGCATGCTGAGGTCGATCGGCTCGCTGACCGCCGTGTGACCGGTCGGCAGCTCGAAGCCGTAGACGAACTTGGCCGCATTGAGGATCTTGATGGCGAGACGGCGCCCGATCTTGATCTGCGTGGGGTTCTTCTCGTCGAAGGCCGCATCCGTGCCGAGGCGCGAGGAGGCGGCCCAGTAGCGCACCGCATCGGAGCCGTGGGCGGCCAGGATGTCGGCGGGCGTCACCACATTGCCCTTCGACTTCGACATCTTCTTGCGGTCGGGGTCGACGATGAAGCCCGAGAGCGCGGCGTGCGCCCAGGGCTTCTCGTTCGTCTCGAGCGTGGAGCGCAGCATCGTGGAGAACAGCCAGGTGCGGATGATGTCCTGCCCCTGGGGCCGCAGGTCGAACGGGAACACGCTCGCATAGAGCTCGGGGTCGCGCTCCCAGCCGCCCGCGAGCTGCGGGGTGAGCGAGGAGGTGGCCCAGGTGTCCATCACGTCGACCTCGCCCTGGAAGCCGCCGGGCACCCCGCGCTGGTCTTCGGTGTAGCCGGGGGCGGCATCCGACGACGGATCGACGGGCAGGAGGTCGCGGGTGGCCACGATCGGGCTGTCGAAGACCGGGTTGCCGTCGCCGTCGAGCGGGTACCAGACGGGGAGAGGCACGCCGAAGAAGCGCTGGCGCGAGATGAGCCAGTCGCCCGTGAGGCCGCCCACCCAGTTCTCGTAACGCACCTTCATGAACTCCGGGTGCCAGTCGAGCTCGGATCCGAGCTCGAGCAGGCGAGCCCGCAGCTGCTCGTCGCGCGCACCGTTGCGGATGTACCACTGGCGTGTCGACACGATCTCGAGCGGACGGTCGCCCTTCTCGAAGAACTTCACCGGGTGCACGATCGGCTTCGGGTCGCCGATGAGCTCGCCCGTCTCGCGGAGCAGTTCGACGATGGCCTGCTTGGCCGAGAACACCGTCTTGCCGGCGAGCTGCGCATACGCGGCACGGCCGGCTTCCGACTCGATGGCCGCGGGGGCTTCGCTCACGATTCGCCCGTCGAAGCCGATGATGGCGCGGTTCGGCAGGTCGAGGTCACGCCACCAGATCACGTCGGTGAGGTCACCGAACGTGCAGATCATGGCGATGCCCGAGCCCTTGTCGGCCTGGGCCAGGTGGTGGGCCACGACGGGCACCTCCACGCCGAACACGGGGGTGGTGACCGTGGTGCCGAAGAGCGGCTTGTAGCGCTCGTCATCCGGATGCGCCACCAGCGCCACGCACGCCGCCAGCAGCTCGGGGCGGGTGGTCTCGATGAACACCGGCGAGCCATCGGGCTTGTGGAACTCGAGGCGGTGGTAGGCGCCGGGCTGCTCTTTGTCTTCGAGCTCGGCCTGGGCCACGGCGGTGCGGAAGGTCACGTCCCAGAGCGTGGGAGCCATGGCCTGGTAGGCCTCGCCGCGCTCGATGTTGCGCAGGAACGCGAGCTGCGAGGCGGCCTGTGACTCGCGCGAGATGGTGCGGTAGGTCTGGGTCCAGTCGACGGAGAGGCCGAGATCGCGCCAGAGCGTCTCGAACTGCTTCTCGTCTTCGACGGTGAGGATCTCGCAGAGCTCGATGAAGTTGCGGCGCGAGATGGGGATCTGGTCGGCCGCCTTCGACGACTTGTTGTCGCCGCCCTCGAAGGGCGGGGTGAAGTCGGGGTCGTAGGGCAGCGACGGGTCGCAGCGCACACCGTAGTAGTTCTGCACGCGGCGCTCGGTGGGGAGACCGTTGTCATCCCAGCCGATGGGGTAGAACACGCGCTTGCCGGCCATGCGCTGGTAGCGGGCGATCACATCCGTGTGCGTGTACGAGAACACGTGGCCGATGTGCAGCGAACCGGATGCGGTGGGCGGCGGGGTGTCGATCGAGTAGACCGTGTCGCGCGTGGCGCCCTCACGGTCGAACAGGTAGGTGCCCTGCTCGGTCCAGGTGGTGTCCCACTTCGACTCGAGCCCTTCGAGGGCGGGCTTGTCGGGCACGTTGGCAGACATAGGGGAACCTCCTGGCGATATAGACGGCACCGTGTCAGGTGGAGAGGTGCCTGAGTATTGAGAGTTAGTTTACTGCTGGTGGTTCGATGCCGCTGCGCGGCGTCGAACCACCAGGCGCCGCCGGTCCCCGCCCGGCGGCGCGCGTGCAGCCTTGCCAAGACGAGTACGGCCCCCGGTTGTCGGTCACGTGACCGGGTAACTACGTGAATGAAGCAGACCGGGGCCGTATAGGGGGTCGGTCTGCCGCGTTTGCGTAGTTACACGGTGGGGACGCGTCGGTTTCACTGCCACAAAGGGGCCGCGCGCAGGAATGCTGCGGGCCGTTTTCAACGACCCAGGGTGAGCGCGCCGCCGCGGCAGCGACGGCACGCGAACATGTCGCGTCGCGCCGGGCAGGGACCGGCGCGACCCGCAGACGGCTGCGCCGCGAAGCGGCACAGCCGCCTGCGGCAGCAAGCACAGCTACCGGATGTTCGCCCTCAACGTCACGAGCTCGCGGTGCAGCTGCTCCGGGATGCGGTCGCCGCCGAGCTCGTCGAAGTAGCGGGCGATCTCGTCGACCTCGCGGGCCCAGGCCGGGCGGTCGACCGAGAGGATCGACTGCAGGTCCTCGTAGCCGATGTCGAGGCCCTCCACGTTGAAGTCGCGCACTCGCGGCAGCTTGCCGACGGGGGTGTCGACGGCCTCGACGGTGCCCTCGATGCGGCGCACGATCCACTCGATCACACGGGAGTTCTCAGAGAACCCGGGCCAGAGGAACCGGCCGTCGGCGTCTTTGCGGAACCAGTTCACGCTGAACACGGGAGGAGCATCCGCCCCGAGCTGCTCGCCGATCTCGAGCCAGTGCGCGAAGTAGTCGGTGATGCTGTACCCGCAGAACGGCAGCATCGCGAAGGGGTCGTGGCGGAGGCGCCCGACGGCGCCCTCGGCCGCAGCCGTGGTCTCGGACGCCATGGTGGCGCCCATGAACACGCCGTGCGACCAGTCGCGCGCCTGCGACACGAGGGGCACGGTCGAGGGGCGGCGGCCGCCGAAGAGGATCGCGTCGATCACGACGCCTTCGGGCGAATCCCACGCGTCGGCGATCGACGGGCACTGGTCGGCGGTCACCGTGAACCGGGAGTTCGGATGCGCGGCCGGAGTCGCCGAGGCGGGGGTCCAGTCGTTGCCCTGCCAGTCGGTGAGGTGCGCCGGCGCGTTGGGGGTGAGACCCTCCCACCACACGTCTCCGTCGTCGCGGAGTGCGACGTTCGTGAAGATCGTGTTGCCCCACACGGTGTCGACCGCGGTGGGATTCGTGGTGATGCCGGTGCCGGGGGCCACCCCGAAGAAGCCGCGCTCGGGATTGATGGCGCGCAGTCTGCCGTCGGCACCGGGACGCATCCAGGCGATGTCGTCGCCGATGGTCTCGACCTTCCAGCCGGGGATCGACGGGTTGAGCATGGCGAGGTTCGTCTTGCCGCACGCCGAGGGGAACGCGGCGGCGACGTGGTACACCTCGCCTTCGGGCGAGGTGATCTTGATGATGAGCATGTGCTCGGCGAGCCATCCCTCGTCGCGCGCCATCACCGAGGCGATGCGCAGGGCGAAGCACTTCTTGCCGAGCAGCGCGTTTCCGCCGTAGCCCGAACCGAACGACCAGATCTCGCGGGTCTCGGGGAAGTGACTGATGTACTTCGTGGGGTTGTGCGGCCAGGCCACATCATCGGTGCGGTTGCCGTCGGCGTCGACGAGGGGAGCGCCGACCGAGTGGATGGCGGGCACCCATGCGGTGTCGGGCTCGATCAGGTCGAGGGCGGCGGTGCCGATGCGGGTCATCAGCTGCATGCTGACGACCACGTAGGGGGAGTCGGTGACCTGCACGCCGAGCTGCGAGATGGGGCCGCCCAGGGGGCCCATCGAGAAGGGCACCACGTACATGGTGCGGCCGCGCATGCTGCCGGCGAAGAGCGTGTCGAGTTCTTCGCGCATGGCGAAGGGGTTGCGCCAGTTGTTGGTGGGGCCCGCATCCGCTTCGCGTTCGGAGCAGATGAAGGTGCGGTCTTCGACGCGCGCCACGTCGGCCGGGTCGCTGCGGGCGAGGAAGCTGTTGGGGCGCCACTCGGGGTTCAGGCGGATGAGGGTGCCCTGCTGCACCATCATCTTCGTGAGCTCGTCCCACTCGCGGGTGGAGCCGTCGCACCACACGATGCTGTCGGGCTTGGTGAGCCGCGCGATGTCGCGCACCCAGTCGTTCACCTCGGAGTTCTTCGAGGGTCCGTCGACATCGACCATGGTGCTCGTTTCGAGGATGCTCATCGTAGAGGTCCCTTTTCTCGTCGTTTGAGGGGTGATTCTTCAACTATGTGGAGGATTTGACGCGAAATCGGCATAATGGCCCGTAAAGATCGGCGAATCTTTACAGGAGGCAAAATTGGCAGAGAGCAGCGACCTCATCACACTGGGGCGACGCATCCGGCACCACCGGAAGGAGAAGGGGCTCACCCTCGACCAGCTCGGGGCCGTGGTGGGTGTCGTGGGCAGCCAGCTCTCCCTCATCGAGAACGGCCGGCGCGAGCCGAAGCTCTCGCTGCTGCAGTCGCTGTCGGCCGCGCTCGGCGTGACGGTGCCCGACCTCTTGAGCGAAGAGGCTCCGGATGCGCGCACCGCACTCGAGATCGAACTCGCCAAGGCGCAGCAGGGGCCGCTCTACGCCTCGCTCGGTCTTCCCTCGGTGCCCGCCAGCCGCAGCCTGCCCCTCGAGACCCTCGAGTCGCTCGTGGGGTTGCACCGCGAGCTGCGTCGCCGTGCCACCGAGTCGATCGCCACCCCTGAGGAGGCGCGGCGCGCGAACACCGAGAATCGGGGGGCGATGCGCGAGAAGGGCAACCACCTGCCCGATCTGGAGAAGCTCGCCGAGGAGACCCTCGCCACGGTCGGTCACACCTCGGGTGCCCTGACGCATCGCAGCGTGTCGCTGCTGGCCGAGAACCTCGGCTTCACCCTCATCTACGTCGACAACCTCCCCCACTCGGCGCGTTCGGTCACCGACCTCGAGAACGGGCGCATCTACCTGCCGCCCGCCTCGATCCCGGGCGGTCACGGCTTGCGCTCGATGGCGCTGCAGGCGATGGCCCACCGGCTCCTCGGCCACACCCCGCCGAAGAGCTACGCGGAGTTCCTCCAGCAGCGGCTCGAGATCAACTACTTCGCGGCGGCGTGCCTGATGCCGCAGACGGCCTCCGTCACCTTCCTCCAGGCGGCGAAGCACCGCAAGGATCTCTCGGTCGAGGATTTCCGCGACGCCTTCGGGGTCACCCACGAGGCCGCCGCGCTCCGCATGACCAATCTGGCCACCTCACATCTCGACATGGATGTGCACTTCCTGCGCGTGGGGGAGGACGGTGCCATCTACAAGGCCTACGAGAACGACGGCCTGCCGCTTCCGGTCGACGTCACCGGGGCCGTGGAAGGTCAGCTGGTGTGCCGCAAGTGGGCGGCGCGCGGGGCGCTCGGCCGCACGAATCGCACCACCGAGTTCTACCAGTACACCGACACCCCGGCGGGCACCTTCTGGTGCGCGACGCAGACCGGCAAGACGGAGGCGGGCGAGTTCTCGATTTCGTTCGGCGTGCCGTTCTCCGATGCCAAGTGGTTCCGCGGGCGCGACACCCAGATGCGGCAGCGCTCCACTTGCCCCGACGAGTCCTGCTGCCGCAAGCCCGCCTCGGAGCTCGCGGCCCGCTGGTCGGACAGCGCGTGGCCGAGCGCCAAGCTGCACGCCCACATCCTCAGTCCTCTCCCCTCCGGCAAGTTCCCGGGGGTCGACGAGAACGAGGTCTACCAGTTCCTCGAAGCCCACGCGAGCGGCGAGTGAGTCAGTTCATCTCGTTCAACTGCTCGTACAGCCCCGCCCCATCCGGCGCGTAGATCCACGGCACCGCGCCTTCTGCGGCGGGCTGGTCGAGCTTCGACCGGCCACCGGCCAGCACCGCCTCGCTCGTCGAGAGCTGGCGGATGGCGATGGCGCGGACGTGGCCCGGGGTGTCGAGCGCGAACTCGCCGTAGATCTCCTCGTCGTGCTGCCCGTCGTCGCCGATGAGCACCCAGCGGATGCCGGGGAACTCCTCCGCCAGGCGCCGCAGGTTCTTCTCCTTGTGCTCACGACCGTTGCGGAAGAAGCGGTCGTGCGTGGGCCCCCAGTCGGTGAGCAGCAGCGGCCCGCGCGGGTACAGGTTGCGGGAGAGGAACCGGGTGAGCGTGGGTGCCACGTTCCAGGCGCCGGTCGAGAGGTAGATGACAGGAGCGCCCGGATGGTTCTCCGTGAGCCGCTCGAGGAACACCGCCATGCCCGGGGTGGGCGTGCGCGCGTGCACGTCGAGGACGAAGGTGTTCCAGAAGGCGAGGAAGGGCCGGGGGAGCGCGGTGACCATCACGGTGTCGTCGATGTCGCAGACCACACCGAATTCGGTGTCGGGCGGCACGATGTACACCGGCGCCTCGACCGATTCGGAGCCGGGCGTCTCCATCGTGATGGTGTGCCAGCCGGGCTCCAGCTCGACGTCGACCGAGACATCCACGACCCCGCCGCGGTCGGCCTTGACGGTGCGCACGATGCCCTCGACCTCGATCGTGACATCCACATCGCCCACCGGTGCGCTCGTGAAGCTGCGCCAGCCGCGCACGCGCTCCTCGCGTCTCTGCAGGGTGCGTGCGGCGCGCGATCCCGGTTTGGGCTGCTTGGTCAGCAGCACCCGCCCCAGTACCCGGATGCGGGTCGTCGACCCGTAGCCGGCGTAGGGGATGACCGTCGGGAGATGTCCGCGACGCCGTGCCCACTTCTCCCGGAAGTCGTGGATCACGTCGTCGATACGAGCGGCTCGGTGCAGGCGGGGTGCCGCGGCAGAATCTGTTGGCACGTCCCCAGTCTGTCATGCCTTGCGGCGTGGCGGAGGGTCTCGGATGCGACGCCAAGTGTTGAGGGAACTACACTTGGGGTCGGGAATCGGGAAGGAATGGGCGGATTGTCATATAGCGATCTTGTGAGCGCGGCCCTCACGACGACAGGCCAGGTTCGGAACGAGCCCGTGCAGGCCCGCAGCAGCGAGCGAATCGGCGCCCTGCTGGATGCGGCCTCCGCGGTCGTGGCCGAGGTCGGCATCGAGCGGCTCACCACGGCCATGGTCGCGGAGCGCGCGGGCGCCTCCATCGGCACGGTGTACCGCTACTTCCCCGATCGCATCGCCGTGCTCGGCGCGATGAGCCTTCGCGGCTTCGAACGGTTCCTGCGCCTGAGCGCCGAGAAGCTCGAGGCGACGGCGCCCACCGGCATCGAGGCGGCCTTCGGCTGCCTGATCGACGCCACCGTCGAACTGCACCGCACCGAACCCGGCTTCACGTCGATCCGCCTGAGCGACCAGATCGCCCTCCCCGAGGTCGACGGCGGCACCGCCGCGGCCGCACGGGTCTCCGGTCCGCTGGCCGCCATCTTCGTCGACGAACTCGGAGTGACCGACGACGGGTCGCTCGCCGACACACTCGATGTGGCCCTCACTATCGCCGACGCTCTCATCGTGCGCGCCTTCATCGCCGACCCGAAGGGCGACGCGGCGGCGATCGCCGCCTGCCGCCAGGTGGTCTCGGGATACCTCGCGGGAGCATCCGTCTCCGCCTGAGTCGGCTCGGGGCATCCGCGGCACGGAGTGTCGGGGCAATCCGGCGACCCCGCCGGCTCCGGATGAATTGTGACGATCTCTGACCAGGGGCTTTGCGTTTACCCCGAACGATGTTTGGGTTGTTCAGCAGGACCGCACCCGGGTGGTCCGTCGACGATTGGGCCCCGCGATGATCGAGTTCCGCTCGGTGACGAAGCAGTTCCCGGATGGGACGGTCGCGGTCGACAGCTTCGACCTCGTGATCCCGCCGCGCAAGACCACGGTCCTGGTGGGATCCTCCGGATGCGGCAAGACCACCTTGCTCCGCATGATCAACCGGATGATCGACCCCACGTCGGGCAGCATCCTGATCGACGGAGAGGACACCTCGGGGCTCGCCCCCGTGAAGCTGCGTCGCCGTATCGGCTACGTGATGCAGAACTCCGGGCTCCTGCCGCACCGCAAGGTGATCGACAACGTGGCAACCGTGCCGATCCTCAACGGCGTGCCCAAGAAGGACGCCCGGGCACGTGCCCTCGAGCTGCTCGACACCGTCGGTCTCGACCGGTCGCTCGCCTCGAAGTACCCGCGCCAGCTCTCGGGCGGCCAGCAGCAACGCGTCGGCGTGGCGCGCGGTCTCGCGGCCGACCCCAACATCCTGCTGATGGACGAGCCGTTCGGCGCCGTCGACCCGATCGTGCGGGCCGAGCTGCAGCAGGAGACCATCCGCCTCCAGGAGGGCCTCGGCAAGACCGTGGTGTTCGTCACCCATGACATCGACGAGGCCTTCCTGCTCGGGCACCAGGTGGTCATCCTGCAGAAGGGCGGTCACATCGCCCAGGTGGGCTCGCCCGCCGAGATCCTCGCGAACCCCGCGAACGACTTCGTGGCCTCCTTCGTGGGCGCCGACCGGGGCAAGCGTGTCCTGCGGATCGAGCGGGTCGACGGCCGAGACGTCGTGGTCGACGAGAACGGCACGCCGACGGGGGTTCTCCAACCGTGAAGTGGGTGGAGTCGAACCTCGGCCTCGTGTGGGATCTCACCCTCACGCACGTGGCACTCTGCATCCCGCCCATCGTGATCGGATTCCTCCTCTCGATCCCGATCGGCTGGTTCGCGAATCGGTTCCGGGTCTCGCGCGGCACGATCCTCGTGGTGCTCGGGCTGCTCTACACGATCCCCTCGCTGCCGCTGTTCATCTTCATGCCGCTCATCCTCGGCACCTCGCAGGTGTCGTCGCTGAACGTCACCGTGGCTCTCACCATCTACGCCGTGGCGCTCATGGTGCGATCGGCGTCCGACGGCTTCGGTTCGGTCGACTCCGACATCCTGCAGGCCGCCTCCGCGATGGGCTACTCCGGATGGCAGCGCTTCTGGCGCGTCGAGCTCCCGCTCTCGGGTCCCGTGCTGCTCGCCGGCCTGCGGGTGGTGTCGGCGAGCACGGTCAGCCTCGCCACCATCGGTTCGGTGATCGGCGTGACGAGCCTCGGCTACCTCTTCCTGAACGGGCTGCAACGCACCATCCCCGCCGAGGTCGCCAGCGGAATCGTGGCGGTGCTCGTGATCGCCGTGGTGTTCGACCTCGTGATCGTGCTCGCGGGCCGGCTCCTCCTGCCCTGGAATCGCGGCGACCGGTCCGCTCGAGCCACTGCCCGGGCGGCTCGCCGCCGGGCCGTGCTCGTGGCCGAGGGTGCCTCGTGAACCTGCTGGGCGAGGGAATCGCCTGGATCGTCGATCCCGCCAACTATGCCGGGCCCCAGGGCTGGATCGTGCGGATGCTCGAACAGCTCTTCTACACGTTCGGTGCCATCGCTGTGGCCGCCGTCATCGCCATCCCGCTCGGCTATCTGGTGGGCCACACCGGCCGGGGCCGCGACATCGCCGTGTCGCTCTCGGGCGGGTTCCGGGCGTTGCCGAGCTTCGGCGTCATCATCCTGCTCGCGCTCGGACTCGGGATCGGGTTCAAGGCGCCGCTGCTGACCTTCGTGATCATCGCCATCCCGCCGATCCTCGCGGGTGCCTATGCGGGATTCGAGGCGGTCGACCGCAAGACCATCGATGCGGCCCGGGCCATGGGGATGACCGAGTGGCAGGTGATGACGCGGGTGGAGGTGCCGCTCGGATTGCCGTTGCTGATCGGCGGGGTGCGTTCATCCGCTCTGCAGGTCGTGGCCACCGCGACACTGGCCGCCTATGTCTCCGGCGGGGCGCTCGGGGTGTTCATCTTCCAGGCCTTCGCCACGCGCGACTACCCGCAGGCGCTCGGCGCCTCGGTGATCGTGACGGCGCTCGCTCTGGCGCTCGAGGGAATCTTCGCGCTCATCCAGAAGTTGGTGGTTCCACGCGGCGTCGTCGCGAAAGAACCCAAAGACGTTCGTGCCCGGGCACCTCGCCCGCGTGCGACGACGGGAATCCCCGTCCAAGAAGGGAAATGATCACATGTTCACAGCAATCAAGAAAGGCCGGCTCCTCACAGGGCTAGTCGCGGTCAGCGCCGTGGTGGCGCTGGCAGGGTGTGCGTCGAGTGATCCGCTCGGCAACTCGTCCACATCCGGTTCGACCGACGCCGCCTCCGGCCCGATCGTCATCGGCTCGCAGGCGTACTACTCGAACGAGATCATCGCCGAGATCTACGCGCAGGCGCTGGAGGCGAACGGCATCGAGGTGACCCGCCAGTTCAACATCGGCCAGCGCGACGCCTACCTGCCCGCGCTCGAGAGCGGCGACGTGCAGCTCTTCCCCGAGTACACCGGCAACCTGCTGCAGTACTACGCCCCCGACACCACGGCGCGCACGAGCGACGACGTCTACGCGGCGCTCGCCGACGCTCTCCCACAGGGCCTCGAGGTGCTCGACCAGTCGCCGGCCACCGACCAGGACTCCTACAACGTCACCAAGGAGTTCTCCGACTCCAACGGCGTGACCAGCCTCGAAGATCTGGCGAAGGTCACGACCCCTCTCACACTCGGCGGCAACTCCGAGCTGCAGACCCGCCCCTATGGTCCTGAGGGACTGCTGTCGACCTACGGCGTGACCGTGGGCTTCACCCCGATCGAGGACTCGGGCGGACCGCTCACCATCGCGGCGCTCAAGGACAACACGGTGCAGCTGGTGAACATCTACTCGGCCGACCCGAATATCAAGACCTCGGGTCTCGTGACGCTGGAAGACCCGAAGGGCCTCTTCCTCGCCTCGAACGTCGTGCCGCTCATCAACTCCGATGCAGCGACTCCTGAGGTGACGGCCGTGATCAACAAGGTCAGCGCGGCGCTCACCGCCGAAGACTTGGTCGACCTCAACTCGCAGAGCGTGAACGACCAGAAGTCGGCCGACACCATCGCCGCCGGCTGGCTCGAGAAGGTCGCGCTCTTCTAGGAACGACCCCCGGTCAGGAGACCCCGTCCACTCGCGTGGGCGGGGTCTCGCTGGTTGTTCGGCGCACTCTTGCGTGTATACAACTGTGCCCACAGCGCGTTCTCGCAGGAATTCGAGGGTGCCTACATCCCTGAAATCACGCGGATCCAAGGAGTCGGATGTCGCTGTGCACGTTTTCCCATGTGGTCGTTCTGCTTGTATACAAGCGCGTAGAATCATGGCATGGTCAACGATCTCCTCGATCCACTCCTGTTGTCCCGGTGGCAGTTCGGTCTCACGACGATCTACCACTTCCTGTTCGTGCCGCTCACGATCGGCCTCGCCGTCACGGTCGCGATCTTCCAGACCGCGTGGGTGCGCACCGACAAAGCCAAGTACCTCCAGCTCACCCGCTTCTTCGGCAAGATCTTCCTGATCAACTTCGCCATGGGTGTGGTGACGGGAATCGTGCAGGAGTTCCAGTTCGGCATGAACTGGAGCGACTACTCGCGTTTCGTGGGCGATGTCTTCGGCGCCCCTCTGGCGCTCGAGGGTCTGCTCGCGTTCTTCCTCGAGGCCACGTTCATCGGTCTGTGGATCTTCGGCTGGAACCGGCTGCCCAAGAAGCTGCACCTGCTCACCATCTGGGTGGCCGCCATCGGCAGCGTGCTCTCGGCCTACTTCATCATCGCCGCGAACGCCTTCATGCAGAACCCCGTGGGCTACCAGATCAACGAGGTGAAGGGGCGGGCCGAACTCACCGACATCTGGGCGCTGCTCACCAACAAGGTGGCGCTCGCCGCCTTCCCGCACACGATCTTCGCCTGCTTCATGGTGACGGCCGGCCTCATCATCGCCGCGGCCGCCTGGCACCTCTACCGCAACCAGCACCTCGAGACCATGCGCCCGGCCCTGAAGTTCGGGCTGTGGATGATGGTGATCGCGGGCATCCTCACGGTGCTCTCGGGCGACCAGCTCGGGCTCGCCATGGTGGAGACCCAGCCCATGAAGATGGCGGCGGCCGAGGCGCTCTACACCACGTCGACAGGGGCGGATGCATCCTTCTCGATCTTCACCCTGGGCACTCCGGATGGCGTGCACGAGCTCTTCTCGATCCGCGTGCCGTATCTGCTCTCGTTCCTGTCGACGCACACCTTCGACGGCACGGTGGAGGGCATCAACGACCTTCAGGCTCAGTACACGCAGCTCTACGGCCCTGGCGACTACACACCCACCATCTGGGTCACCTACTGGGCCTTCCGGTGGATGATCGGTCTCGGCATGCTGCACGTGCTCATCGCGGTGGTGGGCCTCTGGATGACCCGCAAGGGCCGTCAGCCGCGCTGGCGCTGGATGTGGCGGGTGGCGGTCTGGGCGTTCCCGATCTCGCTCGCGGCCATGATCATGGGCTGGGTCTTCACCGAGATGGGGAGGCAGCCATGGATCGTGTTCGGCCTGCTGAAGACCTCGGACGCCGTCTCCCCAGGAGTCACCGGGCTCGACGTTCTCATCTCGCTGATCGTCTTCACCGTGTTGTACGGCTCGCTCGCGGTGGTGGAGTTCAAACTCATCAAGAAGGCGATCCAGAAGGGTCCCGATGAGCCGCCCGAGCAGGATCCCGAAACCGGGGAGCTCAAGCACGAGGCGACGGTCTACTAGGGAGACATGATGGATCTGACAATTCTGTGGTTCTGTATCGTCGGCTTCTTGTTCGTGGGGTACTTCGTGCTCGATGGGTTCGATTTCGGCGTGGGCATGTCGTTGCCCTTCCTCGGGAGAGATGACACCGACCGGCGGGTGCTGATCAACACGATCGGGCCGGTGTGGGATCTGAACGAGACCTGGGTGATCGTGGCCGGCGCGGCATTGTTCGC
>NZ_SCVE01000017.1 GCF_004297105.1 Herbiconiux sp.
GGCGGCCATAGCGAGAGGGAAACGCCCGGTCACATTCCGAACCCGGAAGCTAAGACTCTCTGCGCCGATGGTACTGCAAGGGGGACCTTGTGGGAGAGTAGGACACCGCCGGACTTCTTTGTGAAATGGCCGCCCAGCAATGGGCGGCCATTTTTCTTTAACACCACAGGAGGAACTCGTGAGCGAGTCAGATGACGAGAAGCGACCGGAGCGCTCGACTCCGCCTTCATCGCGTCCGCACGGCAATCGGCCGGCGCGATCCGGTGCCGACAAGCGGCCGTTCACCCCTCGCCGCGACTCGAACTCGCGTCCCGACCGCGGGGACAAGGGCGGTCGATCTGATCGAGGTCGCCCCGAGCGGGCGAACTCCGATCGCGGCGGACGCGCTCCCGGCGGTAAGCCGAACGAGCGTCGTCTGTGGACCAAAGACGGGAAGCCTGCGCGCAACGACGCCGCTGCGTCGCGATTCGAGCGTCCGCCCCTTACCGAGGAGGAGTTGCGCGCTCGCGAGCTGCGTTCGGTGCGGACGCGTCACGATGATCCCGAGATCCCGGATGACGTGACGCCCCGCGATCTCGACAAGGTGGCTCGCAATGAGCTGAAGACCCTGAACAAGGAGAACGCCGACGAGGTCGCGCGCCACCTGGTCATGACCGCGCGGCTCATCGACGAGCAGCCCGAGCTGGCCCATGAACACGCGGTCTCGGCATCCCGTCGAGCCGGGCGAATCGCCGTCGTGCGGGAGACCCTCGCGATCACGGCCTACCGCACCGGTGACTTCGCACTCGCTCTGCGCGAGCTGCGAACGTTCCGGCGTATCTCCGGTTCGAACGAGCAACTCGCCCTCATGATCGACAGCGAGCGGGGACTCGGCCGGCCGGAGAAGGCCCTCGAGGTGGGGCGTTCCGTCGAGCGCGGAACACTCTCTGTGGCGACACAGGTGGGGGTGGCGATCGCCATGTCGGGCGCGCGGCTCGACCTCGGCCAGCCCGAGGCGGCGTTGGCCGAGCTCGAGATCCCACAGCTGGATCCGGATGTCGCCTACTCCTACAGCCCCGAGCTGTTCGACGCTTATGCCGAGGTGCTCGAAGAACTGGGTCACGACGAGGAGTCGGCCCTCTGGCGTGACCGTGCCGCTCGCGCGGACCTCGCGCTCAACGGCGACGACGACACCATCGAGGTGATCGCACTCGAAGACGATGACGACACTGCCGACGTGGACGACGAGGAGGATGTCGATGGGACTGTTCCGGGCCAGTAAGGGCGATTTCGTGCAGCCGCTCGACGGGGTCGACGCTGTTCTGGCCGACCTCGACGGAGTCGTCTACCAGGGGCCTCACCCCATTGCGCACGCCGTCGAATCCCTCACTCGCGTCGTCGAGTCGGGTCGCCGCACCGGGTACATCACCAACAACGCCTCGCGCACCGACGTGCAGGTGGCGGAGCACCTCAGCAGCTTCGGGCTTTCCGTGGCGCCGGAGGATGTCGTCACCTCTCCCCAGGCGGCCATGCGTCTTCTGGTGGATCTGGTGTCTCCCGGCGCGACGATTCTCGTCGTGGGGGGCATCGGTCTCGTGAGCGAGGTCGAGAAGGCCGGATTCACCGTGACCCGATCGGCCGCCGACAAGCCGGCAGCCGTGGTGCAGGGGTTCGCGCCCGAGGTGGGGTGGACCCAGTTGGCCGAGGCGAGCTTCGCTCTGAGCGACCCCGATGTGGTGTGGGTGGCCACGAACACCGACTGGACCATTCCCGTCGCCGGCGGCATCGCGCCGGGCAACGGCACCCTGGTCTCCGCCGTTCACACCGCGGTCGGACGGCTTCCCGTGGTGGCCGGCAAGCCCGAGGTGCCGATTTTCGAGGTGGCCAAGGAGCGCTTCGGCGCGCAGAACACCGCCTTCATCGGCGACCGCCTCGACACCGACACTCTCGGGGCCGTGCGGGCCGGCCTCCGGGCCATCCACGTGCTGACCGGCATCGACCGGGCGAAGCAACTGCTCGCGGCTCCGGTGGGGTCACGGCCCGACTTCATCCTCCAGGACCTCCGGCAGCTGTTCGAGCCCTATCCGGTGGCACGGGTGTCGAAAGACGGCTCGGAGACCACCGTGGGGACAGCCGTCGTGAGGATGTCGGGTCACGTGGTGAAGCTCGTCGCGGCAGGGGAGAACCCGGTCGACGTGGTGCGTGCCGGCAGCACCGCGATCTGGAACTCCGGGCTCTCGATCCACGCGCTCGACGTCGATCCGGCGCTCTACAGCTGAGTGACGGTACCCGTGCGGCGTCAGCAGGCCGGGGTACGCTTGACCGGTGAACACCGACGAGCAGGACAACGACGAGGCGCTCGTTCCGCGACTCCGCGTGATCGAGGCTCAGCCGCTCGACCAGCGTGCTGCTGCCTACGCACAGGTGCATGACGAACTGAAGTCCCGCCTCGAGGGTGGGGACGGCACCGCCACGGATGGATAGCATCCGTCTCGATGCCGCCGTGGCCGCACGCGGTCTGGCGCGCTCACGCACCCACGCGGCCCGGCTCATCTCCAACGGGTACGTGCGGGTCGACGGCACTCCTGTGGTGAAGGCGTCGTTTCCCGTGGCCGAGGGCCAGGCGGTGACGGTCGACGCGGTCGACCGCTACGTGAGCCGCGGCGCGAACAAGTTGATCGCCGCCCTCGACGCGTTCAGCGGCGTGCGCGTCGACGGCCGACTCGCGCTCGACGCCGGAGCATCGACGGGCGGCTTCACGCAGGTGCTGCTCGAGCGTGGCGCTCGTCAGGTGATCGCCGCGGATGTGGGGCACGGGCAGCTCGACCCGATCATCGCCCGCGAGGAGCGGGTGGTGAAGGTGGAGGGGTTCAATCTGCGCTACGCCACGCCCGAGACGATGGCCGGCGCATCCGGGATCTCCGAACCCGTCGAGCTCGTGGTGGCCGATCTCTCGTTCATCTCGCTCGGCTTCGTTCTGGAGCCGCTGCAGTCGTTGGCCACGCCCGACGCCGACTTCGTGTACCTCGTGAAACCGCAGTTCGAAGTGGGCCGCACGGGAGTGAAGGAGGGGATCGTGAAGAACCCCGCTCTGCGCGCCGACTCTATCACCAACGTGCTGTGGGCCGCCTACGATCTCGGTTTGTCCACAGCCGGCATCATCCCGTCTCCCATCGCAGGCAACGCGGGTAACCTCGAGTACCTCGTCTGGTTCAACCGGAACGTCGGCCAGCATCCGACAGAATGGTTGGAACGGGTGACCGAGATGACAGGAGCGTGAGGCGTGTCCGCTGAGCGATACATGCTGGTCGTTCTGCACACCGGGCGCCGTGACTCCGTCGTGGCCGCCCAGAGTGTGTGTCAGCAGCTGAGCGATGCCGGGGTGATCCCCGTGATCGCGCCGTTCGACGACGAAGACGGGTTCGAGGCGCTGATCGAGCTGGGGCCGCATGCGGTTCTCGGCGGCGACGTGCAGGCCGACCAGTTGGAGCTCGTGATCGTGCTGGGAGGCGACGGCACGATCCTGCGCGCCGCCGAGGTCGTGCGCGGCACATCCGTTCCGCTGCTCGGCGTGAACCTCGGGCACGTGGGCTTTCTCGCCGAAAGCGATCGCGAAGACCTCACCGAGACGGTGAACCGTGCCCTCGCCCGTGACTACGTGGTGGAGGAGCGGATGACCCTCTCGGTGCGGGTCAAGGTCGACAACGAGGTGGTCTACGAGAGCTGGGCGCTCAACGAGGCCACGGTGGAGAAGGCCAGCCGGGAACGGATGCTCGAGGTCGTCGTGGAGGTCGATGGCCGGCCGCTGTCGAGCTTCGGTTGCGACGGCGTGGTGATGTCGACGCCCACCGGTTCGACCGCCTACTCGTTCTCTGCGGGCGGCCCCGTGGTGTGGCCGAGCCTCGACGCCCTTCTGATGGTGCCATTGAGCCCGCACGCGCTGTTCGCCCGCCCGCTCGTGGTGGGCCCCGACTCGGCGCTCGCGGTGGAGGTGCTCGACCGCACCCAGGGCGGGGCGGTGCTGTGGAGCGACGGCCGGCGCATGTGGGATCTGCCGAAGGGAGCGCGTGTCGTCGTACGCCGCTCGCCGACGCCCGTTCGGCTCGCCCGTCTGCACCAGGCGCCCTTCACCGATCGGCTCGTACGCAAGTTCAACCTCCCGGTCAACGGATGGAGGGGGCCGAGCAACCGTGATTGAGGAACTGTCGATCCGTGACCTCGGAGTGATCGGCGAGGCCGTGCTTCCCCTCGGCCCTGGCTTCACCGCCGTGACGGGGGAGACCGGCGCCGGCAAGACGATGGTGGTCTCCGCCCTCGGGCTGCTCTTCGGTGAGCGCGCCGACACGGGTGCCGTGCGCTCGAGCGCCTCGCAGGCGTGGGTGGAGGGGCGGCTCGTGATCGCCGACGGCGGTGCGGTCGCCGAGCGTGTCCGTGAGCTCGGGGGCGACCTCGACCCCGCGGGTGCCGGAGCGCAGGAGGTCATCCTGTCGCGGTCGGTGTCGACCGAAGGGCGCAGCCGTGCGGTCGTGGGCGGGCGCTCGGCTCCCATCAGCGTGCTCTCCGAGCTGGGCGATCACCTGATCGCGGTGCACGGGCAGTCGGATCAATTGAGGTTGAAGGGTCAGTCTGCTCAGCGCGGCGCCCTGGACAGCTATGCCGGTGCTGAGCTGGCCGCACGGGCCGGCGAGTACCGCAGCCTCTACGATTCGTGGCAGGCGCACGCCGCCGAGCTGGATGCGCTGGTGACGGAGCGCACCGCACGCATCCGCGAGGCGGAGCAATTGCGTGCGGCGATCGACGAGATCACCGCGGTTGCACCCACCGCCGGCGAAGACGAGGAGCTCGCCGAGGTGGCCGGCCGCCTCACGAACCTCGAAGACCTCCGGATCGCGGCCGCTGAGGCGCGCGAGAGCATGTCGAGCGAATCGGGCGACGGGCCCGACACGGTCGGCCTCATCGACCAAGCGCGCCGCAGCCTCGAGCGGGTCGCCCATCACGATGCGGCGCTTGCTCCCATCGTCGAGGCGCTCGCCGAGGCGAGCTTTCTGGTCTCCGACATCTCGACCCAGCTGGCGAGTTACGGCGCTGCTCTCGAGAGCGACGAGCCGGGCGAACTCGACCGGGTGCAGGAACGCCGTGCCTCTCTCACCGTGCTGACACGCAAGTACGGGCCCGAACTGGCCGACGTTCTCGCATTCGCGGCCGAGGCCGAGCCGCGCCTGCTCGAACTCGACTCCGACTCCGACCGCATCGAGCAGCTGTCGGCGTTGCTCGACGACGAGCGCTCCGAGCTCGAACGGCTCGCCGACGTGCTGGGGGAGCTGCGGCGCACGGCCGCCGTGACGCTCGCCGCCGCGGTGAGCGACGAACTCGCCGCCCTGGCCATGCCGAATGCCCGCTTCGTGGTGGATGTCAGCGACCGCGACGAACTCGGATCGAGTGGTCGCGATGTGGTGCAGTTCCTGCTGCGCCCGCACGAGGGCTCCGAGCCCCGTCCGCTCAACAAGGGTGCGTCGGGTGGTGAGCTCTCGCGCGTGATGCTCGCCATCGAGGTGGTGCTCGCGGCAGCGGATCCGGTGCCCACCTTCGTGTTCGACGAGGTCGACGCGGGTGTGGGCGGAGCGTCCGCCATCGAGATCGGCCGGCGGCTCGCGTCGCTCGCCCGCACCTCTCAGGTGATCGTCGTGACTCACCTCGCGCAGGTCGCCGCGTTCGCCACGAACCACCTCCGGGTCGAGAAAGACCTCGACGGACCCGTGACGGCATCGAACGTGGTGCAGCTCACAGGTGACGAGCGTCTCGCCGAGATGGCGCGGCTTCTGTCAGGGCTGCCCGATTCCGAGTCGGGGCTCGCACACGCGGCCGAACTGCTCGCCACGGCGCAGTCGCTCGCCGTTCCACACTGACGCTTCGCGACGTCTTCTCGGGCCGAGACCCGTTGTGCCAGACTGTGGCAACGGGACTCCGCCGAGGAGGGCCCCGGGGGACCTAGGGGCGCACGATGGCACGGATGACGAACAGTCAGCTCCTCGCGTTGGTGGAGCAGCTGCAGGCCGAGAACGAGCAACTGCGCACGGAGGCCCGGAGCGCGGACACGGTGCCCCTGCCCGACCTGGACACGGGAGACGGATCCGCCGCCGCGCCGCTGCGCCGTCGCCGCGGCCGCGGTCGCACCGTGGCTGCCGTGGCCCTCGTAGTGATCGGTCTGCTCCTCACCCCCGTCGCCGTGATGGGCAACTGGGCGAAGAACCAGCTCGCCGACACCGACACCTTCGTGGCGACCTTCGCGCCGCTCGCCCACGACCCGGCGGTCAAGGCCTTCGTGGTGAGCGAGGTGATGACGGTGATCGAGCAGCAGGTGGACTTCGAGACCACGACCAGCGAGGTGTTCGACGCCGTCAGCGACCTCGGCCTGCCGCCCGCGGCCACCACGGCGTTGCAAGCGCTCAAGCGCCCAGCCGCTCTGGGGCTGCAATCGCTCGCCACCACGGTGGTGACGAATTTCGTCGACTCCGAGGCGTTCGAGAACATCTGGGCGCAGGCACTGCGGCTCAGCCACCAGCAACTCGTCGCCGCGATGACGGGCGACCCGGCATCCGCGATCGCCATCTCGGGATCGGGGGAGCTGTCGGTGCAGCTCGGGCCGATCCTCGACGCAGTCAAGTCGGCACTCGCCGACCAGGGGTTCGGGTTCGCCGACGCCATCCCCTCGGTGAACGTGAGCATCACGGTCGCCCAGTCGGACGGCATCGGGCAGCTCACGCTGGTGTACGCCCTCGCCGTCGGGGTGGGCTCGTGGCTGCCCTGGATCGCACTCGCGTTCCTCGCGGCCGGTGTGGCCGTGGCCAAGCGCCGCAAGGTGGCGCTGTTCTGGACCGGTCTGACCCTCGGTGTTCTGATGGTTCTGCTCGGCATCGCCCTACGGATCGGCAACATCGTGACGGTGGCCTCGATCGCGCCCCGGTACGTTCCGATCGACGCCGCAGGGGTGATCTACGATGCCGTGACCGCGCTGATCGCGAGCACGGTGGTGGCGCTGGCCGTGCTCGCGTTCACCGTGATGGTGATCAGCTGGGCGGTCGGCCCGTATCGCCCGGCACCCGCCATCCGTGCTGCCTTCGCCGAAGGGGCTGCTCGACTCCGCCGTGCCGGCGACGAACGGGGGATCGGCACCGGGCGCTTCGGAGCCCGGCTCGCGAAGTACCGCATCGTGGTGCAGGTTCTGGTCGGGGTCGGGGCCGCCGCGGTCATCCTGTTCGTGCGGCCGCTCTCGACGGGACAGATCATCTGGACCGCGGTCGTGGCCGTGGTCGTGCTCCTCCTCGTGGAGCTGCTGCAGCGCCCTGCGCCGGTGGACGTGATCGTGATCGAAGCCGGTGCGGCCTTCGAGGAACCGGATGACTCGGTGCCGATCGACGAGCGCGACCAGCCGACCCGACTCCTCGCCGACGACTCGTTCGCGCGCTGAGCGACACACCGGCTCAGACCACTGTTAGGATGGAATTCCGTGGATGATGCTCATGACGCGGACCGATTCGAATCAACAACTAGCGACACGAAACTGACGAAGCACATCTTCGTCACCGGGGGTGTCGTCTCCTCTCTCGGCAAGGGCCTCACCGCTGCCAGCCTGGGAAACCTGCTCACCGCGCGAGGCCTGCGCGTCGTGATGCAGAAGCTGGATCCCTATCTGAACGTGGATCCGGGAACGATGAACCCGTTCCAGCACGGCGAGGTGTTCGTCACCGACGACGGGGCGGAGACCGACCTCGACATCGGGCACTACGAGCGCTTCCTGGACATCAACCTGAACCAGGCGGCGAACGTCACCACGGGCCAGATCTACTCGAGCGTGATAGCCAAGGAGCGCCGCGGCGAGTACCTCGGCGACACCGTGCAGGTCATCCCGCACATCACCGACGAGATCAAGCGCCGGATGCGGCTTCAAGCGCACGACGCGTCGCGCCCTGACGTCATCATCACCGAGATCGGCGGCACCGTCGGTGACATCGAGTCGCAGCCCTTCATCGAGTCGGCACGCCAGGTGCGTCACGAGCTCGGCCGCAAGAACGTGTTCTTCGTGCACGTCTCCCTGGTGCCGTTCATGAACGCGTCCGGCGAGCAGAAGACGAAGCCCACGCAGCACTCCGTGGCCGCCCTCCGCTCGATCGGTATCCAGCCGGATGCGCTGGTGCTGCGCAGCGACCGTCCCGTCTCCGAAGGCAACAAGCGCAAGATCGCGCTGATGTGCGACGTCGACGAGGGGGCCGTGGTGAACGCGATCGATGTTCCCTCGATCTACGACATCCCCACGATGCTGCACGAGCAGGGTCTCGACGACTACATCATCGACCACCTCGGCCTCGACACGAACGAGGTGGACTGGTCGGGCTGGCAGCCCATTCTCGACGCGGTGCACGAGCCGAAGCACGAGGTGACCATCGGGCTCGTGGGCAAGTACATCGACCTGCCCGACGCCTACCTCTCGGTCACCGAGGCCCTGCGCGCCGGCGGCTTCGCACACCGCGCCAAGGTGACGCTCAAGTGGATCCCTTCCGATGACTGCGAGACCTACGAGGGCGCGGGCCGAGCGCTCTCCGAGGTCGATGGCATCTGCGTGCCCGGCGGCTTCGGGGTGCGTGGCATCGAGGGCAAGCTCGGCGCCCTGCGCTACGCCCGCGAGAACGGCATCCCCGCCCTCGGCCTGTGCCTCGGCCTGCAGTGCATGGTGATCGAATACGCCCGTAACGTGGTGGGCCTGCCGGGCGCCTCGTCGAGCGAGTTCGACCCCGACACCGAGTTCCCGGTGATCGCCACGATGGCCGAGCAGGTCGACATCATCGCCGGGGGAGACCTCGGCGGCACGATGCGCCTCGGTCTCTACGAGGCCGAGCTGGCCGAAGGATCGATCGCCGCAGAGGTCTACGGATCCACGAGCGCCTCCGAGCGGCACCGTCACCGCTACGAGGTGAACAACAAGTACCGTGAGCAGATCGCCGAGGCCGGACTGTGGTTCTCCGGGCTCTCGCCGAACGGGCACCTCGTGGAGTACGTCGAGCTGCCGCGCGACGTGCACCCGTACTACATCGCGACCCAGGCGCACCCGGAGCTGCGCTCGCGGCCCAGTCGCCCGCATCCGCTGTTCAAGGGACTCGTGGGTGCCGCCCTCGACCGCCAGGAAGCCACCCGCCTCTTCCCCGTTCAGGACGCGGACGCCTGACGTGCTCGAGGACGAGGCGGTGCCGGTCGACGTCGACTCCAGCGAGGTGATGTTCGACGGCTACGTGTGGGATGTGCGGCGCGAGTCGTTCGCCTACGGCGGGTCGACATTGCGGCGCGACTTCGTCGACCACCCGGGCGCCGTGGCCGTGTTCGCGATGGACGACGACGACCGCGTTCTGCTGATCAAGCAGTATCGTCATCCGGTGCGCCGTCGTGAGTGGGAACCACCGGCGGGACTGCTCGACATGGAGGCCGAATCGCCCCTCGAGGCCGCGAAGCGCGAGCTGGCCGAGGAGGTGGACCTCGAGGCGGATGACTGGGCGGTGCTGAGCGACTACCTCACGACCCCGGGCGGCAACAACGAGGCCATCCGCATCTACCTCGCCCGAGGGGTGCGCGCCACCGGGTCGACCTTCGACCGCGAGGGCGAGGAGGCCGACATGGAGTCGCGCTGGGTGCCGCTCGACGAGATCGTGGATGCGGTGCTCGCCAGCCGGGTGCAGAACCCGTCGCTCGTGATCGGAGCGCTGGCCGCTCACGTCTCGCGTGCGCGAGGGTGGACGACGCTGCGCGCCGCCGACGATCCGTGGCCGGCCCACCCGAACGGATGACCGAGCCACCGGTGGTGGCCGCGGGGACGCCAGAGGGCGACTCCGAGCAGGGTGGCGCGGTCGCCGCTCCGGATGCGCTCTCCCGCACCATCGACGGCTTCCTGCGCCACATCACCGTGGAGCGAGGGCTCGCCGCGAACACCGTGGCGGCCTACCGGCGCGATCTGCGGCGCTACTCGACGTGGCTGCGGGAGCGGGGGATCACGGATGCGGCGGCCGTGAGCGAGGCCGATATCAGCGGTTTCACGCAGGCGGCTCGGGCTGCCGGGGACACGAGCCTCTCGGCGTCGTCGATCGCGCGCATCCTGTCGACCGTGCGGAGCTTTCACCGGTACCTCGCCGAGGAGGGGCTCGTCGACACGGATGCCGCTCGCGAGGTGAAGCCGCCGAAACTCGGGTTGAGGCTGCCCAAGGCGATCTCGATCGGCGAGATGGAGAGGCTGCTGACCTCGACCGGGGGCGAGGAGCCGATCGCGCTGCGCGACCGTGCGCTGCTCGAGATGCTCTACGCCACGGGCGCGCGCATCTCGGAGCTCGTGGGGCTGAACGTCGACGACGTGCAGGACGGCGACATGATCCGGGTGACGGGAAAGGGCAGCAAGCAGCGCATCGTGCCCGTGGGAAGCTACGCGCGCACGGCGCTCGACGCCTACCTCGTGCGGGTGAGGCCGTTGTTCTCCGCGCGGGGGCGGGCGACGCCGGCGCTGTTCCTCGGCAGCCGGGGGCAGCGGCTCAGCAGGCAGGGCGCGTGGCTCGTGATCCAGGCCGCGGTCGAGCGCGCGGGGCTCACGACGCACATCTCGCCGCACACCTTCCGGCATTCCTTCGCCACCCATCTGCTTCAGGGCGGCGCCGACGTGCGGGTCGTGCAGGATCTACTCGGCCATTCGTCGGTGGCCACCACGCAGCTCTACACGCACGTGACCGCCGACGCCCTCATCGACGTCTACCAGACGGCGCACCCCCGAGCCCGCTGAATCACCGTGTGACATCGCTGTGAGCCCGCCGTACGGCCGGTACAATCAATCAGGTTCGCCGGGATGGCGACCAGGAACGAGGAGTGCTTCGGTGCCGACCAAGGACACGAGAACGGCGAAGAAGAACGTGGCTGAGGAATTGGCCGGGATCGACGTGCCGAAGAACGGTCCCACGGGCCGGCCCCTCCGCGAGTTCCCCGAGCCGGCACCCTTGAAGTCGCACGGGCCGGCGCGCATCATCTCCCTCTGCAATCAGAAGGGCGGCGTGGGCAAGACCACGACCAGCGTGAACGTGGGTGCGGCGCTCGCCGAGTACGGCCGCCGCGTGCTCGCCATCGACTTCGACCCGCAAGGCGCCCTCTCGGCCGGACTCGGCGTGCTCACCCACGACGCGCCCACGATCTACGACCTGCTGATCGGCTCGATCAAGGATCCGGCGGAGGCCATCCAGCACACGAGCACGCCCGGCCTCGACATCATCCCCGCGAACATCGACCTCTCGGCCGCCGAGGTGCACCTCGTGAGCGAGGTGGCCCGTGAGTCGATCCTCGCGCGGGTGCTCCGCAAGGTGAGCGACGACTACGACGTCATCCTGATCGACTGCCAGCCGTCGCTCGGCCTCCTCACCGTGAACGCGCTCACCGCCAGCCACGGCGTGCTGATCCCGCTCGAGTGCGAGTACTTCGCGCTGCGCGGAGTGGCGCTGCTCGTCGAGACGATCGACAAGGTGCGCGACCGGCTCAACCCGGCGCTGGTGCTCGACGGCATCCTGGCCACCATGTACGACCCGCGCACGCTGCACTCGCGTGAGGTGCTCGAGCGCGTGGTGGACACCTTCGGCGACAAGGTCTTCGAGACCGTGATCGGGCGTACCGTGAAGTTCCCGGATGCGACCGTGGCCGGCAAGCCGATCACGCAGTTCGCCCCCGAGCACTCGTCGGCCAAGGCGTACAAGCAGCTGGCCAGAGAACTGGTCGCCCGTGGCGCGATCGCCTGAGCCCGACCTCGTCGCGGTCACGGCCGAGGGCGGCGAGACCGCACCCGGCTTCTCGCTGAGCCTCGACAACTTCGAGGGACCGTTCGACCTGCTGCTCTCGCTCATCACGAAGCACGAGCTCGACATCACCGACATCTCGCTCAGCCGGGTGACGGATGAGTTCATCGGCTACCTCAAGGGGCTCGACTCGGCCGAGGAGCTCGACCGGGCATCCGAGTTCCTCGTGGTGGCGGCGACCTTGCTCGACCTCAAGATCGTGGGGCTGCTGCCCCAGGGTGAACTGGTCGACGCCGAGGATGTCGCCCTGCTCGAAGCCCGTGACCTGCTGTTCGCGCGACTGCTGCAGTACCGCGCCTTCAAAGAGGTGTCGGCCTGGCTCGCCTCGCGCTTCGACGAGGAGTCGACCCGGCGGCCCCGCTCGGTGCGGCTCGAGGAGAAGTACCGGCAGCGCACACCGGAGCTGGTGTGGACACTGACGCCACACGACTTCGCGGCGCTCGCCGCCTTCGCGCTGGCGCCGCGGGAACTGCCCGTGGTGGGGCTGGAGCATCTGCACGCACCGCTCGTGAGCATCCGGGAGCAGGCGGCTCACGTGGTGACCGTGCTGAGGTCGGCGGCCGCGGCGGGCACTCCGGTGACCTTCCGGCAGCTCATCGCGGGGATCGCGGAGAAGGGTGTGGTGATCGCACGCTTTCTCGCCGTGCTCGAGCTGTATCGGCACGCGTCGATCTCGTTCGAGCAGCTGGAGCCGCTGGGAGAGCTCAGCCTCGCGTGGACTGCGGAGCACTGGAGCGAAGAGCAGCTTTCGAGTCTTGGAGCGGATTATGACAACTGAAGCAGAGACGGATGCCCCTCCGATGGAGCACGCATCGACGATGAACGTCGACCGCGCGCTCGAGGCGATCTTCATGATCGCGGACGAGCCGCAGAGCCTCGTGGCCCTCGCCACCGCGCTGGGGCGCCCCGTCGCCGTGGTGCGGCAGGGCATCGAGCGTCTGGTGGAGGACTACGACGGCGTGGCATCCGGGAGTGTGCGGCGCGGCTTCGAGCTGCGCGAGGTGGCCGGCGGATGGCGCCTGTACGTGCGCGGCGAGTGGGACGAGCTGGTGCGCGACTTCGTGCTCACCCAGAACCCCTCGAAGCTCTCGCAGGCGGCTCTCGAGACGCTCTCGGTGATCGCCTACAAGCAGCCGATCTCGCGCGGTGCCGTGGCGAGCATCCGTGCGGTGAACGTGGACTCGGTGGTGCGCACGCTGCTCAGCCGCGGGCTCATCACGGAGGTGTCGACGCAGGCGGAGACCGGCGCCATCCTCTACGGCACCACCGACATGCTGCTCACCCAGCTCGGCATCAACTCGCTCGACGAGCTGCCGAAGATCTCTCCGCTGCTCGAAGACGGTAGCGACGGATTCGACGAGATAGGAACCACCCGATGACCCCTTTCGAGATCCCGCCGTGGGACGACGCTGACAAATCGAACTCCGGCGAGCCGCAGGGCATCCGCCTGCAGAAGGTGATGGCCGCCGCCGGCGTGGCCTCGCGCCGCGTCTCCGAGCAGTTGATCGAGGCCGGGCGCGTGGAGGTGAATGGCGAGGTCGTGACCGAGCTCGGCCGGCGCATCGATCCCGAGACCGACCTCGTGTCGGTCGACGGCACGGCGGTTCAGCTCGATCCCGGCAAGCGCTACGTGATGCTCAACAAGCCCGTGGGCATCGTGAGCTCCCTGGCCGACCAGTACGGCCGGCCCGATCTGCGCCGCTACACCGAGCAGTACGAGGAGCGGCTCTTCAACGTGGGGCGGCTCGATGCCGAGACGAGCGGGCTGCTCATCCTCACCAACGACGGCGACCTCGCGCACGTGCTCGCGCATCCGTCGTTCGGGGTGCTGAAGACCTACATCGCGAAGGTCGAGGGGCGCGTGTCGCCGCAGACCATCTCGACCCTCACCAAGGGGATCGAGCTCGAAGACGGGCCGATCGCCGCCGACAAGGCGCGCCTGCTCGACGTGGAGCGCGAGACCTCGATCGTGGAGATCACGCTGCACTCGGGCCGCAACCGCATCGTGCGGCGCATGCTCGACGAGGTGGGTCACCCTGTGATCGATCTCGTGCGGCGGTCGTTCGGGCCACTCAACCTCGGCACCCTCAAAGCGGGCGGCCTGCGCGACTTGACTAAGGTTGAACTCGGTCAATTGCTGACGCTGTCGCGCGATGCGACGCCCGCCCCGGGAGCTGAGCCGTCGGGCGAGCCAGGAGACGAGCCGGGCGCCGACCCGGCCGAAGACGAGGAGTGAGCGTGGGGGAGAGCCGCCTGACGGGCCCGGTGCGCGTGGTCGGCGTCGGCCTTCTCGGCACCAGCATCGCGTTGGGGCTGCGAGCCCGCGGTGTCGACGTCATCCTCTCCGACGCCTCGCCCACCAATGTGTCGATCGCCATCGACTACGGTGCCGGGCGCTGGGCGGGCGACGCCGACGAGCCGCAGCTGATCGTGGTGTGTGTGCCGCCGGATGTCACGGCCGACGTGATCGTGCGCGAGCTCTCCGCCTACCCGCGAGCGGTGGTGACGGATGTCGCGAGCGTGAAGAAGCCCGTGCTCGACGCCGTCGTGGCCGGCGGAGGCGACGTCACCCGCTATGTGGGGTCGCATCCGCTCGCCGGTCGGGAGAAGGGCGGCCCGATGTCGGGCCGTGCCGACCTCTTCGTGGGGCGGCCATGGGTGGTGGCCGGGCACTCCGGCATCTCGTACCAGACGGCCGCGGCCGTCGACGACCTCATCCTCGATCTCGGCGCGACGCTCGTGGAGATGACCGCGGAGGAGCACGACTCGAGCGTGGCTCTCGTGTCGCACGTGCCCCAGGTGATCTCGACGCTCATGGCCCGACGGCTGACGGATGCGCCCGAGTCCGCCGTGGGGCTCGCCGGCGGCGGCCTGCGCGATGTGACGCGCATCGCGGCGAGCGATCCGGCGCTCTGGGTGCAGATCCTCGGGGCCAACGCCGCGCCCGTCGCCTCCGTGCTGAAGGACTTCCGCGCCGACCTCGACGACTTCATCGCGGCCCTCGACGAACCGGCCGCACCCGGATCTCGCCGCGCGATCGCCGAGGAGCTGAGCGGCGGCAACGCCGGAGTCGCCCGCATCCCGGGCAAGCACGGACAGGACAAGCGCTACACGCAGCTGGTGGTCATGGTCGACGACCGACCGGGCGAACTCGCCCGGCTGCTGGCCGAGATGGGGGAGGAGGGCGTGAACCTCGAAGACCTGCGTCTCGAGCACTCGCCCGGTGCCCAGATCGGCCTCGCCGAGATCGCCGTGCTGCCCGAGGTGGCCGAGAAGCTGGAGGCCGCGCTGGCGGCCCGTGGATGGAGAGTCGCCGGATGAACGCCCCCGCAGATCAAGAACCCACCGCGATGGCGAAGGCCATGGCGGCGGCGAAGGCCGAGGCGGAGTCGGAGGGGCGTGCGCCTGCCGTGCCGATCGTGGTGGCGATCGACGGGCCGGCCGGCAGCGGCAAGTCGAGCGTGTCGCGGGCGGCGGCACGCGCCCTGGGCTTCGCCTACCTCGACACCGGGGCCGCCTACCGCGCCCTCTCGTGGGATCTGCTCGATCGTGGCGTGGATGCATCCGATTCCGCCGCCGTTCTCGCCGCGATCGACGACTTCGACTTCGGCATCGGAACCGACCCCGACGACTACTGGGTGGGAGTGGGCGAGGCCGACGTCACGGAGGCCATCCGGGAGCCCCGTGTGACGGCCGTCGTGAGCCTGGTGGCCCGGGTGCCCGAGGTGCGCGAGTGGCTGAACGACCGGTTCCGCGGTGTGATGGCCACCACCCCGTTCCCGGGCATCGTGGCCGAGGGCCGGGACATCACCACCGTGGTGGCGCCCGGTGCTCCCGTGCGCATCCTGCTCACCGCCTCGGAAGAGGCTAGAATGGGCAGGCGTTCCAAGGAACTGACCGGTGAATCGGCTGCCGACGTCGGACAGGCACTCCGCTCGCGTGACAAGGCTGATTCCCGTGTGGTCGACTTCATGAACGCCGCAGACGGTGTTCTCACCGTCGACTCCACAGAACTCGACTTCGACCAGACCGTCGCCGCGGTGGTGGAGGTCGTCACTTCACGAACTTCACGAACAGCGAGGACATCGCATGGCTGACAGCCAAAATCCCACGGGCCGATCCGACAACGAGCCCGACGACTTCGACGCGCCCGACGACGACCTCGCGGCGCGCCTCGCCGATGTGGATGAGGATCTCGCCGAGCAGCGCGCATCCACTCTGCGTTCCGGGCTCTCCGACTACGAGCTCGACGAGGGCGACCTCGACCTGCTCGAGCTCTCCGACGACTACCCCGACGGGGTGTTCTACATGCCGGCGCTGCCGGTGCTCGCAATCGTGGGCCGGCCGAACGTGGGCAAGTCCGCGCTCGTGAACCGAATCCTCGGCCGCCGTGAGGCCGTGGTGGAGGACAAGCCCGGCGTCACGCGCGACCGCGTCGCCTACAAGGCGGAGTGGGCCGGCCGCCGCTTCACCCTCGTCGACACGGGCGGGTGGGAGCCTGATGCCTCCGGTATCAACGCTGCCGTCGCCGCTCAGGCCGAGGTGGCGATCGACCTCGCCGACGTGGTGCTGTTCGTGGTCGACTCCAACGTGGGCGCCACCGCCACCGACGAGCACGTGGTGAAGCTGCTGCGCCGGGCGAATCGGCCCGTGTTCCTCGCCGCGAACAAGGTGGATGACGCGCGGCAGGAGCCCGCAGCATCCGCTCTCTGGTCGCTCGGTCTCGGCGAGCCCTACCCGGTCTCCGCCCTGCACGGGCGCGGCGTGGCCGACCTGCTCGACCTCATCATGCAGAAGATGCCCGAGGTGTCGAACGTCGCCAAGCAGGAAGTGGGCGGGCCTCGGCGCGTGGCTATCCTGGGTCGGCCGAACGTGGGCAAGTCGTCGCTGCTCAACAAGGCCGCGGGCGAGGAGCGCGTCGTCGTGAACGAGCTCGCGGGCACCACGCGCGACCCGGTCGACGAGCAGATCGAGCTGGGCGGCAAGGTGTGGACGTTCGTCGACACCGCCGGCATCCGCAAACGGGTGCATCTGTCGCAGGGCGCCGACTTCTACGCCTCGCTGCGCACGTCGGCCGCGCTCGAGAAGGCCGAAGTGGCCGTGGTGGTGCTGGATGTCACCGAGCCGATCTCCGTGCAAGACCTGCGCATCATCGATCTCGTGCTCGAATCGGGCCGCGCGCTCGTGCTGGCCTTCAACAAGTGGGATCTGCTCGACGACGAGCGTCGTCGCTACCTCGAGCGGGAGATCGAACAGGATCTCGCGCACGTCACGTGGGCGCCGCGCGTGAACATCTCGGCGCGCACCGGGCGGCACCTCGAGAAGCTGGTTCCGGCGCTCGAGCTGGCGCTGGATTCGTGGGATACGCGCATCCCCACCGGCAAGTTCAACGCGTTCCTGGCCGAGCTCACGGCGGCGCATCCGCACCCCGTGCGCGGTGGCAAGCAGCCGCGCATCCTGTTCGGAACGCAGGCGGCCTCTCGTCCGCCGACCTTCGTGCTGTTCACCACCGGGTTCCTCGACCCGGGCTACCGGCGCTACGTGCAGCGGCGGCTGCGCGAGATCTACGGCTTCGAAGGGTCACCGATCGTGGTCAACATGCGGGTGCGCGAGAAGCGCAAGCGCTGACGAAGGGGCGGGGCGACCAGCCTTCGGGTTGCCGGCCGCCCCGCGTCTGCGTGCGCAGGGTCAGGCCTGCGACTCCGCCAGCCGGCGGGACTCGAGCCACGCCTCTGTGGTGCCGACGATGTCGGCGGCTGCGCGGTCTACATCGGTGGCGTTGCTCAATGCCCACTGTTCGAGCACGCCGACCGATCCTCCGGCGATGAACGCGGCGGCGGATTCGGGATCGACATCCTGGGCCAGACCGAATCGGCGCCAGTTCGCAACGGCGACATCCGCGTGACGGAGCAGGCGCTGGTGGAGTTCACGTCGGAAGCCGGCATCCACCCTCGTGCTGAACATCATGCGGTAGGCGCGGCGGTGCTCGAGGATGTGGGCGAGGATCGCGCGCACCGAGTCGTAGTAGGAGGCGGTGATGGCTTCGACCGATGCACTCTGCTGGCCCGCGTCGAGCTGGTCGAGGTCGGCCAGCTGATCGAGGATGCTGCCGAAGGAGTCTCCGGCGAACGCGTAGATGTCGGCGTAGTGACCGTAGAACGTGGTGCGATGCACGCCGGCTGTACGGCAGAGCTCGGAGATGCTGATCTCTGTGAGATCGTGCTCGTCGAGCAGTACGAAGAGGGCGGTCGTCAAGGCTTCGTGGGTTCTGGCCGCTCGGGGTTCGGTCAGATTGACGGACGCGCCCTGGCGCCGCGTGGGGGCGGCGGATAAGGCGGGTGACTGGGGCATGCCTAATTATGCATTGGTCACCATTAGGAAATGCCGAGTTTCGGGACTGTGAGTCCCAAACTTTTTTTCCGCTTTTTTCTCATCTTCGCGGGCGCGGTGGGTGAAAGGTGGGTGAGAGCGCTGCGGGGGCCGTTCGGGTCATCCCCGCAGCGCGTCTCTGCAGCGATTCTATGCATCTGCATCGAGCAGTTTCGGGCCTCGGACGATTCCGTTACGGCACTGTGACGGAGCGCGCCCGCGTCAGCGAGAGCTCTCGGAAGGCGCTATCATGGACAAGTTGTCTGGAGCGGTTCGCTTCTCCGGATGATGGCCACGGGCTGTGGCGCAGCTTGGTAGCGCACTTGACTGGGGGTCAAGGGGTCGCAGGTTCAAATCCTGTCAGCCCGACAGAAATGCAGGAGGAGGGTCGCCCCGGTGGGCGGCCCTCCTCCTGCATTCATGGCGGAGTAGTAGGACACGAAGCTGCTCGTGGGCCCACGCCGCGCAGGGGCTCCGGCGCTGAACGACCGGCTGTATGGCCGCAATCGGACCAGGGGCACAAGTTACAGCGGGAACTATTCAAGGCCCAAGTCATTTTGGAGGCAGTGCCGGTGGCTACGGATTGCGGGCCGGATCCAGTGCAATGACTGGCGTCGACTATCGCTGGAGGCGGTTGAATAGCGCGTGATCGTTTTTGGTGTACTGGTGGCCCTAGGGGGGATTGCCCTTATTGTTTTTCGGCGTCCGCTTTCGAAAGTAATTGCTGAGGAACCGCTCGATCTAGATCACCGCTACCAAAGGACTCAGCGTCTAGGTCCACCTCGGGTCTGTTTGTCTTCTTCGGCTGTGCTCTGTTGCTGATGAGCGGGATAGTTTTCGCAGTTGCTCTTGTCCACGTTGTCACGTAGGACACCTGCTCGCGGTCGTCTGATCCGGTGATGGCTGCGCACAGTTGGACTTTGCGACGCTGGACAAGGTCGGGCAAGTGATCCCTGCAGCATGGGGCCTACTCAAGGGTGACATCACGGTCACCGCACCAACCAGCACTGAATTCACGATCATGAAAGACAACGGAGGTGGGCAATGAAAAGTTGGCGATCATGGGCGTACGTGGCTGCAATCGCAGTTGCCGGTGGAATCGCTGATTTGCTTATCCCGAGTTGGGGAATGTGGCCTCTCGTCGTTGTTTCGATCGTCGCGTTGCCCGCCACAATTCTCGGTCTCCCGCTGCTGATTCTCTTGACGTATGTCTGGAGCAGAGGCAGCAACGTGGAATTGTCAGTGACTTTGCTGGGTCCTTTGACCGCTCTTCTGCTTTACGCAGGGTGCGGAATCGTCCAAGTGCTGATCTACAGAATTTATCGACCCAATCAGAAGTAGCAGCTGAAATGCGAGACCATCGGTGATGACTAGGTCAGTTGATGCCGATCAAGTTCGGGGACACCCTCGATGTGGGCTACCGTGCCGTCCAGCAGGTGAATGAATACGAGGTTGAGTAGGCGGAGCCAAATCGTGAATCACCTAGATCTAAGGGGGAATGTGCCACAGGGAGCCGTGCCGCGCACGATCACGATCGTGCGATGGACGTTGTGGTTATCGGTGGGCGCGGTCGCTATCGGCGCGATCAACTTTGCACTCGTCCTGGACTGGCCGAGTTTGAATTCGGCGCAAGTCATCTTCCGGACCGTCGAGGTCGCGGTATTCACAGCGATTTTGATAGTACTGAGGCTACTTCCACTCTGGTTGATGCATCGTGGTAGCAGGCTCACGGCCCCCATCGTCTCCCTCTACGCTCTCGCGCAGGTCATAAACGCCGTGCGCTACCCCGACCTGGTCACAGTCATCATCGCCATCGTGTTCTTGTTTCCTGTTGTTCTCATCTGGTTGCCCAGTTCACGCGTCTACCTACTCTCGGTCAGGAGCGAGCGCGCAACCGTTGCAGGAGTGACAGCTGAACCAACACCCAAATGAGGCACAGATAACTGTGACCGCCAGTGCGGGGCTGCCCTATGCAGGTACGGTCAGGGTCGCGCTGCGAGCGTCGCGGAAGGGGTCGAGGCCGGTCGCGGCTACCGAGAGGTCCCAGAGGCGGTCGGCGGCATCCGCGTCGATCGCCCACCGCTTGACGCCACCCGTCGCCGGGTCGCTGTGGTCGTCGGCGACCACGCCCTTGATCGACGAGTCTTCGCAGTAGACGCCGCCGCGGTCGAGCAGCTCTGGTGCTGTTGCCGCCCAGAGCCCGGTCGCAGCACCCTCCGCCGCGGTTTTGAAGAGCGGATTGGGATTGCCTTCGGCATCGACCCAGCCGCGTTGCAGGAGTTCTTCCGTGGGCATGTGGCGCTGCAGATCGGTCATGATGCCGCCGGGGTGCACCGAGTAGGCGTGGATGCCGCGGCTCGCCGCGCGAGCATCGAGCCCCACCGCGAAGAGCGCGTTCGCGGTCTTCGCCTGCCCGTAGGCGACCCAGGGGTCGTAGGTGGCCGACTCGAAGTTGATGTCATCGAACAGCACGGGGGAGCGGTAATGGCCCACGGAGGAGTACGAGACGACTCGCGCACCCTCGCTGAGCAGGTCGGCGATGCCACCGACCAGGGCGAAGTGGCCGAGGTGGTTGGTGCCGAATTGGGACTCCCAGCCCTGGGGCGTCAGCTGGAACGGCGTGGCCATGATGCCGGCGACATCGATGACGAGGTCGATGGAGGAGGCTGCCTCGCGAACTCCCGCCGTGAAGGCGGCCACCGAGTCGAGGTCGCCGAGATCCATCGCGGCCACCTCGACCCCGGGAAGTTCTTCGAGTGCTGCTTCTGCGACCTCGACGCGACGAGCGGGCACGGTGACGCTCACGCCGGCGGTCGCGAGGGCCCGCACGGTCTCGATGCCGAGCCCCGAGTAGCCGCCCGTCACGATGGCTCTCCTGCCCGCGAGGTCTCGCCCGGAAATGACGTCGGCAGCGGTGCTGCGATAGCCGAATTCTGTCTCGAGGGGCTGTTGGCGGGCGATCATCTCATGCGTTGTCGTCATGCTGAGAAGCCTACGAGTCGCAGTGAATTCGAAGTCAAGGGGCGGGGGATCTCCCTCCGTGACGTACCTCGAAGCTCCGATGGGCGTCGATCTTCAGAACCATACCGTACGTAAGGTATGGTTACTGCATGAGACCGAGTTCCCGAACCGACATTCTCGACGCCGCCCTACGGGTGGTCGACGCCGCCGGCAGCGCTGACATCACGTATCAGTCGGTTGCGACCGAGGCCGGCCTGACCAAGGCGGGGCTGATGTATCACTTCCCGTCGAGGGACGCGATGATGGTCGCGATCATCGAGCACGTCGTGTCGAGGTGGCAAGCCGAACTCCGGGTGGTGCTCGGGGTGCCGCTGGAGGAGTCGACGCTCACCGAGCGTGTGCGCGCCTTCGTGCTCTTCGCGGGCGAGGGGGGTGTGACGCAGGGCGAGTTCGTCGTGTTCGCCGAAGCCGTGCGTCGCCCGGAGCTGTCGCGACCCTGGCTGGAGTATCTGCAGACGTGGTTCGGCTTCGGCGACGGCGTCGACGCCACGTCGCTGCTCCTGGTCTGGCTCGCGGCGAACGGTCTGTGGGTCGCCGAGGCGACCGGCATCCTCACGGTCGATGCGCCGCAGCGACAGGCCCTGCTGTCCGCACTCATCGCTCTCACGAACGCCGACCCGAAGTCGATCTGAAGGGATCACCATGTTCACGATCACCCCCGCATCCCACGCCGACATCCCCGAGACGGCCGCCGTGCTCGCCTCAGCCTTCGTGGGCGATACGGTCATGAGCACTCTCGTGCACGGCGACGATCGGCAACGCCGGCTGACCGGCCTGTTCGCCGCCTTGATGAGGTCCGGTGCGCTGAGGACCGGGCGGGTCGATGTGGCTCGCCGGGACTCCGACGGCCTCATTCTCGGCGCCGCGATCTGGGATGCCCCACGTCACCGTGCCACGCTCGCGGCTCAGCTGCGTGAACTGCCCGGGTTCGTTCGCGCACTGGGTGTGCGAGGGCTGGTGTCCGCCGCTCGCCTTCAGGCGGTGTTGGCCCGCCACCGTCCCTCGGAGCCGCACTGGTACCTGGCCGAGATCGGTGTCAGCGAGCAGGCGCGCGGAGCGGGGGTGGGGTCGGCGCTCCTGACCTCGCGGCTCCGGAAGATCGACGCCCTGGAGCAGCCGGTCTACCTCGAGTCATCGAACGAGCGCAACCGGGCCCTCTACCGTCGACACGGCTTCACCCGCATGCGAACCATCGCCGGGATCGCGTCGGCGGCGCCGGCGGCGATGTGGCGCGAAGGGCGACAGAATCCCGTGGTGGCCGCCGGGCACTGAATGCGGGCCGGGTGCCGATCGCGCCGAGGGTCGAGAGCGATCGGCACGTGCGATACGCTCCCCCCATCGCGCGCGATGGCCGCGCACGGGAACGGAGAGATCTCATGTGCACGAGTTTTCAGTTGCGCGCGACCGATGGCTCGGTGGCTGTCGGCCGCACCATGGAGTTCCCCGACATGCTCGGAGCGAAACTCACCGTGCTGCCCCGCGGTCTGACGCTGACCTCGGAGTCGCCCACCGGCCCCGGCGTGAGCTGGACCACCCGGTATGGCGCCGTCGGCATGAACGCGATCGGTGACCCCCAGCTGCTCACCGACGGCCTGAACGAGAAGGGCCTGTACGTGGGCGCTCTCTACATGCCGGGCTTCGCGTCCTATGAAGAGCCGGCTTCGGATGCGGCGCAGAACCTCGCCGTGCTGGATGCGGTGGCCTACGTGCTCACCCAGGCGGCGACCGTGGCCGAGGCCTTCGCGCTGCTCGCCGCTGTGACGGTCTGGGGTCCCGTGAACCCGCTCATCCAGGGCGTCCCGCCGCTTCACCTTGTGCTGCACGACGCCACCGGTGCCAGCGGGGTCGCCGAGTTCGAAGACGCTGCGCAGAAGCACCGCGACAATCCCCTGGGCGTCGCCACCAACGCGCCGTACCTCGACTGGCACTACGACAACGTGCGCAACTACCTCCCGCAGCTGCACGCCGCCAATCCCGAGCCGGTGGAGATCCGTGGCATCCGCTTCGCTCCTCTCTCACAGGGGCAGGGTTTCGTGGGGCTGCCGGGCGATTCCGGCAGCGCCGGGCGGTTTCTCCGCGCCGCGGCCTACGTGATGACGATGCTGCCGGCGGCGGATGCCACTGCACTCGAGCACCTCTGCCTGCACGCGCTGAACAACTTCGACATCCCCATCGGCATGATGACCGGCACGAATGCGGCCGGTGTCGAGCAGGACGATCAGACCAAGTGGTCGAGCATCGCGAGCCTGTCCACGTTGCGTTACATCGTGCGCCTGCAGTCCAACCCGCAGCCGCTCGCGATCGACCTGGCTCAGACCGATTTCGGCGGATCCGAGCCGCGTCAGGTCGAGCTGGTCGCCGCGGGGTTCGCGCTGATCACCGTCTGAGCAGGGATTCCTCGAACGGTGCGGGATCGAAGGTGCCGTTCTGCTGTCGGAACGACGCCGCGGTTCCCGGCCAGATCAGGGCGAGGCGACGGCTGACCGGATCGAGGTACCAGCTCGAACACCGGCCGGTCGTCCAGACCGTGGTCGCGGCCCGGCGGTCGATCTCCTCGACGTAGCGGTGTTCGGCTTCGGCGCTCACCTCGATCGTCGAGCCGGTCGAGGCGCCGTGAGCGAGCGCACCTGCGACGTACCCGATCTGCGACTCGATCACGTGGATCGCCGAGTTGTGGCCGAGGGTGGCGTTCGGGCCGTTCAGCACGAACAGATTCGGGAAGCCGTGCACGACCGTCGAGGCATAGGCGCGCATGCCGTCGCGCCAGTGCTCAGCGAGCGTCTCACCGTCGCGGCCCACGACCATGGCCGCATAGGGCGGACGGGATGCGGTGAACCCGGTGGCGAACACGAGCACGTCGAGTTCGTAGGAGGCGCCGCTCGCCGCCCGAACCCGGCGACCCGAGGCCGACTCCAGAGCGGAGGGTTCGAGGGTGACGTTCGGCCTGGCGAAGGCGGGGAAGTAGTCGTCGGAGATCACCACGCGCTTGCAGCCGATCTCGTAGTCGGGCGTGAGAATCTCGCGCAGCCCGGCATCCGGCACCTGGGAGTCGCGGTGGGCGTTCGCCAGTGCGTGCAGAGCGGCGTGCGCCTCCGTGGCGATCGTGCGGGCATCGAACCCACGCTCCGCCGCGGCGAAGAGGTCGTCGCGGTACTGGCGGAGCGCCACGGGGTCGCGGTCGAAGGCGTCGATCTCGTCGGGTGTGTAGGCGCGGTCGTCGCGTGGGATGACCCACGCCGGGGTGCGCTGGAAGACCACGAGCTGCTCAGCTTCTGCGGCGACCTGCGGGATGATCTGCGCGGCGGAGGAACCCGTGCCGACCACGCCCACGCGCGCGCCGCGCAGATCGAGGCCCTCGGGCCATCGGGCGGAGTGGAACGCCGTGCCGGTGAACCCATCGACGGGATCGGCGACCGGCTCGGCGAGCCTCCCCGCGGCGACGACGACGCTGCGGGCGACATAGCGGCCGCGCCTGGTGTCGATGCTCCAGGCGCCGTCCGCCCACTCGACCGAGCGCACCTCGGTGCCGAGCCGGAGGTGTGGCTCCAGACCCTCGTCGGCCACGGTGGCTCGCAGGTAGTCGAGGATCTCACCGCCCGGCGCGAAGAGCCGCGACCAGTCGGCCTTCTGCCGGAACGAGTAGCTGTAGAGGTGCGCGGGCACGTCGCAGGCCACACCCGGGTAGCGGTTGTCGCGCCACGTTCCGCCTACCTCGGAGGCCCGTTCGAGGATGACGAACGAGCGATGGCCCTCGCGCGCCAGTCGCGCGCCCATGCCGATACCGGCGAAGCCCGCACCGAGCACGGCGACCTCGACGGTCTCGACGGGATCGACTGTCTCGACGGGATCGACCTCGATGGTCGGCGCGCCCGTCACACCCGCTCCGACAGCTCGAGGGCGCGGTAGGGCCGCGACGACGTGGCGGGCATCGGAACAACCGTCTCGTACGAGGTGCTGCGCTGCCGCACACCACGACCGAGATCGCGGGCGAGCTGCTCGACGTCCGACCGGCGGATGGCACGCCCGGCCTCGGCGCCGACCGTGGGGAAGAGGATGCCCGGGTCGAGCAGCCCGCCGATGTCGTCGGCCCCGCTGGCGAGCAGCAGCGCCGTGGCCCGCAGGCCGTGCTTCGGCCAGGCCGCCTGGTGGTGATCGATGCGGCCGTCGAGGAGGAGCCGGCTCACCGCGTGCACGGCCCGCGACTCGTCGAGCCCGGCGGGCGGTCGGGTGTCGATGCCGGGCGTGTCGACCGGCACGTGAGGCATGAGGATGAACTCGCGGAACCCGCCCGTCTCGTCCTGGATGCGAGCCAGGGTGCGGAGATGCGCCACGATCTGCGCGGGAGACTCCACATGCCCGTAGACCATCGTCGCCGTCGACGGCAGGCCGTGGCGGTGCGCGGCGGTGATAACCCTGATCCACTCCGCCGCGGGCATGTCGGTGCCACCGCTCAGCTGCGCACGGACCGTGTCGTCCAGGATGCGGGCTCCCGTGCCGGGCACGGAGGCGACCCCGCTCTCGCGCAGGGCGATGAGGTGCTCGTCGAGCGACTGGCCCGCCTGTGCGGCACCGGCGAGGATCTCCGCCGGCCGGAACGCGTGCAGGTGCAGCCCCCTCGACGAGATCGCGCGGGCCAGCAGGAAAGGCGTCTCCGCGGCCAGGTGCGGGGCGAACGCGCCCTGGGCGCACACCTCCGTCATGCCCCGGGACACCGCCTCGTCGGCGATGGCGGCGACATCCTCCAGCGAGAGGTCGACGCCGAGCCGCGCGAGGTCGAGGTTGCGGTTCGCCACGAAGGTGACCGCGTCGCCCACCCGGCGCGAGCGGATGCCGTCGGCCACGGCGGAGAGAGCGTCGAGATCGCGGCCGCGCGTTGAGAGGAGGGTGACGTAGTCCGCGTCGGAGAGCGCCGCGGGGGAGCCCTCGGCGCGCGAGATCAGCGCGGCCATACTGGTCGATGACACACCGGCGCGCGACGATCGCGACTCCTCGTCGGGCACGGATGCCGTATGCGGCCTGACCGGCGCGCTCTCATCCGCGAGCCCCGTGGTGGGTTCGGCAAGTGCTCTCACCTGGGGCAGGAGACGGTCGTCGATCCAGTGCTCGTCGCTCTGCACGTAGCGCGGGTGCGCCGTGAGCCGCTCGTGCAGGGTGAAACCCGCCTCCGCGGTGAGCCGGGCCAGCGTCTCGATCTGCGGCCAGGCGCGCTCGGGGTTCACGTGGTCGGGGGTGAGGGGGCTCACTCCGCCCCAGTCGTCGATGCCCGCCCGCACCAGCAGCCCGAGTTCGGCGGCATCGGTGAGGTTCGGGGGGACCTGGATGCTCGCATCCGGCCCCAGCACCACCCGCGCCACGGCGACGCTCGCGATGTAGTCGCCGAGGCCGAGGTCGTCGTCGTTCTGCATCGCGGTGCCGGGCTTCGACCGGAAGTTCTGCACGATCGTCTCCTGGATGTGCCCGAACCGCTCGTCGCTCTCGCGGATGGCGAGCAGCGACTCGGCCCGGTCGCGCAGGGTCTCGCCGATGCCGAGCAGCACGCCCGTGCTGAACGGGATGCGGGAGCGCCCCGCATCCTCGAGCACCTGGAGGCGCACCGCGGGATCCTTGTCGGGCGATCCGTAGTGCGGCTGCCCCTTCTCCGACCAGAGCGTGCGCGACGTGGTCTCGAGCATCATGCCCATCGAGGGCGCGACGGGGCGCAGGCGCTGCATCTCGGCCCAGCTCATGACGCCGGGGTTCAGGTGCGGCAGCAGACCGGTCTCGTCGAGAACACGCTGCGCCATGTCGCGGATGTAGTCGAGGGTCGACTCGTAGCCGTGCTCGGCGAGCCACTCCCGGGCGATCTCCCAGCGCTCCTCGGGGCGGTCGCCGAGAGTGAAGAGCGCCTCCTTGCAGCCGAGCGCGGCACCCTGGCGGGCGATGGCCAGGATCTCGTCGGCCGACATGAAGGGCGCCTTGCCCTTCGCCTTCAGCTTGCCCGGGGTGTCGACGAAGATGCAGTAGTGGCAGCGGTCGCGGCAGAGCGTCGTGATGGGGAGGAACACCTTCTTCGAGAAGGTGATGACCCCGGGTCGCCCGCGCCGTGCGAGCCCTTCGTCGCGCAGGGAGGAGGCCAGCGCGAGCAGACGGTCGAGTTCATCGCCGCGGGCGGAGAACAGCGACTCGATCTCGTCGAGCGTCAGCGGCCGGCGTGACTCGGCGAGTGCCAGAGCGTGAGCGGTGAGGTCGTGGGTCATCGGGGCTTTCCTGGGCGTCCGACTAGTCGGAACGTCTTCGCGTCGTCACGGAAGGGAAAGCCCAAATCCAGGCTCTAACTGCTGAGTGAGCCCACTCTAACTCTCCGCAGGCGGTCGATGCGACGACGAGCGAAATCGTTAACATCGGCGTACGTTCGATCGCGCCGCCGGCGTCGCCCCCGCATCCGCTTCGAGCAAGACCGGCGAGATGGAGGTGCATGGTGACTGACATGAAGACCGGGGGTGGAAGCATCCGGAGCCTGGTGCCCGCTCGGATGGACCGGCTGCCCTGGACGCGGTTCCACTGGATGGTGGTGTTCGGCCTCGGGGTGTCGTGGGTGCTCGACGGGCTCGAGATCCAGATCATCGCCTCGAACGGCTTCCAGCAGTCGCTCGGCATGGACTCGGCTCAGGTGGGTCTCGCCGGCACGATCTATCTCGTGGGCCAGGTGGTGGGAGCGCTCGTGTTCGGCCGGCTCTCCGACAAGTGGGGCCGCAAGAAGCTCTTCATCATCACCCTCGCCATCTATCTCGTGGGATCGGCGCTCGCCGGCCTCTCGCCGAACATGGAGTTCCTGTTCGCGATGCGGTTCGTTGCGGGTCTCGGTATCGGCGGCGAGTATGCGGCCATCAACTCGGCCATCGACGAGCTGATCCCGAGCCACTACCGTGGCCGCGTCGACATCGCCATCAACGGGACGTACTGGGGCGGTGCAGCCCTCGGGTCGGTTGCGAACCTGTTCTTCCTGAACCCCGACAACTTCGCCGAGAACATCGGATGGCGGCTCGCCTTCTTCATCGGCCCGGTGATCGGCCTGATCATGATCTACATGCGCCGGCACATCCCGGAGAGCCCGCGCTGGCTGATGACCCACGGCAAAGAGGACGTGGCCGAGAAGACGGTCGACGACATCGAGGCGCAGGTCGAGAAGGCCACCGGCACGAAGCTCGACCCCGTGCCCGACGACCAGGCGATCGAGGTGAAACCGCTCGACCGCATCCCGTTCAAGACCATCGCCAGCGTGCTCATCCGCGACTACCCGAATCGCACGATCGTCGGTCTGACCATGATGATCACGCAGTCGTTCCTCTACAACGCCATCTTCTTCACCTACGCGCTGGCGCTGCAGAACTTCTACGGCGTCGAGAACGACGCGGTGCAGTACTTCTTCTTCCCGTTCGCCATCGGCAACCTGCTCGGGCCGCTCGTGCTGGGGCATCTGTTCGACACCATCGGGCGGCGCAAGATGATCTTGGCCACCTACGGGCTGGCCGGAATCATCCTCACGGTCTCGGGCTTCCTCTTCCAGGCCGACGTGCTGAACGCCACCACCCAGACGGTGTTCTGGTGCGTCTCGTTCTTCTTCGCCAGCGCGGGGGCGTCGTCGGCGTACCTCACGGTGAGCGAGCTGTTCCCGCTCGAGATGCGGTCGCAGGTGATCTCGTACTTCTTCTCGATCGGGCAGATCGTGGGTTCAATCGCGCCGCTGCTGTTCGCGTCGCTGATCGGCGACGGTGCCGACCGTGGACCGATCACGATCGGCTACATCGGAGCGGGACTCCTGATGCTGGTGGGTGGGATCGTGGCATTCATCTTCGGGGTGAATGCGGAGCGCAAACCGCTCGAGGCGATCACCAGTCCGCTCTCGGCCGTCTCGCCGGGGAAAGTGAAGGTCGAGGGGGAGCGCACCACCCGCGATCGGTCGCGGAGCAGCTAGGGGGGGGTCTCTCGACCGGGCCGCGCCGAATCCTCGGCGTGAGCCCGGGCTCCGTGCCAGGATCGGGTATGCCCGATCGACTGATGCTGCTCGACACCGCCTCGCTGTACTTTCGCGCCTTCTACGGGGTGCCGGACTCGATCCGGCGTTCCGACGGCACGCCCGTGAATGCGGTGCGGGGTCTGCTCGATATGATCGCGCGTCTCGTCGTAGAGTTCGACGCCGCACTTCTGGTGGCGTGCTGGGACGATGATTGGCGGCCGCAGTGGCGAGTCGACCTCATCCCGAGCTACAAGGCGCACCGGGTGGCCGAGGTGGTGTCGGATGCCGCCGACGTGGAGGTGGTGCCCGATCTGCTCGAGGCCCAGATCCCGCTCATCCGCGAGGTGCTGCGACTGGCCGGGATCGCGGTGGTCGGGGTGGCCGAGCACGAGGCCGACGACGTGATCGGCAGCTACGCGACCGGCGCCGCGCATCCGGTCGACATCGTGACAGGAGACCGCGATCTCTTCCAGCTCGTCGACGACGCCCACGACGTGCGGGTGGTCTCTACCACGAGAGGCATGAAGAATCTCGAGGTGCTCACGGACGCGGTCGTGGTGGCGAAGTACCGGGTGCTGCCGGAGCAGTATGCCGACTTCGCAACCCTGCGGGGCGACACGAGCGACGGGCTGCCCGGTGTCGCCGGCATCGGCGAGAAGACCGCCTCCGGGCTGCTGGGGGAGCACGGCAGTCTCGACGCCTTGCGAGCGGCTGCTGCCGACCCTGCGAGCTCGGTGTCGTCGTCCGTGCGCGCGAAGCTCGAGGCCGCGGCCGCCTACCTCGACGTGGCGCCGCGAGTGGTGGCGGTGGTGCGCGATCTCGACCTGCCGTCGCTCGAGCAGGTGGGTGCGCGGCTGGCGCCGGTGACGGGTGCCGATCGCATCGAGCTCGAACGGCTCGCGTCGGAGTGGAACCTCGGCGGCTCGGTCGGGCGTCTCCTGGCCGCGCTCGACACGCGCGGCTGATCGGTCAGTCGCTCGCAGGGCGGTGCTGCGCTGCGCCGAGGAGTGCCCCGAACACGTGGCTGAGAGGCTCCGTGAGATCGTCGGCGGTGGCGGATGCCACGGGCTCGGCTACGGCGGAGGCGCGCAGCATCACCACGCCCAGCATCGTGGCGATGGCGAGCTGAGCCCGCAGGAGCACATGCTCGGTCGCGGGGTCGTCGGCACTCCAGCCCGCCGCGGCGGCGAGCCTCTCGGTGAAGTGTTCCAGCGTTCTGCGGCGGATGCGATCGGCGTTCTCATCGCCCGACGAGCGCAGCAGGAGCAGCAGCTGTAGCGGGTCGTCACCGTTCGGCGCGTTCACGACGTGCATGATCAGTCGCTCGATCACGGCCTCGATCGTGGCGGGCCGGGTGGGCTGCTGGGCGTCGAGCTCGCTCGAGGTGCGCAGCATGCAGGCCTCGAAGAGACCGTCTTTCGACACGAAGATGCGGTTGATCAATGCGACGTTCACGCCCACGTCGGCAGCGATCTGGCGAACGGTCGTGGCGCGATATCCCTCGGTGGCGAAGCGTCGTCGGGCGGCACGCACCAGGGCGCGTGTCGTGGCCTCGGCATCGCGTCCGGAGCGGATCAGCTCATCGTCGGCCGTCTCGTCGATCTGGTTGCTCATGTCTCTTTCGATCGCGAAGGCACCGCGCGGGCGCGGAACCGCCATCATCCTGTTCCTCTCCCTGGGCGGGCTCTCCTTCGCTGTTCTGCAGTCGCTCGTCGCGCCGACACTCGGCACCATCGGTGGGGTTCTGGGTTTCCGCCGGGGTGGGTGTGCTCGCGATCCTCGCGGCGCTCGCTGCCCCGTCGCTCCGTGCCCGCCGACGCGAGGCGGCGGCCGCCGGCGTCACCGACTTCGCCGAGCGGGAGCATCCCGCTGCATCACGTGCTTCATCGCCCGAGTGACCGGGCGCTGCGATCGGCACCCGGTCGGGCTCAGGCGGGGATGTCGCGCGCGGCCGTACCCGTGAGCCCGCTGCGGGCACGTCGTCGCTCGCTCACGATGAAGGCGATCAGCAGCACGATGCCGGTGCCGATCACGAGGAAGGTGCTGAGTGAGCTGAGGATCGACAGAGGGTTCGACGCGGCGGGGTACTCGCCGTGCAGGAAGATCGTGGGATCCGTCGACGCGTGGATCAGGATCGGCCAGATGAGGTTGCCCGTCACCCGCAGTGCGAGGTACATGCAGAGCCCGAAGAAGAAGGTGTACACGACCTGCAGCGCCGTGGTGCCGACGCCCTGATCGCTCGTGAACACGTTTCCGGCGTGCAGCGCGGCGAAGACGCCCGCGGACACGAGGCCCACCGCGATCTCCGGATGCCCCGCCTTGCGCATCAGGTTCACCACGAAGCCGCGGGTGACCACTTCTTCGGCGAAACCCACGCAGAGGCCGGTGAAGAGCCAGGACAGGATGACCGGAGCGCCCGCTGCGGCGAAGTCGAGGCTCGCGAAGCTCGCGGCGTTGATGGCCAGCACCACGGCGACACCCACCCACATCCAGCCGCGGCCCCGGATGGTCTGGGGCGCGAACAGCTCGCGAAGCCAGCCGGTCGAGATGGCGAACGCCACGAGGAGAATGCTGGTGAGGAGGATGGGCAGCGCGATGTCGAAGAAGATCTGGGGCCCGCTGCCGTCGTCGCCCCGCACCCCGCTCTGCTCGGGGAACACGGCGTCGACGAGAAGGCCCATCAGCTGGTACACGCCGTAGTAGACGACCGCGACGAGGAGGGCCTTCCACCAGCCCCCACGCTCCCAGAACCGCGTCCAGCCGGATGACGTGGTGTGCTCGGGCATGGCTTCTCCGTTCCGCGGGGCGATGCGGCTCACCCTAATGGAACGGGTGAGATCTCACACGTCGCTCAGCTCCGCGGCGGCGATGCTCCGTGTCGTCGTCGGGGCGGCCGGCTTCGAGTCGCTCTCGGCGTGCACGAACTTGCCACCCATGAGCAGCGAGGCCACGGCGCCGATCACCGACATGATCGCCGCCGCGATGAACACGATCACGAGTCCCGAGTGGAAGGGGTCGGAGATCAGCTGGGGGAAGAACGTCTGGCCGGTGAGCGCCGCCGCATCCGCCGGATGCAGCGCGTCGAGGGCGCCCGTGGGGCCGAGGATCGACTCGATGGGGTTGTAGCCGAGGAAGGCGGCGAAGAGGCTGCCGACCGGGGGAGTGGCCGCCACCTGGCTCGCGACATCCGTGGCCACACCGTGTGAGGTGAGGCCTGCGTACAGCGCGTTCGGGAGGGTGGTGGCGAGGCCCGCGATCATCAGCGAGAAGAAGATGCCGATCGAGAGCGAGTTGCCGGCGTTCTGGAACGTGCCGGTCATGCCGGATGCCGCACCGCGCTGCGTGGCGGGAACCGAGTTCATGATGGCCGTGCGGTTCGGGGCGGCGAACATCCCCGATCCCACCCCGTTCAGGAACGTGATCACGGCGAACAGCCAGTAGTCGAAGTTCACCGGGATGAGAAGCAGAGCCACGAAGGTGGCGGCCACGAGCAGGAGCCCCGATGTGGCGAAGGTGCGGGCGCCGAACCGGTCGGACAGGGTGCCGGAGATCGGGCCCGAGACTAGGAAGCCGATGGTGAGCGGCAGCAGGTAGATTCCGGCCCAGAACGGCGTGCTCTCGTAGGAGTAGCCGTGCAGCGGCAGCCAGATGCCCTGCAGCCAGATGATCAGCATGAACTGCAGACCGCCCCGGCTGATCGAGGCGAGGAGGCCGGCCAGGTTGCCCCAGGCGAAGGCCCGGATGGCGAACAACCGCACGTTGAAGAGCGGCTCCTTCACTCTCAGCTCGATGAACACGAACGCGATGAGCACGACGATGCCGCCGATGATGGCGCCGAGCACCCAGGGGTTCAGCCAACCGGTCGAGCTGTCGCCGTAGGGCTGGATTCCGTAGGTGATGCCCGTGAGAACGGCGATGAGACCGACGGCGAAGAGGATGTTCCCCGTCCAGTCGATCGTGCCGCGGGTCTTCGTTCCCACCTCGTGAAGAGACTTGTACGACCAGATCGTGCCGAGCACACCGAAGGGTACGGTCACCAGGAAGATCGCCCGCCAGTCGACGGCGGCGAGCAGCCCGCCGATGATGAGGCCGAGGAAGGTTCCCGCGATGGCGGCGATCTGGTTGATGCCGATGGCCATGCCGCGCTTGTTCGCGGGGAAGGCATCCGTGAGGATGGCGGTGGAGTTGGCCATGATCATCGATCCGCCCACCGCCTGCACCACGCGCCAGCCGATCAGCCAGAGCGCTCCGCCACCCGAGGTGAACGGATCGAACACGAGGGCGATGGCGGCGACCGAGAAGATCACGAAACCGAGGTTGTAGATCTTCACCCGGCCGACCATGTCGCCCAGGCGCCCGAACGTCATGACGAGCACGGCGGTGACCAGGATGTAGCCCATGAGCATCCAGAGCAGATAGCTCACATTGCCCGGTTCCAGCGGGTCGAGCTGGATGCCTGTGAAGATGGCCGGCAGCGAGATGAGCACGATCGAGCCGTTGATGGTGGCCATCAGCATGCCGAGCGTCGTGTTGCTCAGGGCGACCCACTTGTAGCGCGGGTGATCCCGGTTGAACATGCCGGTCCGTTCGCGCACGGCCTTCTCTGCCACTGGTCCTCCGAAGTCATTAGTTGTCGTTAACTAACTATAACGAGATGCGGGAGATGATCTCGATCTCCGATTCGTGATTTCCGTGTGCGCGGAAATACGATTGCGTTCGTGACGCAGATACGGATCAGAGAGGCCGCGCACTTCCTCGGGGTGAGCGACGACACGGTGCGGCGATGGATCGACCTCGGGCTGCTGGAGAGCGGGAAAGACGACGCGGGGCGCGGGGTCGTCGACGGGCTCGCCATGGCGCAGCTCGCACGCAAGAACGCCGTGCTGCCCGCCGACCCTTCTGACATCGGGCGCTCGGCGCGCAACCGGCTCGTGGGCATCGTCACGGAGATCACCCAGGACACCGTGATGGCCCAGGTGGAGCTGCAGTGCGGACCCCACCGGATCGTGTCGCTGATGAGCAGTGAAGCCGTGCGCGAACTGGGGCTCGAGCCCGGTTCCGTCGCCATCGCGGTCGTGAAAGCCACCACCGTGATCATCGAGACACCCGTGGGGAAGGCCTGAGAATGCGACGACGCACGACGATCGCGACCGCGGCGATGGCCGCAGCCATGACCCTCGCGCTCGCCGCCTGTGCGAGCGGCGGCGCGAGCAGCGACGCGCCCGCCACCACCGCGGCGCCCTCCCCGAGCGCGGCGGCGCTGGAGGGCTCCATCACCGTGTACGCCGCCGCATCCCTCACATCGACTTTCACCGAGCTCGCCACCCGGTTCGAGGCCGCCCACCCCGGAGTCACGGTCGAGCTGAACTTCGCCGGCTCCTCCGACCTCGTGACCCAGATCACCGAGGGCGCTCCGGCCGACGTGTTCGCCTCGGCCGATGAGAAGAACATGGCCAAGCTCACGGATGTCGGGCTGATCGATGCGGCCGTGCCCGTCGACTTCGCCACCAACGTGCTGCAGATCGCGGTGCCGCCCACCAACCCGGCGGGGGTCGCATCCTTCGCCGACCTGGCGGAGCCCGACACCAAGGTGGTGATCTGCGCCGCCCAGGTTCCCTGCGGCGCCGCCACGGTGAAGGTCGAGGAGGCCACCGGCGTCACCCTCTCTCCCGTGAGCGAGGAGTCATCCGTCACCGACGTGCTCGGCAAGGTCGCGAGCGGCGAAGCGGATGCGGGTCTCGTGTACGTGACGGATGTCGCCGCCGCGGGCGACACCGTCCGAGGCATCGCCTTCGACGAGTCGGGCGAGGCCGTGAACGTCTATCCGATCGCGCCGGTCACGGCCACGAAGAACCCGGATGCCGCGCAGGCGTTCATCGACTTCGTGACGGGCGGCGTCGGCCAGGGTGTTCTCGCGGCCGCCGGCTTCGGTACTCCGTAGCGGACTGCAGCCCGGCCGTCATGTCCTCCCGCAGAAGCTCTCCCTACGCCGGGGTACCCGGCTGGGTCGTGGCCGTCGCGATCGTCGGTGCGTCGTTCGTGGTGCTGCCGCTGGTCGCGATGATCACCCGGGTGAACTGGGGGGAGTTCATCCCGCTGATCACCTCGGAGTCGTCGGTCGATGCCCTCTGGCTGAGCCTGCGCACCTCGCTCGCCGCCACGGCGCTCTGCGTGGTGCTGGGCGTGCCGATGGCGATCGTGCTGGCGCGCACCGAGTTCTGGGGCCAGAAGATCCTGCGCTCCCTGGTGCTGCTGCCCCTGGTGCTGCCCCCGGTGGTGGGCGGCATCGCCCTGCTCTACACCTTCGGCCGCCGTGGGTTGCTCGGCCAGAGCTTCGAGGCGTTCGGCGTCACCATCGCGTTCTCCACCACCGCCGTGGTGCTCGCGCAGACCTTCGTGGCGCTGCCGTTCCTCGTGCTGAGCCTCGAGGGCGCGCTGCGCACGGTCGGCACGCGCTACGAGGCGGTGGGGGCGACACTCGGTGCCCGGCCCACCACGGTGCTGCGCCGCATCACACTGCCCCTCGTGCTCCCCGCCCTGATCTCAGGGGCGGTGCTGTCGTTCGCCCGTGCCCTCGGCGAGTTCGGGGCCACTCTCACCTTCGCGGGGTCGCTGCAGGGTGTCACCCGCACACTGCCCCTCGAGATCTACCTGCAGCGGGAGACGGATCCGGATGCCGCGGTCGCGCTCTCCCTCGTGCTGGTGGTGGTGGCCGTCATCGTGGTGGCGATCGCCCACCAGGCCGGCGAGCGGAACGGCGTGGGCTTCGGCCGGAGGCGGGACTCGTGAGCCTCTCGTTCGAGGCGGCCGTGCGCAGCCGCGGCTTCGACGTGGAACTCGCCGTCGAGGCGGGGGAGACGGTGGCGATCCTCGGCCCGAACGGCGCCGGCAAATCGACCCTGCTCACTCTCATCGCAGGGCTTCTCACGCCCGACACCGGATCGGCGCAGCTCGGCGAACGCGTGCTCTTCGATGTGCCGTCGACGGGGCGTGGCCGCTGGCTGCCCCCGCATCGGCGGGGCGTCTCGCTGCTGGCCCAGGACGCCCTGCTCTTCCCGCACCTCAGCGTGCTCGACAACGTGGCCTTCGGGCCTCGGAGCACAGGGATGCCGCGCGCCGCTGCTCTCGCCCGGGCCGCGACCTGGCTCGAGCGGGTCGACGCCTCCCACCTCGGCGCCCGGAGGCCCGCGCAGCTCTCGGGCGGGCAGGCGCAGCGCATCGCCGTGGCGCGCGCGCTCGCATCCGAACCCGCTCTGCTGCTGCTCGACGAGCCCCTGGCGGCCCTCGACGTCTCGGTGGCGCCCGCCGTGCGCCGGATGCTGCGCGACGTGCTGGCCGACCGCACCGCGATCATCGTGACCCACGATGTGCTCGACGCCTTCACGCTCGCCGATCGGGTCGTGATTCTCGAGGCGGGGAGGGTGGTCGACGCCGGCGCGACGCGGCAGGTGCTCGACCGGCCCGCCACCCCGTTCGCGGCCGGCCTCGCGTCACTCAACCTGATCACGGGCACCGCCGAGCGGGAGGGCGTGCGCAGCTCGGCCGGTGACCTCATCGGTGTGCGGTTCGAGCGGGCAGTGGCGGCCGGTGCCCGCGCGGGTGCGGCCGTGCGCCCGGCGCGCGTGAGCGTGTGGGCCCACGAACCCCACGCGCTCGCGGCGGCACAGAACGTGCTCTCCGGGGTCGTCACCGATCTCGAACCACGGGGTGACATCGTGCGCGTGCGCTCGGCGGAGCTCGCTGCGGATGTCACCCCGGGCGCGGTCGCCGAACTCGACCTGGTGCCCGGGTCGCCGGTCTGGTTCAGTTTCGCCGCCGACGACACCGTCGCCTACGCGCTTTAGACTCGACCGCCTTCAGGCTCGGCCGATGCGGCTCGCCGGTGCCGGCTACTTCATGTACTGGCCGACGTAGGAGTACTTGACGAAGACCTCGGCCGCGAGGCCCGCTTCGTCGAGCACGCCCTGCACGGCCGTGAGCATGTACTTCGAGTCCCAGCCCATGTAGAGGTAGTGCGTGTCGTCGAGCTGGTCCCAGTGGCCCGTCCAGGCCGGGGCTTCGTAGATGGGACCGCCGCGATGAGCGCTGAAGGCCACCACGTCGGTGCGGGAGTCGGCCCAGAGCCGCTTGAAGATGCGGTTGAAGAGGTACTTGATGTCGTAGACCTCCCAGTGCTCGCCGCGGTACTCCACGTACTCGAACTCACGCTCCCAGTTGCGCGGCCAGCCGCGGCGCTGGATGGCGTCGAGGATCGGGGTGAGACCGTCGTCATCGATGCCAGTGACCGACGGCCGGGCCCACACGCGCAGGAAGATCTCGGTGAGCCGCACGGTGCGCGCGGCGATCGCCGCCGTGCTCCAGGCATCGATGCCCGCGATCTCGTGGGTGATCGGCACCTCGCTCAGCGCGTAGAGCGTGCGTTTGGCCGGGAACGACTGGTCGAAGGCGCGGTCGGCCAGCGGGCGCTCCAACAGCGCCAGATTGCCCAGGGTCTCGGCGAGGGCGCGGTGGCTGTTCTGCTCGTCGTCGCTGTAGTCGGACCAGAGCCGGATGCCGTCGCCGCTCCAGGTGTCGCCGGGCGATGGCGGCACCACGTGCTCGACGTCGAGCACGCTCGGGTCGACGCCCGCGAGGCGGCCGAGCACATAGGAGGTGTGTGGGAGGTCGCTGAACTTCAGTCCCACCTTCACGCGCTCGTCGGAGGGGGTGATGCGCGACATCGCGTGCACGAGGTTCGCCGGCCCCTCCTCGCGGGCCCGGCAGAGCCGGGCCACGAGCCGCTCGTTGCCGAGGCCCACGACGGTGCGGCGCAGCTGCAGCGACTGCAGCTGTTCGAACACCTCGATCAGCGCTTCTTTCGTGACCTCGCCGCGCGCGAAGTCGAAGTACACCCGCATCGCGAGCGGGAACATGCCGCGGCCGAAGGTGCCGAGGAACGCGAGCTGGCGGGCGACCTGCGGATCGGGTTCGCGAGAGGGATCGAGCAGTGCGCTGTAGGCGGCGGAGTACTCCCGCCACTCGGCGGCCTGCGCGCGCAACGTGGTGAACTCCAGGCGGGGGAACTGCTGCCGGAATGCGTCGTAGACACCGCGTTCGCCCGTGACGGCCACCTCGCGGCCCGTGGTCATCACGAGGTAGTGCCGCCAGAAGCTCGCGATGAACTCGCCGGTGTTCTGCTCGATCGGCAGCCAGTATTCGTTCTCGATTTCGTTCTGCTCGTCGTGCGAGAGGCCCATCAGAACGTAGTTGTGGATGAGCTCGTGGTCGAGCAGCGGAGCGCCTGTGGAGTTGAGGCTCTCGAAGATCTGCTGGGCGTTGGCATGGGCGCCGAGCGTGATCGACACGTGCTCGAGCTTCTGCAGGCCGCGCCAGATGCGCGGCACCTCCTCGGCCCGGATCTGGCTGCGGAAGAAGGCGTAGTTGTCGTCGAAGCGCGAGTCGCGGAGCGCGGCATCGCCCTCGCGGCGGTCGAGCACCACGGCCTCGAAGACCTCGGCCCAAGCGCGGTGGGGGCGGAGCTTGGTGCGCGTGCTGTCGTTCTCGCGCACGAGTACCCGGGCGAGTTCGGCGTCGAGTTCGGCCAGGCCAGCGACATCCGGGTTCTGCCGCACCGTGTGGTGCAGGGCCGCGATGAGCAGCATCAGGGTGGTGATTCGCTGCTGGCCGTCGATGAGCACGAGGTCGGCGGCATCTGCTTCGCCCCCGGTGGGCGGGGCGGTGTTCGCGGTGGACAGGATCGAGCCGATGAAGTGGGTGTGGCCCGCATCCGTGTCGCCGACGGCGCGGATGTCGCCGAGCAGCTGTTCGCACCCGCCGATGTCCCAGCGGTACTGGCGTTGATAGACGGGTACCACGATCGTCGTCGCCGGAGCGGAGAGCCAGGCGATCGTGTTGACTGCGATCGCGTCGACATTCGTGGCACTGACCATGGGTTCTCGCTTCGCCTTTCGGGTCGCCGGAGGGACGCAGCCGCCGAGTCTAGCGGATGCGGCTGGCTGCCGAACGGGGTCCGCCGCCCGAGCGTGCCGGTTTGGTCGGGGAACCGGCGTGACCTTAGTCCCCTCTCAGCAGCTCGAATGTAGGCTTACCTAAGTTCGGACCTGTTAAAACGTGCTGGTCCACGACGAAAGGGCATGACTCACCTCATGGGTTACATCAAATCCGCCGCTCTCGAAGAGACCGGCTATGTGGTTCTCGACCGCTACAACAAGGTAATCGACCCCAAAGAATGGCTCGACATCGAGTACAACGACTGGAAGTCGTCGGGTGACACCCGCTTCGCTCCTCTCGCCAGTGCCTTCGGTGACATCGAGTGCAACGGGTTCTGGAACCACAAGCCGCCGCGCACCGACAAGGACGGCGTGTGGATCGACTCGCAGACCGCGATCGCTCCCACCCTCACCGAGCGCGCGCAGGAGCCCGGCGCCAACGTGGGTCGCTGCCGCGTGATCGAGCTGCAGCCCAACACCTACGCCGACTGCCTCTACAACCTCCACCAGGACGACAACAACCGTCTCAACCCCGACGGCACCGGCTGGGTGGTGCGCGGCTTCTTCAACCTCACCGACGACACCGACAGCTACTTCGTGCTGCGCGACAACCGCACCGACCCCGACGGTGAGGTGCGCATCGCCCTTCCCGCGGGCGCGCAGCTCGTGATCGACACGCAACGTCTGTGGCACGCCGCCGCCCACTACGGCACCGAGCCCCGCTACTGCCTCATCACCTCGTGGGAGTCGGGCCCCGAGCTCGACGCCTACATCGAGAAGTACAACGGCGTGAACCACGTCGAGAGCGTCGAGGTGCCCCAGGACGTGCTCGACGCCGGCCAGGCCGAGCAGACCCGCCGCATCGCCGCCCGTGCCGCCGCGCTCGCTGCGCGCGGTCAGGCCGAGAACGCGGTGATGAGCGAGGCGTAGGCCTTCTGTTCCGCCTGACGGATGCCCCGGTCGAGCTCTCGGCCGGGGCATCCGTCGTCTCAGGTCGCGCAATCCTGCCTCGGCTGTGCGAGGAAGGCCCATTCCTGCGGCCTGAGGCGAGTCTCTCCGGACTGAGCCGCGTCAGCAGCCGGCGCCGATGACCTCGGAGTCGACGGGCCAGCGGATGTCGAGCACGTCGCCCGGTTGCACGTTGAGCGGGTCGCTGCACGGGAAGTTGACGCGCACCACATCGATGGTCTGCAGTTTGAAGCGCGAGGCGATGGCGAGCACCTGGTCGTTCTGCATGACGGTGTAGGTGAACTCGTAGTCGTTGAGCTGGCTCGCGGGGCCCACGGCGAACTCCTGGGGGCCCGTGTCCTCGACCAGGGGCGTGTTGGCGGTGTTGCCCCCGTCGGTCTCGCCGCCCATCGCGTTCGGCGGTGTGGGCGGAGGCGGCGGCTCGGGCGTCGGCGTCTCGGTGGGGGTGGGAGTCGGCGTGGGAGTCGGCGTGGGCGTGGGGGTCGGTGTGGCCGTCGGCGTCGGCGTCTTGGTGGGAGCCTCGGCACCGCCGGTGCGGTCGGTGGGGGGCGTGCAGGCCGTGAGCACTGCGATCGTCAGTGCGACCACTGCCGCCAGTCGCACACCGCGGGAGAAATGCTGCACGTCGTCGACGCTAGCCCCCCGACCCTTGGGACTGCCACTCCCAAACCCGGGCGCGGGCATCCGCCGCCCGCGGTGGTACGTGCGTGCGTGCGTGGGCTGAGTTGCCACACGATGTGGCAACTCGGTTCGGAACGGATGCGCCGAGTTGCCGCTTCATGTGGCTTGGCGGGGCGAGTTGCCACATCATGTGGCAATTCGACGAGCGAGCGGACCGGTCAACCGCCTAAGAGCATTCTCATCGGCCGATCCGCCCGCCGGGCGGCCACGGCATCGATAATGAGCAGATGTCTCCACGCTCCCGGCCGGTGCGGCTCTCGGTGCGCGTGCGCATCCTGGCCACATTGCTGATCGTCGCGGGGCTGGGCATGGCGGTGGCCGGATCCACGGCCTATCTCGTGCAGCGCGACCGCGTGCTGACGTCGGTCGATGAGCGTCTGGTCGCGCTCGCGGGCGACGCCGCAGAAGTGGCCGCGGACTCGGGGAGTGCGGCATCCGCGACCCTCGACACCGTGATGACGGATGTCGTGCAGCGCGTGCGCCCCGGATCGAACGAGTCGGCCCTGGGCATCGTCGACGGCCGACCGGCGCTCTCGCCCGGCGGTACGGTGGCCTTCCGGCTCGACCGCGACCAGCAGCTGGTGGACCGGGTGGTTTCCGAGACCGCCGACGGCGAGGTGGTGCGCGGAACCCTGGCGACGCCCGGTGAGCGGGCTCTGCGCTACATCGCGGTGCCCATAGCGTCACCGTCCGTGCCGGGGCAGGCGGATGCCCGCACCGCCGTCTTCGTGATCGCCGTCGACGTGGCATCCGAGCTCGCGCCTCTGACCGACGCCTTCACGACCTACGCGGCCATCGCCGCACTCGCGCTCGCCGTGGTGGGGGTGGTGGGCTGGTTCGTGGCGGGCCGGCTACTGCGACCCATCCGCTCGCTCACCGCGGCCGCGACGCGTATCACGGCCTCCGATCTCGCCGAGCGCATCCCGGTCACGGGGCGCGACGACATCTCGCAGCTCACCGTCACCGTCAATGGGATGCTCGACCGCCTGGAGGTCGCCCTCACCGCCCAGCGGCAGCTGCTCGATGACGTGGGACACGAACTGAAGACGCCGGTCACGATCGTGCGGGGGCACCTCGAACTGATGGATGCGGGCGATCCGCTCGACGTGGCCACGACCCGCGAACTGGCGATCGATGAGCTCGACCGCATGAGCGGGCTCGTCTCCGACATCGCCCGCCTGGCCGAGGCCGGACGCCCGGGTGCCCTCGTGCGGGCGCCCGTCGACGTGGCCGAACTGACCGACCGCATCCGGGCGAAGGCGGTGGCGCTCGCCGATCGGCAGTGGGTGATCGTGGAGCGGGCCGAGGGTGTGGGCGTGCTCGACGCCGACCGCATCACCCAGGCGATGCTGCAGCTCGCCGCGAATGCGGTGTCGCATGGTTCGGCCACGTCGGCGGGAGGGGCTGCAGCCACGGTGACGGGAACGGGTGGGGCCGGCTCGGCGGGTGGGGCGGGCTCGAAGGGTATGGCCGGCTCGACGGGCGAGGCAGGCGGGCGGATCGAGCTGGGGAGCAACTGGGCCGCGGATGCATCCGGCGACCTGCGGCTCTGGGTGCGCGACTTCGGGCCCGGGGTTCCGCCGGATGCGCGCGTGCGGGTGTTCGAACGGTTCCAGCGCGGACCGGAGCACGGCCGGGGCAGCGGGGGATCGGGTCTCGGCCTGGCGATCGTGTCGAGCATCGCGGAGGCCCACGGCGGCCGCGTCGAGCTGGAGGCGCCGGTGGACGGGGGAGCGCTGTTCCGCATCGTGATCCCCGCGGCAGAGGGAAGGGAAGGTTCAGCATGACCGGCATCCTGATCGCGGAGGACGAGGAGCGCATCAGCTCCTTCATCGAGAAGGGCCTGAAGGCGGCCGGCTTTCAGGCGACCGTCGTGCGCACCGGCCCCGACGCTCTCGAGCTCGCGCGCACCGGTGTGTTCGACCTGGTGGTGCTCGACATCGGGCTGCCGGGACTCGACGGCCTCGAGGTCATGCGCCGACTCCGTGCAGAAGGGGCGAAGACCCCGGTGATCATCCTCACGGCCCGGAGTGCGGTGGAGGATGTGCTCGCGAGCCTCGAGGGCGGGGCGAACGACTACATGGCCAAGCCGTTCCGCTTCGACGAACTGCTGGCGCGCATCCGGTTGCGGCTGAACGATGCGTCGAGTGCGGTGGAGACGGTGCTCGCCGCCGGGGATCTCGAGCTGGATCTGCGGGGCCGGCGAGCGAGCGTGGAGGGGCGAACCGTCGACCTCTCGGCGCGGGAGTTCGCGCTGGCGGAGGAGCTGCTGCGGCATCAGGGCCAGGTGCTGAGCCGCGAGCAGCTGCTGAGCCGGGTGTGGGGGTTCGATTTCGATCCGGGATCGAACGTGGTCGACGTGTACGTGGGCTACCTGCGGCAGAAGTTCGGTGCAGCCCGCATCGAGACGGTGCGCGGGATGGGCTACCGCCTGGTCTGACGGGCCGTCCGCGGCGTGCCGCGCCTATCGGGTTGCCACATGTTGTGGCAACCCGCGCGGAGGTGCCACAAGAGGTGGCAACTCGGTGGGCGGGGCCTGTGGGGCTTCCCGTCGAGTTGCCACTAGTTGTTGGCTGGAGCTTCGTTTCCCACAAGATGTGGCAACCCGCGCGGAGGTGCCACAGGAGGTGGCAACTCGGTGTGCGGGCCTGTGGGGCTACCTGTCGAGTTGCCACTTGTTGTTGGCTGGAGCTTCGGGTTGCCACTTGTTGTGGCAACCCGCATGGAGGTGCCACAAGAGGTGACAACTCGGTGGGCGGGGCCTGTGGGGCTTCCCGTCGAGTTGCCACTAGTTGTTGGCTGGAGCTTCGGGTTTGCCACAAGATGTGGCAAACCGCGCGGAGGTGCCACAAGAGGTGGCAACTCGGTGGGCGGGGCCTGTGGGGCTACCTGTCGAGTTGCCACTAGTTGTTGGCTGGAGCCTCGGGTTGCCACAAGATGTGGCAACCCGAGGGAGGGCTACCGGTGGTTCGGGCCGTCGTCGTGGCCGCCGCGGCCGGAGTCGCTGGAGCCCGAGTCGCTTCCGCCTCCGCGGTGGCCCGAGTCATCGGTGCCGGTGTGGTGGCCCGAATCGTCGGTGGCCGTGTGGTGGCCTGAGTCGTCGGTGCCGGATGCATCCCGGCCGGTCCCGGCGCCGGGGTTGTCGTCGGGGTGCGGGTTGTCGTCCACCCCCGGGGCCGGGGGTGCCACCGGGGTGGGGCCGCCCGATGGCGCCACAGGCGCCGGCGCCGGCGCTGCAGGGGCTGCCGGATCGGTGGGGGCCGAGGGCAGAGGGGTCGGAGTCGCGGAGGCGTCGTCGTTGCCGGGTCGGAGTCCGCCCTTGTCGTCGACGACCGACGGAACCGGCGACGGCGTGCTCGACGAGCTGCCGGATGCGGGGAACGATGCAGCGGTTGCAGCGGCCACGCCCGCCCCGCCTGCCAGTACGACGGCGGCCACGGCGGCGGTGACGAGGACCTTGGATCGGGTTGTGCGGAGAACGGACATGATCATCCCTTGTTCGGGGCCGCACGCGCGGCGGCCGGTGATCGGCGGAATGCCTTGGATCAACCGTCCGTCCTGGCTCTAAGACCACGGGAAGCCCCGGATGAGAGGTCTCTTAGGCGGGAGGGGACGCGACTCAGTCGTGCCCGCTGCCCCCGCTGGTGCCCGATCCTCCGCTCGAGCCGCTGCCGCCCGATCCGCTTCCGCCCCCGCGATCGCCGCCGTGGTCGTCGACCGGCACCGGCGTCGGCGCGGGCACCTCGACGGGCCCGGCGGGCGTGGGCACCCCCGTCGGCTCGCCCGTGGCCGGTGGCGTCGGCGCCCCGGAGGTGGTGGGGGCGGTGGCTCCCGGCGACAGGATCACCGCGGGCACACCCACGGGCTGCCCCGCCTCATCCGGAACCGAACCGGCCGCGAGGAGCGCTCCTCCCGTCACCACGACGGCGGCGACCGCTGCGACAGCCCCGGCGGCGAGCCACCAGCGGCGCTTCGGAGTGGGCGAATCCATCGTCGTGTGCCGTTCTCTCGTCGTCCGCGTCTCGGACCGTGCATCCATTCTGCGCCGCCACGCCGCCTGAATGAGTGCCGCCTGATGAGAAAGCTCTTAGACGGATGCCGCCCGCTCCGACCCGCGCAGCACCAGACGCGTGGGCAGAACCGTCACGGCGGGTTCGGGAGCCGTGCCCGCGATACGGGCGAGCACCGCTTCGGCGGCGGCCTCGCCCATGCGCACCACGTCCTGCGCCACCACGGCGATCGCGGGGCGCACGAGCGTGGCCGACTCGAAGTCGTCGAAGCCGATCAACGGCAGGCGCTCGCCCGCGCGGGTGAAGGCCTCGATCGCACCGATCGATGACCGGTTGTTGGCCGCGAACACCGCATCGACGCGTCCCTCGCCGAGCAGCGAGCCCACGACGGATGCCGCTTCCGCCGCCGTGTGGGCGGTCGTGACCACGAGACGGTCGTCGTCGTCGCTCGGTGCGAGTGCTCTCCGGTAGCCCGCGAGCCGCTCGCGCATCGTGTAGAGCTCGAGCGAGTCGCCGAGGAAGAGCACGTTCCGGGCACCCTGCCGCACGAGCTCTCGGGTGGCCGCCTCGGCCCCGCCGGCGTTGTCGGCCAGGATCGTGTCGGCGCGGACCGCCGTCTCGGCGTCCGAAGTCGCTTCGCCCTCCTGCAACGGGCGGTCGATCGCCACGAGCGGCACCACGGAGGCGGACGGCGCGGCCCACCCACCCGTGTCCTGGCGCGGCGGCACCACGATCAAGCCGTCGACGCGCTGCGCGATGAGCCGGTCGACGAGGAGCCGGTGGCGTGCCGCATCCTCCTCCGAACTCACGGTCATGAGCAGGTAGCCGTTGGCGCTGCACACCCGCTCGACCGAGCGCGCGATCACCGACCAGTAGGGGTTCGCGAGATCGCTGATCACGAGCCCGATCACCTTCGCCGATCGCCCGGGCCGGATGCTCGCCGCCGCCAGGTTGTGCCGGTAGCCGAGCGAGACGATGGCATCGCGGATGCGCGCGGACAGCTCGGGGTCGATGTTCGTGGCGCCGTTCACGTGGCGTGACACAGTCTTGAGGCTCACGCCGGCTGCGGCGGCGACATCCTTCATCGTGGGCGGGCGAGAGGACATGTCGATCATTGTGGCCGTCGCCGTGACGTCCTGGCCGAAGGCTGGCCGAAGGGACTGCTGAGAGCTCGCGGTTCTCCGCGACGCCGGCCACCGAGCAGAAGCATCAGGCCTCCGCGAAGATCCCGGCCGCCAGAGGGAGGATGTCCGCCATCACCTCCGGGGTGGGGCGGCGGCCCGAGATGATGGCGGCGGCCGACGCGGATGCCACGTGCGCGGCCACCGTGGGCGACACCCCGTGCGAGAGCGCGAAGAGCAGCCCGGCGGTCGAGGCGTCGCCGGCGCCGTTGGTGGTGGCCACCCGCTCGAGCGGGAAGGGGCGCACGCGCAGGGAGATGTCGGCCCATTCCGCGGCGAGGGGGGCGAGCATCCGTCCCCCTCGGGAGAGGCGTTCAGCGCCCGCGGTGCGCAGGAGGAGGCCTTCGGAGCCCGCCGAGATCGCCACGACCGCAGCGCCCCAGGCCAGGAGCAGCTCGGCGTACTCGGCGGCGGCGCGTGCCGGCGGCATGGCGGCGACGTCGAATCCGGGTATGTCGCCGTGCCCCAGCACCGATCCGCCGAGGGCCGAGGTGAGGTCGTCGAGACTCGGGCTGATCACGTCGACGAACGGGAGGGTGCGCTGCAGGATGCCGGCCCAGTCGAGAGCTCCGACATCCGAGTCGGGGTCGACCACCGCGAGGTCGAGGGAGGTCGTCGCGCCCGCATCCCGCGCGCGGCGGAGCACGTTCTCGAGGGGCGCGCCGCCGTCGGCGACGATGCCCGGGAGGAGCGGCGGATAGCCGAGGTGCAGCAGGTCGGCGTCGCCGGTGTCGAGGTGCTCGCCCGTGAAGACGCTGTTGGCGCCGGTGTGGTGCCAGAAGGTGCGGTCGTGACCGGCGGGCTCGAGCACGAGGCTGTAGGAGGTGGCGAGCTGCGGAGAGATGTGCAGGTCGGCGCTGAGGCCCGGGTAGCGGGCGATGGTGTCGGCCACGATGCGGCCGAGCTCGTCGTCGCCGACGGTGGAGTGCACGCTGAGGGTGGCGCCGAGGTCGGCGAGGGCTGTGCCGGTGTTGGCCACGCAGCCGCCGAGCTTGATGCCGAGCGGGCCGATGCCGATGAGGCGGCCCGGGTCGAGGCGGGCGCCGGGGCCGAGTTCGGGGGTCAGGTCGAGGCAGATGTGTCCCGCCACCACGATGCGCGTCACGACAAGGTCTCCTCTGTGGAATCGAAGGTCTGTGAAATCGAAGCCGGGGATTCCGGCTAGACAACGTTGTCTCACTGGTATTACTGTGGCACATCGAGAGGGGTTCAGGAAACCCCGGAGCGGAATCCATCACCTCCGCGTTTGTCAGTCCGTGCCCGACCCCGTCACCACTCAGGAGCATCCGCAATGACGTTGTACCGCCTCAACCGCCTTTTCAATCCCACGTCCGGCCGGGCCCTCGACGTCGCCGTCGACCACGGATTCTTCGGGGAGCGCTCGTTCATCACGGGCATCGAGAACATGGACAAGGTGGTGCGCACCCTGGTCGAGGCCGGCCCCGATGCGGTTCAGCTCACCCTCGGGCAGGCTCGTCGCCTGCAGAGCTACCCCGGCAAGCAGAAGCCGGGTCTCGTTCTGCGCACCGACATCGCCAACGTCTACAACAACCCGCTCGACTCGGTGGTCTACAGCCACCACGTGCCGCACGCCGTCGAAGAGGCCGTGCGCCTCGACGCCGTGGCGCTCTGCGTGAACCTCATGGACCTGCCGGGTCACCCTGAGGTGCGGGAGGCCAACATCCGCTCGATCATGGCGCTGCGCAAGGAGGCCACACGCTACGGCATGCCCCTCATGGTGGAGCCGCTCGTGATGCAGGACAACGAGAAGGCGGGCGGTGGCTACATGGTGAACGGCGACATCGACAAGATCGTCACGCTCGTGCGCCAGGGCGTCGAACTCGGCGCCGACCTCATCAAGAGCGATCCGAGTGACGACATCAGCGAGTACGGCCGCGTGATCGAGGTCGCAGGCGACATCCCGGTGCTCGTCCGCGGCGGCGGACGTGTCGACGACCGCACGCTGCTCGAGCGCACGGTCGCGGTGCTGGATGCGGGCGCCAAGGGCATCGTGTACGGCCGCAATGTGGTGCAGCACGAGAACCCGGCCGGCATCACGGCCGCCCTGATGGCGGTGCTGCACGATGGCGCCGATGTCGACCAGGCCCTCACGATCCTCGCCGAGTCGGATGCAGCCCGTGCGGAGGTCTCCGCATGAGCGCCGCCCCCGCATCCGGTACCACCCTCGCTGCACCCGCGAAGGCCGAGACCGTCAACGTCGCCATCATCGGCGGCGGACTGATGGGACGCGAGATCGCGGCCGCCATCCAGCGCTGGCCCGCCCTCATCGACCACCCGGTGCGCCCCCGCCTCACCGCGGTGTGCGACATCAACCCCGCCGCTCTCGAGTGGTTCGACGAGATCGACACCGTGGTCACGAAGACCACCGACTACGCCGACCTCCTCACCGACGACAGCGTCGACGTGATCTACGTGGCCGTGCGCCACGACCTGCACGAGAAGATCTACAGCGACGTGATCGCCGCCGGCAAGAGTCTGCTGGCCGAGAAGCCGTTCGGCATCGACTCGGCGGCGGCGCAAGCCGTTCTCGGGGTCATGGCCGAGCATCCGGAGTCGTTCGTGCGCTGCTCGAGCGAGATGCCGTTCTTCCCCGGTGCGCAACTGGCCATCGACTACGTGAAGTCGGGCGCGCTCGGCACGATCGTGGAGGCGCGCAACAGCTTCCTGCACTCGAGCGACATCGATGTGAACAAGCCCATCAACTGGAAGCGCCAGACCCAGTTCTGCGGTGAGGCCGGCGTTCTCAACGACCTCGGCATGCATACCTGGCACGTGCCGCTACGCCTCGGCTGGAAGCCGGAGTCGGTCTACGGCGTGCTGCAGAACATCGTGCCGACGCGGCCGGGGCCGGATGGCACTCCCGTGCCGTGCGACACCTGGGACAACGCCGTGCTGCACGCCTGGTCGCGCCACGAGGGCGTCGCCTTCCCGCTCACGATCGAGACCAAGCGCATCGACCCGGGCCAGAAGAACACGTGGGAGTTCGAAGCCCTCGGGCTCGACGGTGGAGTGCGTTTCAGCACGAAGAACCCGAAGTCGGTCGAGGTGTTCACCTGGGCGGTCATTCCCGGTGGCGGACGCGAGCAGATCTGGCAGCAGATCGATGCGGGCAGCCAGTCGGTGTGGCCCACCGTGACCGGGCCGAACTTCGAGTCGGGCTTCTCCGACTCGATCCTGCAGATGTGGGCGGTGTTCCTGGCCGAGCGGCACGGTTCTCTCGGAGACCGCTTCGGCGCTGCACGCCCCGAGGAGGCGGCGCTCACGCACGAGATCTACCGGGCCGCCATCCTCTCGAACGAGGAGCACCGCGCGGTCGCCCTGTAGCCCGCCCGCTCCCGCTCCCCGGTGCGTGTCGTGCGACATCCGTCAGTATTTGCGCGTTGTTGCCTGTTTTCGCGCCAAAACTGACGGATGTGCGGTGGGTGCTGTGCGAGATCCGTCAGTATTTGCGCGTTGTTGCCTGTTTTCGAACAAAAAGTGACGGATGTGCGGCGCCGGCGAGCGGGCGGGCGCGCGCTCAGACCGGGGTGCGACAGGACTCGCGCTCGATGAGGGTCACGGGCAGCACGGTGCGGCGGCGCAGCCGGCGCTCGGGGTGCGCGGCGCGCTCCACCAGCCGTTCGGCAGCGAGCCGCCCGAGGGCCGCGGGGTCGTGCGCCACCACCGTGATCGACGGCGTCAGCACATCCGCCAGCGGGAAGTCGCCGAAGCCCACCAGGGGGAGCGGATGCGCCTTCAGCGCCGGCACCGCGGCCATCGTGCAGCGGGCGTCCGCCGAGAAGACGGCCGTCGCACCGTCGGGTCGGGCGAGCGCCTCCAGCGCCGCGGCGGCAACGGGCCGCGTGGTCGCTCCGAAGTGCACCAGCGAGGCATCGAACGGGAGCCCCGCGTCGGCGAGCGCCGACCGGTAGCCCTCGAGCCGCTCCACGATCGTGGGAGTATCGGCCGACTCCGCCAGGAACCCGATGCGGGTGTGCCCGTGCCCGATCAGGTGGGTAGTCGCGGAGTGGGCGCCACCGCGGTCGTCGTGGATGAAGGTGTCGGCCACGAGCCGGCCCGGCGCGCGGTCGACGAAAGCGATCGGAATGCGCGCCGCCCACGGCTCGAGGTAGGCGTGGTCGGTGGTGGTGGGTGCCACCACCAGCCCCGACAGCTGGCGTCGCAGCACCGATTCGAGCACCGCCCGTTCGCGGGCCGGATCGTGCCCGAGGCTGATCACGAGGGTCGAGAGGTCTTCGGCCAGCGCCCGCTCCTCGACGGCGTTCACGATCGCGGCGAAGAACGGATCGACGATGTCGGGAACGGCCACCCCGACCACCGGGGAGCGACCCGAACGGAAGGTGGTGGCCAGCGCGTTCGGAACGTAGGCGAGCTCCTGCATCGACTCCTCGACCCGCAGTCGCGTCTCTGGAGAGACGTGCGGGTCGTCGTTGAGCACCCGCGACACGGTCTTCGGGCTCACGCCCGCCGCGACCGCGACCTCGCGCATCGTCGCCATGTCGTCTCCAGACGGTCGTGATGAGCAGGAACAGGAAAGAGCAGAACGACGGATGCCGCCCACCCGACGCCCCGGGCAACCGGAGCAGGCGGCATCCGGAGTCGTCAGCGGGCGGTGAAGCCGCCGTCGATCGGCAGCGAGACGCCCGAGATCATGCTGGCGGCGTCGCTCAGGAGGAACACGACGGGTGCCGCGATCTCGTCTTCGGTGGCCCAGCGGCCGAGCGGCATCGCCTCGAGGAAAGGACCGGCGATCTCGGGGCGACCCCAGTACCAGGCCGACATCGGGGTCATGATCACGGTCGGGTTCACGCTGTTCACGCGGATGCCGTACTGGCCGAGCTCCAGCGCCGAGACGCGGGTGATGTTGTCGAGCGCGGCCTTCGACGAGCCGTAGGAGATGTGACCCACGAGCGCCACGAGACCGGCCTGGCTGGAGATGTTGACGATCGAGCCGCCCTTCTCCTGGCGGATCATCTCGCGCGAGGCGTACTTGGTGACGAGCAGGGAGCCGCGGGCGTTGATGCTGATGACCTTGTCGAACACGTCGATGTCGGTGTCCATCGGGGTGGCGATCTCGCCGCCGTAGCCGCCCGAGTTCACGACACCCCAGATGTCGCGGCCCTCGATGGCGTCGCGGATGGCGTCTTCGCTCTCGAGATCGAAGGGAAGCGGGGTGGCGCCGGTCTCGGCGGCCACCTTCTCGAGCTGCTCGGCGTTGCGGCCGGCGGCGAGCACGGTGGCATTGGCCTCGACGAGGTGGCGCACGGTGGCGCCGCCGATGCCACCGGATGCGCCGGTGACGAGGATGGTGCGGCCGTTGAAGTCAGTCATGGGTTCTTCCGTTCGGATGAGGGACGGCGCAGCATCGCGGCGTCGTGGGGCGGCACCATCCTAACTGCGGAATCCCGCGGATGACACCTGTGTCATGAAAATCTGTGACACCGGTGTCACGCAGGTTGACACGAGGCATCACGGATGCGTACCGTTGGCGCGGCGGACCGCTCTGGCCGGCCACAGCACGGCCCGTCGATGGCGACCCAGGAGGAGAGCGTGGACAGCGTGAGTGATGAGCAGCCCGAGGCGCGCCCGGTCGAACTGGATGAGCTGGTGGAACGGTGCCGTCGTCTCATCTCGACGGGGGAGCGCCGCATCCTCGGTATCGTCGGTACGCCCGGCGCCGGCAAATCGACCCTCTGCGCCGCGCTGATCGCGGAGCTCGGCGGCGACGCGGTGCTCGTGGGCCACGACGGTTTCCACTTCGCCAACCAGGAGCTCGAGCGGCTCGGCCGACGCGAGCGCAAGGGCGCCCCCGACACCTTCGACGTCGACGGCTACGTCGCCCTGCTCGGCCGTCTGGCGCGCGCGGATGCCCCCGTCGTGTACGCCCCCGTCTTCGACAGGGCGCTCGAGGAGTCGATCGGCAGTGCCGTTCCCGTCGACTCCCGTATCCCGCTGGTGATCACCGAGGGCAACTACCTCTTGAGCGACGAGCACGGCTGGGGTGCGGTGCGGGAGCACCTCGCCGAGTCGTGGTACCTCGACGTGGCTCCGGATGTGCGGCACGACCGGCTGGTTCGCCGCCGCATCTCGTTCGGCCACGCAGCCGATGCCTCGGAGGACTGGGTGAGCGGCGTCGACGAGAAGAACGCCGAGTTCGTCGATGCCACCCGCACGAACGCCGACCACCTGATCCACCTCACGACCGTGCTCTGAGCGGACGCCCACCGTCTCACCGTCTGCCCGTCTCACCGTCTGCCCGCCCTCACCATCCGCCCCGCCTCACCCCCTCACTGGAGAGAACGATGACCGACCTCACCGCCCACACCCTGGGCTCCCTCGACCCGTCCGTCGCGGTGCCCTCCTACGACCGGGATGCCGTCACTCCTGGCGTGGTGCACTTCGGCGTCGGCGCCTTCCACCGCGCGCACGAGGCGATGTACCTCGACCGCATCCTCGCGGCCGGGGCCACCGACTGGGGCCTCACCGGCGTCGGCACGCTCGCCGGCGACGCCGCGATGCGCGACGCGCTCACCGCGCAGAACGAGCTCTACACCCTCGTCACTACCGCCCCTTCCGGCGACGTCGAAGCGCGCGTGATCGGTTCGATCGTGAACTACGTCTTCGCCCCCGAGCATCCGGATGCCGTGCTCGCCGCCCTCGCCGATCCCGCCACCCGCATCGCCTCGCTCACCATCACCGAGGGCGGCTACGGCATCAACGACGCCACCGGTGCCTTCGAGCCGCGCGACCCGGCCACCCTCGCCGATCTCGAAGGGCTGCCGCAGGGCGCTCTGCCCACGAGCGCGCTCGGCTTCCTCGCCGTGGGCCTCCGCGCCCGGCGCGATGCGGGGCAGGTGCCGTTCACGGTGATGTCGTGTGACAACATCCAGGGCAACGGCAGGGTCGCCCGCGCGGCCGTGCGGGCGTTCGCCGAGCGCATCGACCCCGAGCTGGCTACCTGGATCGCAGCCGAGGTGAGCTTCCCGAACTCGATGGTCGATCGCATCACGCCCGCCACGACCGACGAGGCACGGGCTCGGGTGGCGCGCGACTTCGGCATCGACGACCGCTGGCCGGTGCTCTCCGAGTCCTACGTTCAGTGGGTTCTCGAAGACGACTTCACCGCGGGCCGGCCCGCGTTCGACGAGGTCGGAGTGCAGCTCGTGCCCGACGTGGAACCTTATGAGCTCATGAAGCTGCGGCTGCTCAACGCCTCGCACCAGGCGATGAGCTACCTCGGGCTGCTCTCGGGCGCCGTGTACGTGCACGAGGTCTGTCGGGATGACCTCTTCGCCGAATTCCTGCTCGGCTACATGAACGAGGAGGCCCGCCCCACGCTCGACCCCGTGCCGGGCGTGGGCCTCGACGACTACTGCGCCCAGCTCATGCAGCGGTTCGGCAGCGAGGCCATCAAGGACACGCTCATGCGGCAGATCGTCGACGGCTCCGACCGTATTCCGAAGTTCCTGCTGCCCGTCGTGCGCGAGCAGCTGCGCACCGGAGGCGCCATCGGTCGCTCGGCACTCGTGCTGGCGGCCTGGAGCCGCTTCATCGAGGGCGTGGCCGATGACGGCAGCGCTCTCGAGCCGGTCGACAAGCGCCTCGACGAGCTGCGTGCGGCCGTGGCGGCCGAGGCGGATGCCCCGGGCGCCTTCCTCGACTACGCCCCGGTCTTCGGTGACCTCGGCACCGACGAGCGTCTGCGCACCGCCTTCGTGGCCGCCCGCGCGCAGCTCGCCGCGCTGGGCGCCCGCGGTGCCCTGGAGGCCCTCCGCGGCTGACGGCAGCCCGGCTGCCCGCCGTATCGCATAAGAAAACGGGGGTTCGTCGACACTATGTCGATATGACCCCGTTTTCTTATGCGGTTCGGCAGCCACCGGCCGGTGGGCACTGCACCAATCGGTCCGAGCGGGAGGCTGTCCATCGCATCCGGAACGGCGGAAGTCGGAGCGAACGACGGAGCGGCCGTCCTTCGTTTCCGCGATTTGGCCACAACCCCGTCGTTTCGGGAGGCATGCGGGCGGGGCCGCGGGGCTCAGGCCGGCGCGAGGCGGAAGCCGCCGCCCGGCTGCGGCACCACGCGCAGCTGGTACAGTCCGTCGACCACGAGGTCGGCGTCGAGCTCGTCGGCATCGTGCGTTCCCGCGATGCCGACGGTGGCGCACCCCGCGGCCTTCGCTGCGGCCAGGCCCGCCGGTGCGTCTTCGAACACCACGCAGTCGGCCGGGTCGAGCCCCAGTCGGGCGGCCGCGGTGAGGAACGGCTCCGGATGCGGCTTGCCGTTCGTGACGTCGTCGAACGTCACGAACACCGACGGTGCCGACAGGCCGGCGGCACCCACGCGGTTTCCGGCGATCAGCCGGGTGCCGCTCGTGACGATCGCGCGCGACGAATCGGGCAGCGAACCGAGCAGATCGGCGGCACCGTGCAGCGCGACCACATCGTCGAGTTCGGCGGCCTCGATCTCGATCACGCGCCGCAGTGCCTCGTCGGCCAGCTCGGCGGGAAACAGCGCCGCGATCACCTTGGCGGCGGGCTGTCCGTGTCCGGCGGCCACCAGGTCGAGCTCGAGGCCGAACTCGCGGCCGAGCTGCTGCCACGCGCGGTTCACGGCGGGTGTGGAGTCGATGAGCGTGCCGTCGAGGTCGAACAGGCCTCCGGCGAAGGTGCGCCCGAAGACGGGGGAGTCGGTGGGGAGTGGGCGCCCGAGCCCGAGGCTGCGCCGCACGGTGGCGAGCTGTTGGGTGGTGGAGAGCGAGGCATCCACCACGATGTGGGGCACGAGGGGTGCGCTGTCGGCCGGCGGGTCGACCACGTGGGCATCGCGATCGGCCGAGCGGATGCGTCGCCGTTCGGCGAGAAGTTCGGGCGTGGCCCGCAGCCACACCACGACCGGGGGCTCACCGGTCGCCTCCACGAGCTGCTCCCACTCGGCACCGCCGGTGAGCTCGGCGGTGAAGGGCGCGACCAGAACGGCATCGAGGCCGACCGCCGCCTGATCGGCCACGGCGGCCCGCAGTGCCGCATAGCGGGCGGGCCGCACGAGGGGCCGTAGCGCGGGGTCGTTCCAGTGCGCCCCGCCGGCGAGCTCGGCACCGAGGCCTTCCAGCAGGGGGTTGGTGAGCGTGTCGAGGTCGAGGAACGCGGCCCCGAGCGAACGGGCCAGTTCGAGGCCCAGGGTGCTCTTGCCGCTCCCGGCGGCACCCGTGACGACGATGTTCATGCGACTCCCGGAGATGCTGGATCCGAGTTACCGAATCGAGATGTAGTGACGACTTGACAACGTTGTCGTCGTGCGTCCAGTATAGGCGGACGAAGGAACAAGGGCGTCCGAGCCGCGGCCGCCCTGACGAAATGACAACGCTGTCAAAGGAGGTGGCGAAGATGCCCCACACCGCACCCGCTCGCACCACCGCCCCGGCAGCGTCCGTCGGCATCCACATCGGAGCCCGCGCATGAGCCGCCGCCCCGGAATCAAGGATGTCGCGGCCAGCGCCGGCGTCAGCATCAAGACCGTGTCCCGCGTGGTGAACGAGGAGATGGCGGTGCACCCCGAGACCCGGGCGCGCGTGCTCCACGCCATCCAGGCGCTCGGCTACGTGCCCAACACCGCCGCCCGCTCGCTCAAGTCGGGCACCAACGGCGCCATCGGCATCGTCATCGACTCCCTCGCCGACACCTTCTTCGCCGCTCTCGTGAGCGCCATCGAGCGCCGCGCGCTGGCCGAGGGCCTGAGCGTTCTCGTGGCCTCCACGAACCTCGACCCCGAGCGCGAGCGCGAGCTGCTGCTCAGCTTCGTGGCAGGGCACCAGGTCGCCGGCGTGATCTTCGCCCCTGTGGCGGCCGAACACCCCTACCTCGCCCCGTTCCGCAGCTCGACGCCGCTCGTCGCCGTCGACCGCTCGCGCGCCGGTATCGACAGCGTGGTGGTCGACGACCGCGGATCGGCCGCCCTCGCGGTGCAGCAGCTGGTCGACCTCGGTCACCGCCGCATCGCGTTCTTCGACCAGGACGAGCGGTTCTCCACCATCCACCGCCGCATGTCGGGATACCTCGACGTGCTGAACGCCGCCGACATCGACTTCGACTCCGAGCTCGTGGCCGTGAACATCGACGGGAGCCTCGACTACCGCAGCGAGATCGACCGGGTGCTCGGGCTCGACGACCCGGCCACCGCGTTCTTCGCCTCCAACGCGCGCGCCGCCATCGAGCTCACCACGGTGCTGCACCGCACCGGCCGGCAGCACACCCCGATGATCTCGTTCGGCGACTTCTCGTTCGCCGATGTGATCCAGCCCGGTGTGAGCTGCATCGACCAGGATCCCTTCCTCATCGGCAACGCCGCGATCGAGCGCCTGCTCGCCCTGCGTGAATCACCGTCTGCCGAGCCCCAGGAGTGGATCGTGCCGACCGCGCTGCTGCAGCGCGGCTCGGGCGAGGTCGCGCCATTCCGATCCGCTGTCCCGCTGCCCGCCCTTGCCGAAGGAGGCTCCCGATGAAACCGGTCGCACTGGCCCCCAATCTGATCGACCACTTCTACCTCGGCGGAGACCGCATCGCGGCACTCCGCGGTATCGAGCAGACTTCCGACCACCAGCCAGAGGAGTGGCTCGCCGCCACCGTCTCGCGCGCCGACGAGGGCGACATCGGCCTCGCGAAGACCGAAGACGGAGCGCTGCTGCGCGACCTGGTGGTGGCCGACCCCGCCGCCTGGGTGGGTCCGGACCATGCGGATGCGGCATCCGCCTCCGACACCGGCATCCTCGTGAAGCTGCTCGACGCCGGCCAGCGCCTGCCTGTGCACGTGCACCCGAACCGCGCCTTCGCCACGAGCCACCTCGACTGCCCGTACGGCAAGACCGAGGCCTGGTTCGTGCTCGAGGCGAAGCCCGGATCGGCGTTCCACGTGGGCTGGAAGGAGCCCGTCGACCGCGACGAGCTCGACCGCCGCCGTGACGCTCAGGACTCCGAGTGGATGCTCTCGCGGATGAACCGCATCGAGGCCACCCGCGGCATGGGCGTTCTGATTCCCGCCGGGACCGTGCACGCCATCGACGGCGGCATCTTCGTGGCCGAGGTGCAGGAGCCCACCGACTTCTCCATCGTGCTCGAGTGGTCGGTCACCACGTCGACCCGCGAGGAATCGCACCTCGGGCTCGGATTCGACGCCGTGATGCCCGCCGTCTCGACGGATGCCCTCACCCCCGAGCAGCTCGCCGCTCTCATCACCCACGGCGACCTCGACGCCCGCGGCGATTCGGCGTCGAGCCTTCTGGCGCCGGCCGCAGACCCCTACTTCCGGGTGATCCATGCGGCGCCGCTGTCCGGCGGGTCGGCGTCGATCGGCGCCGGATTCGCCGTGGCCGTGGTGCTCGAGGGGGAGGGATCCCTCGTCGGCGACGGCGAGATCGCCTACCGCTCCGGCCAGGTCTTCGCGGTGCCGGCCTCCTTCGGCGACTGGGAGGTGCGCGGCTCGGGGAGTCTCCTCGTAGCGACGCCCGGCGTCGGCTGGCCTCGATCGCTCCGAGCAGGAGGGGTCGTATGACGCCAGGTCCCGGCACAGATCGAACAGCACCACCCCATCTCCACCACCAGACCAACCCGCAGGCCGTGACCGGCCCGGAAAGGAAGTGAATTGACATGACGACACCCGTATTGGAGGCCCGCGGCCTCTCGCGGTCGTTCGGCCACGTCCGTGCGCTCGACGATGTGGACTTCGAGGTCTACCCCGGCGAGGTCACCGCACTGATCGGCGACAACGGCGCCGGCAAGTCGACGCTCGTGAAGGCGCTCTCGGGCAACCTCGCGCTCGACTCGGGCGTGATCAAGTTCGAGGGCGACGAGATCCAGCTCACCAACCCGCAGCAGGCCTCGGCGCTCGGCATCGAGACCGTGCACCAGGACCTCGCCCTCGCCCCCCACCTCGACCCGGTGCAGAACATGTACCTGGGCCGCGAGATCATGAACAAGGGCCTCGGCGGATTCTTCGGCACCATGAACACCAAGGAGATGGCCCGGGAGTCGCGTCGCGCGTTCGACGAGCTGGGCGCCACCGTTCGTTCGCTCACCTCGCCGGTGGGCTCGATGTCCGGTGGTCAGCGGCAGGCGATCGCGATCGCCCGTGCGGTGCACTGGGCCAACAAGGTCGTGTTCCTGGATGAGCCCACCGCGGCTCTGGGCGTGCGTCAGACCAAGAACGTGCTCGAGACGATCCGCCGCGTGCGCGACAAGGGCATCGCCGTCGTCTTCATCTCGCACTCGATGCCGCACGTGATCGAGGTGTCCGACCGGGTGCAGGTTCTCCGTCTCGGCCACCGCGCCGCGTCGATCGACACCAAGGACACGAGCATGGAAGAACTCGTCGGTCTGATGACCGGCGCGAGCACGAGGAACGCAGCATGAGCGACGACGTGAGAGACGCAGACATCAAGAAGGCGGAGTTCGGGCAGGAAGCCGGTCCCGAGACCACCTCCATCAACGCAGCGGTCGAACGCGAGCAGAAGAGCCGGGTGCCCCGCATCTTCAAGGCTCAGGCGTTCCAGATCCTCCTCGTTCTGATCGTGATCGTGATCATCTTCAGCATCGCGGCACCGGACACCTTCGCCCAGCTGTCGAATCTCCGCCTCGTGGTGCAGAACGCCTCGATCCTCGCGGTTCTCGGCGTCGGCATGACGTTCATCATCATCACCTCCGGTATCGATCTCTCGGTCGGTTCGGTGCTGGTGTTCTCCGGCGTCGTGGCGGCGATCGTGATGCGGGCGATGGGCGGCTCCGACTGGGGCACGGCCACCGTCGGCATCATCGTGTCGATCCTCTCGGGGCTCGCCTGGGGTACCTTCAACGGCATCCTGATCTCCAAGGCCAAGGTGCCGCCGCTGATCGTGACGCTGGGTTCGCTCGGTATGGCGCTGGGTCTGGCCCAGATCCTCACGGGCGGCGTCGACATCCGCAACGTCCCGGCGGTGCTCACCACCACGATCGGCTACGGCAACATCCTCGGCGGCATTCCGATCATCTCGGTGATCGCGCTGGTGTTCGTGCTGATCGGCGCCTTCGTTCTGCACAAGACCAAGTTCGGTCTCTACACCTACGCCGTCGGCTCCTCGGAAGAGGCTGCCCGTCGAGTCGGTGTGAAGGTCGACCGCCACCTCATCAAGGTGTACGCCCTCTCGGGTGGTCTGGCCGGTGTGGCGGGCATCCTGTCGCTGTCGCAGTTCTCGACCACCGCCATCGCGGGCCAGTCGCAGACCAACCTGAACGTCATCGCGGCGGTCGTCATCGGTGGCACCTCGCTGTTCGGTGGCTACGGAACGATCTTCGGCACCGTCGTGGGTCTGTTCATCCCGGCCGTTCTGCAGAACGGCTTCGTCATCACCGGCGTGCAGCCGTTCTGGCAGCAGGTCGCCGTGGGCGCCGTGCTGATCGCCGCGGTGTACGTCGACCAGCTCCGCCGGGCCTCCGCGGCCCGAGGAGCCTCCACAAGCCTCTGGAGTCATTTCTTCAGACGGAACAAAAAGTAACCAAGCACCAAAACCTCCATCACAACAGAAGGACAGGTATCACAATGAAGTGGAACAAGAAGGTAGTCGGCCTGGTCGCCCTGACCGCGACCGCCGGGCTCGCGCTCGCCGGTTGCTCGGGCGGCGGCAGCTCCACGAGCACCGACGCGGCCAGCAGCGGACCCAAGATCGCATTCGTGCAGGGTGTCGCAGGCGACGAGTTCTACATCTCCATGCAGTGCGGCATCGAGGCAGCGGCCAAGGACGCCGGCGCCACGGTCACCACGCAGGGCCCGGAGAAGTTCGACCCGACGCTGCAGAAGCCGCTCGTCGACTCGGTCGTCGCATCCAAGCCCGACGCGCTGCTGATCGCCCCCACCGACGTCACCGCCATGCAGGCTCCTCTGCAGGCCGCGGCCGACGCCGGCATCAAGGTCGTTCTCGTCGACACCACGGTCGAGGACCCCTCGTTCGCCGTGTCGCAGATCTCCTCCGACAACGTCGGTGGCGGAGAGGCGGCCTTCAAGGCCATCCAGGACGCTCACCCCGAGGGCGGCAAGGTTCTCGTGGTGTCGGTCGACCCCGGCATCTCGACCACCGACGCTCGCGTCGAGGGATTCCAGAAGGCGGCTGAGGCAGACAGCAAGTTCAACTACCTCGGCGTGCAGTACAGCCACAACGAGCCGGCCACCGCTGCCGAGATCGTGACCGCCGCTCTGCAGAAGGACCCCGACATCGTGGGTATCTTCGCCGCCAACCTGTTCGCCGCCGAGGGCACCGCCACCGGTGTGCAGCAGGCCGGCAAGCAGGACCAGGTGACCATCGTCGGCTTCGACGCCGGTCCCGCCCAGGTCGAGCAGCTGAAGGCCGGAACCGTCCAGGCGCTCGTCGCCCAGGAGCCCGCCACCATCGGTCAGGACGGCGTCGAGCAGGCCATCGCCGCGCTCAACGGCGACTCCACCGAGGCGACGATCCAGACCGGTTTCACCATCCTCACGAAGGACAACATCGACGCTGACGGTGCAGACGCCGTCTACAAGTCGAGCTGCTGATGATGACCCCGCTCCGAGCCTCGGCTTGAGCGGGGAGTGACACAGGGCGGCGGTGCCGGGGAGGACTCCCGGCACCGCCGTTCTTTCTGATTTTCGGACTCTCGAGAGGATCCCGCCATGGCTTCGGAACGCCAGAGCCCCCGCTACCTGCTCGGCATCGACGCCGGGCAGACCGCCGTGAAAGCCGTCGTGCACGACGAGCGGATGCGCCCGATCGGCATAGGGCGGCGCTCGAGCCCTGTCGACCGCAGCACGCCACGACACGCGGAGCGGCCGCAGGACGCGCTCTGGGAGGCGGCGGCCTCCGCGATCGCCGAGGCGATCGCGGCATCCGGGATCGACCCCTCCGAGATCGCCGCGATCGGTATCACCGGGCACGGCGACGGCCTGCACCTCGTGGATGCCGCAGGGGCGGCCGTGGGCCCGGCGATCACCGCCATGGACTCCCGAGCGCATCTCGAGGCGGCGGAACTCGCCGCCGACGACGCGCGGATGGGCGTCGTCCTGTCGAGATCGGGGCAGGAGCCCACCCCGGGTGCCGCGGGCAACCTGCTGCGCTGGCTCGAGCGGAACGACCCGTCGCGCATCAGGGCCGCCGACTGGATACTCTTCTGCAAAGACGTCATCCGTCTTCGTCTCACCGGTGAGATCGCCACCGACTACTCCGACGCCACGGCGTCGTTCCTCGACACGGCCACGGCATCGTGGAGCCCCGAGGTGATCGAGGCCTACGGGTTGCCGGCCGACATCCTGCGCCTGCTGCCCCCGCTGCACGCGAGCGGAGACATCGTGGGTCGCGTGCTACCTGAGGCCGCCGCCCTCACCGGGCTGGCTGTCGGCACGCCCGTGATCGCGGGGATGCACGACGTGCAGGCGGCGTCGATCGGCATGGGAGCGCTGGTTCCGGGGCGCCTGGCGCTCGTGGCCGGCTCATTCACCACCAACGGCGTCACCACCACGCAGGGCGACGTCGACCCGCGCTGGCAGTCACGGTTGTCGATCACGCCCGACCTGCGCATCGCGATGTCGACCTCGGCCACGGCCTCGCCCGCACTCGACTGGGTGCTGAGGCTGCTGGGCGTCACGACCGACGAGGCGCGCGACGCGCTGTTCGCCGCTGCCGCCGCACTGGACCCCGAGGAGCAGGTTCCGCTCGTGCTTCCCTTCCTGGTGGATTCGCCGCTCGGGGCGTCGAGCTCCGCCGCCCTCGCGGGGGTGCGCGGCTGGCACACGCCGGCGCACGTGCTGCGCGGCACGCTCGAGGGAATCGCGCTCATGCACGTGTGGCACACCCGGGCGCTCGGGGAGCGCTTCGAGTGGGAGCAGCCCGTGGTGCTCGGCGGCGGCATCGCGCGCGCGCCGCTCTACGTGCAGCTCGTGGCGAACGCGCTGCGCTCGCCGGTGACCGTGGTGCAGAACGAGGAGGCGGGGGCTTTCGGGGCTGCCGCCGTGGCGGGTGCGTCCGTCGGCGTCTTCCCGTCGGTGGCGGCGGCGCAGGAACTCGTGACGCGATCGGCGCCTGTGCTGCCGACGGCCGAGTCGGCCGAGTACTGGCAGGGCGTCATCCGCTCGTTCGACGAGGCCACGGCAGCCCTCGGCCCCTGGTGGGATGCGCGGGCGGCAGACCGCCCCGCCTAGCGTCCGCGGGTTTCGGCTTGCCACAAGTTGTGGCAAGTGGCCGCTGCCGCCAACCGTTTGTGGCAAGTCGCTGGGTGGGTGAGGCGGGCGGGTTTTGGGTTGCCACAAGTTGTGGCAAGTGGCCGCCTCCGCCAACAGTTTGTGGCAAGTCGCTGGGTGGGTGAGGCGGGCGGGTTTTGGGTTGCCACAAGTTGTGGCAAGCGGCCGCCTCCGCCAACAGTTTGCGGCAAGTCGCTGGGTGGGTGAGGCGGGCGGGTTTTGGGTTGCCACAAGTTGTGGCACGTGGCCGCCTCCGCCAACAGTTTGTGGCAACTCGGAGTGGTGCTCGGGGCCTAGGGGCGCGTGACCTCGGCCAGAAGCTCGAGCACGTGGCCGTACTCCTCGCCCGTGGCGCGGGTCATGCCGAGCTCGCACGTGCGGTTGCAGCTCGCGTGCGCAGTGGCGCCCGACGCCTTCACCTGGGCCGCCTGCGACCGGGTGGCCGAGGCGGTGAGCTCCGGATGCAGCATGCCCCGGTCTCCGGCGAAGGCGCAGCAGCCCCAGTCGTCGGCCACCACCACTTCGTCGGCCACCGCAGCGGCCACCGCGGTGAGCTGCGGGTTCATGCCGAGCCGCGTCGACGAGCAGGTGGGGTGCAACGCCAACGACGGGATGCGCTCGTGCTCCGGCAGCTGCGGGAGGATGCGGGTGGCGACGAAGTCGACGGCGTCGATCACGCGCATCCGGGGCACGGCGGTGTCGGCGTCGATGAGGTGCAGGATGCCCTCGGTGCACGACGAGGCATCGCACACGACGGGGAGCTCGCCGTTGCGCGTGGCTGTGCGCAGGCTCGCCAGCACACGTTCGCGCATGACGGCGGCGCCATCGGGCAGGCCCTTCGACGACCACGGGGTGCCGCAGCAGAGCGAGTCGACATCGGCGGGGAGCACCAGGGCGACACCGGCACGTTCGCAGAGCTCCTCGAAGCTGCGCTGCACGCCGTCGCCCACCGGGCCGAACATGGTGTTGACGCAGGCGGGGAGGTAGACGGCTTCGGGCGCCGATTCGACGCCGGGGGTGCGTGGCGAGGTGGCGGATGCGAGCGGGCGGGCATCCGTGCTGGGGGAAGTCGCCGGGCGAGCGGATGACGCGCCCGCGAGCGCACCGGTCCCGGCCTCGGCCTCGGCCTCGCCGAGACGCATGATCGTGGTGCGTGACCGGCTGCGCCCGCCGGCCGGGAGCTCGGGCGACCAGAGCGGCAGCACGTCGTCGCCGACGACCGCCCGGGCGAGTTTGTTCGCACCGGCCACCACCGGGGCGAGCGGGGCGGGGATCTTGTCGGCGACGGTGAGCGCCACCGAGGCCACCCGCGTGGTCGCCCCCCAGTTCTTGGCGGCCGTCGTCCACACCGCCTTCTCCGGCGCAGAGTGCTCCGACTTCCGCAGCCGCCGCACGAGGTCGCCGGTGTTGATCAGTACCGGGCACGCGGTCTGGCACATCCCGTCGACGGCACACGTCTGCACCCCGTCGTACTCGTAGTCGCGCTCGAGCTCGGAGGCCAGGGCGGTCTCGCCGTCGGCGGTCGCGGAGGCGATCGCCCGCTTCACCACGATGCGCTGCCGTGGTGTGAGCGTGAGGTCGCGGCTCGGGCACACGGGCTCGCAGTAGCCGCACTCGACGCAGCGGTCGGCCTCGGCCTCGATCGTGGGGGTGCGCTTGATGTCTTTCAGGTGCACCTCGTCGTCGTCGGTGATGATGACGCCGGGGTTGAGCATCCCACGCGGATCGCAGAGTGCCTTGAGCTCGCGCATCACCGCGTAGAGCTCGTCGCCGTACTGCCGGCGCACGTACGGCGCCATCACGCGGCCGGTGCCGTGCTCGGCCTTGAGCGAACCGCCCTCACCCAGCACGAGGTCGACCATGTCCTCCGTGAAGGCCTCGTAGCGCTCGAGGCCTGCGCCCTCGAAGAGGTCGGTGAGCATGAAGTGGATGTTGCCGTCTTTCGCGTGCCCGAAGATCACACTGTTCTCGTAGTCGTACCGGTCGAAGAGACCGATCAGCTCGGTGCAGGTGCGGGCGAGCGAGGGCACGGGCACCACCACGTCTTCGAGCAGAGCCGTCGTTCCACTCGGCCGTGCCCCTGCGACCGTGGCGTAGAGGCCCTTGCGCAGGTGCCAGAGCGAGGCGCGGGTGGCGGCATCGTCGCTCAGCACGGCGGGCGCGGCCAGGTCGAGTCCCGCCAGCGTGCGCTCACCGATGCGTTGCGCCTCGGCGAGCTCGGCGGCGCTCGCCGCCTGGTACTCGACCAGGAGGGCCGCCTGGGCCACGACGTCGAGGTCGCGGATGAGCGGATGCGCATCCGCCTCCTGCTTGCCCACGCGCAGCGACTGGGCGTCCATCAGCTCGACGGCGGATGCCCCGCTGCCCACGATCTCGGGCAGCGCCTCGTTGGCGGCGCGCAGGTCGTCGAAGATCACGAGCCCCGTGGCGAGGCTCGTGTACAGCGGGAGGGTTCGGAACACGACCTCGGCCACGAAGCCGAGCGTGCCCTCGCTGCCGATGACGAGGTGGGCCAGGATGTCGGCGGGCTCGTCGTGGTCGAGGAAGGAGTTGAGGCCGTAGCCCATGGTGTTCTTCATCGAGAACTGGTGCTCGAGCAGGCGCACCGACTCCGGATTGCCGCGCACCCGGTCGCGGAGCCGCACGAGACCGTCGAAGAGCGCCGGTTCGTCCTGGCGCAGCCGGTGGTTCGCGTCGGGGGCGGCGGTGTCGACCACGGTTCCGCTCGGCAGAACGACCACCATCGATTCGAGGGTGCGATAGGTGTTGCCGGTGATGCCGCACGACATGCCGCTGGAGTTGTTGGCCACCACACCGCCGATGGTGCAGGCCGACTCGCTCGCCGGGTCGGGGCCGAGCTTGCGGCCGTGCCGGGCGAGCCGGGCGTTGACCTGACGCACGGTGGCGCCGGGCTGCACGCGCACGCGGGCGCCGTCGTCGAGCACGTCGATGCGGCGGAAATTGCGGCGCACGTCGACGAGTACGCCATCCGTCACCCCCTGGCCGCTGAGGCTCGTGCCGCCGGAGCGCAGGGTGAGGGGCATGCCGGTGTCGGCGCTGGCCTTGAGCAGGGCGCCGACTTCGGCGGCGTCTTGCGCGATCACGAGAGCCTGGGGCACCAGGAGGAAGTGCGAGGCGTCGTGCGCGTTCGCGTGCAGGTCGATGGCGCGGATGCTGACGCGAGCGGGGTCGGCGACGGCCGCCTCGAAGTGCGCGATGGCGGGGGAGGAGGCGGTGGCTGAGCCGGCCATGGGGGCGGGGGCGGCTTTTGAGGGGGCGGCGCCGGTGTGCGGGCCCGTGCCCGGGGCGGCGGCCGCGGGGGCGGTGGCGGGGGCGGAGGCCGCTGGGTCGGATGATCGGGGTGCGCCACTGTGCGCCATTGCTGTGCCCATCGTCGAGGAGATCGAAGTTGTCCGACAAGTCTACTTGCATGGCGATCGATTGTCGCTACTGTGGAGTCGGTCGGGTCAGGTGGCTGCTTGGGCGGTCTCGTGCCGTCTCGTGGGATCGCGTCCTGCCCGGTCGCGTCCTGCTCCGGTGACAGGGCGTGGCGGGGCGGGAGCCCGGTTCGATCGTTCAATCGTTCAGTGAGGAGAGTCGGATGCCGCAGGCGGTTCGAGCGGTGCGCACGGTGTCGGCCGTCGATGCGGTGGGGGACGACATCCGGCGCCGGCTCTTCGATGGCGAGCTCACGGGCGGTGCGCTCGTGACGGAGGCGGTGGTGGCGGGGGAGTACCAGGTGTCACGGTCGACCGCGAAGGCGGCGATCGAGAAGCTCACGGGCGAGGGGCTGTTGGAGCGCTCGGCCAACCGGTCGGCGCGGGTGCCGGTGCTCACGGCGACGGATGTGCGCGACATCTACCGCACGCGACTGCGGCTGGAGAGCGCGGCGCTACGTGAGTTGGCCGCCGATGCGCGGGCGCCTCGGGAGGCCGTGGCGGCGAACGCGCGGGTGCGGGCGGCGGGAGCGGGTTCGGCCGGCGCATCCGGCGCATCCATCGCGTCCGTGGAGCCGGACATGAGGTTTCACGCAGCACTCGTGGAGGCGGTGGGCAGCGAGCGGTTGCAGCGCATGTACGGCTCGCTCGTCGACGAGGTGCGGCTCTGCATGAGCCAGGTCCAGGGGCGGAGCCTGCTGGCGGTGGAGCGGATCGCCGCGGAGCACGACGAGATCCTGGCCCGGCTCGCCGCGGGCGACGCGGAGGGTGCGGTGGAGGTGCTGGCCGAGCACCTGGGCCGGGCGAGCGCCCGCCTCGAGGCGGCCCTCGCGGCCGAACAGTAGGCCGCTGCCGTCGCCGCCGCCGCCGCGCGGGCGCGCACCCCGGGGCGCCGCCGGCTGCCGAGCGGTAGGTCGCCGAGCCGCACGGGAGCGCCGCCCATGACGCCCCGCCCCGCCTGCCCCGCCCGCCCC
>NZ_SCVE01000002.1 GCF_004297105.1 Herbiconiux sp.
GCCGCGCGCTGGAGCTGGGGGCGACGATCCGGTGGATCGTCGCTGCGACGCCAGCGCCGAGCGAGCTGCGCTCGCTCGGTTTCAGAGGGAGGCACGCGAACATGTCGCGTCGCGCCGGGCAGGGACCGGCGCGACCCGCAGACGGCTGCGCCGCGCACGCGGCACAGCCGCCTGCGGCAGCCAGCACAGCACGACCCCATCCAGCCTCAGCATTCGCGCCACACCAACGGCGCCCCGGCTCTCCCGGCCGGCACCCGCAAATAGCAGACCCCCTCCCGGCCGGGCACCGCCCCGCTAGCGCCGCGGGGCCAAGGTGCGCACGAGCGCCAGGGTCTCGCGGGCCGACATCGATGGGAGGTAGGCCTTGCCGATGGCCGTGCCGATCGCCGGGAGGCCGAGCGGGTCGGGATACGCCATGTAGATCGTGGAGTAGGTCGGGTTGAACTTCGCCTTGAACTTGAACAGCGACGAGAAGCCGTACGCCGGCTCCAGCGTGCGCGCGAGAAAGTCGGCGAGCTCCGTCATCACTGTGGGAGCGGGCGGCTCCTCCCCCTTCGGCACCGGCGCCGTGGCGAGCGGCGCACCCGAGAGCGAGAGCACCTCGACGCCGAGATCCTTCATGTGCAGTGCCGACGACGCGATCAGGTACTCCATGACCCCGGGCATCGAGCCATCCGCCCGGCGCATGAAGTCGAGCGTGTAGCCGACAGCCACGCCGTCGCGGTACATCGGCAGCCAGCTGGTGACCGCCGCGATACGCCCTTCGGCATCGATGGCGAGCATGAGCGCGACATCCGGGTCTTTGATCTCCTCGAGCGCGCCGAGGGTGAAGCCCATCTCGGGCAGTTCCTTCTCCGAGACCCAGGCCTCGGAGATGGCGTTGATCTGCGCGATCATCGTGCGGGACAGCTCGTCGTAGGTGGTCCAGCGGGTGGTCATGCCCTCCCGCACGCCCTTGTTGAGCGACGACCGCACGTTCTGCCACGCCTTGCCCGCCATCTCGAGCGACTGAGGGTGCATGAGCGTCTCCTCGCCCACCGACATGTACTGCCAGCCCATCTCGTCGAACACCGGCAGGAACTGCTCGTGCACGCTGTAGAACACGGGCACCCAGCTGCGGGCGTCGCAGAACGCGGCGAAGGCACGCACCGTCTCCGCCTCGCGCCCCGGGAGGCACACGGGGTCGGACATCGTGATCGCCACTCCGTTGATCACCCGGTAGGCCACGCCCGCATCGCCGTTCTCGCTGAACCAGTAGACGTTGCCGGGCCAGGTGTCCATCCAGCCGAGCGTGCCTCCGCCGCCGCGACGGAGCAGAGCGCGGATGCGCTGGTGGTCTCCCACGGCCACGGTCTGATCGATCGCCGAGATGCGCTGGAACGCCGCCACGGTGAACACCGCCCAGAACACCGGGCCGATCCATTGGAAGAGGAACGAGGCGATCCCCGGCGCCGGGATCAGCACGTCGCCCGTGACCCCCACCAGCGTCACCGGAAGGAAACGACGCGGCAGATCCAGCACCAGGTCGACCACGGTGGTACCCGCGGGCGTGAAGGTGTCGAGCACGAACGACGAGACCACGACGTAGAGGAACGAGAGCACCACGAACGTGCCGGCCACCACGACCCAGAACCGCACGACCGCCTCCCGCGGGGCGCGGATGGAGAACCGCCGCCGGTTGACGAACAGCAGGATGGCGACGGCGAGCGGCACCAGCACCGTGGATCCGCCCCAGACGATGTACTCGCCGATGTCGATGGCCTGCAGGTCTGCCTCGCCGGCGTCCGAGAGCGTGGCGAACGAGAACACGAGGCCGAAGAACACGAAGGCCAGCAGGATCTGCGCGAGGTTGGTGATGATGCCGAGCCAGAGCGCGAACCAGCGGCCGCGGCGGAGGCCCCAGACCGCGACCAGCAGGAGGGCGAGAGGGGCGAAGGTGAGCACGACAGGACCGAAACCGCCGAGCTCGGAGAGCTTCTGCATGTCGCCGCACAGGGTGGACGTGCTGCCGGCACACAGGTCGGCGATGTCGGACGCACTCGGGAAGATGTCGCCGTAGAGGCTGCCCGCCAGCCCGAACGCGCCGCTGTTGTCGGGGTTGACGAGCGAGACCAGAGGCCCGATGGCCGTGATGAGCACGATGGTGGCGATGAGCACGCGCGCCTCCTGGAACGAGCTCTTCAGCCAGACGAAGCGGGAGCGCCGGCCCGCGAGGAAGTGGCCGATCACGAGCCCCGACAGCCCGGCGATGAGCCGGTAGACGGTGGAGGTGTCACCGTCGTAGAGCGCGAACATGATGAGGAAGCCGAAGGTCACCAGGCGAACCCGGCGTCGCCACAGCGGCCCCATGAAGGCACTCGCGGTGAGCAGCGATCCCACGATCGGGGTGAGCGGATCCATCGTGAGGTCGTAGCTCGTGCCGTCGGCCCACCACTCGCCGGCGAGTGAACCCACCCACTGCACGAGCACGCCGAGACCCACACCGACGAGGCCGGTGACGAAGAACACGGGCACGAGCCGCCGCCACCCCATCAGGCGCTCGGCGACTCCGAGCAGCACCAGGGAGCCCAGGATGCCCCACACCAGCTGGAACGGGTCCCACGGGATGAACAGCGCCGTCACGATCGTCCACCAGTGCCCCATGTCGATCACCGTGGTGACACCGGCGGCCCAGGCGTGCTGGGTGGTCTCCGAGGGAGGGCCGAAGAAGGTGCCCACCGTCAGCGAGGTGGCGAGGATGACCACGGCGAAGCCGATGCTCAGGGGCACCGTACGGAAGTACCTTCCGGCGAATACGAGCGCTTTCCTCATCCTGTTCCCCCTGATGCGTGTGGCTTCCACTGTATTCTCGTCGATGTGAACGAATCGACTGACAGCGCCGCATCCGAACCCGCCATCCGCGTGGTGACCCGAGGCCTGTCGGCGGAGGAGATCGCCGCCGTCTCCGTCGTGGTCGACGCCGCGGTCGAGGCCGAGCTCGACGAGCTGCACTCCGAGGTGCACATCGAGCCGTCCGCCTGGGAGCGGAGCCAGCGATCGCTGCGCACTCCGCTGCAGCCGGGCGCAGGCGCCTGGCGCTCCTTCTCCGCCTGAGTGGGGGCACCGGGCGATTCGGCCTGAACGAACTGTGTGAGCATCCTGAGAGCGCTCGCGAAAATGTCCACCTAAATGCCTACTGTGCCCTTGCGCACGAGCCGCCAAGATCGTTATTGCTAGGTGTGTCTCCTCGTGAAACACACCGCCGGATGCGGGTCGACTAGGGTAAGCGGGCTCGCATTCCGGGGGCGAGTCAGGGCGATATTCGGGTTATCGCCCTGACTCGAAAGCCTCCTCCTCGAAAGCGTCCCCCTCGAGGCCTCGGTCACTCCGGCATCGTGCTGCGGGGAACCTCCAGCCACAGTTCGAGCTGAGCCTCCCTGTCGTCGGCTTCCGCGTCGTCGACCGAGTCGGATGCCGGGTCCCTCAGCCCCACGATGGTCACCGCCACATCGGCATCGTGCTGCGCCGTGCGCACCACCACGCGGTCGGCCGTCGTCTCCCCGATCTGCTGGGCGATCACGGCCGTGACCCGCGCGTGCTGGTCGCGGTCGAGGTCGTCGATGCCACCGTCGTCGAGCAAGGTGATCTCCACTCCGCGCCGCCGCGCCGCGAGCACCTCCCGTCGCACCCGGTCGTCGAGCAGCCTCCGGCCGCGGATCTCGTCGCGCATCGCCGCCTCGAGGTACAGGCACTCGGCCCGGGCGGCCTCGTCGAGCCGGCCGTCGCTCGTGACGATCTGCCGGAGCATCGGCGCCACCTGTCTGTTCATCTGCGCCAGCCGCACCCGGCGTTCGTAGAACTCCGCCTCCTCCTGGGCCTGCCATTCCGCGGCGCGCTGCTCGGCCTGAACGAAGAGCCGCGCATCCCGCGACGACCGCACGATCGCCAGGGTGGTGGCCTGCGCCACTCCCACCCAGACGGGGCCGCCGATGGCGCCGAGAGCCGGTAGTTCGAGCGGGTCGCGCGACCAGACGAGCACGGCGACGAGCATCAAGCCGATTCCGGCCCAGGCGAACCACGGCCGCTGGCGCACGACGGTGATGGTCATCAGGGTTCCGATGGCGCCGATGATCCACGTGGCGTAGCCGTTCTCGTCCTGGGGGTCGAGCTGGGTGAACACGAGCACGAGGCTCATCGCCGTGACACCGAGATTCGTGGCGGCGAGGCCGATGGGCATCCGCACCTCGCTCGAGGGGGTGAGGCTCAGCGCGGTGGCCGCGCCGTAGAGCGCCATGGCCACGAGCACGGGGCCCACCGAGTCGGGCAGCTCGATCGCGTAGAGGCCGAGCACCACGTGGAAGGCCGAGAAGATGGCGGCGAGGCCGACGAGCAGCACCCGGGGGACGGAGATCACGCGAAGCCCCCCGCACCCTCGCCGGGCGTCCACTCGATGACGACCGAGGTACCATGCCCGGGCTCGGAGGTGATCTCGGCCACCCCACCCACCGAGTCGACGCGCTCACGGATCGAGATGCGCAGCCCGAGCCGGTCGGCCGGCACGTCGTCGACCGCGAAGCCCGCGCCGGAATCGGCGATGACCACGCTGAAGCCGGCCTCGCCCCAGCTCGTCACCCCGATCGATCGCTCGGCCCCGTCGCCGGCGTGCTGCACGCTGTTCACCACGGCCTGCACGGTGGCGGAGTAGACGCCCTCGATCACCCGTCCGGGCACGAGCGTGGCGAGGTCGCCCTCGGCGACGAAACGGATGTCGGCCGCCAAGGTCTCGGCCAGCGCTCTGGCCCGGTCGGCGAGCACCGAGAGGGGCCGTTCGACCGCCGCATCCGTCTCGACGTCGGCGCTCTGCAGGGCCACGAGTGCACGCTCGGCCATCTGCACGACTCGGGCGCGATCGTCGGCGCTCGAGGAGCGGGCGGCCGCGAGCAGGGTGGAGAGGACTCGATCGTGGATGACCGTGTCGACCCGGGTGCGCTCCGTCTCGGCCGCGTGCTCGGTGGCCGCCTCGGCGTAGCGGCGTGCGGCGGTGGCCTGCGCCTCGTCGACGCGCGAGGCTGCGGTGCGGAGCGCGGTGATGACGATCACCACGAACGACCCGAGCACCAGGGCGTAGATCGCATCGAGCACCGCCAGCAGCCACGGCGCCCCGCCGCCCGCTGGCAGCACGCGCAGCACCGCGAACACGGCGGGCACGGCCACCGTGTAGATGGCCGCCCCGACCGTGGGGAACGAGAGTCCGGCGGCGGCGATGGCCACGATCACGATGTACCAGAGCCAGGGCTTCTGGCCGAGCGCCGCATCCGGGCTCTTCACCGCCAGGGGCCAGAGCACGAGCAGCACGGCGAACACGATCGCGATCGTGGCCATGGACGCGCGGATGCCCCGCTCGATCAGCGAGCAGACGAGAGCCAGAGCGATCGAGCCGAACAGCGCGATCGACACCCCCCAGGCCCACTCGGGCTTCAGGGTGTCGGCGGAGGCCTGCAGGGTGGGGATGGAGAGCAGGGCGAAGACGAAGCCGAACAGGCCCTCGAGCCGGGCGAGCGTGAGGTCGATCCGCGCCCGGCTGAGCACCGCCGGCGGCGGGCTGGCCACCCCCTGGCTAGTCGACATTCCCGGTCTCGTCGAAGGCGAGGATGCCGTCTTCGACGGCGCGTCGCAGCAGCTCCACCTTCGACCGCGCAGGCCGCCCCACCTCGACGTACTTCGCGCGGATGCGGTCGAGGTACTCCTTGGCCGTGGAGGTCTTGATGCCGAGCTTCAAGGCCACCTGCGAGAGAGGCAGGCCCGACGCGTAGAGGTGCAGCACATCGCGTTCGCGCTGGGCGAGCTGCGCCTTGCCGAACTCGCGGTCGGCGTCGATGGCGCTCGCCCACTCGAGGTTGTTCAGCACGTCGCCGCGCGCCACGGCGGCGATCGCGGCCACCACCGCGCTCGTCGCGGCCGACTTGGGGATGACGCCCGCCGCGCCGGCGGCGAGCGCCTCGCGCACGAGGCCCACCCGATCGGCGATGCTGTGCACCAGCACGGCCGCACCGATGGAGAGGGCGTGCTGCACGTTCTCGGTGACGGTGAAGCCGTCGCCGAGACTGAGGTCGAGCACCACGACGTCGCAGCCGGAGCCCGCGAGGGCGACCCACAGCTCGCTCACCGACGCACTGGTGGCCACCACCTCGAATCCGGCGTCCTGACAGGCGGCACGGATGCCGAGTCGCACCGACTCGTGGTCGTCGACGATCGCGACGCGCACCGTCGCCTGCCCGGTGGGCCCGGTCGCAGCCGTCGCCGACGTCGCGGCATCGTCGGCCGCAGCGGATGCGCCGCTCGCCCCGCGCGCCGGATCATCGTTGTCGTCGTGCACGTCGTTCACCCCTCGCCACCGCTCGATTCATCCTACGGCCGTCGAATTGCGGCGCCGCAGCGCTCAGGATCGCACGAGCACGCCGACGGTCTCCACGTGGTGGGTGTGCGGGAAGAGGTCGTAGGCGCGCACCGCGTCGAGCTCGTAGCCCTGCCCACGGAAGAGGGCGACATCCCGCGCGAACGCCACAGGATCGCACGCGACGTACACGACCTGGGCCACGCCGAGGCGGGTGAGCGAACCCACCACCGCCTTGCCGGCGCCCGAGCGCGGCGGGTCGATCACCATGGTGGCCGCGGAGAGCCGGTGCCGTTCCTCGGTGGAGGCCTGCTTCTCGAGGTCGGCGAGGTAGCGGTCGACCCGCGCCGTGACGGCGCGGGCGCCCATCCACTCGGCGAGGTTCTCGGCCGCGAAGTCGGTGGCCGTGGGGTCGCTCTCCACGCTCGTGACGCGGGTGGCGGGGCCGAAGCGGTCGCCGAGAGCCGCCGCGAGCAGGCCGACACCCCCGTAGAGGTCGTGGTTGGCCGCCCGCGGGTCGAAGAGGTCGTCGCGGGTGAGCTGCCGAACGGCGTCGCTCAGCGTGCGCGCGGCGTCGCGATGCACCTGCCAGAAGCCGTTCTCGGCGAGCCGGAACTCGCGGTCGCCCACGCGCTCGACGATGGTGGCGGGCTTCTCGCGGGCCGGGGCGGCGGAGGCGCTGCCGGCTCCGGCTCCGGCTCCGGCTCCTCTCTGCCCTCGAGGACCCTTCCGCGCGGCGCCCCGGCCGCGGCGCCCTCCCGTCTTCGAGAGCTCTTCGGCGATCCGGCTCACACGCACCTCGCCCGAGGAGGTCTCCACGAACTCGACCGCGACCGCGTCGTCGACGCGGCGGCCGAGAGCGGCCGCCTCCTCGATCGCGGCCGTCGCGAGCGGGAGGTCGTCGATCGGCACCACGGTGTGGGATCGCGAGGCGTAGGGGCCGACGCGGCCGTCGGGGCCGACGTGCAGCCGCATCCGGGTGCGCCAGCGGAGCCCGTCGGCGGTGCCGGCCGCATCCTCGGTGCCGCCCTCTGCGGGGTCGCCGATCGCCTGCACCTCGACGACGCGATCGATCCCACCCATGCGGCGCAGCGCATCCGTCAGCACCTCGCCCTTGAGCGCGCGCTGGCGGGGCAGGGCGATGTGGCCGAACTCCGCGCCGCCGGCGCGCAGGTCGGGGTCGCGCTCGATCGAGGCGGCCGACCACACGTGCGGCACCCGGTCGGCGGATGCCCGCAGCACCTCCACCGTGTCGGCCCGCCAATACGAGGCGGCGGCCTCCTTCTCGGGGTCGGAGACGAGGCGTGCCGCCACCGTCTCGCCGGGAATGGCATCGGTCACGAACACCACACGGCCGTCGAGCCGCGCCACCGCCACTCCGCCGTGGGCTACGGTGTCGATGTCGAGCTCGACGAGTGCGTTCGGGTCGTCAGTCATCATCCGAGCATCCCATAGCTCCCCGTGCAAAGGTGGATCCGTGCGCCTCTATCTCGCTTCGACATCGCCCGCACGCCTCGCGCTGCTCCGGCAGATCGGAATCGAGCCGGTGGTGCTGCCGTCGGAGGTGGATGAAGACGCGGCCGTCGAGAGGGCGGTCGCTGCGCGGGCTGCGGCCGGGATCGGCCCGCTCACCGCCGACGACATGGTTCAGCTGCTCGCCGAGGCGAAGGCGGAGGCGGTGTGCACGGCGCTCGGCACGGGCGCGCTCGACGATGCTCTCGCCGCCCAGGACGCCGCAGGGCCCGTCGACGGCTTCATCCTCGGCGGCGACTCCGCCTTCGAGCTCGACGGCGTGGCCTACGGCAAGCCGCACCTGCCCGAGGTCGCGCGCGAACGGTGGCGGGCACAGCGCGGTCTCACCGGGGTGCTGCACTCCGGCCACTGGCTGATCGATCATCGCGGCGGGATGCGGCGGGGCGCTTCGGGCCGCACCGATCACGCCGAACTCACCTTCGCCGACGACATCACCGACGACGAGATCGACGCGTACGTGGCATCCGGAGAGCCGCTGCTCGTGGCGGGCGCCTTCACGATCGACGGGCTCGCGGCACCGTTCATCCGCACCATCACCGGGGCGCCGTCGGCCGTGATCGGCATGTCGCTGCCGGTGCTGCGCGAGCTGCTCGACGGCTTCGGGGTCTCGTGGACGTCGCTCTGGGGCCCGGCGGACGCATCCCGCCCCTGACGCCGCATCGGGTTGCCACAAGTTGTGGCAACCGACTCCGGGTTGCCACAAGTTGTGGCAACCCGCTCTGGGCCGACACGAGTCAGGCTCACCGACCTGCCGCAAGATGTTGCCTGGGCACGCGAGGTGCCACAACTTGTGGCAAGTCGAGAGCTCGTCGGGCGGCCGACACAGGGTGCCGGGCCCGAGGGCCGCTGTTGTAGAGACCCTGAGCGCCGAAGCCGGCATTTTTGTGACTACATGCCAAATCGGGGATGCGCGCCGCCCGTAAGCTAGGGGATTATGCCGCGAATCACCAAGGTGCTCATTGCCAACAGAGGCGAAATCGCCGTACGAGTCATCCGGGCGGCCCGCGACAGCGGCATCGCCTCCGTGGCCGTCTACGCCGACCAAGACCGGGATGCGCTGCACGTGCAGCTGGCCGACGAGGCCTACGCGCTCGACGGCAGCACCAGCGCCGAGACCTACCTCGTGATCGAGAAGATCCTCTCCGTGGCCCGCCGCTCCGGCGCCGACGCCGTGCACCCGGGCTACGGCTTCCTCGCCGAGAACGCCGACTTCGCGCGCGCCGTGATCGACGCCGGCCTCACCTGGATCGGCCCGTCACCGGATGCCATCGAGAAGCTCGGCGACAAGGTCTCCGCCCGGCACGTGGCAGAGAAGGTCGGCGCCCCGCTCGCCCCCGGCACAATCGACCCCGTCTCGGGCGCCGACGAGGTGCTCGACTTCGTGGCCATCCACGGCCTGCCCGTCGCCATCAAGGCGGCGTTCGGCGGCGGCGGGCGCGGCCTGAAGGTCGCCCGCACCGTCGAAGAGGTGCCCGAGCTCTTCGATTCGGCCACCCGTGAGGCCATCGCGGCCTTCGGCCGCGGCGAGTGCTTCGTGGAGAAGTACCTCGACCAGCCCCGCCACGTCGAGACCCAGTGCCTCGCCGATGCCTACGGGAACGTCGTCGTGGTCTCCACCCGCGACTGCTCGCTGCAGCGCCGGCACCAGAAGCTCGTGGAGGAGGCACCCGCGCCGTACCTCTCGAAGGAGCAGAACGACCTCCTCTACTCCGCCTCGAAGGCCATCCTCAAGGAGGTCGGCTACGTCGGCGCCGGCACCTGCGAGTTCCTGATCGGCAAAGACGGCACCGTCTCGTTCCTCGAGGTGAACACGCGACTGCAGGTGGAGCATCCGGTCTCCGAGGAGGTCACCGGTATCGACCTCGTCCGCGAGCAGTTCCGGCTCGCCGAAGGCGGCGTGCTCGACTACGCCGACCCCGTGCCGCACGGCCACTCCTTCGAGTTCCGCATCAACGGCGAAGACCCGGGCCGCGGCTTCCTGCCCTCTCCCGGGCCGGTGCACGTGTTCAAGCCCGCGGGCGGCCCCGGCGTGCGCGTCGACTCCGGCGTGCAGTCGGGCGACGTGATCTCCGGTTCGTTCGATTCCCTGCTCGCCAAGCTCATCGTCACCGGTGCCACCCGCGAAGACGCTCTGGAGCGCGCCCGCCGTGCCCTCGACGAGTTCGAGGTGGCCGGGCTGCCGACCGTTCTGCCCTTCCACCGCGACGTGGTGCGCAACGAGGCGTTCGCGCCCGCCGACGGTGAGCCGTTCCGGGTCTACACCCGCTGGATCGAGACCGACTACGTCAACCCGGCCGAGCCGTGGAGCGGATCGCTCGAAGACGCCGCTCCCGAGGCCGAACGACGCACCGTGATCGTGGAGGTCGACGGCAAGCGCGTGGAGGTCGCTCTGCCGGCGAAGCTCGTGGCCGCCGGAGCCCGCTCCTCGGCCGCATCCGGTGGCCGCACCTCGGGCGTCGCCCCGAAGCGCCGCGGCGCGGCCGCCGGTGTCTCGAGCGCCACCGGCGACTCGGTCAAGGCCCCGATGCAGGCCACGGTCGTGAAGATCGCGGTGGCCGACGGCGACCAGGTGGTGAAGGGCGACCTCGTGCTCGTGCTCGAGGCCATGAAGATGGAGCAGCCCATCACTGCCCATAAAGACGGCACCGTCGCGAACATCGCGGCGGTCGTGGGTTCCACGGTCTCGTCGGGCCACGTGCTGTTGTCCATTGCCGGTTAGGCCGTGCTGCGCGCGGCCCAACCGGGTCTTGCCGGTCCCTGCCCGGCGAGACGCGACATGTTCGCGTGCCGTCGCTTACGCGGCGGCGCGCTCACCCTGGGTCGTCGAGTACGGCCCCCGGATTTCATTGGCGGCGCAGTGACATGTCGCTGACGACGAGAAAGGCGGCTGGCGTGCGGCTCGGAATGATCGGGGCCGGGTTCCACACGAGCACGAACATCGCGCCGGCGCTGCAGCTGGCGGGAATCCCTCTTGCCGCGCTGGCCACCCGCGACAGGGCGCGCTCGCGCGAGGCGCTGACCCGCTTCGGTCAGGCCGGCGGCATCCCCTACGGCTCGGCGGCCGAGTTGCTCGCCGACGACTCGCTCGACGGCGTGATCGTGGTCGCCCAGCCCGGTGACCAGCTTCAGCTCACCCTGGACGCCCTCGCGGCGGGCAAGCACGTGTTCGTCGACAAGCCGCTCGGCTGGAACGCCCAGGAGGCGGCAGCCGTGGCCGATGCGGCGGATGCAGCGGGCCGCGACGTGATGGTGGGGTTCATGAAGCGGTACGCCCCGGTGTACCTGCGGCTGCGGGAGCTCATCGAGTCGGGCGACCTCGGCACGATCCGCTCGTCCTCCCTGCGCTTCGGCTGCGACAGCACGCCGTTCTGCGCCGATGACGAGCAGTTCGTGAAGCTCGCCGCCATCCACATGGTCGACCTCGTGCGGTTCCTCTTCGGCGAGGTCGTGACCGTCTCGGCGCTCAGCACCGGTCACGGCTCGCACGTCGCCCTCTCGATCCTGCTCGGCTTCGAGTCGGGCGCGGCGGGAACCCTCGACCTCACCGGCCTGCCGAGCCGCTCGAGCGAGACCGAGAGCCTCGTGGTGACGGGCGACCTCGGCTATGCCACCACGTCCGAGTCGGCAGCCCTCTCGGTGCACCTGGCGCCGGCCCCGGATGCGACATCCGCCCCGTCCTGGAAGACGCTCACCGAGTCGACCACCACGTTCACCCCGGCCGAGAGCGCCATGTCGGGCGCCGGGCGCGACCTCCACCTGCGCGGATTCGTGGGGGAACTCGAGGCCTTCGTCGCGTGCATCGCCGCCGGCACCGCCCCGACCAGCTCGGCCCACGACAACGTGGCCACGATGGCGCTCATCGACCGCATCCTCGCGGTCCGGGCCTAGCAGGGGTCGTCTAGTCCCCTCCTGAGCGGGTCGCTCGGTCACTCAGGTGCAGCGTGACGTGAGTCAGTTCTTCCGACTGGGACCAGAGGCGATCGGCCACGTGCCTCGGGGGTGCCAGGGTGCGGCCGAGAGGCTTCACGAGAACCGGCGGGCCGCCGATCGACCCGGAAGGTGCGAAGAACTGCCCGCCCGTCGCTTGCGGGTCGACGGCGGCACGGACGACCGACCAGGCGCTCGACTCCTTGCTCTGCCCGACAACCCCCCAGAGCGGTTCGTCTCGGCGCCGAGACCGTGCGATGCCCGGTCGCGCGGGAGTGCGGGAGTCCACGGACATGCCCGGCCTCGTCATGATTGAGGCGGTCGTGCTCCCGGACGCACGAAGTCGTCGGTCGAGCTCGAATCCGAACACCTCGATCGCCGTCTTCGAGCGCGTGTACTCGACGTTGGCCTGGCGGGGCGCAGCGGTGAGATCTCCGACGTCGACCCGTGCAAGGCGCACCAGACCGCTCGAGGCGTGGATGATCCGGCCCGGGTGCGCTCCGCTCAGCACACCGGCCACGAGAGCGAAGTTGCCGAGATAGCTGCCCATCATCATCGGGAACCCGTCTTCGGTGACGTCCTCCCTGCCGGGCTTCGACATCACCCCCGCATTGAGGATGAGGCCATGGATGTGCGGGAGAGCTGCGAGTTCTGCTGCGGCATCGCGCACCGAGGCCAGAGAGGTGAGGTCGAACTGCACGAAGCCGAGAGAGGCCTCGCCGACCTCGGCGCGAATAGCCTCGTGGGCCTTCGCGACTCTCTGCTCGTTGCGAGAAGCGATCACGACGTGAGCGCCCGCTCGCGCGAGCTGCTCCGCCGCGAAGTAGCCGATGCCCGTATTCCCGCCGGTGACGACGAATGTCTTCCCGGTCTGGTCCGGCAGTTCAAGGGGGTTCCAGGTCATGCTGCAGCTCCTAAATGGATGAACTATCCAGATGAACATAGCACTAAACGGATAAACAATCCGATAAGGTTGCGGATATGACCATCAGGGCTGACGCTCTCCGCAGTCGGGAACGGATTCTGGCTGCCGCACGCGACCACCCGCGGGGCGGCGACGTGCGCCTGAACGATCTGGCTCGCGAGGCCGGAGTCGGGGTCGGCACGGTCTACCGGCACTTTCCCACGCAGCAGGCGCTCACCGAAGCGCTATCGATGGGTACCCTGGCACGGATGCTCGCGGCTGCTCGCGCGGCACTGTCGGAGCCCGAGGCATCCGTCGCGTTCACGGGTCTCGTCACAGAGGCACTCGAACTCCAGCTCAGCGACGGCGGGCTCCAAGCCGTGCTGATGTCGCCCGATGGGGAGTCGGCCGAGGTACGCGAGACGAAGCAGGAGATCTACGCCGCGTTCAGCGCAGTGCTCCAGCGAGCGCAGGCCGAGAAGGCTGTGCGGCCTGAGGTGAACGTCATCGATATCCAGCACCTCATCTGCGGGCTCGAGCACTCGGTGCGACTTGGCGATGAGGGCTCTCGCGACCTGTACACCGCGGTGATCCTTGCGGGCCTCCGCTGCTAGGACCGAGGCCTACCACCAACTGAACACGGCACGTGTCGACCGCACGGTCACAGCACGATGTGCATCGCGCGGGCCGCATCCGAGATCGAACCGGACAGGCTCGGGTAGACCGTGAACGCGCGGGAGACCTGGTCGACCGTGAGCCGGTGCTCCACCGCCAGGGCGATGGGGAAGATGAGCTCGGAGGCGTTCGGCGCCACCACGACGCCGCCGATCACCGTGCCGGAGCCGGTGCGGGCGAACAGCTTCACGAAGCCGTCTTTGATGCCCATCATCTTCGCGCGCGGGTTCGACGAGAGCGGCAGCTTGTAGATGTCTCCCTGGGCGATGCCCTCCTCGATCTGCCGCTGGGTCCAGCCCACGGTGGCGATCTGGGGCTGCGTGAAGATGTTGGAGGCGACGTTGCGCAGCTCCGTGGGCGACACCGCGTCGCCCATGGCGTGGAACATCGCCGTGCGACCCTGCATCGACGCCACCGACGCGAGCGGCAGGAAGGTGGTGCAGTCGCCGGCCGCGTAGATGTTCGGCGCACTCGTGCGCGCCACCCGGTTCACCCGGATGTGACCCGAGTCGGAGAGCTGGATGCCCGCCTCCTCGAGACCGATGCCCTTGGTGTTCGGGATCGAGCCCACCGCCATGAGGCAGTGCGACCCCTCCACCGTCGTGCCGTCGGAGAGTGTGGCCACCACGCCGTCGGCCGTGCGCTCCACCCGGTCGGCGCGCGACTTCGACAGCACGGTCATGCCGTTGCGCTTGAAGACGTTCTCGATCACGGCCGCCGCATCCGCGTCTTCGCCCGGAAGGACCTGGTCGCGCGACGAGATCAGTGTGACCTTCGAGCCGAGCGCCGTGTACGCCGAGGCGAACTCGGCGCCGGTGACACCCGACCCCACCACGATGAGGTGCTCGGGAACGGATTGCAGGGTGTAGAGCTGCGTCCAGGTGAAGATGCGCTCGCCATCCGGAACCGCCGACGGCAGGATGCGCGGCGAGGCGCCGACCGACACCACGATCGTGTCGGCGTCGACCTGGTCGAAGTCGGTGCCCCCCGGCCCCGAGGTGGTGGAGACGATCACGGAATCGGGCCCGTCGAGCCGCCCGTGCCCCGAGATGATCTTCACACCCGCCCGGATGAGGCTCGCCCGCATGTCTTCGGACTGCTGCCGGGCCAGGCCCAGCAGCCGCTTGTTGACCTGCGCGAGGTTCACGGCGACCTCGGGCCGGATCGGCCGTCCGGCGTCGTTGCGAGTGAAGAACTGCACGCCCAGGTCGGCGGCCTCGCCGATGGCGTTGGTGGCCTCGGCGACGGCGATGAGGGTCTTGGAGGGGACGACATCCGTGATCACGGCCGAGCCGCCCACGCCCACCTGTTCGATGAGCGTCACCTCCGCGCCGAGCTGCGCACCGGCGATCGCGGCCTCGTAGCCCCCTGGCCCTCCACCGACGACGGCGACCCTCTGCTTGCGCTCGAACTCATTGGCCATGCCGCCATTCTCCCGTAGCGCCGGGGCGGCGCCAAACCAATGGAGTGAATAGAGTGGATGAATGGCTGCACCCTCCTCGAACCCGCTCGACCTGCCCGACACCGATCCCTTCGAGGTGGCCCGCGACGCCGCCGCGCAGATCGCCGACCTCACGGGCGTCGCCCAGCACGACATCGCGCTCACCCTGGGCAGCGGCTGGGGCAAGGCCGCCGACCTGATCGGCGAGACCGTGGCGAACATCCCCGCCACCGACGTCGTCGGATTCGGGATGCCCGCGGTGCCCGGCCACGTCGGAACGCTGCGCTCGATCCTCCTGCCGGATGGCCGGCACGCGCTCGTGATCGGCGCGCGCACCCACTACTACGAGGGCCACGGCGTGCGCCGCGTGGTGCACAGCGTGCGCACCGCCGCCGCCACCGGGGCGAAGGTGATGGTGCTCACGAACGGCGCCGGCGGAATCAAGGAACACTGGACCCCCGGCACCCCCGTGCTGATCAGCGACCACATCAACCTCACCGCCGACTCCCCGCTCGAGGGCGCGACCTTCATCGACCTCACCGACCTCTACTCGGCGCGGCTGCGCGCGCTCGCCCGCGAGGTCGACTCCTCGCTCGACGACGGCGTCTACGTGCAGTTCCGCGGCCCCCACTACGAGACCCCCGCCGAGGTGCAGATGGCGAAGGCCATCGGCGGCCACATCGTGGGCATGTCGACCGCACTCGAGGCGATCGCGGCGCGCGAGGCGGGCATGGAGATCATCGGCTTCTCGCTCATCACGAACCTCGCGGCCGGCATCCAGAAGACACCGCTCAGCCACGCCGAGGTGATCGAGGCCGGCAAGAACGCCGAGGCGGCCATCGGCGATCTGCTCGCACGGGTCGTCACCGCTCTCTGAGGTCACGGCGATGAGCGACACTGCTTCCTCCCCCGAGGCGTCCGGCCGAACCGGTGCGTCCGACACCGATGCCCTCAACGACGTCGAACGGCTCGTCGAGGAGGCCTCGGCGTGGATCGCCCAGGACCCCGACCCCGCGACCCGCGACGAGCTCGCCGCCCTGCTGCGCCGGGTCGGTTCGAACCAGCCCGACGCCGCCGACGACCTCCGGTCGCGCTTCGCCGGCCGACTGGAGTTCGGCACCGCCGGGCTCCGCGGCGAGATCGCGGCCGGCCCCAACCGCATGAACCGGGTGCTCGTGGGGCAGGCGGCCGCCGGCCTCGCGGCCTTCTTGCTCGAGCGCGCGCATCCGGGAACCGTGCCCTCGATCGTGATCGGGTACGACGGCCGCACCAACTCCCGGGTGTTCGCCACCGACACGGCCGAGATCATGGCGGGCGCCGGTGTGCGGGCCGTGCTTCTGCCGCGCCTGCTGCCCACTCCGCTCGTGGCCTTCGCCGTGCGTGATCTCGCTGTGTCGGCGGGGGTCATGGTGACGGCGTCGCACAATCCGCCTCGAGACAACGGCTACAAGGTGTACCTCGGGGGCGACGACGACGGATCTCAGATCGTGCCTCCCTCCGATGCGGAGATCGCGGCGCACATCCTGCAGGTGGCCGCCACGCAGAGCGTGCTCGAGCTGCCGCGGTCGCAGTCCTACGAGATCGCCGACGAGAGCGTGGTCGACCGCTACGTGGAGGCGACCGCGCGCGTGGCGCTCGATGATGGCGCGCTCCGCCGGGCGCGATCGGGCCGGGCTCCGGATGCACCACCGCTCTCCGTGGTCTACACCGCCCTGCACGGCGTGGGCTGGGAGACGTTCGCGCGGGTGATGGACCGCGCCGGATTCGCGCGGCCGCACCTCGTCGAAGCCCAGATCGAGCCGGATGCCGCCTTCCCCACGGTCGCCTTCCCCAACCCCGAGGAGCCCGGTGCCCTCGATCTCGCTTACGAGAGGGCTCGGGAGGTCGGTGCCGACCTGATCGTGGCGAACGATCCGGATGCCGACCGCCTGTCGATCGCCATCCCCGACCCGTCGTCGGCCACCGGCTACCGCCCTCTCACGGGCAACGAGGTGGGGGCGCTGCTCGGCTGGCGCGCGGCGGAGGCGGCCGCGGCGGCACCGATCGAGGCAGACGCCGATGCCGATCCGGATGCCGCCGGCCCCACCCTCGCCTGCTCCATCGTGTCATCTCCCGCCCTGCGTGAGGTCGCCGCGGAGTACGGCCTCGGCTTCGCCGAGACCCTCACGGGCTTCAAGTGGGTGTCGCGCACCCCCGGTCTCGTGTTCGGTTTCGAGGAGGCCCTCGGCTATCTGGTGAACCCCACGACCGTGCGCGACAAGGACGGCATCTCGGCCGCGGTGGCGCTGCTGTCGCTCGCGGAGGTGCTCGCCGCATCCGGCCGCACCGTCGCCGACCGTCTCGCGGAGTTCAGCGGACGCTTCGGCCATTACGCCTCGGCGCAGATCTCGCTGCGGGTCACCGACCTGAGCGAGATCGATCGGGTGATGTCGCTGCTGCGTGAGCATCCGCCGACCGACATCGGCGGCGTGCCCGTCGAGTCGATCGACGATCTGAGTGCGCCGAGCGACGAGTCGTCGGTGCCGCCGAGCGATGTGCTGCGCATCCTGCTCCCGGGGGCGCGCGTGATGGTGCGACCGAGCGGCACCGAGCCCAAGCTCAAGATCTACCTCGACGCCTGGAGCACCGACGGCGATCTCGTGGAGCGCCGGGAAGCCGCCGTCGAACTGCTGCAGCGACTCGAGGGCGGGATGCGCGACCGCATTTCCTGAATCAGGCCCGTACCCGCGCGCCCAACGGTATATTGTGGGATAACTCACACATTCGCACAGGGAGCAACAATGACGTTCGACGACCTCTCCGGCCGAGTCGCGGCCATCACCGGCGGCGCCAGGGGCCTCGGCTACTCCATCGCGGAAGCACTCGCCCGGGAGGGGTGCGCGATCGCCCTCTTCGACATCCTCCCCGACGTGGAGGAGTCGGCCGCCCGTCTCGCCGCGACCTACGGCGTGCCCACCTCGTGGGCGCACGTCGACGTCACCGACCAGGAGTCGGTGCAGGCCGCGTTCGACGGTGCGGCCGCGGCGCTCGGCACCCCACAGGTGCTCGTCACCGCCGCCGGCATCACGATCTGGAACGACAGCGTCGGCATCCCCGCAGCGGAGTGGCGCAAGGTGATGTCGGTGAACCTCGACGGCACGTTCTTCGCGGCCCAGTCGTTCGCGAAGGGGCTTCTCGCCGCCGGCGCGCCGGGCAGCGCGATCTTCATCTCGTCGATGTCGGGATCGATCGTGAACGTGCCGCAGAACCAGGCCTCGTACAACGCGTCGAAGGCCGCCGTCACCCAGCTCGCGAAGTCGCTGGCGGTGGAGTGGGCGCCGTCGTCGATCCGGGTGAACGCGATCGCGCCGGGCTACTTCCTCTCCGACATGACGCGCCAGTTCACCGAGGCGAACCCCGAGCTCGCAGCCGACTGGGTGGCGCGCATCCCCGCGGGCCGCATGGGCGAGCCCGCCGATCTGCACGGCCTCGTGACCTACCTGGCTTCGGATGCCTCCTCCTACGTCACCGCGCAGAACCTCGTGATCGACGGCGGCTACACCGCCATCTGACCGCCCTCCCCCTCCCCTCTCCCTCCCCACATCCGTCACTATTCGCGCGAAATGGGCGGGATTCGCGCAAAAAGTGACGGATCTCGCGATGGGAGGGCGCCAGATCCGTCACTATCTGCGCAGAATGGGCCAGATTCGCGCAAAAAGTGACGAACCTCGGGGGCGACGTGCGCTGGGTGACCGGGTGGTTGGGGATTTACAGGATGGTGGGGATCGCGTCGCGGTAGGCGTCGAGCCGCGCGTCGCCCGGATCGAGATCCGTGACCAGCACATCGAACGCCGTCAGCGGCAGAGAACGGAAGCGCGCCCGGGTCGAGAACTTGCTCGAGTCGACCGCGAGCACCACGGTCTCGGCCGCATCCGCCATCGCGCGCTTCACGGCGAGCTGCTCCAGCGTGAGCTCGCTCGTGCCGAACACGGGGTCGATGCTCATGGTCGAGAGGAACGCGACGTCGAGCGTGAACTGCTGCACCGACAGCACGGCGAGCGAGCCCACGAGGCTGAGGTTCTTCTCCTCGCGTTCGCCCCCGGTGAGATAGGCCTTGACGCCGTCGCGCCCGTGCAGCGACTGGAACGCGCTGAGGCCGTTCGTGACCACCGAGACCGGCGTGCCGCTCAGCGCATCGGCGAGCGCGTGCACCGTGGTGGAGGAGTCGAGGGCGATGGCCGAGTCGGCGCGGATGAGGGGCAGCAGCTTGTCGGCGATGGCCTTCTTGGGCCCCGCCTGCACGTACTGCCGCTCGGCGAAGTCGTCGCCGCCCCGGGCCACGAGCCCACCGCGTACCCGCCGGGCCACCCCGGAGAGCACGAGCGAGTCGAAGTCGCGGCGGATGGTCATCGGATGCACGCCCCACTCCTCGGCGGCATGGTTCAGCTGCAGCGCCCCCTCGCGCACCAGGCGCTCGGCCATCGCGGCGCGCCGCGCCTCGGAATCGAGGGTGCCGGTGAGGGCCACGGGACTCCCTTTCCTCCGTCGCTGCGCGAGCCGATGCGCGCGGGCATGCCGCTGATCGCTGCCGCCAGTGTACATGCGCCCCGGTCGCGTCGACTGCACGATAGCGCTATGTTTAACACGAAGTAACAGAGCTATGGTCTCCCGCACAAGGACGTGACAACACCGTGACCCTCCCCTCCTCGACGAGCACCCGCCCGGAGCCCTCCCGCCCGGCGAGCGCCTTCGCGGCCGTCGACCTCGGCGCGTCGAGTGGGCGCGTGATGCTCGGCACCCTCACGGCGACCGGCCTCGAGCTGAACGAGGTGCACCGTTTCCCCAACCGGCCCGTGACGACCGAGGGCGAGCTGTGCTGGGACGTCGACGCCCTCTTCGCCGAGACGCTGGAAGGCCTCGGCAGGGCCGTGGCACGATGCGAGGCGACCGGCGCGACTCTCTCGGGCATCGGCGTCGACTCCTGGGGCGTCGACTACGCGATCATCGACGAGGCAGGCGCCATCACCCGCCCGGTGCTGCACCACCGTGGTGCGCCCGATCCCGCTCCGTGGATCGCCGGCCGGCCGCTCGACGAGGCCGCGGTCTTCGCCCTCTCCGGCGTGCCCGACCAGGCCATCAACACGTCGCTCCGCTTGTCGGCCCAGAACGCGCGCGCCGCCTTCGCCGGCGAGCGCCTCCTCTTCATCCCCGACCTCTGGGTGTACCTCCTGACCGGTGTGCTGGGCACGGAGCCCACCATCGCCTCCACCAGCCAGCTGCTCGACGCCTCATCCGGCGACTGGTCCGAAGAGCTCGTGGCGCTGCACGGCCTCGACGGACTCACCCTGCCGCCCGTCCGCGCCCCGGGTTCGTTCGCGGGGCTGACCACCGAGGCCATCACGAGCCGCATCGGCTCCGCCACCGCAGTGCCGGTCTACCGGGTGGCCGGCCACGACACCGCAGGGGCGTTCGCGTTCGCGGAGCCCGTCGCCCCCGGCGACACCGGCACAGGTCTCGTGTCGAGCGGCACCTGGTCGCTCGTCGGCACGGCCGCCGCCGTTCCCGCACTCGGCCGCGACGCACTCGAGGCCGGCTTCACGAACGAGCGCGGCATCCGGGGCACGCTGCTGCTGCAGAACCTCAACGGCATGTGGATCCTGCATCAGTGCATGCAGGACTGGGAGACGGATGCGGCGGCCCCGGCCGCACCCCCGCTCGACGTGGCCGGGCTCGTGGCCGAGGCCGCACTCGTGCCGGCATCCGCCGCCGTGTTCGACGTCGCCGACGAGCGCCTGCTCGCCCCCGGCGGAATGGTGGAGCGCGTCGCCACCCTCGCGGAGGAGGCGGGCCGCGCCCGGCCCGAGACGCGTGCGGAGACCGTGCGGGCCGTGCTCGACAGCCTCGCAGCCGCCTATGCGCGTGGCGTGCAGCGCGCGGGCGAGCTCACGGGCGCACGGCTCACCGCCATCCGGATCGTGGGCGGCGGTTCGAAGAACGCCCTGCTCTGCCAGCTCACGGCCGACATCTCGGGGCTGCCCGTGACGGCGGGGCCCGCCGAGGCCTCGAGCATCGGCACGATCGCCGCGCAGATCGTGGCCTCCGGACTGCGCCGAGACCTCGCCGAGGTGTACACACAGGTCTCCGGCGACGGCGCCGGGACCACCGACTACCTGCCCGGCGGGGATCCGTTCCCTTCCTCCCCGGCCTCGAATCCCTCTGCTCCCACTGCTCCGGCGGAGGCCTCAGCCGCCGGGCCCCTCCCTCCGGAAGGCACGCCATGACGACGTCCCCCGAATCCACAACCCCCGCCTCCGCCTCCGCCACCGTCGGCGACCCGGCCTTCGCCGCGAGTCTCGCCGAGATCGTGCGCCTGTCGCGCGACGTCGGCGATCCCGCCAACGACCTCGTGATCCTCGCCGAGGGCAACACCTCGGTGCGCACCTCGGGCGGCCGGATGCTCGTGAAGGCCTCGGGTGCGAACCTCGCCACCGCGGTCGACGACGACTTCGTCGAGGTGGAGCTCGAGGCGCTGATGCACCTCGTCCGCGACGGATCCGGCGACGACGCCGACGTGGCCACCGGGCTCGCCGCGGCCACCACGTGGGGCACGAAGCGTCCCTCCGTCGAGTCGCTGCTGCACGCCGTGTGCCAGAGCATCCCCGCGGTCACGACGGTGATCCACACGCATCCGACGCCCGTCAATGCGCTGCTCTGCTCGCGCCAGGCGGAGGCGCTCGTGGCCGGCAGCCTGTTCCCCGACCAGATCGTGGTGCTGGGCCGGCACCAGTTGCTCGTGCCCTACGTCGACCCGGGCCTGCCGCTCGCCCACCACGTGCTCACCGAGATCGAGCGTTTCACGGCGGAGAACGGAACCCACCCGCGCGTGGTCTACCTGCGCAACCACGGCATGTTCGCTCTCGGCACCCGCAGCGACGAGGCGGTGCAGATCACCGCGATGGCCGTGAAGTCGGCGCGCGTGCTGCTCGGGGCACTCTCGGCGGGCGGCCCGGTGCACCTCGACCAGGCCAATGCCGACCGTATCGACACCAGGCCCGACGAGCTGCTGCGGCGCCGCCTGCTCGCCGAGGCGGCGGACGGCTCGACGCCCGCCGATCACTGACGCGCCCGCACCGTGCCAGGATGAACCCCACCCCAGAAGGAGAACAGGAACCACCGTGGACAGCCTCGTAGACAAGATCGCCGTCGTCACCGGCGCCAGCTCCGGCATCGGCCGCTCCTACGCCCGGGCGCTCGCGGATGCCGACGCGAACGTCGTGCTCGTCGGCCGCAACGCCGAGCGACTCGAGTCGGTGGCCGCCGGTCTTCCCACCGAGACCCTCACCCTCGCGGGCGATGTGGCCTCCGCCGAGTTCGATCACGACGTGATCGCCGCCACCATCGAGCGTTTCGGACGCATCGACATCCTGCTGTCGAACGCGGGTCTCTACGTACCGGGCGACTTCGCCGAGGCCGATCTCGGCGCGGTGCGGGAGCTGCTCTCGGTGAACGTGTTCGGCGCCATGGCCATCGTGCGCGAGGCGCTCCCCCACATGCTCGCGGCCGGCTCCGGTGACATCCTCATGACCAGTTCGGTCTCCGGCCACCAGGCCATCCACTGGGAGCCCGTGTACTCGGCGTCGAAGCATGCCATCCAGTCGTTCACCCACGGCGTGCGCCGCCAACTCGTGGGCACGGGCGTGCGTCTCGGCGAGATCGCCCCCGGTGTGGTGCTGAACGAGCTCTGGGGCATCGACGAGGAGGCGGATGACAGCACACCTCGCCTGGAGGACGCCACGGGCATCCGCTCCGACGACGTGGCCGAGGCCGTGCTCTTCATGCTCACCCGGCCACGGCATGTGAACATCCGCGACCTCGTCATCCTCCCCACCTCGCAGCAGATCTGAGCACCGGCGCGCGGGGCCTGCCGACCGGCCTGGGGTGCCCGGCGCATGCCGTTAGGGTGATCTGACGAGCCAGGAGGTGGAATGAGCGACGCGCGCACCCTGCACGCCGACGAGCGCTACCACGCCATCCTGGCGCGGCTGCGGGAAGCCGGCCGGGTGGATGCCGCCTCCCTCGCCGCCGAACTCGGCGTCACCGGCGAGACCCTGCGGCGCGACCTCATCCAGCTCGAGCGCCACGGCCGACTGCGCCGGGTGCACGGTGGAGCGGTGCCGCCCGAGTCGCTCGCGTTCGAGCCGGCGGTGGGCACCCGCACCGAGTTCGCCGCCGAGAAGACGCGGATCGCGCGAGCCGCCCTCGCCCACCTGCCCGAGCGCGGGGCCGTGCTGATCGATGCGGGGTCGACCACCGAGCGGATGGTGGAGCTCTTCCCTGCCGACAAGCAGCTCGCCGTCTTCACCAACACCCTGCCGATCGCGCTCGCGTTGCTCTCGCGGCCGATGCTCACCGTGCACACCCTCGGCGGACGGGTGCGCGACAACACCCTCGCCGAGGTCGACGAGTGGGCGCTTCGGGCGCTCCGGGAGACCAATGTCGACGTCGCCTTCCTCGGCGCCAACGCGATCAGCTTCGACCGCGGTCTGACCACGCCCGACCCCTCCGAGGCCGCGGTGAAACACGCCATGCTCGCATCGGCTCAGCGCCGCATCCTGCTCGCCGACCACAGCAAGTTCGGCCGGGTGAGCACGGTGCAGCACGCCGAGCTCACCGACCTCGACCTGATCATCACCGACACGGGCCTTTCGCCGGCGGATGCCGCGGCGATCGAGGCCCTGGGCATCGAGCTCGAGCTCGTCTGAGCCCGGTCCGGCTCCCGGCGCCGCCACCCAGTTGCCACGCCGTGTGGCTCCCGGACGCGACTTGCCACAACTTGTGGCAACCCCGCCAACCCCACCCACTCCCACCGAATCCAGTTGCCAGAAACCGTTGCTCCCAGACGCGACTTGCCACAACTTGTGGCAACCCCGCCAACCCACCCCACCCCCACCGAATCCAGTTGCCAAAAGCTGTGGCTCCCGGACGCGACTTGCCACAACTTGTGGCAACCCCGACAACCCCGCCACCCCCGCCAACTCCCGCCGAATCGAGTTGCCAGAAACCGTTGCTCCCAGATGCAACTTGCCACAACTTGTGGCAACCCCGACAACCCCACCAACCCAACACCCCCACCGGGTCGAGTTGCCAGAAACTGTGGCGGCCAGACGCGAGTTGCCACAACTTGTGGCAAGCTCGCGGAGGAACTCTCAGGCCAGGGGCTGGGAGGGCTCGCGGAGCGCTCGCTCGGCCGGAACGGCGGTGATCGTGGTCGCGGCGGTGGCTGCGGCATCCGGGATCGCGAAGTGCGTCGAGCGGGTACCCACCGCCGCTCCCGCCCAGGCGAGCGCCGTCGACAGGCAGCCGGCCACATCGAGACCGCGCGCACGGCCTCCGACGAACCCGGCGAGCAGCGCATCGCCCGCGCCGACCGTGTTCACCACCTCGACCGGTCCGCCCACGCCGTACAGCTCGTGCGCGGCATCGACGTACACGACCCCATCGGCGCCGAGGCTCGCCAACACCGCGCCGGCGCCCCGCGAGCGCAGCTCGTGAGCGGCCTCCACCACATCACCCACGGTCACCAGGCGGCGGCCCGTGAACTCGGCCAGCTCGTGCACGTTCGGCTTCACCAGCGAAGGGCCGGCCTCGAGTGCGAACGTGAACGACTCCCCCGAGGTGTCGACGGCGGTGAACAGGCCACGAGCGGATGCTTCGGCCACCAGGTCGCGGTAGTACGACGCCGGCATCCCGGGCGGGAGGCTGCCACAGCCGAGCACCGCATCGGCGACATCCGCGGCCGCGGTGTCTGTGCGTGCCACATCCGCAGCCGCATCCACACCCGCATCCGCATCCGCGCCCCCGGCACCCGCGCCCGCGGCACCCGCACCCGCGCCCGCAGCCCCCGCTCCCCCGGCACCCGCATCGGCGACATTCGCGGCCGCGGTGTCTGTGCGCGCCACATCCGCACCCGCATCCGCACCCTCGGTTCCCGCACCCGCGCCCCCCGTACCCGCACCCGCACCCGCAGCCCCCGCTCCCCCGGCCGGCAGGGCATCCGTCACCACCGCGGTGAACCGCTGCAGAGCGGATGCGTCGAGCACGGCTCCCGACTCGTTCACCTTGGTGCCCGCGCGCCCCGGAGTCACGAGCGTGATGTTCGTGCGCACCTCCGGCACCACCTCGGCCAGCCGGAACGGCACGCCGAGCCGCTCGAGCTCCGCCGCCAGGAAGGCGCCCGATGATCCGCCGCCGGGGAACACGGCGAGGGTCTGCACCCCGGCTGCGGCGAGCGCCACCGACACGTTGATGCCCTTGCCACTGGCCTCGCGCGTCGACTCCGCCGAGCGGTTCACGGCTTCCCACTCGAACGCCTCGAGCCGGATCGTCCAGTCGATGGCAGGCGCGGGTGTGACGGTGACGATCACGAGGACTCCGGATCCGGCCCGACGGATGCGCAGGCCACTTCAGTTGGAAACACTTGCAAGTATTTGCGATTGAGTGGATTTGTGTCAAGATGAACGGCGTGCCCGTAGCTCACAGCAGAACCGTCCTCGACCGCGCCGTCGCCGAATCGCGAGCCGTCGCCGCCTTCAACGTGATCACCCTCGAGCACGCCGAGGCCATCGTCGCCGGCGCCGAGAAGGCGGGCAGCCCCGTGATCCTGCAGCTGAGCGAGAATGCCATCCGCTTCCACGCCGGCCCCCGAGCGATCGCTGCCGCCATGGTGGCCGTGGCGCAGGACGCCTCGGTCGACGTCGTTCTGCACCTCGACCACATCACCGACCCCGAGCTGGCTCTCCGCACCGCCGAACTCGGCTTCTCCTCCGTGATGTTCGACGGCGCCATCCTGCCCTTCGACGAGAACGTCGCCGAGACCCGCCGCGTGGCCGAGTGGTGCCACGCGAACGACATCTGGATCGAGGCCGAGCTCGGCGAGGTGGGCGGAAAAGACGGTGCCCACGCACCGGGTGTGCGCACCGATCCGGCCGAGGCCGCCGAGTTCGTGGCGGCCACGGGCGTCGACGCGCTGGCCGTCGCGGTGGGTTCGTCGCACGCCATGACGGAGAAGAGTGCCGCCCTCGATCACGAGCTGATCGGGCGACTGCGCGCATCCGTCGGCCTTCCCCTCGTGCTGCACGGCTCGTCGGGCGTTCCCGACCACGAGCTCGCCGAGGCCGCACGCTCGGGCATGGTGAAGATCAACATCGGCACCGCCTTGAACGTGGCGTTCACCGGCGCCGTACGATCACGACTCGACACGGATGCGACCCTCGTCGACCCCCGCAGGTACATCTCTCCGGCCCGCGACGCGATGGCCGAGGTCGTGGGCCACGCCCTGAAGGTGCTCGCCTGACCCCACCGCACCACACTGGATGATCGGTGACGGTCTCCGGCAGGGACATGCGCCACTGCCCCGGGAGCCGTAGGTTCGAGATATGACCACCATTGCGGACACCATCGTCGACATCCTCCACGACGCAGGCGTGCAGCGCGTCTACGGCCTGCCGGGCGATTCGCTCAACGGCTTCACGGATGCGATCCGCCGCGCCGGGACCGTGGAGTGGGCGCACGTGCGCCACGAGGAGGCCGCCGCCTTCGCCGCCGGCGCCGAGGCCGCCCTCACCGGTGAGCTCGCCGTGTGCGCGGGCAGTTGCGGTCCGGGCAACCTGCACCTCATCAACGGCCTCTTCGACGCGAACCGCAGCCGGGTGCCGGTGCTCGCGATCGCCGCGCAGATCCCGGCCTCGGAGATCGGCAGCACCTACTTCCAGGAGACCCACCCGCAGGAGCTCCTCCGCGAGTGCAGCGTCTACACCGAGCTCGTGAGCGTGCCCGAACAGCTGCCCCGGGTGCTGGAGATCGCGATGCGCACCGCCATCGAGCGGCGCGGGGTGGCCGTGGTGGTCATTCCCGGCGAGATCTTCCTGCAGGTCTCGAAGGGGCGGCCGAAGTCGGCGCCCATCACGGCGACCCGGAGCGTGGTGCGGCCGGCGGACGGCGAGCTGCAGAAGCTCGCCGGCATCCTGAACGCGTCGAAGAAGATCACCATCCTGGGCGGTGCCGGCACGCAGGGGGCGCACGAGAAGGTGGTGGCGCTGGCCGAGGCGCTCAAGGCACCCGTCGTGCACGCACTGCGCGGCAAGGAGTTCCTCGAGTACGACAACCCGTACGACGTGGGAATGACCGGCCTGCTCGGTTTCGCATCCGGGTACCGGGCCATCGAGAGCTGCGACACGCTGCTGATGCTCGGCACCGACTTCCCGTATCCGCAGTTCTACCCCTCGAAGGCCACGGTCATCCAGCTCGACCTGCGCGGTGAGCAGCTGGGCAAGCGCACGCCCATCGACCTCGGCCTCGTGGGCGACGTCGGAGACACCATCGACGCGCTGCTGCCGCTGCTCGACGCCCACCCGAACACCCATCACCTCGACTCGGCACTGTCGCACTACGCCAAGACGCGCAAAGAGCTCGATGGTCTGGCCGATGAAGACCGGCGCCACGAGCCGATCCACCCGCAATACGTCGCACGGCTGATCAGCGAGCTGGCCACCGACGATGCGGTATTCATACCGGATGTCGGCTCCCCCGTCGTGTGGGCCGCCCGCTATCTGCGCATGAACGGCTCCCGCCGGCTCATCGGATCGTTCGCCCACGGCAGCATGGCGAACGCGCTTCCGCAGGCGATCGGCGCCCAGAGCGCGTTCCCCGAGCGTCAGGTCGTGGCGCTCGCCGGTGACGGGGGCCTCGCGATGCTCTTCGGTGAACTGCTCACGCTGCGGCAGAACAAGCTGCCCGTGAAGATCGTGGTGTTCAACAACTCCTCGCTCAATTTCGTCGAGGTGGAGATGAAGGCCGCGGGCATCGTGAACTTCGGCACCGGGCTCGACAACCCGAACTTCGCCGATGTGGCGAACGCGATGGGCATCCACGGACAGCGGGTCGAGAACCCCGCCGACCTGTCGATCGCCTTACGCGCCGCGTTCGATCACGACGGCCCGGCGCTCGTGGACGTCGTGACGGCCAGGCAGGAGCTCTCGATCCCGCCCACCATCACGGCAGCGCAGGCAAAGGGCTTCACACTGTACGCGGTGCGCACGCTGCTGTCGGGCCGCGGCGACGAGCTCGTCGACCTGGCCGACACGAACGTGTTCCGGAGGTTGTTCAGCTAGCCGATGGCGGCCTCGAGTTTGGCGGCGATCTCGTCGAGGTCGAAGTAGTTCTGAATCACCACGATGTCGGCGTTCGTTCGGCCGATGGAGCCCACGAGCTCCGGCGACGTGAGGATGACCTGGGCACCGGCCGCGGCCACGGCCACGTTGGCGACATCCGATGCGCTCACATCGGCGTCGAGGCCGAGGCGGTCGAGCGCCCGCACGGCGTTGACCCGCAGGATCTCCGAGGTGCCGATACCCGCCCCACAGAGTGCAACGATCTTCATGAGTCTTCTCCCGACTGCGGATGCGCGGCTCCCAGCAGCCGTCGCACCTCGTCTCGACTGGTGGCGGCAGCCAGTGCCGGAATGAGGCTCTCGTCGTTGAACAGGTTGGCGAGAGACGCGACGGCGGCCACATGCTGGTCGGCCTCCGTGGCGGCCAGGCCGAGAATCACCGACACCGGGTCATTGTACGCATGGCCGAAGGTGACCGGTTCGGCCAGGGTGACCACGACGATACCCGGGGCCGTCACGTCGGGGCCCGGCCGCGCATGCGCCATGGCGAGCCCGGGCGCGATGACGATGTAGGGGCCGTACTCCTCGACGAGGGCGATCATGCGGTCGCCGTACGAGGGCTCGGAGCATCCGGAGGCCGTCAGCGCCGCGGCCACGGCCCGGATCGCCGAGCGCCAATCCGCTGCGGTCGCGTGCAGCGCGATCGCCGGATCGGGGAGCTGATCGAGCGGGGGGATCGAGAACGTCATCGTCTGGTAATCATGTCAGTTCCGCGTGGATGAAGCCGGGGAGTTCGCTGCACGCGCCACCGCGTGACGTTCTCGGCGAGGGTGCGCCCGGTCCCTTCCGGCGACGCCTGTCCGAGTCGTAGCGTGGGTCGCAGCCAACCCCGAGAGGACACCACCATGATCGAGAACTGGAAGATCGAGCTCATCGCCTTCCCCGTCACCGACATCGACCGCGCGAAGGCGTTCTACGTCGACCAGGTGGGCTTCGTGGCCGACCACGACGCCTCGCCCACCGAGGACATCCGTTTCGTGCAGCTCACCCCACCTGGTTCGGCCTGCTCCATCGCCTTCGGCAAGGGCGTCTCCACGATGCAGCCGGGCTCGCTGAAGGCCGTGCAGGTCGTCGTGCCGAGCGCCGCGGATGCCCACGCGCACCTGCGCGCGAACGGCGTCGAGTGCAGCGAGGTCATCGACGAGGGATGGGGTCTGTTCGTGTACTTCAGCGACCCCGATGGCAACTCCTGGGCGCTGCAGGAGCTGCCCGACTACGCCGCCATGGCCGCCGAGGGAGCCGCGGCAGCCACGCAGCCTTAGCAGTGGGCCTGCTCAGGCCTCGTCGAAGCCCTCCGAGATGGCGTCGGCGAGGTCTTCGCGGTCTTCGATCGGCAGGAAGGTGGCGGCGGCCGCGTTCAGCTGGAACACCTCGATGTCGGAGAGGTCGTAGCCGAAGGCATCCGTCAGCAGAGCGAGTTCACGGCTGATCGAGGTGTTGCTCATCAGCCGGTTGTCGGTGTTCACCGTCACCTGGAAGCCGAGCTGGTAGAGCAGGTCGAAGGGGTGATCGGCGAGGTCGTCGCCCCACTCGGAGATGGCACCCGTCTGCAGGTTCGACGAGGGAGAGAGCTCGAGTGCGATCTCGCGGTCTTTCACCCACTGGGCGAGCAGGCCGAGGCTCACGTAGGTGTTGTCGTCGTCCTGCCGCTCGATCTCGATGTCCTCCGCGATGCGCACCCCGTGGCCGAGGCGCAGCGCACGGCCGTGGAAGAGGGCGCCCTTGATGCTCTCGAGTCCGTCACCCTCGCCCGCGTGCACCGTGACCGGGAAGAAGTGGTGTGCCAGGTAGTCGAACGCCGCCAGCTGGTTCTTGGCGGGGAAGCCGAGTTCTGCGCCCGCGATGTCGAAGCCCACGACGCCGCGATCGCGGTGCCGCACGGCGAGTTCGGCGATCTCGAGTCCGCGGTCGGCGTGCCGCATCGCGGTGATCAGCTGGCCCACCCGGATGCTGCCTCCGGCGTTGCGCGCGTCATCCGTTCCGAGCTCGAGGCCTTCCTGCACGGCCTCCACGACATCGTCGAGCGAGAGCCCCTTGGTGAGGTGCTGCTCGGGGGCCCAGCGCACCTCTCCGTAGATCACGCCGTCGGCGGCGAGGTCGTTCACGAATTCGCGGGCCACCCGGATGAGTCCCTCCCGGGTCTGCATCACTCCGATGGTGACGTCGAAGGTGGCGAGGTAGCTGGGCAGCGAACCGGAGTCGGCGCTGTCTTCGAACCAGTCGGCCAGTTCGAGCTCGTCGTTCGAGGGGATCTTCAGGCCGATCGCGTCGGCGAGCTCGATGATGGTGCCGGGCCGCAGACCGCCGTCGAGGTGGTCGTGGAGCGACACTTTCGGCAGGGAATTGAAGCTGATGTCGGTTCCGGGGACGAGGTATTCCTCAGGCGCTGCGGTCATGGTTCCACCATAGGTCGTGGGGCGGTGCGGTGTCTCCGGCAGGGCGCCGACCCGCCCGGCTCCGAGGCGCCGACAGGTGTCGTTCACCGCCTCTAGGATGTTGTCACCGCGACAGCACGCGGCGGGAGAGGACCCACTCCGATGACCACTGAGAACACCGCATCCGGCGAGCCCGCGGGGCCCGAAGCGGGGCCGGCCGCGGAGCCCGCGGCCTCCGCGCCGCCCACGGCCTTCGCGCCGCCCGCAGTCTCCGAGCTGCCCGCGGCTTCCGCGCTGCCCGCGGCCGCCGCGCCGCCCGCGGCCTCCGAGCTGCCCGCGGCTTCCGAGCTGCCCGCCTTCCCGGCGATGACGGCCGCGCCCCAGACGGAATCCGGCCCCGTGCCATCCCGCCGGCGGAAGCGCCGCGGCTTCATCATCGCGGGCGCGACCATCGTGGCAGCCGGGGTTCTGGCCGGCGGTTTCTGGGGCTGGAGCGTCGTCGCGCGCTCCGATTACGACACGGCCACCGTGAGTCTCGCCGATGCCCAGAACGACGAGCGCGACGCCGTCAACGCCTTCCAGGCCCGGATTCCCAGCATCGATGGCGTGCTCGCCAGCCTGCAATCCGTGGCCGCGGCCCCGGAGTTCGCGGCCGACACCTCGGCGGAGGCGGAGCCGTTGCGAACCGCCATCACCGCGCTCAGCACGGTCGTCGAGGAGGTCGACGACCTGAGGGAGGTCACTGCGAGCGGTACTGACCCCGACTCGGGCACGACGGCACCGGATGCGACGCACGAGCTCGACGGGCGCACCGAACCGGAGGGCTACCGCCCGCCGTGGGAGCTCGTCTCGGCCACCGAGGCCGCGACCGGTGACGCCCGCGAGGCGCGCGACACGGCCGATTCGCTGAACACCGCGAACGACGCCGCAGCGGAGGCGCAGGACGCACTGGATGATCGCGAGAACGCCTACTTCGAGGGCCTCGGCGCACGAGGAACCGCCACGATCGCCGCGAGCCCTCTCGCCACGAAGGCCACCCAGGTGGACTTCACCCGGCTCATCGAACAGGCATCCGATCCCGCGGGCAGCTCCTCGCACGACGGGGCGTTCCTCTCCGCCTTCGCCGTCGCCGAGCGCGCGGTCACCGATTCACAGGCGAGGATGGCGGCGGAACAGAACGATCCGTCGCTGGCCGTGCGGCACGAGATCGAGGCCTACGCCCGCTCGATCAGCAATGGGATGACCCTCGATTTCGTGTGGGCACCGGAGGTCTCAGGGCTCGGGGAAGGCTGGCTCTCGGGCACGGCCCAGACCTGGCCCACCGACGGCGGCTGGGCGATCATCAGCCTCAACTACCCCATCGAGACGGAGTGGGACACCGACCGCAACCCTCGGGCGGTGGTGACCCACGAGGTCGGCCACACCCAGGCCTACCGCGACGCCTGCTGGAGTCTCTTCTCAGGACCGGTGTTCAACTCCGACGACGAGACGTGGGCCACGGCCTGGGCGATCGGCATGGGCTTCGACCTGCCGGGGTCCGGCATCGAGGCGTACGGGCGCCCGAGCGATGAGCAGATCGAGGTCGCCGCCCAGTGCCGGTGAGGCTCTCACCGTGCGAGACCAGGGTGTGTTTCCCGGGCGCCGGCACCGGAGCCTCATCCGCTGCCGGACTCCGTGGTCGTCGGCCCCGTCAGAGGCCCAGTGACGCACTGATGCGCATCACGGCGGCGCGCGTCAGCTCCCGCACGCGCTCTGCCGGAACGCTGCTGTAGCTCGTGGCCACGTAGGGAACCGTGAGGGCGGCGAGCGCGGTGCGGGCGCGGTTCAGCACCGGGAAAACGACATCCGTCACTGACGGCTGCAGCGGGTCGGACCGCTCCACGAACCCGTCATTCCGGATGCGACGAAGAATCGCCCCGTCGACGTCACCCTCTCGCCGCCCGCTAGGCCGCGCCACCTCGCGGGAGGCATCATCGTCTTCCCCCTCGTCGATGGCTGCCGGATGCCGCACCAGCGCATCGGAGGCGCCATCGGAGGCCGCATCGGAGACGCCCCCAGCCGCCATGTCGACCGTATCGCCGAACAGGAGGTCGACCGGCCCGATCATGCTCTCGCCCCCGAAGGCGCTCAGCACGGCTCCTGTCGCCGTGGTCTCGAGCGGGAACAGCGCTCCCACCCGCACGCGGAAGCCGAAATCGGCCGGGCTCTCCACCTGGGCCACTACGCGCACTCCGCCGCTCTCGAGCACGCTGAGGTTGCACGACTGGCCCGTGGCGGCGGCCAGCTCCCGCATGGGGCCGAGCGCGGCATCCGTCAGCGAGCGCAGCGGCTCCTGGCGGTGCGAGAGGTCGAAGAGGCGCAGCGAGAGCGAGTAGGCCCCACTCTGGGCATCGCGATAGAGGTAGCCACGACGCTCGAGTGTGGTGAGCACACGGAAGATCTGACTCGGCGAACGGTCGACCGCCTGCGCGATCTCGAGCTGGCTGAGAGCGGGGCGATCAGCGAGCACCTCGAGGATGTCGAGCGCTTTCTCGAGCGCGGGCACCGCGTAGTCGGGTGGCATGTCGATTCCTCCTCGGGCCGGGGCCTATTCGGAGGCGCTCATCGCCGCCAGCATGCGCCGGGCGATGGTGCGATCGATGTCGTCGGGAACGGGTTGCGCGCCCGGAACGAGGGAGGCGGCATCCGTCGCCACCCGTTCGAGTGAGAGGGTCTGCAGCAGGAACCCCAGGTCCATCGACTCGAGCGAGTTGCCCTTCGGCTCCCGCCCGGCGAGGTTGAACATGCGGCCCCCGGCAATGAGCACCACGTGCCGCCCATCGGGCAGGTCGATGCGCTCGATGGCCTCCACGATCTCGCGGCTGCCCGTGGACGCCGCACGCAGGCCCGGTACGTCGATCTCCCACGGGAAGTGGCCGCAGTTGGCCAGGATGGCGCCGTCGCGCATTCGCCCGATGGTGTCGAGGCCCAGCACGCCCGGATGCCCGGTGGCCGTGATGAACACGTCGCCCCACTCCGCGAGTGCCGGGCCGCCGCCGACCTCCGTCGACACCCGGAATCCATCGAGCGCGGCCTCGAACGCCTTCAGCTCGTCGACCTCCACCACGGCGACCTTGGCCCCGAGCGCGCGCAGGTAGTGCGCCACCCCGCGACCGCACCAGCCGTACCCGAACACCACGAAGCGCCGCCCGGGAACCATGAGGTTGGTGATGCGCATGAAACTCTCGACCACCGACTGACCGACGGCGTGCTTGTTCTCGCCGATGGCCTTCAGCAGGCTGTCGTTGATCACGATCATGGGGAACGGCACCGCTCCCGCGAGCTCGCCGCGCAGCCGGTCTCCCCCCGAGGTGGTCTCCTCGGTGCCGCCGAGGATGCCCGCCGCCGTGCCGTCGCCCACGACGCCGGCCGCGAGGTCGCCGCCGTTGTCGAGCAGCATGTCGGGGGCCGCATCGAGAACCCTCCGGATGTTGGCGTGATGCTGCTCCAGTGTGTCGTCGCGCGCACCGAACAGCGTCATGCCGGCGCCGCTCGCGTTGAGGAATGCCACGACGTCGTCCTGCGTGGAACCGTGGTTGCCCGTGCCGACGATCTCGGCGCCGCCGGCCGCCAGTGTCTCGAGCAGCACGGCCGTCTTCGGCTCGATGTGCAGTGACATGCCGATGCGGTGCCCCGCGAACGGCCGCGTGGCGGCGAGGTCGGCGCGGGCCGCGGCGAGCAGCGGCATGCGCGAGCGGATCCACTCCACCCGGGCGGCGCCCTGTGCGATGAGACCCTGTGCGACGAGACCCTGTGCGTCGGGCGCGGAACCGGAAACGTTCGATGTCATGCGGCGATCATACACAGATGAATTCTGTTTTCATATATGCTTCTCCCATGCCCACGAAGATCATCCTCGACTGCGATCCCGGTCACGACGACGCCATCGCTCTCCTGCTCGCCCACGGCAATCCCGACATCGAGCTGCTCGCCGTCACCACCGTCGTGGGCAACCAGACCCTCGAGAAGGTCACCCGCAACGCCCTCTCGGTGGCGCGGGTGGCGGGCATCACGGGCGTGCCGTTCGCCGCCGGATGCGCGCGCCCGCTGGTGCGGCCCATCGAGGTCGCTCCCGACATCCACGGCGAGTCGGGGCTCGATGGGCCCGTGCTGCCCGATCCGGTGCAGCAGCTCGACGGCCGGCACGCCGTCGACCTCATCATCGACACGATCATGGCGCACGAACCGGGCACCGTCACGCTCGTGCCCACCGGCGGCCTCACCAACATCGCGATGGCCGCGCGCAAGGAGCCGCGCATCGTGCCGAGGGTGAAAGAGGTGGTGCTGATGGGCGGCGGCTACAACGTGGGCAACTGGAGCGCCACCAGCGAGTTCAACATCATCATCGACCCCGAGGCCGCGCACATCGTGTTCAACGAGTCGTGGCCGCTCACCATGGTGGGGCTCGACGTCACGCACCAGGCCCTCGCCACCCCCGAGGTGGTGGAGCGCATCCGGGCCATCGGCACCTCGCCGTCGCAGTTCGTGGTGGAGCTGCTCGCGTTCTTCGCCCACACCTACCTCGAAGCGCAGGGCCTCGACCACCCGCCCGTGCACGACCCGTGCGCCGTGGCGCAGGTCATCGACCCCTCGGTGATGACCACGCGCACCGTTCCGCTCGACGTGGAGCTCACGGGAACCTTGACACTCGGCATGACCGTGGCCGATTTCCGCGGCCCTGCACCGGAGGGCTGCACCACGAAGGTGGCGATGCAGCTCGATCACGAGAAGTTCTGGAACCTCATCGTCGATGCCCTCGAGCGCATCGGCGAGCCCTCCGTCTAGCCTCGCACGTCGTGCAGGTGGTGCACCGGGTCGTGGATGAAGTAGCGGGCGAGGGTGTCGACCGTGAAGGCAGATCCGTCGCCTCGGTAGCCGCGCCGCTCCCACGCGTCGTCGGGCACCGCCTCGAGAGCATCGGCAAGGGCCTCCGCCGCCTCGGTGAGCTCGGCCGACACGGTGGCGGGGTTCTGCTCGTTGTAGCGCTCCTCGATCGCCGTGGCATCCTGATCCCAGTTGGCGAATTCAGGGTCGTCTTCGTCGAGCATGAGCGCGAACCGAACGCGGAAGATGCGGAACACGTCTCGCACGTGCGCGGAGTATTCGAGCGCCGACCAGGTGGCATCATCCGGTCGCACGGCCACATCCGCGCGCTGCAGAACGGCGGGCCAGGCCGCCGCGTTCGCACGGAGCAGGCCGGGCACGTCGCGCGCCGCCGTGGCGGAGGAGTCGAAGCCGCACTCGGGGCACTCCCGCTCGAGCACCCACGTCCAGTTCTTGTCATCGGGAACGATAGCCATTCCCCCACGCTAGAGCTGACGCCCGAGCACCCGCCACCCACTTCTGGCCACGCCCCCCACACTTTCTGCCAGGCGCTCGCCCGCGGCGTCACTCGTCACGCGAAGGCCCTTGTCTTGGCGCGACGAGTGACGCTTCGGGAGGCTACGAGATGCGCTCGGCCACCAGAGGCGCCTCACCGAAGTACTCCGACGCGTCGCCGATCGAGTAGGCCCCCTCGAGCGACTCCAGAGCACGCTCGAAGCGCTCCGGCTCATCGGCCGACAGGGTGAACAGGGGCTGCCCCGCCACCACGGCGTCGCCCGGCTTCGCAAGCAGGTCGATACCGGCGGCGTGCTGCACGGCGTCCTGCGCGCGAGCGCGGCCGGCGCCGAGACGCCAGGCGGCGATGCCGAAGGCGAGCGCATCCTGCCGCAGCACGACACCCGAACGCGGCGCCACCACGGTGTGGGTCTCCCGCGCCACGGGCAGAGCGGCCGTGGGGTCGCCGCCCTGGGCCCGGATGACGCGGTTCCACGAGTCCATCGCACGTCCATCGGCGAGCGCGGCGGCCACATCGGCATCGGGCTGCCCGGCGAGGCGCAGCATCTCCGCCGCGAGCGCTATGGTGAGCTCCACGACATCCGCCGGCCCACCGCCCGCGAGCACCTCGACGGACTCGCGCACCTCGTTGGCGTTGCCGATGGCACGGCCGAGCGGCACGTGCATGTTGGTGAGCAGGGCCGTGGTGCGCACGCCGGCGTCGTTGCCGAGGTCGACCATGGTGCGGGCGAGCTCGCGCGAGAGGTTGATGTCCTGCATGAACGCGCCCGAGCCGAACTTCACGTCGAGCACGAGCGAGTCGGTGCCCTCGGCGATCTTCTTCGACATGATCGACGACGCGATGAGCGGGATGGCCTCGACCGTTCCGGTGATGTCACGCAGGGCGTAGAGCTTCTTGTCGGCGGGCGCGAGGCCCGATCCGGCGGCGCAGATCACCCCGCCCACCGACTCCAGCTGGGCGAAGATCTCCTCGTTGGAGAGCGAGGCGCGCCATCCGGGAATCGACTCGAGCTTGTCGAGCGTGCCTCCCGTGTGCCCGAGGCCGCGGCCCGAGAGCTGGGGCACCGCCACGCCGAACGACGCCACGAGGGGCATGAGCGGCAGCGTGATCTTGTCGCCCACCCCGCCGGTGGAGTGCTTGTCGACGGTGGGCTTGCCGAGGCCGGAGAAGTCCATCCGCTCGCCCGAGGCGATCATGGCGAGGGTGAGATCGCGGATCTCCTCCCGCGACATCCCGTTCAGCACGATCGCCATGGCGAGTGCCGACATCTGCTCGTCGGCCACGTACCCGCGCGTGTACGCGTCGATCAACCAGTTGATCTCGGCGGTCGTGAGCGTGCCGTGATCGCGCTTGGTACGGATGAGGTCGACGACGTCGTGCGCTTCGGTGGCCATGCAGTGGTTCCTAACTATCGGTCCGCAGATCCGTCACTTTTTGCGCGAAACAGCGGAGATTCGCGCAAAAAGTGACGGATCCGGATTACTCCGCGAGCGACTCTTCGCGGTACTCCACGAGGGTGCGGGGGCCGAAGGCATCCGGGATCACCTCGTCGATCGTCTTGATGCCCGACACGGTCTCGAGCAGCATCCCCTCCGCCGAGTGCTCGAAGAGCAGCTGGCGGCACCGGCCGCACGGCATGAGCGCGTTGCCGTGCCCGTCGACGCAGGTGAACGCCACGAGCTTGCCGCCGCCCGTCATGTGCAGCGACGACACGAGCGCGCACTCGGCGCAGAGCGTCAACCCGTAGGAGGCGTTCTCGACGTTGCAGCCCGAGATCACCCGCCCGTCGTCGACGATGGCAGCAACACCCACGGGGAACTTGGAGTACGGCACGTAGGCCTTCTCCATCGCCTCGAGCGCGACGGCCCGCAATGAATCCCAATCGATTTCAGCCATGGTGCGCCTCCTAAGACCCGACGTAGGGTTTGCCGGATGCCGCCGGCCCGCGCGACTTGCCCACGAGCCCGGCCACCGCGAAGATCGTCACCACGTACGGCAGCATCAGCATGAACTCCGACGGCACCGGCGACCCGATGATGCCGAGCACGTTCTGCAGGTTCGACGCGAAGCCGAACAGCAGTGCGGCGAGCGTGGCCCGGATGGGGTCCCACCGTCCGAAGATCACCGCCGCGAGCGCGATATAACCGGCACCCGCCGTCATCTCCTTGTTGAACGCACCCACCGAGCCGAGCGTGAAGTACGCCCCACCGAGACCGGCGATCGCGCCGGCGAGCGACACGTTCCAGAACCGGGTGCGGTTCACCTTGATGCCCACGGTGTCGGCGGCCTGCGGATGCTCACCCACGGCCCGCACACGCAGGCCCCACTTGGTCTTGAACAGCGCGTAGAACACCACGGCCACGGCGATGTACATGAGGTACACCACGATGGTCTGCCGGAACAGCGTGGGCCCGATCACGGGGATCTCCGACAGCAGCGGGATCGGGATGCGGTCGAACCGCGGCGGCGAGTTCAGCAGCGTGGGGTTCGCGGTCAGCACCTGCGAGTACAGGAACGAGGTGAGGCCCGTGACGAGCACGTTGAGCACCACACCCACGATCACCTGGTCGACGAGGTACTTGATCGAGAACGCCGCGAGCACGAACGACACGAGGGTTCCCGCGATGACCGCACCGAGCAGACCGATGAACGGGTTACCGGTGACGGATGCCACCACCGCCGACACGAACGCGCCGGCGAGCAGCTGGCCCTCGATCGCGACGTTGACCACACCGACGCGCTCCGAGATCACGCCGCCCATGGCACCGAAGATCAGCGGCACCGAGAGCGACACCGTTCCGATCAGCAGGCCGGGGACGGGGATGGTCTGCCCCGCGGATGCCCAGGTGAGGAACGCGATGAGGAACAGCACCGCGAACACCACGATGATCCACAGCCGCACCCGCCGGCCCGAGCTCACCAGCCAGGCCGAGAGCGCCGCGATCGCGACGAGCAGCACCGTGATGACGATGCCGGTCGGCCGGGTGGGCAGCACGACATCCGGCAGCTGGATGAGGTCGGAGTCGGTGGAGAGTCGGAAGGTGGAGTCACCGTCGCGCCCGAAGGCCACGAACAGGATGATGGCGCCGAGGGCGAAGACACCGAAGGCGATGGGCGCCTTCCAGCTCTTCACGAGCACGGTCGCGAGCGAACCCCCGGCAGGTGCGTCGGGATGGTTGTGCTCGGTGGGCGGGAGGCCGCCCGAGGGGGCCAGGTTTCCGCGGTTGGGGATGATCTCGCTCATTTCGCGGTCACCGCCTCTCCGGTCGAGGCCGAGACCGGGGTGGCGGTGGGGGCCTTCGGCGCCTTCGGCTTCTTCGGCTTCGAGGGATCGGGCAGGCGGAACACCGTGCGGATGAGCGGCGGCGCCGCGATGAACAGCACGATGAGCGACTGCACGACGAGCACGATGTCGATCGGGATGCCCTGCGACGCCTGCATCGCGAATCCACCGGCCTTGAAGGCACCGAACAGGATGCCCGCGATGAAGATGCCCCACGGCTTCGACCGCCCGAGGAGGGCCACCGTGATGGCGTCGAATCCGATGCCCGCATCCAGCCCCGAGCTGAAGCCCGAGGAGAGCGGGCCGAGCACCTGCGACACACCGGCGAGACCGATCAGGGCCCCGGAGATGACCATGGCGTAGACGTACATGTTCTTCACGTTGATGCCGGCCACCCGCGCCGCATTGGGATTGATGCCCACGGCCCGGAACTTGAAGCCGAGCGACGAGCGATTCAGCAGCCACCACACGAAGAACGTGGCCGCGATCACCAGGATGAACCCGAAGTTCAGGTTGAACTGGGGCCCGAAGAGATCGGGGAACACCGCCGTGGAATCGAGCGCCGGCGACTTCGGGTTGTTCGAGCCGGGCGCCTGCAGGATCGGCGTGCGCAGCAGGTACGACACGAGATAGAACGCCACGTAGTTGAGCATGATCGTGACGATCACCTCGTGGGCTCCGGTGCGCGCCTTGAGGAAGCCCGCGATGCCTCCCCAGATGCCTCCACCGATGAGGCCGGCGATGACCGCCACCACCATGTGCAGACCCCAGGGCAGGTGGAGGGTGAAGCCCACCCAGCCGGCGCACGCGGCGGCGATGAGCATCTGGCCGCGGCCACCGATGTTGAACATGCCGACGCGGAACGCGAGACCCACACCGAGGCCCGCCACGATCAGGGGCGTGGCGAACGAGAGCGTCTCGGTGATCGGCTTGATCTGGTCGAGGAACTGGGGCCGGTTCGGGTTGAACACCGCTCCCTGGAAGAGCGCGACGTACGCTCCGGATGCGGCCTTCCAGATCTCCGCGAGGGTGTCACCGGGCCGGGCGAAGAAGTAGCCCGCCGCCTTCTGCACGTTCTCGTCGGTGATGGCGATCAGGATGCCGCCGGCGATGAGCGCGAGCACCACCGCCAGGATCGAGATCATCACGCTTCCGCCGATGATCTCGTTGAAGGTGGTGCGCCAGCGCGAGGGCGGCTCGACCGCAGGAGGCGCCGTCGGCGTCGCAGGCCCGACCGGCGCAGCCGCCGCGGGAGCAGGGGTGTTCTGGGTGCCGTCGCTCACGCGATGATTCCTTCCGTGTCGGCGGGCTCGGCCGGGTCGACCGGCAGCTCTGCGGGGGCCGGTTCACCCGCCATCATGAGTCCCAGGATGTCGCGGGGCGTATTGCCGGGCACGATGCCCACGATCCCGCCGCGGTACATCACCGCGATGCGGTCGGCGAGCGCGACGACCTCGTCGAGCTCGGTCGACACGACCACCACGGGGATGCCCTCGTCGCGCGTGGCGACGATCCGCTTGTGCACGAACTCGATCGAGCCCACATCGATACCGCGGGTGGGCTGAGCGGCCACGAACAGCCGCAGCTCCCTCGACAGCTCGCGCGCCAGCACGACCTTCTGCTGGTTGCCGCCCGAGAGACGGCCGACCTCCGTCTGGATGCCCTGCGAACGCACGTCGAACTCTTTCGACTTCTCTTCGGCGAACGTGTTGAGGTAGCTCAGCTGCAGCGAGCCGCGCTTCACGAAGGGCTCCGACTCCGAGCGGTCGAGCATGAGGTTCTCGGCGATGGTGAACTCGCCCACCAGTCCGTCTTCCTTGCGGTCTTCCGGCACGAAGCCGACGCCGGCGTCGAGCACTTTGCGCGGGGTGAAGCCCGAGATCGAGCGCCCGTCGAGCGTGACGGATCCGGTCACCCTGTCCTGCAGGCCCATCAGCGCCTCGGTGAGCTCGGTCTGACCGTTGCCCTGCACGCCCGCGATGGCGAGGATCTCCCCCGCCTTCACGTCGAACGACACGTCGTTCACGGTGACCTGGCCCCGGGCATCGATGACCGAGAGGTTCTCGACGACGAGCGCGGGGGCGCCCGGCGTGGCCGGCTCCTTGTGCACGGTGAGCTCGACGGCGCGGCCCACCATGAGCGAGGCGAGCTCGGCGTTGGTGGCGGTGGGCGATGCCTCGCCCACGACCTTGCCGAGGCGGATGACCGTGATGCGGTCGGCCACCTCACGCACCTCGCGGAGCTTGTGGGTGATGAAGACGATGGAGGTGCCGCGCTCTTTCAGCAGCCGCATGATGGCCATCAGCTCATCGGTCTCCTGCGGGGTGAGCACCGCGGTTGGCTCGTCGAACACGAGAACCTGGGCGTCGCGGGAGAGGGCCTTGATGATCTCGACCCGCTGCTGGACGCCGACGGGGAGATCGTCGACCAGCGCATCCGGATCGACGTCGAAGCCGAACCGGTCGCTGATCTCGCGCACCTGCTTGCGTGCCGCGGTGAGGTCGAGCCGGCCGGCGAAACCGGTCTGTTCGTGGCCGAGCATCACGTTCTCGGCGACGGTGAACACGGGGATCAGCATGAAGTGCTGGTGCACCATGCCGATACCGGCGTTCATGGCATCGCCCGGCCCTGCGAAGTGCTGGACGACGTCGTCGAGCACGATCTCGCCCTCATCGGCCTGGTAGAGGCCGTAGAGCACGTTCATGAGGGTGGACTTGCCGGCGCCGTTCTCGCCGAGAAGGCAGTGGATCTCGCCCGGCTCGACCGTGAGGTCGATGTGGTCGTTGGCGGTGAGGGCACCGAATCGTTTCGTGATGCCCCGAAGTTCGAGCTTCATAAAGTCAATCTACCTACCTGCCGAGGTCAGTCCAGCACGGAGCTTTGGCCATTAAAGAAGTCGGGGGGACCAGCAAGGCTGGTCCCCCCGACCGAGTGTCTTCAGATATTACGGGGTGGAAGGCGACTCGACCGTGATCGAGCCGTCGATGATCCCCTCGGTGATCTTGTCGAGCTCACCCTGCAGGTCGGGCGAGACCTTGCTCTCGAAGTCGTGGAACGGCGCGATGCCGACTCCGTCGTTCTCGAGGGTGCCCACGAACGGGGTGGCGTCGAAGTTGCCCGCGGCAGCGGTGTCGACGACGTCGACCACGCCGGCCTTCACGCCCTTCAGCACCGAGGTGAGGAAGAGGCTCGAGAGGTCGGGAGCGGTGAGGTAGTTGTCGGAGTCGACACCGATCAGCGCGATGTCCTTGCCCGAGTCCTTGATGGCCTCACCGGCGGAGAGGAAGATCGGGCCACCGACGGGGAGGATGACGTCTGCACCCTGGTCGATGAGGCCCTGGGCCGCGGTCTTGGCCTCGACACCGGCGGCGAAGCCTCCGGTGAAGACACCGGTCTGGCCGGCGACGTCCCAGCCGATGGCCTTGACGCTCGTGCCCTTCTGGGTGTTGTAGTAGTTGACGCCGTCGACGAAGCCGTCCATGAAGATGGTGACCGACGGGATCTGCATGCCACCGAAGGTGCCGACGGTGCCCGACTTGCTGTAGCTCGCGGCGGAGTAGCCGGCGAGGAACGCAGCCTGGGCGGTGTCGAAGACGATGGGCTTGACGTTGTCGGCCTCGATCGACGAGTCGTCGATGATCGAGAAGTCGACGTCGGGGTTGGCCGTGGCGGCCGCCTTGGTGGCGTCGGCGAGGAGGAAGCCGACGGAGATGATGAGGCTGCAGTTCTGCGAGACGAGGTTGTCGATGTTCGGCTCGAAGTCGGTCTCAGCAGCCGACTCGACCGTGACGGGCTCGACGCCGAGCTTGTCGGCGGCCTCGGTGATGCCTTCGAAGCCGGCCTGGTTGAACGACTTGTCGTCGAATCCACCCGAGTCCGAGACCATGCAGGGAACGAAGTCGCTCGCGGCGGCGGCGGTGCCCGTGGATGCGGTGTCCGACGGCGCGGACGCGCATCCGGCCAGAAGAGCTGCCACGCCCAGGGTGGCGAAGCCGGCCAGGCTGGCGCGGCGCATGTTGATGCTCAAGATGTCCTCCAAGATGCTGCCCTGCAAGGTGCGCAGGGGCTGTGTGGGAGTCCACGTTACCGAATGTGACGCCCCGCAACAGAGGTGCGACCCCATAGCAGCCCAAGCGTTACAAAGCCGCGATCACGCCGTAACGTGCGCGAAATGTCCACCCCTCGCACCTGAAACGCAACCGGGCGTCACGGCGTGCTGGGCGACGTCACCGTGATCGCGCCCGACACGATCTGCCCCTTCAGATCCTCGAGTTCGGTGGACAGGGCGGCCGGCACCCGCGGCTCGAGATCGTGGAAGGGAGCGAGCGCCACTCCGCCGTTCTCGAGGGTGCCCACGAAGGGGTCCGACGAGAACGTGCCGTCGATGTCGTCGCCGACGATGCCCACCACGGCATCGCCGGTGTTCTTCATCACGCTGGTGAGCACGATCGGGTGGTACTCGGCGGGCAACGTCTCGTAGCCGTCGTTGTCGACCCAGATGATCGACGCGGTACCCGACTCGAGAGCAGCGGATGCCGCCCCCTCGCCCACCTGGCCGGCGACCGGCAGGATGACGTCGGCACCCTGGTCGATGAAGCCCTGAGTCACCGTCTTGCCCTTGTTGATGTCTTCGAAGTCGCCCGTGAACACGCCGTCCTGGGCGGCCTTGTCCCACCCGAGGGCCTGCACCTGGGTGCCGTGCACCTCGTTGTACTTCGCGACGCCGTCGACGAAGCCGTCCATGAAGAGGGTGACCGGGGGCTGGTTGCCGCCGCCGAAGGTGGCCACCTTGCCGGTCTTCGAGACGCCGGCGGCGAGGTAGCCGGCGAGGTACGAGGCCTGCGCGGTGTCGAACAGGATCGGCTTCACGTTCGGGGCGGTCACCGTCTCGTCGACGATCGCGAAGTGCGTGTCGGGGTTGGCGGTGGCTTCTTCGAGGGTGGCGTCGGCGAGCTCGTAGCCGACCGTCAGCACGAAGCCGCATCCGCTCTGCACGGCCTGGGCGACATTCGGTGCCAGGTCGGTCTCGCCCGTCGAGACGAGAACCTGGGCGTCGATCCCGAACTGCTTCTGCGCCTCCTGCAGCCCCTCCCAGCTCGACTGGTTGAAGCTGCGATCGTCGAGACCACCGGAGTTCGTCACCATCCGCGCGCAGTAATCGCCCGCCGCGCCCGTGGCCGCATCCGTGCTGCCCGACGGCGCCGGAGCGCACCCGCTCAGAACGAGGGCGACAGCCCCCAGAACGGTTCCAATGGCGACAACCCCGGTGCGTCTCATACCTGAAGTCTAGGGAATCGCTCCCTACAGCACGTCCCCGCTACCGCCTGCGCGGAGTGCATCCACCACGGACTTGACCCGCTGCGCGTGCTCGCTCGTGGTGACCAGGAGCGCATCCGGGGTGTCGACCACCACGATGTCGCGCACGCCGATGAGGCTGATCACGCGCTTCGACTGCGACACCACGATGCCGCTCGACGAGTCGGCCAGCACGCGGGCGTTCTTGCCGAGGATGGCGAGGTCGGTGCCGCGGCCCGAGGAGTGCAGCTTGGCGATCGACGCGAAGTCGCCCACGTCGTCCCAGTCGAAGTCGCCCGGGATCACGGCGAGCGTGCCCGCCGCGGCGGCCGGCTCGGCCACCGAGTAGTCGATGGCGATCTTCTTCAGGGTGGGCCAGATCTTGTCGACCATCTCGCCGCGCTTCGGGGTGTCCCACGCCTCGGCGAGCGCCAGAACGCCCGCGAGCAGCTCGGGCTCGGTGGCGCCCAGCTGCTCGAGCAGCTTGTCGGCGCGCGAGATGAACATGCCCGCGTTCCAGAGGTAGTTGCCCGCGTCGAGGTAGCCCTTGGCCGTGGCGAGGTCGGGCTTCTCGACGAAGTTGGTGACCACGAGCGCATCGGGGGCGCCCTCCACCTCGAGCGTGTCGCCGCAGCGGATGTAGCCGAAGCCGACGGCCGGGTCGGTGGGCGTGATGCCGATGGTGACGATGTAGCCGGCATCCGCCACCTCGACGCCCTGCGCCACGGCGGCGCGGAAGCGGTCGGGGTTGGCGATCACGTGGTCGGCCGCGAAGGACCCGATGATCACACCGGGCTCGCGCTTCTCCAGGATGGCGGCGGCCAGCGCGATGGCGGCGGTGGAGTCGCGCGGCTCGCTCTCGAGCACCACGTTGTGGTCGCGCAGGTTCGTGAGTTGCTCCTCGACCGCGGCACGGTGCGCGCGGCCGGTGACCACCATGATCCGCTGTTCACCGGAGAGGGGCGCCAGGCGGTCGAAGGTGTCGCGCAGCAGGCTCTGGCCCGATCCGCTCAGGTCGTGCAGGAATTTCGGGGCGTCGGCCCGGGAGAGGGGCCAGAGCCTCGATCCGATGCCACCGGCGGGGATGACGCTGTACAGCCGGTCGATCGCGGAGGGTGTTGAGTTCATGCGGCACAGCCTACCGAGGTCTGCTGAACGCCCCTCCCGGTGCGACGCCGGGTGGTGGCCAGCCGCTCATCGTCGCGCCATCCGCCTGTCACCCCCGCGTCACCTGGCCTTCGTAGTTTCAGAGCGTGGCCGGATGCGGCCTCACCTTGAACCGCGGAGGCACCTCATGCGAGTAGCCATTGTCAGCGAATCATTCCTCCCTACCGTCAACGGGGTCACCGGCAGCGTCTGCAAGGTGCTCGACCACCTCGCCGACAACGGCCACGATGCCATCGTGATCGCCCCCGCCGCCGGTTCACCGGCCCGTTACCGCGGGTTCCCCGTGCACCAGGTGCCGGCCGTGGCCTACCGCCAGTTCCCGGTGGGCATCCCGAACCCGCAGGTCGCCCGCCTGATCGCCCGGTTCCAGCCCGACGTGCTGCACGCGGCATCCCCGTTCCTCCTGGGTGCGCAGGCCATCGCGGCGGCGAATCGCCAGGGCGTGCCGAGTGTCGCCATCTTCCAGACGGATGTCGCGGGCTACGCCAAGCGCAACCGCCTCGGTCAGGCCTCGAAGCTGGCCTGGCGCTTCGTGCGCTGGATCCACGACGGCGCCGACCTCACCCTCGCCCCCTCTCGCGCCTCGCGCTCCGACCTCGAGGCGGCCGGCGTGCAGCGCATCAAGCTCTGGGGCCGCGGCGTCGACCTGCAGCGCTACCACCCGAACAACCGGATGCGCCCCTCCGTGCAGGCCCTGCACGACGTGCTCGCGGGCGGCTCGACCGACGCGGTCGTGGGCTACGTCGGCCGCATCGCGCCCGAGAAGGGCCTCGAACGGCTCGCCGCGCTCCGCGGCATGCCCGGCATGCGTCTCGCGATCGTGGGCGACGGGCCCTCGGATGCGCTCATCCGCTCCCAGCTGCGCGGCATGCCGGTGACCTTCCTCGGCCGGCTCTCCGGAACCGAACTCGCCGACGCCTACGCGAGTTTCGACGTGTTCGCGCACACCGGCACCGAGGAGACCTTCGGCCAGACGCTGCAGGAGGCGCACGCATCCGGGCTCCCCGTGATCGCACCGGCCTCCGGCGGTCCGCTCGACCTCGTGCGGCACGGCGACGACGGCTACCTGTTCGACCCGGAGTCGCTGCAGGACTTCCGGATGCACGTGGGAGCCGTCGTGGCCGACCCGGCCATGCGGCTCCGCATGGGTGAGGCGGGGCGCCGAGCGGTGATCGGCAACTCGTGGCAGGCTCTGGGAGATGAGCTGCTCGGGCACTACCGATCGGTGCTCACGCGCACTCCGGTTCGCTCACACAGCTGAATACAACCGGGTATTCGTGAGGCGTCTCGGCTTGTATTTATGCGGGATCGCCGGAATTCCGGGGCTGTATACAACTAAGGCCGCCCTAACAATGCAGTCAGGCCTTTGCGGGCTTAGACTGATCCAGATCGTCTCTCGAAAACTCCCCGTTCGATGTGGGGGCGAAGGCGAACTCAACGTCAAGCCAAGGAGGGTTGTTCATGCCTGAGAATTCGGCAGGAACGATGACACCACGGCGGCCAGCTGGCACTCTCTACCGCGGCCGTGAAGGCATGTGGTCGTGGGTGCTGCACCGCATCACGGGTGTCGCGATTTTCTTCTTCCTGCTCGTGCACGTGCTCGACAGTTCGATGGTGGCTGTCGCACCGGGCGCGTACAACGCAGTGATCGACACCTACAAGAACCCGATCATGGGCCTCGGCGAGATCGCACTCGTCGGAGCGATCGTGTTCCACGCCTTCAACGGCATCCGCATCATCCTGATCGACCTCTGGTCGAAGGGCGCGAAGTTCCAGCGCGTGATGTTCTACGTGGTGATCGGCCTCTGGGTGGTCACGATGGCCGGGTTCATCCCCCGCCAGATCATGGTGATCCTGAGTGAGGTGGCGCACTGATGTCGACGACGATCGCCTCTCCCCGCTCCCCCTACTCGGCTCCCCGCAACCGCGGCGTGAACTGGGAGAAGTGGGGCTGGATCTACATGCGCGCCTCGGGCGTCGTGCTGATCATCCTCATCTTCGGCCACCTGTTCGTGAACCTCGTGCTCGGCGAAGGCGTCAAGGGCATCGACTTCGCCTTCGTGGCCGGCAAGTGGGCCAACCCGTTCTGGCAGGTCTGGGACCTGCTCATGCTCTGGCTCGCCTTCATCCACGGCGGCAACGGCATGCGCACGATCGTGAACGACTACGCGACGCGGCCGCTGACCCGCAAGATCCTCCTCGCCGCCATCCTCGTGTCGGTCGTGGTGGAGATCGCGCTCGGCACCGTGATCATCTTCGCGTTCGACCCCTGCCCCGTGGGATCGCCGGCCGATCTGCTGCCGTCGTTCTGCCCCGTCAACCAGTAAGTAGCGCGTCAATCAGATGAGTGAGCCTGTGACCCAGTTCGAAGACGGCGCCGTGATCGACGGCGTCCACTACCACCAGTTCGACATCGTGATCGTGGGTGCCGGCGGCGCCGGCATGCGCGCGGCCATCGAGGCCGGCCCCAAGGCCAAGACGGCTGTCATCTCCAAGCTGTACCCCACCCGGTCGCACACCGGTGCGGCGCAGGGCGGCATGGCGGCGGCACTCGCCAACGTCGAAGAAGACAACTGGGAGTGGCACACCTTCGACACCGTCAAGGGCGGTGACTACCTGGTAGACCAGGATGCCGCCGAGATCCTGGCGAAGGAGGCCATCGACGCGGTCATCGACCTCGAGAACATGGGTCTGCCCTTCAACCGCACGCCCGAGGGCAAGATCGACCAGCGTCGCTTCGGCGGCCACACCCGCGACCACGGCAAGGCGCCGGTGCGCCGTGCCTGTTACGCCGCCGACCGCACGGGCCACATGATCCTGCAGACGCTGTTCCAGAACTGCGTGCGCCTCGGCATCAACTTCTTCAACGAGTACTACGTGCTCGACCTCGTGATGACCGAGGTCGACGGTGTGAAGAAGCCCTCCGGCGTCGTGGCGTTCGAGCTGTCGACCGGTGAGATCCACGTCTTCCAGGCCAAGGCCGTCATCTTCGCCACCGGCGGCTTCGGCAAGATCTACAAGACCACGTCCAACGCGCACACCCTCACGGGCGACGGCGTCGGCATCATCTGGCGCAAGGGTCTGCCGCTGGAGGACATGGAGTTCTTCCAGTTCCACCCCACAGGGCTCGCCGGGCTCGGCATCCTCCTCACCGAGGGAGCGCGAGGCGAGGGTGCCATCCTCCGCAGCGCCTCGGGCGAGCGCTTCATGGAACGCTACGCCCCCACCATCAAAGACCTCGCGCCGCGCGACATCGTGGCGCGCTGCATGGTGCAGGAAGTGGCCGAGGGCCGCGGTGCCGGGCCGCACAAAGACTACGTGCTGCTCGACTGCACCCACCTGGGCGCCGAGGTGCTCGAGACGAAGCTGCCCGACATCACCGAGTTCGCCCGCACCTACCTCGGTGTCGACCCGGTCGTCGAGCCCGTGCCCGTGATGCCCACGGCCCACTACGCCATGGGCGGCATCCCCACCAACATCAAGGCCGAGGTGCTCTCCGACAACGACACCGTGGTGCCGGGCCTGTACGCCGCCGGCGAGTGCGCCTGCGTGTCGGTGCACGGATCGAACCGTCTCGGCACCAACTCGCTGCTCGACATCAACGTGTTCGGCAAGCGAAGCGGCAACAACGCCGCCGAGTACGTGCAGACGGTCGACTTCACCCCCCTGCCCGAGAACCCGGCGGGAGCCATCGTCGACCTCGTGGCGTCGCTGCGGAACGGAACCGGCACCGAGCGCATCTCCGCCATCCGTAAAGAGCTGCAAGACGAGATGGACAAGAACGCCCAGGTGTTCCGCACCGATGAGTCGCTCGCATCCGTCACGGCCACGATTCATCGCCTGCGCGACCGGTACCGCAACATCCAGGTGCAAGACAAGGGCAAGCGCTTCAACACCGACCTGCTCGAGGCCATCGAGCTCGGGTTCCTGCTCGACCTGGCCGAGGTCGTCGTCTACTCGGCGCGCAACCGTCAGGAGTCGCGCGGTGGCCACATGCGCGACGACTTCCCGAAGCGCGACGACGACACCTACATGAAGCACACCATGGCGTACCTCTCGGGTGACCCGCACTCGAGCGACGCCGCCGACCACATCCGGCTCGACTGGAAGCCCGTCGTCGTGACGCGGTACCAGCCGATGGAGAGGAAGTACTGATGACGCTCGTCGCCGACTCGCCCGCTGGCGCACCCGTTCCCGAGGCCCCGATCGAGGCCTTCACGGTCACGCTGATCATCCGCCGCTTCGACCCGGACGTCGATGACGAGCCGCGCTGGCAGGACTTCGACGTGCAGATGTTCGCCACCGACCGCATCCTCGACGCCCTGCACAAGATCAAGTGGGAGCAGGACGGGTCGCTCACCTTCCGCCGCTCCTGCGCGCACGGCATCTGCGGCTCGGATGCGATGCGCATCAACGGCCGCAACCGCCTGGCCTGCAAGACGCTCATCAAAGACCTCGACATCTCGAAGCCGATCTACGTGGAGGCCATCAAGGGCCTGCCGCTCGAGAAAGACCTCATCGTCGACATGGACCCGTTCTTCGAGTCCTTCCGCGAGGTGCAGCCCTTCCTTCAGTCGCAGACCGCTCCCCCGAAAGACAAGGAGCGCATCCAGTCGGTCGCCGACCGCGCCCGCTTCGACGACACCACGAAGTGCATCCTCTGCGCCGCGTGCACGTCATCGTGCCCCGTGTTCTGGACCGACGGGCAGTACTTCGGCCCCGCTGCCATCGTGAACGCGCACCGCTTCATCTTCGATTCGCGCGATGAGGCGGCACAGACACGCCTCGACATCCTGAACGACAAAGAGGGTGTGTGGCGCTGCCGCACAACCTTCAACTGCACGGATGCCTGCCCCCGCGGCATCCAGGTCACCCAGGCCATCGCCGAGGTCAAGCAGGCCATCATGCGCGGCAAGCCCTGAGCCTTCCCTTCGGGAAACGACGGAGCCTCAGTCCACCTACGGACTGAGGCTCCGTCGTTTCCGGGATGGTGGCCGAATCTCCGACGACTCGGCGACTCGGCGTTCCTCCACCGATTCGGCGGGTGACGAATTCTCCACCGATGTCGGGTGCCGAGCGTGCGGGTCGGCTGCACCCCGCAGGCTCGACGGATGCGCCATGCCGACGATCCCCTTCTCCCCGAGTTCTCGACGCCCCGGTCGCTGGCCGAGGTCGGGCTGTCGGAACACCGAGTCGCCCAACTGGTGCGTGCCGGGTCGATCGTTCGTGTGCGTCACGGACACTATGCGCGACGGGACGCCCGAACGGACCTGGTTCGCGCGGTTCGCGTCGGCGGGCTTCTGACCTCCTATCCGGCACTGAAGCAGTGGGGACTCTGGTGCCCGCCCGATGACGATCGGCTGCATGTCTCGGTGAATGCCCACGCCCGAGCCCTCCGCGATCCCGACACGGGCCGACGCCTCGGCTCGCGCTCCGACGTCGTCATCCACTGGAACAGCGCGACGTCGCTCGTGAACGCGGGAATCGTGGCGCCGGCCCGAGCCATCCGCGATCTGCCGCCCGACCTCGACCCGGCCTACGCGGTTGCGGCGATCGACTCGGCGCTCCGCATCGCCGCCTGCACCCGCGACGAGATGGTGAGCGCGTTCGAGGTGGATCGCCGGCTGACCCGCGCACTCCGCCAGGCCGACCCGCGCGCCGAGTCGGGTACGGAATCGGTCGCCAGGATCCGGCTCGCCGCTGCGGGAATCCACCCCGAGGTGCAGGTACCGATCGGGCGGTACCGGGTCGACTTCCTCGTCGCCAAGCGGGTGGTGGTCGAGGTCGACGGCAAGGAGTTCCACGACACCGAGTCCACGTTCGAGCGCGACCGCCGACGCGCCGCCGAGCTCACTCGGCGCGGCTTCCGCGTGCTCCATTTCAGCTACTCGCAGGTGCCCTACGACTGGTCTGCCTGCCTCGCCGCCATCCGCGCCGCCGTCGCCCTCTGAAAGCGCAGTGGACACGGTGCCGCCGTCTCGGCACCGTCGGAAACGACGGAACTTCTGGTTGATGACGGACAGCATCACCGTCATCTCCTTGAAGGCGCCCAGAAGTCCGTCGATTCCTGCGGGGCGCGGGGAGGCGGGAGTCGTGCCTAGGCTTGGAGCATGAGTGATGGCCGGGGTGCGCGAACGCGCGTGGATGCGAGTGACACCGCGACAACGGATGGGGGCAACTCGGCCGACCCCGCCGACAGAGCGACCACGCGGTCGTCCAGGGCCGGGCGGCCCTCGATCGAGGTGACGGAGAAGGCCGATGCACCCGCGAAGCCGCAGGGCGGCATCCAGCGGTTGATCGCGTGGGTGATGGCCCTGCGGCCGGTTCGGGTGTTCCTGCGGTTCGGGGCCAGCGGTGGCGAGATCATGGCGTCGGGCATGTCGTTCCAGGCCGTGTTCGCCGTGTTCGCCGGCATCTGGGTGGGGTTCTCGATCTTCGGCATCGTGCTCGCGTCGAACCCGCAGTTGATGGATGCCGTGGTCGCCCAGCTGAGCAATGCGATCCCCGGCCTCATCGGCGAGGGGGGCGCGATCGACCCGGAGGCCCTCTCGCAGGCGCGCATCTTCGGCTGGACGGGCGCCATCGCCCTGGTCGGACTGGTGCTCACCGCCGTGCGCTGGCTGGCATCGACGCGCGACTCCATCCGGCGCCTGTTCAGACTCGACCCGCCCACCACGAATCCGGTCATCCTGAAGCTCAAGGACTTCGGTCTGGCTCTGGCCTTCGGCATCGCCATCGTGCTCTCGTCGGCGGTGAGCCTCATCAGCAACCAGGGTCTCGCGCTGGTGTTCGACCTGTTCGGCGTCGACACCGAGTCGCCCCTCGCGCTGGTCGCGGTCTGGCTGCTCGGCGTGCTCGTGGTCTTCCTCTTCGACAGCGTCGTGCTCGGCGTCGCCTTCCGCGTGCTGTCCGGGGTGAAGATCCCGCGCCGGCGCCTGATCGTCGGTGCGGCGATCGGCGGCGCAGCCCTGGGCGTGCTCAAGATCCTCGGCACCCAGCTGCTCGGCGGCGCCACCTCGAATCCGCTGCTGGCGTCGTTCGCGGTGATCATCGGGATCATGATCTTCCTCAACCTGGTGTGCCGCGTCATCCTCATCTCGGCCACCTGGATCGCGGTCGGCATGGACGACGCGGGCATCGACGCCCGCGCGCTCTCCCCGGAGCAGCAGGAGCAGGAGCGTCTGCAGCGGGTCGCGGATGCGCGCGACACCCTCGTGCAGGCCGAACGCGAGCGGCTGCAGAACGAGCTGGCCAGCACCCACGGTCTCGCCCGGCGTCGTGTGCGCAAGAAGCTCGAGCGGCTCGAGGAACTCGACGAGGCCCGCGCGGTGGAGCTCGCGAAGAAGCACTGAGCGCCGCATCCACCGCAGACGAAACGCCGTCGGTGGCGGCCAGTACAGTAGAACCATGCCCCGCAAGCCCCTCAGAATCGCCTCGGTCAACGTCAACGGCATCCGCGCCGCCTTCCGCAACGGCATGGGCGAGTGGCTCGATGGCCGGGGTGTCGACATCCTCGCTCTGCAAGAGGTGCGCGCCCAGACGGAGGACATCGAGAACCTCGTCGACGACGGCTGGAACATCCTGCACGACCCCGCCACCGCCAAGGGCCGCGCGGGTGTGGCGCTGCTCAGCCGCGACAAGGCCAAGATCCACCGCGTCACCTTCGGCCCCGACGACTTCGACAGCGCGGGTCGCTGGCTCGAGGCCGACTACGAGTGGGGCGACAAAGTCGTCACGGTGGTCTCCACCTACGTGCACTCCGGCGAAGACGGCACGCCCAAGCAGGTGGAGAAGTACAAGTTCCTCGACGCGATGGAGCAGCACCTGCCCGCCCTCCGCGAACACAACCCGCTCGCCGTCGTGGTGGGCGACCTGAACGTGGGCCACCGAAAGATCGACATCCGCAACTGGCGCGGCAACCAGAAGAAGGCAGGCTTCCTGCCCACCGAGCGCGCGTACTTCGACCGCTTCGTGGGCGCCGAAGACGACCCCGGGTACAACGCCGGCGCGGGTCTCGGCTGGGTCGACCTGCACCGCCGTTTCGAGGGCGAGGTCGAAGGCCCCTACACCTGGTGGTCGCAGCGTGGCCACGCCTTCGACAACGACACCGGATGGCGCATCGACTACCAGCTGGCCACGCCCGAGCTCGCCGCATCCGCCGTCAGCTACACCATCGACCGTGCGGCCAGCCATGACGCGCGCTGGAGCGATCACGCGCCGGTCGTGGTCGACTACTCCCTCTGAATTCATTGCTACGCCGCCGCTGCTGCGGCGCAGCGTTCCTCCCGAACCGTGAAAAGACGAACCCATGACTGAAACCAAACCGCGCCTGCTCTCCGGCATGCAGCCCTCGGCCGAGTCGCTGCACCTCGGCAACTACATCGGTGCCCTGCTCAGCTGGAAGGCCCTGCAGGAGACTCACGACGCGTTCTTCTTCCTCGCCGATCTGCACGCCATCACCGTGCCGCAAGACCCGGCCGAGCTGCGCGCCAACACCCGTCGCACGATGGCCCAGTACATCGCCGCCGGCATCGATCCGTCGAAGTCCACGCTGTTCGTGCAGTCGCACGTTCCGGCGCACGCCGAGCTCGCCTGGATCCTGAACACCCTCACCGGTTTCGGCGAGGCCGCCCGCATGACCCAGTTCAAAGACAAGGCGGCGAAACAGGGGCAGGATGCGGCATCCGTCGGCCTGTTCACCTACCCCATCCTGCAGGCGGGCGACATCCTGCTCTACCAGGCCGTCGATGTGCCCGTGGGCGAAGACCAGCGTCAGCACATCGAGCTCACGCGCGACCTCGCCGCCCGCTTCAACTCGCGGTTCGGCGACACCTTCACGGTGCCGAAGCCGTACATCCTGAAGGACACCGCCAAGATCTACGATCTGCAGAACCCGACCTCGAAGATGTCGAAGTCGGCCGAGTCGGCCTCGGGCGTGGTGTGGCTGCTCGATGAGCCGAAGGTCACCGAGAAGAAGATCATGCGGGCCGTCACCGACACCGACGGCGAGGTGCGCTTCGATCGCGACACCAAGCCGGGGCTCGCCAACCTGCTCACGATCTTCGCCATTCTCGCGAACCGCTCGGTCGACTCCGTGGTGGAGGAGTTCGCGGGCGGCGGGTACGGCACGTTCAAGAAGGCGCTGGCCGAGGTCGTGGTGGGCACGGTGGCACCGATCCGCGAACGCACCCTCGAGCTGCTCGACGACCCGGCCGAGCTCGACCGCATCCTCGCCGTGAACGCCGACCGCGCCGCCGTCGTGGCCGAGGCCACGCTCGCGCAGGTCTACGACCGCGTCGGTCTCCTCCCGCGCCGCCGCTGAGGGGCGCCACGGCCCGGGGAGACGACGGACTTTCCCGCCCGAGACGGCGTGCCAGTCCGTCGACTGCCGGACACGCGCTGGATCTCCGTCGACCCCGCGCACGGGATGCGTCAGTGCGGGCCGTCGACGTCGGTCGCGCCCACGATCTCCTCGCGCACCCGGCGCAGGTCTTCGAGCAGCGAGCCGATGAGGATCCAGTGCGCCGGGTCGGGCACGATCGCCTGGATCGGCGCCGTCAGCGCCGGGCCGTCCCCCGCGAGACCGCCGTCGACCGTGAGCGTGTCCTCCTCTGCCAGTCGCGCGGATTCCGCCGCCGACAGCCCGGCGTGATCCATCACGAGCCGCAGATCGTGGGCCGCCCGGCGCAGCTCTTCGGCGATGGCGCGCGCAGTCGGCTCCTCGTGCAGTGTCTCGTCGAAGTGGTCGTTCACCGCCCGAGCCATGCCGAGCACGCGCGTCACCACGATTCCGAGCCGCGCCTGCAATGCGATGTCGGACGTGAGCCGCTCGCGGTGCCCCGAGCGGCGCGGGTTGAACCGCAGACTGTCTTCGGCCGCGTCCAGAGCCTTCTGGGCCTTCGCCTGCATGGGCCGGAGCAGGCGGGCCTCGACCAGGAGAGTGGTGCGGAAGGCGTCGTCCGTCGGTGCGGAGAGAGCGACCGCGAGCCCGTCCATCGTTCCGGCCAGCTCACGACCGAGCGCGGTCACGGCGTCGTGGGCCGGTTGCAGGGCGACGGGCGGAACGATCAGCCAGTTGATGAACACCCCGATGGCTGCGCCGATGATCGTCTCCAGGATGCGGGCAGCCGCATAACCGGGCGTCTGCGCCCCGATCGACAGCACCAGCATGGCGCTGATCGGGATCTGCACCGTCGATGACTGGGGAAACCGCAGCGCCCAGCCGAGCAGCAACGAGACGACGATCGCGGCCAGGATGAGCCAGCTCGGTGCTCCGAACACGAGCGCCGCGAGGTACGCCACCACGACGCCCATGATCACGCCGATCGACCGCTCGATGGCGCGGCTGAACGACTGGTTCACACTCGGCTGCACCACGATGATGGCGGCGATCGCCCCGAAGACGGGGATCTGGCCGGGTGCGATGAGCGAGCAGATCAACCAGGCCAGAACAGCGGATGCCGCCGTCTTCAGCACCTGCAGCAGCGAGGTGCGCGTCGAGATCTGGAAGGCGCGCGCGGGCGCGAGCGAGGCCCGGGCGGCAGCGGACCACCGGCCGGAACCCCGGGAGCGGGAACGATCGCCGTCGCCTCGACGGCGGGTGCCGTCATCCGGATGCGCGCTCATGCCTCCAGGGTAATGCGAGGCGTGTGGCGCGGCCTCAGAGGGCCGGAGACTTGCCCGCGGCGTCGACTCGCGGGTTCGTGGCCGGCGCGCGCACGCGGTGCTCACTGAACACCCACACCCGGTAGAGCACGAAGCGGAACACGGCACCGAGCGCGAGGCCGATGACGTTGCTCGAGATGTTGTCGGCGAGCAGCGAGGTGTAGCCGAGCACGTAGTGCGAGAACCAGAGGCACGCCAGGCCGATGCCCATGCCCACGATGCTCACCGCGAAGAACTCGATGCTCTCGCGCAGCATGTCGGCGCGGCGGCGGTCACGGAACGTCCAGTACCGGTTGCCCAGCCAGTTCACGAGAATCGCCAGAGCGGTGGAGATCAACTTGGCCATGATCGGACCCTGGTGCATGACCGCAGGGTCCATGATGGTGGTGCGCAGGAGGTTGAAGACACCGACGTCGACGACGAAGCCGACGCCTCCGACGAGACCGAATCGAATGAATTCCGTCGCGAGAATACGAAGGCGCGAGGGCGCGGCGGGGGTACTGCTCATGTATGGGCTACCGTTTCTGACGTGCGAAACTGAGAAGACTGTCTTTTCGTATCTTCCAGGTCAATGCTGAGCGTAACTGGGGAGAATGGACAGAAACCGTGGATACGCTGTCCAGCGGCGACTGAGGTTGTCGCCGGTGACTGAATGAGGAACGTGTGACGAAAACTGTCGTGGTGATACCGACCTACAACGAGATCGGCTCGATTGCCAGCGTGATCGACCGCATCCTCGCCACCGACGAAAGCGCGAATGTGCTGATCGTCGATGACAACTCTCCTGATGGTACCGGAGACCTCGTCGATCAGCTCGCAAGCGACGATTCGCGCATCCACATCCTCCACCGTACCGAGAAGAACGGGCTCGGCGCCGCCTACGGGGCGGGCTTCCGCTGGGCACTCGAGCGCGACTATGATTTCGTGGTCGAAATGGACGCCGACGGCTCGCATCAGCCGGAGGAGCTTCCCCGGCTGCAGGCTCTGCTGGCCGACGGCGCCGACATGGCCATCGGCACCCGCTGGATTCCGGGCGGAGTCATCAAGAACTGGCCGGCCTATCGCAAGCTGATCTCCCGGTCGGGCACGCTGTACGCCCGCATCCTGTTGCAGTCGAAGCTGCACGACCTCACGAGCGGCTACCGCGGTTTCCGCGCCGACTCCCTGCGCAGCGTCGACCTCTCCTCGGTGAACTCGCAGGGCTACTGCTTCCAGATCGAGATGGCCTGGCTCTTCGAACGCTCCGGCGCGAAGATGGGCGAATTCCCGATCACCTTCATCGAGCGCGAAGAGGGTGTGTCGAAGATGTCGACCGGGATCGTGGTCGAGGCTCTGGCGAAGGTCACCGTCTGGGGCCTGTCGAGCATCGTCGGCCGTGCGCCCGAGCGACTCGCCCTGCCGTCGGCCGGCGCCGAGGCCCGCTGACCGCGAAGTCGACCGCGAGGTCACGTCGCGTAAGGAATATCACCACGCCCAGGGCGTTGAGGTATAACTAGATAGAAGAAACGTGCTCCGGGGTCAGTGAGATTCTGAACCGGCGGTGACAGTCCGCGACCCGAGGGTGAGCTGCTCGCAGCGAATCCGAGGTTGAACCGGTGGAATTCCGGTACCGACGGTAATGGCGATGTCGTTCTGCGACACCTCCTCAGTCCGGATGGAAGGATGCACGGATGGGCCGCCTCGTCGAGGCGCGCGCATCGGCGTTCCTTGAGCGCATCCCCGGAGACCGTCGGAAGACGAGGACCGGATGAACGCAGTGACGACCGCGGTGGCCACCACCGAGCGCGCCGCGATGCACCGCGCCCTCGAGCTGGCCCTGAACGGCCCGCGGCACGGCGTGAACCCCCAGGTGGGCTGCGTCATCCTCTCCGCCGACGGCGAGGTGCTCGCGGAGGGCTGGCACGCCGGCGCCGGCACGCCGCACGCCGAGGTGGTGGCGCTCAGCGCCCTGGCCGATCCCTCGCTCGCCCACGGCGCGACCGCGGTCGTCACGCTCGAGCCGTGCAACCACCAGGGTCGCACGGGCCCGTGCAGCGAAGCGCTCATCTCGGCCGGCATCGCCCGCGTCGTCTACGCCGTCGCCGACCCCGGTCACCGGTCGTCGGGTGGCGGCGAGCGGATGCGTGCGGCCGGCCTCTCGGTCGAGCAGGGCCTGCTCGGCACCGAGGCGGAGGAGGCGATCCGCCCCTGGCTCACCGCCGTGCGACTCGGCCGCCCGTTCGTGACCGTGAAGTGGGCGTCGAGCCTCGACGGCCGCGCCGCCGCCGCCGACGGCACGAGCCAGTGGATCACCGGCCCCTCCGCCCGCGACGACGTGCACCGCCGCCGCGCGGAGGCCGACGTGATCGTGGTGGGCACGGGCACGATGCTCGCAGACGACCCGTCGCTCACGGCGCGGGACGCCGATGGCGGGCTGCGTGCCCACCAGCCCCGCCCCGTCGTGATCGGAACCCGCGAGGTTCCCGCCGGTGCACAGCTGCACGCGCATCCGTCGGCCCTGCGCCGCATCGAGGGCCACGATCTCGGGGCCGCCCTGGCCGAGCTGTACGACGACGAGGTGCGCTCGGTGTTCGTCGAGGGCGGGCCGACCCTGGCCAGCGCGTTCCTCGCGGCGGGGCTCGTCGACGAGGTGCTCGTCTACCTGGCCCCCACTCTGATCGGCGGACCGCGCACCGCACTGACCGACCTCGGTGTGGGCACGATCGGCGAGCAGATCGCGCTCACTCTCACGAGCGTGACGCGGCTCGGCGACGACCTGGCGATCGTCGCGCGACCGACCGCATCCGCCCCCACGACCCCCTCCCCGAAGGAGTAACCGATGTTCACCGGAATCATCGAAGAGCTGGGCGAGGTGCTCGCTCTCGAGCAGACCGCCGACGCCGCCGTCATCACCGTGCGGGCGCCCCTCGCGGTGAGCGATGCGCACCACGGCGACAGCATCTCGGTCTCGGGGGTGTGCCTCACCGTCATCGCCCAGACCGACGACACTTTCACGGCCGACGTGATGGCGCAGACCCTCAGCATGTCGACTATCGGGGGCCTCGCCGCCGGCGATCGGGTGAACCTCGAGCGCGCCGCCCGCGTGGGCGACCGCCTCGGTGGCCACATCGTGCAGGGGCATGTCGACGGCACCGCGACAGTCGTGAGCGTCACCCCGGGCGAGGCCTGGAGCGTGCTCCGGTTCTCGCTTCCCGACGACCTGGCCCCGCTCGTGGTCGACAAGGGCTCGATCTCGGTCTCGGGCGTCTCGCTCACGGTGTCCGCGGTCGGCCGTGACGCGGCAGGCGGGGGTGCCACCGCCGGTGGCCACTGGTTCGAGGTCTCGCTCATCCCGGAGACGCTCGCCGCCACCACCCTCGGCGCGCTCGTGCCCGGTGACCGCGTGAACCTCGAGACCGATGTCCTCGCCCGGCACGTCGAACGCCTCGTCTCCTTCGGCCTCGCGCCGAGCGCCGGGCCCTCCCCCCGCAGCACCCCCGCATCCGGGCCGGATGCCCTCACCTCCCCCGGAGGCAACTCATGAGCTTCTCACCGATCCCCGAGGTGCTCGACGCCCTGCGCGCCGGCAAGCCGGTTCTGGTCTCGGATGCGGCCGACCGCGAGAACGAGGGTGACGCCATCCTCGCCGCGGGCCTCGCCACCCCCGAGTGGATCGCCTGGATGGTGCGACACACCTCCGGCTACCTCTGCGCGCCCATGCCGAACGAACTGGCCGACCGGCTGGCCCTGCCGCTCATGGTGGCCAACAGCCAGGACACCCGGCGCACGGCCTACACGATCACGGTCGACGCGGCCGAGGGCGTCACCACGGGCATCAACGCCCACGACCGGGCGCACACGCTGAACCTCCTGGCCGACCCGGAGTCGACACCGGCGAGCTTCATCCGCCCCGGCCACATCATCCCCTTGCGCGCCGTCGACGGCGGCGTGCGCACGCGTGCCGGCCACACCGAGGCCGCGGTCGAGCTGGTGCGCGCGGCGGGCCTCGCACCGGTGGGCGTGATCGGCGAGCTGATGTCGGATGACGGCTCGGCGATGCAGCGCGACGAGCTCTTCGCCCTCGGCGAGCGCGACGGTCTGCCGGTGACCACGATCGAGATCCTCATCGCCTGGCTCGACGAGCAGGACGGTATGACCGCCGGCCTCACCCCGACCGCCGCCTCGGCGGAGAACGCCCCTTTGAGCATCCCCGAAGCCGCGGCCGTCGACCTCTCACCCGCCGACTCACCGCGGGTGCAGTTCGAGGTGGAGACCACCGTTCCCACCACGCACGGAGACCTCCGGATGCGCGCCTACCGCGACCTCGAGACCGGCGCCGACCACGTGGCGATCCTCTCCGGCGACCTCGGCCGGGGCTCGGAGAACGCCGCCCACCCCCTCGTGCGGGTGCACTCCGAGTGCCTCACCGGGGAGGCGTTCGGCTCACTCAAGTGCGAGTGCGGCCCGCAGCTCGACACGGCACTCGATCTGATCGCCGCCGAGGGAGGCGCCGTGATCTACCTGCGCGGCCACGAGGGCCGGGGCATCGGCCTGATCAACAAGCTGCGCGCCTACCGACTGCAGGAAGACGGCCTCGACACCTTCGACGCCAACGTGGCGCTCGGCCTGCCGGCCGACGCGCGCGACTACGGAGCGGCCGTGGCGATCCTGGAGGATCTCGGGTCGACCCGCATCCGTCTGCTCACCAACAACCCCGACAAGGTGTCGCAGCTCGAGGCGCACGGCATCGACGTGGTCGAGCGGGTTCCCCTCGTGGTCGGCGCGGGCGACTTCAACCAGCACTACCTGGACACCAAGCGCGACCGCATGGGGCACCTGCTGCCCTCCGCGCACTGACCCGTACCCCTACCGAAAGGATTCGCCATGAGCGGAGCAGGAGCACCGAACCTCGATCTCGACCTCGACGGAACCGGCCTGAACATCACCATCGTCGCCGGCACCTGGCACACCGAGATCACCGACGGCCTCCTGGCGGGGGCGCGCCGCACCCTCGAGGACGCCGGCGTGACGGTCTCCGAGGTGCGCGTCGCGGGCAGTTTCGAGCTGCCCGTCGTGTCGAAGGCCGTGCTCGAGGCGGGCGCCGACGCGGTGGTGGCCCTCGGCGTGATCATCCGGGGCGGCACGCCGCACTTCGAGTACGTGTCGGATGCGGCGACCTCGGGTCTCACGCAGGTCAGCATCCTCACCGGCAAGCCCGTGGGGTTCGGGGTGCTCACCCTCGACGACGAGCAGCAGGGTCTCGACCGCGCCGGTCTGCCCGGCTCGAAGGAGGACAAGGGCCGCGAGGCCGCGGAGGCCGCCATCACCACGGCCCTCACCCTGAAGGCGCTGCGCGAGCTGGCCTGAGGCACGGCCCCCTGCCGACTTGCCACAAGTTGTGGCACGTCGGCGTCGTGGGCCACAACGAGGGGCAAGCCGATCGCGTCGCTCGCACGAGCGAGGGTGCCACAAGCTGTGGCACGTCGGGGTCGTGGGCCACAACGAGGGGCAAGTCGATCGCGTCGCTCGCACGAGCGAGGGTGCCACAAGTTGTGGCAAGGCGACGCGGGTTGCCACAAGTTGTGGCAAGTCGACGCGGGTTCTAGGGCTGGGCGCCCACCCAGGAGACGGATGCGGCGGCCGCCGTCGAGGCGGCCTGCATCGCGTCGGGGTCGCTGAAGCCGGCCGCGAGCGCCGCCGCGAGCGTGCCGCAGAAGCAGTCGCCCGCGCCCGTGGTGTCGACCACGGCGGTGACCGCGCCCGCCGGCACCTCGTGCGACCCCCACCGCGAGCCGCGCGAGCCCAGCGTCACGAGCACCGACCGCGGCGAGGGCCCCTCCGCCTCGAGCAGCGAGTTCTCGTGCTCGTTCACCACGACGGGGTCGGCGAGGTCGAGGACGTCGGCGGGGAGCGACGCGTACGGCGCCAGGTTCAGGATGACGCGGGCCCCGCGGGCGGCCGCGATGCGCGCGGCCTCCGCCACCACGTCGAGCGATACCTCCAGCGAAGCCAGAAGGACGTCGCCGGGGGCGAGCGAGGCGAGCGGCGCCAGATCACCCACGGTCACGCGGCCGTTGGCCCCGGGCGACACGATGATGGTGTTCTCGCCGCGGGCATCCACCGCGATCGCCGCGTGGCCCGTGGCGATGCCGGCGCTGCGGGCGATGTGTGTCGTGTCGATGCCGTAGCCCGCCAGCCGGTGCAGGTAGGCATCGCCGTCGGCGTCGTCGCCGACGCGGCCGATGAACCCGACCTTCGCCCCAGCCCGTGCCGCCGCGATGGCCTGGTTGGCGCCCTTGCCTCCGAAGTGCTTCACGAGATCGCCCCCGAGGAGGGTCTCGCCCGGTTGCGGATGCCGCTCCACCTCCACCACCGAGTCGATGTTCAGCGAACCCACCACAACAACCGCGCCCACGCAGCACTCCCTCGTTCGACGTACCCCGTCATCCTAGAGCGGGCGTAAAGTGGACGTTTGCGAGTGACCCTCGCCTCCTGCCAACGACGGTGCCCCATCCGCGCCCGATCGGCGCCTTTTCGTGTTCCGCGTCATCATCCGAACTCCTGAAAGCCCCCATGTCTTCCTCAACGCTCGACGCCACGCAGAACACGCCCGGCACGGCGGACGCTCCTGCGAACACGCGCAGCCGCGTCATCCTCGCCAGCCTCATCGGCACCTCCATCGAGTTCTACGACTTCTACGTCTACGCCACGGCTGCGGTTCTCGTCTTCCCCACCCTCTTCTTCGCCAACTCCGATCCCACCATCTCGCTGCTGCAGTCGTTCGCCGTCTTCGGTGTCGCCTTCGTGGCACGCCCGGTGGGCTCGATCCTGTTCGGCCACTTCGGCGATCGCATCGGCCGCAAGCGCACGCTGGTGGCCTCGCTGCTCACCATGGGCATCGCCACCGTGCTCATCGGCTGCCTGCCCACCGGCACCACGCCCGGGTTCGAAATCCTCGCCCCGGCGTTCCTCGTCATCCTGCGCTTCTGCCAGGGCCTCGGGCTCGGCGGCGAGTGGTCGGGCGCGGCACTGCTCGCCACCGAGAACGCACCGAAGGGCAAGCGCTCCATCTATGGCACGTTCCCGCAGCTGGGTGCGCCGATCGGCTTCATCATCGCGAACGTGGTGTTCCTCATCCTGAGCACCACGCTCCCCCAGGACGCGTTCCTCGCCTGGGGCTGGCGCGTGCCGTTCCTCGTCTCCGCCGTGCTCGTGATCGTGGGCCTCTACGTTCGGGTGCGCCTCGTCGAGACCCCGGCGTTCCAGAAGGTCGTGGAGAAGGGCGAGGTGGCGAAACTCCCACTCGCCCGCGTGTTCAAGACCAGCTGGCGCCCGCTCATCCTGGGCACGTTCATCATGCTGGCCACCTACGTGCTCTTCTACCTGATGACCACGTTCACTCTCACCTTCGGCACCACCAAGACGGATGCCGCGGTCCCGGGTCTCGGCTACAGCCGCAACGACTTCCTCATCATGCTCGTGATCGGCTGCGTGTTCTTCGGCATCTTCACCCTCGTGTCGGGCCCCCTGGCCGAGAAGGTGGGGCGCCGCAACGCCCTCATCTGGACCACGATCGGCATCGCCGCCTTCGGTCTGCTCTTCGTACCGTTGTTCGCGGGCGGCTTCGTGGGCGTGATGGCGCTGCTCATCATCGGCTTCACCCTGATGGGGCTCACCTTCGGGCCGATGGGCTCCGAACTGCCCGAGCTGTTCCCGGCCAATGTGCGGTACACGGGATCGGCCATCAGCTACAACGTGGCGAGCATCCTCGGCGCGGCCGTCGCCCCGTTCATCGCGGTGGCGCTCTGGACGGCCGCGAACGGCAGCACGGCACTCGTGGGCAACTACCTCTCGCTGATGGCGCTCATCACCCTCACCGCGCTGCTCATCAGCAAGGAGAACAAAGACGTCGACTTCGCCGACCGCGTGAGCTGAGTCATCCGGAGTCCTGAGGAGAGAAGTCAATGAGTACCACCACGTCGTCCGCCCGCCCGGCTTCACGCGGATTCGGCCGCGGCCGCACCCCGGATGACGGGCCGCGCGCGAAGTTCAGCCAGCTGCTGCCGTTCCTCCTCGAGCACCGGAAGGTGCTGGGAGGCGTCATCGCGCTGAGCATCGTGGGCGCGGCGGCGAGCCTGGCCCAGCCGTTGCTGGTGTCGCAGGTCATCACCGTGGTGCAGGCCGGCGACCCCCTCGACATGCTCGTGTGGGCGCTCGTGGCGCTCGTGATCATCTCGGGGCTCATCTCGGGCTTCCAGCACTACCTGCTGCAGCGCACCGGCACGAGCGTGGTGCTCTCCGCCCGCCGCCAGCTGGTGCGCCGCATGCTGCGCCTCCCCATCAGCCAGTTCGACACCCGCCGCACGGGCGACCTCGTGTCGCGCGTCGGCTCCGACACCACGCTGCTCTACGCGGTGATCACCCAGGGTCTCGTCGACGCCATCGGCGGCTCGCTCGTGTTCGTGGGCGCGCTCATCGCGATGCTCATCATCGACCCGGTGCTCCTCGGCCTCACCGTGCTCGTGATCGCGGTCTCGGTGGTCACCGTGGTTCTCATCTCGGGCCGGGTGCGCACCGCGAGCCGCAAGCAGCAGGAGAAGGTGGGCGACCTCGCCGCGGCCGTCGAGCGCTCGATCAGCGCCATCCGCACCGTGCGGGCCTCGAACGCCACCGAGCGGGAGATCGCGGCCGTGGAGAAGGATGCCCAGGGCGCCTGGGAGCAGGGCGTCAAGGTCGCGAAGATCTCGGCCCTCGTGGTGCCGATCGCGGGCATCGCACTGCAGGTGTCGTTCCTGGTGGTGCTCGGCGTCGGCGGTTTCCGGGTCGCGTCCGGGGCGATCACGATCGCGAGCCTGGTGTCGTTCATCCTCTTCCTGTTCATGATGATCATGCCGCTCGGGCAGGCCTTCGGTGCCATCAACTCCACGAACCAGGCTCTGGGGGCGCTCGGCCGCATCCAGGAGATCGTCGACCTGCCGATCGAGGGGCAGGACGACCGCTTGATCGCCGCGCTCGCTCCCGCCGGATCGTCGAGCCCGGATGCTCCTGCCATCGAGTTCGTCGATGTGCACTTCGGCTACGACGAGGTGCGGCCGGCGGGTGACTCGTCCGACCAGGATCCGGTGGTCGACGAAGCGGAGACCGGAGTGCTGCACGGCGTGAGCTTCGCGGCGGCGCGCGGCCAGCGCACGGCGATCGTCGGTCCGTCGGGTGCGGGCAAGAGCACCATCCTGGCGCTGATCGAGCGCTTCTACGACACCGACTCGGGTTCGGTGCGCTTCGGCGGCGTCGACGTGCGTCAGCTCGACCGGGTCGAGCTGCGGTCGCAGATCGGCTACGTGGAGCAGGATGCGCCGGTGCTCGCGGGCAGCATCCGCCAGAACCTGCTGCTGGCCTCTCCCGATGCCACCGACGAGCAGTGCGTCGACGTGCTGAACGCCGTGAACCTCGGCGAAGTGCTGTCGCGCTCACCGGAGGGTCTCGACGCCGCCGTGGGCGAAGACGGCGTGATGCTCTCGGGCGGCGAGCGCCAGCGTCTCGCGATCGCGCGGGCACTGCTCGCCGCTCCCCCGGTGCTGCTGCTCGACGAGTCGACGTCGTCGCTCGACGGCCTCAACGAGCAGATGCTGCGGGGGGCCATCGACGCCGTGGCCGAGAACCGGTCGCTGATCGTGATCGCGCACCGGCTCTCGACCGTGGTCGACTCCGACCAGATCGTGGTGGTCGACCACGGCCGCGTCGTGGGGGTGGGCACACACTCGGAGCTCGTGGCATCGACGCCGCTCTACCGCGACCTGGCCAAGCACCAGCTGCTCGTCTAAAGCCTCCGAACCGCACGGATCCGGCCCGGGCGACGTGCCGCTCCCGCCAACATTCCGGATTGTTTCAGCACGGCTGGTGAGGCCAGGGAGCGACCGTCTAGGCTTCAGCGGACGCACGCCCGGTGCACCCCGCTGACTCGGAACCCATGACCGCCATCACTCTGCACCGCTCGCCGGTCGTCCTGCCCGTCGGGTCGCCGGCGATCCGCGACGGTGCAGTGGCGGTGAGTTCGAATCGGATCGTCGCGGTGGGTTCTCACGACGACCTCAGTGCAGAGTTCGGCGAATCGACGGGGTTCAAGCGCGTTGAATGGTCCGGCACCCTCACCCCTGGCCTCGTGAACGCGCACACGCACCTCCAGTACAGCGACATGGCCGCCGTCGGTCAGGGCCGCTACTCCGGGTTCGAGGACTGGTCGCGCTCGTTCCAGGCCGCCTACCTCGCGCCGCACGACTGGGCCGAATCGGCCGCCAGCGGCGCCCAGCAGGCCGCGCGCACCGGAACGACGGCTCTGGCCGACATCGTCACCGATCGGGCCGCCGGCCGTGCGCTGCACGACGCGGGACTCCACGGCATCACCTTCTGGGAGGTCTTCAACTGGAAGGCGGCCCGGTGGCGGGCCGAGGGCCGCGAGACGGTCGAGGCCGAAATCGACCGGATCCCCACGCCTCCCGTGGTCGGCCTGTCACCGCACGCGGTGTACTCCCTCGACACCGATGTGCTGCACGATCTCGTCGCCTGGTCGGCTGAACAGGGTCTGCGGCAGCACATCCATGCGGCCGAGGCCGCTTCGGAAGACGATTTCACTCGGACGGGTTCTGGCACGCTCGCCGAGCAGTGGCGACGCTATGGACACGCAGATCTCCAGCTGTTGAGCGGAGGCGGCTCGGGGCTCGGGGCCATCGCCTACCTCGACTCCGTCGGGGCCCTCGCACCCACCACCCACCTCGCCCACGGCATCTACGTCGACGCCGACGATCGTGCACTGCTCCGCCGGCGCGGCGTGACCGTGGCGCTGTGCCCGCGGTCCAACGCCGTGATCGGCCTCGAACCCCCACCCGTCGCGGCCTACCTCACGGAACACAGTCCCCTCGCGGTGGGAACAGATTCGCTCTCATCGTCGCCCTCGCTGAATCTGCTGGAGGACGTGGCGGCGCTGCATCGCCTCGCCCGAACACAGGGTTACCGCGGATCCGGACTGCACGAGAGGCTCCTCGAGGCGGCGACCCTCGGTGGTGCCCGCGCGCTCGGCCAGAACCGCGGCTCCCGAACTCCGGGAGCAGCACCCGGCGGCACCGGCGCCCTCGGCGTCCTCGAGCCCGGCGCGGCGGCCGACTTCGCCGTCTTCGCCACCGCGAGCCCCGACCCCCGCGATGCCCTGGCGGAACTCGTCGAAACGGGCACGACACCAACCACTGCGACCTACGTCGACGGGGAGCCTCTCTGGCTCGCAGCCGTCGCCGACGGAAAGGAGAACAGCCATGTCTGAGTCACGAAACCTGCTCTGGGGCCTCTACGAGCAGGCCTGTGTCGGAAACGGCTCGGGCGCCGTGAGTCTCTGGACGCATCCGGCCGACGAACGGTTGAAGTCGGTGGGCCTGCCGTACTGGGTCGATCTCGCCCGGCGATCGGAGGAGGCCGGGCTCGACCTCTTCTTCTTCGGCGATGTGCTCGGCCTCTACGACACCTACGGAGGATCGGCGGCGACCGCACTCGAGTGGGGAATCGAGATCCCGGCCCACGACCCCCTGCTGCACATCCCCGCGCTCGCGGCGGTGACCGATCACATCGCGTTCGGCGCCACGGTGTCGACCACGTACGAGCATCCATTCGCCCATGCGCGCCGCTTCAGCACCCTCGACCACCTCACCGCCGGCCGGGTGGCCTGGAACATCGTGACGTCGTACCTGCCGGGCGCCGCCGCGAACTTCGGGCTCGACGTGATCGCCCACGACACCCGATACGACCGGGCCGACGAGTTCCTCGATGTCGTGTACCGGCTGTGGGAGGGCAGCTGGGAAGATGGCGCGTTCCTCGGTGACAAGCAGGCGCGTCGCTTCGCGGATGCGTCGAAGGTGCACGAGATCGACTACCGGGGAACGCAGTTCCGGGTCGCAGGACCGCACCTCAGCATCCCGTCACCGCAGCGCACCCCCGTGCTGATCCAGGCGGGATGGTCCCCGCGTGGACGCGAGTTCGCCGCCCGTCACGCCGAGCTGATCTTCGTGGGCGAATCGGACCCGGTGAAGATCCGCGAGGGCCTCGCCGACATCCGTTCCCGCGCAGCGGAACTCGGACGCGACCCGTCGGAGATCCGCGCGGTCGTCGGGCTGAACCCCGTGATCGCACCCACCACCATCGCCGTGCAGGAGAAAATCGACGATTTCCAGTCGTACTACTCCGCCGAGGCGCAACTCGCGGCCTACGCCGGCTGGAGCGGGATCGACTTCACGAAGTACCGCGACGACGAACCGCTGGTGAAGCAGGAGACGAACCACACCCAGATCGCCGGCGCCCGGCCCGACACGCCTCCGCTGCTCGCGGGCGACGTGCGACGCCGCTTCAGCAGGGTAACGGCCTTCGCGGACGACCGGTTCATCGGCACCCCTGGCCAGGTGGCAGGAGAGGTCGAGCGGTTCGTCGAGGAGTCAGGGGTCGACGGCTTCCTGATCCACCAGTTCATCTCGCCCCGATCGCTCGACGACTTCACCGAGCTCCTGGTTCCCGAGCTGCGCAGTCGGGGCCTCTACGGCACGTTCCCAGCAGCCGGCACCCTGCGCTCCCGGCTGCGGTCGGATCGGGCCGACAGGCTGCCCGCCGATCACCCGGCCGCAGCCACGCGCGTCGGGCTGACTGGGTCATGACGGGCGATTATTACGGATTCTTTCGCTGTGTGTCGCGCGGATGACGACGCGCTCGCCGCTAGGACTGCTGGCATTCAGAATGAGGGTTCACAGCACAGGCGATGAACCCAGCATCCGCTGCCGAAAGGACTGACAGATCACATGAGCACCCTCCCGAGACGCACGCTCGCGCGCACCCTCTCCGTGACCGCTATCGCGGTGGCGGGTACCGTTCTTCTTGCCGGCTGCTCCGGTGGGAGCGACTCCCCCGCAGCCACCTCCGGGTCGTCGACCGATTTCGGCGGCGTGAAGCTCACGGTGTGGAACAACATCGACTACGACCCGTACCAGAGCCTCCAGGAGAAGTACTTCGCCGACTGCGCGACGCAGCTGAACATCGAGGTCGACAATCAGACGATCACCGGCGACTACACGTCCAAGCTGCTCCAGGCGGCATCGTCGAAGTCATTGCCCGACATCGCGCTGTTGAGCACGGATGTGCAGCTGCCGCTTCTGGCCTCGCAGGGTGTGCTCTCCGACTTGGGCTCCCTTGGCGTCAGCACCGACGGCCTCGAAGACAGTGTCGCCGCCCTCGGGCAGTACGACGACACCCTCTACGGCCTTCCGGTGCAGGTAGAGGACTACGCGCTGTTCTATAACAAGGACGCGTTCGAGGCCGCCGGCATCACAGAGCCACCCGCGACCTTCGCAGAGCTCGAGGCCGACGCCAAACTTCTCACCACCGCCGATCAGTACGGCGTCTCATTCGCCGGCAACGCCACCGACGGCGCCGCACCGGTGTACTTCCTGCCCTTCTTGCTCAGCGCCGGTGGCGACCCCGCCGACCCGACGAGCGATGGGGCCGTGGCCGCGGTCGACCTCTACAAGTCGCTCTTCGACCAGGGCAGCCTCTCGAAGGAGTTCGTGAACTGGGGCTGGGACGCCACCGACCAGTGGACCGGCGGTAAAGCCGCGATCACTGTGACCGGCCCCTGGCAGCTCGTGACCCCGACCGACTTCGAATACGGGATCGCGCCCTTCCCAACCGCGACCGAGGGTGAGGAGCCCAAGGTGGGCCTGCTCGGCTACGCCTACGGTGTCGCCTCGCAGTCCGACGAGAACAAGGCCAAGGCGGCCGCAGCACTCGTGCAGTGCCGCGCATCCGAGGAGAACCAGGTCGAGACGGCCGTGCAGGGTGGTTACATCCCGGCTCTGTCGTCGGCTCAGGCCGCCTTCGTCGAGCAGGTGCCCGGCGCCAAGCCCTTCGTCGACGCGGTTCCCACCGCCGTCAACACGGCCACTCTCGGCACCGACTGGAACACTCTGCAGCAGCAGTACGTCACCGCCCTTCAGGACGCCACCGTCAACGGTGTCAGCGCCCAAGAGGCTCTGACGAAGGCTGTCGCCGGTCAGTGAGTTCACTCACCGACGCCGCGCCGCGCCGCCCTGAGCAGTCTCGCCCCGGGCGGCGCGGCCTGTCGTTCACCGGGAGGAACCGGGCCGAGACTCTCGTGTTCCTGATCCCGGCCATCCTCTTCTTCGCGCTGTGCTTCGTGTTCCCTCTGGGTTACGGGGTCTACATGAGTACCACGGACTTCACCACAGGCACGTTCTTCACCGGCAAAGCTCCGTTCGTCGGTCTGGACAACTTCGTCGATATCTTCAGCACACCACTGCTCGGTAAGGCTGTGATCAACACCATCGTGATCACGGTGGTCTCCGTGGTGGTCGAGCTCGTGGTGGGCTTCGCCCTGGCCTTGCACTTCAACCGCCGCTTCCCCGGCAGCCGATGGCTCCCGATGCTGCTGCTCATCCCGTGGCTATTGCCGGCGGTCGTGGTGGGCACCATCTGGAAGTGGCTTCTCTCGGGCGACGGCGCCGTCAACGACATCCTGCACGCCCTCGGACTGCCGACGAACGCCTGGCTCGCCGACCCGTCGACGGCACTCTGGGCCGTGATCGCCGTCTCGATCTGGGGCGCCCTGCCCTATTGGGTGACCATCCTCGGAGCCGCACTCAAGCAGGTACCCGACGAGCAGCTCGAGGCGGCGCAGCTCGATGGTGCCGGCGCGTGGAAGCGGCTCATCCACATCATCATCCCGTCGGTCTGGCCCGTCATCTCCGTGCTGGTGGTGATGAGCATCGTCTACACCCTGCTCATCGTCGATCTCGTGCTCGTGCTGACCCAGGGCGGACCGGCCGACAACACCGTCACGCTCGGGCTGCTGTCGTACCGCTCGGCATTCCAGCTCTTCGAGTTCGGCAACGCCGGCGCCTACGGCATGGTGCTGCTCGTGATCAGTCTTCTGTTCGCCGGCATCTACACCTGGCTGTCCCGCCGGGGGGAGCGTCGCGAACAATGACCAGATCCGCAACGAACCCGGCGACGAGCACCGTGAAAGCGCGCCCGAGCGCGCGGCGACGCCGCACGAAGTGGGTCGGTATCGGGCTCACCGTGGTCAGTGTCGTGATTCTCGTCGTCTACCTCTTCCCGATCTACTTCATGGTCTCGGCGTCGCTGCAGCCCGGCGTGACCTCGGTGAATGTCGAGTGGCTGCCGAACACACCCCAGCTCGACGGCTACGCCACGGCGCTCGAGGAAGGACTGCAGAGCCTTCAGGTGAGCCTTATCGCTGCGCTCGGATCCGTCGTCGTGACGCTCTTCGTGGCGATCCCCGCCGCCTACGCCCTCAGCCGGGTGCGATCGCGTGTCGTCGATGTCGCCTTGGTCCTGCTCCTGCTCGCTCAGATGGTTCCCAGCATCGTGCTGGCGAATTCGTTCTACGCGATGTTCAACTCGTGGGGCATCCTGAACACCTACGCCGGCCTCATCATCGCGGACTCGACAGCGGGTGTGCCGTTCGCGATCATCGTGCTGCGGGCCTTCATGCTGCGCCTCGACCACGACATCGTCGAGGCGGGGAAGCTCGATGGCCTGGGACCGTTCGGCAGCCTGGTGCGCATCGTGATTCCCCTGTCACGAAACGCGATCATCACCGCGGGCGTCTTCACCTTCCTGTTCAGCTGGGGTGACCTGCTCTTCGGACTGACGGTCGTGACGCAGGCGCAGATGTATCCCGTGACGGTGTTCATTCTGGGTCTCACCAATTCCCAGGTCACGAACTGGGCGACGGTCATGGCGGCCTCGCTCATCGCGAGCGTTCCCGCTCTGTTCGTGGTGATCGGCGCGCAGCGCTACGTCAAGGCGGGCATCGCCGTGGGTGGCGGGCGCTGATACCGTCGGGATCCGTCAGGATCGGGGTGTCAGGATTGGGCCGTCAGGCGCTCCAGGCGTCGGCGAGGAGTTCATACGAGCGGATCCGGTCACGCACGTCGTGGGCCTGGGTGGTGATCACGAGCTCATCGGCGCCGGTCGCGCGCGCGAGTGCGTGAAGGCGATCGACGACGGTGGGAGGGGAGCCGACGATCCGGCTCTCGAGCCGGTCGGCCACGAGAGCGGCGTGCTGCGGTGTCCAGGGGAAACGAGCGAACGACTCCGGGCTCGGATACGGCTCGGCCGCGTACTGGGTGCGCAGCGTGTGCAGCCAGAGAGCGAACGGCGCCGCCAGCCGCTCAGCCTCGGCGTCGGACTCGCTCACGAGCACGTCGGCGGACACGGCGACGTAGGGGCGGCTGAGCTCTGACGAGGGAACAAACGCCGAACGATAGGCCTTCACGGTCTCGAGGATCGTCTGAGGCATCGAGTGGTAGTTCGCCCCGAATCGGAGGCCTTTGCGGCCGGCCACCTCGGCGCTGATGCCCGCCGAGCTGCCGTGAACCCACACATGGACGTCAGCGCCCTCCGCGGGGGTGGCCACCACCCGCACGCCTTCGCGAACTGCGGAGTCCCCGCGCAGGAAACCGAGGATGTCGGCCACCTGCTCTCCGAAGTCGGCGGGCGTACCGGGCGTGCGCGAGAGCAGCCGGTCATTCAGCCCGGCACGCACATCGACGAAAGGCACGACCGTGCGCGACGGGATGACGACGCCGTCGACGAGTCGGCTCGGTCCGACAGGGCCGACCTCGAGATCGCCCGAAGCCAGCCGCGCGTTCGTGGCACGGCCTCGCTCCCGCTGGTCGGGCGTCGGCCCTCCGCGGCCGATTCCCAGGTCGAAGCCGCGCCCACTGAGCGCCGCAATGGTGCCGCCGATCTCCGCGACCTGGAGCGGCGAGTGGTTGTCGACGACGATCACCGCCGTGCCGACACGGATGCGCTCGGTCGCCTGAGCGATCGTGGGCGCAAGAAGATAGGAGGCAGCTCCGGCGCCGCCCGGGTACAGGTGGTGCTCGGCCAGCCAGTACCGCCGGTACCCGGCCCGGTCCGCGTGTCGCGCGAGCTCGATCGACTCGGCCAGCGCCGCGGCAGGCGTGCTGCCTTCGGAGACCAGCACCAGGTCGAGAACGGAGAGGGGGATGTCGCTCATGAACGTATTCTCACCACCCGCCCATGATGTCAAACCAGCGGCGCGCGTCTGCTCCCCCGGTCACATGACGACATCTTGGAACCCCGTGCGACGTCGCTCTTCTAGGATCAGGGACCGATGAGCAACGCACGTCGACAGGTCCACCTGGGAGCGTTCTACCCGAACGACAACCACCACACGCTCTGGAGCCACCCGGATGCCGGCAGCCAGATCGAATTCGATGCATTCCGGCACTTCGCCCGCAGCGCCGAACGAGGTCTCTTCGACTTCGTGTTCCTCGCCGAGGCGAACTGGCTGCAGGAGCATCGCGGCCGGGTGATCGACCATGCCATCCTCGACAAGCCCGACCCGCTGACCGTTCTCGCGGGGCTCGCCGCCGAGACCGAGCGGATCGGGCTGGTAGCGACCGTGGGAACCACGTTCACCGACTCCTACGATGTGGCGCGGAGGCTGGCGGCGCTCCAGCACCTCTCCGGTGGGCGTGCGGGCTGGAACGTGGTCACCTCGCACACGAGCTTCGGCATCGGCGCCTCCACGAACTTCCGGCCCGACCGGATGGTGGCCCACGCCGACCGCTACCGTCAGGCCGACGCGTTCATCCGCGAGGTCGGGCGACTCTGGTCGGGCGCGGATCCGGATGCGGCCTTCGCCCCCGTGACGGGTGCGCGCCCCGCGATCGTGCAGGCAGGCGGCTCGGCCGAGGGCCGCGACCTCGCCGCCACCCACGCGGATGTGGTCTTTGCGGGACGGCGGAGCATCGAGGAGTCGCGCGCGTTCTGTGCCGACATCCGTTCACGGCGGCGCGCCGTGGGCAGGGACGACGAGATCGTGATCATGCCGAGCACCGCGTTCGTGCTCGGCGACACCCCAGCCGAGGCCGCCGAGCGGTTGCGCGAATGGCGCGCACTCGAGATGACTCCGCGGGTCGCCGCGTTCCTGCTCGAAGAGGTATGGGGGCACGACCTCAGCGACTTCGACGTCGACGGGCCGCTCCCCTCTTTCGATCCGGATTGGGATCACGCGTACGCGTTCACCCGCGGTCAGGTAGGCGGTGAGCGCGATGCCCGCGTGCTGGTGGCCGAGTGGCGGAGGGTCGCCGAGGAGCGATCACTGTCGACCCGCGAGCTACTGAGCGTGGTGCGGGCACGGCGCGACTTCGTGGGCACCCCTAAGCAGGTCGCCGACCAGATCAACCTCTGGGTACAGACGGAGGCGGCAGACGGCTTCGTCGTCAACCCGTCGGTGGTTCCGAGCGGCATGGACGATTTCGTGAACTCCGTGGTGCCCGAGCTGCAGGAGCTCGGGGTCTTCCGCGATTCGTACTCGGGGTCGTCTCTGATCGAGCACCTCCATCAGAAAACAGCCGAAGGCCGGGAGCCGCGCCATGAGTGAGCGCACGTACCCGAAGATCGAGTTGCACGTGCATCTGGAGGGAGCTGTGCGCCCCGCGACACTGTTCGAACTCGCACACCGCAACGGCGCGGCGCTTCCCGTCGACACCCTGCACGAACTGGAGCGGTTCTACGATTTCCGAGATTTCGACCACTTCATCGATGTCTGGACCCTCACCACGAATGTCATCACCACCGCCGACGACTTCAGGCAGGTAGTGGTCGACTACGCCCGGGAGGGGGCGGGTTTCGGCGTGGTGTACCTCGAAGGCATCTTCTCCCCGGGCCAGTACTACGCGCGCGGCATCGAGAGTCGCGCGCTGTTCGAGGGCTACACCGACGGGATCCAGGATGCCTACGAGCAGACCGGAGTGATCGTGCGACTGACCCCGGACATCGACCGCGAGAGCGAACCCGAGCTCAGTCGGCCGATCGTGGAGGACTCGATCCGGTTCCGTGACCGCGGGATCGTGGGGGTCGGGCTCGGCGGCCGGGAGCGCGCGGCACCCACCAGCGACTTCGCGGAGCTCTTCGCTCGTGCCCGCGACGGCGGACTCGCCTCCGTCCCCCACGCCGGAGAGGACGTGGGAGCCCCGTCGGTTCGCGAGGCCGTCGACCTGCTCGGCGCTGACCGTATCCGTCACGGATTCCGCGCCATCGAGGACCTCGATCTCATAGCGGAGCTTCGCGACCGCTCCATCGTGCTCGATGTGTGCCCCACCTCGAACCTGCGCACCCGGGTCGTCCCGCGCCTCGATGCTCATCCGCTTCCCACTCTGCTCGCGCAAGGACTGCAGGTGACGATCAACACCGACGATCCCGCGATGTTCGGCACCGACCTCGGCACCGAACACGCCTTCGCTCGATCGGTAGGGGCGGATCCGCGTCGGCTCTTCGACGCCGGCGTGGCCGGTCAGGTGGCGGGACCGGAGATGTCCGCGCACTTACGTGCGGTCGGTGTGTCCCACTGGGGCGAACCAGGAGGGGCACTGTCGTGACCACGGAGAAAAGGATGCTCGTGGGGCTCGTGCTGGACGGCGTGGGTGCCGACTCCACCGAGGGGTCCGAGAGTGTCGCGCGTCTCAGCGATGCCGCCACCCTGGCCGATCAGCTCGGATTCGACCTGATCGCACTCGACGATCCGCTGGCGCGGGCCGCCGACCGCACTTTCAGGCTCTCCGCGGTCGACGCGCTGGCCTTCCTGGCCCGGCGCACTCATCGGATCGGCCTGGTCGCCACCTCATGGAGCCACTACGCCGAGCCATTCCACGTGGCGAAGGCGATCGCCACGATCGACTTCATCAGCGGAGGGCGGGCCGGGCTGATCGTCGACCCGTCGCGCTCCGACGCCGCCGATCGCTTCTTCCCGGCCGCGAAGGACCTGTCTCCGATCCAGCGGCACGCCGAGGCGGCTGAATTCGTCTCCGTCGTGGGCGACCTCTGGGACTCCTGGGAAGACGGGGCCGAGATCCGCGACAGGGCGACGGGGCGCTACGTCGACAGCGCAAAGGTGCATCACATCGATCACGACGGCGCCTTCTTCAGGGTGAAGGGCCCGCTCATCACCCCGCGCCCGCCCCAGGGAAGGCCGCCGGTGTTCCTGGCCGACGACCGTGGGAGCGCGCGACTCGTCGTCAGCCCCGACCGGGGCCCGGCGACGGATCTCGTGCGTATCCGCGTCGATTCGGCCGAGGCGTTCGCCGAGGCCCTCGCCGCGGAATCCACTGCCGGCACCCGCGTGTTGCTCTTCCTCGTGGGGCCAGGCCTCATCGCGCCCCTGCTCCGCGACCTCCGGAACCGGGGAATCGCCCTCCCCGGCAGCCAGACCACGGCGGGCACGCATCTCGCAGAACGGCTCGGCATATCGTGGCAGCCGAGTCGCTTCGCGACACGGTCAGATGAGTTCGGATAGCAGCGCGCCCGTCGGCCCCGCCACGCGCTAGCCGTTCTCTCGCCGCCGCCTGATCACATCGTCGAGATACTGCACCGCGAGATCCTCGGCCTGAGTCCGCCGATCGAACGGGATGTCCCGGCTCCACGATCGGTAGAGCCGCACCGCTGCCCGAAGCGCCTCGCCCGCCTCCTTCCGGTCGTGACGGCTCACGGTGGCTCGCAGCTCATCGGAGTCACGCGGGGCGGCCGACTCCAGCCGGCGCACACCCCGCGGATCGATCCCGGCTCGCACGGCGGCGAGGGGTCCGAGCGCCGCGCTGCGCATGAGCGCGAGCATGTCGATCACCTCGAAGAGCTCACCCCGGCCGAGCTTCGCGGCGGCGTAGTGCACCCACACCCAGAACCTGTCTTCGATCCACTGCGCGTCGACCGACTCCTCTGCGCCCGGATGCTCGACGACCGCGGCGGCAAGCGCGCCGGCCGGGTCGTGGATCAGCCAGGGACGGATGACGCTCGCGCCGAAATCGGAGAGCCGAACGAACTTCAGATCGACGTGGACGAGTGGCGGACCGATCACGCTGATGATCACCCGCGGTTCACCCACGTGCTCGCCCGTGAACCCGACGATCAGGGGCGCCCAGGAGGCGATGAGAGCCAGCCGTTCGGCCTCGACCTCCTCGAAGGCGTCGTCGCGCACCGCCAGGACGAGGTCGACATCGGAGTACTCGTCACCCAGGCCGGCCGCGAGGGAACCGGTGACGGCCACGCCGACCACGCGAGCATCCTGCGCGATCCTCACCACGATGCGTTCGACGACCCCTCGCTGAACGGAGTCCGCTCTCATGTTCTTCTCCTGACGACGTCACCTGCCGGTGCAAAGTCTTCCAGCGTACACATCCCGTCGGCCACCGCCGGTGCACGTGCGGGGCCGGGATCACGCGGCGTAACACGGGGCGATCCGGAGCGTGTCGGGAAGACTCCCTTGCTAACGTCGGTCGATGTGACCGAACCCGCTGACATCCGCCATATCGTCCTCGACACCGACACCGGGATCGACGACGCCCTCGCTCTGCTCTACCTCGCCGGCCGGCCCGACGCCGAGCTGTGCGCCATCACGAGCGTGTACGGCAACACCCCGGTCGAGTCGGCACTCACGAACATCGCGCGGGTGCTGAAGGTCGCAGGGCTCGACGACACCCTCGTCGCGCGCGGTGCAGCCGGTCCCATCGAGGGCGAGGCGGCGATCGCGCACCTCGTGCACGGGCGGGACGGGCTCGGCGATCTGTGGTCCGACCCGATCGCGCCGAAGAACCTCTCGCCGCTCAGCTCCGCCGAGCTGCTGGTCGAGCTGGGGCGGTCACGGCCCGGATACTACGATCTCCTCCCTGTGGGGCCCCTCACCAACATCGGCCTGGCGCTCGAGATCGAGCCCGAGCTGCTGACCCTGTACCGCTCCGTCGTGATCATGGGGGGATCGGGCCCGTTCCCGCCGCTCGGCGTCACCCAGATGGTCGACGCGAACATCCAGAACGACGCCGAGGCCGCGCGGCGCGTCTTCGCCGCGCCGCGGAACGAGCTCGTGATGGTAGGAGTCAACGTGACGGCGGGCACCATCGTCGACGAACAGGCCGTCGAGTCGCTGCAGCGCGCGGGCACCGCGTGGGGCGCCTTCTCGGCGCAGGTTCTTCACGCCTACATGGACTTCTACCAGCACGCCTGGGGCCGCCGGGTGTCCTCCGCTCACGACGGCCTCGCGGCCGCGCTGCTCGTGCAGCCCGACTGGATCACGAAATCCGCACGTGGCCCCGTGAACATCACCAGCGACGGCTACTCCACGCGAGCGCACCTCCTGCAGACCGCCGAAGGGCTCCCGCCCAGCTGGCCCACGGAGCCGGCACCCGACACCCTCGTCGTGCTCGACGTCGACCGCACAGCGTTCCTCGCCGATTTCATCCGGGTGCTGTCCGGCCGCTGAGTCTCCCGTCGTTCGCCGGGCAGTTTGATCGGCGCACGCACAGGAGAAGAAGAGAAGAAGAAGAAAAAGAAGAAGAGACTCCACCATGAGCCGAACCGCAAAGACCTCCGTGAGTCATCCGGCGACCGTGACGGTGCGTCACGCGGAGCCCTCGGAGTTCGAAGCCGTGGGCGAGTTGACCGAACGCGCCTTCGCGGCGGGCCCCTACGGGCATCTGGAACGGTCGCGCGAGCGGCAGGAGCTGGAGCGGGATGCCGGGGCGCGAGCCCGATCCGGAGCCCTCCTGGTGGCCGTCACGGCCGACGACCGGATCGTCGGATCGTCATCGCTGCTGCGTGCCGACGCTCCACAGTCCCGGCTCGCCCGGCAGGACGAAGCGGAGGTGCGCCTGCTGGTCGTCGATCCCAACCTTCAGGGCTCGGGCGTGGGCGAGCTCCTCGTCGCGGTCTCGATCGAAGAGGCCCGACTCTGGAGAGTCGGAGCGGTGGTGCTCGACACGGGCTCTCTCAATCACGGCGCCCAGCGCCTCTACCTCCGCGCGGGGTTCCAGCGGGTCACCGCTCGCGAAGTCACGATCGCCGACGACACGGCCGCCGATCCGGCGCTCCAACCGGTGCCCTTCGTCTACTCGTACTCCCTCGACGATCGCGAGGGCATCCGCGTGCGCCTCATCCGGGCGCACGAGCATGGCGCGGTCGCCGAGCTGGCGGCCACAGCGAACTCCCACGACTACGACCTCTCCGACGACTACCTGGCCTCGGTGCGGGATATCGCGCCGCGCGCCCGGGAGCATGAGGTGTGGGTGGCGGAGGACCTCGCATCGGGGACACTCCTCGGCACCGTCGCGACGCCACGGCCCGGCGGCCACATCTCCGATCTCGCCGAGGCCGGCGAGATCGACTTCCGCCTGCTCGCCGTGGCGCCCCCGGCCCGCGGCCGCGGCATCGGCGAGCTGCTGACCCGTCACGTGATCGAACTGGCCATCCAACGCGGACTGCGGCGCGTGGTGATGAACAGCGGTCCGCAGATGCTTGCCGCCCATCGCCTGTACGCCCGCTTGGGCTTCACGCTGCTGCCTGACCGTTTCGTCGAGATCACCGATGGAACGGAGTCCATCACGCTGCTCACCTTCGGGCTCGACCTGTGAGAGCGCGCACTCTGCGGCATCCGGTCAGGCCTCGTGCGCAGGCTCCCACTCCACGCCGAGTGCGGCGAGGATGTCGCGCTTGATGCGCTGAAGGGTCAGCTGCAACTCGTCGCTATCGTCGTCGAACGGCACGATGAGGTCGAGCACGAAGCGGCCGCCGTCGAGCACGACGATGCGGTCGGCCAGGGAGATCGCCTCGTCGACGTCGTGCGTGATCAGGAACACCCCGGGCCGGTGAATGCGCACCAGTTCGCGCAGGAGAGCGTGCGACCGGAGCTTGGTGAGGGCATCCAGTGCGCCGAACGGCTCATCGAGAAGGAGCAGGTCGGGTTCCCGGATGAGAGCACGCGCCAGTCCGACGCGCTGCGCCTCTCCGCCCGACAGCGTTGCCGGCCAGGTTCCGGCGTGCCGCTCGAGGCCCACCTCGCCCAGCACGTCGACCGCCCGCTTCTTGAGCGCCTCCGTCGATCCGGTGAGTCCGAGCGTGACGTTCTGCCAGACGCGGAGCCAGGGCAGCAGGCGCGGCTCCTGGAACACCACCGAGCGGCGCTCGGGCACGAGCACGGTGCCCTCGTAGTCGGTGTCGATGCCCTCGAGAAGCCGCAGGAGGGTGCTCTTGCCGCCGCCGCTACGCCCGAGCAGGGCGACGAACTCGTTGGCGCCGATCCTCAGATCGATGTCTCTCAGCACCTCGTGGTCGCCGAACGACTTCGACAGCCCCTCGACTCGCACCACGCTGTCATCGGCCGCCGGGGAGACGGCGGCTTCGGTGTCGGTGATACTCATGAACCCACGTACTCCTTACGCCACGGCAGCACGAGCCGTGAGATGCCGACCACAATCGCGTCAGAGAGCAGCCCCAGGATCGCGTAGAAGAGCAGAGCCGTCACGATGATGTCGGTTCTGAAGTAGCGCTGTGCCTCGGTGAGGAGGAAGCCGAGCCCGGCCTTCGCGTTCAGCTGCTCGGCCACCACGAGCAGCAGCCACGAAATCGACACCGAGAAGCGCAGGCCCACGAAGAAGCTCGGCGTCGCCGAGGGGATGAGCACCTTCCGGATGAGGCCGCCCCGCTTGAGACCGGACACGGCGGCCAGCTCCACGAACTTCGGATCGACGCTCCTCAGCCCGTGCAGGGTGTTCGTGTAGACCGGGAAGAAGGTGCCGAATGCGATCAGGAGAATCTTCGTCCACTCGCCGATCCCCAGCACGAGCACGAAGAGCGTGATCAGGCCGGTGGCCGGGATCGGCAGCAGCAGCCGGGCCAGCGGATCGACACCGTGGTGCCCGGTGCGCCAGAGTCCCGCGATCAGGGCGAAGGCCGCCCCCAGCGAGGCGCCGATGAGGAGGCCCGAGACTGCCCGGAACGAGGAGATCAGAAGAGCGGCCTGGAGGTCGCCCGTCCCCCAGAGCTCGACGACCGTGCCCGGGATCTTGGAGGGCGGTGCGATCACGCCGCCGTTGAGGACGCCGATGCGCACGAGCACCTCCCAGAGCACCAGGAGGGCGAGCGGGCTGATCAACCGCAGCGACCAGTTGGGCACGCGGCTCGGCTTCGCCGTCAGCCGCAGGGGAAGCGACGGTGCCGTGATGGCGCCCGAGCGGGTCGAGATCTGGGGGGCGGACACGGTCACTTGCTATCGATCGCCGTCTGGATGGCGTCGGCGAAGCGGGTGTCGAGAACATCCGACACCTCGACCGGCTCGGTCAACAGGCCGAAGTCGACGAAGTCGCCGATCGTCGCCTCGAGCTTCTGGGTGGTGGTCGAGTCGAGGGCCAGCGGAACCGTCGAGTCCACCGTATAGTCGTAGGACTTCTCGGCGACGGCGGTGGGGAGCTTGGTCGACGCGGTGGTGATCGCCACCAGCTTGTCCTTGTTGGCGGGATCGTTCTTCCAGTTCTGCGCCTGGGCCACGCGCTGGGCGAAGTCTTCGAGCGCGGCCGCCTTGGCCGGGTCGCCGAGCGTCTGATCGTTCGAGACCACGATCCGGTTGATGGGCAGCGCCTGGTCCTGCCAGTAGAGCACCTTGATCGTGCCCGCATCCAGAGCATCGATGATCTGCTCGCTCGTGATGTTGCCAGCGAAGGCCTGGGCGTCACCGTCGAGCAGCGAGTTGATCTGCGAGGTCTGGTCGCTGTCCGGATAGCGCACGACGTTCACATCGGCCTCCGTCAGGCCGCCGTTGGAGAGCGCGGCGGTGAGCACGTTGTCGAAGGTCGTGCCCGCCGAGCCGGTGGAGATCGTTGTCCCCTTGAGATCCTCCGTGGTGTCGATTCCCGCATCGGTGCGAACGAACACGTTGAGCGCCCCCGCATCCTCGGCCGAGGCATCCGCCCCCAGCAGCGAGACCAGCTTGGCCGGCACGCCGTTCTGAACGGCCTTGAAGATGTTGGCATCGAGGCCCCAGTAGCCGACGTTCAGGGAGTCGGAGGCGATGGAGGAGTAGATGGCGCCCCAGTCGGTGATGTACGACCAGTCGATCGTGTACGGGGCATCGTCGAAGATCCCGGAGTCGGTGAACACAGCACCCTCCTGCGCGCTCGTGCCGACCACGAGGTGCACGTCTTTCGTGAGGGTGATGCTCTCGTCGCCTGAGCTCGCCGCATCCGCAGCGGTCGATCCGCCGGAGGTGCTGCAGCCGGCCAGTGCAAGGGCTCCGATCGTCGCCGCGGCGAGGAGCCCGGCGATCCTCTTGCTGTTCGTCATGAGTGAGTACCTTTCGTTGTTCGTCGTGAGGGGAGGGGGTATTCAGTTCTGAGCGTGCGCGACCGGGGTGGGCCGCACGGATTGCGAGGCGAATGCCACGGTGGCGGCGAGGGCCACGTCGCGGTGGAACCGGGGCGAGCCGTGGTCGGCGTCGCCGAAGAGGAGGAGGGTCACGTCGATGCCTTGGGCACGCAGCGTGTCGTAGAGGAGAAGCGACTGCGCCACAGGCACGTCGCTGTCGTTCGAGCCGTGCAGGATGAGCACGGGCGGCACGTCGCCCGCATCGAGCTGCCGGTAGGAGTCGAGGAATGCGGATGGCGAGTGCACGGGCTGGTCGCCGAGGAGCTGCCGTCCCGCCTGGATCAGCTGGCCCTCGCGCTCGAAGTGCGCTGCGGCGAACGTGCCCTCCGCGGGCGCGCCCTGCGCCAGCTTCGCACCGTCGTACGCCAGCGGGTTGACCACGGGATACAGCGCTACGGCGCCTTTCACCCAGGGCGCGGTCTCACCGTGCGCCACCCGGTAGAGCGGATGGTTCACCGCCACGAGTGCGGCGATGTGACCGCCGGCCGAGCCGCCGCCGACGATGACCGAGTCGGTGTCGAACCGGTAGCCGTGATCGTCGCGGCCGAGCCAGGCGAGGGCGTCGAGCGCGTCCTCGAGCTGGGCCGGATGCGCCGCCTCGCCCGACAGCCGGTAATTGACCGTAACCACGGTGAGGCCTGCCTGCGCGTACGGCCAGAGGATCTTCTCCTCGGCCTGGCGGCTGTGCCCCACCCGCCAGCCACCGCCGTGGAACCAGAGCAGCACCGGATGGTCATCGGGCTTGCCGGTGTAGTAGAGATCGAGGGTCAGCGGGTTGCCGTCGACCTCCTTATAGGGGATGTCGAAGACGCGCTCCAGTTCGTCGGCCATGATCAGAACCCGTCGAGATTCTCGCGCAGCGATGTCGAGGCGTAGCCCGTGCGCAGGAGTCCGCGCCGGCGCAGCACGGGCACGAGTGGCACCAAGGTGCCGAAGAGACTCTCCGGATCGACGTTGAAGTCGAACAGCACACCGTCGAGTGCGCTCGACTCCGTCCACTCCTCGATGTGGTCGGCGATCTCCTCGGCCGTGCCCACGATGTCGCCCGCCTGCCCGTGCGTACTGCGCGCCGCGAGCTCACGGAAGGGCGTCGTGCGGGGGTCGTCGACCGTGCTGAGGAACGCGTTCACCACTCCGGCGCTCACCGGGTTGGCGGTCCAGGCGTCGAGGTACGGGGCAGGTAGGGGCGCGTCGAAGTCGAGCTGCGTCAGATCGACGTCGAGGATCACCGAGAGCAGCGGCAGGTCGCGACGCAGCCCCTCGTCGCTTCGCCGCCAAGCGAGGTACGCCTGCTTCTCCTCCTGTGACCCCACCACTTTGGGCGAGATGTTCGAGAAGATCTTGGCGCGCTTCGGATCACGGCCGTTCGTCGGCCGCACCGCGTCGATCCCCTCCCGGATGCCCTGGATGATGTCGGGGTCGCGGGAGTAGCCGAACTGCAGATCGGCGTTCTCACCGACGAAGCGCAGACCCCGGGGGGAGTTCGACGGCGCCGAGATGACGGGTCCCTCATCCGGAAACGGCAGGGCGACGCCGGGGCCCGCCACGTCGAAGTGCTCTCCCCGGAAATCGATGGGATGGAGCCGGTCGGCGCGGGCGTAGACCCGGTTGAGTTCGTCTTCGATCACCGCGTCCCGGTCCCAACTCGTCCACAGGGAGCGCACGACGCGGAGCCATTCCTCAGCACGGCGGTAGGTCTCCTCGGAGTCGAGCGGTCTGCCGGGCAGCGCGAAATTGGAGGTACGCGCTCCACCGCCGCTCGTGACGACGTTGAGGCCGACCCGCGGGGTGTCCTGGTGGTAGAGAGTCGCGATCTGGCGAGCAGCGATATAGGGGTCGTAGTGCGTGGTGTTGAGCGTCGGCACGATGCCGAGGTGCTTCGTGACGCGAAGGAGGAGGGGAACGAGGAAAAGGGTGTCGTGCCGCGGACCGCCCTCTGCGCTCGCGAGACCCACGTCGCGTGAACGCTCGGAGTACGACACGGTCGGGCCGTCTTTGAGGATCAGGAGGTCGAAGCCCGCCTGTTCGAGCACGCGCGCCGCCTGCTCCCAGATGTCGGGCTGGTACCACGTGTGGCCCCAGGAATAGCTGTCCTTGCGCCAGCCCTGGACTCCGAATCCCTGGCCCACGAACCAGCCGAAGTGGATGGGCTCCGACATGTCTCTCCGATCGCTCTGCGTGATGGCCCGGGCTGCTGCCCGTGCACGAAGACCGACCATACGGAGCGCTGCGGACACGCCGGCCGCGTGACGAAATGCGTCGAGACGGGCCGGAACAAATCGGCACATAACGCGTCGGCCTGGCACGGTCTGGTATCGCTGGAGTGCCGATCACCATCGCGACACACATCGATCTGAGGAATTCCATGCCCGACACCACATTCCCCCTGCAGCACCTCGGCGTGCTCACTCTCGGCCGCTTCGACCCCACCGACCCCGCGCGTGGGCACGAGTCGGCCATCTGGCTCTTCGAGCAGGCCGAGCAGTTGGGCTTCGACAGCGCCTGGCTGCGCCAGCGCCACCTCGAGACGGCGATCTCGTCGCCCCTCTCGGTGATCGCGGCGGCCAGCCGAAGCACAGAACGCATCGCTCTCGGCACAGCCGTCATCCCGCTGGGCGGGGAGAACCCGTTCCGGCTGGCCGAGGACTTCCACACGGTCGACCTCCTCACGGGTGGGCGGCTGAACCCGGGCTTCAGCGTCGGCACCCCGATGAACTGGCAGTACTACCGTGACGCCATCTACCCGGGCACCTGGGAGGCAGAGGATCTCAGTCACGCGCGGGCCGACCGGCTCCTCGGGCTTCTCCGCGACCCCGTGGTGTACCGCGACGAGGTCGAGGGTGACCTCTCCACCCGAACCATCCAGCCGCACTCCCCCGGTCTCGTCGACCGCGTCTGGTACGGGGCGGGCAGCATCGAGTCGGCCGAATGGGGCGCGCGGCGGGGGCTCAACCTGCTCACCAGCAACGTGGTGAAGAGCCACGACGGCGACCTCGACTTCACCCGCAACACGCACCGGGTCATCCGGGCCTACCTCGACGCCCACCCCGATCCGGCATCCGCCCGCATCTCCGGCGGTCTCGTGATCATTCCGACAGATGGGGCAACCCCTTCGCAGAAGGCGAAGTACAAGGCCTACACCGACGAGCGGGACGCGCGGGTGGAGAAGACTTTTGGGCCGAAGCAAAGCCTCTTCCAGCGTGACATCCTCGCCCCCGCCGCCGAGATCATCGAACGCCTGCAGGAGGATCCCGGGTTCGCCCTGGTGACCGACACGGCGTTCGCCCTGCCGTTCCCCTTCGACGACGAGGACTACGCCCAGATCCTGGGCGACATCCGGCATCTCATCGGCCCAGAGCTGGGCTGGCAGCCCAAGGCCTGATCAGCACGCGGCCGGGCTCTCACCGGATGTTCGCGAGCACGGCTCCCATCCGCGTCACGAGCTCGGTGAGGATCGGCTTCGGGGTGGCGAAGTTGATACGGAACCAGCCATCGAAGTCGCGCCCGCAGAGGCGGCCGTCGGTTCCGGCCACGCCCGCGTGCTGCCGCAGCCAGCGGCCGGTGTTCCCCGGGATGGCGTAGTCGCGAAGATCGAGCCAGGCGAGGTAGGTGGCGTCGGGCCGCAGGTAGCGGGCCCTCGGAAGGTGCTCGGTCACCAGAGCGTCGAGCAGCTCGCAGTTTGCGTTCAGATACTCGACGGTCTCATGGAGCCACTCGCGGCCGTCGTCGTAGGCCGCTATGGTGGCGAGCACCCCGAGGTAGCCGGTGGTGTGGCTCGGCCACCGGCTGACCCGACGCCAGGTGTCCCAGTCGGCATCGTTCGTGAACACCATCTGCGCGCACTTGAGGCCCGGGATGTTCCAGCCCTTCGATGCACTCGTGGCGGTGATCGTGTGGCGTGCCGCCGTCTCGGAGAGCGAGGCGTACGGCACGTGAACGGCGGCGTCGAACACGAGCGGCGCGTGGATCTCGTCGGCCCACACCCGGCCGCCATGACGCTCTACGATGTCGACCAGCGGCAGCAACTGCTCGCGGCGGAAGACGGTGCCCGTGGGATTGGCCGGATTGGTGAGCACCAGAAGCCCCGCACCGGCGGTGAAGGCCGCGTCGATTCCGTCGTAATCGAATTCCCACGTGCCCGACGGCTGCTCCTGCAGCGGCACCTCGACGATCTCGCGGCCGTGGTCTCGCGGAAGGGTGAAGAACGGCATGTACGTGGGAGTGGGGAGGATGACGGCAGAACCGGGGCGGGTGAAGTGGTCGATCGTGAGTTCGAGCGACGTCAGCACCTCGGGCAGACAGCCGATGCGCCCGGGATCGACCTCCCAGCCGAAGCGGTGCTGAAGCCAGCGGGCGAGGGAGCGCCCCGCCTCGGCTTTCTCGGCCACGGTCACGTACCCGAAGGTGCCGGTGTCGACCTTCGCCCGGATCGCCGCCGTCACACTCGGTGCCGTGCCGTGATCGGCCTCGGCGATGAAGGTTCCGATGGCATCCGGGTAGGTCGTCCACTTTGATCCTCCCGCGGCGCGGAGCGCATCGATGTCGATGTCGTCGTACGGATGCATCCTGACCTCCCTCGGCTCGCCCCTCGTCGTTCCCACCATCCTGCTACAACAGCAGCACGCCCTCGGCGGACACGAGACCCGAGCCGCTCAGCCTCACACGGTCCCGGTCGATCGACACCGTCAGACGGCTCGGCCGCCCGATGGCGTGGCCCTGCTCCACCACGACCGTGCGGCCGTCGGCGATCTCCCCGGCCGCCACCAGCAGGGCGACGAGCGGCGCGGCCGCGGTGCCGGTTGCCGGATCCTCGACGATCCCCACGGTCGGGTTGAAGAAGCGGGCATACGCCACCGAGCCGCTCTCCGGATGCACGGGGTCACGGCTGTAGACGTAGCAGCCCTCGCCGCCGGCCTCGCGCAGCACCGCGAGGAGCAGCGGGACATCCGGAACGGCCCGGTCGACGGCGCCACGGTCGCGCACGCCCACGAGGAGGTGCCCGGCCCCGGTCGAGACAACCTGGGCCGCCGCGCTGGTCGCGACATCGGCCGCGGCGAGCCCGACCACTGCCGCGAGAACCTCCAGGTCATCGACGGTGCGACCGAACCGTGGCGCGGAGTGATCCAGGGTGACCACCGACTTCGCGTCCGCGCCGGCCGCATCCGCGGGCTCCGCGACCTCGACGCCGAGGAGGTCGTCGCCGATCTCCTGAACGAATTGCCGCCGCCCCGGCGGCAGCCGGCCCGCCTCCGCGAGCCAGATCCACGCACCCATCGCGTTGTGCCCGGCTCCGAGCACCTCCACGCCGCCCGGGGTGAACGACCTCAGCCGCCAGTCGGCCTCGGGTCGCGTGGGCCGCACGAGGAAAGTGGTCTCCGACTGGTTGAACTCCCGGGCGATGGCGCGCATCCGCTCGACCGGCAGGTTGTCGGCGTCGGGAACGAGGGCGAGCGGATTGCCCGTGAGCGGCTCGTCGGCGAACACGTCGACGAACACGAAGGGCACGCGGACCCGGGCCGAAGTGGTCACCGCGTTACTCGGCGTGCTCACGAAGGTGGCGGTATTGGCCCTTGAAGTACAGCAACGGCTCGGTGCCGTGCCACTCCGCGGGGCTCAGTTCACTTACCCGGCCGATCACGATGAGGTGGTCGCCCGCCTCGTGCTCGGCCCAGATGTCGCAGTCGAGCCACATGAGCGTGCCGGCGATGACGGGGTTGCGGTTCGCGGTGGGGCTCCAGTCGATGCCCGCCCACTTGTCGGTGCCGGTTCGGGCGAACTGGTTCGACACGATGCGCTGGTCGTGGGCGAGCACGTTCACGCTGAACGTCCCGGTCTCGCGGATGCGCGGATACGTCGTCGAGGTAGTCATCACGCTGAACGACACGAGCGGTGGCTCTGTCGACACCGAGTAGAACGACTGGCAGGTGAAGCCCACGGGTTCGTCGCCCACCATGCCGCCGATGATCGTGATCCCGGAGGCGTAGTGGCCCAGTGTGTCGCGGAAGACCCGCGGATCGAACGCGGTGCCGACAGGGGTGAAAGTCATGGGGAGACGTCCTTCAGTGCTCGATACGTCATCCCACGACACCGCACCGGGGCCGCTCTCTTCCGAAGATGTCGTTCTGTTTCGTCGTGTTCCCCGGTGTTACGGCGCGGTTCGAGATCGCCGCACGGTCTTCCTAGCGTCGTGGCTCGTACCACCGAGAGGAAACACCATGTCCATCCGCACCAAGCTCCTGGCGGCGTCCGTCGCCGTCCCCCTCATCGCACTCCTGGCCGGCTGCGCATCCGGAGCCGCCGACGGTACGGCATCCGCCGACGGCAGCTCGAACGAGACCGTGCGCATCGGCGTCGTGGGCGCCAGCGATCCCTACTGGGAGACCTACAAGCAGGCTGCCGCCGACGAGGGGATCACGGTCGACATCGTCGACTTCACCGACTATGCCCAGCCGAATCCGGCACTCACCGAGGGCGAGCTCGACCTCAACCAGTTCCAGCACATCGTGTACCTCGCGCAGTACAACGTGTCCAGCGGCGAGGATCTCGTGCCGATCGGCTCCACCGCGATCTATCCGCTCGGCCTCTACTCCACCAAGTACGGCTCGGTCGACGAGATCCAGCAGGGCGACACCGTCGCCATCCCGAACGACGAAAGCAACCTGGCCCGCGGGCTCCTGGTGCTCCAGTCGGCCGGCCTCGTGACGTTGAAGGACGGCGGCAGCATCTTCGCCACCGTCGACGACATCGACGAGTCGAAGTCGAAGGTGAAGGTCACCACACTCGAGGCCTCGCTCACCCCGACCTCGCTGCCGGATGTCGCGGCCGCGATCATCAACAACGACTTCGTGGAGGATGCCGGACTCACCTCCGCCGACGCGATCGCTCAGGACGACCCGTCCGACCCCAATGCACTGCCGTACGTGAACATCTTCGCCGCCAAGGCCGAGGATGCCAACAACCCCACCTACCAGAAGCTCGTGGAGATCTACCAGAACACGCAGGCCGTGCTGGACGGCGTGCAGGAGGCATCCGGCGGCACCGCCGTGTTCCTGAAGACCCCCGTCGCCGACCTGCAGTCGTCGCTCGCCGACGTCGAGGCGGACACCGCCGCTCACAAGGGCTGACGTGGCACTGGTCAGTCTGCGCGACGTCAGCAAGACCTACCCGCCCTCCTCCCGCAACGGCTCCCCCGTCACGGCCATCGATCACGTCTCGCTCGATGTCGAGGAGGGCGACGTGTACGGCATCATCGGCTACTCGGGCGCCGGCAAGTCGACGCTCGTGCGTCTCGTGAACTCCCTGGAGACGGTGACGTCGGGCAGCATCCAGGTCGACGGGATCGAGGTGAGCGATCTGCGTGAGCGCGAGCTGCAGAAGCTGCGGCTCGGCATCGGGATGATCTTCCAGCAATTCAACCTGTTCAGCTCGAAATCGGTGTGGAAGAACATCGCCTATCCGCTCGAGGTGGCGCGCACTCCGAAGGCCGAGATCATGGCCCGGGTGGAGGAACTGCTGAGCTTCGTGGGGCTCACCGACAAGGCGAAGAACTACCCCGAGCAGTTGTCGGGAGGACAGAAGCAACGGGTCGGCATCGCTCGGGCGCTCGCCACCTCGCCACGCATCCTTCTCGCCGACGAGGCCACCAGTGCACTCGACCCGGAGACGACCCAGGAGGTGCTCGCCCTGCTGAAGCGGGTGAACGAGGAGTTCGGGGTGACCATCATCGTGATCACCCATGAGATGGATGTCATCCAGACCCTGGCCACGAAGGTCGCGGTGATGGACGGTGGCCGGGTGGTCGAGCAGGGCGACGTGTTCGATGTGTTCTCCCGGCCCCGTGAGGCCTCGTCGAAGCGGTTCGTCTCGACGGTCGTGCGCGGAATCCCCTCGCCCACCGAACTCGCGGTGCTGCGCGAGCGGCACGAGGGACGGATCGTGACACTCTCGTTCCGGGACGGCAACACCTCCCAGGGCGATGTGTTCCTGCGGCTCGCGCAGGCCGGCATCGCGTTCGAACTGGTCTACGGCGGCATCAACGACATCCGAGGACAGGTGTTCGGGCACCTCACGCTCGCGCTGCGCGGCGATCCTCCCACGATCGATGCCGCGCTCGCGGATCTCGCCACGACGGTCGAGATCACGGATCTCGGCATCACCGGCGACGAAACGGGGGTCTGATCGTGGATGACCTCATCCAGCTCCTGCCCAAGCTCGGCCAGGCGACCGTCGAGACCCTCTACATCGTGGCCCTCAGCCTTCTCTTCGGTGGCATCGGCGGCCTGCTCGTCGGGCTCGGCCTCTACACGACACGGCCCGGCAACCTCTATTCGAACCGCCTCGTCTACGGCGTGATCAACGTGATCGTGAACGTCTTCCGGCCCATCCCGTTCATCATTTTCCTGGCCGCGGCTCAGCCGCTCGCGCGCCTCGTGGTGGGCACCGGCATCGGTAACACGGCGATCATCTTCACCCTGTCGCTCGCGGCCACCTTCGGCATCAGCCGGATCGTCGAGCAGAACCTCCTCACGGTGCAGCCCGGAGTGATCGAGGCGGCCCGCTCGGTGGGCGCGAGCCGTGTGCGCATCATCCGGACCGTTGTGATCCCCGAGGCGCTCGGGCCACTCCTTCTCGGCTACACCTTCGTGTTCGTCGCCATCGTCGACATGTCGGCTGTCGCGGGCTACGTGGGCGGCGGCGGTCTCGGCACGTTCGCGATCCAGTACGGCTACCGCCAGTTCAACCCGATCGTGACCTGGGCCGCCGTGCTCGTGATCATCCTGATCGTGCAGGCCGTGCAGTTCTTCGGCAACTGGCTCGCCCGCAAGGCTCTCCGCCGCTGACGGATGCCCCCTCGCGCGCTCATACCGCCGCGAGAGGGCACCCGGTCATCCGCGGGAAGGGACCGAGGTGCGGCGCTCCGCCTTGAGCGAGAACAGCGACGGGGCACGCAGCCCCTCCGTGAGCTCGGCGAGATACCGGCCCACCACGGGCGTGAACTTGAAGCCGTGCCCCGAGAAGCCCGCACCCACCGTCACCGGCCCGATACGGTCGATCACGAAGTTCGAGTCGCGGGTGGTGGTGTAGGTGCAGCTGATCTCGGTGAACGCGTCGGGGTCGACACCCGGGAGCCACTCGCGGGCGTAGCGTCGCAGGGCCGCGAGCTGGCGCGGCTCACTGCGGAAGGTGCGCGCATCCGGATCGGTGACTGGCCCGACGCCATGCCAACCCGCCTTGATGCCCTGGCCCGGGGTCTGCATGCCGTAGACCGGCGAGCGCCAATAGCCGTAGTGCGGGTCGCCGGCCGACGGGGAGTGGTTGAATCCCGGCCACACCACCGCGTCATCGCGCGGCGCGAAGTGCGCGGGCTGCTCCTGCGTGACGGTGAAGCGGGGCAGCACGATGGCGCCGCCGAGCAGCTTCGTCGTCCACGCCCCGAGCGTGACGACGAGTCGACGGCTCTCGAACACCTCGGGATCGCCGAGCGGATCGCCCTGCGCATCCGTTCGCACCACCTCGACCTGGGCGCGCTCATCGCCGAGGATGCGGATGCGCGTCACCCGGGAGTGATGCTCCACCTGCGCGCCGTGAGCGCGCGCGGCGTGCTGGAAGGCGGCGACGGCCGCATCCGCATCGAGCCGACCCGCCTCTGGTGTGTACAGCACGCGCTGGTCGAAGCGGATGCCCGGCCACCGCCGGTCGGCCTCGGCCGGCCCCAGCAACTCGGCCTCGAACCCGAAACGCGGCAGGATTCCGGCGATCTCGTCGAAGTCGGGATTGCCCCCGTGGTTCACGATGCCCACCTGATCGAGCAGCCGCGCGCCCGTCTCGACCTCGAGCTCTCGCCACGCGGGAAGGGCTTCGGCGAGCATCCTGAGGTACACGGGGTCGCCGTACGAGAGGTTGAAGTTGCGGGAGGCGCCGTGCGAGGCCCCGTGCGTGTGGCCCGGCCCGAAACGCTCGAAGAGCACCACGTCGATTCCGCGGCGGGCGAGCTCGAAGGCGGCTGCGGAACCCATTGCCCCTCCCCCGACCACGATGGCGTCGACGAAGGCGGTCATCGGCGTGGCTCCGCGGCGAATTCGAACCAGAGCCGGTCGGAGAACATACCGGGCCTCGGCAGCTCGCCCACGGGCGCGGGCGCCGGCGGGTCGACGGCGGCAGAAGCCGCGTCGGCCTGCAACTCCTTCAGCCGCACCAGGAGGGCGCGCGCGACGAGATCGTTCTCGCGGAACGACACGGCGTTCGTGCCGGGCCGGGAGAACGCGCCCACGAAGGGCGAGTTCGTGTAAGGGCCGATGGCGTAGGCCCGCTCACCGGGGGCACCTGTACCGTGCAGCACACGACGGTCGTCGGAGCGCACGATCAGCCGACCGGTCGACTCGGCGAACGCGGCGTCGCCCGTGAGGGCCGGTTCCCGCGCGATCTCCTCGAGCACGCTCCCCGACTGCACGAGCACGCGCAGCAGTTCGTTGTCGCTGCGGGCGACGCTCGTATCGGGCAGCCGCGCATCCACCAGCGCGGTGGCCGTCACCACCTGATCGTGGTTGGCGGAGCCGGCACGGAAGCAGCCCTCCTCCTCATCGGCCTCGACCCACATCTCGCCGCCCAGGAACTGCACCATGCCCGCCTCCGAGAGAGCCAGCAGCTCCTCGAGCCGGTGCGCGGGCGGCCCGCTCGCGATGAAGCTGAAGTAGCCGAGCCACCACCCGTTCAGGTCGGCCACCCGCGACCGCGCCGACCACTTGGGCGAGGCGAGCAGATCGGCGAACACGAACATGGCCCGGAGGATCGACAGGAAGAGGCCGAGCGTCGCACTGTGCTCGGGGAGCGTGCGCAGGGCGAGGTCGCGCTCGATGTAGGCGCGCACCGCATCCTGAACGGCGTCGACTCCCTCGAACCGCCGGCCGGCGAGCGGCCTGTCGAGTTCGGGGAGAAACAGCCGATCGATCTCGGCGGGAACGGATGACTCGATCAGTGCGGTCAGGGACGCCGCATCGGCTCGCACCAGAGCCTTCTCCTCTTCCGAGCCGGCGTCGGGCAGCGCATGACCCCGTGTGCGCGTGCCCGGCGTGCGCGGCGTCCCTGACGATGTGGGCCCTGTCGATGTGCGCGCAGTCGATGTGGTCGCAGTCGGTGTCGGCTCCGCGATGATCACCGCGCGCGGGTCGATGTCCTCGTACCGCTCGGCGAACTCGGCCCACGACAGGGTGACCCGGTCCGGATGTCCCGTGAAGAGCTCGCGGTAGTAGCCCCAGAGCATCTCCTTCGCGATGAGCGGCCAGATGTCGGCGGCGAAGTCGAGCGAATCGGCCTCCGCCTCGAGCGCCGCGGCCACCTCGGCCGTGAAGAACCGAGGAACCGGCGCCTCGCCCACCAGCTGGGAGCCGATCTTCGAGTGATACGGAACTCCCCGTCGCGATCCCACGACGATGCGCGGTTCGCGCCCGCTCGGCTCATAGCGGAGCCGGGCCGGAGCACCGTCACCCCCGTCGTCCAGGGGCACGAACCGGCCTCCGCGCCCCTCGGTGAGCAGCACGATGAGGTCGACCGCCGCCAGGCCCAAGCCGCGCACGAGAACACGCTGCCCGGGCACGATCGGCCGGGTGTCGGCATCCGCGGTGAACGCCGGCGGCAGGTAGTAGAGCTCGCGACGCGAGGCGAAGTCGATGAGTCTCGCGTGCTCGGGCTCCGGATCGGCACCCGTGTGCCCGAGGGAGTAGAGCACGAGGTCGACCTCCAGCACCTGGCCCGTGTCGAGCTGCACGCGCTGACGCCCGTCGGGAGCCTCGGACACCGCTCGGGCGAGCGCCCGGTGCTCGCGCACCTCGACCGCGTCGCCCAGGAGGGCCACAGCCCTTTCGTGGAACCAGCGCAGGTAGAGGCTCTGCAGGCGTCTCGTGGGAAAGCTCGCCGGCCCGAGATGCTCCAGCTCGGAGCGCAGAGCCGGATCGACACGGGAGCGATCGATCTCGATCTCTCCGGTGCGTACGCGTTCGGCCCACTCCACGAGCGAGGGGCCCGGCGCGATCGGCCCGTCGATGGTCGACGACGCATCCGTGAACATCGTCACATCGGCTGCCATCGAGTTGAGCTTGAGCAGCGGCGACTGGTCGTGCCGCCAGATGCGGCCGGGCCCCGCGGGGTGCGGATCGATGAGATGGATGACGAGCGGATCTCCCGCGCTCCAGAGGTCTGCGAGGTTGGCGGCGATGCGCTCGAGCACGCCGGACCCCCGCGGGCCCGCGCCGATCACGGCGAGGCTCGCCACGGGCGGCGTCGAGGGCTGAATGGGGTCTGGCATCCCACAAGGGTCGCCTCCTGGTCCACTCCCCCGGCGCTGTATGACCACTCATGACACGCATGACGAAATGTGAACGGAACGCGTTGCCCGGCGCCGGATCGCGCTCTTAAGGTCGGGCAACCGGTCGAGCCCCACCATCAGGCGGTGCCACCGGCCCCCGCAGCACCGAGCTGCACAGATCAGGAAAGGAGCGTGCCGTGCCCATCGAGTTCCTCGGCATCGCCGCACTGAACGACGGCAGCGAGACCCGCGCACGCAGCGGCGCAAGCTTCGACAAGGAGTACACGCTGCGCCTCGCCCGCGCCCATGAAGACAACGGCTGGGACCGCATCCTCTTCGCCTACCACTCGGGCGCTCCCGACCCCGCGACGACCGCGGCGTTCGTGGCGTCGAAGCTCGACCGGCTGAACATCCTCCTGGCCCATCGCCCGAACGTGTCGGCGCCCACCTACGCGGCGAAGGTCATCGCCACCCTCGACCAGATCAGCGACGGCCGCGTGAACGTGCACATCATCACGGGTGGCTCCACCGCCGACCAGGCGGCCGAGGGCGACTACCTGACGAAGGACGAACGGTACGCCCGCACCGGCGAGTACATCCGAATCCTCAAGCAGGCCTGGACGAGCCGCGAGCCTTTCGGCTTCGAGGGCGACCACTACCGGTTCGAGAACTTCGTCAGCGACATCTGGCCCGTGCAGCAGCCCCGCCCTCAGGTGTCGTTCGGCGGATCCTCCGCCGCCGCCTACGCGATCGGCGGCGCCGAGAGCGACATCTACGCGCTGTGGGGCGAGCCCCTTGCGAACACGGCCGAGCAGATCCAGACGGTGACGGATGCGGCCCTCGCGGCAGGCCGCACCTCGCGTCCCCGCATCCAGGTGGCGTTCCGGCCCATCCTCGGTGCGACGGAGGAGCTCGCCTGGGCGAAGGCGGAACAGATCCTCGGCCGCATCGAACAGCGCTCCGGATCGCTCCCCGCTGGACTCGCGGGCGACCTGCGCAACCCGGAGAACGCGGGATCGCAGCGTCTGCTGGCCATCGCCGACCAGGGCGACCGCTTCGACCGTGCACTCTGGACGAAGGTCGCCGCCGCCTCGGGAGGGCGCGGCAACTCGAACGCGCTCGTCGGAACGCCCGAGACCGTGGCCGCCGCCCTGCTCGACTACGTCGACCTCGGCGTCGACATCATCTCGGCACGCGGCTACGACTACGTCGACGACACGATCGACTTCGGGCGCTACGTCATCCCGCTGGTGCGCGAGGAGGTGGCGCGCCGCGATGCGGCGAGCGCCGCGGCCGGTGCGGATGCAGCACCCGCGAAGGAGCAGTCCCGTGTCGCTGCTTGAGAACCGGACGGAGACCACCGTGCCCGAGATCGACTTCGCCCAGGACGAGTTCGTCTACGTCACCCCCGACGACCCGCGCGCCCAGCCCCTGCTGGAGGAGCTCGAGTGGGAGTACGACAACCGCTACGGCGACCTGTTCGGCGAACCCGCCTCCGAGGAGCTGGCCCGCTACCCCGCCGACGAGTTCATCGCGCCGAAGGGCGCCTTCCTGCTGCTCCTGCGCGACGGCGTCGCGATCGCGGGAGGAGCGTTCAAGACCTTCGACGAGAGCACGACGGAGCTCAAGCGCATCTGGGCCTCCTCGGCGCACCGCCGTCAGGGGCTCGCGCGCCGGGTGGTGACGGAGCTCGAAGACGAGTCGCGTCGCCGCGGCTTCACGCGCTCGTACCTCACCACCGGCCCCCGTCAGCCGGAGGCCGTGCGGCTGTACCTGGCCACCGGCTGGACGCCGCTGTTCGAACCGGGGCTCCCTCCCGAGGAGGTGGGCATCCACGGTTTCGCCAAGTCGCTCACCTCCGAGCCACTGGATGTCGCCGACATCCGTCGTCGGCACGACGAGGAGCTGGCGCAGTTCTTCGCCCAGAACCCCGGCTTCGCCGAGGCGGCGCGAGCGGGACGCACCACGGACGGGGCCGCGTCGTGACCGCCGTGACCCAGCGGCCGGCCGACGCCGCCTCCGCCGCCTCCTCTGCAGGAGGAGCGCCCACGCTCCCGCCCGGGATCGACCTGAAGAAGCTCGCCGAGCGCGCCGTGGTGCCGCTGCGGCATCCGCTCCGCTGGGTCATCACCGCCCTCGTGCTCGTGCTGCTGCTGAACGTCGGGCAGACCCTCTTCACCAACCCCTCCTGGGAGTGGGCGAAGGTCGGGCAGTGGTTCTTCAGCCCGGCCATCCTCAAGGGACTGCAGCTCACGCTGCTCGCCACCGGCATCAGCGCCGTCGTCAGCTTCCTCGGTGGCATCGTCGTGGCCCTCGGGCGACTGTCGGGAAACCCCGTGCTCAGCACGCTCAGCTGGCTCTACATCTGGCTGTTCCGCTCGGTGCCGCTCATCCTGGTGCTGATCTTCCTGTTCAACCTCGGCAACCTGTACCCCACGGTGGGTGTCGGCATCCCGTTCGGCCCGCAGTGGGCGGTACCGACGTTCACGGTGCTCTCGCCTCTCGTGCTCGGCGTGATCGGGCTGAGCCTCTCCGAGATCGCCTACAGCGCCGAGGTGGTGCGCTCGGGCGTGCTGGCCGTCGACCAGGGCCAGCACGAGGCCGCGAAGGCGCTCGGCATCCCCCAACGGCGACAGTTCTCGAGGATCGTGCTGCCGCAGGCCCTCCGCTCCATCGTGCCGGCCTACGTGAACCAGATCATCGGGCTGCTCAAGGCGAGCTCGCTGCTCTTCTACGTCTCGCTGCTCGACCTGTTCGGGGTGGTGCAGAACCTCGGCAGCACATATCCCACCGACATCATCCCGTTGCTCGTGGTGGCCACCATCTGGTACCTCATCCTCACCAGCGCGATCTCGATCGTGCAGTACTACATCGAGCGGTTCTACGCCCGAGGGTCGGTGCGCGAGCTGCCGCCCACACCGCTGCAGCAGGTGCGCCGCCGGATCGCATCGATCCGGGCCACGACGGATGCCGGGAGGACCATCTCATGACCGCCACCAACACCGCCACCGCCATCGAGATCCACAACGCCACGAAGTCGTACGGCGAGAAGAGGGTGCTGAAGGGCGTCGATCTCACCGTCGAAGCCGGCACCGTCACGGTCATCCTGGGCCCGTCGGGGTCGGGCAAGTCGACCCTGCTGCGCGCGATCAACCACCTCGAGAAGCTGGATGAGGGCTACGTGGCCCTGAACGGCGAGCTCATCGGGGTGCGTGCCCTGCTGGGACGGCGCAGTGGTGACCGCCTCAAGGAGCTGCGGGAGAAGGAGATCCTCCGCCAGCGCGCCAAGATCGGCTTCGTCTTCCAGAACTTCAACCTCTTCCCGCACCTCACCATTCTCGAGAACGTGAGCGAGGCACCCATCTCGCACGGCGTGAAGCCGAAGGATGCCCGTGAGCACGCCCGTGTGCTGCTCGCCCGGGTGGGCCTCGCCGACAAGGAGGGGGCCTACCCCCGGCAGCTCTCGGGCGGACAGCAGCAACGGGTGGCCATCGCCCGGGCTCTCGCCCTCGAACCCGAGGTCATCCTGTTCGACGAGCCCACGTCGGCACTCGACCCGGAGCTCGTCGGTGAGGTGCTGAGCGTCATCCGCACCCTCGCCGGCAGCGGCAAGACCCTCATCGTCGTGACCCACGAGATCGGCTTCGCCCGCGAGGTGGCCGACCGCGTGGTGTTCATGGACGACGGCCTCGTGGTCGAGGAGGGCACCCCTGCCGAGGTGCTGTCGAACCCGCGGAACCTCCGCACCCAAGACTTCCTGAGCAAGGTGCTCGCCTGAGCATCCGGTTCTGAAGAAACCACCCGCACACCATCCACACACAGCAAGGAATCACCATGACAACCGTCACCGCCAAGCGGCTCCGAACGATCGGAGCGCTCGCCACGGCCGCCCTTCTGACCGCGGGCCTCGCCGCCTGCTCCGGGAGCGCCGACGCCGCCGATTCGCCGGCCGCATCCGGCACCGTCACCGTCGGTGCTGTCTCCAACGGCGCAGGCACCGAGACCGAGATCTCGGTGTCGACCGTCGACGAGATCCGCAACACCCTGCCGCAGTCGGTGCTCGACAAGGGCACGCTCACGATCGGCGTCGGCGCCCTGCCCGCCGGCTTCCCCCCGCTCGCCTTCACGGGCGACGACAACGAGACCCTCACCGGCGCGGAGCCCGACCTCGGCCGGCTCGTGGCCGCCGTTCTCGGCCTCACGCCCGAGGTGAAGAACTCCACCTGGGACAACCTGTTCGTGGGCATCGACACCGGCGCCACCGACGTGGGCTTCTCGAACATCACCGACACGGAGAAGCGCAAGGAGAAGTACGACTTCGCCTCGTACCGCGGCGACAACCTCGCCTTCCAGGTGCTGGCCTCCAACAGCTGGGAGTTCGACGGCGACTACGAGAACCTCGACGGCCTCACCGTGGCCACGAGCTCCGGCACCAACCAGGAGAAGATCCTGCTGGCCTGGAAGGACAAACTCGAGGCCGAGGGCAAGAGCCTGAACGTCGTGTATTTCCCCGACGCGAACTCGATCACCCTCGCCCTGAACTCCGGTCAGATCGACGCCCAGTTCAACCCGAACCCCGGCATCGCCTACCAGAACACCCTCTCGAAGGGCGGAGCGAATGAGACGCGCACGGCAGGCGTCTTCTCCGGGGCCGGAGAGACCCTCGACGGCCTCATCGCGGCCACGGTGAAGAAGGATTCCGGGCTCGCCCAGCCGATCGCGGATGCCATCAACTACCTGATCGAGAACGGCCAGTACGACCAGTGGCTCGCCGCCTGGGACCTCCAGAACGAGGCCGTGAAGGAGTCGCTCGTGAACCCGCCCGGACTGCCGCTCGACAACAGCTGACCGCTGCTCTAGAACACCCCGACGACCCCGTCGAAGGCACTCGCCCTCGACGGGGTCGTTCTCGTTGCGGCTTCGGTTGCGGATGCGGATGCGGCTGCCTCGGCCTGCTGCGGCTTCACGCGCGCGGGCCGGTCGAGACCGAGGTGCCCGCGCAGCGTCCTGGTGCCGTAGCCGGCCCGGAAGAGCCCGCGCTCGACGAGGATCGGCACGACCCCTCGGGTGAAGGCCTCGAACTGCTCGTGCAGGTAGGCGCTCTGCACCGTGAAGCCGTCGGCGGCACCCGACCGGAACCAGGTCTCGATGTGGTCGGCGATGTCTTCGGCCGAGCCCACCACGATCGGCAACGGGAAGAGGTGCGCCACGAGGAGGTGGCGGTAGTCGGGGGTGCGGGAGGTGCCCGGCACCCGGCCTGACCGGCGGCGCACCACCTCGAGCAGGCGCACGCCCGCCGTATTGAAGCGCTCGGCATCCGCAAGGCTCACGGGGTCGTCGAGTTCACGGTCGAGCAGCGGTACTCCGACAAGGCGTCGGATGGCCGAGGCCGTGCGATCGCGCGGCACGCCGGCCGCCGTCGCGGAGGTCGCCGCGCCTGCCGCATCCGCCACCGGCACGAGTTCGACCAGGCGATCGTAGATCGCCCAGGCATCCGCGCGCGTGGATCCCACGACGGGCAGCAAGGGGAGCACGATGGCGAGCGAGTCGGCAGCGCGACCGTGCGCCACCGCGGCCGCCCGCAGATCGCGGGCGATCGCCACCCCCTCCCGGAGGTTCGCCGGCGAGACGACGTGGAGTTCGGCGCCGCGGGCCGCGAACTCGAGAGCGCGGGCGGAGGTGTCCGAGTGCACGATTGGGATCTGCCCCTGTACGGGCCGGAGGGAGAGCGCCGGACCGGCCGCGCGGAAGCTCTCGCCCTCATGATCGAGCGCGTCGATCCTCGACCAGTCGACGAGGGTGCCGCTCCCGGCGTCGGCGACGACGGCGTCGTCGTCCCAGGTGTCCCAGATGCCCCGGATGACGTCGAGGTACTCGGCCGCGACCGCGTGCCGATGAGCCGCACGGCCGCCCACCTGGTTCGACACCGTGTGGTTCGCATCGGCGTGCGGCTCGGTGCCCACCACGATGTTCAGCCCGAACCGCCCGCCGCTCAGGTGGTCGATCGACGCGGCCGTCCTGGCCGTCGTGAACGGGTCGCTGTAGCTGGTGTTGACCGTGGCGATCAGGCCGATACGGCTCGTGGACGAGGCCAGGAACGCGACTGCGGAGAAGGGATCGATGCGCGCGAGCAGGTAGGGATCCGTGTATTCCAGATCGGGCGTGTTGGAGAACCAGTCGCCGAAAAAGAGGTAGTCGAGGTGGGCGCGCTCGGCCTCTTTCGCTTGGCGCTTCAGCACCTTGGGGTCGTCGCCCGGATCGCGATTCGCGCCGTCGACGCGCCATCCCGACGGGAACGAGCCCAAGGGACGAACCGCGGCACCGAGCACCACCTCTCCGCGACGAAGGGGCAGCGAATCGGAGACACTCATCGAACGAGCATGCGCAGATCCCGCATCCGTCTGCTCGAATGTGTCGTTCTGTGGCGTCGCGTTCCGCTTCGTGACCCGGTCGCTCCGCGAATCCACGCGGGCTGTGGTCGGCTCGGTGCATGACACGCACGCTGCACCTCGCGGTGGCGCTCGACGGCACCGGATGGCATCCGGCCGCCTGGCGCGAGCCCACCGCACGACCTGACGCTCTGTTCACCCCCGGATACTGGGCCGCCCTCGTGGCCACTGCAGAGGACGCGGGCATCGACTTCGTGACGATCGAAGACTCCTTCGCCCTGCAGTCGGCGGCTCCCGGCACAGCCGACGACCGCGTCGACCAGGTGCGCGGCCGCCTCGACGCCCTCCTCATCGCCTCCTACCTCGCCCCGCTCACGAGCCGGATCGGGCTCGTGCCGACCGTGACGGCCACGCACACCGAGCCCTTCCACGTCGCCACCGGCCTGCAGACGCTCGACTTTGCGAGCGAGGGACGGGCGGGATGGCGAATCCAGGTCTCCGCGTCGACTGCCGATGCCGCCCTCGTGGGCCGCCGCACCGTGCCCGCCATCGATCTCGAGGCCTACCGGCGAGGTGAGGCGCAGGAGGTGATCCAGGAGCTGTTCGACGAGGCCGGCGACGTGGTCGAGGTCGTGCGCCGCCTCTGGGACAGCTGGGAAGACGACGCGATCGTTCGGGATGCGGCGAACGGCCGCTTCCTCGACGGCTCGAAGCTGCACTATGCCGACTTCGAAGGGCGCTTCTTCAGCGTCAAGGGCGCCTCGATCACGCCTCGATCGCCTCAGGGCCAGCCTCTCGTGAGCGCTCTCGCGCACGCCACGATCCCCTACGAGCTCGCGGCCCAGCACGCCGACGTCGTGTACATCACGCCGCACTCCCCCGAGCACCTCGCCGAGATCCTCGCGGAGGTGCGCGACGCGGAGGAGCGGTTGCGCCCGGCCGGTCGTCCGGCCCTGCTCGTCTACGCCGACCTCGTGGTGCTGCTCGAGAACGAGCAGGCCGATGCGGAGCGGGCGCTCACCGCGCTCGACGACCTCGCCGGCGCTCCCCTCACATCCGACGCCCTCGTCGTCGCCGGCACACCGTCGGCCCTCGTGGAACGCCTGCTCGACGGACAACGACGCGGGCTCGACGGGTTCCGCCTGCGGCCCGCTCGCCTGCCGGCCGATCTCGACGCCATCGCCCACGACCTGGTTCCCGCCCTCGAGGCGGCGGGTGTGCGCACGCCCGTCTCGCCCCGTGCGGCCCGCGATCCGCGCACGCTCCGCGAGGTGCTCGGCTTCGAACGCCCCGAGAACCTCTTCACGGCTGCGACCGAGCGGGCGCCCGAATCCGCCAGCTCCAGCACGGAGGTGCACGCATGAGCGCATCCGGTCTGCGCCAGGTACACCTGGCCGCCCACTTCCCCGGCGTGAACAACACCACCGTCTGGAGCGACCCGAGCTCCGAGAGCCAGATCGCGTTCTCCTCGTTCCGGCACTTCGCCCAGAACGCCGAGCGCGGCTTCTTCGACTACCTCTTCCTCGCCGAGGGCCTCCGCGTGCGCGAGCACAAGGGGCGGGTCTACGAGGCGGATGTGGCCGGCCGGCCGAACACCCTCGCCATCCTGGCCGCCGTCGCCGCCATCACGAAGAACATCGGGCTCGTCGGCACCCTGAGCAGCACCTTCAACGAACCCTACGAGCTCGCCCGGCAGCTCGCCACGCTCGATCACCTGAGCGGCGGCCGCGTCGGCTGGAACGTGGTCACCACCTCCGACGCCTTCCACGGCGCGAACTTCCGCCGTGGCGCGTTCCTCGACCGCGACGACCGCTATCGCCGCGCCGCCGAGTTCCTCACGGTGGCGAAGTCGCTCTGGGACAGCTGGGCTCCGGATGCGCTGGTCGCCGACAAGGCGAGCGGCCGCTTCCTCACTCCGGGCGGTGTCGGCGAGGTCGACTTCCACGGCGACCATTTCGACGTGACCGGCCGCTTCACGCTGCCCGGCAGTCCACAGCGCTACCCGGTGATCGTGCAGGCGGGCGACTCGGCCGACGGCCGCGACTTCGCCGGGGAGCACGCCGACGTGATCTTCTCGCTGCACAGTGAGTTCGCCGACGCGCAGGCGTTCTACGCCGATGTGAAGGGCCGGCTTCCGGCCCTCGGCCGCAGCGAGGACTCCTTGAAGATCCTCCCCGCTATCGCGTTCGCCCTCGGCGACACATCCGCCGAGGCAGAGGAGAATGCGCGAGAGATCGCGCTCGCGCAGACGAGCGGCCCCACGGCCATCGCCTTCCTCGAGCGCATCTGGGGTCGCGACCTCACGGGGTACGACCCTGACGGCCCCCTTCCCGCGATCGATCCGGATCCCGCAGGCGCCGGCATCACCCAGGGCCGCGCCAACAACTCCGCCGACCCCAAGGCCACCGCCGACGCGTGGCGCGCGAGGGCCGAGGCCGAGAACCTCAGTATCCGCGAACTGGTCATCGCCCTCACGGCCCGGCACGCCCTGGTGGGCACGCCGAGCCAGGTCGCCGATGAGATCAACCGCTTCGTGCAGGAGCGGGCATCCGACGGCTTCGTGATCGTGGGGCACACCAACCCCCACGGCCTCGACGAGTTCGTCGATCGCGTGGTGCCCGAGCTGCAGGAGCGCGGCGTGTATCGCGAAAGCTATCCCGAGGGCGAGCCGTTGCGGCGTGCGCTCGGAGTGAGGGAGTACGCATGAGCACCACCACCGGAACCGCCACCGAGCCGGCGTCGAAATCGGCCGCAGAGTTCGTATCGGAATGGGAGCGCTGGCACGCCCAGCACGAAGCCGCCCGCGCATCCGAGCATGGCTTCCTCGCCGTGACGAGTCTCAATTGGCTCGCCACCGAGCCGCGCCGCTATCCAGATGTGCCTGGCGCGTGGTCCACCGGCGACGGCGGCCCCGTGGTCGAGCTCGCGGAGAGCGAGAGCCTCGAGTTCGAAGGCCGCACGCTCACCGGCCGCCACGCGTTCGGGCCGATCCCCGAGCGCGGCGGCGTCGAGGTGACGTTCGGCGACGCTGTGGCCGAAGTCGCCCGGCGTGGGAGCCACGACATCCTCCGCCCGCGGCATCCGGAGAACCCGCTGCGGCGTGACTACACCGGCACCCCGGCCTTCTCGCCCGAACCGGCGTGGCGCGTCGAGGGAGAGTTCGTGCCGTTCCCCGAACCGCGCTCGGTCACCGTGGGCTCGGTGGCCGAGGGCCTCGAGCACGTCTACGAGGCACCGGGCGAGGTGCGCTTCCGCGTCGGCGACGACGATCTCGCGCTCACCGTGTTCAACGGGCATGTGCCAGGGAGCTACCTCGCACTGTTCCGCGATGCGACCAGCGGCGTCACGACCTATGCGGCCAACCGCTCGGTGTCGATCGCGGCTCCGGATGCGGCATCCCGCGTCGTGGTCGACTTCAACCGCGCCACCAACCTGCCCTGCGCTTACACCGACTACGCCACCTGCCCGTTGCCCCCGGCGGAGAACCTGCTACCGATCGCCATCGAGGCCGGCGAGAAGACGCCACACGAGCGCACCACCGCCTGACGTGCGGGACGCAGACGGGCCTGCCGGCCACGAGACGATGGAGCTGATCACAGAGCTGCTCGCCGGGGTCGAGGAGGTCTCGGCGTTCTACGCCGCGACCAACGCGATCGACCGCACCGACGACTGGCTCGTTCTGAAGCTCAACGAAGAGGTGGGCGAACTGACGCAGGCCTACCTCGCCCGTGCGGGTCAGGCGCGCGACAAGGGTGCGTCACCCCACGAGCTCGACGCGGCCTTCCGCGCCGAGCTCGCCGACGTCTTCGCGCACGTGCTCCTTCTCGCGCATCGATTCGGCGTCGACATCCCGGCCGAGGTCGAGGCCAAGTGGCTTGTGTGGAGAACGCAGCTGCCGTGATCTCGCGCGGACGTCGGCTCAGTGCTCGTGGGCTCCCGAGAGCTTGAAGGCAAGGCGGCCGTGCGCGTAGCCACCCCCGGCACGGATCGCGGTGGCCACCCACGCGGCCTCGGCCAGCTCGCCCTCCGAGGCGCCCGCCTTCACGGCGTTCTGGCTGTGCGCGTCGATGCAGTACACGCACTGCGTCGTGATGCCCACGGCGAGCGCGATGAGTTCGCGGTACTTCAGCGGGATCTCCCGCCCCTCCTCCTGGAACACCGCGTTGTCGAACGCGGCGAAGGCGGCGAGGATGTCGGGCGTCTCCTTCTTGTAGACCGAGGTGTACTTCTTGTCTTCGACGCGGTCGAAATAGTCGGACATGGTGCTTCCTTTCACGGCTGCGGCACGGTGCCGCAGAGCTCCCGGGCGACGGCATCCGCCATCGCGGTGACGGCCTGCTCGAGGATGGGCCTCGGCATGGCGAACACCAGCCGCACGAACCCCTCGAAGCCCGTCCCGCACAGCGCCCCGTCGGTGAGCGTCACCCCGGCGTGCTCCCGGAAGAACGCGGCCGGTGACCCCTCGATGCCCAGCGCCCGGCAGTCGAGCCAGGCCAGGTAGGTGGCCTCGGGCATCCGGTACCCCACCTGCGGCAGGTGGGCGGCGAGGAGATCGCCGAGCAGCCGCCGATTTTGGTCGAGATAGCCCACCACCTCGTGCAGCCACTCCCGGCCGTCGCGGTAGGCGGCCGTCGACGCCACCACCCCCGGGGTCGAGGCGCCGTGCTGCACGGCGAAGCCGAAGCGGCGGTAGACGGCCTCGTCGGCAGCGTTCGACGTGATGAGCTGCGCCGACTTGAGGCCGGGCAGGTTCCAGGCCTTCGACGCACTCGTGCCGGTCACGGTGTGGGCGGCGGTCGTCGACGACAGCGACGCGTAGGGGATGTGCGGCACGCCGTCGAACCGCAGCGGCGCGTGGATCTCGTCGGCGAACACGCGACCGTGATTGCGCTCGACCACCTCGGCGATCGCCTCGAGCTCGCTCCGGGTGAGCGCCGTGCCGGTCGGATTCTGCGGATTGCACAGGATGAGGGTTCCCGCTCCCGCCCGGAACGCCGCATCGATCGCCTCGATGTCGTGCCGCCAGCGCCCGACCGTCCCCTCCTCGATGCCCGGCACCTCGATCACGGGTCGGCCGAGTGTCGGCGGGTAGCTGAGGAAGGGCATGTACGCGGGCGTGGGCACGATCACCCCCGAGCCCTCCGGCGAATACTCGGTGACGGCCACGCCGAGCGCCGCCATGACGTCGGACACCGGATGCACCCGATCGGGTTCGACCTGCCAGCCGTACTCCTCGAGCATCCAGCGGGCCGTCTGCTCCGCCAGCTCGTGGGCGGTGGCGGGCGAGAGATACCCGAGAACGCCCTCGTCGAGCGCTCGGTGCAGCGCCTCGGTGACCACGGGCGCGGTGCCGAAGTCCATCTCCGCCACCCAGGCCCCGATGGTGCCCGGGTGAAGGCTCCACTTGCGGCTCGACGGCACGTCGAGCTGGGCGGCGGTGATCGAGTCGAACGCGTGCATGTCGTCAGAATCCTCCCCCGCGCGCCCGCGCCCCGGCCTGACTGTTACGGAATGAGTAGCGGCACGATCACGGCGCGCAGTCGTAGAGACCGGTGGTCGACAGCGACGAGTCGGAGACGAGGGTGCATTCGCTGGTCACCCAGGTCTGGATCTGCGAGCTCGATGAGGTTCCGGATGCGCCTCCGCTGCCGAAGCCGCCCCCGCCGCCCGCGCCGCTCGCCGCGAGCACGTACCGCAGCTCACCGCTGGCGACCAGCTGCTGGAACGCCTCGAGCGTCGGCACCGGATCCTCCGAGCTGAAGCCGCCGATGGGCAGCACGGAGCCGCCGTCGGTCGCGGTGATGAGGCTCGCGGCGGTCTGGGCGCCGAACGTGGCCACGAGGTAGGTGGCCGATCCGCGATTCTGCTCGAGGTAGGCGATCAGCGCCGAGTCTCCGGATGAGCTCCCCACTGATCCGAGGCCGCCCGCGCCGGTGGTCGGCCGGCCCCCGCCGTCCTGTCCGCCCGTGCGCCCCGGCATGCCGCCGGGGGCGGCGCCCTGGGAGGTTCCCGGCGCGGTGCCGGTGGGTGCGCCACCTGCGCCGCCCGCACCGCCGCTTGGTCCGCCCCCGCCCCCGAACGCCCCGATCCCCGACGACTCCCCCGCGATCGGGTTGATCGAGCTCGGGTGGTTCATCACGTCGACGGCCCAGGCCGCGGGCGTGAGCAGCAGCGAGGCGCCCACGAGCACGCCGAGGCCCGCCATCCGCCAACCCGCCTGGCGCGGCTCCGCCTGCCGCGGCTCCGCCTGCCGCGCGCGTCGCCGGTGCAGCACCACCAGCAGCACTCCCGTGAGCACCGCGACGACGGCCTGCGCGATCGCGAAGCCGTAGAGGTAGCCCGGCTGGTAGAGGCCGATCAGAACGGCCCCGGCGGCGGCCGAGCCGAGCAGGACCAACTGGGCCCACAGCATCCGTGCCGCCCGCGCCCGCGCGAACGCCAGCCCCAGGAGAAGAGCCATCGGGATGGCGAGAGATGCCGTGTAGAACTGGTGCATGCCCGCCACCACGGAGAACATGGCAAGGAAGGTCACGAGCCACCCGCCGAGGAAGACGGTGACGGCTCGATCGCGCTTCAGCATCCACAGCACCACGATCGACACGAGTGCCGTCGGGATGAGCCACGCGATCTGCGCGGCCACCTGCTCGTTGAACAGCCGGAACACACCCGCCGAGCCCGAGAACGGCGGCGTGAACGAGCGGTACGCGGTGGAGTCGGATGTGGCGGAGAACCGCCCGAGGCCGTTGTAGCCGAACACCATCTCGAAGGGGTTGTTGCCGATCGTGCCGCCCACGTAGGGGCGACTGGAGGCGGGCACCAGCCACACCACGATGATCCAGGTGAGCGAGAGGGCGAGACTCGCGACTCCCGCCACGGCGACGTGCCAGAGCTTCTTCAGCCACGGCTGCCGCGTGCAGAGGTAGGCGGCGGCGAGCGCAGGCCACACCGCCCACGCCTCGAGCATGTACATCTGGAAGGCCAGTGCCACGAACGCACCGGCCCCGATCAGCCAGCCGAGGGATGCGCGCTGTACGGCCTTGGTCGCGGCCCACGCCACGAGCGCGACAGCCAGCACGAAGAACGACTCAGGCTGATTCGAGCGGGCCACCGCCGCCACGATCGGCGTCGCCGCGACGGCGGCCCCCGCGAGGAGGCCGGCGGCGGGGTTGAAGAGGCGCTTGGCCGTCACCGCCACGATCAGCACGGCGGCGACCGTGGCGATCGCGTTGGGCGCATTCACCGACCAGGTCGAGAACCCGAACAACCGCACGAAGATCGCCGGCACCCAGTAGGAGCCCGGGATCTTGTCGAGCGTCACGGTGCCGGCGGGGTCGAACGACCCGAAGAAGAAGTTCGAGAGGTTCTGACTCATCGACAGCGCGATGGCCGCGTAGTACTCCGACCGCTGGCCGGCCTGCAGGCCCCAGAGCGTGATGAACGCCGACGCGAGCCCGAGCAGCGTGAGTCCGGCCCGCCACGGCGTGAGCAGCCGGCGCCAGGCGAGTGCCTCGCGCCGGCTTCCGGCTCGCTTCTCGATACCGCTCTCGATCGCCGCAGTTGTCACGCTCGAACGCTACGACCCGACTCTGGGCGCGTGCCTTCAGCCGCCTATGGGAACGGTGTGCCCGCCGCTCAAACACCCAGATCCGTCACTTTCTGCGCGAAAACCCATTGGAATGCGCAAAAAGTGACGGATCTTGGAGTGGTGCGGCTGGCGCCTAGGAGTTGGGGATGAGGGTGTACTTCGTCGAGAGGTACTCGTGGATGCCCTCCGAGCCGCCCTCGCGGCCGAGGCCCGACTGCTTCACGCCGCCGAAGGGCGCCGCCGCGTTCGAGATGACACCCACGTTGAGGCCCATCATGCCGGTCTCGAGCTTCTCGATCATGCGCTGGCCGCGCGCCAGGTTCTCGGTGAAGACGTAGGAGACGAGCCCGTACTCGGTGTCGTTGGCGAGGCGCACGGCCTCGTCCTCCTCGTCGAACTCGACGATCGACACGACCGGCCCGAAGATCTCCTCGCGCAGGATCTCCGCACCGAGTGGCACTCCCGACACCACGGTGGGCTCGTAGAACGAACCCGCACCCTCGATGCGGTGACCGCCGGCCACCAGCGTCGCTCCGCGCGAGACGGCCTCCTGAACGAGTTCGTCGGCCTTGTCGACCGCCTTGTCGTTGATCAGCGGGCCGATACCCACGCCGGGCTCGGTGCCGCGACCGATGGTGAAGGCTCCGACGCGCTCGGCGATACGGCGCGCGAACTCCGACGCCACGCTGGAGTGCACGATGAAGCGGTTGGCCGCGGTGCAGGCCTGGCCGATGTTGCGGAACTTGGCGAGCATCGCGCCGTCCACCGCCTTGTCGAGGTCGGCGTCGCCGAACACCACGAACGGCGCGTTGCCGCCTAGCTCCATCGAGGTGCGCAGCACGTTGTCGGCGGCCTGCTTCATGAGATTGCGGCCCACGGGGGTGGAGCCGGTGAAGCTCAGCTTGCGCAGCCGTGGGTCGGCGAGGATCGGGTCGGAGACGCCACCCGAGTTCGTGGTGGTCAGCACGTTCACGACGCCGGCGGGGAGGCCGGCCTCCTCCAGCAGGCGCGCGATGAACAGCGTGGTGAGCGGTGTGAGCGCGGCGGGCTTCACCACGACGGTGCAGCCTGCGGCCAGCGCCGGTGCGATCTTGCGCGTCGCCATGGCGAGCGGGAAGTTCCACGGGGTGATGAGGTAGCACGGGCCGACCGGGCGCTGCGAGACCACCATCTGGCCGGTGCCCTCGGGGTTCGAACCGTAGCGGCCCGAGATGCGCACGGCCTCCTCGGCGAACCAGCGCAGGAACTCGCCGCCGTAGGTCACCTCGCCCTGCGCCTCGGCCAGAGGTTTGCCCATCTCGAGCGTCATGAGCAGGGCGGCGTCGTCGCGACGCTGCTGCAGCAGGTCGAAGGCGCCGCGCAGGATCTCGCCGCGCACGCGGGGTGCGATGGCAGCCCACTCGGCGGCCACCTCCACGGCGGCGTCGAGGGCGCGCATCCCGTCTTCGGGCGTGGCGTCGGCGATCGTCTTGATCACGAGGCCTGTGGCGGGGTCGATGACGTCGAGCGTCTTGCCACTGGATGAGGGACCCCAGCTTCCCCCGATGAACAGTCCATCGGGCACGGAGGCGAGGAGATCGGTTTCGGATGCAGCGCTCATGTGAGGGTTCCTTCCCAGTCGCGAGGAGTCACTTCAGCGCGAGAACGCTCGGTGTGGCGCGGAAATCGACCCCTCGACACGAGATTAGCCGTCGCGAGACGAGCGCGCCGCTGCCGAAGTGGCGACCGGCACCCGGCCGTTTGCCGAAACGGCAGCGTCAGCGATCGACGAGATCGGAGGTCACCAGGTCGGCCCCCGCGTGCGCGAGTTCGGCGATGGCCGCGCGCGAGGCATCCGGCGACACGCCCGCCACCAGATCGGTGATGATGCGCACGTGCCGACCGTGTTCGATCGCGTCGAGAGCGGAGGCACGAACGCAGTAGTCGGTCGCGAGGCCCGCGATGTCGACATCGGTGACGCCGTTCGCGTCGAGCAGCTCGTGCACCGTTCCCCCCTCCTCGGTCGTGCCCTCGTAGATGGAGTACGCGGGCTCGCCTTGGCCCTTGCGCACGTGGTGATCGATGGCCCGGGTGGTGAGCTCGTCGTGGTACTCGGCGCCGTAGGTGCCGGCCACGCAATGCACCGGCCAGGTGGTGACGAAGTCGGGCTCGGCCTCGGTGGCGAAGTGCCCACCGTTGTCGTTCTCGGGGTCGTGCCAGTCGCGGGAAGCGATCACGAAATCGTAGGTATCCGGATGCTCCGCCAGCAGCTTCGAGATGCCGTTCGCCACGGCCGTCCCACCCTCGACCCCGAGGGCTCCGCCCTCGATGAAGTCGTTCTGCACATCGATGATGAACAGCGCTTTGGCCATGACCGATCTCCTCGCGTGACGTGGTGCATCCAGTCTAGGGAGCGGTGCGGCTCAGTTGTTGGAGAGACCGTTGCCGCACTCGTACACGCCGGTGGTGAGAGCGTCGATGGCGGTCTTGGCGCTGTCGCCAACGTCGTCGAGGGCGAAGAACGCGAAGGTGAGAACGGAGCCGTCGGCCGCGCGGATGATGCCGGAGAGCGTGTAGCCCGTGTCGATCCACCCGGTCTTGGCCACCACGTTGCCCGCCGCCGGTGAGCCGCCGAAACGGCCGGCGAGCGTGCCGCTCTCGCCCGCGACCGGAAGGCCGTCGGCGATGATGCCGAGGTTGCCCTCGCGGTTGTTGATGTGGATGAAGAGCTCGCTGAGGAAGTTCGGGGGCACCCCGTTGTCGTCGCTGAGACCCGATCCGTCGACGATGGTGAGGCCGCTCGTGTTGATGCCGTAGGTGGCGAGCGCCTGCGGGATGGCGGTGTTGAGCGCGGCGAAATCGCTTCCGACGCCGAGCTTCACGGCCACGAGGCGGGCCAGCATCTCGGCCTCGGTGTTGTCGGAGCGGAGCAGGGCATCCGGGATCATCGTGGACACGGGAGCGGAGAGCACCTGGCCCAGCTGGGTGGAGCCCGCCGCGGCCACGCCCTCGGCGAGGCTCGCGTTCGGCACGCCGAGCGCGTCGGCGAAGGCCTGGCCGGCACTCAGCACGGCGTTGTCGCTGCGCGTCGACACGTTGGCGGAGGGATCGGCTCGGTCGCCGTCGACCTGCAGGCCCGTGACCTCGGAGGAATAGCCGTCGACCTGCTCCTTGCGCAGCCAGGAGGGCTGCCAGCGGTCGCCCGAGAAGATGCTGGCGTCGAGCACGATGGACGTGATGGGAGTGCCTGCCCGCGACGGATCCGCCGACCAGGCGGCGTTCACCTGGCTCGCGAGATCCTGCATGCTGGCGGAGTCGGTGTAGATGTTCGAGCTGCCGCTCGCGAGGGTGATGTCGCCACCGCCCACGAGCACGACCTGCCCGGGTGTGCTGCCCGCCACCACCGTGGTGGGCACGCGGTAGTCGGGGCCGAGCACGGCGAGGGCGGCCGCGCTCGAGAGCACCTTCATCACGCTCGCCGTGCGGGCCGGCGTGGTGGCATTGCGATCGAAGAGCACCTCGCCGGTGGCCGCATTGCGCACGCTGCCGAGGAAGGTGCCGAGCCGGCCGTCGGTGGCGAGGTCGGCCACCGAGCAGGTGCGCACGGGCGCGGGCGCCGCGGCGAGCTGGGGCTGAGTGCGGGCATCGACGGTGGGGGTGGGCGTGGGAGTCGGTGTCTCGGTCGGGGTGGCGGTGACGAGGGCGGATGCGGCGGGCGCCGCGGTGGCCCCCATCGCCGCGCCGGCCGCGAACGCGCCGCCACCGAGCACGACGAGCGCCACTGCGGCGGCCGCGGCCGCCCAGGCGCGCGGATGCCGGCGCACGATCGACCGGATCCCGCCACGCGCGCCGGCCTCGGCCTCGGCCTCGGCTTGGGCTTCGGCCGCGGCCTCAGCTTTGGCTTCGGCTTCGGCGTTGGCCACCGCGTCGGACTCCGTCGCAGACAGGGTCGGGGCAGCGGAAGCAGCCGGCGCACCGGATGCGACATCGCTCGCGGCCGCAGCGGCCTCCGCGCGTTGCTCCGCCTCGCGGCGCTCGCGCCGCGTCTGGGGAACCTGCGCGTCAGACATTCCAGCCATGGTACCCGCGCCTCGCCGACACGCCGACCCGTCGACTCGCCCCAACGCGTCGCCTGACGCTCCGAGTTGCCACATCTTGTGGCAACCCCACCCCGCCCCCTCAGCGCCCAGGCGTCGACTTGCCGCAAGGTGTCGCCTGACGCTCCGAGTTGCCACATCTTGTGGCAACCCCACCCCGCACCCACGGCACCCAGACACCGACCTGGCGCAAAGTGCCACCCCACCAGCCGACTTGCCACAACTTGTGGCAACCCCACCCCGCACCCACGGCATCCAGACACCGACCTGCCGCAAAGTGCCGCCCCACCAGCCGACTTGCCACAACTTGTGGCAACCCCACCCCGCACCCCCACGGCACCCCGACACCGACTTGCCGCAAAGTGCCGCCTGACGCTCCGAGTTGCCACAACTTGTGGCAACTCCACCCCGCACCCGCGGCTCCCAGACACCGACCTGGCGCAAAGTGCCGCCCCACCAGCCGACTTGCCACAACTTGTGGCAACCCGAGAGCGCCGGCGCGCCCTACTCGCCCGGGTAGCGGAGGCCGATCTGGGCGCGCACCTCGTCGAGCACGCGCATGATCGCCACCGACTCGTCCAGCGGCAGCAGCGGGCTCTCCCGCTCCCCCGCGCGTACCAGACGCTCGAGCTCGAGCGCCTGGTACTGCATGCCCCTCGAGGCCACGGGGGGCGCCACCCGCTCGAGCACCGTGCCATCCGGGGCGAGAACCGTGAACCCGGTGGCCTCATACCACCCGGCATCGAACTCGACCCGCGCAAGCGTGCCCACCACCGAAGCACGCACCGTGCCCGCGGCATCGATCGCACTGTGCGACAGCGACTGCCGCCCACCCTCGTGCGCGAAGATCAGCGCCGTCTGCCGGTCGACACCCGTGTCGCTGAACGTGGCGTGCGCAAGGATCTGTGTCGGCAGCCCCAGAAGATCGATGGCGAACGACACCGGGTAGATCGCGAGGTCGAGCAAGCCACCCCCGCCCAGAGCGGGGTCGTTGATGCGGTGCGCGGGATCGGAGGGCAACTTCTGGTCGTGCTCGGCGATGATGGTGCGGATGTCGCCCAGCACCCCCTCGGCCACGATCTCGCGCAGGCGCACCATGTGCGGCAGGAACCTCGTCCACATCGCCTCGAGAACCACCACGTCGGCGGCCCGGGCGGCATCCGCGATCTGCTGGGCCTCGTCGCCGTTCAGCGTGAACGGCTTCTCGACCAGCACGTGCTTTCCGGCCGCGACCGCCAGCAGCGTGTTCTCGGCGTGGAACGGATGCGGCGTGGCCACGTAGATCGCGTCGACCCCGGGATCGGCCACGAGCGCTTCGTAGCTCGCGTGCGCGGCGCCGATTCCGAATCGTGCGGCGAACCGGTCGGCCGACTCCTGGGAACGCGAGCCGACAGCGGCGACCTCGAGCCCCGCCGCGCCGAGATCGGTGACGAACTGCTCGGCGATGCCGCCGGTGCCGAGGATGCCCCAGCGGATGGACTCGGTCATCGATGACTCCGGTCGTGAAGGGTACACGTGAGGGTGATGCAGGAGCAGAACTGGGGCCGCCTCCGGGAATCGAACCCGGGACCTATTCATTACAAGGAGACCCCTTCTGGCGGAGAGCTGGCTCTGTTGCAAAAATCGTGAAGCTTGAGCATGCTTGGCGGAGATTGGACGGACGGAACGATGACGGATTTCAAGTGGCGCCATTTCCAGGGTGATGTGATCCTGTGGGCGGTGCGC
>NZ_SCVE01000018.1 GCF_004297105.1 Herbiconiux sp.
CGATCAAGGGCAAGGGGTCTTCCGACTGGTCGTACTCGTGGGTTCCCGTGGTGGGCCCGATCATCGGTGGTGTGCTCGCGGGGCTGCTCGCCATCCCGCTGCTCCCCATCCTCACCTAGCACTCAGCGGGCCGGTCCACAGTGAAGTGGACCGGCCCGAATTCTTTTCACGCCGTCTCATAACGAAGGAGTTGCCATGACGGACTACGTAATCGCCATCGACCAGGGAACCACCAGCACCCGGGCCATCGTGTTCGACCACTCGGGGTCGATCGTCTCGCAGGGTCAGCTCGAGCACGACCAGATCTTCCCCAAGGCCGGCTGGGTCGAGCACGACCCTAAGCAGATCTGGGACAACACGCGCGAGGTCATCGGCCAGGCGCTCTCCAAGGCCAACATCACCCGGCACAACGTGAAGGCCGTGGGCATCACGAACCAGCGGGAGACCGCTGTCGTCTGGGACAAGAACACGGGCGAGCCCGTCTACAACGCCATCGTGTGGCAGGACACGCGCACCCAGGACATCGTCGACCGTCTTGCCGCGGATGGCGGCGTCGAGCGCTTCAAAGACATCGTGGGCCTCCCCCTCGCCACCTACTTCTCGGGCACCAAGATCGTGTGGATCCTGGAGAACGTCGAGGGCGCGCGCGAGAAGGCCGAGGCGGGCGACCTCCTGTTCGGCACCACCGACTCCTGGGTCCTCTGGAACCTCACCGGCGGCGTCGACGGAGGTGTGCACGCCACGGATGTCACGAACGCCTCACGCACGATGTTCATGGACCTCGAGACCCTCGAGTGGCGCGACGACATCCTCGAGGCCTTTGGGGTCCCGAAGTCGATGCTGCCCGAGATCCGCTCCTCCTCCGAGGTGTACGGCACGGTCCACACGTCCTCGCTTCTCCGCGAGGTACCCGTCGCGAGCATCCTGGGCGACCAGCAGGCGGCCACCTTCGGCCAGGCGGCGTTCGACGCCGGCGAGGCCAAGAACACCTACGGCACCGGCAACTTCCTGATCTTCAACACCGGCACGGAGATCGTGAAGTCGAAGAACGGGCTGCTCACCACCCTCGGCTACAAGATCGGCGACGAGGCACCGCACTACGCCCTCGAGGGGTCGATCGCCGTCACGGGTTCGCTCATCCAGTGGCTGCGCGACAACCTCGGCATCATCTCGTCCGCTCCCGAGGTCGAAGACCTCGCCAAGACGGTCGACGACAACGGCGGCGCCTACTTCGTGCCCGCGTTCTCGGGACTGTTCGCGCCGTACTGGCGATCGGATGCCCGTGGTGCGCTCGTGGGCCTCACCCGCTACGTGAACAAGGGCCACATCGCCCGCGCCGCGCTGGAGGCCACGGCTTTCCAGACCAAGGAGGTGCTGGATGCGGTCAACGCCGACTCCGGCGTCGACCTGACGGAGCTCAAGGTCGACGGTGGCATGATCGCGAACAACACGCTCATGCAGTTCCAGGCCGACATCCTGAACGTACCCGTCATCCGCCCGGTCGTCGCCGAGACGACCGCGCTCGGTGCGGCCTACGCGGCCGGCCTCGCGGTGGGCTACTGGGCGAACCTCGACGAGCTGCGCGCCAACTGGCAGGAGGACTCCCGCTGGACGCCCGACCTCGACTCGGCCGAGCGCGACCGCCTCTACCGCAACTGGAAGAAGGCCGTCACGAAGACCCTCGACTGGGTCGACGCCGACGTGAACTAGCCGCCGCGACCGCAGATCCGTCAGTTTTTGTTCGAAATTCGAGAGATTCGAACAAAAACTGACGGATCTCGTGGTTTCAGGCTCGGGTGGCGGCGATCCACTCGGCGAGCTTGGCCGTCGCAGCGCCCGAGTCGATCGCCTCGGCCGCGATCGTCATCTTCTCCGCGAGCCTCTCGACCATGGTGCGGTCGACCTCGCTCGGGTCGGACGCCAGCTCGAAGGCCACGAGGCCGGCGGCCGCGTTCAGAACCACCATGTCGCGCACCGGCCCGGTCTTTCCTGCGAGTGTCTCGCGAACCACTCCGGCGTTGTACTGAGGGTCTCCCCCGCGCAGATCGTCGATCGAGGCCGTCGGGATGCCCAGCTCCCGGGGATTCAGGTCGTGCTCCTTCACCGATCCCCGCGACACCTCCCAGATGTGACTGTGCCCCGTGGTGGTGAGTTCATCCAGCCCGTCGTCGCCGCGGAACACCAGTGCGGTCGCCCCGCGGGTCTGGAACACGCCCACGATGAGCGGCACCCTGTCGAGCTGCGCCACTCCGACCGCTGAAGCCTCGGTGCGCGCCGGGTTGCACAGCGGCCCGAGGAAGTTGAACACCGTCGGTACGCCGAGCTGCGACCGCACAGCGCCCGCATTCTTGAAACCGGGGTGGAACTTCGCGGCCCAGGCGAACGAGATCCCGGTATCGAGCAGCACCTCGGCCACTCGCTCGGGCTCCAGATCGAGGTCGAGCCCCAGAGCACTCAGAACATCGGATGCACCGGAGAGCGAGCTGGCCGCCTTGTTGCCGTGCTTGATGACGGGCACACCGCTCGCCGCGGCGACGATCGACGCCATCGTCGACACGTTCACCGTTCCGAACGAGTCGCCGCCCGTGCCGACGATGTCGAGTGCGAACGGGTCGACCTTCAGCGGAAGGGCGTGGTCGAGGATCGCGTCGCGGAAGCCCACGATCTCGTCGACGGTCTCCCCTTTGGCCCTCAGCGCCACCAGGAATCCGGCGAGCTGGGCCTCCGTCACGGCGCCTTCCATCACCTGATTCATCGACCAGGTGGCCTCCGAGATGGAGAGATCACGCCCCGCCAGAAGGTGAGCGATCATGCCGGGCCAGGAGTGCGTTTCAGCCATATCAAGGATCCTATGGGGCCACGACTCACCGAGACACGCCGGTGCTCTCGGCCCTAGACCCCCAATTGCAAAAACCAGCTGTGAATTCGGACATAATGGAACAGTGACGAGCAGCTCATTGACCCATTCTCAGAGTGCCCCCATGGTTCAGCGCCCCAACATCGTGGCGGTGGGAACCATCGTGTGGCTCGGCAGCGAGGTCATGTTCTTCGCCGGCCTGTTCGCCATCTACTTCACCCTGCGGTCCACGAACCCGGGAGCGTGGGCCGAACAGGCCACCATCCTCAACGTGCCGTTCGCGCTCGTGAACACGATCATCCTGGTCATCTCCTCGTTCTGGGTGCAGTTCGCGGTGTTCGCCGCCGAGCGCGGCCAGACGAAGCGCACGGGATGGAGCCCCTTCAAGTGGGGCATCACCGAGTGGATGTTCCTCGGCTACGCCTTCGGCGCCATCTTCGTCTCGGGCCAGGTGCTCGAGTACGCCACCCTCGTCTCCGAGGGCATCACGATCGACGCCAACGCCTACGGCTCGGCTTTCTACCTCACCACCGGCTTCCACGCACTGCACGTGACCGGCGGTCTCATCGCCATGCTCCTCATGCTCGGCCGCGTCTTCTCCGTCAAGAACTTCGGCCACAAGGAGGCGACGTCGATCATCGTCGTCTCCTACTACTGGCACTTCGTCGACGTGGTCTGGATCGGCCTGTTCCTCGTCATCTACGTGCTGAAATAGCACGGCCGCCCCGCTCCCCCGACGTCTTCACCACCAGCGTCTTCCCGAAAAGAGAGTAGAGAGAATGGCCCGCAAGAGCAGGAAAGCCAACAGACGCCATCCCTTGGCAACTGTCGTGCTGATTGCTATCGGTCTGGTCGTCACGGGCGGTGGTTACGCTCTCTTCAGCAGCACCACCACCGCATCCGCCGACACGAACACCGCCGCAAGCCAGAGCGTCATCGACGAGGGCGAGAAGCTGTTCGCCGCCAACTGCGCCTCCTGCCATGGCCTCGACATGCAGGGCACAGCGGATGGCCCGAGCCTCATCGGCGTCGGCGCCGCTGCCGTCAACTTCCAGGTCGGCACCGGACGCATGCCCATGGCGATGCAGGGCCCCCAGGCCATGCAGAAGCCGGTGCAGTTCACCGACGAGCAGACAGCCGCACTCGCCGCATACGTCGCCTCCATCTCCCCCGGCCCGGCCATCCCCGATGAGAGCCTCCTGCAGGCCGACGGAGATGCCGCGAACGGTGGCGAACTGTTCCGCGTCAACTGCGCCATGTGCCACAACGTCGCCGGCGCCGGCGGCGCGCTCACCGAGGGCAAGTTCGCCCCGGAGCTCACCGGCGTGCTCGCCACCCACATCTACGAGGCCATGCTCACCGGCCCGCAGAACATGCCGGTCTTCAACGACGACAACCTGTCGCCCGAAGACAAGCGCGACATCATCACGTACCTGAAGTACATCGAGAACAACCCCTCGCCCGGTGGAAACGAGCTCGGCTCGCTCGGTCCGGTCGCGGAGGGCCTGTTCGTCTGGATCTTCGGCCTCGGGGCGGTCATCGGCCTGATGGTCTGGATCACGGCCAAGTCGAACTAGCCGAAAACGTCTTCAGGTACTGCACACAGCATCAGCAAGCTCGAAAGGGAACACAATGGCACATGACGAGGTGAGCGGTCCGCATTCGGCCGCCTCCGATTCGTCGGCCGTCGAGACGAGTCGAGGCGCATCGACCGGCACCGCGGTCATTGGGTCCGATGTCGTCAATCCGGGAGAACCGCCGCACCGCAAGCGCGTGACGGATCTCGACCCCAAGAAGAACAAGCACGCCGAACGCACGGTCTACACGCTCTTCTACCTGTCGATCGCCGGCAGCATCTTCGCCGTCGCGTCGTACATGGCGTTCCCGATCGAAGACGGCGATCCCGCGGCCCTGCGGCTCAACACCCTCTTCATCGGTGTGGGTATCGCGCTGGCACTGTTCGGAATCGGTCTCGGTGCCGTGCACTGGGGCAAGGCCCTCATGGCCGACAAGGAGGGCATCGACCTCCGCCACCCCGTCGCCGGTTCGGCCGAGACGCAGGCGCGTGCGATCGAGATCTTCGACGAGGCCGACCGCGAGTCGGGCTTCGGTCGCCGCACCCTCATCCGCAACAGCCTGATCGGCGCCATCATCGCCTTCCCCCTCCCCGGACTGGTGCTGTTCCGCGGCCTCGGCCCGCAAGACCAAGACCCGGTGGAGCTGCTCAGCCACACGATGTGGAAGAAGGGCTCGCGCCTCACGCTCGACCCCTCCGGCACACCGGTCAAAGCGGCCGACGTCACCATCGGGTCGGTGTTCCACATCATCCCCGAGGGCCTCAACGAGCGTGAAGACCGGCTCGAGCAGAAGGCCAAGGCAGCCGTGCTGCTCATGCGTCTGAACCCCGCCGACCTCAACATCAGCCCTGGTCGCGAGAGCTGGTCGTACGACGGCATCGTCGCCTACTCCAAGATCTGCACGCACGTCGGCTGCCCGGTGGCGCTCTACGAGCAGCAGACCCACCACCTCCTCTGCCCGTGCCACCAGTCGACCTTCGACGTGGTGAACGAGTGCGAGGTCATCTTCGGTCCTGCCAAGCGTCCGCTGCCCCAGTTGCCCATCGAGGTCGACTCCGAGGGCTACCTCGTCGCCCAGAGCGACTTCCACGAGCCCGTCGGCCCTAGTTTCTGGGAGCGTCCATGACCAGCACCATCGATCGAACGGATGCACCGGCCGGATCGGCCGACGCGACCCCGGTCGTGCGTAAGAGCGGCGGCTTCACCGCGGCCGCGGCGAACTACCTCGAGGAACGCACCAGCATCTCGGGTGTGGTCAAGGAGTTCGGGCGCAAGATCTTCCCCGACCACTGGTCGTTCCTCCTCGGTGAGGTGGCGCTCTACAGCTTCGTCGTCATCATCCTGTCGGGTACGTTCCTGACGTTCTTCTTCCAGGCCTCGATGGTCGAGACGCACTACGACGGCTCCTTCGTGCCGCTCAAGGGCGTCGAGATGTCGGCCGCCATGGATTCGGCGCTGCACATCTCCTTCGATGTGCGAGGTGGCCTGCTGGTTCGCCAGATCCACCACTGGGCAGCTCTTCTGTTCATCGCCGCCATCGGTCTGCACATGCTGCGCGTGTTCTTCACGGGCGCGTTCCGCAAGCCGCGTGAGCTCAACTGGGTCATCGGCTTCACGCTCTTCGTGCTCGCCATGGCCGAGGGCTTCACGGGCTACTCGCTCCCCGACGATCTGCTCTCGGGCAACGGTCTGCGCATCATCGATGGTCTGATCAAGGGCATCCCGTTCATCGGCACCTGGACGTCGTTCCTCCTGTTCGGTGGCGAGTTCCCGGGAACCCAGATCGTGGGGCGCTTCTACACGCTCCATATCCTGTTGCTCCCCGCGATACTCGTGGCGGCGCTCGCGCTGCACCTCGTTTTCGTGGTGGTGCACAAGCACACCCAGTTCGCGGGTGCGGGTCGCACCGAGCAGAACGTGATCGGTTATCCGATCCTCCCGGTGTACGCCGCCAAGGCCGGTGGATTCTTCTTCCTGGTCTTCGGTGTCATCGCCCTCATGGCGTCGTTCTTCACGATCAACCCGATCTGGAACTACGGTCCCTACGATCCATCGCCGGTCTCGGCGGGTACCCAGCCCGACTGGTACATCGGCTTCGCGGATGGGGCTCTGCGTCTCATTCCGCCGGGCTGGGAGTTCGTCTGGCTCAACCACACCTGGTCGTTCAACATCATCGTTCCGGTGCTGGCGTTGGTGGGCCTGCTGGTTCTCGTGGCCATCTATCCGTTCGTCGAGGGCTGGGTCACGGGCGACAAGCGCGAGCACCACATCCTCGACCGTCCGCGCAACGCTCCCACCCGCACCGCCATCGGCGCCGCCGGCGTCACGTTCTACGCGGGCCTTTGGGCTGCGGCGTCGTCCGACCTCATGGCCACGCACTTCCAGCTGTCGATCGAGGGAGTCATCCACACGATCCAGGCCTGGGTGGTGCTCGGCCCGTTCATCGCCTACTTCGTCACGAAGCGCGTCTGCATCGCGCTCATGAAGAAGGATCGCGAGATCGTGCTGCACGGTTACGAGTCGGGCCGTATTGTGCGCCTCCCCGGTGGCGAGTACATCGAGGTGCACGAGCAGGTCGACGAGTACGAGCGCTGGAAGCTGGTCGACTACGAGGTCTACGAGCCGATCATGTTGCGGCCCAATGCGCAGGGCAAGATCACGGGCGGCATGCGCTTCCGTGCTCGCATGTCGCGGTGGTTCTTCGAAGACCGCATCGCTCCGGCCTCCAAGGCCGAGCTCGAGTCGGGCCACCACGGCCACGGCGAGATCGAGGGTGGCTCGAACCACTAGCCCTCTCCCCCACGCGAAAGCGCCCGTCCCTCCGGGGGCGGGCGCTTTCGCGTGTCGGGTTGGGGATGAGGCCTGTGGTCTAAGGAGCGCCCTCACCTGCGGCACCACCCAGCGTGACCGCCAGCCTGCCCGCCGAGCCCGTTGCCGCCAACTGTCGGCTGGAGGGATGACTTGCCACAAGATGTGGCAACCTGCACCGGCGCCGGCGCCTCAAGCAGGCCACATCCCCACGGCCAAACTCACCCGCCACTCCCACCCACCCACTTGCCACCAAGTGTCGGCCGGGGACGTGACTTGCCACAAGATGTGGCAACCCGCACCCGCGCCCACCTGCCAAGCCCTCACGCCCACACTCGCCCCCGAGGTCGGCTCCCCCACTTGCCACCAAGTGTTGGCTGGGGACGCGACTTGCCACAAGGTGTGGCAACCTGCACCCGCGCCTCAGCCCGGCCACACCCACACGCCCGCGCTCGCCCCGGCGGTCGGCTCCCCCACTTGCCAATAAGTGTTGGCCGGGGACGCGACTTGCCACAAGATGTGGCAACCTCTGCACCCGCGCCCAAACCGGCCACACCCACACGCCCACACTCGCCCCGCCGGTCCGCTCCCCCACTTGCCACCAAGTGTTGGGCGGGGACGCGACTTGCCACAAGATGTGGCAAATCGACGTTGGTGGGGCGATCTCCCCGGGCGGCCAACCCGGCATGCCAACATCCCCGGCATGCCAACATCCCCGGCATGCCAACACTCCCGGCATGCCAACACTCCCGGCATGCCAACACTCCCGGCATGCCAACACTCCCGGCATGCCAACACTCCCGGCATGCCAACACCCTTGGCTGCCAACGCGCCCGGGTGCCAACGTCCCCGGCGGCCGGGTGCCGGTTGCCGGGTGCCGGTTGCCGGGTGCCAACGTCCCCGGCGGCCGGGTGCCGGGTGCCAGGCGGCCGGGTGCCGGGTGCCGGGTGCCAGGCGGCCGGGTGCCGGGTGCCGGGTGCCGGCAAAGCCCGGCTCGCCGGCGTAGCGCCATCGCGGCAGAAACGACAGAGGCCCGCAGCCCCGAAGGGTGCGGGCCTCTGAAGAGGGCTGTGCGTGGGTCTAGCGGGCGAAGTAGCCGCGGTAGTACTCGTAGACCCAACCGACGATCGCGATGAGCAGCACGGCCACCGCGATGAAGCAGAGCCAGAAGCCCACAGCCAAGCCGAGAACCATCAGCGCGCCGGAACCGGCCAGGATGATGGGCCACCAGCTCCACGGGCTGTAGAAACCCATCTCGGGGTCGCCGTCGTCGATGTTCGAGTCGAGGAGGTCTTCGGGCAACTCCGCACCCTGGGCCTTGTGCACGCGGCTGAGGTAGAACGCCAGGAACGCCGACAGCATGGCACACAGGGCGATCGCAACGGTGCCCACCCATTCGAGTTGACCGTCGTACCAGATGAGCGACCACACGGTGTACACGGCCGCCATGAGCGCCAAGAAGACCGTGAGGATCCAGAAGAGGTTGGTATTGACTCTCATGGGCTACTTCACCTTGTCTTGCGCGATGTCGTACGTGGGGGCATCCGGAGCGTCTTTCGCCGGACCCACTCCGACCGGGATGCCGGCCTCGGGGTGGTTGAGGTCGAACGCAGGCGACTCCGACCGGATGCGCGGGATCGACGTGAAGTTGTGCCGCGGCGGCGGGCACGAGGTGGCCCACTCGAGCGAGCGTCCGTAACCCCACGGGTCGTTCACCGTGACCTTCGGAGCACGTCGCGCCGTGATGTACACGTTGAGGAAGAACGGGATGAGCGAGGCGGCCAGGATGAACGCACCGATCGTCGACAACTGGTTCATCCAGGTGAAGCCGTCTTCAGGCTGGTAGGTGGCGTACCGACGCGGCATACCGAGCACACCGAGCCAGTGCTGGATGAGGAACGTGGTGTGGAAGCCGATGAAGAGCAGCCAGAAGTGCCAGTGACCGAGACGCTCGTTCAGCATCTTGCCCGTCCACTTGGGCCACCAGAAGTAGAAGCCCGAGAACATGGCGAACACCACGGTACCGAACACCACGTAGTGGAAGTGCGCCACCACGAAGTAGGTGTCGGAGACGTGGAAGTCGAGCGGCGGCGACGCGAGGATGACACCCGTGAGCCCACCGAACGTGAAGGTGATCAAGAAGCCGATGGCCCAGATCATGGGTGTCTCGAAGGTCACTGACCCTCGCCACATCGTGCCGATCCAGTTGAAGATCTTCACACCCGTCGGCACAGCGATGAGCATGGTCATCAAGGCGAAGAACGGCAGCAGAACCGAGCCGGTGACGTACATGTGGTGCGCCCACACCGTGACCGACAGCGCAGCGATGGAGATCGTGGCGTAGATCAGTGTCTTGTAGCCGAAGATCGGCTTACGGCTGAAGACAGGGAACACCTCGGAGACGATGCCGAAGAACGGCAGCGCGATGATGTAGACCTCCGGATGGCCGAAGAACCAGAACAGATGCTGCCAGAGCAGCACACCGCCGTTCGCCGCGTCGTAGACGTGAGCACCGAACACCCGGTCGGCACCGAGGGCGAACAGGGCCGCGGCCAGAACCGGGAAGGCCATGAGCACGAGGATGGACGTGACCAGGATGTTCCAGGTGAAGATCGGCATGCGGAACATCGTCATGCCGGGGGCACGGAGCGTGATGATCGTGGTGATGAAGTTCACCGCACCGAGAATGGTGCCGAAACCGGAGAGCCCGAGCCCGAACACCCAGAGGTTTCCACCGTCACCCGGTGTGAACGTCGTACTCGACAGCGGCGCGTAGGCGAACCATCCGAAGGAAGCCGCACCCTGGGGGGTGAGGAAGCCGGAGACCGCGATGAGCGAGCCGAAGAGGAAGAGCCAGAAGGCGAAGGCGTTCAGACGCGGGAACGCGACATCCGGAGCACCGATCTGGAGCGGCATGATGACGTTGGCGAAGCCCGCGAAGAGCGGCGTCGCGAACATCAGCAGCATGATCGTGCCGTGCATCGTGAAGAGCTGGTTGTACTGGTCTTTCGTCTGCAGCAGCTCGAGGCCGGGCTCGAACAGCTGGGCGCGGATGACGAGTGCCATCACTCCACCGAGGCAGAAGAAGATGAACGAGGCGATCAGGTACATGTACCCGATGGTCTTGTGGTCGGTGGACGTGATCCACTTCACCACGATGTTGCCCTTGCGGCCCACGGTCTTCGACGGTGTCGGAACCGGAGGCGGCGTGACGGGCGAGACGTCAACTGTGGCAGTCATGTCGCGTTCCTACTCTTCTTTCGCGGGCTGACCGATGCCCGGAAGGTTCTGGTTGCGGTCGTACTCGTGACCCAGCTGACCGGTGTTGCCCGCGTCTTTCAGGGACTGGATGTAGGCGTCGTACTCGTCTTGGGAGACGACCTTCACGTTGAAGAGCATCATCGAGTGGTACTCGCCGCAGAGCTCGGCGCACTTGCCGCTGAACGTGCCCTCACGCTCGGGCGTGACGTACATGTCGTTGGTCTTGCCGGGCAGCATGTCTTTCTTGTAGAGGAAGTCGATGACCCAGAAGGAGTGGATGACGTCACGCGACTCGAGCTGGATGTGCACCTGCTTGCCCACGGGCAGGTAGAGCACCGGCAGTTCGGACTCGACGAGGTTGCCGTTGTCGTCGGCCGGGTCGGCCTGACCCTGCACACCGGCGTAGTAGACATCGGAGTCGACGTAGTTGAAGTCCCACGCCCACTGCTTGCCGAACACCTGGATGGTGACGTCGGGGTTGTCGTACTTCGCCTCGATCTGCGCCTGGTCGCGGGCCGTGAATGCGAAGAAGCCGAGCACGAGGATGAGGGGGACGATCGTGTAGAAGATCTCGATCGGCATGTTGTAGCGCAGCTGAGCCGGCAGACCGGTCTGGCCCTTGCGGCGTCGGTACACCACGATGGCCCAGATGGTGAGGCCCCAGGTGATGACTCCCACGATGAGCAGCACGATCCAGGATGTGACCCAGAGGCCGATGACCGAGTCGACGTTGTTCGTGGTACCGGGCTCCGTGGGAAGCCAGCCTTGGAGCTGGTCCTGCGTGCACCCGGCGAGAACAACGGACATGAGCGCCGCGACAGGAATCGCGGCCCATCGGAGACGTCTGTTAGAGCGCACCAGAGACCTTTCGGGAAGCTACACCTCAGTGTATTTGACCTTCTCCTAGCCTACTGTGTCGATTTCCTCGCCGTTGCCACAGGCACACCGGATGAAGGTGTGTTAGGGCACGAAAAAGGGGCCGTTCCCGGAGGAACGGCCCCTTTTTCGACGAGGGAAATCAGTGGAACGAGTCTCCGCACGCGCAGCTGCCGCCGGCGTTCGGGTTGTCGATCGTGAACCCCTGCTTCTGGATGGTGTCTTCGAAGTCGATCGTGGCACCTTCGAGGTACGGCACGCTCATCTTGTCGACGATGACCTCGACGCCGTCGAAGTCGACCACACCGTCGCCGTCGAGCATGCGCTCGTCGAAGTAGAGCTGGTAGATGAGGCCCGAGCATCCGCCGGGCTGAACGGCCACGCGCAGACGGAGGTCGTCGCGCCCCTCCTGCTCGAGCAGGCTCTTCACCTTGGCGCCCGCGGCCGGGGTGATGCCCACCTTGTGCTCGGGGGCCACCGTGTCGGCGTCCACCTTCGCGTTGGGCGAGGTGAGGGTGATGTCGCTCATGTGCACTCCATTCGCTCGGAAGCTCGTAAGTATGACGGAAGTCTAACTCTCAGAACCGGGGGTGCCGGCTATTCATTCCCGGTTCGCAGATCGAGCCGCGACAGCAGGAGCGCCTCGGTGGCGATGGCGCGCGCGAACACGCCGAGATGGAGGGACTCGTTGGGGCTGTGCGCGCGCGTGTGCGGGTCTTCGACCCCGGTGACCAGGATCTGTGCCGCGGGGAATTCGCGCACGAGGTCGGCGATGAACGGGATCGAGCCGCCGATTCCCGCGGAGACGGGCTCGGCACCCCAGGCATCGCGCATCGCCGAGAGCGCCTCGGTGACGGCCCAGCCGCTCGTGTCGACGAGGAAGGGGCTGCCGGTGTCGATGTCGTCGATCTCCACCACGGCACCGAACGGCGTGTGCGAGCGGATGTGCGCCGCCAGCGCCTCATAGGCGGCAGCCGGGTCTTGGCCCGGGGCGATACGGCAGCTGACCCGAACCGCGACCTTGGGGATGAGCGTGTTCGAGGCATTGGCGACCGTGGGCGCGTCGATGCCCGTGATCGTGACGGTGGGCTTGTTCCAGAGCCGCGACAGGATGGTGCCGTCTCCGATGGGCTGCACACCGTCGAGGAGGCCGGCCTCCGCACGGAGGGTCTCCTCGGTGTACTCGGGCGTGTCGGCCTCGCGGGTGACGAGACCCTCGACTGCCACGGAGCCGTCGTCGTGGTGGAAGCTCGCGAGGAGACGGAAGGCCGCCATCATCGCATCCGGAACAGCTCCCCCGAACATGCCGGAGTGGGAGGCGTGCGCGAGCGTCGACACCGTGAGGCGGAAGGTGACATTGCCGCGGAGGCTGACCGTGAGCGAGGGGGTCGCCTCGTTCCAGTTGTCGGAGTCGGCCACCACGATGACGTCGGCGGCGAGGCGCTGCTTGTTCTCGGCGAGGAAGTTCGCGAAGGAGCGGGAGCCGAACTCCTCCTCCCCCTCGATGAACACCACGAGTCCGAGGTCGAAGTCGTCACCCGCCACCTCGCGCAGCGCTCGCACGGCGGCGAGGTGCGAGACCACACCCGCTTTGTCGTCGGCGGCTCCACGGCCGTAGAGGCGGTCGCCCCGGATGGTGGGCTCGAAGGGCGGGGACTGCCAGTCGGCATCCTGACCGGGGGGCTGCACGTCGTGGTGGGCATAGAGGAGAACGGTGGGCCGGCCGTTCCTGGCGGCGCGGGTGGCGAGCACGGCCGGCTGGCCGCTCTCGCCCGATGACGTCGTGGAATTCAGGATGTCGACCGCGTCGAACACCCCGGTTTCGCGGAAGAGGCCCGCGACGGCATCGGCACTGGCCGCCACATGGGCCGGGTCGAACGCACTCCAGGAGACCGAGGGGATGCGCACCAGGTCGGTGAGATCGGCGATGCTCGCCGGCAGGGCCAGCCGCACCGACTCGGCGATGGCCGCCTCCCGGCCGGAAGCCTGGGAGAACGGAGGGACGTCTTGGTCGATCATGCAGGTAATCTTAAGAGATCAACGAACGAGGACACCGTGGCTAAGAAATCATCTCCGACCGACGCCGTCATCGAACCTCCTGTGGAGGAGCAGACGATCACCGGCAAGGGACACGCGACACCCACCCGCAAGGAGCGCGAAGCCGCGAACCTGCGCCCGCTCGTGCCCACCGACCGCAAAGAGGCGTCGAAGGACTACAAGCGCCGCCAGCAGGAGGCGCGCGAGAAGGCCCGCATCGGCATGGCCAACGGTGACGAGAAGTACCTGCCCGCCCGAGACAGGGGCCCGCAGAAGAAGTACGTGCGCGACTACGTCGACGCGCGTTTCAACATCGGCGAGATCCTCATCCCCGTCATGTTCATCGTCATCCTGCTGACGCTCATCCCGTCGCAGGAGCTCCAGTCGGGCGGCATGCTCGGCCTGTACGCCTTCGTGGTGCTCGTGATCGTCGACTGCGTGCTCCTCGGCTTCCGGCTGAACAAGAAGCTGCGCGAGAAGTTCGGGGCCGACAAGGTGGAGCGCATCCGCTGGTACGCCACCATGCGCGCCGTACAGTTCCGTCGTCTTCGCCTGCCGAAGCCGCAGGTGAAGCGCGGCGAGTTCCCCAAGTAGCGCGCTGCGCTCGCGGGGTCAGAGCTCGGGCGTCCTCGTCGTGCGGAGCCGGGCGAGCCCGAGATTGATCTGGCGCGCCCAGAACGGGCCCCGGTAGAGGAACGCGGTGTAGCCCTGCACCAGGGTCGCGCCCGCAAGGAGCCGCTGATCGACGTCGTAGGCCGTGTCGACGCCGCCGACGGAGATCACGCAGAGCTCGCGGGGCACGACCGACCGGATGATGCGGAGCACCTCGAGCGCCCGGCTCGCCAGTGGGGCTCCCGAGAGCCCGCCGGCACCGGCCGCCTCGACGACCGCGGCATCCGTCTTCAGACCCTCCCGGGAGAGGGTGGTGTTCGTGGCGATGATGCCATCGAGGCCGAGTTCCACGGCGAGGGCCGCGATGGCACGCACCTCGTCGTCGCTCAGATCGGGAGCGATCTTCACGAGGAGGGGTGTCGCACGCGCCTCCGCCTTCACCGCACTGAGGAGCGGCGCGAGTTTGTCGATCTCCTGCAGGCCGCGCAGGCCGGGAGTGTTGGGCGATGACACATTGACCACGAGGTAGTCGGCCATCGGGGCCAGCGCGCGAGCGCTCTGCAGGTAGTCGTCGATCGCATCCTCGACGTCGACCACGCGGCTCTTGCCGATGTTGACGCCGATCACGGGACGCTCGTGGCGCAGCGATCGTACCCGGGCGAGCCGGAGTGACGCGGCCGCCGCTCCCCCGTTGTTGAAGCCCATGCGGTTGATCACGGCACGATCGGGCACGAGCCGGAAGAGGCGGGGCCGCGGGTTGCCCGGCTGGGCACGCGCCGTGATGGTGCCCACCTCGACGTGCCCGAATCCGAGTGCCCCGAATCCGCGGATGCCCTTGGCGTCTTTGTCGAACCCGGCGGCGAGGCCGAACGGGGTCGGGAACCGACGGCCGAGGGTGTGCACCGACAGGTCGACCGGAGCCTTCGTCAGGCGCGTGAACACGCCGTCGAGCCGGAGCTTCGGGATGGCGGTGATGACCGAGAAGGCGAGGTGGTGGGCGCGCTCGGGATCCATCCGCGACAGCACGTGCCGGAAGAGGAGTTCGTACATCGGCGGCTAACCGGCCGAACCGGATGCACCGGTCGAGCCGCCTGTCGCCTCATCCTGCTCGGCGTGCTGATGCTCCACCCGAAGCAGCGTGATGGCCGCCTCGAAGTCGTCGAGCGAGTCGAACCCCTGGTAGACGCTGGCGAACCGCAGGTAGGCCACCTCGTCGAGCTCACGCAGTGGCTGAAGGATGGCGAGGCCGATGTCGTTGGCCTCGATCTGTGCCGCGCCGGAGAGCCGTACCGTCTCTTCGACGCGCTGGGCGAGAACGGCCAGGTCGCTGTCGGTGACGGGCCGCCCCTGGCAGGCCTTGCGCACACCGCTCACGATCTTCTCGCGCGAGAAGGGCTCGACCACACCGGAGCGCTTGATGACGTTGAGGCTGGCGGTCTCGGTGGTGCTGAACCGCCGGCCGCAATCGGGACACTGGCGGCGTCGGCGGATGGCGAGACCGTCGTCGGTGGTGCGCGAATCGACGACGCGGGAGTCGGGGTAGCGGCAGTAAGGGCAATACATGGCGTGCCAATCGTACCGGGCCGTCGTGGGGTGTCGGCCGACGCACGCTGCTGACTCAGACTTCGGGCAGGAGAACCGTCTCCGCCACGGCCGCTGCGGCGATCGCCGACGCCGAGAAGAGCAACGGGCGAGTGGCGTCGGCGAGCCACTCGGCGAACTGGTCGCGGGCTGCAGAGCTCTCGAGGTCGCCGTGCTGCCCGGGTGAGTTGATGTAGACCGAACGGTCCCAGTCGCCCACCTCCATCACCACGCGGGTGTTGGCGCCGAGAGTCTGCACCCCGTCGGCGCCGAAGGCCACACCCACGGTGTCGGAGCTGCCGTTCTTCGGGTGGCGGCCCGTGTCGGTGAGTTCTGCCGCGATGCCGGGTACGCCGTGCAGCGGATGCTTCAGGTGCGACACGTGGGCCGCGCCCCACGCCCACCCTGCAGCGTCACCGAACTCCGAGCTCAGCTCCCGCACGGTCGCCGCCAGGGTCTGCTCGATGAGGTGCCGGGTCGAGCGGAACGTGGTGGAGGGCGCCCAGGAGGCGCTCTCGGCGAGGAGCGCGATGTCGGGACGGGGGTCTCCGAGGGTCATCCGGCGCACGTCGAGGAGGATGGCCGTGGCCTGGTCGGCAGCGCCCGGCGCGAGGCGACGGCCCGCCTCCGCGCGGATCCGGCGGGGCAGGTGCCGGTAGAGCCACCGGTCGAAGATCAGGGCGGCGCGCGAGTCGATGGTGGTCTGCCGGTTCCAGGCGACGATCTCGGCGCGCGCGAATTCGGCGTCCTCCTCGGCGAACGGGGTGGCGAGGTGGCCGATGACGTCGGCGACCGACTCGGTGAGGTAGTCGTTCTGCAACGCGGCAGACGACTCGACGTCCCAGTCGGAACGTTCGCCGAGAGCGGCGGCGAGGCGACGGGCCCGGAAGCCGGAGTACCACTCGTACGACGTGGGCCCCCCGGTGTGGTCGGGGTCGTCGGTCAGGTTGTACTGGTTCGCCGACCGTACCCAGCCCGCCTCCGGGTCGACGATCCGCGGAAGGGTTGCGGCGGTGCGATAGCCGGCCCACTCGTAGCGACCGTCGCCGGGAACCGGCAGGAGGCCGTCCCAGTTCGGCCGGATCGGCACTCGTCCGGCGCACTGCCAGGCGATCGACCCCGCGGTGTCGGCCACGACGTGATTGAGCACGGGGTTGCCCCAGCGGTCCAGGCGTTCGAGATAGTCGGCCGTGCTCGTCGCCGACGCCACCGAGATGCTGGCCAGATACGGGGTCATGCCGGCCTCGAGCCATGCCGCACGCAGGGCGAACGCCCGCCGAGCGGCCGGGTCGACCCTCAGAACCGGGCCGTGCCGGGTGAACCGCAGCGTGACGGGTTCGGGCTCGGCACCGGCGACGGGGATCATCTCGACAACGGAGCGGATGCGCTCCCAGCCTCCGTCATAGCGGTAGAGGTCATCGTCGGTGGGGTGCAACTCGTAGACGTAGACGTCCTCGAGATCGGCGGGGGCGATCGTGATGCCGAACGCGACGTGCGCGTTGTGGCCCGCGGTGACACCGGGCATGTACGGCTCGTTCATGCCGATCACGTCGAACTCCGGGCAGGAGAGATGGATGACCGTGCGGAGCGACGGGAACGTCATGATGCGGTGCGGGTCGCTCGCCACCACCGGCCGGCCGGTCGCGGTGCGCGATCCGGCGATGGCCCAGTTGTTGCTTCCGTCGAGCGGACTCGACGCGGGCACCGTCACCCCGGCGGCGGTCGGGAAGACCACCGGGAGGCGAGCGGCCCGGTAGACCTCGAGGATGCTCTCATCGATGGCCGTGAGGTCGAGGCCCTCGGGGACCACGGGGCTGACCGCGGGCTCCAGAGGGCGGCGCAGCCGCTCGACATCCGGCGTCGTCGTGGCGAGGGTGATCGCGCGAGCGACCTCCTCCTCCGCGTTCGCGGTGAGGCCGTGGATGCGGATGCGGGTCACGTCGTCCGGGCTCCAGAGCTCCGGCCGGTAGCCGAGCGCTCGGAATTCCACCGGCAGATTGGCGGGATCGGCGAGCACCTCCGCGATGCGGGCGTTCACCCCGCGCACGAACGAGTCGATGGCCTCGCGTGCTCCCGCGCCGAACTCCGCGGCGCTCTCCCCCGCTTCGTCGCGGGCCAGGAACAGTCGAGCGGCGGCGTCGAGCTCGACGTGGTCCGCTCCGAGCACGGCGGAGAGCCGTCCGAGACCGCGACGACGCCACAGGTCGATCTGGAAGAGCCGGGCGCGGGCCTGGGCGTACCCCTGGCCGTAATAGACGTCCGCCGCGCTGTCGGCCGAGACGTGCCAGACACCCCACCGGTCGGTCACGATCCGCACGGGAGACGTGATCCCGGCAACCGTGATGGTGCGATCAGTGGGCATCGGTTATCACGATATCGAATCTGCTTCTCATCCGGTGCGGATCTGCGCGATCCGTGCACCGCGCAGGCAGCCAAGCCGCCGCTCACCAGCGGTCGCGGTTGTTCTCCTGGTCGACAATGGCGGCGCGATCGGCGAGCCGTCGCAACCCGGCGAGCGGCTGAGCCATGCGGCTGTTGCTCCGGATGCGCGGCTCCACCCGGTCGAGAAACGCCCAGTAGCCCGCCGTGAACGGGCAGGCGTTCTCGCCGAGGCGCACCTTCGGGTCGAACGCGCATCCGCCGCAGTAGTCGGACATCTTCGAGATGTACGCGCCGCCGGAGACGTAGGGTTTCGTGGCGACGACGCCACCGTCGGCGTGCTGGGACATGCCGATGACATTCGCCGGCATCACCCACGGAGTGCCATCGACGAACATGTCGACGAACCAGTCATTGAGCGCGACGGGATCGTAGCCGTGCTGCAATGCCCAGTTGCCGAGCACCATGAGCCGCTGGATGTGGTGCGCCCAGCCGTGCCGGCGCATCCCGTCGATGGTCTCGCGGAGGCAGTTCGATTCGATCGCCGCCGGGTCGAGTCGGGTGAACGCCTCCGGGAGCGGGTTGTGCGCCCCGAGTGCGTTGTTGGTGGTGCGGTACGGCTCGCCGAGATACCAGTAGAGGTGCCAGACGTAGTCGCGCCAGCCCATGATCTGGCGCACGAAGCCCTCAACGCTCGAGAGCGGCGCCCGCCCGGCGGCGTGCTCGGCGGCGACGGTCTGGATGGCCTCGACGGGGTCGAGCAGCCCGAGGTTGAGGGGCACGCTGAGGAGCGAGTGCGCCATCGTCCAGTCGCCACTGAGCATCGCGTCTTCGAACGGTCCGAAGTCGCCGAGCCGCGCCTCGACGAAGTCGGCGAGGGCCCGCTCGGCCTCCGCGGGGGTGACGGCGAACCGGCGGGGACCGTCGTCGCCCACCAGCTGCACCAGCCCGTCGGCCTGCCAGCGGTCGAGATCGGCGCGCACCTGCTGGTCGATCTCGTCCTCGACCGGCCAGCACGGCTCCGGCAGCCCCAGGCGGGCCGCATTCTTCGGCGGCGGGTTGCGATTGTCGTGATCGAGGTTCCAGCGGCCTCCCTCGGGCTGATCGCCGCGCATGAGGATGCCGGTGCGCTCCCGCACCCCGCGGTAGAAGTCTTCCAGCAGCAATCTCTTTCCGGTTCGCGAGTCCGCCCAGGTGCGGAAATCCTCCTCCGCGGTCACGAACCCCCGGCTCGGGAGGATCGCGATGGGACGCCGCCGCACGAAGCGCCGGGCGGACCAGGATGTCGGGTCGATGACCTCGAGGTCGGTTCGGCCGTCGACGACCTCGGAATACCGCTCGACCTGGTGATACTCCACGCGGTCGCCGAGTTCGGCCGCACGGTGCCTCAGGGCCGAGAGCACCAGGTGGGCCTTCGCGCGGTGCATCGGCCGGCGGCCGAACACCGATCTCGCCTCGACGATCATCATCGGACCGCCGTCGTCGAACAGGGGTCCGAGCTGGCCGGCGACGATCCAGCGGGTGGGGGCCGGAGAGATCGGCGCGCTCACCGCAGGATGCCTCGCGCCCGCGCCTCGGAGACGGCCGCGGTGCGCGACGACACGTCGAGCTTCGAGAAGATGTGGGCGAGGTGCGACTTCACGGTCGTCTCGCTCACGAACAGTGCCGCTGCGATCTCGGTGTTCGAACGGCCCGCGGCCACGAGGTCGAGCACCTCGATCTCGCGTGAGCTGAGACTCACGCGCGGTGACCGCATCCGGTCGAGCAGCCGCGTGGCGATCACGGGGGCGAGCGCGCTCTCGCCGGCCGCCGCCGCGCGCACGGCCGCGATGAGCTCGTGCGGAGGCGCATCCTTCAGCAGGTAGCCGCTCGCCCCCGCCTCGACCGCACCGAGGATGTCGGCATCCGAGTCGTAGTTCGTGAGCACCAGCACGTAGGGCGGCGCGTCGAGCTGCCGGATGCGACGGGTCGCGTCGGCGCCCGTGACCCCGCCGCGGGGCCCGAACTGCAGATCCATCAGCACGATGTCGGGATTCTCGGTGGCTGCCGCGCGCACCGCATCATCGGGAGTCGCCGCCTCCGCGACGACCTCGATGTCGTCTTCGAGAGCGAACAGTGCCGTCAAGCCGGCGCGCACGATGGGGTGGTCATCGGCCACCACGAGCCGGATCACGGCGCCGCCTCGAGCGACAAGGCCACCGACAGCGTCGTGCCGGCACCCGGCGCCGTGTCGACCGAGACGACTCCCCCGAGCTGCTCCACACGTTCGCGGGTGGCCCTCAGGCCGAACGAGTCCGACGAGCTGCCACCCTGCTCGGCGGCGACGGGATCGAAGCCGTCTCCGTCATCGGAGATCGTGAAGTGCAGCTCATCCCGGTGGATCGTCATCGTGATCGTGGCCGACCGGGCGTGCGCGTGCTGGATCACATTGGCGACCGCTCCCTGCGCGATGCGAAGCAGCGCGGTCTGCAGGTGCATGGGCAACGGGATCGCATCGGAGACGCGCACGGTCACGTCGAGACCCTGGGCCGCCCACTGCGACGACGAGAGCCGGCGCAGAGCACCCCCGAGCCCCTCGTCGTCGAGCTGCGGAGGGGTGAGTTCGCGGATGAACCGGCGCGCGTCGGCGAGACTCACCGCTGCGGTCTCGCGGGCGAGGCGGATGTGCTCGATGCCGGGCCTCTCGGGGTCGGCGCGCTCGGCGGCGTGGAGCAGCATCTGGATGCTCGACAGCCCCTGGGCGACGGTGTCGTGGATCTCCCTGGCCAGTCGGGCGCGCTCCGCGAGCACCCCCGCCTCGTGCTCGGTGGCCGCCAGTCGGTCGCGGGTGTCGAGCAGCTCCTGCATCAGCCCCTCGCGCTGAGCCGCTTCGCGCGCCAACGCCTGGTAGCCGAGACCGATCAGCAGGGCGACCCCGGCCCCCACGAGCGGCCCGACGACGCCGCCCACCGTGAAGCCCCCGTGCACGCCGAGCGCACCGATCGCCACCGCGGTCGCCACCACGATGGCGGCGGAACCCCACCAGCGCCCGAGCAGGTGCAGGAAGAGGAAGAAGAGAGGGAACACGAGATACGCGGCCTCGGGCGTCAGCCACACCAGGACGATCCATTCGACCGTCAGCACCCCCAGCCAGAGGAGTGCGAGTCGACGGCCGCGGCCGCGACCCGGGCGCGCGGCGACGGCCCCGAACGCGTAGGTGAGCAGGAACACCACCGAGAGCGCGATGACGAGACCCGCGTGCCCGCTCGGCGGCACCACGATCGCACGAACGATCACGAGCGCCGTCAGCGCCACCACCAGCACGTGCAGGCCGGTGCGCAGACCCACGAAGACCGGGGTCAGCGCGGTATGGGTCATGGGCTGAATTTTACGCGTCCGGCCTCCGCCACCCATCCTCCGAAAGGACGAGAGACGGATCGGCCGTTCGGGCGCGCGACACCGTGCAGAGGGGCGATGACCGCGGCGGCGGCGCACGAGACCGTGGGGTGTCGCCTCATCCGGCGACCGGAAAGGACCCCCACCCATGTTCGTCGCCCTTCGCGACCTCCGTTTCGCCCGCGGCCGCTTCGCCTTGATCGCCTCGGTGGTGGCACTCATCACCGTGCTCGTGGGCTTCCTGAGCGGGCTGACGGGAGGACTCGCCACGCAGAACGTCTCCGCCGTGCTCGATCTCCCTGCCGATCGTCTCGTCTTCTCGGCACCCGGACCGGGCGACAGCGGCCCGTCGTTCTCCGACTCGTCCGTGACGGAGCAGCAGACTGAGGCATGGGCCTCGACCCCCGGCGTGCTCGCCGCCGAACCGATCGGCATCAGCCAGACCCGCGCCGAGGCCGGCGACACCCGCGCCGCGATCGCCGTGTTCGGGGTGCCCCCGGGGTTCAGCGGAACGGGGCCGACCGACGACGACGCATTGTCCCTCTCCGTGCCTGCCGCCGATGCTCTCGGGGTGACGCTGGGCGACGAGGTCGTGATCGCCGGAACCACCTACACCGTCGAGTCGGTGGCGGGAGACGGATGGTACAGCCACACGCCCCTGGTGCAGATGACGCTGCCCGCCTGGCAGGCCCTCGCGGCCTCCACCGGCAGCCCGGACGCCTACGCCACCGTGCTCGCGGTCACGGGCGATCCCGACTGGAGCGCGACGGATGCCACGACCACGACCATGTCGCAGACCCCGCTCGCCTCGCTCACGGCGTTGAGCGCCTTCCGGTCGGAGATCGGATCGCTGCTGCTCATGGTGGCCATGCTCTTCGGCATCTCCGCGCTCGTGATCGGCGCCTTCTTCACCGTCTGGACCATGCAGCGTCGCGCCGACATCGCCGTGCTCAAGGCCCTCGGTGCCAGCACCGCCTCCCTCGTGCGCGACGCTCTCGGGCAGGCGCTGGTCGTGCTCGTGCTGGGCATCGGCGTCGGCCTGCTCGTCGTGGCGGGTGCCGGTTCTCTCGCAGGATCGGCCCTGCCGTTCCTGCTCAGCCCTCTCACCACTCTTCTCCCCGGCGCGATCATGATCGTGCTGGGACTCGCCGGGGCAGCCTTCGCCCTCCGTTCCGTCACCTCCGCCGACCCCCTCACCGCCCTCGGGAGCAACCGATGATCCGCCTCGACCACATCACACTGACCTTCCCCGACGGCGACTCGCGGGTGACCGCTGTCGACGACGTGACTCTCACGGCGCATCCCGGCACCGTGACCGCGATCACGGGTCCGAGCGGCTCCGGCAAGTCGAGCCTGCTCGCGGTGGCGGCCACGCTCATCCGGCCCGATTCGGGCCGCGTGCTGATCGACGATGTCGACGCCGCCCAGCTGAGCCGCGGTGCGGCGGCGGTACTGCGGCGGGAGAAGGTGGGCATCGTGTTCCAGCAGTCGAACCTCGTACCGTCGCTCACGGCGCGCGAGCAGTTGCAGGTGATGAACGAGCTGGGCGCTCCTCATGGCCGTCGCCGGCGCCGAGGAGTCGCCGCGCACGCCGACGACCTGCTCGACGCCGTGGGGCTCTCCGCGCAGGGCGACAAGCGCCCCCACCAGCTCTCCGGCGGTCAGCGCCAGCGGGTGAACATCGCCCGGGCTCTCATGAACGAGCCGAGCGTGCTGCTGGTCGATGAGCCCACGAGCGCACTCGACCAGGCGCGCGGCGCGAGCATCATCCGGCTCATCTCCGAGCTGACCGAGCGTCTGGGCACGTCGACCCTGCTCGTGACGCACGATCTGGTGCATCTCCCCCGGATGAACGGCGTCGTGAATCTCGTCGACGGACGGCTCGCCGCCTGACCGTGGCGGCCGCGGAACCGGCTGCGGCGGCGCGTCAGCCGGCCGGCTGGGCGAAGCGGGCCGTCACCGCGTCGCCGTGGGCCGGCAGGTTCTCGGCGTTCGAGAGCGCCACGATGCGATCGGCCACGGCTTCCAGCGCCGCCCGGTTGTAGCGGATGAGCTGCTGCGGACGCAGGAAGGTGTAGGCGCCGAGGCCCGAGGAGAAGCGCGACTGGCCGCCCGTGGGCAGCACGTGGTTGGAGCCCGCGAGGTAGTCGCCGAGGCTCACGGGCGAGTAGGCGCCGACGAAGATGGCACCGGCGTTGTGGATGTGCGCGAGCGTCGCATCTGGATCCGCGGTCTGCAGCTCGAGGTGCTCGGGGCCGTACACGTTGCTCACGGCAGCCGCGACCTCGATCGAGTCGACGAGAACGATGGCCGACTGGGGCCCGTCGAGGGCCACGGCCACGCGCGCCGCGTGAGCGGTGTCGGCGGCCACGCGCGACAGGGCGGACAGCACGTTCTGTGCCAGCGCCGCGGAGTCGGTGACGAGCACCGCGGCCGCCAGTTCATCGTGCTCGGCCTGGCTCACCAGGTCGGCGGCCACGAACTCGGGTTCGGCCGACTCGTCGGCGACGATGAGGATCTCGGTGGGACCCGCCTCGGAGTCGATTCCCACCACTCCGCGCACGAGCCGCTTCGCGGCGGCCACGAACACGTTGCCCGGACCCGTGATCACCTGAACGGCCTCGAGACCGATCTCGTCGACCCCGTAGGCGAGTGCGCCGATGGCTCCCGCTCCGCCGATGGCGTACACCTCGGTGACTCCGAGAAGGCCTGCGGCGCCGAGGATCGTGGGGTGGATGCTGCCGCCGAACTCGCTCTGCGGCGGCGACGCGATGGCGATCGAGCCGACACCGGCGAGCTGTGCGGGCACCACGTTCATCACGACGCTGGAGGGATACACGGCCTTGCCGCCCGGCACGTAGAGGCCCACCCGCTCCACGGGGTGCCAGCGCTGCTCCACCACGGCGCCGTCGTCGAGGGTGGTGGTGCGGGCATCCGGGATCTGGGCGGCGGTGGCCTGACGCACCCGCACGATCGCCTCGTCGAGGGCAGCGCGCACGGCTGGCTCGAGCCCGGCGACGGCGGCGTCGATCTCGGCCTGCGGCACGCGCACGTGCTCGGGCACCACCTTGTCGAAGCGCTCGGCCTGGTCACGCAGGGCCACGAGGCCCTCTTCGCGCACGGCATCGATGAGTGCCGCAGCCGCCTCGGAGGCGACCGACACGTCGGTGTCGGCACGCGGAACGAGAGCGATGAGCTCGTTGCGGGTGGGCGTCTGGCCGCGGAGGTCGATGGTTCGGATCATGGCTCGTCAAGCCTACCGAGCGAGCGGCACCCCGGCTGTCGCCGCCGCGACCGCGCGGAAGGCCCGCTCCGGGCCGGGCACCTGCTCCAGGCCTTCCGCGACGGCTTCGAGTGCCGCACGGCCCGGGTAGGAGGGGGCGATCAGCCGACGCACCGCCGCCTCGATCGTGCCGGCCGTGGCCGTGTTCGGATCGAGCGCCTCGCCGAACCCGGCCCGCTCGAGCGCGGCCGCGGCGGCGAACTGGTCGGTGGAGAAGGGCAGCACGAGCAACGGCACCGCGAAGGTGACGGCCTCGGTGACGCTGTTGTTGCCACCGTGGGTCACGGCGGCGGAGGCGCCTCGAAGCAGTGACACCTGCGGCAGGTACTCCCGCACGAGCCACCCGGGCGGGATGTCTCCGAGCCGATCCCGTGAACCCGACCCCGTGGCGATGGCGGCGCGCACGCCGGCGTTGCGGAGCGCATCCGCGACCACTCCGAGCACGTCGTCGCGCACCGAGAGGAAGCTGCCGAAGCTCACGTAGACGTAGGGATCGGACGAGGATTCCAGCCAGGCCTCGACCTCGGCGTCACCGGAGTCGTCGCGGAGCGTCGAACCGAGGTGCGTGTGATCGGGGAGCCCTGCGGCGCGGTTCGGGTCGCTGAGCTCGACGGGATAGTTGAAGAGCAGCAGATCCCCGGTCTCGGCGAAGGCCGAGCGAGTGGGCGTGGCCGAGGGGTTGAGGTCGGCCAGTGCGGCGTTCCACTCCGCGGTGAACGAGGCGCTGACCCACTCGCAGAGCGCGCGCAGTTCGTCGACCGAGCGTGCGGCGGGATCGAACACACGGGGCCAGGCCGGAGGGAAGCCGTAGAGCTCACCCTCGACCGGCAGCGCCGACGGATGCCCGAGCACCACATCGACATACGGGATGCCGGCGGAGACGAGACCCAGCCGCGCACTGAACGCCAGGTGGTCGACGATGACGGTGGTCGGCTGTACGGACTCCACCACGGCGATGGTCTCCATCGCCTTGATCACGGGCTGCCACATCAGATCGGTGAGGCGCTCCTCGGCCTGGTAGCGGAGCGTCGGCACCATGCCGAGGCGGGTGGCGTCGAAGAACCCCCGGAGCGAAGCACCCTCCTCACGCGGCTGCTCCCCCGGTCGGATGACACCCGGATTCGATCCGCGGCCCAACTGCAGGTGCGCCCGTTCGTAGCCGAACTGCTGCACGATCGAGTCGGTGGCCTCGCCGGTGGCGACGACGACGCGTTCACCGCGCCGCTGCCACGCGCTCGCGATCGACGCGAGGGGCAGGAGATGGGAGGCGTAATCGGGGCTGATCACGAGCACGGTCATGACAGCACCGGCCACTCCGCGCCCGCGCTCTCCCGACGGATGCCCTCGTAGACCGTGCCGAGGGATGCCGCCATGGCCTCGATCGTGAAGCTCTCCTCGACGACGGCTCGCGACCGATCCGCGCGCCGGCCCGTGGGCTCCTCCGCAGCCGTCGCGAGAGCGCGGTCGATGGCATCGATCAACGCGGACTCGTGCCAGGTGCGGGTGAGGATGCCGGTGACCCCGTCTTCGACGTACGTCGCCGGGCCGCCGCCATCCGGTGCCACGACGAAGAGTCCCGTGGCCATCGCCTCCAGGAGGGCGATACCGAACTCCTCCTTCACGCTCCCGCAGACATAGACGCCATCGGCTGCGTTCCACCCGGGCAGGCCCGTGCGAGCCGCGGCCACCCAGCGGGCGACCGTGTCGTTGGGGCGATGACCCGGCATCAGAAGGCCGCGCCCGGCCTGCTCGGACCGAGGGATGAGGGAATCGATCTCGTCGAGCTGCTCCCGCTCGTCGGCGGACGGGGAGGTGAGGTTCCCGCCGATCAGGAGCAGGTTCGCGCGCTGCGCCGCCGAGCTCCCCTGCCAGGCGCGCACGATCGCGGCCATCCCCTTGACCCGGTGGAAGCGGCCCACGCTCACGAGAAGCGGAAGGTGCCGGCGCGACTCGGGCACGGCGTCCAGGAGGCCGTGCAGCTCCTCGAGCTCTGCGCTCGGCGCGGCACCCGCGAGGTGTGCTTCCGCCTCCTGCACCGCGCGATCGACCACGCGCAGGTCGATGCCCTCCGGCACGATCGTGTGCCGCTCGGGGTGCGAGTCGATGTCGATGCCGACGAGCATCCGCATGTCGTGGCGGAGTTCGGGACGGGGAAAGAGCACGGTGTGATTCGCGTTCGAGGCGAGCCGTTGCACGAGACGGGCTCGGAACCAGAAATGCTCCCGCTCGTCGGCCGTGCCGAAATTGGTCCGCGTGAGGGTTCCTGCGGAGTCCATCGACTGGATGACGGCGTGCGGATCTGGGGCGACCGTGAACACCACCGGGATGTCGAGGTCGCGCGCCACATCGGACGCGGCGAGACTGCCGACCTCCGCCATGCGGAGGTGCAGCAGGTCGACATCGCCGGCCGCCCGCAGGATGCGCCGGATGCCGCGCCGCGCGGCCACGCGCTGCGGCCAAGCCGACGACGAACTCACCGTGGGCGTGAGGAGCGGGATACGACCGTATCGGTGACCCGAGGAATGGGCGGCGATATCGGCCACGCTGTCGATGGCGCCGCTCACCGAGCCGCGGGACATCGTGATCACCCGGCCGATACCGGGTGACGCGTCGCCGCTGACGAGTGCGTCGCCGAGGCGCACCAGGAGCGTCGCGACGCCGCCGTTGTCGCCGCTTCCTGCCGCGCTCAACTCGGCATCGACATCGGCGTGCAGGAACAACTGCGCCACGGTGAGGGGGCCGGAGGCCGTGCGCGTGTTGACCGCACCGCCTGCCAGGTCGATCAGGGCGAGTCGGGCCACCTCCGCGAGGGAGTCGTGCGACGACCTGGCCAGGTCGTCGAGCACCTCGGCGACGCGGCTGTCACCCCGACGCTGGCCGAGGCCGGCGATCGCGGCGGTGCGCACGAGATCGTCCTCACCGGGGTCGACTGCCGAGGTGAGGAGCAGCTGCGATGGACCGCTGCCCCGGATGAGGCCGAGCGTCTCGATGAGGCGGTAGCGGGCATCCGGCTGCTCCACTCCGAGGAGGGCACCCTCGAGTCCGATGGCGATGTGATCGGGCGCGAGGAGCGCCCACTGCTCCAGGCTGCGCTGAGCGATCATGCCGCCGAAACCGCCGGCGTTCACCATGCGGATCAAGCCGCCCACGGCTTGGAAGTGCGGCATACGCGAGCCGAGCACCCAGGCGGCGTGCTCGCGGAGGAACCCGCGATCGTGCGAGAGGAGCCCGGAGAGCACGTCGGTGGCGTCGTCGTCGACGATCTGCCCGAACGCGTGGGTGGCGGCGATGGCCACGAGATCGTCGTCGGAGTGCAGCGCGCTCGTGAGCACTCGGAGGGTGCGGAGACCGGGCTCCCGACTGGCTTCGAACGCCAGGTCGTCGGCCAATCGCATGGCTTCGATGATCCGGCCGGCGTCGCGGACCTCGTCCAAGGATGTCTGAATACCCACCGGCACAGTCTAAGTGGATTGGTCACTAGTTTGTCGAGGTAAAGCCGTTCTCGTCCGGCGCGCTGCTCCCGGCAAGCCCGGTGCCGGCCTGCGCCAGCACCGCCGCCTAGTACGGTTTGCGGCCGTGCAGCGCCCGATAGGCGCGCACCCAACGGGCCCGGGAGGCCGCCATGACCAGCAGGAAGATGCCCAGCCCGCCGAAGACCACGATCAGCAGCACGGCCAGGGCGACCGCTCCGCCCGCGCCACGGCCGAACAGGATGACCGAACACAGGATGCCGGCGAGGAGAAGCAGGGTACCCGTGATCGCCTCGCTCGTCGGCGACTTGAGCGTGAATTTGTAGCGGCCCTCCATCGCCCCCTTGCTCATCCACGGGAAGGGCTCGACGAGTTCTCCCCGAGCCGGATCCGTGGGGCGTGTGCCGCTCATGCGGCGGGCAATGCCACGAAGGAGGCGAGGCGCTCTCGCATCGCCGCGGAGTCCACGCCGTCGGAACGGCCGTCACCCGGTGCTTCGACGTCGGCGAGATCCCAGGCGCCCTCCCCGGTGGGTCGCACGAACAGGTGCGTCTTCTCCGAGCCGTCGAGGGCGAATCCGGTGAGTTCGGTGCCGAAGTACACCGTGCCGAGCGGATGACGCACGGCGTTACCCGTGATGATGGTCTCGAGCAGGTCGGCGTCGGCGACATCCGGAGCCTTGACCACCATCGACCAGGTGCTGAGGGCGGCCGGCTGGAGGAAGACCGAGAGCTCGGGCGACTGGAGGTAGAGGGCCGCCTCGATGCCGTCTTCGTTGACCAGCCCGATCTCGGTCCAGCGCTCGGCGGTCTGCAGGATGGCGATCAGCAGGCGGATCGCGCCGCGCGGCTGCAGCGCATCGCCCTCGAGGATCAGCTCGCCGCGCGCGAGGAGGCTCGATGCGCCGAGGGCCGCGATCTGCTCGGTGATGAAGCCGGGGGCGATCTGGAGGGCCCTCTCGGCCCGCTGCCGTGCGACTCCGGAGCTCAGAGAGACGGCATAGGCGACCTCCGCGGCGCCGAAGGCCGGTGTGTCGGCGGGCGATACGGCCTTCTCGAAGGTGATCCAGGATCGGGTGTCGGTCATTCGTGCTCCCAGGAGAATCGGTGCGGCTGGAGGAGGTCTCGGCGACGGTTCATCAGAACGGCCACAGGTCTTCGGCGACGTCGGCGACCCCGCCGGCGAAGTCGGCCGCGGCATCGCCGACGGCGCCCGCCGCATCGCCGATGAACTCGCCGGTCGCGTCGACGGCGTCGTGGAAGACGGGAACGTTGTCGTAGAGCAGGCCACCGAGCGCCATCCCGCCGGCCGCGAGGCCGAGAGCGACGTTCGCCGGAGGGGGCGTGACGAGAGCGGCGATGCCGAGGCCCGTGGCCACCCCGTCGTAGGCGGCCCGGCCGTAGTCGCCTTCGGCGACATCGCCCACCACGGTGACCACGCCCAGCACCGCTCCGACGGGGCCGAGAACCTTGCCCGCTGTGCCGAGGAACTCCGCCGCGGTGCCGATGCGGGCCGCCCACGCACTGTCGGTGACGACGTTGCTGAGGCTCTGGGTGAGCGAGCCCCAGTTCTGGCCGCCGAGGAAGTCGTTCAGGGTGTTGAAGCCGTTCGCGAACCGGCTGAAGCCGATCGCGCCCTCGAGGGTGGAGAACTGACCGGCAAGGCGCAGCTGCGTGAGGGTGTTCATCAGGTCGACCACGGCTGCGCTGTCGAAGAAGTCCTCGGCGAGCAGCAGCGCCGGGTTGTTGAGGATCTCGAGCAACAGGTCGTTCTGCTCATCCGTGCCGCCGGGGACGGCCGGGCCGTCGCCCCCGCTGCCGTCGCCGCCCGATCCGTCGCCGCCCGGGCCGCCCGGGCCGCTCCCTCCACCGAACGCTCCCCCGTCGGTGCTCGTCTGCTCCTGGTCGTCGGCGTTCTTCACCAGGGCCGTCGAGGCCGTGCGGAGGATCGTGGTGGCGTTCGTCAGCGACTGCCGATACCCCGAGTTCCACTCCTGCCGGAACGTGTCGGCATCCGGCCCCTTCCACGCGGTCGTGCCGTTGATGGCCGACGTGAGCGTGCTCATCAGGGTCGTGAGCTGAGCGGCCTTCTGGTCGAAGTCCTTCGCGAGCGTGCGGAGTTCGCCGACATCCGCACCCCAGTAGCTGGAGGCCATCGCCCACCCTTCCGTCATCGAGCTAACGACAGCTTTTCACGCTCGGCCTGCATCCGCAGTCCACCGACATGGGGACCTCTCCCCATTGCGCCGGCTCGCCTCAGCTCACCGGCAGAATCACCGGGCCGGCCTCCATCGGCCCACCGCACTCCGCGGTTCCCCCGACGCGCTGCCAGGTGAGCGGGCTCGACACCTCACCGGCCACGGTGCCGTCGCCACGGTACGCGGTGGCCGTCACGACATCGGACGCGCCGACGTACATCACGAACACCCACATCCGCCCGTCGAACCTCCCGGTGGCGAGCATCGGCTGGACTTCCACCGGATCGTCGAACTCCGGGCTCGCGTACTCGAGCGGTTGCGGCTGCGACACCGCGGTCGAGGGCGAGGTCGCCGCGGGGACCAGAGAGGCTTCGGGCACCGAGCAGAGCCCCTGCAGATCGCACACCCGCACCTCCTCGATCGCACTGGCGTCGCCCTGGAGCTGCACGGACAGCGTGCTGACGTAGCCGACCGCCGGGCACGCCGCGAGCGGCTGCCCCACGCAGCCTGCAAGTCCGCCGAGCGCCAGCACCCCGCTTCCGACGAGCCACGCCCGAGCACTCCCCCGGCGACCGATCATGCTCCGACGGTGCCACACGCTCGGCCGATGGGGCCAGCCTTCAACCGCGTTCGTTACCGACCGGTGATCCGTGGTGCTTCGTCGGGGTGTCGGCCGAAGCGCAGAGGAAACAGCACCCTCATCGACACTCTGGAGACGAAGGGGCGTTCTCTCATGCGGTTCGGCGATAAGGAGTGGTGGTCGAGATCGGGTGCAGGCCCGCGCGCTCGAGGATGGGGCGCGAGAAGTCGGTGGAGTCGCTGTGGATGAGAGTCTTTCCGAGCGCGATCGCCGAACGGGCTCGCGCCGCCGTCAGAGCGCGATAGACGCCCCGGCCACGCCACTCGGGCAGGGTCGCGCCGCCCCAGATACCCGCGAACTCGGAGTCGCGCACCGGCTCGAGTCGGCCCGCGCACACGATCTGGCCGCCGCTCTCCGCCGCCCACAGCTCCATGCCGTCGCCGAGCGCCAGCCGCCGGAGGAGGGCGTCGGCCATGTCGTCGGAGACGGGATCGCCGAAGGCGACATCCTGCATCGCACTGAGGGCGCGCACATCGACTTCCGACGTCATGCGGCGCAGCCTCACACCACCCGGGAGCGGCACGTCGACCGCGAGAGCGGATGCCTCGCCGATCATGATCGTCTCGGGGTCATCGGGCACGAAGCCGTTGTCGACCAGCGCCTCGTGCAGACCCGGAGCGGCATCGTGCCCCCGCGTCTTCCACTCGACCCGGTCGACCTCGGGCAGGGCACTGAAGTGAGCCACGGCACCGGCGACGAGGGACCGGATGCCCGCCGCATCCGACCCGCCGAGGTCGCGATACGTGATGAAACCGCGCCCTCCGGCGAAGGTGACGAGCCGCAGGGGGCCGAGACGCGTCACGGCGATCGCGCTCGGCGTCTCCGAGTCGGTGCGCAGCTGCTCGTCATAGGCGGCGAGCAGACGCGCCCTGAGCCCACCCCGCTCCGGCTCCTCGGATGTCACGCCAGGCAGTTGGGCCCCAGCAGCGACTTGAGCTCGCCGAACAGATCGGCCGTCACACTCACCGGGAACGGCACCTCGAACACCCGCACGTTGTCGTTCTTGATGAGCTTCAACCGCACCTCGGTGTCGCCCGCGTGCCGGATGAGCACATCGTTGAGCGCCTGCACCGTGTCGGTGGTGGCCTTGAACTCGGCCATCGAGATCTGCAGCGGCCCCGACGATCCCGCCGCCTGCCCGAGATCGGGCTGGAAGAGGCTGAAGGCGTGCAGGTTCATGCCGTCATCGCGCAGCGACACGCGACCCCGCACCACCACGATGGCGTCGTTCGTGAGCGCCGGGCCGAACTCCTGGTAGGTCTTGCCCATGAACATGGCCGTGATCTCGCCGTTGAAGTCTTCGACCGTGATCATGCCGTACTGGTTGCCCGAGTTCTTCGCCACCCGGTGCTGCACCGACGTGATGAGCCCGGCCACCGTCACCTGGTCGCCGTCTTGCGTGTGCTCGCTCTCGAGCAGGTCGAGGATCGACGTCGACGCCACCTTCGCCAGCGGGATCTCGAGCCCGGCGAGCGGGTGATCCGACACGTAGAGGCCGAGCATGTCGCGCTCGAAGGCCAGCTTGTCGCGCTTCGCCCACTCGGGCCGCACGGGGATGTCGTGCACCTCTTCGGGCGCGTCCCACAGCGAGTCGAAGTCGAAGCCCACCTGGCCGTTGGCCTCGTTGCGCTTCTCGGAGACGGCATTGTCGATCATCGCCTCGTGCACCTCGATGAGTGCGCGCCGGGTCGAGCCGAGCGAGTCGAACGCACCCGCCTTGATGAGCGACTCGATGGTGCGCTTGTTCGTGGCGGCGAGCGGGATCTTCTTGAGGAAGTCGCCGAACGAGGTGAAGGCACCCTTCTCCTCACGCGCGGTGCGGATGAGCTCCACCACGTTCATGCCGACGTTGCGCACCGCCCCCATACCGAAACGGATGTCGGTGTCGACGGCGGTGAAGAACCCGATCGACTCGTTCACATCAGGCGGCAGCACCTTGATGCCCATGCGGCGGCACTCGGAGAGGTACAGCGCCATCTTGTCTTTCGAGTCGCCGACGCTCGTCAGCAGCGCCGCCATGTACTCGGCGGGGTAGTGGGCCTTGAGGTAGGCGGTCCAGTACGAGATGACGCCGTAGGCCGCCGAGTGCGCCTTGTTGAAGGCGTAGTCGGAGAAGGGCAGCAGGATGTCCCAGAGCGTCTTCACCGCCGCCTCCGAGTACCCGTTGGCGTGCATGCCGGCGCTGAAGCCCTCGTACTGCTTGTCGAGCTCCGACTTCTTCTTCTTGCCCATCGCGCGGCGCAGCAGGTCGGCTTGGGCGAGCGTGAAGCCGGCGAGCTTCTGCGCGATCGACATCACCTGCTCCTGGTACACGATGAGGCCGTACGTACCGCCCAGCACCTCGAGCAGCGGCTCCGCGAGCTCGGGGTGGATGGGCGTGATCGCCTGGATCCCGTTCTTGCGCAGCGCGTAGTTGGTGTGCGAGTCCGCACCCATCGGCCCCGGCCGGTAGAGCGCGAGCACGGCTGAGATGTCTTCGAAGTTGTCGGGCTTCATCAGCCGCAGCAGCCCGCGCATGGGGCCGCCATCCAGCTGGAAGACGCCGAGCGTGTCGCCGCGCGCGAGCAGGTCGTACGACGCCTTGTCGTCGAGCGCCAGGTCTTCCAGAACGAGGTGTTCACCGCGGTTGGCCCGGATGTTGTCGAGCGCGTCGTCGATGATCGTGAGGTTGCGAAGCCCCAGGAAGTCCATCTTGATGAGGCCGAGCGACTCCGCGGCGGGATAGTCGAACTGCGTGACGATCTGGCCGTCCTGCTCGCGCTTCATGATGGGGATGATGTCGATGAGCGGGTCGCTCGACATGATGACGCCGGCCGCGTGCACCCCCCACTGGCGCTTGAGGTTCTCGATGCCGAGCGCCGTGTCGAACACGGTGCGCGCCTCGGGGTCGGTCTCGATGACCGTGCGGATGTCGACGGCCTCTTTGTAGCGCGGGTGGTTCTTGTCGAAGATGCCGGAGAGCGGGATGTCTTTGCCCATGATGGGCGGCGGCATCGCCTTCGTGAGCTTCTCCCCCATGCTGAACGGGAAGCCGAGCACGCGCCCCGAGTCCTTCAGCGCCTGCTTGGCCTTGATCGTGCCGTAGGTCACGATCTGGGCCACGCGCTCGTCGCCGTACTTCTCGGTGACGTACTTGATGACCTCGCCGCGGCGACGGTCGTCGAAGTCGACGTCGAAGTCGGGCATGGAGACGCGGTCGGGGTTGAGGAACCGCTCGAAGATCAGCCCGTGCACGAGCGGGTCGAGGTCGGTGATCTTCATGGCGTAGGCGGCCATCGATCCGGCACCGGAGCCACGGCCCGGCCCCACCCGGATGCCATTGCGCTTCGACCAGTTGATGAAGTCGGCCACCACGAGGAAGTAACCGGGGAAGCCCATGCTCTTGATGACGCCCACCTCGTAGTCGGCGCGTTCGCGCACCTCCTGCGTGACGCCGTTCGGGTAGCGCTCCTTGAGCCCCGCCTCCACCTCCTTCTCGAACCAGGTGGCCTCGGTCTCGCCCTCGGGCACCGGATAGCGCGGCATGTAGTTGGCGTTCGTGTCGAAGGCCACCTCGCAGCGCTCGGCGATGAGCAGAGTGTTGTCGCAGGCATCCGGATAGTCGCGGAACAGCTGCCGCATCTCCTGCGCGCTCTTGAGGTAGAACTCGTCGGCGTCGAACTTGAAGCGGTTGGGGTCGCTCAGCGTCGAACCCGACTGCACGCAGAGCAGCGCGGCGTGGGATGTCGCGTCGTGCGCGTGCGTGTAGTGCAGGTCGTTGGTGGCCACGAGCTTGAGGTCGAGCTCTTTGGCCAGCCGCAGCAGATCGGGCATGATGCGCCGCTCGATCTCGAGCCCGTGGTCCATGATCTCGGCGAAGAAGTTCTCTTTGCCGAAGATGTCGCGGAAGTCGGATGCGGCCTGCTTCGCAGCCTCGTACTGCCCCAGCCGGAGCCGGGTCTGGATCTCGCCCGACGGGCATCCGGTGGTGGCGATGAGCCCCTTGCCGTACTGGCTGAGCAGCTCGCGATCCATTCGGGGCTTGAAGTAGTAGCCCTCGATCGACGCCTTCGAGCTCAGGCGGAAGAGGTTGTGCATGCCCTCCGTGGTCTCGGAGAGCAGCGTCATGTGGGTGTAGGCACCCGCGCCCGACACGTCGTCTCCCCCGCCGTTGCCCCAGCGCACGCGCGTCTTGTCGCTGCGGTGGGTGCCGGGGGTGAGATAGGCCTCCGTGCCGATGATGGGCTTGATGCCCGCCTCGGTGGCGGTGCGCCAGAAGTCGAACGCACCGAAGACGTTGCCGTGGTCGGTGACGGCGACGGCCGGCATGCCCTGCTCTTTGGCCGCCTCGATGAGCGGTTTGACTCTCGCGGCGCCATCCAGCATCGAGTATTCGCTGTGGACGTGCAGGTGCACGAAGGAGTCGTTCGAGGGCACTGATTCTCCGGGAGTCTCGGCGTGGGTACCAAGTCTAAACGGCGCCGGAGGGCCTGCGTCGGCGTGTCGCGATCACGTCGCCGACCAATTCGGGTGGGCAGCGCGACATCCGTCACACCGGCCACTCAGGCCTCGGGTGAGGTGCCGGGGAACGAGCTCCCCGTGAGCTCCTGGGAGACCTGCCAGACCCGGCGAGCCTCGTCCTCGCTGCGCAACCGGGAGTAGAGCGGCTGCTCTGCGGGGGCGCCGCCCAGGTGGCCGAAGCCCTTCGGTCCGTAGAACGCTCCCGAGCGGGCCTCCGGCGCCGTCGCCGCGTACAGGGCCGGGAGTGCTGCGCTCTCGGGGGTGCCGAGGAGGAGGCCGCGCGCCGACAGCCAGCGGATCAACCGCACACCGCTCGTGTCGTTCGCGCGCCCCAGCTCGGGTCGCGCCGCCAGCAGGCTCGTGGGTGCGACTCCCGGATGGGAGAGGTTGCTGCTGATCCCCCACCCGCCGGCCGCACTGCGCCGGTCGAGCTCGAGGCCGAAGAGGCCCAGCGCGATCTTCGACTGGCTGTAGGCGCGCCCTCCGTTGTAGCTGCGTTCCCAGCCGAGGTCATCCCAGTTGATCGACCCCTGGTTCGCCGACACGCTGAGCTGCGACGTGACGCGTGCCCGGCCGGCACGGAGCAGCGGCATCAGCTCGGCGACGAGCGCGACATGCCCCAGGTGATTGGTGCCGAACTGGAGCTCGAAACCGTCGGCCGTGGTCTGGCGTTCGGGCGGCGTCATCACGCCGGCGTTGTTGACGAGCAGGTGGATGGGCGCTCCCTCCGATCGGAGCGTCTCCCCGAGTGCGGCCACGGACTCGAGCGACGAGAGGTCGAGCCGGCGCACCGACACCGCCGAACCGGGGGCGTGCTCCCGGATTCGTCCGATCGCCGCCTCGCCCTTGGCAGGGTTGCGCACCGGCAGCACCACCTCCGCGCCGGCAGCAGCCAGTGCGACGGCGATGCGGAGGCCGATGCCGTCGCTTCCGCCGGTGACCACGGCACGCGTGCCGGCGAGGTCGGGGAGGGTGATGTCGATCGGGATGCGGGCCATGAGTGCTCCTGTCGTCGGTGATGCATCGACTCTCGCCGACCTCGTGCGACTCATCCAGGACTCGCCAAGTCACTGTTCAGCGGTGCCGCCCGGCTGTATGAAGGAAGAACAACCCGAGGAGGAGCCGTGCCGATCGACAGAGCAGGCCTGTCCGAGTTCCTCGTGCGCCGACGCAGCGCGCTGCAGCCCGAGGATGTCGGCCTGCACCGTGGTCCGCGACGCCGCACCGAAGGCCTCCGCCGTGAAGAGGTGGCGCTGCTCGCGCACATGTCGACGGACTACTACGCCCGACTCGAGCGCGGCACAGGCCCGCATCCCTCGGAGCAGATGATCGCCTCGATCGCGCAGGGTCTGCATCTCTCCGTCGACGAGCGCGACCACCTGTTCCAGCTCGCCGGCCACCGGCCGCCGGCGCGGGGCGCGTCGAGCGATCACATCAGCCCCGGACTGCTCCGCATCCTGGATCGCTTGCAGGACACCCCGGCCGAGATCGTGACCGAGCTCGGTGAGACGCTGCGCCAGACCCCTCTGGGCGTCGCGCTCACCGGGGAGACCACCCGTTTCAGCGGGCCTTTCCGCAGCATCGGCTTCCGCTGGTTCGCCGACCCGGCGAGCCGGCGGTTGTATGCCGAGAGCGATCACGAGTTCCTGTCGCGACTGTGGGTGTCGGGTCTCCGCGAGGTGATGACCCGTCGCGGGCCCGGATCGCGCGCCGCGAGGTACGTCGAGCAGTTGCTCCCCCTCAGCGAGGAGTTCCGCGCGCTCTGGGAGCGCCACGAGGTGGGCATCCGCCCGCAGGTGGGCAAGAACTTCGTGCACCCCGAACTCGGAGCGCTCGAACTCAGCTGCCAGACCCTGATCGATCCCGTGCAGTCGCACGCGCTGCTCGTCTACACGGCCGTTCCCGGCTCGGAATCCGATGAGAAGCTGCGACTCCTCTCCGTGATCGGCGCCCACCCGTTCGCCTGACCTCCTCCACAGCAGCCGCCTTGACTTCAAGCGCTTGAAGTATGGTCGACTCTCTCCATGACACGAATGACCATTCAGGAGGCGTCCCGGCAGAGCGGGCTCCCCGAGCCCACACTGCGGTACTACGAAGAAGTGGGCCTCGTCGGCCCGATCGCCCGGGACGAGTCGAGCGGTCACCGCCGCTACAGCGACCACGACCTCGACACGATTCAGGCGCTCGCGTGCCTCCGCGCCATGGGCGTCGGCATCGACGACATGCGCACCTATCAGGCGAACCGCGCCCTCGGCCAGGCCAGGGCCGGCGAGCAGCGCGATCTCCTGCTCCGCCACGCGGCGCGTGTCGAGCAGGAGCTCGAGACCTTGAGAGTCCATCTCGACTACCTCCGCTCGAAGGCCGACCTGTGGGATGCCCGGGATCGCGCGGATGCCGCCGCCGAAGCCGAGGCGCACCTGCGCGTCGAGGCGATCCTCCCCGACCTGCAGGCGGCGCTGCGATGACCCGCGTTCTCGTCACCGGCGCGTCCGGCTACCTCGGCACCCGCCTCATCGCCGATCTGCTCCTCAGCGGCACCGAGGTGCGCGGCACCGTGAGGTCCCGCGACAGCGAGGCCGAGATCCGGATGGCCGTGCGCCGAAGTGGAGCCGACGACAGCGGCCTGCAGTTCGTCGAGGCGGGTCTGCTCTCCGACGACGGCTGGTCCGAGGCCGTCGCCGGCATCGAGGAGGTCTACCACCTCGCCTCCCCCATGGTTCTGACCACCGGCCTCGATGAGGTCGTGCGCCCGGCCCGGGACGGCGCGCTGCGGGTGCTCCGCGCGGCACGCGCGGCATCCGTTCGCCGGGTGGTGCTGACCTCGTCGTTCGCGGCGGTGGGCTACTCACCGAAGCCCGTGCGCGACTACGACGAGAGCGACTGGACCGATCCTGAGACCCCGGGCCTGGCGCCCTATCCACTCTCGAAGACGCTCGCGGAGCGCGCCGCGTGGACCTTCATCGACGAGGAGGGCGACGGCATGGAGCTCGTCGTCGTGAACCCCACCTGGATCGCCGGCCCCACCCTCACGGCCACCGCGAGGTCGTCACTGCAGATGTTCACGGCGATGCTCGATGGGACGATGCAGGCCGTTCCCCGCCAGCTCTTCGGGATCGCCGATGTGCGCGATGTCGCCGCCCTGCACATCGCTGGGATGGCGACCCCGGATGCGGCCGGCAAGCGCTATCTCGCCCTCGCCGACGGGCCCACGATGTCGTTCCTCGACGTGGCCACCGTGCTGCGCGACCGGCTCGGACCCCTCGCGCAGCGTGTGCCGACGACGGAGCTGCCGGGCGACGAACCGGCGCCCCTCGTCATCCGCAACGAGCGCGCCAAGCGCGAGCTGGGTTTCCGCCCCCGTCCGGCCGAGGACACGATCGTGGAGACGGCCGAGAGCCTGCGCGACCTCGGGATGCTGATGCGGTCGGAGTAGTACCTCGGACCTCGTGGGCCCAAAGTCCCATCGAACCTGACAGCGAGCCGAGAGTCTGGCTCCGTGCAAGATCTCCTGGACCCCCTCATCCTGTCTCGTTGGCAGTTCGGCCTCACCACGATCTATCACTTCTTGTTCGTGCCGCTCACCATCGGTCTGGCCACCACCACGGCCGTCTTCCAGACCGTGTGGGTTCGTACGAACAAGGAGAAGTACCTCAGACTCACCCGCTTCATCGGCAAGATCTTCCTGATCAACTTCGCCATGGGCGTCGTGACCGGCATCGTGCAGGAGTTCCAGTTCGGCATGAACTGGAGCGACTACTCGCGTTTCGTGGGCGATGTCTTCGGTGCCCCGCTCGCGATGGAGGGCTTGCTCGCATTCTTCCTCGAGGCCACCTTCATCGGGCTCTGGATCTTCGGCTGGAACCGATTGCCGAGGCGCGTGCACCTGGCCACGATCTGGCTCACCGCCGTCGCATCGATCCTGTCGGCGTACTTCATCATCGCGGCCAACGCGTTCATGCAGAATCCGGTGGGCTATCAGATCAACGAGGGCCGGGGAAGGGCCGAGCTCACCGACATCTGGGCGGTCGTCACCAACAAGGTGGCGCTCGCCGCCTTCCCGCACACGATCGTGGCGTGCTTCATGGTGAGCGCCGCTCTGCTGATCGCGGTGGCCTGCTATCACCTCTACCGCAACCAGCACCTCGACGTCATGCGGCCGCTGCTGAAGTTCAGCCTCTGGACGATGGTGGGCGCCGGCATCCTCACCGTGCTGACCGGCGATCAGCTCGGGCTCGCGATGGTGCAGACGCAGCCGATGAAGATGGCGGCGGCTGAGGCGCTCTACACCACCTCGACGGGGGCGGATGCATCCTTCTCGATCTTCACGCTCGGCACTCCGGATGGCACGAGCGAACTGTTCTCGATCCGCATCCCCTACCTGCTCTCGTTCCTCTCGACGCACACGCTCGACGGCACGGTGGAGGGCATCAACGACCTCCAGGCGCAGTACACGCAGCTCTACGGGCCGGGTGACTACTCGCCGACGATCTGGGTCACCTACTGGGCCTTCCGGTGGATGATCGGCCTGGGACTCGTGTCGGTGGTGACCGCGATCACGGGACTGTTCCTCACCCGCAAGGGCCGCAGCCCGAAGCACCGCTGGATGTGGCGGGTGGGCATCTGGGCCTTCCCGCTGCCGCTCGCGGCCATGATCATGGGGTGGATCTTCACCGAGATGGGGAGGCAGCCGTGGATCGTGTTCAGCCTGCTGAAGACCTCGGATGCCGTGTCGCCGAACATCACCGGCGTCGACGTGCTGATCTCCCTCATCGTGTTCACCCTTCTGTATGGGGCTCTCGCGGTCGTCGAGTTCGGGTTGATCAAGCGTGCGGCCCAGAAAGGTCCCGAGCCCGCCGCCGTGGACGACCCGGATCACGACGACGCCTCTGCCTCCGGCGACCGCCCGCCCCTGCCCTCGACGGTCTACTAGGAGATTCCGATGGATCTGACAATTCTGTGGTTCTGTATCGTCGGCTTCTTGTTCGTGGGGTACTTCGTGCTCGATGGGTTCGATTTCGGCGTGGGGATGTCGTTGCCGTTCCTCGGCAAAGACGACACCGACCGGCGGGTGCTGATCAACACGATCGGGCCGGTGTGGGATCTGAACGAGACCTGGGTGATCGTGGCCGGCGCGGCATTGTTCGCAGCATTCCCCGAGTGGTACGCGACCTTGTTCAGCGGCTTCTACCTCCCACTGCTGCTGATCCTCGCCGCCCTCATCCTCCGCGGCGTCTCGTTCGAGTACCGCCACCAACGCCCCGAAGCGGCGTGGAAGAAACGCTTCGACCGGATGATCGTGATCGGCTCGGCCGTACCCGCGTTCCTCTGGGGAGTCGCGTTCGCGAACATCGTGCGCGGTGTCCCGCTGGATGCCGGCCACAACTACACCGGCACCCTGTTCGACCTGCTGAACCCCTACGCCCTCCTCGGCGGCCTCACGACACTGCTGCTGTTCTTCACCCACGGGGTCGTGTTCGTGTCCCTCAAGACCGACGGCGACATCCGCACCCGGGCCCGCACCCTGGCCGTGCGGTCGGGGGCGGTCACGATCGTGGTCGCGGCCTCGTTCCTGCTCTGGACCTCCCTGGCCTACGGAACTCTCGCATCGATGCTGCTCTCCGCCGGCGCCGCGGTCGCGTTGATCGCGTCGTTCGTCGCGAACCTCCGCGGCCGCGAAGGACTCGCGTTCGGCCTCATGGCCCTCACCATCGGGGTGGCGGTGCTGAGTTTGTTCTTCGCGCTGTTCCCCGACGTGATGCCCGCCTCCAACGACCCCGCGAACAGCCTCACCATCCAGAACGCGTCCTCCTCGCCCTACACTCTCTCGATCATGAGCTGGGTCGCGTTGATCGCCCTGCCCCTCATCCTCGCCTACCAAGGCTGGACCTACTGGGTCTTCCGCAAGCGCGTGACACGCGCCCACATCGCGCAGAGCGCCTGATGAGTGCCGGCCAACAGACGGTAGATTCGAGGCAAGCCACCCGCCCCCGATTGGAAACGATGCCGACCACTCCCCGTCCGTCCGGCGAAGGTCGACGCACCTGGACCTCGATGCACTTCTCCTACGCCGCGCTCGCCCTCAACGGGCTCGGGCTGGTGGTGCTGTTCGCCAACCTCCTGAGCGGCAACTCCTGGTGGGAGACGGCCATCGCGATCGCTCTCGGCTGTTTCGCCCTGGGCGGCCTGTGCGCCCTCCGCGCGCGCATCCTGCGCACCAGAGAACGACGCGTGGGCGGCTGAGCCATGGCCGGCGAAGTGCAGGACTACATCACGGGGCTCGGCGAGCCCGAGCGGTCGGTGATCGCCGAGATCTATGCGCGCGCGTCGGAGCTGGTTCCCGATGCCGTCGAGGGGCTCTCATACGGAATGCCCTCGCTGCTCTACAAGGGCAAGGGGCTGATCTCGGTCATGAGCACCAAGAAGCACATCGGCATCTACCCGTTCGGAGCACTCGGCGAGTACACCGCGGTGGCCGAGGGCGCGGGACTCGGAACCACGAAGGGCTCCATCCACCTCGGATCGGGTCAGCACCTCCCCGACGGACTGCTCGACCAGCTGATCCTGCGGAGAGTCCGTCAGCTCGACGAGAGCTGACTCGCGCGATTCCTGCGATCGGAATCATCGCCGGAGTGCGAGAGCCTGTCCGAGCGCATCGCCCGACTGCCACGCGGTGGCGACCGACGACCGTCCTCCCCAAGCATCCCCGCACACGCCGACCGTGCCGGACAGGGCGAAGGGTTGCGGATGCGGCGCGCTGGTGCGGGCGGAGGTCCAGCGGTGCGCGTGGGTCCAGTCAGGCCGGATGCCCGGATCGAGACCGAGCACCGCTCCGACTTCGGCGGTCACCGGATCGACCGCGCTCTCCGGGCGCTCGAGATGGTCGCGCGCGAAGCCGGCCGAGGTGTGCGCGACGATCACCGCTGCGCCGTCTCCTCGGCGGTCTCCGTCGTCGGCCAGGAAGGTGAGCACGGAGGAGCCGTGCACGAACGCACCGTGGAGATCGGCCGGCCAGAGCACGCGCGGGTAGCCGAGCGCCACGGCCACCACGGGATCCCAGGCATCCGGGCGTAGCTGCGCGCGCGACGGTGAAGACGCACCCAGAAGCCGGGCGGCCTGGGGTTCCGGCATCGCGAGCACCACGGCGTCGTAGAACTCGCCGTCGACGGATCCGTCGTCGTCGACGTGCTCGACGGTGCGCCCAGTCTCGACCTCGACACCCTCGGCGAGGTCGATCACGAGGGAGCGCAGACCGTGAGGGGCGGCATAGCGCAGGGTTCCGGCGGTCCGGTCGGCGCGGCGGGCCTCAGGATCCTCGATCGGATCGCGCCCGAGTACCGCGAACGACTCGGTCCAGGGTCGGGCCAGGCCCTTCTTCTCCCAGCCGGTCACCACCGCCGCGAACCCGGAGCCCTCGGGAACAGTGAAATACGAGGCCCCCAGATCGACGATGCGCCCGTGCAGGGTGCGTCCCGACATCCGGCCCCCGGGTCTGCGCCCGCGATCGACGACCCGCACGCTCACGCCGGTGGCGAGGAGCGCTCTCGCACAGGCGAGTCCGGAGATCCCCGCGCCCACGACGAGCACCGACTTCCGGGGAGAGGACGCGCGATCGGGCGAGGAGGTCACCGTCTCATCCTGCCCCGCTTTCGCGAGCGCCGCGCCCGATCGCGGCCATCGTGCCCGTTCGCTCGAACACCTACCGGCGGGAACGGCGCACGAAGATCTGCCGCACCACGCGGAGCAGACCGAGGAACCCGAAGAAGCCGATCAGAGCTCCCAGAAGGTCGAAGAGCCGCAGGCCGGTCGCCAGTTCCGGACTCGTGTCGGTGACGAGGAGCACGACGGCCACCACCACGGCGGCGATGGAGATCAGCGTTCCCACGATCTCCGATGTGATCTCCCGAAGGAACCGTTGACCGGACTCGTCGCGGAACGCCCGCAGCGTGATTCCCACAGATCCCTTTTCGAGGCCCGACAGCAGCGTGTCCAGTCGTCGGGGCAGACCGCGCACCAGGGAGGCGGTCACGGCCGCCTGCGCCTGGGCGCTCGTGGCCACCTGCTTGGCCGAGACCATGTGCCGCAGCACCCGGGGAACCACCGGAATCGCCCGCTCGACCAGATCGAAGTCGGGCACGATCACCGTGAGACACCCCTCCAGAGTGGCGAAACTGCGAAAGGCCGACGCGAGATCCGCCGGGAGGGCGATGCGATGGTGACGGATGACGTCGACCACACGGGTGAAGATCGAACCGTCACCCGACGGGAGGTGCCGCTGCGAGGTCAGGACGACCCCGATGTCGTGGCGGAAGGCGTCGAGGTCGACATCGTCCGGAACGTCGACGATGAGCAGCAGGGCGTCGGTCGCCGCGACATCGTCTTCGCTCGTCGCGGCCAGCATCACTGCGGCCAGGTGCTGGCGCTGGCTGCGCTCGATGACGCCGACGGCGCCGAAGTCGATCAGACCGAGCGAACCGTCCTCGCGCAGGATGACGTTGCCCGGGTGGAGGTCCGCGTGGAACACGCCGTGCACGAGGATCTGCTCGATCACGGTCGTCATGAGCGAGACGGCCAGGTGCTCGCGCGCCCCGGCCGTCAGATCGCTCAGTCGCGACGCGGCGCGGCTCAGTGGAACTCCGTCGATGAGGTCCATCGTCAGCATCCGTGGCCCGGACGCCTCGCGATGGATCTGCGGAACCGCGATCGGGATGCTCCGCCCGTGGTCGTCCTCCGCGATGAGAGCGAGCACGCTTCGGATCATCTCCGTGTTCGATGCCTCGATCCCGTAGTCGAGCTCGTCGAGGAGCGTGGTCGTGAATCCCTTGGCCATGTTCTCGAGCCTCAGATCGTGACCGGCCCGCGTGCGCGATTCCGCGCGGTGCGCCAGACGCAGGATGATGTCGACATCGGCTTCGACCTGCGCCCGCGCGGCGGGCCGCTGGATCTTCACGACCACCGCAGTGCCGTCGTTCAGCACGCCCGCGTGAACCTGGGCCACGGATGCGGCGGCCAGCGGCTCCGGGTCGATCGACCTGAAGACGGTCTCGAGTGGAGCCCCGATGCTCTCCTCGATGAGTGGCCGCACCGTCTCCCACGGCAGGGTGCTCGCGCCCGACTGCAAGGGGGCCAAGGCCCCGAGATACGGCTCCGGAATCAGATCTCGCCGCGTCGAGAGCACTTGGCCGAGCTTGACGAAGCTGACACCGGACTCGTTGATGGTCGAGACGATGGCCTGCGCCCGCTGCGCGCTCGTGCTGAGGTCGCCGGCGTCTCCCGACCGGCCGTGGAACAGCCAGCCGGCGCCGTGCCTCGACGCGATGGAGAGGATCTGGAAGTAACGCCGGGTGCGCCGACGCTGCCGCACCGCGGCTCGCACCACGGCGACGGGACTCCTCAGCGGCCGGGTGGGGAAGAGCGCCTCGAGGGCGACCAGCACGGCAAGCCCGAGCGCGAACACCCAGGCCACCGAAAGCACCAGGACCGCGAGCACGATCAGCGCGTGCCGGGTGCCGGAGACGGTGCCGTCGTCGAGGAGTCCGGTCTGATCGACGACCCAGGAGGCGAAGGGCAACCCCGACACGAAGACGAGCAACCCCACGACGATGCTTCGGGGCCAGCCGACGGGTGTGTCGAGGATGCGCCGCGCGACGAATCCCACGAGCGCCGCCGAGATCACGGCGAGCAGCACGGTCGCGACATCCGTCAGCATCACGGCTCAGTCTCGCCGGAGCATGTCGATGCCCGCGCCCGCGAACTGCCGGAGCGTCGCATCCGGCAGGAAGGCACGGGTGATCGCCGCGCCGATGCGTGTGAGGTCGCCTTCGTCACGATAGAGCAGGTAGATCGGCTCGGATCGCGGATTGAATTTCTGCTTGAACGTGTGGAGTGATGAGAACCCGTAGACCGGTTCGAGGATGCCGCTGAGCTGGCCGAGGAGATGCGCGATGCGCCCCTCGTCGTCGGCAGCCACGTGCGCGAGCGGAGCGCCCGACAGCGAGAGGATCGCGGCACCCTCGTCGGCGAACACGCGCGCGGACGAGCCGATCAGGAATTCCATGACCGACCCGAACCCGCCGTCGCGGCGCCGCATGAGATCGAGTGTCCAGCCGTGGTGCTCGCCCTGCGGGCCGAACATCGGCAGCCAGCTGAGAAAGCCATCGACGTCGCCCGCCGGCGACACAGCGAGTGCCAACCGCACCTCGGGGTCGTCGGCTTCCTGCAACGTACCGAGCGTGAAGCGCATCTCGGGAAGGTCTTTCTCCCCCACCCAGCCCTCCGAGATGGCTCGGAGCTGCTGGCGCACACCCCAGCTCTCGCTCGCGAAGGTGGTGAGCCGGAACGTCATGCCCTCGCGCTCGGCCTTGTTGAGCGCCGTGCGGATACTCGCCCACGCCTTTCCCGTGAAGGCCAACCCGGGAAGGTCGACGATGGTGTCGTCGGCGATGATGAGCTCGCGCCAGCCGTCCGGCAGGGCGTCCCTCGTGCGGGCGCTCGAGCTGAAGAAGCAGGGAACCAGCGAATCGCGCTCAGCCGCCTGCACGAACTCCGCGACACTGACGTGCGTCGCCTCCGGTGGTCCGAGCGGATCAGCCAGCACGATGGCGACTCCCGCGTGCTTCTGGTACGGCACCAACCCTCTCGAGGTGCGGTAGTACTCCATGCCCTCCCAGGTCGCCATCCACGACAGGGTGCCGCCGCCTTCCGCTTTGATGATCGCGCGCGCGTCGTCCGCCGTCGGCAGGGCACCCGCTGCAGAGTCCTCGCTGCGGCCCGACCCCACGACTCCGAGCGGCCGCCGGCGATGCGCGCGGAAGGCGTGCCGGGTGGCGACGAGATACACGAGGAATGCGAGCCAGAGAACGGATGTCGCCACGGTCACGTCGGCGTCGCCCCACGTCAAGGGCAGCTCGACGGGGTCGAGCTGCGAAAGTGCGACGTAGAGCACGGCGACTGTCACGTTGACCCCGGCCCAGATGACGCTCAGGGTCCAGGCCCAGCGCTGCCCGAGGCGGAGCCCGTTCGTCACCGACAGGATCACCACGGTGTCGATCAGCACCTCGATCCACGGGCCGTCGGCCGCGGCGGTGGGCCCGAACGGCCCGTCCGTGGGAACGAGGAGTGTGACGATCTGGATGACGCCGAGCGCGAGACTGGCGGCGAAGGCGAGCAGCCGACGCTCCCGGATGCTGGCGCGCTGCACGCGGAAGGAGCGGTCGACCGCCAGGACCGCGACCACCGCGAACGCGTGCTCGAGGTCGGCCAGGGTGCCGAGGAAGAGCAGGCCGATCGCGGCGTAGCCGACCACAATGATCCAGCCCCGCTGTCTCCAGGGTGAGGCGAAGAGGGAGACACACGCCGCGAAGCATGCCATCGTGCCCCCGGATGCTCCGACGTCGAGCTGGCCGGCGAGGTTCACCGCCCACGGCCACGGCAGCTGGCCGGCAGCCCAGAGGAACGCGGCCGTCGCGAGCACCGCGACGAGCTGGCCGGCGCCGAAGTAGGCCAGGGCGACTCGCGATCCACGTCGCCACTCGAGCAGGCCCATCCAGAAGAAGCCGACGATGGCGAAGACATAGCCCACCGGATGCGCCACGAAGAAGGTGCCGGTGAGGGGAGTCCACCACCGACCGTCCTGGAACGCCGGCAGACCGAAGGCCACCTGCTCCCACCAGGGCTGATCGATCGTCGCCGACCAGAGCCCCTGACCGACGAGGCCTACGACGAGCACCACCGCCACGACGGTGAGAGTGGCGGGGAGGCGTGAGACCGCGCGGCCGACGATGCGCTTCATCCTCTGGTCGTCTCCCATTCTTCGACGTACTGCAGGGCGACAGCGCGCAGGCTTCTGCCGATGTGAGCGTAATCAACGTCGCGGAGGTTCGCCAGCGAGATGCGGATCGACCATTGCGGGCCTTCGAAGCCACCGCCGTTCAGGAGGATGATCCCTGTCTGTTCGGCGAGCCGGAACAGGATGTCGGTCGGCTCGTAGTTCGCCTCGAGGAATTGCGCGAATTCCGGCTCCCAGTGGCGGCGGGCGTAGCCCAGCAGATCGAGCTCGACGTAGTAGCCCACCCGGTTCGGGTCCTCGGGGAACTCGACTCCCATGCCCGCCGTCAACATGGCGAGCCGCCGGCGGATGAGTGCTTGCACGGCGCGCCGGTAGTCCGACTCGGTATCGAGCACGCAATAGGCGGAGAAGAGGAGCATCATGCACTGCTGCGGCAGGGAGAGACCCGCGGTGTGGTTGAGGGCCACGGAGCGGCTATCGGCGACGAGACGGTCGATGAAGCGGATGTGTCGAGGCGCGAGGGAGAGTGTGCCGTAACGCTCATCGAGCTCGGCCTTGTCGTGCTCGGGCAGGGCGGCGATCGCGTCGTCGATGATGTTGTCCGAGCTGAGCGCGATGGCACCGAGCCGCCATCCGGTTGCGCCGAAGTACTTGGAATAGGAGTACACCCCGATGGTGTTGCGCGGCAGTTCCGCGAGGAGTGAACGGAAACCGTCGATGAACGTGCAGTACACGTCATCCGTGATGATCGTCAGGCCCGGATTGTGGTGACGCACGACGTCGGAGATCTGCTGGATCGTGGAATCGGCGATGCGCACCGACGGGGGGTTCGACGGATTGACCACGAAGACGGCTCTGACGGAGGGATCGCGGAGCCGGTCGATCTCGCTGGTGGGGTACTGCCAGAGGTTCACCCCCCGCTCGTCCACCTCGCTGGCGGCGAGGTGGACGACGTCGAAGTCGTAGTCGGAGAGGCGCGGTATCTCGAGGTAGGGCGTGAAGATCGGCGTCATGATCGCGATGCGATCGCCCCTGCGGAGCACCTTGTTCGTGATCAGCGAGTCGAAGATGTAGCAGATGGCGGCGGTGCCGCCTTCGACGGCGAACAGATCGAACGGTGTCGACGGCTCGACTCCGGCACACAGCTCCTGCACGAGATAGCGGTGCGTGATCGCCTCGGCGTGAGCGAGCATCCGGTCGGGATCCGGGTAGTGGTCTCCGATGACCGAGTCGGCGAGCTCCCACACGAACGAGTCGGGTTCGAACCCGAGCTGATCGATGCCGTAGTCGAGCACGCGGCGCAGCAGCGCCGACCCCGGCACGTCGTCATTGTGTTCGAGCCACTCGGCGAAACGCTCGGCGATGCCGTCCTTCTCCGGCACCCCGATGAGATCCGGATGCCACTCCCGGTTCTCACGACTGACCGTGAGCGCGAATCGGCCGAGGGCGAAGAACGCCTCACGCGGTGCGGATGCGATGAAGTTCGGATTGCCGCGCCCGGCGTTGAGCATCTGGAACGCCGTGCGCGACTCGTGTTCGCCGGCGATGCGCTTCAGCTCCGCCTTGAGCTCGAACGGGGAAAGGGTCTGCAACCTCACGATCTCGTCGCGCGAGAGACGGGAAATCGGCACGTGAACTCCTCCGGTCAGCCTGCGGTCGCAGCGACGACGACGACGCCACCGATGGTCAGGACGATGTTGCCCACCGCGTAGGGGATCGTGAAGCCGAGAAGTGGAATGCTGCTTCGAGCGCGTTCTCGCACGGCGCCCACGGCGGCCGTGGTGGTGAGCGCACCAGCCAGCATGCCGAGAATCAGCACCGGCTCCGTCCTGCGGAAGAGGAATCGGCCGGCGACGGTCATGACGAACAGCGGTACCAGCGTGACGGCGGCTCCCGCGATGAGCAGGCCCACGCCGTACTGGCTCAGCCCTTCGATGAAACCCGGCCCGGCATCGATGCCGACGATGGCGACGAACATCGCAAGGCCCACGGTCTCGAAGAACCACTGCGCCCCCGGAGGGATGTTTCCGAAGGTCGGACGCTTCGAGCGCCGCCATCCGAGCACGAGCCCGACGAGCAGCACTCCGACGCTCGAGGTGAGCGAGAGCGGTACGTCTCCCACCAGGAGGCTCGGCACGCCGATGAGCGCACCGAGAGCGATACCGAATCCGATGGTGACGATGTCGGTCTTGGGATCTGTGCGCTCGGGCCGGCCGACGGCCGCGATGCCGCTCTCGAGCAGCTCCACGGGACCTTGGACGCGCAGTTCGTCGCCTGCCCGGAGCACCGTCGTCGACGTGACCGGAATGACCTGGCCGGCCCGGGTGATCCGGGTGGCGAAGATGCGGCGTGAGCGCGAGTCGCCGCGGAGGTCGGCGACCGTACGGCCGATCGCGTCCTCGCTGGTCACGACGATGTCGAGCTCCTCCACAGGGAAATCGAGGAGCTCCTGGTCGGCGACCTCGACCCCGCTGGTCTCCCGGTACTGGGCGATCACGGCGGGCGTGGATCCGGTGATGACGATCACGTCATTCGGAACGAGGACCTCCGCGGGGTCGGGTTCGACCACGGACGCCCCTCGCCGCAGTCGTGCGACGTAGATGTGCGAACCCGCGGCCTCATAGGCAGCGTCCTCGAGTTCGCGCACCGTTCGTGGCACGAACTCCGGGGCCAGGCGGTACGACCGTCGCGCGACAGGCTCGAACGCGCTCCGGACATCCGGCGCATCCTCGCGGAACCCGAGCTTCTGTTCGAGATCCCGCGCGGCGAGAGGAAGATCTCTGATGCCCAGAAGGCGGGGTGCGAGGAGGGAGATGAACAGCGCCGCGCCGACGGTGCCGAAGATATAGGTGACCGCGTAGGCGACGGGCACGAGGTCGCTCCACTGCGCGGCCGCACCGGCATCGACCGGCAGTCCGCCGATGGCGTCTTGCGCCACTCCGATGATGGCGGACTGGGTCAGGCCGCCGCTGGCGAGCCCCGCTGCGACACCCGGGTTGTACCCCAGCGCAAGACTGATGCCGATTGTCACTGCCAGACCCACGACAGCCGTCAGTACGGCGAACAAGGCCTGCGGGAGACCGGAGCGTCTGAGGCCCGAGAAGAACTGGGGTCCGAGTTTGTAGCCGAGCGAGAAGAGGAAGAGGAGGAAGAAGGTCTGCTTCCTCACCGGCGCGACCTGGAGATCGCCCCCGATGAGCACCCCGAAGACGACCCCCACCAGCAGCGTCGAGGTCACCGTGCCCAGACCGATCCCGCGCACGGTGACGCGGCCGAGGAGGAATCCGAAGCCGAGGGTGGCGAACACCACGATCTCCGGGCGGGCGACGAGCGTGTCGTGGATCCAGTGCATCCTGCGCCTCCTCCCCGGGGCAGGATCTCTCCGAATCACGCCTTCCCCAAAAAATTACGAGGAGTGCTCCGATTGCGCAAGGGTCGTGCCGTGGGTGTCTCGAAGGGCTGCCGCACCGACGCAGACGACCCAGATCAGCCAGGGGAACGTCGCGAGCAGCACCGTCGCTCCCCCGCCCGCGGCGAAGAACGAATCAGGACTCGTTCCCCCGAACATCGTGGGCAGCGAGAGCAGGTTCAGGGCGGCGACGCCGTAGGCGAGATGGCCCGTCCAGCGCGGCAGCGCTCCGGAGGCGATGATGACATAGGCGGCCGATGCGGTGACAAGCGCTGTCAGCGTGCATCCGATCGTCCCGAACATCAGTGTGTCGCCGACGGTCAGGGCGCGGAGTGACGACGGATCGGGCGCGAGTCCGATCGTGTCGAGTGCGGTGGCACCCTCGAAGGCGTCGCCCGCCAGGGTGACCCCTACCAGGAGCAGCCCCGAACCGTACATGATGCCCGTCACCCACTGCAGGTCGGGCCGGATCCTCGTGATGAGCTGACGGAAGCCAGAGATGAACACGATGATCGCCGACAGGAGGAACGTGTCGAACAGCGCGGTGAACAGGAGACGATTCGCCGCCGACGACACGGATGCGCTGAGCGCGTCGGCCGAGTCGATCGGCGGAGCAGGCGAGAACAGCACGAGCTGCAGCACGAACTCGGCGAGCGTCAGCACGCCGACCGCTATGGCGGCGATCCCGGTCCAGCGTCGCACATCGGGCCCGGGACGACGATCGTTCATGTCATCGGCCTTGACGGCGTGCTTGTTTTTTGCAAGTGTGTACAGCGTCCACATACGGACCCTACGTCGAGGAGACCACGATGACCACCATGATGTTCGTCAACCTGCCGGTGACCGACCTGGAGCGCGCGAAGACGTTCTACACGGCCATCGGATTCACCGTCAACCCGAAGTTCACCGACCACAACGCCTCCTGCGTCGTGGTGGAGCCCGACCACAGCGCCTTCATGCTGCTGACCCGCGAGTACTTCCAGACCTTCAGCTCGCGGCCGATCGGTGACCCCTCGAAAGAGGTCTCGGTGTCCACCGCGATCTTCGTCGACACGCGCGACGACGTCGACAGCGCCGTCACGGCAGGGCTCGCCGCCGGCGGCACCGAGGCGCAGGAAGCATCCGACTACGGATTCATGTACCAGCGGCAGCTCACCGACCCCGACGGCAACATCATCGAGTTCGGCTGGATGGACCCGGTCGCCGCCGAGCAGGGCCCCGAGGCCTTCGCCGAGCAGCAGCAGGGCTGAGGACGGCGGGACGCCGATGGCCGCACGCGATTACGGGCAGTACTCCGGCATCACCCGCGCCATGGAACTCGTGGGTGAGCGCTGGGCGCTGCTGATCGTGCGCGATCTGCTGGTGGGACCGCGCCGGTACGGAGAGCTCGCGGCGGGGCTGCACCGCATCCCGAGCAACATCCTCGCGGCGCGCCTGAAGGAGCTGCAGGCGGCGGGCGTGATCAGGCGGGCACCGCGGTCACGCGTGATCGTGTACGAGCTGACGCCGTACGGCCGCGAGCTCGAACCGGTGGTGCTGGCACTGGGCGCCTGGGGCTTCAAGGCCCTCGACGATCCGCGACCCGAGCAGCTCATCACTCCGGAATCGATGACGATGGACCTCCGCAGCGCCTTCCGCCCGGATGTCGCCCTCGAGCTGCCGGCCACGGCCTACGCGGCGCGGCTCGGCTCCACGGAGCTGCTCATCCGCGTCGATGGCTCGAGTCTCGACGTGCGACCGGGCGACGGCCCGGTCGACCTCGCCTTCTCTTCCGACGCCGGTATCCGCCACCTCATCTCGGGCGAACTCACCCCGCAGCACGCCCTCGATTCGGGCACGATCGAAGTCCTCCGGGGCCACGAACACCTCCTCACCCGCTTCGCGACCACCTTCCACCTGGCCGCCTGAGCTGGCGTCATTGAAGCTGATCATTCCTCGCTGTGGGCATGTTCGCGGCATCCGAAAACAGGAACCGGTCGTCCCGAGACACGCCTGCCTCATCCGATAGCCGCGTCGGCCGGCGCGCCTAACCTGAAGAGCACCACCACGAGCGAGGAGGGGGTGTGCCGGTGCGTGCTGTTCCCGAGTCGCTCGATTCCGGCGTGGTCGCGGAGATCGATCGGCGTCTCCACTCCGTGGGCTCCGCCCACGACGTGACCATCCTCTGGGCCATCGAGAGCGGAAGCCGTGCGTGGGGCTTCCCGTCGCCCGACAGCGACTACGACTGCAGGTTCCTCTTCGCCCGGCCGGCCGACCACTACCTCTCCCTCTGGCCGGATCGCGATGTGATCGAGACCCCGCTCGACGAGATCTTCGACGTGAACGGGTGGGATCTCGCGAAGGCAGTGAAGCTCGTCGCGAAGGGAAATGCCACGGCGATCGAGTGGCTCCGGTCACCGATCATCTACGAGGGCTCGCCGACGTTCCGCGACGACATGCTGGAGTTCGCCGAGGCGGTCGTGGAGCGCGCATCCATCGGTCGTCACTACCTGCACGTCGCTCAGCAGCAGAAGACCGGCAGCCCGTCACTCAAACGCGTGTTCTACGTGCTCCGGCCCGTGATGGCACTGCGGTGGCTGCGCGTGCACCCGTCGGCGGTCATCCCGCCCATGGATCTTCCGACCCTGCTGGCCGAGAGCGACGTCGAGCGCTCGGTGAGCGATGCCATCACCGACCTCGTGGCGGCGAAGGCGATCACGCGCGAGCTCGGCGCGGGATCCGCTCCCCCGCTGCTGGAGCGATTCATCGAGGAGGAACTGCGTCTCGGAGAGCAGTTCGACCAGCTGCCGCGGGAACGCGATGCGGCTCACGTTCGACGAGAGGCCGACCGCTTCTTCCGCACTCAGCTCACCACTCGACCGGACACTCCCGCGCAACCCCGCTGATCCGTCACTTTCGGCCCTAAAACCACGCGGGAAGGGCCGGAAGTGACGGATGGCGAGGAGGGAGGGGGTCAGCGGCGCACTGCGCGCCGGCCGGCGAAGCGGGTCCAGATGAGCAGCACGATGATCGCGCCGATGATGGAGCCGATGATGCCGGCGGGCTGGAAGAAGCCGTCCATCGGGTCGTGCTGGAAGATCAGGAAGCCGAGGAAGCCGCCCACGAACGATCCGACGATCCCGAGCACGATGGTCATCAGGATCGACAGGTCCTGCTTTCCGGGAACGATGAGACGGGCGAGCGCCCCGGCGATGATGCCGATGACGATGAGGCTGATGATGAGACCGATCATGGTGGGATTCCTTCTGGAGTTCAGGATGCACGGAGTGCGCATCTCGCCGCCGACCTGGGCCGACTCATCTCAGCGAAGCACGGCGCGCGGGTGGCCGGGTCACCCCTAGGGGTGGTCTTCCCCTCCCCTCGCAGGTGTACCGTCAAGGCATGAGCACCGTCACCAGCGAAGGACGACCCATCCGGGTGGCCCTCGTCGACGACTACGACGTGGTGCTGGCGGGGCTCGCCCACATGTTCGACCACTATCGCGACCGCATCCTCGTGTGCGAGATCGACGCGAACGCCACCCTCGACGACCAGGTGGACATCGTCTTGTACGACTCGTTCGCCCAGCCCGAGTCCGACCAGCAGGAGCTCGGTGCCCTCGTGCGCAACCCCCGCGCGAGCCGCGTCGTGGTCTACACCTGGAACTTCCACCCCGAGCTCGTGCAGAGCGCCCGGCAGCAGGGCGTGCACGGCTACCTCTCGAAGACCCTCGCCGCCCGCGACCTGGTAGCCGCGCTCGAAGCCGTGCACGCCGGCGACACCGTCGTCAGCACACCGCCGCGACGGGCGAGCAGCGCGCTCGGTCTCGACTGGCCGGGCCGGCACGAGGGCCTCACCGACCGCGAGTCCGAGATCCTCGCGCTCATCACACAGGGCAAGAGCAATGCGGATGTCGCAACCCTCACGTACCTGAGCCCGAACACCGTCAAGACCTACATCCGCAGCATCTATCGCAAGATCGACGTCACCAGCCGCACGCAGGCGGTGATCTGGGGAATCGAGCACGGGTTCGCCCCCGACCACCACCGCATCGACCACTGGCTCGGCGGTCCGTAGCCACCTGACGGCGGCGGCGGATGAATCCGGGTCATTCCTCCGCCGGCGCCCGCGTGCCCTGGTTCACCGGGTACGCAGGCGCTGCACCCGAGAGGGACCCGCGAGGTCGACCGGCAGTGAGCCCTTACCGCCAGCCGAGGGCCGGAGCCACCTCCGTGAGGATCGATTCGATCACGTGGGCGTTGTACTCGACGCCCAGCTGGTTCGGCACGGTCAGGAGGAGGGTGTCGGCCTCGGCGATCGCCTCGTCGTCGGCCAGCTGCTGCACCAGGCGCTCCGGCTCCGCCGCGTAACTGCGACCGAAGATGGCCCGCATGCTCGCATCGATGTTGCCGATCTGGTCTTTGCCCTCCCCGGTGCCGCCGAAGTACGCGCGGTCGAGGTCGTTGGTGATGGCGAAGATGCTGCGGCTCACCGAGACACGCGGCTCGAAGCCGTGTCCGGCTTCCTTCCAGGCGTCGCGGAACTCGCGGATCTGCTTCGCCTGCTGCACGTGGAACGGCTCGCCCGACTCGTCGACCTTGAGCGTCGACGACTGCAGGTTCATGCCGAGTTCGGCCGCCCAGCGCGCGGTGGCGTTCGACGCGGCACCCCACCAGATGCGCTCGCGCAGGCCCTCGGAATGCGGTTCGATGCGCAGCAGACCGGGCGGATTGGGGAACATCGGGCGCGGGTTCGGCTCGGCGAAGCCCTCGCCCTTCAGCACCTCGAGCAGCACCTTGGTGTGCTCACGGGCGAGGTCGGCATCATCCTGGCCCTCCCCCGGCTGGTAGCCGAAATAGCGCCATCCTTCGATGACCTGCTCGGGTGATCCCCGGCTGATTCCGAGCTGGAGTCTGCCCCGCGAGATGAGGTCGGCTGCGCCGGCATCCTCGGCCATGTAGAGGGGGTTCTCGTAGCGCATGTCGATCACGCCGGTACCGATCTCGATGGTCGAGGTGCGGGCACCGACCGCGGCGAGGAGGGGGAACGGGGAACCGAGCTGCCGGGCGAAGTGGTGAACCCGGAAGTACGCGCCATCCGCCCCCAGCTCCTCAGCGGCGACCGCGAGATCGATCGACTGGAGGAGGGTGTCGGATGCGCTGCGCGTCTGGGACTGCGGCGACGGCGTCCAGTGCCCGAAGGAGAGGAAGCCGATGCTCTTGCGATTCGTTGCGGTCACGCCGTGTGCAACGCCCGGGGCCGGGCGCGCATTCCATGCATTCGCAAGAAGTTCTCCCCTCGGTTGCGGGCGAGCATCGGTCAGGCTGTGAGCACGGACACGATCAGGCTTCCGCGTGCACCCGGGCGCGCTCCACGGCCTCCCGCGCCAGCACGAGATAGCAGCTCGCCGTCCAGGTGTAGGCCCGGTCGCGGAGGGCTTCTCCCGTGAGCGCATCGAAGTTCTCGGCGAAGCCCGAGCGCTCGCAGAGGCGCAGGAAGCGGTGGCTCACGACATCCGCGAGCTCGGCGTGGCCGCTGTGCCGCAGCCCGTGCTCGACGAGGGCGGTGGACGGCGCCCAGATCGGCCCTCGCCAGTAGCCGTCACCCTCGTACTCGTCGGTGTCGACCCGCTGGGTGGCCGGCCCGAACTCGGTGAGATGCCCCGCGATCGTCTCCGCCACCCGCCGCACGACCTGATCCGGCAGGTGGTCCGCCGCGACGATCGGCAGCGCCGTGAGAAGCGACGTGGTCTTGCTCGCCCGACCGCTGAGAGCGCTCCGGGCGACGAACGCGTCGCCTTCCCAGAGGTGCAGCAGCGCACGGCCCATGGCGGCGCACTCCGCCTGCCACCGCGCAGCGTCGTCCTCGAGCCCGAGCTCGGTCGCGAGGTCGGCCAGCACGTCGAGCTGCACGGTGAGGAAGGCCGCGAGGTCGGGAGCCTCCACCACGCGATCGCGGTCGAACATGGTCGCGTTGTCCCACCCGCTGTCGTTGCCGTGCTGGTAGTGGGCGAGCGGATGGCCCGGCACGCGACGGTTCTCGAGCCAGAACCCGGTCCAGCGAGCCAGTGCGTCGTAGATCGTGCGGAGCACCCCGAGATCGAGTGGGGCCGGCAACGAGGCCCGGAGCCGGCGCAGCGCCCAGCCGTGGATCGGCGGCTTGACGAAGTTGTAGAGCACCTCGGAGTGCGTGACGGAGTCGGGGAGAGCCCCGCGGCCATCCTGGAGGTCGAAGACCACGAGGAACTGGTCGAGGGCCTCCGCCGGCAGCCCGGGTGAGAGCGCCAGGGCGTTGAAGCAGTGGTCCCAGCTCCAGACCTTGTCCATCCAGTGCTTCGACATCAGGATCGACTCGCGCTCGAGGAACCCCCGCGGCGAGACGGTGGCCGACCAGAGCACGTAGCAGGCGCCGATCGCGGCGGGAGTGCTCTCGGTCCGCCAGGGGGCGATGCGGTCGACGTAGTCGTCGAACTCCGCCGCCACCGCGTCGCGCGCGGAGTCGAACGAGCGGTGCGGCACGAAGGGTGCCCGGGCCGCCTCGTACTCCTCGATCACGATCTCCCACTCGTCGCCGCTCGCGGTGACCGCGCGCTCGGCTGCACCCAGCAGCTCGGCGCCGACGATGGTCAGTGCCCCCGACAGCGCCGTCACCCGGTACCGTCGGCCGGTCTCGTAGGAGGTGAACACGGCCGCGCCGTCGACCGGATCCTGGAAGAGGTAGGTGCCGGTGAACGGTGTGAGTTCGGTCGCCGCCTCGCCGATCCGCAGGTCGAGCGAACGACCTCGCACCCGAAGAGTGCTCTCGTCGTCGAAGACCGCCTCGATCGTGCCGTCGTCGGCGATCCAAGTCAGCGCAGCGGCACAGACCTCCGTGGTCGTGGAGACGAGGACACCGTCACGACAGGGCTCGAACCCCAGAACCGCGTGCATGCCCGTCTGGTGGGAGACGAGGTGCAGGTTCTCCCGGGTCTCGTGCAGGGCCACCACGGGCGACAGGTCGAACCACGCGCCCCGGCGGCTGAACGGGATGTCGCGGATGTCGAATCCCGCCGCCGACGGTGCCGTCACGCTGTTCCCTCGAGCGGCAGGAAGACGCGCATCGTGGACGGGCCGCGCTCCGCCCATCGGTGATACGGAACCAACGAGAGCTCGATCGGCCCTGAGCCGACGGATGCCGGCGCGCTCGACGCATAGGGCAGGTCACTCTCCGTCCCGGGCAGAGCAACGATCTCCGCGGTGACGCGGGCGCCATCCGCCTCCGACACCGGGAGAGCGCGCACGTCGAGCCGCACCGCATCGATCCCGACCCCGGCCGGCAGATCGGTCGACTCGAGGCAGAGCACCAGCGGACCGCGCTCGATGGCCGCGCTGCCGCGCACGGCATCGATCCGGAGGTCGGGCCAGGTGAATCGCGGCTCGACCGGGAGCTCGATCACGATCCGGTCGCCCGCCGCGAAGGTTCTGCGGATGTCGGCCCAGCCCGGCTCGACCGGCTGGGGCTCTGCCCCGTCGACCATCACGGTCGCGCCGTCGGCCCAATCCGGGATCCGGAGACGCAACCGCGACTCTCTCTCCGGAGCGCTCTGCACGAGGATGCTGATCGTCCCCTCCTCCGGGTACGCCGTCTCGGTGCGGAGCGAGAACCCGCCCAGCCGCAGCTCGCCGGCCGCGTACTGCAGCACCGCGATCCCCTCCTCGTCGGCCGCCGCGAGGTAGGCACCCAAAGACGCGAGAGTGCGGGCCACATTCGTGGGACAACACGAGACGTCGAACCAGGGCGCTCGCACACCACTTTCAGCGCGGTTGTTGACTCCGTCGAACGCCTCCGCACCCCGCTCACGCTGATGGAGCGGATTCGCATAGAAGAACGACCGGCCGTCGCCGCTCGGGGAGGTGGCGACCACATTGAACATCGTGCGCTCGATGAGGTCGGCGTACCGCACCTCCCCCGTCGCCAGGTAGAGCCGCCAGGCGAGCATGATCGATCCCACCCCCGCGCAGGTCTCGCAGTAGGCGCGGTCGGCGGGGAGCTCCCAGTCGTCGCCGAACCCCTCGTCCTGGTGCCGCGATCCCATTCCGCCGGTGACATAGGTGCGGCGGGCCACCGTGTTCTCCCACTGACGCACCACGGCGTCGAACAGCACCCGGTCATCGGTCTCGACGGCCACGTCCAGAGCTCCCGCCGTGAGGTAGAGGGCTCTGACCGCATGGCCGCGCAGAACGGTCGCATCCCGGACCGGCGTGTCGTCCTGGAAGTACTCCGCCGACAGCAACGGGATCTCCGGCAGGAGGCCGTGCCCTCGGCGTTCCACGAACAGCCCTGCCAATTCGAGGTAGCGACGCTCGCCGAATGCGCGCCCCGCTTCGACGAGCGCCACCTCTATCTCGGGATGACCGCACACCGCGATGCGGCCGGCCGGCCCGAATTCTTCGTACAGCTGATCTGCCGCGCGCCGCGCGATCTGCACCAGCCGATCGTCACCACCACTGCGCTGCTGCGCCACCGCCGCCTGCAGCAGGTGACCGACGTTGTAGAGCTCGTGCCCCATCGCCAGGTCGGAGTACCGGGACGGGAGCCCGGGATGCCCGAACGCCGTGTTGAGGTACCCGTCGGCATCCTGCGCGTCGCCCACGCGCTCCACGAGCGCATCGAATGCCGTCTGCAGACCGGGATCGGCGGAGCGGGCGAGTTCCCAGGCCATCGCCTCCAGGAGCTTGTAGACCTCCGAGTCCGAGAACTGCCAGCCGGGACGGTCGGTGATCGTCTCCCCGCGGGCCACCCGGTCGAAGTTCTCCAGCCAGCCCAGCCGCTCCATCCACTGCAGGCAGTGCTGCAGGGTGGCGCGGGCATTGACGTTCTGGCGACGGCCCCAGAAGCCGATCGGATCCAGCGTCGCGTCGGTGATGCCGATCCCTCGACGAGGTCCCGACGAGGGGATGACCGGCGCCGATGCCGAGGCGGCGAGATCGGGGGCCGCCTCGGCGGCGGAGACGGACAGAGTCACGGGTTCAGTCCTTCACTGCGCCGGCGGTGACACCGGCGGCGACGTAGCGCTGGGCGACGATGAGCAGGATCGCCGCGGGGATGGAGGCCACGACGGCGGTGGCCATGATGGCGTTCCACTGCGTCGTGTTGTTGCCGATGTACGAGTAGATGCCGAGGGTCACGGGCTTCAGCACGGAGTTCCTCGCCAGGGTCGACGCGAACACGAAGTCCGACCACGCCCAGAGGAACGCGAACAGCGCCACGGTCAGAGCCGAGTTGCGGCTGAGCGGCATCACCACCGAGATGAAGGTGCGCCAGGCACCCGCTCCGTCGATGCGCGCCGCTTGGAGCAGTTCGCGGGGAAGTCCGCTCATGAAGGCCGTGAACAGCAGCACACCGAAGGGCACGGCGATGGTGGAGTCGGCGAGGATGAGTCCCCCGACGCTGTTGAGCAACCCGAGCCGCACGTAGATCGCGTAGAAGCCCATCGCCATGACGACGCCGGGGATCATCTGGGCCACCAGCAGCACGAAGTTCAGAGTGCGGCCACCGCGCATGTTCAGCAGCGCGATGGCGTAGCCCGCCGGCGCCGCGATGACGAGCGTGAGGGCGACGCAGCCCAGCCCGATCAGGAGGCTCGTGCCGAGGTTCGGCAGCTGCTGACGCAACACCTCGGTGTAGCCGTCGAGGGTCGGGTCGGTCGGGAAGATGTGCGGAGGGCTGAGTCGGAGGTCCTGCGTCTTGGTGAACGACACGTTCACCATCCAGTAGACGGGGAAGAGCATCAGAGCGGTGAACACGATGCCGAGCATCGTCTTCCACCACGGGCGCCGGGCGGTCATGAGTTCTCCTGACGCCGCTGCATCTTCAGATAGATGAATCCGAAGATCAGGGCGATGATGATGAGGATGTTGCCGACCGCGGCGGCCGGCGAGAGGTCGGGCTGGCCGGTTCCGAAAGCCTCTCGGTACGACCAGATGGCCAGGGTCGTCGTGGAGTTCGCCGGGCCACCGCTCGTCATCACCCAGATGATGTCCACGACCTTCAGGGTGTAGACGAGCCCGAGCAGGAGCGTGATGGCCGACACCGGTCGCAGCAGCGGGAACGTGATGCTCCAGAACTGCCGCCAGGCGCCCGCACCGTCGAGTGAGGCTGCCTCGTAGACGTCTTCGGGGATGCTCTGCAGGCCGGAGTAGAGGATGACCAGGTTGAACGGGATACCCAGCCAGATGTTGGCGATGATCACCGCGATCATGGAGGTGTCGGGCGAGGTGAGCCAGTTGATCTGGCCGATGCCGAAGGCCTGCAGGAACGAGTTCACGATGCCGTTGTCGCTGTTCAGCATCCAGGCCCAGGTCGATCCGGAGACGATGAGGGGCAGCAGCCACGGCACGAGGAACAGCGCCCGCAGGATGCCGCTGAGGCGGAAGCTGTTGCGGAAGAACACCGCGAGCGCCAGTCCGATCGCGTACTGGAAGATCAGAGAGCCCACGACGAACACCACGGTGTTGCCGAGGGCCTGACCGAACAGCGGTGAGGTGACGACGTCGATGTAGTTCTGCAGTCCGACGAACTCCGCATTTCCCTGCACGAAGGCCCGCACGGTGTAGTCGTGCACGCTGAGATCGATGCTGCGGATCAACGGATACGCGTAGAACGCGAGCAGGTACACCACGAGTGGTGCGGCGAACCCTGCCGCGGCCCAGCGCGAGCCGTTCAGCCCCGCCCGCCGGCGCTTGCGCGGGAGCTCCGCGACCGGAGCGGCGTCGCGTTCCGGTCGCGTGTCCGGCACTGTTTTGATGGTCATGACCAGTCCTTCATCGGATGTTCCGGGGAGGACGGGCGGTTCGCCCGCCCTCCCCGGAATCGGGTGCTACTTGCCGTTCGTCGCAGCGGATGCGGCCTGCTGGGCCGCGGTGAGCGCATCCTGAGGCGTCGACGCCCCGGAGAGAGCACTCTGCACAGCCGTCCACAACTGCTCGGAGATCAGCGGGTAGTCGGTGCCGAGGTTGTCGCTGGTGCGCCCCTTGGCGGCCTTGACGGCCGAGACCCAGGTCGTGAGCTCAGGGTGCTCCTCCAGCAGCTTCGACTGACCGTCGCTGGTCGGCGGGATGTAGTAGGCGAAGGTGTTGGCGGTCTCGACGAAGCCCTCCGGAGTCGTCATGCAGTCGACGATCTTCTTGGTGGTCTCGTAGCGGGAGGTGTCTTTCTGCACGGGAGCGGTGATGAACTCGCCACCGGTCGGGGCAGGGGCGACGCCGGAGTCGATCGCCGGCAGCTCGATGACGCCGGTCGCGAAGCTCTGCTTGGCAGCGCTGTCGACCTGCCAGGTGCCGTTCTCCGCGAAGGCGAAGTCACCCGTGATGAACTCCTCCCAGCTGGTGTTCTGCGAGTTGCCGATCACCGACTGCGGGGCGTAGCCCTGCTTCACCCAGTCGGTCCACAGCGTGAGCGCCTTGACGGCCTCAGGCGAGTCGAGCTGCGTGAGGTCGGCACCGGAGCCCCAGAACCAGGGCAGGAACTGGAACGAGCCCTCTTCGGTGTTGATCCCGGCGAAGGTGATGCCCTTGTGGCCCGCCGCGGTGACCTTGGCGAGTGCGTCGCTCAGCGCCGACCAGCTCGTGATCGAGGCCGGGTCGACACCGGCTGCCGTGAGGATGTCGGCGTTGTAGTACAGCGCGAGCGTGTTGGCGCCGATCGGCACACCATAGTCGCTGCCGTCCAGCTCACCCGCGGCGAGCAGGTTGGCGTCGAGCCCGGAGGTGTCGAGACCGAGCTCATCGGTGGTGGTGAGCATCCCGGTGTCGGCGAGGGTCGAGACGGCGGGGTTGTCCAGCAGGATCACGTCGGGCGACGTGCCCTCCTGGGCCGAGAGGAGTGCCTGGTTCGTGAGCGACGTCGTGTCGTAGGCGGTTCGCTCGATGGTGACCCCGGCCTCGGTTCCACAGGCCTGGACCCGATTGGCCCAGTCCGACCCCTCCTCGTGCTGGGGGTACGGGTCCCACCAGGTGTACGTGCCGCCGGCGGAGTCGGTCGCTGCCGCATCACCTCCGCCGGAACCGGTGCAGCCTGCGAGAGCGCCAACTGCGAGTGCTGCGACGGCGACGACGATCGGCGCGCGGAGCTTCTTGGTGATCATGCGTGTTCCTCCTTGAACAAGTCCGGAGACCGGACCCCTTGGTGTGTTACTGACGGGTCGGCGGTACAGAAGTACTGCCGCGGTCGTCGATCCTGGGCGCGAACAGATCGACAACGGGTGATTCCGCATCAACGGTGCCTTCGATGCGGGAGACGAGACGCTCGACAGCGCGGCGACCCAGTTCGTCGGCGGCACTGTCGATGGCGGAGTAGGGAAGCGAGAAGGTTCGGGCGAAGTCGTCCGAATAGCGACCGATCACGGAGATGTCGGCCGGTGAGGCGAGTCCGCGCGACTGCAGCACGTTCGGCAGCGCAGCGGCCGCTGCCTCGTTGTTCAGCAGGAGGCCGGTGGCCTCCGGATGGGCATCGAGAAGATTCGCGAGCTCCACACCGATCTGCGGCTGGCTCGATGCTCCGAAGTGGTGGTGGAGCTCGACGCCGAGCTCGGCGGCCCGCTGCTGGGCCGCGTTCGCGAGCCTCGAGACGTACGCCCCGCCCCGCTCCAGCACGTGCTCCGGCTGGGAGACCAGGATGAGGCTCCGGTGACCGAGCTCGTGCAGGGTCTCCACCATGAGCCGCCCGGCCGCGACGAAGTCGAGGTCGAACACGTCGAGGCCCGTCGGGTCGCCCGGCAGACCGACGAGAGTGCCGGGCTGGCTCGCAGCGCGGAGGAAGCCCAGCCGGTCGTCGCTCTCGGCCACGTTCAGCAGGATGAACCCGTCGACCATTCGCGATTCCGAGATGCGCCGGAGAGCGGCCACACCGTCTTCATCCGTGATCAGCAGCGTGTCGTAGCCGCGGGCTCGGGCCTCGTTCGTGACGCCGAGGATGTACTGGAGCATCGCGGGGGCGAACTCGTCTTCGAGAAAGCGGGCCAGCAGGCCGAGCACCTGCGTCTGCGAGGTCGCGAGCGCCTTGGCCCCGGCGTTGGGTGTGTAGCCCAGATCCCGAACCGCCTGCTCGACCTTGTCGCGCACTTCGGCGGAGATGGAGCGTTTGCCCGACAGTGCGTACGATGCCGTACTGCGTGAGACACCTGCGACGCGTGCCACGTCTCCGATCGTTACCATCTTCGTCTCCATCGACTTGTCGAACCGGTTCGATTCGAACCGGTTCGAAACTAGCAACGATGGTCGCCGGATGCAAGAGGCAATATGCGAAGCGCTCGCGGGCGGGTGCTGGCGACCGCCGACCGGCACCCCGGACGCGATCGCAGATGCCCGGCGTACGCGGTACGACGCGCGGCATCGGCCCGCGGAGAGCGATGAGATGAAGCGGCCACACCCGCACGGCAATCGGCAGGCCCGGTCACGCCGGGCTCATCTCCGTGCCACTACCAGGATATCGCGTCGCCGGGGGCTTGCGGCAAGCACCCCTCGACGAGGCAGAATGGCTGGTCGCGGGCCGATTGTCGGCACCGCGGGAAGGGGGATCCCGGTGTTCGACGTGATCATCAGTGGGGGCGGACCGACGGGGATGATGCTCGCCGCCGAGCTGCGGCTGCACGATGTGGAGGTGCTCGTGCTCGAGCGCGACATCGAGCCGAGCCGCGCCGTGCGATCGCTGGGCCTTCACCCGCGCAGCATCGAGATCCTCGACCAGCGTGGTGTGCTCGACCGCTTTCTCGCGGTGGGGCGGCGGTATCCCGGCGCCGGCGGCAGCCTCGCCGGAATCGTGCCGCCGCACCGGGTGCCACTCGACTCGGCGCACGACTACATCCTCGGGCTCCCCCAGCCGGTGACCGATCGGCTCCTCACCGAGCGAGCGATCGAGCTCGGCGCGCAGCTCCGCCGGGGAGCGGCCCTGACCGGCTTCGACCACGACGATCACGGCGTCACCGTCGACCTGGCCGACGGTACGCGCCTGCGTTCACGCTGGCTGGTCGGATGCGACGGCGGGCGCAGTCTGGTGCGGAAACAGCTCGGCATCCCCTTCCCCGGCGAGGCCGCCACCACCGAGTGGCTGCTCGGAGAGGTCGCCGTGACCTCGACCCCCGAGGAGATCGCCGCGGTGTCCGACCGGGTGCGGGCCGTGCATCGGGGGTTCGGGATCGGGCCCGCGGACGACGGACTGTTCCGTGCCGTGGTGCCCGCCGCATCCGTCGCCGCGGATCGCACGGTGGCTCCGGCGCTCGAGGAGTTGCGAACTCAGCTGAGGGCATTCGCGGGCACCGACTTCGGCGCGCATGCGCCGCGCTCGCTGACGCGGTTCACGGATGCCACACGACTCGCGGAGCGCTACCGGGTGGGACGGGTGCTGATCGCCGGAGACGCGGCGCACGTGCATCCGCCGCTCGGTGGGCAGGGTCTGAACCTCGGCATCCAGGATGCCTTCAACCTCGGCTGGAAGCTGGCCGCCGACGTGCGAGGATGGGCGCCCGCCGGGCTGCTCGACAGCTACTTCCACGAGCGGCATCCGGTGGCCGAGGAGGTGCTCACGCTCACCCGCGCACAGAGCGTGCTGCTCTCCCCCGAGCCCGGGCCGCAGGCGGTGCGGCGGCTGCTGACCGAGCTGATGGGCCTCGATGACGTGAGCCGCGCGATCGGCGAGAAGGTGAGCGGCATCGGCATCCGCTACGCCCTCGGCGGCGACGGGCACTCCGTGACCGGCACCCGGATGCGCGATCTCCCCCTCTCGTCAGGTCGCCTCTACGACCACCTCCACGCGGGTCGCGGTCTCCTCCTCGACACCACCGGCACGCTGTCGACGCACGGCTGGGACGATCGCGTCGACCACCTCGTCGACGGCACCCCGCGCCTCGAGGCACCCGCAGCGCTCCTCCGCCCTGATGGCCACGTGGCCTGGACGGGCACCGACCAGGATGCCCTCGAACCGCACCTCCTCCGCTGGTTCGGCACGCCCCGCTGAGGCCCACCGATCGAGTGTTGCGCTGTGTGACCTCAGGAATCGGCTGTCGCTCGCCGTCTGGCTACTGTCGATTCCGGCGTAGATACAGCAATCGGCGCCCCCTCCGTCATCCAGCAGAAGAGGCCTTCATGAAATCCGTTCGCATCGCACTCCTCGGAGCGGCCGCCGCCGCCATCCTGCTCGGAACCGCCGCCTGCTCCAGCGGCGGCGACACGAGCGCAGCCACCTCGACCGACGGCGCATCCGCCGGCAAGACCGACATCACGATCGGCTTCAACCCCGGCCCGTACAAGGAGATGTTCGACGGGGGCATCCTCCCGATCCTCGAGGCCGAGGGCTACACCGTCACGGATCAGGACTTCACCGACGGCATCGTCGTGAACGTCGCCGTCTCCAGCGGCGAGATCGACGCCAACATCATCCAGCACCCCGTCTACATGCAGTTCGTGAACGACCAGGAGGGCATCGACAACGCCGCCCTGGTGCAGGTGCCGACCCCCCGCATGGGCCTGTTCGGTGGCAAGTCGACCTCGCTCGACGACGTGAAAGACGGCGCCACGGTCACCGTGCCGAACTCGCCGTCGAACCTCTACCGCGGTCTCCTCATCCTGCGCGACGCCGGGCTGATCGATTTCGATGACATCGACGACCCCAACACCGCCGATGTCTCGATCATCACCTCGAACCCGCACAACCTGAACATCACGCCCATCGAGAACGCCCAGCAGGTGCCGTCGCTCCAGGATGTGGATTACGCCACCATCCAGGGCAACTTCATCATCTCCGGCGGCCTCGACTACAACGATGCCCTGGCGGTCGAAGACCAGCCGCTCGAGTTCTCGAACGTCGTCGCGGTGCGCTCCGAAGACGTCGACTCCGATTGGGCGAAGGCCATCAAGGCGGCCTACCAGTCGCAGGAGTTCATCGACTACATCAAGGGCGACTCGCAGTACGACGGCTACAACCTGCCCGAATGGTTCAATTGAGCGCACAGTCTCCTTCGAGCCCCGTGGCCGAACGCTCGAGTGAGGGCCGCATCGTCTTCGACGGCGTGTCGAAGACCTTCACCACCCAGAAGAAGGTGGCGACGGCGGCCCTGCGGGACGTTCGCCTGGAGATCGAGCCCGGCACGATCTTCGGTGTGATCGGCTACAGCGGTGCCGGCAAGTCGACGCTGATCCGGATGGTGAACGGTATCGAACGGCCCACCTCAGGTCGCGTGCTCGTCGACGGCATCGACGTGGGAGCGCTGCGAGGCGCGAAGCTCCGCACCGCGCAGAAGCGCACCGGCATGATCTTCCAGCAGTTCAATCTGCTCGACACCGTTCGGGTGCGCGACAACGTCGCGATGCCGCTGCGCCTCGACGGGGTGGGTGTCGCCGCCGCCCGAGCTCGGGCCGAGGAGGTTCTCGATTTCGTCGGTCTCGGTGCAAAGGCGGGAAGCTTCGCCGGGGAGCTCTCGGGCGGTCAGAAGCAACGCGTGGGAATCGCACGGGCTCTCGTGCGCAACCCGCGCATCCTGCTGTCGGATGAGGCGACCAGCGCTCTCGACCCCACCACGACGGCCCAGATTATCCAGCTGCTCCGTGACATCAACGCGGAGTACGGCACCACGATCCTCGTGGTGACCCACGAGATGGACGTGATCAAGGATCTGGCGAGCGAGGTGGCCGTGATGGCCGACGGCGCGATCGTGGAGCAGGGCTCCGTGCTTGACACCTTCCTGCACCCGCGCTCCCCCATCACCCGCGACTTCGTCACCACCGTGGTGCCCCAGGGCCTGCCCGACCGCGTGGTCGACCACCTCGGCGGAGACGGCCTCTGGCGGCTGCTGCTCGTCGACGACGAGGTGACGCAGCCGCTCGTCTCCGACCTCATCACCCGGTTCGGCGTCGAGGTGAACCTGCTGCACGCCGACATGACCGAGATTCAGGACCACACGGTGGGCCAGATGATCGTCAAGGTGACCGGCCCTGCCGCGCAGGTGCTCGAGGCGCGCGCCTATCTGCAGGAGCGGGTCGTGCACGTCGAGGAGGTGCAGGCATGAGCGGTGACAAGTGGACCCTCATCACCCCCGAGATGTTCTTCAAAGCGCTCGGCGAGACCCTGCAGATGCTCGGCGTCTCGCTCGTGCTGGGCTCGATCCTCGGCGTACTCATCGGCGCAACGCTCGCGCTCACCCGAGCGGGTGGGGTGCTCGAGAACAAGCCGATCAGCCTCGGGCTCGCCGTGGTGGTGAACCTCATCAGGTCATTGCCGTTCATCATCCTCCTCGTGGCCATCCTTCCGTTCACCCGGCTAATCGCCGGCACGAGCATCGGTGTCTGGGCAGCAATCGTGCCCCTCACCGTGATGATCGCGCCCTACATCGGCCGACTTGTGGAGAACTCGCTGCTCGAGGTGCCCCGTGGAGTAGTGGAGGCCGCGCGAGCGATGGGCGCGTCGCCCTGGCAGATCTTCTGGCGCTTCATGCTGCCCGAGGCTCGTGGGTCGCTGATCCTGGCCGTCACCATCGCCTCCGTCGGCCTGCTCGACGCCACCGCGATGGCGGGCACCGTGGGCGCCGGTGGAATCGGCGACCTGGCGATCTCCTACGGCTACCAGCGGTACGACACCTTCGCGATGATCCTCACCGTCATCACCCTGATCGTGCTCGTGCAGGGCATCCAGCTGCTCGGAACGGTCATCGCGCGCCGGTTCAGGCGGCGGTGAGCGTGGTCGACTTCCGGCCCGCGGCCCGGGTGCAGGCCCTGCCGCCGAACTTCTGGGGCGAGATGGATCGCGAGATCCTGCGTCTGTCCACCGAGCCCGGCCCGCGGATGATCGACGTCTCGAAGGGCAACCCGGATCTGCCCACCCCCGAACACATCGTGGCGGCAATGCAGCGCGAGGTGGCGGACGCGGCCAACCACCGCTATCCCGCCTACGTGGGCCGAGCCGCCTTCCGGGAGGCCGTGGCGAAGCGCTACCGAGACGACCACGGCGTCGGGATCGACCCGGATGCGCAGGTGGCCGTCTTCCACGGCTCCCACGAAGCGATCATGGCCGCCGTGCTGTCGCACGTCGACCCGGGCGAGGCCGTGGTGCTGCCGGATCCGGGCTACCCGATGTACACCTCGGCCACCGACCTCGCGGGCGGCCGGATCGTGCCGCTGCCGCTCGAAGAACCGGGCTACCAGCCCGACTTCGCCGCGCTCGACCAGCTGGAACGGGCCGCGATTCTGCTGCTCAACTACCCGAACAACCCCACCGGAGCGCTCGCCACCCCGCAGGCGTTCGAGGGCGCCATCCGTTTCGCCGAGCGCACGGGGGCGGCCTTCGTGCACGACTTCGCCTACTCGTCGCTGGGCTTCGACGGGCGCACTCCCCTGTCGGCCCTCGCCGTCGACCGCGACTTCGCGGTGACCGTCGAGGCGCAGACCCTCTCGAAGACGTACAGCATGGCCGGCTGGCGCATCGGATTCGCGGCCGGCAACACCTCGCTCATCTCTGCCATGAAGCGCTACCAGGCCCAGGCGTTCAGCACGATGTTCGGCGCCTCGCAGGAAGCCGCAGCGGCGGCCCTGGGCGGCGACCAGTCCGCCGCCCTGGAGCTGGTGCGCGTCTACGAGCGACGCCGCGACCTCGTGGTGACGGGCCTCCGACGCATCGGCTGGGAGGTCACAGCGCCGGAGGGTACGTTCTTCGTATGGGTGCGATTGCAGGGCCACGACACCGACGCGCTGCGCTTCGCGCGGGAGCTCCGGGAGGAGGCCCGGGTCGCCGTCGCACCCGGTGACGGCTTCGGGCCTCGAGGTCGGGGTCACATCCGAATCGGCCTCGTGAACGACGAGTCCACACTGAACGAGTTGATCGAACGCCTCGATGCGTTCGCGAACAAGAACTGAGGAACTGACTGATGGCCGAGATCGAGAGCTTCACCCTGGACCACACTGCCGTGCTCGCCCCCTATGTGCGCCGCATCGGCGTGGAGCACGGACCGGGCGGCGGCACCATCACCAACTTCGACGTGCGGCTGACGCAGCCGAACGTGCAGGAGATCCCCACCGCGGGCATCCACACCCTCGAGCACATGCTCGCCGGCCTGCTGCGCGACCGCATCGACGGGGTGATCGACCTCTCGCCGTTCGGCTGCCGCACCGGCTTCCACCTGCTCATGTGGGGCGAGCCCGAGGTGGCGGATGTCGTCGCAGCGCTCTCCTCGAGCCTCCGCTTCATCGCCGAGGAGGCCGTCGAGGCCGACATCCCCGCCGTGTCGGCGCTCGAGTGCGGCAACTACCGCGACCACTCGCTGCACACCGCGCGCGAGTGGGCGAAGGTCGTTCTCGACGCGGGTATCAGCCTCGACGCGTTCGCCCGCGTCGGCGTCTGACCGGTGCGGCCCGGCCGGCTCCGGGGGACGCGGAATTTCGCCCTGTGAGCCAGTCGGGACCGGTAGGTTCTGTGGTGGGCGTCTCGCGGTGTGACGGGCGCCCGCACCGCCTGCGAACTGGAGAGATCATGGCCGAAGCGACGCCCCTCGACCCCACCACCACCGACGCCTGGAAGGCACTCGGCGGCATCGCCTCCGGGTTCGCCCCCGACCTGCGCGGATGGTTCGCTACCGACGCGAACCGCGCCGAGACGTATACCTTCCAGGCCGCCGATCTGACGGTCGACCTCTCGAAGAACCTCATCACCGAGGAGATCCTCGCGCACCTCCTCGCTGTGGCGAAGGATTCGGGCGTCGCCGAACGCTACGAGGCCATGATCGCCGGCGAGCACATCAACGTCACCGAGAACCGGGCCGTGCTGCACACCGCCCTGCGCCGACCCGCTGCCGACGCATCAGGAGCCGGCGAGCTCGCTCCCCCGGCCGGCTTCGTGGTCGACGGTGCCGACATCGACGCCGAGGTGCACGCCACCCTCGACAAGGTGTTCGCCTTCGCCGAACGCGTGCGCTCGGGCGAGTGGACCGGCGTCACCGGCAAGCGCATCGAGACCGTCGTGAACATCGGTATCGGCGGCTCCGACCTCGGGCCCGTGATGGTCTACGAAGCACTCAAGCCCTACGTGCAAGAGGGCCTCGAGTGCCGCTTCGTCTCCAACATCGACCCCTCCGACATCTACGAGAAGACGGCCGGTCTCGACCCCGAGACCACCCTCTTCATCGTGGCCTCCAAGACCTTCGGCACGCTCGAGACCCTCACCAACGCCCGCCTCGCGCGACAGTGGCTGTGGGAGCGACTGGGCGCATCCGGATCCATCGCCGACACGGAGGAGGCGCGCACCGCCGCCGTCGCCAAGCACTTCGTGGCCGTCTCCACGGCCCTCGACAAGGTGGCGGCGTTCGGCATCGATCCCGAGAACGCGTTCGGGTTCTGGGACTGGGTGGGCGGCCGCTACTCGGTCGACTCGGCAATCGGCACCTCGGTGGCGATCGCGATCGGGCCCGACGGCTTCCGCGACTTCCTCGGCGGCTTCCATGCCATCGACGAGCACATGCGCACCACGCCGCTCGAGAAGAACGTGCCCGTGCTGATGGGGCTGCTGAACGTCTGGTACACGAACTTCCTCGGCGCACAGAGCCACGCCGTGCTCCCGTATGCGCAGTATCTGCACCGCTTCCCGGCCTACCTGCAGCAGCTCACGATGGAGTCGAACGGCAAGAGCGTGCGGTGGGACGGCTCCCCCGTCACCACCGACACCGGCGAGATCTTCTGGGGTGAGCCGGGCACCAACGGCCAGCACGCCTTCTACCAGCTCATCCACCAGGGCACGCGCCTCATCCCGGCCGACTTCATCGCGGTGGCCAACCCCGCGCATCCCCTGAAGGATGGCACGGGCGACGGCCACGCGGTCGAACCGGGCGCCGACGTGCACTCGCTCTTCCTCGCCAACTTCTTCGCGCAGACCAAGGCGCTCGCGTTCGGCAAGACGGCCGACGAGGTGCGCGCCGAGGGCACGGCCGAGTCGGTGGTTCCGGCGCGGGTGTTCAGCGGCAACCGCCCCACGACCTCGATCCTCGCGCCGGCGCTCACGCCGTCGGTCGTGGGTCAGCTGATCGCGCTCTACGAGCACATCGTGTTCACCGAGGGAACCATCTGGGGCATCGACTCGTTCGACCAATGGGGTGTGGAGCTCGGCAAGCAGCTCGCCCTGCAGATCGCTCCCGCGGTCGACGGGGATGCAGCGGCGCTCGAGTCGCAGGACTCGTCGACGAAGGCGCTCATCGCGAAGTACCTGTCCCTGCGCACGAACTGAGAGGTCGACCGGGGTGCCGATCGCTCGGCGCCCGTGCTCACCGCCAGGTGCGGCGGAGATACGAACTGACGAAGATGTTCGTGATCAGCGGGATGACCAGGAAGGCCGCCAAGCCGATCAGGCCCGAATCCGTCTTGCGGAACACGAGCAACGCCACGATTCCGACGACTGTTCCACCGATCGACGTGAGGATGGCGCGGCGCTTCTCCGCCGGACGCCAGCGGTCGCCCACGCCGATCATCACCAAGCCGGCGATCCACCCGAGTGCGGCGACGTACCAGCCGACCGTCAGCACGATCGCGGTGATCGTGGGATAGGTCGTCGACGCGGGCGCAGTGCGCGGTGCGCCGGAGGGGGCGTCGGATGCGCTCTGCGCTGCCGCATCCGCCGCGATCCTCTGCGGGTCGCCCAGCCCGGCGATACGCTCGCGCGCCTCGGCGTCGGTGAGGCCCTGCAGCTCGCCCGCGACATCCGTCACGATCTCGGTGCGCACGGCCGCGGGAGCCGCGGCGAGTGCGGCCTCCAAGTCGGTGACGTACTGCCGGGCGGTGTCGCTCGTGGGTTCGGTCATGAGGCCTGTCCTTCCTGGGGAGGTCGATCGGGGGCGGTGACGGCGTCGACCGCGAGCGCGAAGGGGTGCCACTGCTCGCGGAACTGCTGCAGCTGGGCCGAGCCTTCCGCGGTGAGCGTGTAGTACTTGCGCGGGCGGGCCGAGTCGGACTCGTCGGCACGGGCCACGATCAGGCCCTGCGCGCGCAACCTCGCCAGGAGCGGGTAGAGCGTGCCGATGCTGCCGATGAGGCCGAATTCGACGAGTCGTTCGGAGATCTTCCAGCCGTAGGCGGGTGCGTGTTGCAGGAGGCCGAGTACGCAGTACTCCACCACGCCTTTGCGCAGCTGGGCGCCCACCTCACTTGTCATGCATAACAGCATATGCTGCATCGCCAGGTATGACCAGTGACCTGCACAGACGCGCCCTTGCGGATTCCGCTCGAGGTTGTAGAAGGGAGAGGGGCCGCGGGTCTCAGAACGGGGGCACACATGGCGCACCACATGATCACACTGCCGTCGGGCGACACGGTCGGGTTCTCGGCAGCGGGCGATCCCCTGTCCGACCGGCTGGTGCTCTTCTGTCTGCCGACCCCGGGAGCGGGGATGTTCGACCCCGACCCGGTCGTGACGAACACCTGGGGAGTCCACCTGGTCTCCCTCGACCGCCCGGGCTACGGGTCGACTCCCCCCGGCACGCGCGGCAGTCTCATCCAACACCGGGCCGATGACCTGGCCGCCTTCCTCACCGCGTCGCGGGATGCGGCGCGCTCCTCGGGTGCGACGGTGTTCGGGCCCGCCGGAGTGGTGGGGTGGGGCACCGGAGGGATGGTGGCTCTCTCGCTCGCGGCGCGGCATCCGGAGCTCGTCGACCGGGTGGCGGCCTTCCAGACCGCCGCGCCCCAGGGCCACACGGTCGACCCGGCGTCGCAGTCGCTGCCCCCGTTCAGGATGCCCTCACTCGGCATCGCGCCCGACCACGCGCTGCTGGAGCGACCGGGCGTGAGGAGTCGGCTCGAGCGGATGCTCGCAGCCGCCGCCGAGCAGGGCGACGCGGGCACCGCTCACGACCGGCGCGCACTCGCCGATCGGTCGTGGGCGAAGGAGCTCGGCGCCATCCGCGCTGACGTGCGCCTGATCTACGCCGACGACGCGAGCGATGTGGGCCGCGACGATGGGGCGTGGTACCGGCGGCGGATCCCATCGGCACGGGTCGTGCGGGTGACGTCGGACGGAGCGCTGGCGCTGGTCACGGAGTGGGACCGCATCCTCGCCCACGTGGCGCCCGACCATGGCGGCCTGTCGGCCGCAAGCCGCGAGGGCTGAACGGCGCCGTGATCTCACGAGCCGGATCCATCCAGGGGGTCTAGGGTCACGAACATGAGCGATGAGAACACGCAAGACCAGCCCATCATGAGCGGTTCCGACGACGCCACCGACCACGAGAAGTCGGACGGGCGAGACGCCCAGGAGCGCGCCGACGCCGCCTTCTACAAGGATCACGACAAGGCGAAGGCCAACCAGCCCGACCCCGACCCGGCGGTGTCGAGCTACGCCAACCCGTCGAGCAGCGATCTCTCTCACGACGAGCGCTCCGAGGACTGAGCCGGCCCCGGCGGCGCGACGCGGATTCGCACACGGATTCGCACGAGCGGCGCGATATTCCGCTCGCCTTCCGGGATCTTTGCGCGAACCCGCATCCGCCCGATCACCCCCAGGCCGGTGTCGCTGCTGTCGGCGGAATCGGGCGCGCAAGCGGCGAGCGGGTCGTACGGTCGTCGTATGACTGACGCGAACGATCATCCCACCGTGGTCTTCATGCACGGCGCCCTGGTGTGCGACGGGGAGTGGTGGTGGCGGCCCACCGCCGAGCTGCTCTTCGAGCGCGCGGGCATCCGGAGCCGCGCCGTCGCCCTGCCATCGTGCGGGGAGGCTCCACCGCCAGCGGGCACCGAGGGACTGGTGGCGGATGCGGCAGCCCTCCGTGCCGTGCTCGATGAGTTCTCCCGCGCCTCCGCGATCGTCGTGGGCCACTCCTACGGCGGAACCGTCATCGCCGAAGCCGGACAGCATCCGGCCGTCGCGCACCTGCTCGCCATCTCGTCGTATCTGCCGGAAGCGGGGCTGTCGCAGGGCGCGATCATGAGCGGCGAGAGCGACTCGGTGACAATCGGCGACAACGGCGACGGCACACTGAGCGTGTCCGGCTACGACGCGGCGTCGTTCGGCGCTCGCTTCCTGCACGACGCGGATGAGGCCACCCGACATCACGCCTGGGAGCGGGTGACGGCGCAGAGCGTGGCCGCATTCGTGACGCCCACGAGCGCCGTCGGCTGGGAGGGCGTCGACTCGACGTACATCGTCTGCAGCGAGGACCGCAGCACATCGCTCGCTCTCCAACGCGAGCACGCTAGCCGGGCCACACGGTCTGTCGAGGTGCCGACCGGGCACCATCCGTTCGTCACCCGGCCCGACCTGGTTGTCGAGCAGATCGAAGCGATGCTCGCATCCGGCTGAATCGCGGTGCCCGCTCTCGTCGGGCTGCCCGCTGTCGGCCGACTGTCTGCTCTCAGCTGAATCCGGCCGTGCCCACTGTTCTCCGGGTCGCCGGGCGTTGTTGACTGTGCTCATGAGCCAGTCCCCGCAGCGAAACGAATCCACTGATCCCTCCGCGCGCCCGGCTCCGGAGCGCCTCTGGCGGCAGGTCGTCGGTGAAGAGCTGCGCGCCATCCGTCTCGACCGCGATGAATCGCTGCGCACGGTCGCGATGCGAGCCCGGGTCTCTCCCCAGTACCTCTCGGAGATCGAGCGCGGCTTCAAGGAACCCTCGAGCGAGATCCTCGCCGCGATCGGAGCCTCCCTCGACACCTCCCTCCTCGACCTCACGACGGCGGTGGCCGACCGTCTCGCTGCGTCGTCGGGGCCGAGTCGGGCATCCGCCGCCCGCGTCTCGGCCGCCGCGTTCGCGCTGGCCGCCTGACGAGGCGAGCAGATCCGCAGATGCCGATCTGACCTCCGGGCTCATTCGGTATTCGGTATTGCTACCTACCGGTAGTCGGCGTTACTATCTACTGGTACTCAGCGTCACTGAGTAGATGGAGGAGTCCGGATGGCGAAGCTGATGACCGAGATGCTCAAGGGCACTCTGGAGGGGATCGTGCTGGCGACCCTGGCCGCGCAGCCCGCCTACGGCTACGAGATCACCGCCCGCCTGCGTGATCAGGGATTCTCGGACATCGTCGAGGGCACCGTGTATGCGCTGTTGCTGCGCATCGAGCAGCGCGGCCTCGTGGACGTGGAGAAGGTGCCCTCGGAGAAAGGGCCGCCTCGCAAGGTCTACGCGCTCAATCCGCGGGGTCGCGAGTACCTCGATGAGTTCTGGCAGAGCTGGACCTTCCTCGCCCAACGCATCGAACAGTTGCACCACACCGTCGAAGGAGAGAACTGATCATGGCCGCCAAATGGATCGAAGCCCTCACCGGCTCGCTCGAACAGAAGAAGCAGTACAAGCACGACAAGGGCCGCATAGACGCGCTTCCCGCCCCCTATGGCGCGGCAGCGAAGGCGATGCACCGTTACCTCATGCACTCCGGCGGCATCACCGACGGCGACACGCTCATCACGATGTTCGGCGACCTCGCCGACCTGTGGGAGCGCGCCGCTGCCGACGAGACGCCCCTGCGCGACATCGTCGGCGACGACCCCGTCGACTTCGCCGAGACCTTCGCTCAGGCGTACACCGGCACGCACTGGATCGACAAGGAGCGCGCACGCCTCGTGAAGGCCGTCGACGATGCCGAGCACGGCCAGCCCCGGGACGCCGACTGATGAGCGCCGCCACAGCGGCCGTTCCCGCCTCCGCCCCCGGTGCAACGGCCGAGCCCGCAATCCGGGTGCAGGGCATCACGAAGTCGTTCAAAGACGTGCACGTCCTGCGCGGGGTCGACTTCGAGGTGGCCCCCGGCACCGTCTTCGCGCTGCTCGGCTCGAACGGAGCCGGCAAGACCACGCTGGTGCGCATCCTCTCCACCCTGCTGGCACCGGATGCGGGCACCGCGACCGTGCACGGCTTCGACGTCATCGGCGACGCCGCCCGCGTGCGCGAGTCGATCAGCCTCACGGGGCAGTTCGCGGCGGTCGACGATGTGCTGACGGGCCGCGAGAACCTGCAGCTGGTGGCTCGACTGCGGCACCTGCACAGCCCCGGCCGCATCGCCGACGACCTGCTCGCGCGGTTCTCGCTCACGGAGGCCGGCCACCGGCGCGCCGCCACGTACTCGGGCGGAATGCGGCGGCGGCTCGACATCGCGATGAGCCTGATCGGCGAGCCGCCTGTGATCGTGCTCGACGAGCCCACCACCGGGCTCGACCCACAGGCCCGCATCGACGTGTGGAGCACCATCGAGTCGCTCGCCGAGAGCGGCACGACCGTGCTGCTCACCACGCAGTACCTCGATGAGGCCGAGCAGCTCGCCGACCGCATCGCGATCCTGCACGAGGGCACCATCATCCAGAACGGAACACTGGCGGAGCTCAAGAAGCTCCTGCCGGCCGCCACCGTCGAGTACGTCGAGAAGCAGCCTTCGCTTCAGGACGTCTTCCTCGCACTCGTGGCAGGGCGGGGCGGGCAATGACCACACATGTCCTGAGCGACACGGGCGCACTCACCCACCGCTCGCTCCGCCACATCCTGCGCAGTCCCGACACGATCATCACCACGGCGGTCACGCCCGTGGCGCTGATGCTGCTGTTCGTCTTCGTGCTCGGCGGCGCGATCACCACCGGTTCCGACGAGTCGTACGTGAACTACCTCCTGCCGGGCATCCTGCTCATCACCATCGCCTCCGGCATCGCCTACACGGCGTACCGGCTCTTCCTCGACCTGCAGAGCGGCATCGCCGAGCGCTTCCAGTCGATGCCGATCGCCCGATCGAGCGTTCTCTGGGCCCACGTCTTCACCTCGCTCGTGGCGAATCTCGTGTCGGTGACCGTGGTGATGGGGGTGGCCCTCCTGCTCGGATTCCGCTCGGGCGCCTCCGTGGCGGCCTGGCTCGCGGTGGCGGGCATCCTGATCCTGTTCACGCTCGCCCTGACCTGGATCGCCGTGATCGCCGGTCTGTCGGCCAGGTCGATCGACGGCGCGAGCGCATTCAGCTACCCGCTCATCTTCCTGCCCTTCATCAGCTCTGCCTTCGTGCCCACCGACTCGATGCCGGCGCCGGTGGCCTGGTTCGCCGAGAACCAGCCGGTGACGAGCATCGTCGACACCATCCGGGCGCTGTTCGCCCAGCAGCCGGTGGGCGGGTCGATCTGGGTGGCCCTCGCGTGGCTCGTGGGGATCCTCGTGGTGGCGTACGTGTTCGCGATACTCGCCTACCGGAGGCGTCTGCGCTGACCCTCGTCCCGTGCCCGGACATTCGCCGGAATGCGTACGGGTGCTTCAGGGGTTGGATGGAGGCATGAGAGCGATCGTGTATTCCGAGAACGGTGCATCCGATGTCCTGCAGCTGGTCGAACGACCGCTGCCCGAACCTGCGGCCGGCGAGGTGCGCGTGCGCATCGCCGTGTCGGCGGTGAACCCCACCGACTGGAAGAACCGCGCAGGTAGCACCGCTCCGAGCGGCGGCGAACAGGTGCCGAACCAGGATGGCGCGGGCGTGGTCGATGCCGTCGGTGCCGGAGTCACGTCGGTGGTTGCGGGTGACCGGGTGTGGATCTTCCTCGCCGCCTACCAGCGACCGACGGGAACGGCCCAGGAGTTCACCGTGGTGCCCGCAGAACGCGTGGTGAAGCTGCCCGACGGCGCGTCGTTCGACGCCGGGGCATCGATGGGCGTGCCCGCGATGACCGCGCACCGGGCGCTCACCGTGCACGAGGACGGACCGGCACGGCTCTTCCCCGGCGCGCTCGAGGGCCGTACCGTGCTCGTCGCCGGTGGGGCGGGGGCCGTGGGTCACGCCGCCATTCAGCTCGCCCACTGGGCCGGCGCGACCGTCATCACCACGATCTCGTCCCCCGCCAAGGCGGCTCTGGCCGCCGCCGCGGGGGCGGACGTGATCGTGAACTACCGCGACGAGGATGCGGCAGCCCGCGTCCGTGACGCCGCACCCGACGGCGTCGACCAGGTGGTGGAGGTCTCGCCCGCGCGCAATGCCGCCCTGAACGCCGCGGTGCTGAGAAACCACGGCTCCGTATCGGTGTACGCCAACGACGGCGGCGACCACATGACGGTGGACGTGCGGGCGCACTTCGCGCTCAACATCCGCTACCAGTTCCTGCTGCTCTACACGATGGGTGCCGAGGCCCACCGGGCTGCGGCCGAGGACATCACGGCCGCACTCCGCGACGGCGCTCTGGATGTCGGAGAGGCGGCCGGCCTGCCCCTCACGCGGTTCGCGCTCGAGCAGACCGGCGCCGCGCACGACGCGGTGGAGCAGGGCGTGGTCGGCAAGGTGCTGATCGATCTCCCGCCCCGGAAATGAGTTCCGAGATGCACGGGCGATTGGCAGGTTTGGTTGAATAACTGAACCAGTTGCCCCATTTGGCCCCGGATTGCTGTATACCTCAAGTACCGGGGATCACGCGAGCGTCGTCGACGCTTCACATGTGCCTCTCCCACTCAGGCAGGACCATCATGGTCAGCACGCCGTCCCTCCGTCCGCTTGTCGCCCTCCTCACCGGCTTGGGGCTGGCGACCTCGATGCTTCTCGTCTCGGCCTCCTCCGCGTCGGCGGATCCTGTCGCCGATGGCCCGATCGACCTCGGCACGGCAGGCACGTACGGCGTGCTCGGCGCGAGTGAGGTGACCAATACCGGCCCGACAGTGGTGAACGGCGATCTGGGCATCTCCCCCGGCACGTCGATCACCGGCTTCGGCGGGCTGGGCAACGGCATCGTGAACGGCACCGTCCACCAGACGGATGCCGAAGCCCTCCAGGCACAGGCGGACGCCACCACGGCCTACAACACCGCTGCGGCACTCACTCCGATGCCGACCGCCTACGACGAGCTGACGGGCCTCAGCCTCACCCCCGGTGTGTACCGGGGCGGTGAGATGATGCTCTCGAACAACGGCACACTCACCCTCGCGGGTTCGGCGAGCTCGGTCTGGGTCTTCCAGGCGGCATCGACTCTCACCATCGGCTCGGCGACCCGAATCGTCATCACCGGCGGTGCGAGCGCGTGCAACGTGTTCTGGCAGGTCGGCAGTTCGGCCTCGATCGGCACCTCTGCCCGGTTCCAGGGCACGGTGCTCGCCGACCAGACCATCACCGCCACCACCGGTGCGCGGATCGTCGGCCGTCTCCTGGCCCTCAATGCCGCCGTCACGCTCGACACGAACACGATCACCGCCCGTGCGGGATGCGCTCCAACCGAAGCTCCGATCATCACCTCCGACTCGCCGCCGAACGCGACCGTGGGCACTCCGTACGAGCACATCGTGACGGCATCCGGAACCCCCGCGCCCAGCTACACGGTCACGGGCGACCTCCCCGCAGGACTCACACTCGACTCGACCACGGGCGCCATCACCGGCACCCCGACCACACCCGGAACGAGCACGTTCACGATCACGGCCGACAACGACACGTCACCCGCCGATTCCGTGGAGTACACCGTGGTGGTTGAGGGGGCTGTCGTCAGTGGCGGCGGATCCGGGACGGGTGAAGGAACAAGCCCCGGCACCTCCACCGGTGGCGGCACCAGCACGGGCGGATCATCCGGCCAGCTCGCGGCAACGGGCATCTCGCCCGCCGTTCCCGCCGTCTCCAGCCTGGTTCTCCTGCTCGCGGGTGCGGCACTCGTGATCGCCCGACGGCGCCGCGTCATGACGGTGACAGCGCGACCCATGGCCGATTCGGTCCCGCCACGGCACTGATCCAGCGAAACGATCACCACTGAGTCACGGAGTGTGCTTCACTGGCACCCTGCGGATGTTCATCGGATCATGATGACGGATGCTCGCGGACCCTGACGAAAGGTCCTTTGTGAGCCACTCCACGATGTCGATCGACGACGACCCCGAGGGGTCTCCCAGAACGCCGATCGAACTCCTGGAGGCCATGTCGGGCCTCCAGACCGCAGATGCCCTGTTGCGCTGGCGCATGCGGGACAGGCTCCAGCTGAAGGCCAACGAGATCGTGGCGATCGAGTATCTCGCCCGCCTCCTCAACATCGGCCAGCCGGTGCGCGCACTCGACCTCGCCCGCGCACTCGGGGTGACGAACAGCGCAACGAGTGTCATTGTGGCAAGCCTGATGAAACGAGGCTTCCTGACACGATCCGACAATCCTCGAGACGGCCGAGGTCATCTCCTGCACCTCACACCCGAAGCCATGACCGCCATCGCTGACTCTCTCGGCGACAGCCGCGCAGAGCTCCGCGAGCTCTTGGCGGGCCTGTCCTCCCGGGAATCCAAGCGCGTCGTCGTTCTCCTGCACGCGATCACGGATTCCCTGAATCACGGCGGACTGGTTCCTGCGGCCTGACCCCGTTGCCATCGGGATCACGGAATCGTGGGAGCCAACAGCGCACCGCGCGTCGGTAGCGGCGGAAGTCGTCACCGAAGCGGCTCTCGAGATCGGCCTCCTCGTGCGGCCTCACCACCAGGTTCCACACCAGTGACCCCGCGAGCGCGTAGACCACCACGAGCCACGAGCTCAGGATGAGGCCCACCGCGACGCCCTGTGCGATCCCGGCCAAGGCCATGGGATTTCGCACCCACCGGTACGGCCCGGCAACCACCAGGTGGTTGGGCATCGCGGAGGGCAGGGGCGTTCCTTTGCCCCAGGTCGACATCGTCACCGCCGACCAGATGCCGAGCGCGCTCGCGAACACGAGCACGGCCACGCCGAGGGGCACCGCAACGGCCGACAGGGCCGGATGCGGTTCGGTCACGCCGACCCTCCACCGCTCCTCGAGAAAATGGATGGCCAGCGGGATGACCGCGAGGAAGAGCCCCCAGAACGCGGCGATCTGCACGAATGTGAGCACGACGTGGGAGGAGTCCGCACGTCGGCGGTCGGCGACACGGAACGCGAACGGCCCCCGGACCACCCACTGAGTGGGAATTCGGCGCAGCACGACGGCGCAGCCCGCCACTCCCGAGCCGATCGCGGCAGCGCCCATGATCACCACGCCCCATCCCGCTTCGGTCGTCACCGTCGCGAAGATCGCGAGGCCGACCGCAACCAGCACGGTCCATCCGGCGCTCACCACGGCCGCCCATCGGATTCCTCCTGCCGCGAGAGCCGACCCGACCACGAAGAGCGGCACGTCGAACACCGCGACGGCCACCGGATGCAGGCTCCCGATCGTGATCTCGCGCACCCCGGGCACCAGGAAGACGCCCACCCACCAGGCGGCTCCCCCGAGCGCCTGAACGGCGAAGTACATCCGCCCCCACCAGACGAGTGATGGTGCCGCGGTCATACTCCAGGGTACCCGCCTGCGTCCGGCGGGCCTGATCCGGCCGCACGACGAACCAGCCAGCTCGCTGCGAGGGCCGGTTGTGCCTCGGAGAGGTCGACCAGCGCCCATTCCACGGAGGGATCACCGTCGTGCGGAGGAGATGGCACCCGCGCGGTCGGGATGACCCACGGGTCGCTCCACTCGCCGGGGTCGAAGAGTCGGTGCGCGACGTCGCCGACAGTGTGGCACGACGGCGCAGGGGCGTGGCACTCTGGAGGAATGGAACGTGTGAGTGGGATCGGCGGGTACTTCGTTCGGGCCGCCGATCCGGAGGCGCTGGGCGCGTGGTACCGCGACTGTCTGGGGCTCGACGCCGACGAGAACGGTCTCTGGCATCCGGATGCGGGTCCCACCGTCTTCGCCGCCTTCGACGCCGGCACCGACTACTTCGGCCGCCGCGACCAGCAGACGATGCTCAACTTCCGCGTGCGAGACCTCGACGCGATGCTCGCCCAGCTCCGCGCGGCAGGCGCCGAAGTGGCCGATGACGTCCAGGAGATGGACGGCATCGGCCGGTTCGGCTGGGTCACCGACCCGGAGGGGAACCGCATCGAACTCTGGCAGCCCGCTCCATAGCCATCAGAGCCGGATGAGGTGACCGTCGCTCGAGCGGCGGAACGCGGGTTGCGCAGGCTCTACGGGCTCGACGTCCGCCGAATCCGGAACCGCCGGAGAGGCGCCGATGGGAGCGATCGTGTCCTGGTTCTCGGCACCGGAGCCCGATCCGCCCACGGCATCCGAGTCGGGTGCCAGCGCCTCCTGCACGATCCGGCGTGGGTCGAAGCGCCGAGGGTCGAGCTTCGTCCAATCGGTCTGCTCGAACTCCGGACCGAGCTGTTCCACGGCACGTGCCTTGGCGGTCTCGGTGAAACCGCGCACGGCGCGGACCAGGTCGGCGAGCTTGGACGCGTAGTGCGGCAGGCGTTCGGGTCCCAGGATGAACGCCGCGAAGACCGCGATCACGATGAGCTTCTCGAAGGTGAGGCCGAGCATCGGATTCTCCTCTCAGGTCGGGGTGGGCGTCAGACGGGGACGGGTTCGGATTCGGGCACGAGATCCCCGAGCGGCCGGTCGGCGGATGCGGCGGCCGTGGCGGCCCGACGCTCGACGGCCCGGTCGTGCAGCAGCGCGATCACGGCTGCTGCGGCGAACAACGCCGCCATCGGGGCAGCGAGCAGGAACATCGACATCACGTCGGCCGCGGGTGTGGCGATGGCTGAGAAGAGAACGATCCCGACCAGCACGAGCCGCCAGCTCCGCACCACCGACCGCCCCGGCAGCACGCCGATCGCATTCAGCAGCACCACGAACACGGGAAGCACGAAGGCGACGCCGACGGCCAGCACGAGCTTCATCACGAAATCGACGTAGTACGAGGCCGCGAGGAGCGTGCTGTCCTCGACGGGCGCGAAACCGGCGAGCAGTTCCACGATGTGTGGAAAGAGCAGGAACCCCACCACGCACCCGGCCAGGAACAAGGGAGCGGCGGCGAAGAAGAAGCCCAGCGTGTATCGACGTTCCCGACGCGTGAGGCCGGGAACGAAGAACGCGAACAGCTGGTGCAGCCAGACCGGGCTCGAGATCGCGACACCGGCGAACACCGCGATGCGCACCTTGAGGTCGAACGCGCCGCTCACGCTGTCGTAGTTGAGGCTCGCATTGCGCGACTCCGCGAGGGCCGTGATGGGGGCCCGCAGGATCTCGAGTATCTGGTCGGACAGCAGATAGCCGATCGCGGTGCCGATCACCAGGCCGACCGCCACCCGCACGGCACGCGAGCGCGCCTCACGGAGGTGGTCGGCCAGTGGCATCGTGCGGGCATCCGGCGGTTCCGCTGTCAGCGGGGCCATGACCCTCAGCGCCCTTCAGATCCGACAGCAGACGGCCGAGGCGCGACCGGCAGTGCCGCGGCCGTGTCTGCGCCCGCGAACGGCTTCGTGGCGGCCGACGGCTCGGCCGGAGTGCCGGTCGCCGCTTCGACGCTCTCGCCCTGCGCGTCCTTCAGCTCGGTCTTGAAGATCTTCATCGACTGCCCGACGCTCTTGGCGAGCCCCGGGAGTTTCGTGGCGCCGAAGAAGAGCAGGACGACGGCGAGGAGGATGAGCGCGTGCCATCCGGTGAGGTTCTGGAGGAGTCCCATGAGAGAGCCTTTCTAGGTGGGTGTGATTCGAAGGGAGTGTCGCGGTCAGCGTCCGCCGCCGGAGGCTCCGCCGCCCGAAGGCACGGAGCCCGCCGTGGTCGCGGTGCTCGTGTCGACTCGCACGGTGAGCGACACCTGGTAGCCGGAAGTCGCGTCACCCGTCACCGTCGCCAACTGCAGCGCGCCGCTGTCATCGCTGAACACGTTGTCGGTGTCGAGGCTCACCTGCGACAGGTTGTTCGACGATCCGTCGTAGTCCGACAGGGCGTACACCGTCTCGCACGTCTCCTCCGGCATCGCGATCTGCGACGTGGAGATCGCGTTGGTGGAGTCGGTGATGTCGTCGACCGAGGGGTAGACCTCGAAGTGGATGTGCGGCCACCGTCCCGAGTAGCAGGCCGGGTAGTTGGAGGTGAATGAGACCACCCCGGAGCTGTCGGCCACCTGCACTCCGCGGAGGTAGGTCTCGTTCTCGATGCCGCTGGAGTACATGGAGTATCGTCCCTCGTTGTCGCAGTGCCACACGTAGACGGCCACGCCGGCGAAAGGCGCGTCGCCGTTCGCCATGTCGAGGACTGTGAGGGTCAGCGCGATGGGAACTCCCGTCGCCGTCGCCCCGCCGTCGATGCTCGAGCGGATGTCGCTGCGCACGATGCCCGACTGCTCGAGCACATCGACCCCGTTCGAGCCGTCACCCGGATAGGGCCCGGCCGTCTCATCCGGGATCTCACCCGCGGGGAGTGCGACGCTCGGGCTGGCGGTCGCCGTGGCGGTGCCCGCCGCGGTGGTGCCGGAGGCGGTGCTGCCCGACGCGGTTGCGGATGCGGTGCTCCCGGTGGCCGCGGACGTGTCCGTGGTGCACGCGGCGAGAGTGACGGCACCCACACCGAAGCCCACGAGGCTGAGCACGGCGCGCCGGCTCACCAGTGTGCGGATGTCGAAGGCGACACCCTGATCGACGACTTCCTCATCGGCCCGGTCGAGCAGTCGGCCTTCGTAGGCCGGGCCCTCGGGGGTGCGTTCTGGTTCGGGGATCCTGGTCATCTGAATCACTCATCTCGTCATGATCGGTAGTGGATGTCCCCACTATCGATGCGCGTTCAATGAGCATCCGATGACGTGTCTATGAGCCCCCCAAGAGATCCGGCGATAACCGTGCAGTGCGAGACATCCCCCGGATGCCACGACAAGCGCCCCCAGCACGCACATTCCGGGCGCGGCATGCCTCGCTCGCTACGGTGAGCACACACCTGAACGGAGCCGACCATGGACGACCTCGATCTGCAACGCACCTACCGCGACCTCACCACCCCGCACGTGGCCGACGCCCTCATCCGGCTCGGTCTCCCCGTGCGCTGTGCGCCGGCGCGGATGCGGCCGCTCCAGCACGGCCTCCACCTGGTCGGCCGGGTGCGGCCCGCCCGTCATTCAGGCAGTGTCGACGTGTTCCTCGAAGCCCTCGAGCGCTCGGCACCCGGTGAGGTGCTCGTGGTCGACAACGCCGGGCGGGACGACGAGGCCTGCGTGGGTGACCTCGTGACGCTCGAGGTGAAGAACGCGGGGCTCGCCGGCATCGTGATCTGGGGGCTGCACCGCGACACGGCCGAGCTCCGCGACATCCGCCTCCCCGTCTTCAGCCAGGGCGCCCTGCCCACGGGGCCGCAGCGCCTCGATCCACAAGACGCAGACGCCCTCGACGAAGCCCGGGTGGGTGACCATCGCGTGTCCCCCGCCGACTTCGCGTTCGGCGACGACGACGGAGTGCTCTTCGCACCGCTCGACCTGGCGGCCGAGATCGCAGAGCTCGCGGCACTGATCCGCGACACCGAGCGTGCCCAGGCCGAGCGGATGTCGCGGGGAACGACACTGCGTGAGCAGACGCGTTTCGGCGCCTTCCTCGCGGCCCGCGACGCCGAGGGCACCACCTTCCGCCAGCACCTCCGCCGCCTGGGCGGTGCCATCGAGGAGTGAGTCGTGGCGGCCCACCCCTCTGTGCCGTACGTTTGAGCAACCACGCGGACACCGCGCGGGGGCGGGACGAAGGGGATCTCGGATGTCGGAGCACAGGCTGAACCGCGCGGCTCTCCCTCTGCCCGCCCGCGACCTCGCCGCCGAAGCGGAGGTGCGCGCCACCGGCCGGCAGACCTTCCTGCGCCACGTCTTCACCCGGCTCCCCCTCGTGAGCGCGTTCGTGATCACCATCAACCTCTTCGTGCAGGTGCGCGGCGACGTGGGTCTCGCCGTGGCCATCGCGCAGAATCTCACCTTCGGTGCCATCGCCGTGATCGTGCTGCTCAATCTCGTGACCTACATCATGGTGGGCGTGATGGTGGCTCTCATGCCGATGGTGTTCGATCCCGACTTCAACCGCTGGGTGCGCATCGTCGGCGGTCTGGTGCTCGTGCTCTTCGCCACGGTTCTCGTGTACACGGCATCGTGGCTGCTGCTGGTCGCCCTGCTCGTGGTGTTCGTGGTGATCGGACTAGTGGTGCGGCTTGCCCGCCGCAAGAACCCCCTACCGGAAGTGGATGGCGCGTCCATCCGGGCCGAACTCGAGGCGCCGGTGCCGCCGGCCGACACCGAGCTGCGCGGATTGTGGCTCGAGGGGCGTGCACTGCTCCGCGCGATCGACGCCCCCGGCCCCCCGCCCACGGCGGCCGAGACCGCGCCCGGTCCCGAACTGGAACCACGCACGTTCGCCGAGATCGTCACCGAGTGGAACGCCCGCTCCGCTCTCATCCGCGGCTACCGCTCGAATTCGCTCACCCGAGTGGCCTTCACCGGCATCGTCGGCTTCGTGGCCCTGTTCGGCATCATGGTGCTCACCCAGCCGATCCGGTTCGCCCCTCTCGAGCTCGTCTCCATCTCGAACTCGGCACCCGAACGAGGATTCGTGCTGCTCAACGGAGCTCGGGGGTTGTTCGTGCCCGACCCGTTCGGCACGGTGCAGTTCATCACCGCGACCGACATCACGTCGGTGCAGCTGTGTGAAGACACCCCGCACTGGTGGTCGACCTCGGTGATCGAGTTGATCTCGCCGAGCACCTCGAGCGGCGTGGACTGCACCGCAGCCTGAACCACGCATCCTGAGCACGCATCCTCGAGCGCTGAAGCGGATGTCGGTGGCCGGCTCTAGCGTCGAGCCGACCCTGTTCCGACCGAATCGAGCACCATGGCACCGCGCGGCTTCGCCACGATCGACTTCGAGACGAGCGGCCTCGCGCCTTCGCGCGGCGCCCGGGCGCTCGAGATCGCGGTGGTGCACTCCGACGCCGACGGGGTGGTCACCGGCCGGTGGGACACCCTGATCGCCGTCGACGGATCGGTCGGGCGCTCCGACATCCACCGCATCTCCCGTTCGGCGCTCACCCACGCTCCGGCGTTCGGCGGTATCGCGCCGCGCCTGCTGCGCCTGCTGCGAGGGCGCGTCGTCGTGGCCCACAACGCGGGATTCGACATCCGGTTCCTCGTGGCCGAGCTCGCACTCAGCGGCTATCACGTCGATCACCCCCTGATCTCGCTCTGCACCCAGCGACTCGCCCGCACCTACCTCCCCGGCATGCGCCGGTCGTTGCGGCACCTGTGCGAGGTGTTCGGCATCCCCCTCGACGGCGCCCACCGGGCCTCGGTGGATGCGCTGGCCACGGCCCGATTGCTCGAGTGCTACATCGCGAACACGGCCGACCGCGCGCTGTTCGAGGAGGCGCTCGACCGGGCCGCCGCAGCCCCGTGGCGTCCGCATCCCGGCACGCCCGCCGAGTGGTACCCCCGGGAGGCCGCCGTCGCGCACTCCACCTGGCCGTCGTTCGCGCGCTCGGGCGATGCCACTCCTCCCCTCCCTGCACAGAGAGGGCCTGCCCCGATGTGAACCGCCCTCAGACGGTGGCCACCGAGGCGGCCTGCGCGACCGGCATCGCCTGCAGGCCCGTCACCCGGAGCAGATCGAGCCTGGCCTCGTCATCGCTTCCCGGCGCCACGGTGTACACCACGATGCGCAGGTCTCCACCCGGCACCGTCAGCACGTCGCAGTCCACGGTGATCGGCCCGACGGATGTGCGCACCATGGTCTTGCGGCTCGCCCGGTGTTCGGCCACGCGCGCCTCCGCCCAGCGCCGCTCGAACTCGGGCGACGCCTCGCGCAGGCGCACCACGAGCTGAGCGAGCGACTCGTCACGCGGATAGCGGCCCACCGCACTCCGCAGATCGGCGGCGAGATCGCTCGCGAAGTCTTCCTCGTGCTGGGCGTCGAACTCGACGCCGCTGTGGCCCTCCGTGAAATGCCGCCACACGAGGTTGCGCCGCAGGCCGGTGTACTCCGACGGGTCCCCGGTGAGCGCGGCCCAGAGGGGATTCCACAGCAGGATGTCGTGGGTCGTCGTGAACACCGCGAGCGGCACGTCGCCCAGCCGGTCGACGAGACGCTGCACTCCCGGGGTGATGTGCCGAGGCACGAGCCCGATCGCGGGCGCCGCCGCCCCGGCCACCCGGTAGAGATGGTCGCGCTCGGTCTCCGTGAGCCGCAACGCGAGAGCCAGCGCACCGAGCAGTTGAGGAGACGGATGCTCCGCCCTCCCCTGCTCGAGCCGCACGATGTAGTCGACGCTCACGCCGGCCAGCGCGGCGAGCTCCTCCCGGCGGAGGCCGGACGTGCGGCGGCCCGAGCCGGCCGGGAGCCCGACATCCGCCGGGCTGACACGGTCGCGCCAGGATCGCAGGACGGAGGCGAATTCGCTCATGCATCCCATCCTCCCCCTGACCCGCCGCCCGGGGTGGTACTCGCGGTCCCACCGTCGAGCGATGCCTGGTCGATCCGCGCACCCGGGCACAGCATGGAGACATGACGACAACACTCATCACCGGGGCCAACAAGAGCCTCGGCCTCGAAACCGCCCGCCGCCTCCTCGACGCGGGTCACACCGTCTACGCAGGGATGCGCGACCTCACGACGGGCGACGCCGTGAGCGCGCTCGGCGCCCGCCCGGTGCAGCTCGACGTCACCGACCAGTCGAGCGTGGATGCGGCCGTCGCCTCGCTGCCCGACCTCGACGTGCTCGTCAACAACGCGGGTGTGCTGGGCACCTCGTTCGGGGTCGATGACCTCGATGCCGAGGCGATGCAGCGCACCTTCGACACCAACGTCTTCGGCATCATCCGCGTCACCCAGGCGGCGCTTCCTCTGCTGGGCCGGTCGGAGCATCCGGTGATCGTGAACGTGGCCTCCGGTGTGGGCTGGCCGCGCTTCCTCAGCACCGAGGGGCACGACGAGTTCCAGGTCCCTGCCATCCCCTACGCCGCGTCGAAGGCGGCGGTGATCGCGCTCACGGTGCAGTATGCGAAGAACCTGCCCGCGTACCGCGTCAACGTGAGCGACCCGGGCTACACCGCCACCGACCTCAACCGGCACAGCGGGCACCAGACGGTGACCGAGGGAACGGATGCGACCGTCGCGCTGGCTCTGGTCGGCCCCGACGGCCCCACCGGCGAGTTCCACAACCGGCACGGCCGCATCGAGTACTGATGAGGGATGGCCGGCCTTAGACCGACTGCCCTTCCGCGGCCATCGACCTGAGGTCGAGCAGCAGCTTCGGGCGGGTGCGCCGCTTCTCGGCGAGGAGGGTGAAGGCCTCCATCGCCTGCTGCCAGGGCAGCACCCGCTCGATCAGCTGCTCGGTCGGGAACCCCGGGGTGGCGATGAGCTCGGCCATGCGGCCGTAGTGGTCGAGGCCGTGGAAGATGCCGTAGAGGGCGATGCCCTTCATCGTGATGAAGGCCGGCACGAAATCCGGCGTGCCACGGTTCACCACTCCCACGAGCGCGGCCCGGCCGCCGGGCTTCAGCATCGTGCCGAGCATCGCGATGGAATCCGGATGCCCCGACGCCTCGATCACCACGGTGTAGGCGTTGTCGCCCACCTCGTCGGGCGCGAGGCATCCGCTCGCCCCCATCTCACGCGCAAGGGCGAGCCCGTCGTGGTTCGTACCGATCACGTCGACGTGCCGGGTGACGGTGAGCGCGACAGCCAGCGCGAGGAGGCCGAGGGCGCCCGTGCCGATCACGGCCACGCGGTCGTCGAAGCGGATGCCCGTGGTGAGCACCGCGTTCACCGCGGTGACCCCGGGTTCGATGAGCACGGCATCCCGGAGCGAGGTGCCCTCGGGCAGCTTCGTGAGGGCGGTGGCGGGCATCGCGATGTAGCGCGCTGCCGCACCCTGCCGACCGGCGAGGCCCACTTCCTGGTGATCGTCGCACGCGCTACGGAACCCCGCCTGGCACGGGCCGCACGCGCCGCAGGTGACGAGCGTCTGCCCCACGACCGCATCGCCCGGCACCACCGAGGAGACGCCCTCCGAGACGGCTCGCACGATGCCGGTCCACTCGTGGCCGAAGATCAGCGGGTACTCGGAGAGGCCCTGCTCGATGAAGAAGCTCGTGCCGTTCAGCAGCTCGACGTCGGTGCCGCAGATGCCGAGGTAGGCCACCTCGACGAGCACCTCGCCGGGCGCCTCTGCAGGGATGGCGGCGGTGCCGGGCGTGATCTCGTGCGGGGAGATGCGGAGAACGGGCATGTCGCCCACGGGCCAGGTCATGATGTCGGAACCCCTTCGATCCGTCGGCTGAATGCTGTCGAAGACTAGTGCATCACGCCTTCCAGGGACTGCTGTCGCGCCACGGTGCGAGATCGACCTCGTTGCCCTCGGGGTCGGCCAGGGTCCACCACTCGGGCGCCCCCGCGTCACTCACGATGCGCCCGCCACCCGCCAGTCGCCGGTGCCCTCGGCGGCACGGAACTCGCGGGGCGAGATCGAGTCGCTCATCGCAGCACCGCGGCCACCGCCGCGATCTCCACGAGCGCACCGGGGACACCCAGTCCCGAGACGCGGGCCGCCGTGACGAGGGCGGGCTCGTCCGAGGCGAGCCGGTGGGCGATGGCGCCGTAGCCCGCACCGAGGTCGGCGCCGTCGACGAAGAGCACGGTCCATTGCACCACGTCGTCGAGCGAGGCACCGGCCGCCGCGAGGGCGGTCGTGGCGTTCTCGAGGGCGCGCACCGACTGCGCCGCCACGTCGCCCTCGCCGACGAGGGCTCCGTCGGCATCGACGGCGTTCTGGCCGCCGACGTAGATGGTTGTGGCGCCGGGCGGCACGACGGCAACGTGGCTGAAGGCCGGGCTGGAGACGAGCCCCCGGGGGCGGATGCGCTGGATCGCTGTCATGCCCCTCACGATCCCACACGCCTCCGTCATCCGGGAAGGCCTTCAGCCCGTCCGGCGGCCTCGAGCCCTCCGGCCGCGGCGCGACAGGAGATTCACCACGCGGAGCAGCCGCATCGTCCCGCGACGGCCGAGCAGCCCCTCGCTGACGGTGGGCAGCATCCGGAACGTCAGCTGCGCCACGACCTCGCCGGCCACCTCCACCACCCCGTGCTCGTCGGGCGCCCCGATCGTCCTCACGGCCTGGCGCTGCATGTAGCGGAACAGGATGCGGCCCACCCGGGTGCGCTGCATGTCGCGGATGGCGGTGTCGAGCGTGAACCGGCCCGGCTGGGCGGTCGTGTTCGTCGGAAGCGCCCGGCCGAGCAGCCGCTCGAAGTCGGCCGCCGGGAACCCGGAGGCGCGGCGGGGCGCCCGGTAGACGCCTTCGTCGGCGACGTGTGGGACCGCAGCATCCGGTCGCCCGAGCTGCACGGTGGAGTGCCACAGGATGTCCCTCGACGACCGGCCGAGGCGCAGCTCGAACCTGCCGGGTTCGAGCACCCACGCGCTCTCCGCGGGTGACCAGAACTGAAAGGCCCGCGCACCGAGACGGATGACCACCTCCCGCTTCTCCCCCGCGTCGAGCTCCACCTTCGCGAATCCGCGCAGTTCCTGCTCGGGCCGGAACACGCTCGAGTCGACGTCGTGCACGTACACCTGCACCACCTCCGAGCCCGCCCGGTCGCCGGTGTTCTCCACCACGAGGCATACCTCGACGGTGTCGTCGCCCACGGCCTCGACGGCCGCATCCGCCCACTCGAAGGTGGTGTAGGAGAGCCCGTGGCCGAACGGGAACGCGACGTCTTCGTGCGCGCTGTCGAACCAGCGGTAGCCGAGGTACAGACTCTCGCGGTATTCGAGCGCGGCCCGCCCGAGGGGCAGGTGGGAGACAGGATGGTCGGTGTACTGCTCCGGGAACGTCTCGGCGAGCCGTCCCCCGGGTTCGGAGACCCCGAGCAGAACATCGGCGAGGGCGCTGCCGCCCGCCTGGCCTCCCAGGTAGCCCTCGACGATGGCGGGCACATCGTGGCGCCACGGCAGTTCGACCGGTGACCCGTTCTGCAGCACGACGACGGTTCGGGCGTTCGCCTTCCGCACGGCCTCGACGAGCCGGTCGTGCGCCGGCGGCAGTCGCAGATGGCTGCGATCCACACCCTCGGTCTCGAAGGTCTCGGGAAGACCCACGACCACGATCGCGACATCCGCCGCCTCCGCCGCCGTCACGGCCTCGGCCACCTGCTCGGCACTCGACGCGCTGCTCGCCCGGTCGTACCCCTCCGAGAAGGTCACGTCGGCCGCCGACTCCCCGAGTGCCTCCAGCAGTGTGTCGACGCGGGTCGCCACCACGTGCGAGCTGCCCGCGCCCTGGAACCGCGGCTCCGACGCGAAGGCGCCGATCACCGCGATGCGGCTCGACGGGTCCAGGGGCAGCAGACCGTCGTTCTTCAGCAGTACGGTGCCCGCGGCGGCGGCCCGTCGCGCCAGCTGGTGGTGCCCGTCGAGGTCGACTCCGCCGGTTCCGTTCGGAGTACGCCCGTAGCGCTCGATCAGCGACAGGATGCGCCGCACCGACTCCTCGAGGTCCGCTCGCCCGAGCACTCCCGACCGCACGGCGTCGCGCACGTACCGGTCGTCGGAGCGGCCGACGCCCGGCATCGCGAGATCGGCGCCCGCCGGGATCGACAGCGTGCGATCCCACACCGCGCCCCAGTCGGAGAGCACCACCCCGTCGAACCCCCACTCCCCGCGGAGCACGGTGCCGAGCAGCCAGGGGTTCTCGCTGCAGTGCTCGCCGTTCAGCTTGTTGTAGGCGGCCATGACCGTGGCCGGACGCTCCTCCACGACGATGTGCTCGAAGCTCGCGAGATACAGTTCGCGCAACGCGCGCTCGTCGACCACGGCGTCGATGCCGTAGCGGCGCTGCTCGGTGTTGTTCGCCGCGAAGTGCTTGAGGGAGGCGCCCACGCCCGTGCTCTGCACGCCGGCCACCCAGGCGGCGCCCATGCGCGACGAGAGGTGGGGGTCTTCGGAGAAGTACTCGAAGTTGCGTCCGCCGATCGGCGTGCGTTTGAGGTTCACTCCGGGTCCGAGCAGCACGGCCACCTCGTGGCCGGCGGCCTCGCGCCCGAGCGCCTCCCCCACGAGCCGCATGAGGGCCGGGTCCCAGGTGGAACCGAGCAGCGCCGCGGTCGGGAAGCAGGTGGCCGGATGCGAGTCGAACATCGACATCCCCGAGCCGGCGTGGGGCTTCCGCACGCCGTGCGGTCCATCGCCGAGCCGGATCGACGGAATGCCGAGGCGCGCGATCGCGGTCGTGGTCCACGCATCCTCGCCCGCGGTGAGCGACACCTTCTCGGCGTCGGTCATGCGCGCGATCAGCTCGCCGGGGGTCATGTCGGTCATCTGCACTCAATGGTAGAGGGCTTCGCGCTCTGCCAGACTGGCAGCACCGCACCCGTGTGCGTCTCGCCGCCCGCCCACCCCGACCGAAGGACGCCGCCGTGACCGATGACATCACCCTCCCCACCGTCTCGATCGTGATCCCGGCCTACAACGAGGAGGCCGGCATCCGGCACTGCCTGGTGGCGGCCATCGAGCAGACCGTTCCGGCCCACGAGATCATCGTCGTCGACAACAAGTCGACGGATGGCACCCGGGCCGCCGTCGAGGCGATGCAGGCCGCGTTCCCCGAGGCGAACATCCGCCTGGTGACGCAGGATGCCGAGCAGGGCATCACCCCCACCCGCAATGCCGGGTTCAATGCGGCCACGAGCGACGTGATCGGCCGTATCGATGCCGACTCGGCACTCATGCCGAACTGGGTGGAGCAGGTGCAGCTCGCGTTCGCGGGCGGCGAGTTCGTGGCGGCGAGCGGTCCCGTCGAGTACTACGACATGCCGATGCGCGCCTTCGGGCACCACGCCGATGACACCTTCCGCAAGCTGCAGGTCAAGCTCGCCGGAAAATACGTCTTCCTCTTCGGCACCAACATGGCCATCACCCGTGAGGCCTGGCTCGCGGTGCGCGACCACACGTGCGCCGACCGCGAAGATCTCATGCACGAAGACCTCGACCTGGCTGTGCACCTCGCGCTCGATGGGTTCAAGATCGGCTACGTCTCGGCAATGGTCGTGGGCATGTCGGCCCGCCGCCTCGACTCGGCGCCGCGCGACTACTACTACTACGTGGAGCGGTTCAAGCGCACCTACGAGCACCACGGCATCCGCGACATCCGTCTGCTCGCGCCGATGGCCGTGTTCCTCGGCATCTACCCGGCCCTGCACGCCCAGCGCCGCCTCCTCGAGCGCCGCACGCCGCAGCAGTGGGGCGGCCGCCCGAAGCCCGCCGACGCGGCCGCGACCGAGTAGCCCGCATGAGTCCAGCCCCCGGCTCCCCTCTGCATGATGCCGGCCCGAAGGGTCCGATCGGCTCCGTCGTGAACGTGATCATGTGCGGTGGGTTGATCGTCTTCGCGGTCACCGCCGGCATCGTCCAATCGATGCCGCCGTTCTTCTTCATTGCCGCGATCGGCGTCTTCATCGAGATCCAATTCGTCCGCATCATGCTGCGCGCGGTCCGGCGCACGCGCGAAACCGACGCCGCTACCGACCGCGTCGACGCATCGACTCGGGACTGAGCGAACACGATGTTCGAGATAATTCCGGTCATCGGCCTGGGCGGCGCTGTCGTCGTGGGTGTCTTGCTCATCGTCTTCCGTCGGCAGTTCGCCCGATTCACGCAGGAGATGAACAGCGAGACCGAGATCGACCGCTCCGCACCTGTCCCGCGCCGCTATTCCCCCGGCTGGGTCGCCTTCGGCGGAGCGTCGTTCGTCGCATTCGGCCTCATCGTCGGCACATTCGAGGTGGTGCGCCTCGTCACAGGCTGACGCCATCACCTCGCGGCTCACCATCGGCGCCCGCGACGGCCAGCTCCCCCGGCGGCGCGCCCGGCGGTCGGTCAGATGCGCGGTGGGGGCGGCTGCGCGGCCCGCCGGAAACGGTGGCGACGCACGGCCAGAAGGATGCCCAGCGCGGGCATCCCGATCAGGAACAGCCAATACACGACGATCCCGGTCACCCAGAGTCCCTCGGCGAGCGACGCCCCCTGCCGGGCGGCCTCGACGCTCGCCTCGGTGACCGGTGCGATGCTCCCGACCGACCCGCTGCGCACGGCAATGGGGTCGTCGTCGAACACCACGAGGAACGAGAGCTCGGCGGGATGGTCTCCCGAGGGCGGGAAGCCCCAGTTCTCGTCGGCGGACAGCGTGATGGTGTCACCGGCCGATGCGCCGTGCGCGTCATCCGGGATCGTGACCTCGTAGAGGCCCGTGTCCACCGGCAGACCCGACGACGTGTCGGTTCCCACCAGCTGCCCGGTCAGCACCGCACTGCGCCCGACCGCATTCTGCTGGAGGGCGAGATCGTCGGCCGCGATGTCCTTCGCCCCACCGAGAAGACCGAGCACGACGAGGCCCGGCAGCACGAGCAACGCGAACACGAGCCACACCGGCCACGAGGCCAGAGGCCGCCGCCGAGGCACGAGGGTCGGGAGTGGCGGCAGAGCGGTCATGGGACGCGGTCTGCGGTCAGTCGTCGCGCACGACGTCGAGCGCGTGCTGCAGGTCGGCCGGGTAGTGGCTCTCGAACGACACGTACGCGCGGGTCTCCGGATGCACGAAACCGAGCTTCATGGCGTGCAGCCACTGCCGCTCGAGGCCGAGTCGCGCCGACAGCGCCGGATCGGCCCCGTACATCGTGTCGCCGCAGCACGGGTGCCGCTGTGCGGCCATGTGCACTCGGATCTGATGGGTGCGCCCCGTCTCGAGATGGATCTCGAGCAGGGTCGCCGCCCGGAATGCCTCGAGCGTCTCGTAGTGCGTCACCGAGGGCTTGCCCGCGGCCGTGACCGCGAACTTCCAGTCCGACTTGGGGTGACGGCCGATCGGCGCGTCGATCGTGCCCGAGAAGGGGTCGGGATGCCCCTGCACCAGCGCGTGGTAGATCTTGTCGACCTCGCGGTCGTGGAAGAGCCGCTTCAGCCAGGTGTAGGCCTCCTCCGTCTTCGCCACCACCATGAGGCCGCTGGTGCCCGCATCCAGCCGGTGCACGATGCCCGCTCGCTCCGCGGCGCCGCTCGTGGCGATCCGGTAGCCCGCACCGGCGAGGGCGCCGAGCACGGTGGGCCCGGTCCACCCCACGGAGGGATGCGCGGCCACGCCCACGGGTTTGTCGACCACGATGATGCTGTCGTCGTCGTACACCACGTCGAGCTCGGGCACGACGACCGGGATGATGCGCGGTTCTTCGCGCGGCGACCACTCGACCGAGAGCCAGGTGTCGCGGCGGAGCTTGTCGCTCTTGCCCACCACACGGCCGTCTACGCTCACGCCGCCGGCGTCGACGACCTCAGCCGCGAATGTGCGTGAGAAGCCGAGCAGCTTGGCGATACCGGCGTCGACGCGAGAACCATCGAGGCCGTCGGGAACCGGGAGCGTGCGCGATTCCGCCACGTCAGACCTTCTCGGATTCGTCCTCGACGGGCGCGGGTTCGGGCTGGGGCTCGGGGTCGCGCGAACCGCGCTTGCCGTCGAGACCCACGCCGCGGATCGTGAGGATCAGGAACAGCACCATGGCGGCCGTGATCGAGACATCGGCGAGGTTGAAGATGGCCGGCAGCAGCGGGATCGTGATGAAGTCGATCACGTGCCCCACACCGAAGCCGGGCTCCTTGAACAGCCGGTCGATCAGGTTGCCGATCGTGCCGCCGAGCAGTAGACCGAACACCCACGCCCAGGCGAACGAGCGGATGCGCCGGGCGAACCAGATGATGAAGACGGTGACCGCGGCGGCGAGGATCGAGAAGATCCAGGTATATGCATTTCCGATCGAGAAGGCCGCGCCGGAGTTCTTCACAAAGTGAAATTGGATGAGGTCGCCCACAACGGGGACGACCTCACCCAATTCGAGGTTCTGTACGACCAGGAACTTTGCGACCTGATCGATGACGATCGACGCTGCCGCGACGACGATCAGAACGATCAGGACCCGGGGGGTGCCTTTCGAGCTGTCGCTATCCGCCAAAGCCGCTGAAGCTCGACGTGGTCGACGGCGCCTTGTCGCTGTCGACGCTCGACGAGGTCAGGTCTTTGAGCTGGTCTTCGATGTAGGTCTTGAGACCCGCACGGTAGTCCTTCTCGAAGGTGCGCAGCTCGTCGATGCGGTGCTCGATGCCGGCCTTCTCCTGGTTGAGACGGGCCAGCTCGTTGCGCTGCTTGGTCTCGGCCTCGGCCACGATACGGGCGGCCGTGGCGTGACCCTCGGCGATGAGGGCGTCGCGCTTGTCGGCACCTTCTTTGACGTGCTCGTCGTGGAGACGACGGGCGAGCTGCAGGAGGTTCGTGGTCGAACCGGTCTCGTCGTCGACATCGGCCGCGGGGGCGGCGACAGGAGCAGCGGCGACGGGCGCGGGAACCTCGGCGACGGGTGCCGGAGCCTCGACGACCTCGTCGGCGGTCTCGGCCGCAGGGGCGGCTGCCACCGGAGCGGATGCACCGGACTCGAGCTGAGCCTTCAGCTCCTCGTTCTCCTGGGTCAGACGTCGGAGCTCGACGACCACCTCGTCGAGGAAGTCATCGACCTCGTCCTGGTCGTATCCCTCGCGGAACTTGGTCTGAGAAAATCTCTTGTTAACAACATCATCCGGAGTTAACGCCATGGTTTTCCACCTTTATTGCTTCGACAAACAGTGATAACGCGTTGCTAACCGTAGCAACATTCCGAACGAACGTCCCGTGAACAGGACGGATTCGCGTGGAGCCGTCGCTTCAGGATACATGCGCCTTCAGGCGGATCGCACGAAACCCGCGACGGAGAGGGCCACGATGACGAGGAGCATCGTGATGCTCCAGCCGAAATCCAGCGCGATCGCGCCCACCCGCAGTGGCGGGATGACTCGACGGAAGAACCGGATCGGCGGATCCGTGACCGTGTACGCCACCTCGGCGAGCACGAGCACGGCTCCGGACGGCCGCCAGTCACGACGAACCGTCCGGACGAGGTCGAGGATGAATCGACCCCACATCAGGAAGAAGTAGAGCAGCAGAGCGAAATAGACGACGGTCGCGACGATGGCGACGAGTGAACCCACTCAGTAATTATGACTGTACGAAGAAGGAGGATTCCGCACGCGCCTCGCCACCGGCGTCTCCGGAGACCGAGACGTGCGACGGCGAGAGCAGGAAGACCTTGCTCGTGACGCGCTCGATCTTGCCGTAGAGACCCTGCGAGAGGCCGCCTGCGAAGTCGATGAGGCGGCGCGCGTCGGCATCCGTCATCTGCGACAGGTTGATGATCACCGGGATGCCCTCGCGGAAGTTCTCGGCGATGATCTGCGCGTCTTTGTACTGCTTGGGGTGGACGGTGAGGATCTCGTTCATTTCAGCAGGTGCCACATTCTTGGGAGTGGTGTGCGATGTCTTGCGGAGAGGTGTCACAGGCGCACGATTGGCGACCGGCTGGGCCGGCGCGGCCTGGGGGTGCGGAACGGGCGCGACGGGAGACTTCGCGGGCGCGGCTTCCGCCTCGTACTCGAGCTCTTCGTCAGCGAGACCCAGGTACACCATGGTCTTGCGAAGTGGGTTGGCCATCAGAACCTCCGGTTGCAGTTACTTTTCCTAAACCCGAGATTAATCGCGTGGTGGCCGGTTTCCGGTGATTGCCGTGCCGATGCGCAGGTGTGTCGCGCCCTCGGCGATGGCTTCGGCGAAGTCGTGCGACATGCCCGCCGAGATCGCGCGGGCGCTCGGCACCACCGCCGTGACGGCCTCGCTGAGTGTGCGCAGCCGCGCGAAGGCGGCCCGCGGTTCCTCGTCGAGCGGCGCGACGGCCATCACACCGAGCAGGCGCAGGCCGTCGGCGGCAGCGGCACGCTCGGCGAGGGCCGGCAGCTCCTCGGGTCGCACTCCCCCGCGCGCAGGATCGTCGGTGAGGTTCACCTGCAGGAAGATGTCGAGCGGATGCTCGGCCGAAGCCAGCTGGTCGACCAGCGCCTCGCGGTCGACCGAGTGGATCACCGAGGCGTACTCCCGGGCCTGGCGGGCCTTCTTCGTCTGCAACTGGCCCACGAAGTGCCACGCCAGATCGAGGTCGGCGAGTTCGGCCGCCTTCTCCCGCGCCTCCTGGTGGCGGTTCTCGCCGAAGTCGCGGAGGCCGAGAGCGTGCAGCTCACGCACCAGCGAGGCGGGATGGAACTTCGTGATCGCGATGAGCGTCAGGGCGGAGGCGTCACGGCCGGCGGCGCGGGCCGCATCCGCGATGGCCCCGGTGACCCGCTCGACACGTTCGGCGAGCGGGACCGGGGAGTGCTCCGGGGAGTCGGTCACGGCGGAGGCTCCTACTTCAGGAAGTCGGGCACGTCCAGGTCGGCGTCATCGTCTTCGGAGGCCGGGTCGAGGGCCACGGCACCGGTGAGCCCGAGATCGGCCGCGGGGGTCGACCAGGACTGGGTCGAGGCCTCCTCGGCCGGCTCCGCCTTCTGCTCGCGCCGGAGGGTCGCGGTGGCGGTGCCGCCACGGCCGAAGGGGTCGACCTCCTCGGAGTTGCCGACGAAGCTGCCGCGACGGGTATCGGCGGCCGGAGCGCTCGAGGAGGGCTCGCCTCCGTCGAATCCGGCGGCGATGACCGTGACGCGCACTTCGTCGCCCAGCGTGTCGTCGATGACGGCACCGAAGATGATGTTGGCCTCGGGGTGCACCGCATCCTGCACCAGCTTGGCGGCATCGTTGATCTCGAAGATGCCGAGGTTCGACCCGCCCTGGATCGAGAGCAGCACGCCGTGCGCACCGTCGATCGAGGCTTCGAGCAACGGGCTGGCGACGGCCAGCTCGGCGGCCTTGATGGCCCGGTCGGCGCCGCGTGACGAGCCGATGCCCATGAGCGCGGACCCCGCACCCTGCATGACCGACTTGACGTCGGCGAAGTCGAGGTTGATGAGACCCGGCGTGGTGATGAGGTCGGTGATGCCCTGCACACCGGCGAGCAGCACCTGGTCGGCAGTGGAGAACGCCTCGAGCATGCTGATGCCGCGGTCGCTGATCTCGAGCAGGCGGTCGTTCGGCACCACGATGAGGGTGTCGACCTCGTTCTTGAGAGTGGCGACGCCGTCTTCGGCCTGGGCGGCGCGGCGCTTGCCCTCGAAGCCGAAGGGCTTCGTGACGACACCGATGGTGAGTGCACCGATCGACTTGGCGATGCGGGCCACGACGGGCGCGCCACCGGTGCCGGTTCCACCGCCCTCACCGGCCGTGACGAAGACCATGTCGGCCCCGGCGAGGGCCTCCTCGATCTCCTCGGCGTGGTCTTCGGCGGCGCGTCGGCCCACCTCGGGGTCGGCGCCGGCGCCGAGGCCGCGGGTGATCTCGCGGCCCACGTCGAGCTTCACGTCGGCGTCGCTCATCAGGAGCGCCTGCGCATCCGTGTTGATGGCGATGAACTCGACTCCGCGGAGCCCGAGCTCGATCATGCGGTTGACGGCGTTCACGCCACCGCCGCCGATGCCGACGACCTTGATCACGGCGAGGTAGTTCTGGTTTGAAGTCACGTCCGGCCTCCGCTGGAACCTTAAAGTTCAACTTGAAAGTTAAAGTTATTCCGAGTATGTATTTCCTACGACGAAGCTACGCGACGAAATTCGGCCAGCCCGGATGATCCCCCGCGTGTCGGCACGGAGTTCGCAATCGGATCAGCGGATGACGGGGCTCTGCGGGCTCGATACGTCGTACTCGACGACCTTGTTCGGATCCTGGGTGGCGATGAGGCGCTCCAGGATGCGCGACTTGAGGTCGCTGTCCTCCGCACTCCCCCACACCACGCGCTGGCCCACTCCGCCGAACACCATCGTGACGCTGTCGGGCGTACTGCCGCTGACCCGGTCGACCTGACTGAGGATCGCGTCGGGGAGCGAGGCGAGGACGGCGGCAGCGGCATCGAAGCCACGGCTGCCGATCTGGGTGCCGCCGAGGTCGATGAGGGGGAATCCCGCGATGCGCTCGGCCGACTGCTGCACGGTCACTCCGGCGGCATCGATCAGATCGAACCCCGCCGCCGACTGCACCTGCGCCACCGGTCGCCGCTCGACGATGCGCACGGCGAGGGTGTCGGGCGGCCTCGCCTCGACGGAGTACGACGCGATCAGGGGGAACCCGGCCAGCTCCGACTCGATCGCGCCGTAGTCGACGAGGGCGAGCGGCTTGCCGATCTGCGGCTGGAGCGCCGCAGTGACGGATGCCGCGTCGAGCCGCGAGGTGCCCTCGATCGCCAGCGTCCGCACGGCGAGCAACGGCGAATAGGCCGCGAGCAGCACCACGAGCACGAGACCCGCGAGGGAGGCACCGACCACGATCCAGGTGAGCCGCCGCCGGCGCGACCGCTGCGTGAAGCGCCGCGCCTCAGAGCGCTCGTAGCGCCGACGCCGACGGGTGGCCTTGCGCAGCTCGCGCCGTGCGTCGCCGCTGGCGTAGTCGGGGACCGATGGAGCGGACGGATCCGCAGTCTCCCGGCCACCGGTGCGGAGTGGGGGCGCCGTCGTGGTGGCATTGCCCGCACCGGAACCCAGCCGGGTGACCGGCACGGTCTCGGCCGCATCGGGGCCAGCGGTCGCGGCCGCAGATCCCCGGCCACGCGTGCCGAGCCGTCCGATCGGCGCGGTCTCCGCCGCATCCGGGGTCACCGACGAGGTCGGAGCGCCGTTCCGGCCGCGGGCACCGAGACGGCCGATAGGCGCTGTCTCGGCGGCATCCCGGGGAGCCGTCGGCGGCGCGACCGCACCTCGACCGCTCGTGCCGAGGCGCTCGATCGGGGCGGTCTCCGCCGCATCCCGGGCCGAGACCGAGGTGCGCGGGGGCTTCGGTGGACGGGCGGCCGCCTGCCGCTCCGTCGTCTTCGCACCACGGCCACGGCCGCGCGCAGGTGGCTCTGTCGGCTCGGGCTCCGCGGGCGGGGGTGGCGGCGTGATGCCGGGTGGTCGTTTCACGCTCCTCCTGGTGCGGAGGTGGTGGCCTCGAGCTCACCCTCTCCCGACGCCCGCTCGAGCGACTCGAGCAGTTGCGGCACGATGAGGTTCACGTCGCCGCAGCCGAGCGTCACCACGAAGTCGCCGGGCTCGGCGATCTCGCCGAGGTAGTCGGCGGCGCGCTGCCAGTCGTCGATGTACGCCACGTGCGCGGGGTCGGCGAAGCGCTCCGATACCAGGGCGCCGGTGACGCCCTCGATCGGGTCTTCGCGGGCGCCGCACACCTCGAGCACGATCGTGAAGTCGGCGGTGCGCTCGAGCGTCTCGGCGAATTCGCCGGCCATGAGCTTCGTACGGCTGTAGAGGTGGGGCTGGTGCACCGCGATGATGCGCCCCTCCCCCACGACGGTGCGCGCGGCGGTGAGGGCTGCATCGACCTCCGTGGGGTGGTGCGCGTAGTCGTCGTACACGCTGACGCCGCCGACGGTGCCGTGGAGCTCGAACCGCCGGCCGGTGCCGCCGAACGCGCCGACCGCGGCGACCGCCGCATCCGGAGCGAAACCGAGACCCACCAGAACCGCCACCGCACCCGCGGCGTTGATGGCGTTGTGGTGCCCGGGAACACGCAGGCGGCCGGGGTAGCTCGCCCCCTGGTGGTCGATCACGAACGAGACCGGGCCGTCGGCCACGATGGAGTGCACGCGGAAATCGGCGTCGGCGGCTTCACCGAAGGTCGAGACCCGCGGATGCGCCAGTCGCGACGACACCCGCAGCGCCCCTGCGTCGTCGGAGGAGATCACCACGAGTTCGTTCGCGGCATCCGCGAACTGCACGAAAGCGTCTTCGACGGCCTCTTTCGAGCCGTAGTGGTCGAGGTGGTCGGGGTCGACGTTCGTGATGAGCGCGACGGCGGTGTCGTAGAGCAGGAACGAGCCGTCGGACTCGTCGGCCTCCACCACGAAGAGCTCGCCGTCGCCGAAGGCCGACGAGGTACCGAGCTCGGAGATCACCCCGCCGTTCACGAAACTCGGCTCCTGGTCGAGTTCGAGCAGCGCGGTGACGATCATCCCGGTCGACGTGGTCTTGCCGTGCGCGCCCGCCACCGAGATGAGGCGGCGGCGGTTCGTGAGCCAGGCGAGGGCCTGCGAGCGGTGCAGGATGGTCATCCCGCGCTCTCGGGCGAGCAGGTACTCGGGGTTGTCGGGCCAGAGCGCGCTCGTCACCACGAGGGTGTCGGCGTCGCCCACGTTCGCGGCGTCGTGCCCCACCGCCACGGGGATGCCGATGGCGCGCAGCTTGGCCGCGGTCTTCGAGTCGGTGCGGTCGGAGCCGGTCACGGTGAGGCCGGATGCGGCGAACAGGCGGGCGATGCCGCTCATGCCCGCCCCTCCGATGCCCACGAAGTGCACGGCGCCGAGGGTTTCGGGGATCTCGATGTCGAGGTCGGGCTTGATCATGGGTTCAACGTTACGCTCACGCGGAGACGTCCTTGTTCAGCACGCGCCCATCGAGCGCCCGCTGCACGAGCGCCGCGAGCCGGGCGTCGCCGTCGGCGATACCGGTGCTCCGGGCCGCGGCGGCCATCGTGGCGATGCGCTCGGGGTCGGCGAGGATCGGTAGCACCGTGCTCTGCACCCAGTGCGGGTCGAACGCGGCATCGGCCACGAGGAGCGCGCCGCCCGCATCGACGAGATCGGCGGCGTTGAAGCGCTGCTCGCCGTTGCCCACGGGGTACGGCACGAGAACCGACGGGATGCCGAGGGCACCGATCTCGCACACGGTCGAGGCTCCTGCCCGGGAGAGGGCGAAGTCGGCCACCGCCAGGGCGAGATCCATCCGGTCGCAGTACTCGAGGTAGGCGTATCCGGGCAGGCCCGGGTCGGAGACCTCGGAGCGGTTGCCGGCGATGTGCAGCACGTTCCAGCCGGCACCCAGCAGGGCGGATGCCGACGCGTGCACCGTGGCGTTGATGCGCCGGGCGCCGAGCGACCCGCCTGTCACGAGCAGCGTGGGCCGGGCCGGGTCGAGGCCGAAGAACGAGTGCGCCTCGGCGGCGGCGCGGGAGCGGGCATCCGGGTCGGCCAACGCCGTCACCTCGGTGCGCAGCGGCATGCCCACGAGGGTCGCGTGCGGCAGCGGGGTGGCCGCGAATGTCACTCCCACCCAGGGCGAGTACCGCGCGCCGAGCCGATTGGCCAGCCCCGGCTTCGCATTGCCCTCGTGGATGACGAACGGCACCGACGCGCGCCGCGCGGCGAGGTACCCGGGCGCGGAGGCGTAGCCGCCGAAGCCCACCACGACGTCGACGCCACGCGTGCGGATGGTGCCGGCCACCGAGGCGATCGTGCGCCGGAAGGCCCCCGGGAAGCGCAGCGCGGCGCCGTTCGGCCGGCGCGGGAACGGCAGCCGCGGGATGGTGAGCAGCTCGTAGCCGCGCTCGGGAACGAGCCGGGACTCGAGGCCTTCTGCCGTGCCGAGCACGAGGATCTCGGCCGACGGATCACGGCGGCGCAGTTCGTCGGCGGTGGCGAGCAGGGGGTTCACGTGCCCGGCCGTGCCGCCTCCCGCGAGGAGGTACGCGGTCACCGTGCGGCCTGTTCCCTGCTCTGGCCCGCGTTCTCACGGGCCACCCCGAGCACGATGCCGATCGCCGCCAGAGTCGTGAGCAGAGCCGAGCCTCCCGAGGAGATGAGCGGGAGCGGCACTCCGAGAACCGGCAGCAGCCCCACGACGACGGCGATGTTCACGAACGCCTGGCCGACGAGCCACACCATCACCGCACCGGTGACGACCTTCGAGAACATGTCGTTCGACGAGCGGATGATGCGCACGAACGCGATGGCGAGGGCGATGAAGAGCAGCAGCACCACGATGGCGCCCACGAGCCCGAGCTCCTCGCCGATGATCGCGAAGATGTAGTCGTTGTCGGCCGCGGGCAACCACGACCATTTCGCCTTGGAGTTGCCGAGCCCCACCCCGAACACGCCGCCGTTGGCCATGGCCCACTCGCCGTGCTGGGCCTGCCAGTCGGTGCCCTCGTAGTCGGTTCCCTTGCCGTTGAAGAACGCGGCGATGCGGTCGGAACGGCTCGCGCTCGAGAAGGCCACGATCACGGCGATGATCGCACCGGCGATCACGGGGAGGATGAGCATCCGGATCTTGATGCCGGCGAAGAAGAGGGCACCGAACACGAGACCCGCCATGATCATGACGGTTCCGAGGTCACCACCGAGCAGCACCAGCAGGATGGCGCCACCCGCCACGGGCAGGATCGGGATGACGATGTGCCCCATCTTGCCGAGCAGCATCTCCTTCTTGGCGAGGATGGCGCCCATCCACACCACGAGGGCGAGCTTCACCAGCTCGGAGGGCTGGAAGGTGTAACTGCCGATGGCGATCCAGTTGAGGTTGCCGCCCACTTCGTCGCCGAGAGGGGTGAACACGAGCATCTGCACGCCGATGGCCACGAAGATGGCGAGCCAGGCCCAGCGTTTCCAGAAGCGGATGGGCAGACGCGACACCACGAGCATCAGCGGGATGCCGATCAGCGCGAAGAGTCCCTGTTTCGAGAACACGCCGAAGAAGCCCTGCCGCTGGGTGAACGAGTCGATCGAGCTCGACGAGAGCACCATCACGAGTCCGAGCAGCACGAGGAAGAGCGTGGTGCCGAGCAGGAGGAAGTAGTTGCCCGACTCGGCCGTGAACACCTGGCCGAGCGAGATGCGTGCCGAATACGCGCTTCCGGATGCGGCGTCCTGCGCGTTCTGGCTGTTCTTGGAGTTCTGAGGAGACCTACTCCGGCCGAACCGCGGGAGGGTTCGCGTGGGAGTCGTCACCATCCGTGCCTCCCACATGTCTGCGCACTGCCTGCGCGAACCGGTCGCCCCGGTCGGCGTAGTCGTCGAACTGATCCATCGAAGCCGCTGCCGGTGCGAGCAGCACCACGTCTCCGGGCTCCGCCGCGGCCGCCGCCAGAGCGACTGCACGCGACATCACATCACCAGTCTCATCGTGGTCGACCTCGAACACGGGAAGCTCCGGCGCGTGTCGCCGGATGGAGGCCAGCACCTCGTCGCGCTCGACCCCGATCACGACGACGGCGCGAACCCGAGAACCGGGCGGCGTGCCATCCGGGGCGCCCTCGGGCACGCCGACCGAAGCCCGCACGAGCGGGTCGATGTCGACGCCCTTGAGCAACCCACCGACCACCCACACGATCGAGGGATAGGCGCGGATCGACGCTTCGGCCGCGTGCGGGTTCGTGGCCTTGGAGTCGTCCACCCAGGTCACGCCGCCTGCGGTCACGATGTGCTCGATGCGATGGCGGTCGAGCGTGAAGGTGGCGAGGGCGGCACGCACGGCCTCCACCGAGATGCCGTAGCTGCGCGCGAGAGCGGCCGCGGCGAGCACGTCGGCCACGGTGTGCGGAGCACCGAGCCCGCGCGAGCGCAGCTCGTCGAGCGTGGCGATCTCGAGCGCCGAGTCCCGGCGTTCGTCGAGAAACGCCCGGTCGACGAGGATTCCATCGACCACACCGAAATCGCTCATGCCGGGAACGCCGAGACCGAAACCGATGGCGCGGGCGCCCTCGATCACCTCGGCCTCCTCCACCATCGACATCGTGAGCGCATCCGCCTTGTTGTAGACACAGGCATGCCGGGTGTTGGTGTACACGCGCGCCTTGGCGGCCGCGTAGGCCTCGAACGAGCCGTGCCAGTCGAGGTGGTCGTCGGCCACGTTCAGCACCACGGAGGCATAGGGCGACATGCTCGACGTCGAGTGCAACTGATAGCTCGAGAGCTCCACCACGAGCACGTCGAAGCCCTGCGGGTCGCGGATGGCGTCGAGCACAGGGATACCGATGTTGCCGCACGGCGCCACACGGTGGCCCGCGGCCAGCAGCATCGATGCGGTGAGTTGCACCGTGGTGGTCTTGCCGTTGGTGCCGGTGACGGCGATCCAGTCGGCCGGGGCTCCTGTGTCGGCGCGCACGACCTTGTCGCGCACCCGCCAGGCGAGCTCCACGTCGCCCCAGACGGCGATGCCCCGCTCGCCCGCCCAGACGAGCAGCGGGTCATCCGGGTGGTAGCCGGGCGAGGCCACCACGAGTTCGGGCTCGAAGTCGGCGAGTTCGGCCGGCACCTCGCCCTTCGGTGCCAGAACGAGCCGGGCACCGATCACGGGCACGAGGTCGGAGTACTCCTTCGAGGCCTTCTCGGCCACGACGAGAACGGATGCGCCCAGCTCGGTGAGGGTGTCGGCCACTGAGAAGCCGGTGACGCCGAGCCCCAGCACGGCCACCCGCAGGCCCGTCCAGTCGGCGTGCCAGCTGCGGAGCTCGTCGAGATCGCGGCTCATCAGCGCGAGAGCCACTCGAGGTAGAAGGAGCCCACGGCGCCCGCCACGAGGAGACCCCCGATGATCCAGAAGCGCACCACGATGGTGACCTCGGCCCACCCCTTCATCTCGAAGTGATGGTGCAGCGGGCTGGCCCGCCAGATGCGTTTGCCCTTGGTGAGCTTGAAGTAGGTGAGCTGCACCGCCACCTGGCCGGCCACGATCACGAAGATACCGCCGATGAGGATGAGGAGCAGTTCGGTGCGGGCGAGGATGGCGAGGGCGGCCAGCGCACCACCGAGGGCCAGCGAGCCGGTGTCACCGAGGAAGATCTTGGCGGGGTTGGTGTTCCACCAGAGGAACCCGATGAGCGCTCCCACGATGGTGGCCGCCACCACGGCGAGATCGAGCGGGTCGCGCACGTCGTAGCACTTGTCGAGAACGTCGAAGTCGAGCGTCGAGCTCTGGCACGACTGGTTGAACTGCCAGAAGCCGATGATCACGAAGGAGCCGATGGCCAGGATGCTCGACCCCGGCGCGAGCCCGTCGAGCCCGTCGGTGAGGTTCACGGCGTTCGAGGTGGCGATCACCATCACCGAGATCCAGATCACGAACGCGATGGTGCCGGCGATGACCCCCCAGGCGAGGAAGTCGAACGGCAGGTCGCGGATGAACGAGATCTGGGTCGAGGCCGGCGTCTCGCCTGCGGAGTTCGGGAACTGGATGGCCAGCAACGCGAACACCACGCCCACGATGACCTGGCCGATGATCTTCGCGATGGGGCTGAGCCCGAGGCTGCGCTCCTTGTGCACCTTCAGGAAGTCGTCGAGGAACCCGACGAGACCGAGCCCCGTCATGAGGAACAGCACGAGCAGGCCCGACACGGTGGGCGGCTCCTGCGTCACGAGTGCCGACACGAAGTAGCCGAAGAGCACCGCCAGGATGATGACGATGCCGCCCATCGTGGGCGTTCCCCGCTTGACGTGGTGGGCATCCGGGGTGTCGATGTTGATGAACTGACCCCAGGCGAAGCGCTTGAAGATGCGGATGAAGACGGGCGTCAGGAAGAGCGAGAACGCCAGCGACAGAGACGCCGATGCGAGCAGTGTGATCACGAGTAGGCCTCCGCGATGCGATCGCCGAGGAACCGGAGGCCCGCGGAGTTGGACGACTTCACGAGGATGAGGTCGTCGGCGCGGATGTCGCGCGAGATCAGCTCGAACGCCTCGTCGGCGTCGGCCGCGAACACGGCCTCGCCGTCCCAGGAGCCCTCGTGGTTGGCGGCGAGATGCAGAGCGCGGGCGCCCTCTCCCACCACGAAGAGCTTCTCGATGTTGAGCCGCACCACCATGCGGCCGATGCGGTCGTGCTCCTCCACCGAGAACTCGCCGAGCTCGCTCATCTCGCCGAGCACCGCGACGGTGCGCTGGCCGGGCTCCGCGATCTGCGCGAGCGTCTTGAGGGCGGCCGACATCGAGTCGGGGCTCGCGTTGTAGGCATCGTTGATCACGCGCACGCCGTCGCGGCCGCCCATGAGCTCCATGCGCCAGCGCTCGGCACGGATGACCGACTCGAGCCCCTCGACGATCGAATCGATCGGCACCCCGAGCACGTGGGCGGCGGATGCGGCAGCCAGCGCGTTCATCACGTGGTGCTCGCCGAGCACGGCGAAACGCACGGGCCGGCTCTCGCCGTTCGGCAGGTGCAGCACGAAGCTCGTGCCCGATCCCGTGGCGTCGATGTCGGTGGCGCGCACCTGCGCGGCGTCCGAGAGACCGAACCACAGCACCTGAGCCGCGGTCTTGTCGGCCATGCCGGCCACACGGGTGTCGTCGATGTTGAGCACGGCCGTGTCGGCCGGCAGGAGGTCTTGAACCATCTCGGTCTTGGTGGCGAGTGTCGTCTCGATTCCGCCGAACTCCCCCGCGTGGGCGAGGCCGACGGTGAGCACCACGCCGACGTCGGGCTTCGCCATGCGGATGAGGCGGGTGATCTCGCCTTTGCCGCTCGCCCCCATCTCGGCCACGAGATACCTCGTGCCGAGAGTGAGCTTCAGCATCGTGAGCGGGGCGCCCACCTCGTTGTTGAACGAATCGCGCGGCGCGACGGTCTCGCCCACCCGCTCGAGGATGGCCTTCAGCAGGTTCTTGGTGGTGGTCTTGCCGTTGGAGCCCGTGATGCCCACGATCTTCAGCTCGCCACCGGCCTGCACCCGGCGCACGACCTCGGTGGCGAAATGACCGAGCGCGAGCACGGAATCGGCCACCACGATCTGTGGCACGGCAACGGGCGCCGGCTCCTCCACGACCACGAGGGCGGCGCCGGCCTCGACGGCCTGCGGCACGAAGCGGTGACCGTCGTCGAACTCGCCGCGCTTGGCCACGAAGATGTCACCCGTGCCGATGAGGCGCGAGTCGGTGTCGACGGTGCCGTCGACGATGGAATCGGCCGACCAGCCGGCGGCTTCGGCGTCGGGAAGGATCACGAGGTCGCCTTGCAGCGCTTCGGCGATCTCGGTGAGTGTCAGGTGGAGCATGGGTTCAGAGCCATCCGTGTTCGTGGAGCGCATTGCGCGCATCGTCGCGGGCGGAGTAAGGGATCCGCTCCCCCGCGACCTCGTGGTAGTCCTCGTGGCCGGGGCCGGCGTAGAGGATGACGTCGTTCTCGCCCGCGATGTCGAGTGCGGCGCGGAAGGCGGCCCGCGGATCGGGCACCTCGTGGAGCTCTCGCTCCGGAACGGCCTCGCGGGCCGCCTTGAGCAGCACCGAGCGGATGGCCGCGGGGTCTTCGTACCGCGGGTGGAAGTCGGTGATCACCACGGCATCCGAGAGCCGGGCGGCGATGGCGCCCATGTCCTCGCGCTTCGAGGGGTCGCGGTCTCCGTCGGCACCGAACACCATGATGATGCGGCCGTCGGTGACGCGGCGGATCGACTCGAGGGTGGAGACGAAGGCATCGGGGCTGTGGCCGTAGTCGATGTAGACGATGGGGCCCTCGTCGCCCGAGATCTTCTCGGCGCGGCCCGGGATGTACACGTCGATGCCCGGCACGCGGTCGGGATCGTAGTCGGCGTCGTTCTCGTCGTCGCGCGGCTCGTTGAGCGCGTGCGCGATGGCCTCGAGATCGAAGCCCGACTCCACGAGCATCACGATGGCGAGCGCAGCATTGGCGGCCATGTAGCTGCCGAGGAGGGGAACCGAGGTGGAGAACTCACGGTGATCGGGGCCGCGGAGGGTGAAGTAGGTGCGGTCGACCGTCTCCTCGTCGACCGTGAGGACCCATTCGGCGTCGGCCTCGGTGGAGGCCGTCGTGGAGATGGTGGTGAGCGGGATGCGGGACTGCGCCACGAGCCGGGAACCCCAGTCGCCGTCGACGATCACCACGCCGCGCTTGGCGCGATCGGGCTGGAAGAGCTCGCTCTTAGCCTCGAAATAGGCCTCCATCACCCCGTAGTCGTCGAGGTGGTCGTGCGAGAGGTTGGTGAAGCCCACCACGTCGAACACGATGCCGTCGACCCGGTGCTGGGTGATGGCCTGGGCGGAGACCTCGAGCACGACCGAGCGCACATCGGCCTCGCGCATGCGGGCCAGCATCGCGTGGATCTCGGTGGCCTCGGGGGTGGTCAGCTTCGACACGATGGTCTCGTCGCCGATGCGGCGCTCGGCCGTGGTGCTCAGACCGGCGGTGATGCCGAGCTGGCGCAGGATGGCCTCGAGCAGATAGGCCACACTCGTCTTGCCGTTCGTGCCGGTGACGCCGAAGAGGGTGGGCGGGTCTTCCCGGGTGCGGTAGATCCACGCGGCGAGCTCGCCGAGGGCGAGCCGCGGTTCGGGTGTGACGATGATGGGCAGCCCGCTGTCGGCAGCGATCTCGGCACCCTCGTCGTCGGTGAGGATCGCGACCGCGCCGGCCTCCCTGGCGGCCTCGGCGAACGAGGCGCCGTGGAAGCGCACGCCCTTGAGCCCCACGTAGAGGTCGCCCGGGTGAACGTCTTTCGACGAGATCGTGATTCCGCTCACCACGTCGGCCACAGGCGCGCCGCGGTGCTCGAAACCGAAGTCCTCGACCAGATGCGGCAGCGACCGAGAGATCGGATGCTCGGGTCGTAGAGCCGAAGAGCCCCGATCAGCCACTGGTCTCCTTCGTGATCACGTGCGTACTCAGTACGTCGTCGGCAAGTCGGGTGCGGGTTCCGTTGACGGCAGCACCCGGTTCTCTTTGAGAACCTGCGACATGACCTTCTGGAAGACCGGCGCCGCAGCAAGAGCCGACTCAATGGTAACGGGCTTCGCGATGGTGACCGAAACGACGTACTGCGGATCGTCGGCCGGAGCGAGGCCGGCGAGCGACGTGATGTAGCTGTCGCCGTAGGCACCCGAGCCGTCGCTCATCTGCGCGGTACCGGTCTTCGCGGCCACCCGGTAGCCCGGGATCTGCAGGTCGGCTTTGGCGTAACCGCCGGTGACCACGGTCTCGAGCATGTTGACCGTGTCGTTCGCGGCCTGGGCCGACACGACCTGCTGGCCCGTCGTATCCGGAACGTCGGTCATGGTGCCGTCGGCCTGGCGACAGCCCTCGACGAGCTGCACCGGGAGCCGCACGCCGCCGTTGCCGAGGGTCTGGTAGAGGCTGGCGATCTGGATGGCGGTGGTCGACACGCCCTGGCCGAACGTGGTGGTGAGGTTGGTCTGGTCGTCCCACTGGTCCCACGGGGCGAGGATGCCGCCCGACTCGGCGGGGAAGCCCACCTCACTCGGGGTGGTCATGTGGAACTTCTCCATGTAGTCGTAGCGCTGCTCCGAGCTCAGCAGCTCGCCGAGCATGGCCGTACCGGTGTTCGACGACTCCTGGATGACGCCGGCGAACGTCAGCCGCAGCGGGTCGGTGTGGAACTCGCTGTCGCGCGTCGAGGCACCGTTCGGGTCGGTGAAGATGTAGGGCGCTTCGACCTGCGTCCCCACGTTCGCGAGCCCTGCATCCAGAACGGATGCGGCCGTGAGCGCCTTGAAGGTGGAGCCGGGCTCGAACGGTGCCTGGAACGCGATCGAGCCGCGGTCTTCGGCGGGGGTGGCGTCGACGTTGTTGGGGTCGACGCTCGGGTAGTCGGCCACGGCGAGCAGCTTGCCCGTCTTCACCTCCTGCACCACGACGGTTCCCCAGGCGCCGCCCACCTCCTGCACGCGTGCCGCGAGAGTCTGCTGGGCGAACCACTGCAGGTCGCTGTCCAGGGTGAGCACCGCGGTACCCCCCTGCACGGCCTGCACCGCGGTCTCTGTGGTGCCGGGGATGGCGACGCCGTCGGCGCCGCGCTGGTAGGTCTCGAGACCGTCGCTGCCGGCCAGGCACTCGTTCTCCAGCTGCTCGACACCGGCCTGGGCCGAGCCGTCCGAGCCCACGAAGCCCACGACGCTGCCGGCCACCGCTCCGTTCGGATAGGTGCGCTGCGGCTCGGAGGAGTAGTAGAGCCACGGGATCTGGAGGTCGCGGATGGAGCGGAACGCATCGACGTCGATGTTGCGGATGACGTAGGCGAAGTTCGACGTGGGGTCGGCGGTGAGGATGCCGAGCACCTGGTCTGCGGTCTGGCCTGTGATGGCACCGATCTCGGCAGCCGCCTGATCGGGCGTCACCGTGCTCACCGTGCCGTCGGCCGCGGTGCGATCGAAGGCGGCGACCGAGAGCGGCGAGGCCGTGACGTCGTAGCGCAGCACCGAGGTGGCGAGCACGGTGCCGTCGTTGTCGACGATGTCGCCGCGGAGACCGTAGGTGCTCGTCTGGGCGGAGAACTTGTCGAACGACGCGGCGTTCAACTCGTCGGCCTGCACGATCTGGATGGTGATGAGTCGCACCACGAAGACGGCCACGATGGCCACCACCGCGAAGACGGCGACCGCGGCGCGACGCTTCGTCGACCGGCTGGCGACGGCGGTCACAGGAACGGCTCCGGGGAAACGGTGATTCGCACGGCGCTACTGCGTGATCGGTGAGGGAAGTGCACCCTGCCACGGTACGTCGGTCGACTGCTGAGTCGCGGGAGGCGCGCTCGGGGCTTGCGCAGCCGCTGCCGCCTCGGCCGCCGACGCGGCCATCGGAGCGGCGAGCAGGGAGTTGGGAATGAGGGCCTGACCGCCCGTGAGGGTTGCCGTTCCGCTGGCCGCCACCGGTGAGCCCAGCACCGCGCCATCCGAGAGCCGCAGGTACACCGGAGCGCTGTTGGCCACCATGCCGAGCGACTCGGCGCTGGCCGCGAGGTTCTGCGGGGAGGAGAGCTTGTCGAACTGCTCGGTGAGCACCTGGTTCGACCGGTCGAGTTCTTTCTGCTGCTGCTGCAGCGACGAGATCTCGTAGGCGCCGTCGGAGAGGCCGATGGAGAGCATGAGCTGCGTCACCACGATGGCCAGCACCCCGGCCACCACGACGGCCGCGTAGGCGATCTTGGGCCGCTGGCGCTTCTGGGTGCGGCTCGGAACGATCTCGATGCGCGGGGTGAGCGCGGGCAGACCGTCGCCGAGGCGTTCACCCGGCAGGTCGTAGTCGGGCAGATCGAAGTCGGGCTGGGCCGAGCCGGTGCGGCCGAGGCTCATTCGTGGGCGCGCCATGGTGGCTCCGGCGGTGTTCGTCATGCGATGCTCCTGATCTTCTCGGCAGCACGGAGGCGCACGGGGATGGCACGGGGGTTACGGGCGCGTTCGGCGTCGTCGGCGAGCTCGGCACCGCGCACCAGCAGCTTCAGTTCGGGCCGGTGCTCGGGCAGCTCGACCGGGAGGCCGGCCGGGGCGGTGGAGACCGAGCGCTTCTGCAGCTCGCGCTTCACGATGCGGTCTTCGAGCGACTGGAAGGCGAGAACCACGATGCGGCCGCCCACCACGAGGGCTTCGATGGCCTTGGGCAGTGCACGCTCGAGAACGGAGAGCTCGGCGTTGACCTCGATGCGCAGGGCCTGGAAGACCCGCTTGGCCGGATGCCCCGAGTTCGAGAACTTCGCCGGGGTGGCGGCCTGGATGATGTCGACCAGCTGGCCGGAGCGCAGGATCGGCCCCTCGGCGCGGGCGGCCACGATGAACCGGGCGTAGCGGTCGGCGAGTTTCTCCTCGCCGTAGTCGCGGAAGATGCGGCGCAGATCGGCCTCGGAGTAGTTCGCGACGATCTCGGCCGCCGTGAACGACGCCGTGTCGTCCATGCGCATGTCGAGCGGGGCATCCTTCGAGTAGGAGAAGCCGCGCTCCACCTCGTCGAGCTGCATCGACGAGACGCCGAGATCGAAGAGGATGCCGTCGACACCCTCGATGCCGAGACCCTCCAGGGCCTCGTCGATCTCGTCGTAGACGCAGTGCACCAGGTCGATGCGGGAGGAGAAGCGCTCGAGCCGCTCCCCCGCGAGGCGGAGAGCTTTGGGGTCGCGGTCGAGACCCACGAGGTGCAGTTCGGGGAACGCCTCGAGGAAGGCCTCGGAGTGACCGCCGAGACCGAGGGTGCAGTCGACGAGGATGGCGCCCGGGTGGCCGAGGGCCGGACCGAGCAGGTCGATCGTGCGCTCGAGGAGCACCGAGGTGTGGATGTCGGAGAAGCGGGAGCTGTCGTGGGTGTCGGCCATGAGCATCCGGTTTCTGGTTCGTAACCCCTGATCCCCATCCATTCCGACCTGGCACCGGGGAAGTGCGCCAGGGCGATGAACGGCTGGGAGTCAGGGGCGGCGACTCAGAAGAGCCCGGGGATCACCTCCTCGTCGGTCTCGGAGAAGGCGGCCTCTTGCGCGGCGAGGTAGGTGTTCCAGGCCTCGGCATCCCAGATCTCGGCGCGGCTGCCCGCCCCGATCACCACGAGATCGCGGTCGAGGTGGGCGTAGCTGCGCAACGGGGCGGGAACCGTGACGCGGTGCTGCTTGTCGGGGGTCTCGGCGCTGGCACCGGAGAGGAACACGCGGAGGTAGTCGCGAGCCTGCTTGCTCGTGACGGGGGCCTGGCGGATCTTCTCGTGCAGGTCTTCGAACTCGCGCGTCGAGAAGACGTAGATGCAGTTCTCCTGGCCGCGGGTCATGACCACACCGCCGGCGAGTTCGTCGCGGAACTTGGCGGGGAGGATGATGCGCCCTTTCTCGTCGAGCTTGGGGGCATAGGTGCCAAGGAACACGACCTCCCCCCTTACTCTTCGGCCAGAATCGTGGGCAAGCTCCACTTTACTCCACTTTGCACCACCAATCAACGACATTCGCGCTTTGATGGTGTTTTGGGCGGGAAATATCCGCGTGATTTCAGGGATCTCAAGGGTGGAGGGAAATGGAGGGATCTCCCACTCCGCGTCCTACTTTCGGGCACAAAAAAAGACCGGCCCGAAGGCCGGTCTCATTCGTGGGGAGGGAAGTGGAGCTACTCGTCCCGATCGTCGTCGCGTCGTTCCCAGCGGTCGTTCAAGCGGTCCATGAAGCCCGACTTGGCCGCACCACTGCGGGGAGCGGATGCCGGAGCGGCACCCGGCATGGCCGTGGCGCTCGCGGAGCGCTTCGAACGACGCAGAGCCAGGAGCACGCCCGCGAACATGGCGATGAAGCCCACGATGCCGATGATCGGCTGGTGGAAGACGACACCCGCGATCACCACACCCAGGCCCAGAATGCCGACGAGAATGCCGAGCACGAGGGCCCCGTAATTCAATCGGCCTCTGCCGCCACTGACCGCCGACACGAAATCGGCATCGTTGTGGTAGAGACTGCGCTCCATCTCATCGAGGAGTCTCTGTTCTTGCTCCGAAAGCGGCATCCTATTTCACCTCAGGCTCGGGACCGACGCGTGGTAGTGCTGATTGTAGTGCGCGCAGTCTGGCTAGGCTAGGCGAGTGATGGAAAGCCCGCGCCTAGTCAATCTGGTCGACTCACGAATCAACGAATTCCTCGTGTCTCGTGACTCCATTGTCGAACGTATCGCGCCTGAGCTCGCTCCGTTCACGCAGTACTCCCGGGATCTTCTCAGCGGTGGCAAGAGGTTCCGCGCCCAGTTCTGCTACTGGGGATGGCGGGCGGTCTCCCCCGCCAACACCGCATCCGCCGTTCCGAGCGAGAACGACCTCGATGTTCTGGTCGATCTGTGCGCCGGGCTCGAGATCTTCCACGCCGCCGCGCTCGTTCACGACGACATCATCGACAACTCCGACACCCGCCGCGGAATGCCGTCGGTGCACCGCCGCTTCGAGTCGCTGCACCAGGGCGAAGGCTGGCGCGGCCCCGGCCGCACCTTCGGCGAAGGCAGCGCCATCCTGCTCGGCGACCTCCTGCTCGCCTGGAGCGACGAGCTCATCGCACACGCCGTGCTCGGTGCACCGTCGCTCGAGACGCACCTCGCCACCCGGGCGGCCGTCGACCTCATGCGCACCGAGGTGACGCTCGGCCAGTACCTCGACCTCATGGAGGAGCGCGCGTGGCCCACCGTCGGCCTCGACGAATCGCTGGACAGGGCGTTGCGCGTCATCGTCTACAAGTCGGCGAAGTACAGCGTCGAGGCGCCGCTCGTGATCGGTGCGTCGTTGCGAGGCGCATCGACCGCGCAACTCGACAGCCTGCGACGCTTCGGCCTCCCCCTCGGCATCGCGTTCCAGCTGCGCGACGACCTGCTCGGCGTCTTCGGCGATGCGGAGCGCACCGGCAAACCCTCGGGAGACGATCTGCGCGAGGGCAAGCGCACCGCGCTCGTCGCTCTCACCCGGGCACGCCTCGACCCGCCGTCACGCCGCCTCTTCGACGAACTGCTCGGCGACCCCGACCTCGACGACGCCCAGATCCGCATGCTGCAGCAGACCATGCGCGAGACGGGTGCCGTGCTGGAGATCGAGACCATGATCGCGGAACGGCTGAAGGCGGCGCTCGGGGAGCTGGAGCGGGCATCCCTCGGCGACACGGCGCGCGCCGAACTCGCGTCGTTGGCGCGGAGGATCACGCAGCGCGAGAGCTGAGTCCCGTCCCGCACCTGCGCAGACGGCTGCGCTGCGCCTGCGGCTCAGCCGGCGGCAGCCTCAGAGCGCCTGCGCGATGCGCCGCACCTCGGCCTTGCGGCCGGCGCGGAGGGCCTCGATCGGCGAGGTGTCGAGGAGGTCGTTGGGCTCGAGGAGCCATTCCATGATCTCGTCGTCGCTGAAGCGGTTGTCGGCGAGCACGATGATGGTGCCGCGCAGCTCCGTGAGCGGCTCGCCCTCACGGATGAAGCTCGAAGGCACCGACACCACTCCATCGCGGCGCACGGCCACGAGGTGGCGGTCTTCGATCAGGCGTCGCACGCGGCTGGGCGTGAGCCCGAGCAGGTCGACGAGGTCGGGAACGGTCAGCCACTCGGTGGCGGGCAGATCAGTCACGAGTACAGATTGCCACGCATTCCGCACCCCCGGTCAATCCGGTTGCGTCACGAAAGCATTAAGTTCCCCCGCGGATGCCGGATCACCCAGTGTCTATGCGGGGAACTGGATATGCCGCTCTCTAGACTCGATGGCGTGACCAGCGCCCCGCCCGACCCCATGATCGGACGTCTCATCGACGGCCGCTATGACGTGCGGTCGCGGATCGCGCGTGGCGGCATGGCCACGGTCTATCTCGCCACCGATCTGCGCCTCGAGCGCCAGGTGGCCATCAAGATCATGCACGGTCACCTGGCCGACGACGCCGTCTTCAAAGAGCGCTTCGTGCAGGAGGCCCGTTCGGCGGCCCGGCTGGCGCATCCGAACGTCGTGAACGTCTTCGACCAGGGGCAGGACAGCGACATGGCCTATCTGGTCATGGAGTACCTCCCCGGCATGACGTTGCGCGACCTCCTGAAGGAGCGCGGGCAGCTCACCACCGAGCAGACCGTCGATGTGATGGACGCCGTGCTGGGAGGCCTCGCGGCCGCCCACAAAGCCGGCATCGTGCACCGCGACCTGAAGCCGGAGAACGTCCTCCTCGCCGACGACGGCCGCATCAAGATCAGCGACTTCGGTCTCGCCCGCGCCGTCTCGGCCAACACGGCGACAGGCCAGGCATTGCTCGGCACCATCGCCTACCTCTCCCCCGAACTCCTCACCCGGGGAACCGCGGATGCCCGCAGCGACATCTACGCGGCCGGCATCATGATGTACGAGATGCTCGTCGGCGCCCAGCCCTACGTGGGCGACCAGCCGATGGCCATCGCGTTCCAGCACGCCAACGACCAGATGCCCACGCCGAGCGATGCGAGCCCGGCGGTGCCCGAGCAGCTCGACGACCTCGTGCTGTGGGCCACCAGGAAAGAGCCCGACGAGCGGCCGAGCGACGCACGCGAGATGCTCGAGCGGCTCCGCGTCGCGGAGTACGAGATCGCCGGAACCCGCCGCGCGCAGGCCGCCACCGGTCGCACCGTCGTGCTGCCCGACACGTTCGACGCCGACCTCGACCAGGCCCAGACGCAGGTGCTCGAGGCACGCAGACGCACCGGTTCCACCACGGTCGTCAGTTCGGTCACTCCCGCCACCACGGTCTACGGCACCTCCATCGCCGCTCACGACCAGGGGGCGGATGCGGGCGACATCCCGACCCGGCCGGGCGACGCCCTGGCGCGCAAGGCCGGCTCACGCCGAAAGCGCGGTGCCTGGATCCTCGCGATCATCCTCGTGGTGGCCGCCGGACTGGGTGTCAGTGCGTGGTACTTCGCCGCCGGCCCGGGAGCGTCGGTGACGGTTCCTGCCGACCTCGCCGGCAAGCCCGTCGCCGAGGCGGAGGCCTCCCTCGACGCCCTGTCGCTGCTGCACACCCAGACCCAGCAGACCGACCCCACCGTTCCCGCCGGAGTCGTGATCTCAACCGACCCCGCGGGGGGCACCCCCGTCGGGCAGGGCTCCAGCATCACCCTCGTGGTCTCGGCGGGCCCGGCCATGCTTCCCGTGCCCGGCCTCGCCGGTACCTCCGAGGCCGACGCCACGGCAGCCATCCAGGCCGCCGGATTCACGCTCGCCGACCCCGTGGCACGCCAGTTCGACTCCGACGTCGAGAGCGGCGTGGTGATCGCGGCGCTCGGCGCCGACGGCGCCGCGATCGGTGCGACCTATCCCGAGCAGCGGCCGATCACCCTCGTGGTGTCGCTCGGTGCGGTTCCGAATGTCGTGGGGCAGTCCCCGGACGATGCGATGGCGGCTCTCGGCGAGGTCGGCCTCGTGGGGGTCGACGGTTCACAGGACTTCAACGATGAGATCCCCGCCGGCGAGGTCTACCAGGCGATCACGACCACCGACCCGGTGCGCCCCGGCGACAGCATCACTCTCAACGTCTCGCGCGGCCCCGAGCCCGTCACGGTGCCCGGCAATCTCAATGGCATGTCCTGGAGCGAGGCGAAGCCGCTCCTCGTCGACCTCGGCTTCGACCTCCAGTACAACGCGGTCGCCGATGCCTTCCCCGACACCTTCAAGGTGAGTGCCACCGACCCGGCGGGGGGCGCGAGCGTGCCGAAGGGCTCGAAGCTGGTCGTCAGCTTCTCTGTGTTCTAGTTGGTGTCTACCAAAGCGATACGGCCCCGGTTTTCGTTCACGCGGCCGTGTAACTACGCAAATAGAGAGGACCGAGGCCGTATACGACCTCGGTCCTCTCTATTTCTCTAGTTGCGCGGCTGCTCCTAGCGCTTCAGTTCCTCTGCGACCAGGAACGCGAGCTCCAGGGACTGCATGTGGTTGAGGCGGGGGTCGCAGAGGGATTCGTAGCGGGTGGCGAGGGTGTCCTCGTCGATGTGCTCCGATCCGCCGAGGCACTCGGTGACGTCGTCGCCGGTGAGCTCCACGTGGATTCCGCCCGGGTGCGTTCCCGCAGCCCGGTGCGCCTCGAAGAAGCCCTTGACCTCGTCGACCACGTCGTCGAAACGACGGGTCTTGTAGCCGTTCGGCGTCGTGAGCCCGTTGCCGTGCATGGGGTCGGTGACCCACAGGGGCAGTGCGTCCGATGCCTTGATCGCCTCGAGCAGGGGCGGAAGGGCGTCGCGCACCTTGCCCGCGCCCATCCGTGTGATGAAGGTGAGGCGGCCGGGCTCCCGGTTCGGATCGAGCTTGTCGATGAGCCGCAGCATGTCGTCGGCGGTGGTGGTCGGGCCGAGCTTCACGCCGATCGGGTTGCGCACCCGGGACAGGAAGTCGACGTGACCGCCGTCGAGGTCGCGCGTGCGCTCCCCGATCCACACGAAGTGGCTCGACGTGTTGTACGGCGTGCCGGTGCGCGAGTCGATGCGGGTCATGGGGCGCTCGTAGTCGAACAGCAGCGCCTCGTGGCTCACGTAGAACTCGGTGCGCTTGAGGGCCTCGAAGTCGGCCCCGCACGCCACCATGAACTTCACCGCGCGGTCGATCTCGCCCGCGAGCTGCTCGTAGCGCACGTTGGCCGGGTTCGAGGTGAAGCCCTTGTTCCAGGTGTGCACCTGACGCAGATCGGCGAAGCCGCCCTGCGTGAATGCACGGATGAGGTTCAGCGTCGACGCCGCCATGTGGTATCCGTCGAGCAGCCGCTGCGGATTCGCGGTGCGCGACTCCGGCGTGAAGTCGTAGCCGTTCACGATGTCGCCGCGGTAGGCGGGCAGCGTGACCCCATCGCGGGTCTCCGTGTCGCTCGAGCGGGGCTTGGCGAACTGGCCGGCCATGCGGCCCATCTTGATGACAGGCATCGAGGCGCCGTACGTGAGCACCACGGCCATCTGCAGGATGGTCTTGACCCGGTCGCGGATCTGGTCGGCCGTGGCACCGGCGAAGGTCTCGGCGCAGTCGCCGCCCTGGAGCAGGAACGCCTCACCGCGGGCGGCGGAGGCGAGCCGGGAGCGCAGGTTGTCGACCTCGCCCGCGAACACGAGCGGAGGCAGGGTGCCGATCTCGCGCGACACGGCCTCGACCGCGTTCTGATCGGGCCACGACGGCTGCTGCTTCACCGGGAGGGTGCGCCAATAGTCGAGACCCGCGATCACCGATTCATCCGCTTCGACGATGAGCTCTGTTGGATCTACCACTGGTCGTTTCCCGTATCTATTTGGATGGCGCCGGCGCTGCCGGCCGCGTGACTCTCACGCGCTTCTCCTTGACCGAAGTCGCATACACGTCGGCGTATTCCTGACCGCCCAGGCGGTGGAGCTCGTACATGATCTCGTCGGTCACGGAGCGAAGGATGAATCGGTCGGATTCAAGCCCCTCGAACCTAGAGAAATCTAGTGGCTCCCCGATGATGATGCCAATCCTCCGGATCTTGGGGATCTTGGTTCCGATCGGCATCACCTTCTCGGTGTCGATCATGGCCACGGGGATGATCGGCACGTGGGCCTCGAGCACCATCCGAGCCACACCGGTGCGGCCGCGGTAGAGCTTCGCATCGGGGCTGCGGGTGCCCTCGGGGTAGATGCCCAGCAGTTCACCGCGGGCGAGCACCGCGAGACCGGTGTTGAGCGAGGCCTCGGAGGCCTTGCCGCCCGCCCGGTTGATGGGCAGCTGGCCCGAGGCGGTGAAGAACAGCCGCGACAGGAAGCCCTTGATGCCCTTGCCCGTGAAGTACTCGCTCTTGGCGAGGAAGGAGACGTGGCGGTCGACCACCACCGGCAGGAACACCGAGTCGCTGAACGAGAGATGGTTCGATGCCAGGATCGCGCCACCGGTGGCGGGGATGTTCTCGAGCCCGATCACCCACGGCCGGAAGAAGGTCTTCAGAACGGGTGCCACAACCAGGTACTTCGCGAGGAAATAGAACATCGGCTCAGATCGTCTCGGCGTAGTGGCGGGCGAGATCGGCGGCGCCGACCACTCCCGCGTCGTTGACGAGCTCGGCGATCGCGAACTCGGGTTCGGGATGGTAGCCCCGGGCGGGAAGGGTCTCGAGGAAAGCGAGACGGATGGGCTCCAGCAGCTTGTCGCCGGCCTGGGCGACGCCCCCGCCGATCACGAAGAGCTGCGGGTCGAGCACCGCGGCCAGGCTCGCGGCGGCCTGCCCGAGCGACGAACCGAGGGTGCGCAACGCGGCCAGGGCTCCCGGGTCGTCGATCTCCACCAGGGCGCTCACGTCGAGGCCGGTGAGGAGGCCGTTGCGGGCCCGGACGGATGCGAGCGCCTGCCCGATCCCGCCGGCATCCGCCAGCTCGTTCGCGATGCGCAACAGAGCGCGGCCCGAGCCGTACTGCTCGATGCATCCGTGTGCCCCGCAGCCGCAGGGCAATCCGTTCGGCACCACGCGCAGGTGGCCGAGCTCGGCGCCGGCGCCGAAGCCGCCGCGGAAGAGGGTGTCGCGGCTCACGATGGCGCCGCCCACACCGGTGCCGATGGTGAGCATCACCATGTCGCTCACGAGCCGGCCGGCGCCGAAGCGGAACTCGGCCCAGCCGGCGGCGTTGGCGTCGTTCTCGATCACGATGTGCAGACCGAGCCGCTCCTGCAGCTTCTCGCGGAAGGGCTCGTTGCGCCAGCTGATGTTGGGTGCGTAGTAGACGATCGACTGCGAGGCGTCGATGAAGCCGGCGGCCGCCACACCGACGGCGACGACGGTCTCGCCGAGCTCGGCCTGGCCGGCCGAGAGGTGCTGCACCATCGCGACGACCGTGTCCTCGATCACCTGGGGCTCCGACGCCGACGTGGGGCGGCGGTCGTGGGCCACGATCTGCCCGAGCTCGTCGACGACGGCTCCGGCGATCTTCGTTCCGCCGATGTCGATACCGATCGCCCGCATGCGACGTGGTTCCTTTCGATGGGGATGACCGCATCCAGGAAGGGCTCGGATGCACCAAGTAGAGTGTAGAGGAGATGCACTCGACCGGTACCGAAGGAGCTGCCGTGGACCAGTATTTCGTCCCTCCCGTCGTCACAGCCGACCCCGAGGCGAACGCCACCGACCTGCTCATCGAGCGGGTCAGACTCACCCCCGACAATCCCCTGTTCGCCGTCCCCGACGGCGACGGCTGGCGGGATGTGACCGCCGCCGAGTTCCTCACGCAGGTGAGGGCTGTGGCGAAGGGCCTGATCGCATCGGGCATCGAGCCCGGCGACAAGATCGGCCTCATGTGCAAGACCCGGTACGAGTGGACGTTGATCGACTTCGCCACCTGGTTCGCCGGTGCCGTTCTCGTGCCGATCTACGAGACCTCCTCCCCTGCGCAGGTGCAGTGGAACATGAGCGACTCCGGCGCCACCGCCGTCATCCTCGAGACCGCCGATCACTTCGCGCGCTTCGACGAGGTGCACGCCGACCTCCCCCTCGTCACCCGCGTGTGGCAGGTCGACCTCGGCGACCTCGACAAGCTGGCTGCGGCCGGTGGAGCGGTGTCCGACGAGGAGGTGGAGCGCCGCCGCTCGCTGGCCAAGGGCTCCGATCTCGCGACACTCATCTACACCTCGGGCACCATGGGCCGGCCGAAGGGCTGCATCCTCACGCACTCCAATTTCGTGGAGCTCTCGCGCAACGCCGCCGTCGTGATGAGCGACATCGTGAAGCCCGGCGCATCCACTCTGCTCTTCATCACGACCGCCCACGTGTTCGCCCGGTTCATCTCGATCCTGAGTGTGCACGGCGGTGTCAAGGTGGGCCACCAGGCCGACACGAAGCAGCTCCTGCCGGCGCTCGGCTCATTCAAGCCCACCTTCCTGCTGGCGGTGCCGCGAGTGTTCGAGAAGGTCTACAACTCCTCCGAGCAGAAGGCCGAGACCGGCGGCAAGGGCAAGATCTTCCGGAGTGCTGCCGCCGTCGCGGTGCAGCACTCCGAGGCCCTGGATGCGGGCAAGGTGCCGCTCGGGCTGCGCCTCAAGTTCGCCCTGTTCGACCGGCTCGTCTACTCCAAACTGCGCGCCGCCCTCGGGGGCAACGTTCAGTACGCCGTGTCGGGCTCTGCTCCGCTCGGTCATCGGCTCGGCCACTTCTACCGCAGCCTCGGCATCACCATCCTCGAGGGCTACGGGCTCACCGAGACCACGGCGCCCGCCACGGTCAACCTCACCGACAAGTTCAAGATCGGCACGGTCGGCCCTGCACTGCCGGGAGTGGGCCTCAAGATCGCGGCCGACGGCGAGATCCTCGTCTCCGGCATCAACGTGTTCGCGGGTTACTGGCAGAACGATGCGGCCACCGCCGAGGTGATGGACGGCGAGTGGTTCCACACCGGCGACATCGGCCAGCTCGACGACGAGGGCTTCCTCACCATCACGGGCCGCAAGAAGGAGATCATCGTCACGGCCGGGGGCAAGAACGTCGCTCCGGCAGCGCTCGAAGACCCCATCCGGTCGAACCCGCTCGTGGGTCAGGTCGTGGTGGTGGGCGACCAGAAGCCCTTCATCTCGGCCCTCATCACGCTCGACTCCGAGATGCTGCCGGTCTGGCTCGCCAACAACGGCCAGTCCGAGACGCTCACGGTGGCCGAGGCGGCCGAGAACCCGGCTGTCCTGGCCGAGATCCAGCGGGCCGTGGATGCCGCGAACGCGCTCGTGTCGCGCGCCGAATCGATCCGCAAGTTCGTGGTGCTCACCACCGACTTCACCGAGGCCTCAGGGCACCTCACACCGAAGCTCTCCATCAAGCGCAACGTCATCCTGAAAGATTTCGCGCCCGTGATCGAGGGCCTCTACTCGGCCGCTCCGGCAACCGAGGGCCAGTCCCTGGTGCACTGACCCTCCTGGCGACTCGCCAAAAATCGGCCTTATTCGTTCTGAATGGCCCGATTTTTGGCGAGTCGCGACGAGGTCAGAACCAGGTGGACTCGCGCACCTGCCGCATGGCCTCGCGGCGGGTGGGCTTGTCGAGACGGTCGAGGTAGAGCAGGCCGTCGAGGTGGTCGGTCTCGTGCTGCAGCGCCTGCGCCAGCACGCCCGTGCCCGACACCTCGACGGGATTGCCGTCGAGGTCGATGCCGGTGGCTCGGGCGAACGGATACCGGCTGGTCTTGAACCAGAGATCGGGCACCGAGAGGCACCCCTCGTCGATCAGCTCGGGCTCCCCCGACAGTTCGACGATGACGGGGTTGATGATGTAGCCCACCACGCCGTCGACGTTGTAGCTGAAGGCCCTGAGGTTCACCCCGATCTGCGACGCGGCGACCCCGGCCCTGCCCGGAACCCTGACGCTGTCGAGGAGGTCGTCGACGAGGCCCCGCACGCGCTCGTCGATCTCTCCGATCGGGTCGGACACGGTCTTCAGCACGGGGTCGCCGAACAGGCGGATCTCACGAACGGTCACAGCGGTGGTTCAACTACTCTCTGGTGTCTCACGGATGGGCGTGCGGGCGGCGTTCACGCGCCCGGCTCGATCACGACGATCAGGTCGCCGGCCTCGACCTGCTGGGTGGCGGGGATCGCGAGCCGGGTCACGGTTCCGGCGACGGGGGTGGTGATCGCCGCCTCCATCTTCATGGCCTCGATGGTGGCGACGGGCTGGCCGGCGGCGACGGATGCTCCCACCTCGACCTTCAGCGTCACCACACCCGAGAAGGGTGCCGCCACCTGGCCTGGTTTCGATGCATCCGCCTTCTCGGCCGTCTTCGTCTCGACCTTCACCGAGCGGTCGCGCACGTTCACCGGGCGCAGCTGGCCGTTGAGCGTGGTCATGACGGTTCGCTCGCCCTTCTCGTCGACCTCGCCGATGGCCTCGAGACCCACGAACAAGCGCACGCCCTTGTCGATCTCCACCACGTGCTCGGTACCGGGCTGGAGCCCGTAGAGGTAGTCGACGGTGTCGACCATCGAGAGGTCGCCGAACAGTTCGCGCAGCTGCTCGAACTGACGGGTGGGCGCGGGGAACAGCAGACGGTTGAGCGCGGCACGGCGGTCGAGCGAGCTGCGCGCCAGTGCCGTGCGGTCGTCGTCGGTGAGGGGGGTGACGCCGATCTTGATGTCTTTGCCCTCGAGCACCTTGGTGCGGAACGGCTCGGGCCATCCGCCGGGCAGCTCACCGAGCTCGCCGGCCATGAAGCCCACCACCGAGTCGGGGATGTCGTAGTTCTGCGGGTTCTCGGCGAAGTCGGCCGGGTCGGCCTTCACGGCCGCGAGATGCAGGGCGAGGTCGCCCACCACCTTCGACGACGGAGTGACCTTGGGGATGCGCCCGAGGATCTGGTTGGCGGCGGCGTAGAGATCTTCGATGCGTTCGAAGTCGTCGGCGAGGCCGAGGGCGATGGCCTGCTGGCGCAGGTTCGACAGCTGACCGCCCGGGATCTCGTGCCGGTAGACACGGCCGGTCGGGCCGGGCAGGCCCGACTCGAAGGGCCGGTACACCTGGCGCACGGCCTCCCAATAGGGCTCGAGGTCGCTCACCGCGGCCAGAGACAGGCCGGTGTCGCGCTCGGTATGCGCCATGGCGGCCACCAGGGCCGAGAGCGAGGGCTGGCTCGTGGTGCCCGACATGGGAGCGGATGCCACATCCACCGCGTCGGCTCCGGCCGCGCTCGCGGCGAGCAGCGTCGCGAGCTGGCCCCCGGCGGTGTCGTGCGTGTGCACGTGCACCGGCAGCTCGAACTCCTGCCGGAACGCGGCCACGAGCTTGGCCGCCGCCGCAGGCCGCAGCAGCCCCGCCATGTCTTTGATGGCGAGGATGTGTGCGCCGCTCGCCACGATCTGCTCGGCGAGCTTCAGGTAGTAGTCGAGCGTGTAGAGGTCTTCGGCGGGGTCGAGCAGGTCGCCGGTGTAGCACACGGCCACCTCGGCGATCGTGGTGCCGGTGGCCAGCACCGACTCGATGGCAGGGCGCATCTGCTCGACGTCGTTGAGGGCGTCGAAGATGCGGAAGATGTCGATACCGGATGCGGCGGCCTCCTGCACGAAGGCATCCGTCACCTCCGTGGGGTACGGCGTGTAGCCCACGGTGTTGCGGCCGCGGAGCAGCATCTGGATGGCCACGTTCGGCAGCGCCTCGCGGAGCGCGGAGAGCCGCTCCCACGGGTCTTCGCCGAGGAAGCGCAGCGCCACGTCGTAGGTGGCACCGCCCCAGGCCTCCACGCTCAGCAGCTCGGGCGTCATCCGGGCCACGTAGGGTGCGACCGTGACGAGATCACGGGTGCGCACACGGGTGGCGAGGAGCGACTGGTGGGCATCGCGCATCGTGGTCTCGGTGACCGCGAGCGGTGTCTGCGCGCGGAGGGCCGCGGCGAAACCGACCGGGCCGAGCTCGAGCAGGCGCTGCCGGGAGCCCGCCGGCGCCTCGTGGGAGAGATCGATTGCCGGCAGCTTGTCGATGGGGTCGACCGAGCCGACGCGGGCGCCGTTGGGCTGGTTGACCGTGACGTCCGAGAGCCAGTTGAGGATCTTCGTGCCACGGTCTTTCGACTGGTGCCCGTTCAGCAGCTGAGGGCGCTCCTCGATGAAGCTCGTGCTCAGGTCACCGGCCGCGAACGACGGGTCTTCGAGCACACCCTGAAGGAACGGGATGTTCGTGGAGACGCCCCGGATGCGGAACTCGGCCAGGGCGCGCCGGGCACGACGCACGGCGGCCGGGAAGTCGCGGCCACGGCAGGTCATCTTCGCCAGCATCGAGTCGAAGTGCGGCGAGATCTGCGCGCCCACATCGACGGTGCCGCCGTCGAGCCGCACGCCCGCGCCGCCCGGCGACCGGTACGCCGCGATCTTGCCCGTGTCGGGGCGGAAGCCCGCCGACGGGTCTTCCGTGGTGATGCGGCACTGCAGCGCCGCGCCGTGGAGCACGATGTCGGACTGCTTCAGACCCAGGTCGGCGAAGGTCACGCCCGACGCGATGAGCATCTGCGACTGCACGAGGTCGACATCCGTCACCTCCTCGGTGACCGTGTGCTCCACCTGGATGCGCGGGTTCATCTCGATGAAGACGTGCTGGCCCGCGCGGTCGCCCACCGTGTCGACGAGGAACTCGACCGTTCCCGCATTGACGTAGCCGATCGACCTGGCGAACTTGATGGCATCGGAGTGCAACGCGGCACGCAGCTCATCGGAGATGTTGGGGGCCGGGGCGATCTCCACGACCTTCTGGTTGCGACGCTGCACGGAGCAGTCGCGCTCGAACAGGTGGAAGGTCTCCCCCGCGCTGTCGGCCAGGATCTGCACCTCGATGTGCCGAGGCCGCAGCACGGCCTGCTCCAGGAACATGGTCGGGTCGCCGAACGCGCTGTCGGCCTCACGCATGGCCGCCTCGAGCGCACCGCGCAGTTCTTCGGGCGTCTCGACCCGGCGCATCCCGCGCCCGCCGCCGCCCGCGACCGCTTTGGCGAAGACCGGGAAGCCGATCCCGGCGGCCCCGGCGATGAGCTCTTCGATGTCGCGCGTGGCAGGAGTCGACTTCAGAACGGGCACGCCGGCGGCGATCGCATGCTCCTTCGCCGTGACCTTGTTGCCGGCCATTTCGAGCACGTGCTCACCCGGCCCAATGAACGTGATGCCGTTCTCCGCCGCGGCCTTCGCCAGCTCGGGATTCTCCGACAGGAACCCGTAACCCGGGTAGATGGCGTCGGCGCCACTCTCCAACGCGACACGGATGATCTCCGACACGTCGAGGTACGCGCGAACCGGATGGCCGACCTCACCGATCTGGTAGGCCTCATCCGCTTTCAGCCGATGCATCGAGTTGCGGTCTTCGTAGGGGAACACCGCAACGGTCTTCGCACCCAGCTCCACAGCGGCGCGGAACGCCCTGATCGCAATCTCGCCACGGTTGGCAACCAGAATCTTCGTGAACATCGAGACCTTTCGGTGGCATGCGCGCACAGCGAACAGTTAGGTTCTCTAAGCCTAGTGAAGGTAACGTTGTCGATTGTGCATGTACTCAGCGTCTCTTCCCTCAAGGGGGGTGTGGGCAAGACCACAGTGACGCTCGGGCTCGCTTCCGCCGCGTTCGCCAAGGGTCTTCGCACCCTCGTGGTCGATCTCGACCCCCAGTCCGATGTGTCGACCGGCATGGACATCCGTGTCGCCGGCCACCTCAACGTGGCCGATGTGCTGGCCTCTCCGAAGGAGAAGGTGGTTCGCGCCGCCATCGCGCCCTCGGGGTGGACGAAAGACCGCGGCGGCAAGATCGATGTGCTCATCGGATCGCCTTCGGCCCTGAACTTCGACGGGCCGCACCCGTCGATCCGCGACATCTGGAAGCTCGAAGAGGCGCTCGCCACGGTCGAGAACGAGTACGACCTCGTGCTCATCGACTGTGCTCCGTCGCTGAATGCGCTCACCCGAACAGCGTGGGCCGCATCCGACCGCGTCTCCGTCGTCACCGAGCCCGGGCTCTTCTCCGTCGCCGCCGCCGACCGCGCGCTGCGTGCGATCGAGGAGATCCGTCGTGGTCTCAGCCCCCGCCTCCAGCCGCTCGGCATCATCGTGAACCGCGTGCGGTCGCAGTCGCTCGAGCACCAGTTCCGCATCAAGGAGCTGCGTGACATGTTCGGGCCGCTCGTGCTCTCTCCCCAGCTCCCCGAGCGCACCTCGCTCCAGCAGGCCCAGGGCGCCGCAAAGCCGCTCCACGTCTGGCCGGGCGAGGGAGCCCAGGAGATGGCCCGCAACTTCGACCTCCTCCTGGAGCGCGTGATGCGCACAGGCCGCGTCGGCGAATACGCCGACCTGAAGGCCTGACCCTCTTCGCGAGTCGCCAAAAAACGCCCTAAACCGAAGGTTTTAGGGCGTTTTTTGGCGACTCGCGAGGAGTGGGGCGGCGCGGAGGATGCGCTCAGACGGCCTTGCGGGTGGCGCGGCGGGCGGCGAGCTCGTCGGCCGGGTCGGCCACCGTGCTGTCGATGTCGACGAGGCTGTTCTCGACCTCACGGAGCACCTTGCCCACGGCGATGCCGAACACGCCCTGGCCGCGGCTGACAAGGTCGATGACCTCGTCGTTGGAGGTGCAGAGGTAGACGCTCGCGCCGTCTGACATGAGAGTGGTCTGCGCCAGGTCGTTGATGCCTGCTTCACGGAGCTGGTTGATGGCCGTGCGGATCTGCTGCAGGGAGATGCCGGTGTCGAGCAGCCGCTTCACGAGCTTCAGCACGAGGATGTCGCGGAAGCCGTAGAGACGCTGCGAGCCGGACCCTGCTGCACCGCGCACGGTGGGCTCGACGAGCGCGGTTCGCGCCCAGTAGTCGAGCTGGCGGTAGGTGATGCCTGCAGCTCGAGCCGCAACGGCACCGCGGTAGCCGGCCGACTGGTCGAGGTCGGGCAGACCGTCGGTGAAGAGAAGTCCGAGATCGTAGCGAGAATCGTCGTTCTGGCTTAGCTCGCTCATCAGGGCCTTCCGTCATTCGGGCAGCCGGAGCATCCGGAGCCGTCTTGTGCTTCCTCCACGGTAGCGATGCCGACCGCCCGGAGCAACGACATCACGACTTCGCCATCGGCGTGTCGCGGCATCGGTGCCAATCGTTACCGGCCGCACCGCCCGGCGTTGCACCCGACACTAGGGAGCGATACGAGACAGCGCCGAGCGGATGAGGCTCGAGCGCACCACTTCGAGCTGACCCGCGATCTCCATCGCCATCTCGGCGACCTTGGCACGACTCGACGGGTCTCGGCGACGCGCCACCGGCATCAGCGCGCTCTCGATGAGACCGAGTTCGCGCTCCGTGGCCTGCCGGAAACCGCGCAGGTGACGTGGCTCGATGCCGCTTCGCTGCAGTTCGACGAGCGCCCTGAGCACCACGAGTGAGTCTTCGCCGTAGGCGTCTGCCGGCGCGAGCACGCCCGCGGTGAACGCATCCTGGACCAGCATGGGCGACGCGCCCGACTCGCGGGTGAGGTCGTCACGGCTGAGCCGGCGGCCGGTCTGCAGGATGGATGCCCCGCCCGGCAACGCCGCACCGGGCATCGGCGGGTTGAGACCCGCGTCGACGTCGGCCAAATAGTCTTTGATGACGGCGAGCGGCAGGTAGCAGTCGCGCTGCATCGTGAGGATGAGGCGGAGTCGGCTCAGATCGTTCTGCGAGAACTTGCGGTAGCCCGATTGCGTGCGCGCCGGATGAACAAGCCCGCGCTCCTCGAGAAAGCGCAGCTTCGACGGCGTGAGGTCGGGGAAGTCGGGAGTGAGCTTTGCCAGCACCTGGCCGATACCGAGAAGAGAGGCCGGCGCCGACTGAGCTGACGCGGAGGACGAGGATGCTGCGGACGCCACTACTGACCCGCGGCGGTGACCACGTCGATGCGTGATGGGTAGAACGTGAGGCGGAACTTGCCGATCTGCACCTCGGCGCCGTCGTCGAGGAGCGCCTCCTCGACGCGAACGCCACCGACGTAGGTGCCGTTCAGCGAGCCGAGGTCGCGCACCACGAACGAGTGGCCGTGCCGCACGAACTCCGCGTGGCGGCGTGAGACGGTGACGTCGTCGAGGAAGATGTCGGCGTTGGGGTGACGACCGGCGGTGGTGACCGAGGTGTCGAGCAGGAAGCGGGCACCCGAATTCGGGCCGCGGCGCACGATGAGAAGGGCTGAGCCCGACGGGAGCGCGGCGATGGATTCGAGCTCCTCGCCGGTGACGCCGCCCTCCAGCGCCGCGAGCTGCGCGGCGAACTCGCCGGTGAGCGAGAGCGTCGTGTCTGTCGGGGTGGGGACAGGGATACTCGTGGTGTGATCGGTGTTCGCGTCGTTCGTCATCCAGCTGCCCTCCTTGCTGCGTCCAGCGTAGCCGATCCGGCACCCCGCTCGACCGCCAATTCCCTCCGGATGCGCTGGTAGCTGGCTACACTCGGCTCATGGTTCCCGTGATCGTGTCGCTCTGGGTGCTCGCAGCCGTCTGCCTGGTCGTGTGGGTACTGTCGCTCGCCACCAAGGAGTACTCCTGGGTCGACCGCATCTGGTCGGTGATCCCGGTGGTGTACGTGTGGATCTTCGCCGCGGCAGCCGGTCTCGCCGACCTGCGGCTCGATCTCCTGGCCGTGGTGGTCACCCTGTGGGGCGCCCGGCTCACGTTCAACTTCGCCCGCAAGGGCGGGTATGCGCCCGGCGGTGAGGACTACCGCTGGGCCATCCTGCGCACGCGGATGTCGCCCTGGCAGTTCCAGCTCTTCAATCTGTTCTTCATCACGATCTACCAGAACCTCATCCTGTTCCTCATCGCGATGCCCGCGCTGATGGCGTATGAGAACCGCACGACGCCGTTCGGAGTTCTCGACGGCGTGCTGTTCGCCGTCTTCCTCGCTCTGCTGGTGGGTGAGACGGTGGCCGATCAGCAGCAGTGGAACTTCCACCAGTGGAAGAAGGCGGAGACCGCCGCGGGGCGGCAGCCGCATCCGCGGTTCCTCCAGACCGGGCTGTTCCGCCTGTCACGGCACCCGAACTTCTTCTTCGAGCAGGCACAGTGGTGGGTGGTGTTCTTCATCGGCGCGGTGGCGGCCGGCACGGTGCTGCAGTGGACCGTTGCAGGCGCCGCGTTGCTCACTCTGCTGTTCATCGGCTCGACCGTCTTCACCGAGAGCATCTCGCTCAGCCGGTATCCGGAGTACGCCGCGTACAAGAAGAGGACGTCCGCACTCATCCCCTGGTTCCCCGGAAAGGGGAACGCGGAGACGGGCACGGACGCCCCGGTCTCGGTGAACCCCTGAGCGGGGCTCACGCCGTCATCAGTTCACGCTGAGCGGGTGGCTTCCGTTGCGGCCGTCTTCGCCCCGGTCGAGGGTGGCGATCGTGGCGAGCTCGGCCGACGACAGCTCGAAGTCGAGGATGTCGAAGTTCTCGGCCATCCGCTCCTTGTTGTTGCTCTTCGGAATGACGATGTTGCCGATCTGGAGGTGCCAGCGCAGGATCGTCTGCGGCACCGACTTGCCGTGGGCGGCCGCGATGGCGGCGAGCTCCTCGGAGTCGTTGATCTTGCCCTGGCCGAGCGGGCCCCAGGCTTCGATGGCGATGCCGTGCTCGCCGGCGAATGCCCGCAGTTCGGCCTGCTGGAAGTCGACGTGGAGCTCGACCTGGTTCACGGCCGGCACCACGCCGGTCTCGGCGATGATCCGCTCGAGGTGGTCGACGGTGAAGTTCGAGACACCGATCGAGCGCGCCTTGCCCGACTCCTGGATCGTGGCGAGAGCACGCCACGCATCGACGTAGCTGTCGCGCTCGGGCGAAGGCCAGTGGATCAGGTAGAGGTCGACGTAGTCGGTGCCCAGGCGGGCGAGGCTCTTGTCGATGGCGGTGGCCGCATCGGCCTGGTCGTCGTTCCAGAGCTTGGTGGTGATGAAGAGGTCGTCGCGGGCGATGCCCGATTCCTTCACGGCGTGGCCGACGCCCTCTTCGTTGTGGTAGATCTTCGCCGTGTCGAGGTGGCGGTAGCCCACGTCGAGGGCGTCGCGCACGATGCGGTTGGTCTTGTCGGGGTCGACCTTGAAGACCCCGAAGCCGAGCTGGGGGATCTCGAGTCCATCGGAGAGGGTGACGAGAGGCACTGCATTTTCAGTCATGCATCCAGCCTATTCGGCTATCCCGGGTCATCGGCATCGCTGACGAGACTCTGCACGATGAGGTCGAGCACCGCCTCGCCATAGGCGTCTTCTGCGGTGGACGCCTCGTAGCTGCGCTCCTGCCCCCGGATGACGGCGGTCACGACATGGAGCGGCTCGCCTTCGAGGTGCTCCCGCTGCAGCGAGCGGAATCCGTCGCGCAGCACACCGCGCAACTGGTCTTCCCGGGGCAGCCAGAGGGCGTCGCTCACATCGACCGAGTCGAGCGCCCACTCGGTGGTGCCGTTGAACCCGATGAGCTGGCCGCCGGGGTGGTCGTGCACCTCCACGGTCATCTCGCTGACGGTGAAGACCTCGCCCGCGTCCTGCTCCGGGCCGTCGACGGTCTCCACCACGAACCTGTCGCCGGATCGCGGATGCCAGCGCAGACCGGCGGTGCGCAGGGCACGGGCGAGCTCGATGGAGATCATCTGCCCATCATCCCAGCGTTCGCCCTCCTCCCCCTGTGGATCTGCGCGTTCCCGACCAATCCGGCAGCACACCCGCTCCGAAGAGCCCCTATGACCCGAGTTGTGAGGGTGGGACACGAGGCCGACGGGTACGCCCCTTTCGATCTCGTACCCGACCCCGCGCGGTTCGGGCTCGACACGACGCGGGTCGCGACCGCTCTCGGCGACGTCGTGGTGCGCTCGTCGCTGCGACGCACCGGCACCGCCGCCCTCATCATGCTGCACGGCGCCGCTGGATCCTGGACGACCTGGACGCCGCTCCTGGCCGCCGCCGAGCTCCGGGGCCGGCCGCTGACCGATATGGTGGCGATCGACCTCCCGGGTTGGGGCGATTCGCCCTTCCCGGAATCCGGTCGCGATCGTGGCGTCGATGCCTACGCCCGCGCCGTGGCAGAGGTCGCACGGGTACTCGGATATGCCGAGTGGTCCGTGGTCGGACACTCGCTCGGCGGGTTCATCGCTCTGCATCTCGCCGCGATCGAGCCCCGCGCCACACGCGGCGTCGTGCTCGTGTCGGCCACGACGTTCTCCGTGATGCGGGCTGCAGCGCACCCGGTAGCCGGGGTGCGGCGGATGCCCGCGTTCGTGGGGCTGCTGGCGGTGATGCGGGCTTTCGCGCCTGGCCGAGGCGCCGCATCCGCTGTGCTCCGCGGGCTTCGCGAGATCGGGCTTCTTCGCCGGGTGATGGCCCCCCTCTTCGCCCGGCCGAGTCGGGTGCCGGCCGGAGTGCTGTCGGCCCTGGCCGACGAGATCAGGCCGCGCTCGTTCTGCGCGGCGAGTGAGGAGGCGGCGCGCTATCGGCCCGAGCAGCACTGGGGGCGCATCCGCTGCCGGGTGACCTCGTTGCGCGGGGCGCACGACGTGTTCGTGCGCCCGAGCGACGACGACGGGCTGCGGGCGCTGGTGACGCACACCGACCTCCAGGCTCTGGATACCGCCGGGCATTTCGCTCACATCGAGGTGCCGGATGCGGTGCTCGACGCGGTGGAAGACGTCGCGCGGCCGGCGTCGAAGCGCCGTGCAGGGGCGGAGGCAGGGGCAGAGGCAGGGGCAGGGGCAGGGGCAGGCGCGGAGGCAGGGGCAGAGGCAGAGGCTCTCCCGCAGGGTGACCGGCCACACAGCGGGGCGCCACGCGACCCCGCGGGCTGACCACCGGTCGGTCAGTGGTCGACGGCGCCGATCGATCCGAACGACCGGGCGAGGAACGCCGCCTCGGTGCGGGTCGTGGTGTTCGTCTTGCGCAGGATGTTGGACACGTGCACGCTCGCGGTCTTGACGCTGATGAAGAGCCGCTCGGAGATCTGCCGATTGCTCAGCCCCTGCGCGAGGAGGCTGAGAACCTGACGCTCGCGATCGGTCAATTCGTCTTCGACGCTGCGCACTGCGGGGGGTTCGGCGGCTGAGCCGCCCGCCGAAGCGGATCGCGAGCCCGAGACCTTCACCAGGCCGATCCGGCGCTCGAGGTCGTCGATTCGGGCGGTGAGCAGAGCGAACCCGATCGCGTCGGCGGCCCGGCGCGCTTCGTGGGCGATGCGATGCGCTTCGGCGCGGTCGCCCGTGACCGCTCGTGCCTCTGCCTCGCGGAAGAGCGAGTAGGGCGCGAGGTGGGCGGGCGCCGCGAACTGCGCGCAGGACTCGACCGCCGCGGCCCACAGCGCGGGGTCGGTACCGGTGCGGTCGGGCCCGCCGAGTTCGGCGTCGATCACGGCGAGATAGGCCGTGGAGGTGGGCCAGAAGGCGATCTCGGCGGCGGCTGCTCGAAGCCGCCGCTCGATTCGGTCGAGCACATCGAGGTCGGTGGCCTCTTTGTCGCGGGCATCCACCGCCGAGGCGTGATCAGCATGACTCGAGTCGGCGGAGCGCGGGTGGCTCGCCGACGTGTCGTCGAGCGCGATGCCGGATGCACGGGCGCAGCCGAGCACCCGCGCCGCGGTGGCGAGCAGGGGCAGGTCGTAGGCGGGGAAGAGACGGTGTTCGGCGGCGAAGACGATGCGCACCTCAGCCCAGGCCTCTCGCAGATGGTCGCCGGCGAGTGCGATCTCCCCCGCCACGGCCGCAAGGCCGAGCCGCGACTGGGCGTCGATGCGCCGCTGGCGGCTGAGCTCCGAACGCCAGCCCCGCAGCATCCGCTCGGCCGCAGCGAGATCGCCGGAGCGCAGGGTGGAGTGCAGCTTCAGCCGCTGCAAGTGCGCGCTGAAGCCGATCGGCGGGTCGAGGTCGAGGGCCCGGTCGAGCAGCTCATCGGCTCGTGCGGTGTGGCCCAGGGCGGCCAGCGGGGCGATGACGTTCGAGAGCAGCATCGCACCCGAGGTGCGCTCCACCCCGAGCAGCCGCGCCCTCTCGGCACCCGCCTCCGCCACCTCCACCGCCTCGGCGAAACGGCCGAGCAGGTAGAGGGCGTCGGACTCGTTCACGAGGAACCGGAGACGCGCCGAGTCGTTGCCGACCGCAAGCTCGCCCGCCAGCGCGAGGTCGGCGAGGCCGCCCTCGATGTCGCCGGTGTTCAGCCGCGACAGTCCACGGATGTTCGCCGCCACCGACATGCGGGCCCGGGACTCCACGTGCTGGGCCTCGTCGAAGGCCGCATCTGCGGTGTCGATGGCCTCGCCGAAGAGCGCGTCGAGCATGAGCCGCGCCGCGAGTTCGCCCAGCACGTTGGCCCGGAGCACGCTCCGCGGGTGACCCTCGAGAACACCGAGCGCCTCGCGGAGCAGATCGATCGAGCCCGTGTACCCCACGTTGGCGAAGAAGGAGGCCTTGTCGCGCAGCATGCGGGCGAAGAGCTCGGGATGTTCCGCCGCCGACGAGCAGGCGATGGCCTCGTCGATCAGGGCGATCGCCCTCTCGCTCTCACCCGCATTGCGCAGGATGTAGGAGGTCTCGGCCAGCAGCTCGACCCGGGTTCGCGACGCGAGGCCCTCCGCATCCGGAACCTGCTCCCAGAGCTCGAGGGCGCGCTCGCCCATGCGCGCCGCCGTCGCGTTGGCGAACGAGGCGCGGGCCTCGGCCATGGCGGCGAGCGAGGCGGTGAAGGCCGCCGTGAGGTTGTGCGCCGCCATCCAGTGGTAGGAGATGGCCGTGGCATCGGCGCCGCGGTGCTCGAGAGCCTGCGCGTAGCGGGTGTGGAAGCGCATCCGCTCCCCTGGCAGCAGCTCGTCGTGGACAGCCTCCCGCACGAGCGCGTGCCGGAAGGAGTAGGCGGTGTCGTCGACCACGAGAACGCGCGCCGCCACCGCCTCCCGCGCCGCCTCGTCGATCTCGCCGGGCGAGGAGTCGCCGACATCCGCGAGCAGTTCGTGCTCGACGCGGGCTCCCCCGGCAGCGATGAGCCTCAGGATGCGCTGCGCCGCGTCACCCAGGTTGTCGTAGCGGGCGAGGAGCAGCTCGCGCAGGGTGTCGGGCAGTGCCTCGGCCGACAGCACCTCGCACCCCACGATCTCCTCGATGAAGAACGGCACGCCGTCGGTGCGCTGCACCACCAGGTCGAGGTCGGCTTTGTCGAGCGGGGCTCCGGTGATGCTGGTGGTGAGCTGTCGCACCTGCTTGCGGTTGAGGCGTGCGAGCTCGAGGCGCGACGATCGGCGGTTGCGGTCGAGTTCGGTCATCCAGCCGCGCAGGGCGTGACCGCGGCCGATCTCGTCGCTGCGGTAAGTGAGCACCACGAGGATGCGCGCGTCTTCGAGCATGCGCAGAAGAAAGCGCAGCAGCCCCAGGGTGGCCTGATCGGCCCAGTGCAGGTCTTCGATCACGATGACGAGCGGTTGATCGCGGGCGATCACCTCGAGAGCGGTTGCGACGGCGTCGAAGAGCTGGTCAGGACCGCCCCTGCCGGCCGGGACCCCCGCAACCGAGGGTGCGGCCCCTTCGTTCAGCTCGGGCAGCAGGATGGCCAGGGACTCCCGCGCCGGCCCGGCCGCGTCGAGCATCGTGTCAGCTCCCACCGCCGCGAGCAGGCCTCGCAGTGCCGAGACGAGGGGCGCATAAGGCGGCGCGTCGCGATCGAGGTCGACGCACTGACCGCGCAGCACCACCACGTCGGCGGGCACCCCGGCGAGGAATTCGCCGACGAGCCGCGTCTTGCCGATCCCGGCCTCGCCGCCCACGACGACGACACGCGTGGAACCGGCGCCGGATCGGCCGAGGGCGTCGAGCAGCGTCTCGAGCTCGCTCTCGCGGCCGATGAGCGCCGTACTCGTCTCCATGGTTACATCGTGCCACCCGCTGCCGACACCCGTCGGAGCCAGCGCACCAGCCGCGTCGAGACGGTCTCGGGCGTGACCTGCTGGGCGAGGCGCTCCTCGACCACGCGCCGGTGCTCGAGTTCCTGCGCGAACCGTTCCTCCTCCGCCTCGTGCAGCCAGAGGAAGTTGTATTCGGTGATCATCATGGTGTCTGCCCTTCTCGATGTCTCGAGATTCCTCGCTGAGGTGGGGGCAGGACATCAGGAGGATGCCCTATCTCTGCCCGGGCACGACGAAGGCGGGGCGGACCGATCACTCGGTCCGCCCCGCGGATGTCACCCTTCCGACGTCAGTCGGCGAGGATGAGGTAGAGCGCGCGCCGCGCCTCGTCGAGCTTCTCGACAGCCTGCGTGCGCTGCTCGTCGGTGGCCGCGAAGCGGAACTGCTGCACGACTCCCATGAGCTTGCCGAGGCTCTCCTGGAACTCACTGTCAGCGGCGGAGCGGCCGGCCGTGGCCTTCCAGGCCGCAGCGAGCTCGTCGGCGTGCTCGGCCACATAGGCCGTGCCCGACTCGGTGAGCTCGAACTCGGTGCGTCGACCATCTCCGGTGGAGACGATCAGCTCCTCGTCGACCAGCTGCTGGAGGGTGGGGTACACCGAGCCGGGGCTCGGGCGCCACACTCCCCCGCTCTTCTCCGCGATCGCCTTGATCAGGCCGTAGCCGTTCGAGGGCGCCTCGGCGAGGAGCGAGAGGATGGCCGAGCGCACGTCACCGCGGCTCGCGCGCTGCGGACCACGCGGGCCGAAGCCGGGGCCGAAGCCGCCGAATCCGGGACCGCCGGGGCCGAAGCCCCGACCGCGACCGCCGTCGTGGCCGTGCGGACCACGCTGCCAGGAGCTGCGGTCGGGATGGATGCGACCCTGACGAGGGTCGTGGTCGTGATGACTGGTTTCGTTGTGAATGCGTCGCATGATGCATCCGCCTTTCTGTTCTGAAATCTGAGTGTCGCGATCGTTTCGCGATGTGTTAAAGATATATCGCTTAAATCGTCTTGTCAAGTCACCGATATATCGCTTCTTTTCACGGTCTTAGAATCGCACCATGCACGAAGAGCCCTGGGACCGCACTCCGATCGAGCCGCAGAGCGTCGACGCGCCGCTCTCCACGGCCGCCGTCTTCCTCGTCGTCACCATCGCCGACGGCGACGACGCCGCAGATCGGGCCCGCGAGGTCGTCTCCGACATCGGGTCGCTCGTGCGCGCGGTGGGCTTCCGCGATCTCAACGCCCACCTCTCCTGCAACGTCGGCATCGGCTCGGACGCCTGGGACCGCTTCGGCCAGGCCGAACGCCCTGCCCAGCTGCGCCCCTTCTTCGAGGTGCGCGGGCCGGTGCACACCGCGCCGTCGACTCCGGGCGACCTGCTGTTCCACATCCGCGCCGAACGGCCCGACCTCTGCTTCGAGCTCGAGCGGCTGCTGCTCGACAAGCTCGGCGACAGCGTCACCGTGGCCGACGAGGTGCACGGTTTCCGCTACCTCGATTCCCGCGACCTGCTCGGCTTCGTCGACGGCACCGAGAACCCCACCGGCGCCTCGATGTCCCGCGCGGCCCTCGTGGGCGAGGAGGATGCGGCATTCTCCGGCGGCAGCTACGTGGTGGTTCAGAAGTACCTGCACGACCTCACCGCGTGGAGTGCGATCCCCACCGAGCTGCAGGAGAAGATCATCGGCCGCACCAAGTTCGACAACGTCGAGCTCGAGGAGCAGCCGGGCGAGCGCAAGTCGCACAAGTCGCTCAACACCATCACCGACGCGAACGGGGTGGAGCACGACATCCTCCGTGACAACATGCCGTTCGGCCGGCCCGGGCAGGCCGAGTTCGGCACCTACTTCATCGGCTACGCACGCGAGCTCTGGGTGATCGAGGAGATGCTGCGGCACATGTTCGTGGGCGACCCCGTGGGGTCGTACGACCGCATCCTGGATGTCTCCACCGCCGTCACCGGCTCGACCTACTTCGTGCCCTCGAACGACGTGCTCGAGGGCCTCGGAGATTAGGCCTCCTTCTCCCGTCCCGCGCGGAATCCCCATCCGCGGTGAGTGGCCGGGAGATGCGCGTCACCATCGGGGAAGAGACGTTCGCGCAGCGTCGCTCCGGAGTACTCGCTGCGGGCGAGCCCTCGCTCGCGCAGTACGGGCAGCAGCAGCTCGATCAGATCGTCGTACGTCTCGGGCGTCATATGCGGCTGGATGAGGAAGCCGTCGACACCCGTCTGCTCCACGAACTCCTGCAGCTGGTCGGCCACCTCGCCCGGATCGCCCACGAAGACGCTGCCGTTGATGCCCGTGCGCCGGAAGTTCTCGAGGATGTCGCGCACCAGCGGGGCCGGCTTGCCGTCCTTGCCGAGATAGCGTTCGAGGTTCGACTGGCCCATCTCGGTTCTCGTCTGCGCGATCGGTTTATCGGGGTCGAGGGCGAGCAGATCGATGCCCGTGTTGCCCGCATAGATGGCGGCAGCGCCCTCCGGCGTCGACATCGCGAGCATCTCGGCGTGCTTCGCCCAGGCCTCCTCGCTCGTGGGGGCTGTGATGAACAGCGCGCCCACCATGATCGTGATCGAGTCGGCGGGCCGCCCCTCCGCCTCGGCGCTCTCGCGGATGCCGCGCACGTTCGCGGCGACGGTGGCGGGCTCTCCCCCGCCCACGAAGACCGCCTCGGCATTGCGGCCGGCGAACTGCCGACCACGACCGGATGCCCCCGCCTGCACGAGCAGCGGTGTGCGCTGCGGCGACGGCGGCATGCTCATGACGCCGTCGGTGCGGAAGTAGGGGCCGTGGTGGTGCACGATGCGCACCTTGCCCGGCTCGGCGTAGACGCCTCGCTCCTTGTCGAGAACGAGAGCATCGTCGTCCCACGAGCCCTCCCACAGGGTGAGATTCACGTCGAGATAGTCGTCGGCCATGTCGTACCGGAGGTCGTGGCCGATGAGTTCCTTGCCCATGAGCGCGGCCGCGGTCGCTCCTGAGGATCCGGTGACGATGTTCCAGCCGATCCGGCCGTCGGTGAAGTGGTCGAGGGTCGTGAAGCGACGGGCGTTCGCTGCGGGGGGCTCCACCGTGGTGGAGGCCGTCACGATGAAGCCGAGGTTCGTCGTCGCGGCGGCCAGTGCGCTGATGACGGGCATCGGGTCGCCCTGCGGGATGCCGCGCCCCTCCCGAACCGAGGCCTCGATCAGCTCACCGTCGAGGGCAGGGAAGCCGTAGCTGTCGGCGAGGAAGAGGAAATCGAGCTTGGCCTCCTCGAACCGCTTGGCGAGAGCCGTCCAATGGCTCAGCTTGGTGAAGTCCGACGAGGTGTCGCGCGGGTTCTGCCACGCCGACCCCACGGTGCCGTTCGGGCCGATGTACTGGAAGATGCCGAGCACGAGTGGTTTCATGCCATATTTATCTCATAAATATTTTGCGGCCCGATTTCGGGCCGTTACGAACACGTGAACAGAGTCAGGGAGGCCGGGTGAAGTCGACGGGGCCGCTCGACGCCGAGGCGATCGCCATGGGCGCGCGCATCCGGGGGCTCCGAATCGAGCGCGGCCTCACGCTGGTTCGACTGGCCGGTGAGACCGGGATGTCGCAGCCGTTCCTCTCGCTCGTCGAGCGCGGGCACGCACGCCTCAGTCTCGCCTCCATGGCGAAGATCGCGCGCGGGCTCGGCGTGCCCCCGGGGTCGCTCCTGGCGCGCCCGTCAGCCGATCGTCACTCGGGTGCGGGGACGGACGTGGTGCACGCGGATGTCCCGCGCACGCCGGAGGGAGTGCGCACCGTCTGGCAGCTTGCCCAGCTACCGGGTGGACTCTTCGGCACCGAGATGCACGGCACCGAGATGACGTTCAGCGAGTATGCGGAGCACGATGAAGACGAATTCCTCTACGTGCTCGCCGGCACCCTCGAGGTCGGGCTCGACGACGGCACGGTTCACCGCCTCTCTCCCGGAAGCAGCCTCGCCGTGGCCGCCGGAGTGGCGCACGGATGGCGTGCCATCGATTCCGGCGGCTACCGCGTTCTGACGGTCACATCGGGCGGCGACTGGCACTGATCCGGGCGGCTACTTCGGGTCCATATTGATCCCCGCCATCGCCAGGTGGCCGGAGTCGACGGGAAGGGTGATGCCCGTGACATTGGAGGCCATCGCCGAGTTGAGGAACACGGCCGCGTTCGCGATCACCTCAGGAGGCATGAACCCCGATCCCTTCAGGACGCCGAACGTGCGGCCGGCGGCAAGGAGGTCGTCGCGCGTGCCGCCGGCGTGGCCGGCCATCATGTCGTAGCCCTGCTGGTTGTCGGTCATGCCGGAGAGGATGGTGCCCGGGTTCACGGTGTTGGCCCGGATGCCCTGTGGTCCGAGTTCGAGGGCGATCGACTTCATGAGGCCCACCACGCCGAACTTGGCCGCCGCATAGTGCGAGTAGAAGGCACCCCCTTCGAGCCCGTTGACGGAGGAGGTGAGCACGATGGAGCCACTCTGGCGCTCGATCATGTGAGGGACGACGGCCTTCACCGACTGCCAGACGCCCGTGAGGTTGATGTCGATCATCTCCTGCCACTGCTCCCGCGTCATCTCGGCCACCGGACCGAGGGTCCAGATGCCGGCATTGGCCACCAGGCAGTCGATCTGGCCGAACTGGGCGAGGCCCTGCGCCACGGCGTCGTCGAGTGCAGCTTGGTCGCGCACATCCGCTTCGATGGAGAGCACCCGGCGGTCCTGCTCCTCGACCAAGCGCACCGTCTCGGCCATGTCCTCCGCGGTGGTGTGGGCGTAGGGCACCGTGGCGAACGGCTGCGTCGTGTCGATGAACACGATGTCGGCGCCCTCCTTGGCCGATACGACGGCGTGCGCACGGCCCTGGCCGCGGCCTCCGCCGGTGATGAAGACGACTTTCCCGTCGAGAAGACCCATCTCTCCTGCTCCTTCGCTCCAGGCCGCATCATTGCGGCACTCGGTGCCACAAACGATACTCGCGCCGCGGTGCAAAGACCAGAGATGTGCTGCCCTACGCCTGCGCCTCCACCGCCGGCCTGGCGCTGCGCTTCCGCACCTCGCGCAGCACGATCTGCTCGGGGCAGACCGTCGACAGGAAGTCTCCGACCGACAGGGCGAGTCGCTCGCCCACGAGGGAGTAGAGGATGCGGTTCGCGTCACGTCGCTCGGTCACGAGGCCTGCTTGACGCAGTACGGCGAGATGCCTCGAGATGGTGGGGCCGGTGGCGCTGAAACGGGCGGCGATCTCCCCCGCAGCCAGCTCGCCGTCTTTGAGGTCTTGGAGGATCTGCCGGCGGGTCGGATGCGCGAGAGCGGAGAAGATGTCTGACGCGGTATCTACCATACTTGCAATATAGCACTTCTGCAAAATACAGTGTAGCTTCATTGCTAATAAGCGAAGGAGTTCGATCATGCAGATTGCCATCACGGGTGGAACCGGTTTTGTCGGCCGGCACCTCGCTGAGCGCCTGAACCCCACGGAGACGACGATCGTCTCGCGGCGCACCGGCACGTCGATCGGCGACGTCGACGCCCTCACCGCGGCTTTCGCCGGATGCGACGCCATCGCGCACTGCGCCGGAATCAACCGCGAGATCGGCGATCAGACCTTCGAGCGAGTGCATGTGGAGGGCACGCGAGCGGTGATCGAAGCCGCTCGTCGTGCCGGGGTGACGAGGATCGTCATGCTCAGTTTCCTCCGCGCCCGCCCGAACAGCGGCTCGGGGTATCACGATACGAAGTGGGCCGCCGAAGAACTGCTGCGCCACTCGGGATTGGACTACACCATCCTCAAGGCGGGCATGATCTACGGCCCGGGCGACCACATGATCGACCACGTCACCCGCGCTGTGCGCACCCTCCCTGTGTTCGCCACCGTCGGCTTCCACGAGCGGAAGGTACGCCCCGTTCCGGTAGCTGACGCCGTCGACGTCCTGATCGCCGCGCTCGAGGGGCGGGTCGCCGATCCCACAGTGGCCGTCATGGGAGCGGAGGAGCTGGACCTCGGCGCCGCCGTCCGCAGGATCGCCGGCGTGGCAGATCGGCATCCTCTCTACGTGCGCGCGCCCATCTGGTCGATCCGTGCTCTCGCCCAGCTCACGGAGTGGCTGATGGTGACCCCGCTGGTCGCAAAGGCGCAGGCCCGGATGCTCGCGGAAGGAGTGAACGAGGCCGCGCCACCCGCGCCCGAGCTGCCGGAGGATCTCCGACCGAGGAGGCCGTTCGACGAGGCGAGTATCCGGGCCGCGATGCCCGACGGCCGATTCGACCTGGGCGACCTCCGGGTCACCCGCTGGTGTCGTGCTCGACGGGGTTCGCGCCATCGTGTCTCGGCGACGGTCTAGGCGCAGGCGGATGCGAAAAGGCCCGCGGAATACCGCGGGCCTTTCGTGTTCTCGGTGGACCCGAGGGTGTCTGGGTTCAGGACATCGTTGATAGATGAGTCGCGACATCGTTGATAGTAGGTGGTCTTCGATGATGGTTCATGTCAAAAGCCCGCGTGATTGTCTTGTCTGTCGTCCACCAGGGCCTGACCAAGGCTGACGCAGCCCGCAAGTTCGATGTTTCGTGGCAGTGGGTGAACACCCTCGTGACCCGCTACCAAACCGGTGGCCTTGACGCGCTCGAGCCGCAGAGCCGACGACCTCGCAGCAGCCCGAACACCACACCCGAGGCGACCCGGTCGCGGATTCTCCAGCTCCGCCGCCAGCTAGAAACCGATGGTCTCGACGCGGGCCCCGTCACTATCGCCTGGCACCTCGAACGCGAAAGGATCAACGTCCCCGCAATTTCCACGATCCGCCGCATCCTCAACAACGCGGGACTGATCGTGGCCGAGCCGGCGAAACGACCCCGATCTTCCTTCATTCGTTTCGCCGCAGATCAACCGAACGAGACCTGGCAGTCCGACTTCACCCACTGGGCTCTCGCCGACGGAACCGATGTCGAGATCCTGAACTGGCTCGACGACCATTCACGGCTACTGCTGTCCTGCACCGCCCACACCCGCGTCACCGGCCCTCTCGTCGTGACCAGCTTCACCCGCAACATCAATGAATACGGGCCGCCCGCATCCACACTGACCGATAACGGCACCGTCTACACCGCCCGGTTCACCCGCGGGAAGAACGCGTTCGAATACCTGCTGACGAGCCTGGGAATCACCCAAAAGAACGGCCACCCCTACCACCCTCAAACCCAGGGAAAGATCGAACGGTTCCACCAGACCCTGAAACTCTGGCTCGGAAAACAGCTCCCCGCTATGACCATCTCCGATCTTCAAGCACACCTCGATCGGTTCCAGATCATCTACAACGAGCACCGCCCCCACCGGGCACTCGATCGCCACACCCCCCAGCAGGCATACGACGCCACCCTCAAAGCAACCCCGCAGAACGCCCCGCTGGCAGCGCATTACCGAGTCCGAACCGACACCGTCGACCGCGACGGGAAAGTCTCCATCCGACGCGCCGGAAAAATGCATCACCTCGGCATCGGCCGCGCACACACCACCGAACCCGTGATGATCCTGATCGACGAAAACACGGCGACGGTCACCCATCTCACCACCGGCGAGATCCTCAGCAACCACCTCATCGAACCCGAGAAAAGCTACTGGCGAGACCACAACAAAAAGCCCGGCCGATGGCCGGGCCCTTCATGAATATCAACGATGTCCCGACACATCTATCAACGATGTCCCGACTCATCACATCGGTGGACCCGAGGGGATTCGAACCCCTGACCCCCTGCATGCCATGCAGGTGCGCTACCAGCTGCGCCACGGGCCCAGATAACTGGGCGCCATTTCCGCACTCGGCGGAAACAACTTGTCTAGATTACTACACGCTGAGAGCTCTCGCGACCACGTCAGGCGTCGGCCGCGGCGACACTCAGTGGAACGACCGGGCAGTCCTTCCACAGTCGCTCGAGCGAGTAGTACATGCGGTCTTCTTCATGGAAGACGTGCACCACGAGGTCGCCGAAGTCGAGCAGGATCCAGCGCCCCTCGGAGAAGCCCTCACGACGGATGACCTTCGAGCCGGCCTCGCCGAGGCGGTCGCTGATCTCCTCGGCGATGGCGACGACATTGCGCTCGTTGCGCCCGGAGGCGAGCAGGAACACATCGGTCAGCGGCAACGGACCCGACACATCGAGAGCCACGAGATCGATGGCCGACTTGGAGTCAGCGGCCGTCGCGGCGAGCTGAGCGAGATCGAGAGAATGAGTGGAAGCAGTCACGAAGACTTTCTTTTAGAAGACGCGGAACACGAAGACGGCGAGCAGCAGGCTGACGACGCCCACCGCGAGAACACCTGCCGTGATGGCGAGAACGACGGGGGCGTTGGCACGCGCCCGCTTGGGAGGAGCGATCAGCGACGTCGACGACGTGTTGGTGCTGATGGCACGGCTCGCAGCCACCGGCGCGACATCCGAGCCGAGCTCGACCTCGCCGCGTTCGAGCAGCGTGTCGAGGTCGTTCGACTCGAGACCGGATGCCGGAGCACCCATCGCCCCGAAGCTCGCCGGAAGATCGATCGATCCGGTGATGATGACCTCACCGGTCTCGTCGAGAGCCGTTCCGACGTCGCCCGAACCCGGGACCGTGGGAAGCACGAGCGCGCTGGTGGTGGAGATGGAATTGGCTGCGGCGGCATTGCGGAGCGACAGCAGGTCGTCGAACGACGAGGGGAGCTCCTCGCTCGACACCCGTGCACGCTCCGACGGGCTCTGGAACAACGGAGCCAGAGGAGTGCCGGCGGCCGCAGCGGCCGCGGCCTGCTCCTCGGCCGCGACGTGTGCAGCGGCCTCAGCGGTGGGGTCGACGGTCTCGGCCATCGGCACGTCGATCACCATCTCCTCCACCACCGTGTCGGCGGAGTCGACGGGGCTCGTCACGATCTCAGCGTGCTCCGCCGTGTCGTCATCGCCCTCGTCGGCGAAGTCGCTGTCGTGCGAGGGAAGCGTCACGGGCTCCGACAGGGGCACGACGTTGATCAGCGGATGCACGGTCGTGACGGGCTCGGAGTCGTCGACCGCGTCGTCGGAGACGACCTCGGGGATGATCGTGTCTTCGACGATCTCGTCGGACTCCTCAGCGGCGGCAGGAGCATCCTGAACCGGGGTGGCAGCCACAGGCGCCGGCACGTCGGCCGGACCCTGGTCGCGCAGTGCACGCCGAGAGGGCGCACCGGCATCGACGGACTCACCGGCAGCGGCAGCCTCAGCGGCTTCGCGCTCGGCTTCGGCCTTGCGCGCGGCCTCGGCCTCTTCGGCCGCCTTGGCGTCGGCCTCGCGCTCTTTGCGCGGTTTCTGGCGCTCCAGTTCACGTAGCTGGCGCCGCGTCAGCGGCTGCTCATCGTGCGACAAACTCATTCAACACTCCGATATAGATGGTGCTTGGTGATGTACTGAACGACACCGTCGGGTACCAAGTACCACACCGGAAAACCCCGGCCGACCCGGCCGCGGCAGTCAGTGGACGATATCGCGAGCGCAGGAACTTCCAAATAGCTTACGTCCTGGCGCGGCAAAGATGAAACTGCGAAGGTGTGACCTGGCCGGGAGACCGCCACGAAGTGGGCGAGATCCCACAGTTCGTCGACATCTTTCCAGCTGAGGATCTGGGTGATCGCGTCGGCCCCGGAGATGAAGAAGAGATCGGCATCCGGATACGCCGTGTGCAGATCACGCAGGGTGTCGATCGTGTAGGTGACACCGCCTCGGTCGATGTCGACCCGGCTCACCATGAACCGCGGGTTCGACGCGGTGGCGATCACGGTCATCAGGTACCGGTGCTCGGCCGAGGTGACGGGCTGCTTGTGCCACGGTCGGCCGGTGGGCACGAAGACCACCTCGTCGAGACCGAAGGACGTGGTGACCTCGCTGGCCGCCACGAGGTGCCCGTGGTGGATGGGATCGAACGTGCCGCCCATCACACCGATACGACGACGTCGCCCCGGTTCGGGCTGCACGGACTCCTCCGGCTGATCGCCCCTCGAGGGCGAACTGTTCGACATCCCGATGGTCTAGTGATCCGCACCCGTGCGATCGGCGTGCCCGTGCACGTCGTGCGTGGCCGCGAACCGCGCGGACTTGTGCGGGTGGCGGTTGGCCACGTCGCGGTAGCTCCAGGTGACGAGCCCGAGCGCGACGAACACCACGGCGGCGATGAGGCCGAAGACGATGGGAGGGAAGGGCAGCTCGTTGGGGTGGTCGACGGCGACGGCGAGAACACTGACGAGAACGGACATGACTACTCCCACGGGTATCGGCGGCCGGAAGCCGCTCGATCGGAACGAACTCTCCTACGATACCGCTACTTGCGCGATTGGCCCGAACTCACCTGATCGGGTGTTTCGGCCGGGGGGCGGGGTAACGGGTGGTCGTACAGCCGCGGAGCGAGGCCGCGCAGCTGCGCATCCACCGCCCAGGCCAGGCTCCGTGCGAACGGGTCGGTCAGGTGGTTGTCGTCACGGAAGCTGATGACGTTGCCGATGGCGGAGTAGCAGACCCCCTCGGGACAGATCACGTCGGTGACGTCGATCACGCCCAGTGCGGGATCCCGCTCGTGAACGAGACCGACCCGCGACGGCTCGACGACCCGCGCCTCGTTCATCCTCCGCGAGCACGCGGGCACATCCGGATGACTCGACGACAGGCAGTCGGCGGCACTGAATCCCGTGAACAACGGGGTCTCGGTGATCGCCACCATCGGGTAGCCCGCTGCCTGGATCGTCTCGTACTGCCGGGCGTAGTCACCCACGATCGCATCGACGAATTGCGGTGGTTGATCGAGGGCGTACCACATGGGTGAGGTCACCACGAGATCGGGGTGGAGGTCGTTCACGAAATCCGGGATCGCCGCGTTCCACGCGAGGCAGGACTGCGTGACGGGATATCCGTCTCCCACAGGCCCGTCAGGGCGGATCAACGGGCACGACCGTTTCGCAGCCAGGACCACCCGCCAATGCTCGCGGGCGCCGATCTCGTCGAGAGCGGGCAACCACATCGCCGCATGGCTGTCGCCCAGCAGCAACACGGTGCTGCCGCCGTCGGGGTCGCCCGCCTCGCAGCGGGCGATGCCCACTGTGCCGTCGAGCGCCAGACACTCCTCGGTGAGCTGCCGCTCGAGTGTCTGCAGTGCCAACACATCAGGGCCGGGCACCGTCGGCACATCGGGGAAGGTGCTCCGGTCGAACGCAGGATCGAGCAGCCGCGCGCCCGGTGAATTCGCGTCGCTCGTCGCGACCCGCTGTTCGTCGACCACCCGCACGAGGTCGGCCTGCAGCAGCCCGGCCGCGAGAGCACTGACGGCCAGCAGAGCGCCACCGAGCAGCAGAGGATGGCGGCGGATGCGGCGGCTTCGCGAGTCGTTCGAATCGGCGGCACCGGCCGCGTGCGTCTGGAAGGCCCGCTCGACGAACCGTGTCGAGACCCACGCGACGACAACCGAGCCCGCCGCCACGATCACCACCGCGCGGCGCGAGAGGGTCGGGGTGCCGAGCAGCGCAGCGGCGAACACGATCGCGGGCCAGTGCCAGAGGTAGAGGCTGTAGGAGATGTCACCCACCCAGGTGACCGGCCGCCACTCGAGCACGCGCTGCACACGGCTGACCTCGACGCCCGACCCGCCCGCGATCACCGCGGCGACACCGAGCGTCGGGAGAAGCGCCACAGAGCCCGGGAAGACGGTCGAGCCGGTGATCACCACGAGGGAAAGAGCGATCGCCGCGAGCCCGCCGAGCGCGAGCCCGCGCGACCAGGCGCGCGTGGGCCGGATCGAGGGAAGCCACAGCGCGAGAGCTGAGCCGATGAGCAGTTCCCAGGCCCGGGTGAACGTCGAGAAGTAGGCGATCTCGGGAATCGTCGACGAGGCGACGACGGAGTAGATCAGGGAGGCCACGGCCAGCACCGTGATCACGGCGCGCAGAGTCGCGATCGACCGCCACCTGCCGCGGGCGGCCGCGAAGACGGCGCCCACGATCACAAGCGGCAACGCGAGGTAGAACTGCTCCTCCACCGAGAGCGACCAGAAGTGCTGCAGCGGGCTCGGAAGCTCGGTGGCGTGCAGGTAGCTGACGGACGATCCCGCCAGCACCCAGTTCTGCACCGAGGCGGCGGAGGCCACGATCTGCGTCGCCACCGTGGTCCACTGCGAGAGAGGCAGCAGAACGACGGTGGCGATCGCCGTCGCGACCAGCACCACCGTGGCGGCCGGCATGAGGCGACGGATGCGCCGGCCCCAGAACCGGATGAGCCGCACCCGTCCTGTGCCGATCGCCTCCTTCGCGAGGTGGGAGGTGATGAGGTAGCCCGAGATCACGAAGAAGATGTCGACACCGACGAAACCGCCGGGGAGCCATCCGGGTCTCAGGTGGAACACCAGGACACTGAGCACGGCGATGGCGCGGAGCCCCTGGATGTCGAGGCGGCGCGTCGAACTCATCGGCACCTCGGTCGACTGACGGGGATCGACCCCGGTGGCCGACCGCAGTCGACTCTACACCAAACCCGAGCTTTGCTCAGCTACGCGACTGACCGCTCCCCCGCACCAGCCACTTGGTGCTCGTGAGTTCGGGCAAGCCCATCGGGCCACGCGCGTGCAGTTTCTGAGTAGAGATACCCACCTCGGCACCGAAGCCGAACTCGCCCCCATCGGTGAAACGGGTGGAGGCGTTCACCATCACCACGGCCGAGTCGACCTCGTTGAGGAACCGCTCGGCGTTGCCGAGATCGTTCGTGATGATCGACTCGGTGTGATGGGTCGAGTAGGTGCGGATGTGCTCCATGGCCTCATCGATGCCGCCCACCACGCGCACGGCGAGGTCGAGGCTCATGTACTCGGTCGCCCAATCCTCCTCGGTGGCGGCCACCGCATCCGGGAACAGTCGCCGCGTGGCGTCGTCGCCGTGGATCGTGACCCCGGATGCCGCCAGCTCGGCGAGCACGGAGGGCAGCAGGCGGGCGGCCGAGGCCTCGTGCACGAGCAGCGTCTCGAGCGCGTTGCACACGCTCGGCCGCTGCACCTTGGCGTTGTGCACGATCTCGGTGGACCAGTCGAGCCGCGCCGACTCGTCGAGGAACACGTGCACGACGCCCGCGCCGGTCTCGATCACGGGCACCTTCGACTCGGTCACCACGGTGTCGATGAGCTGGGCGCTGCCGCGGGGGATGAGCACGTCGACGGCTCCGCGGGCGTGCATGAGGCGCTTGGCGCCGTCACGGCCGAACTCGTCGATGGTCTGCACCGCGGCAGCCGGCACACCGACCGAGGCGAGTGCATCCTGGATCAGCGACACCAGCACTCGATTGGTGTTCTCGGCCGCGGACCCGCCGCGCAGCACCACGGCGTTGCCGCTCTTCAGCGCGAGCGCGGCGATGTCGACCGTGACATTCGGGCGGGCCTCGTAGATGGCACCGACGACACCGAAGGGCACGCGAACCTGATCGATGCGCACCCCGTTCGGCAGGTTGCGGCCCCGGATGCTCTCCCCCACCGGGTCGGTGAGCGCGATGATCTCGCGCACGGCCGCGGCGAGTGACGCCAGGCGGGCAGCGTCGAGCCGCAGCCGGTCTTGAAGGGCGACGGAGAGGCCGTTCTCGCGGCCGTTGGCGAGATCGAGGTCATTGGCGGGCACCACGACGTCGGCGCCGGTCTCGATCGCCTGCGCGATCGCCTCGAGCGCTCGGTTCTTCACGTCGGTCGTGGTGGTGGCCAGAGCGATCGACGCCTCACGCGATGCGGCCAGTTTCTCGTCGAAACCCGACGCGAGCGCGACGCCGGGAGCGGTAACCTCAGACATGCTCGAAGTCTACGCGTTCGTCGGGTGGCGGCGTCCGGGCCGGTGTCTCGGGCAGTACCTCCGATGATTCTGATCGTCGTTCTGGCGCTGACGTCGAGTCTCGCCTACGGTACGAGCGACTTCTTCGGCGGGGTCGCGGCTCGGCGGCTCTCGGTGCTGCCGGCGACACTCGTGAACTACGTCTTCGGTACCGCCGTGATCGGCCTCGCCCTGCTGTTCGGCGGCTTCACCTGGAGTGCGGATGCGCTGATCGCCGGTTCGGCCGCCGCGGTCTTCGCCGTGGTGGGCTTCATCACGTTCTACGCCGCACTCGCCATCGGTCCGATGTCACTTCTGGCGCCCGCCATCGCCCTGGTGTACGCGGTCGTCCCCGTGGCGGCGGCGGTGCTGCTCGGCGAGGCTCTGCGCCCGCTCGGGTGGTTCGCCGTGGCGCTGGCCATCGTGGCGACGCTGCTCATCTCGGTGCAGCCTGCCGGCTCGCCCGTGCGGGTGACCCCCGCCGGGATCGTGCTCGGACTCATCTCGGGCGTCTTCCTCGGCGCCTCGATCGTGGCGCTCGATGCGGCACCCGCCGACTCCGGCCTGTCCCCCGCCTTCATCGAGATGGCGGGTGGGGTGCTCGTGCTGCTTCTCGTCACGGGGCTCCTCCGTGTGCTTCGCCTCCGGCCGGTCTGGCTGGCTGCGGCACCGGCCGAGCCGGCCGCATCCGCCGACGGTCGTGCACTGCGCAACCGTGTCCGTCGACGCGCGTGGCTCGCCGCGATCAGCGCGGGGGTGCTGCTCGGCACCGCGAACGCTCTGCTGATGACCGCACTGCATCTCGGCAACCTCGCCGCCGTCTCCGTGCTGTCGAGCCTCTATCCGCTCACCACGGTGCTGCTCGCGGCGATCGTGTTGCGCGAACGCGTGTCACGGCTGCAGGTGGGCGGCATCGCCCTGGCGATCGTGGCGGCGGTGCTGCTCAGCCTGTCGTGAGGGCGGTTGCGAAGCCGCTGACGCGCCATCCGCTCGCTCGGTGGATCGCCCGCTCAGTCGAAGGCGAGCGCGATCGAGCCCGTGGGGGTTCGCTCGGCCGACACGGCGGACGGCTCGAACCAGGTGCCGACCTCGGCACCCAGAAGGGCCTCGGCCACCAGGGCGGTGGAGGTGATGAGCACGGCGGTGCCGGCGGCGGCCGCCAGGCGCGCCGCGGAGACCTTGGTTCCCGCTCCCCCGGTTCCGACGCCGGCTGCGCCGATGTCGCCGAAGGTGACGCCGGCCAGATCGTCGCCGATGGGCACGGTGGAGATCTTCACCGCACCGGGCTCCTGCGGTGGGCGCGTGTACAGTGCATCGACGTCGGAGAGCAGGATCAGGGCATCCGCCTGCACCAGCTGCGACACGAGGGCCGCCAGTCGGTCGTTGTCACCGAAGCGGATCTCGTGCGTGGCCACGGTGTCGTTCTCATTCACGATCGGCAGGATGCGCAGGCCGAGCAGCCTGTCCATCGCCCGCTGCGCGTTCGAGCGGTGCGTGGGGTTCTCGAGGTCGCCCGCCGTGAGCAGCACCTGGCCGGCCACGATCTTGTAGCGGTCGAGGCTGTCTTGGTAGCGGAAGATCAGCACGTTCTGGCCCACTGCCGCCGCCGCCTGCTGGGTGGCGAGGTCGGATGGCCGGGCGTCGAGCGCGAGGTAGGGCATGCCGGTGGCGATGGCGCCGGAGGACACGAGGATGATCTCGGTACCGCGCGCGTGCGCGGCCGCCAGAGCATCGACCAGGGGCGCGATCTGACCGGTGTTCTCGCCGCTGATCGACGAGGAGCCGACCTTCACCACGACACGACGGGCCGCGGGGATCTCCGATCGCGAGGCGATGAGCCGTCGGGTCACGACTCGTCCTCGTCGTGCCAGAGCCCCGCTTCCTTCTCGCGCACCAGTTCGGCACGGGCGGCCGCCTTGGCGTCCATGAGTTCGTAGTACTCCTCGCGGCGCTGGTTGCTGGTGCGGCGCTGCGGACCCTCGAGCCGGGCATCCGTTCCGCGAGGCGCGGTGACGAGCTCGGCGGTGGAGGTGAGCGTGGGCTCCCAGTCGAACACGATGCCGTTTCCCCGGCCGATCACCACGGTAGAGCCGGCGACCGCACCCGACTTGAAGAGCTGGTCTTCGACGCCCAGCTTCGCGAGCCGGTCGGCGAGGAAGCCCACGGCCTCGTCATTGGTGAAGTCGGTCTGCTGCACCCAGCGCTCCGGCTTCTGGCCGATGATGCGGTAGATGTTGCCGTGCGAACCGCCCTCGACCTTGATGACGAAGCCGGTGTCGTCGACGGCCTTGGGGCGCATGACGATGCGGGTGGGCGCGGGAGCCTCGGCGGCCTTCTTGCGCTCGGCCTCCACCAGGTCGCCGAGGGCGTAGGAGAGCTGACGCAGGCCCTCGTGGCTCGCGGTCGAGATCTCGAACACGCGATAGCCGCGGGCCTCGAGCTCGGGCTTCACGAACTCGGCGAGCTCGCGCGCCTCAGGGACGTCGATCTTGTTCAGGGCGATGAGCTGCGGCCGCTCCAGCAGCGGCAGCTGGCCCTCGGGAACCGGGTAGGCGCCGAGCTCGGCCTGGATGATCTCGAGGTCGCTGATGGGGTCGCGGCCGGGCTCGAGCGTGGCGCAGTCGAGCACGTGCAATAGGGCGCTGCACCGCTCGACATGACGCAGGAACTCGAGGCCGAGCCCCTTGCCCTCACTGGCACCCTCGATGAGGCCGGGTACATCGGCGATCGTGTAGCGGGTGCTGCCCGACTCGACGACGCCGAGATTCGGATGCAGCGTGGTGAACGGGTAGTCGGCGATCTTCGGCTTGGCGGCCGAGAGTGCGGCGACGAGACTCGACTTGCCCGCGGAGGGATAGCCCACGAGAGCGACATCGGCCACCGTCTTGAGCTCGAGCAGCACGTCGCCCTGCCAGCCCTCGGTGCCGAGCAGTGCGAAGCCGGGGGCTTTGCGCTTGGTGGTGGAGAGGGATGCGTTGCCGAGACCGCCCTGACCACCCTCGGCGACCACGAAGCGCATGCCGGGCTCGGCCATGTCGATGAGCTCGGCGCCATCCGCGTCTTTGACGACGGTGCCGACCGGAACGCTCAGCTCGAGCGTCTCGCCGTTGCCGCCTGCGCGGTGATCGCCCATGCCGGGGCCGCCGTTGGACGACGAGACGTGGGGGTGGCGATGGAAGCCGAGCAGCGTCGTGGTCTGGGAGTCGCTCACCAGAACGATGTCGCCGCCGTGACCGCCGTTGCCGCCGTCGGGGCCTGCCAGGGGCTTGAACTTCTCGCGGCGGACGGACACGCATCCGTTGCCGCCGTTGCCCGCCCGGAGGTGAAGGGTGACGTGGTCGACGAAAGTCACCATTCCGGTTCCCTCACTTGTCTCTTGTGTGTGTGTTCGTAGAAAAAAATAAAGCAGGGGCAGGCGATAAGCCCACCCCTGCTTCGAAGCTTCGGTGCTGTGGAGTTACTCCGCGGCCGCTGCGACGATGTTGACGACCTTGCGGCCGCCCTTGGCGCCGAACTCGACCGAGCCCGCGGTGAGAGCGAACAGCGTGTCGTCGCCGCCACGGCCGACGTTCACGCCGGGGTGGAAGTGCGTGCCGCGCTGGCGGACGATGATCTCGCCCGCGCCGACGACCTGACCGCCGAAGCGCTTGACGCCCAGACGCTGTGCGTTGGAGTCACGACCGTTGCGAGTGGAACTCGCACCCTTTTTGTGTGCCATCTGCCCTGATCCTTACTTGATTCCGGTGACCTTGACGCGGGTGAGCTCCTGGCGGTGGCCCTGGCGCTTCTTGTAACCGGTCTTGTTCTTGAACTTCTGGATGACGATCTTCGGGCCGCGGAGGTCTTCGAGGACCTCGGCGGTGACCTTCACCTTGGACAGCGACGTGGCGTCGGAGGTGATGTTCTCACCGTCGACGAGCAGCACGGCTGCAAGCTGGATGTTGCCGTCTTTGTCGGCCTTGATCCGGTCGAGGGTGACGATGGTGCCGACCTCGACCTTTTCCTGCCGACCACCGGCGCGCACAACTGCGTAAACCAATTTACGTACCTAACTTTTTAGGGGCCCAAAGCGCAATCTGCAACGCCTGGAAGACTTGGCGACTCGAGAGCTCACATTCTGTCGAACAAGCTCTACGCACACCAGCGGTCAAGCCTATACGATGCGAGGTACCGGGTCAAACCGGCCGAGGCCCTGTCACGGGTGCCATACTCAGCTGCGTGACCGTGTTGATCGACCAGCCGATGTGGCGTGCCCACGGTACCACCTGGGGCCACCTTGTCAGCGACGAATCGCTGGAAGAACTGCATGAATTCGCGGCGCGTGCAGGATTACCCCCGCGCAGCTTCGACCTCGACCACTACGACGTGCCCGTCGACCGGTACAACGAGCTCGTGGCGGCGGGGGCGCTGCCCGTGAGCTATCGCGACCTGGTGGTGCGCCTGCGTGCCTCGGGCCTCCGCGTGCGCGGCAAAGACCGCCCGGCCCGCCCCCACTGACCTCACCCAACCCCTCCTCGCGAGTCGGCGATTCTGGCCCTAAAGCGTCGCTTATGGGGGCAAGATCGCCGACTCGCGAAGAGGTCAGTTCGTGGGCGGGGTGTCGATCGGAGCCGAGACCACCGCTGTCGTCGAGACGCGGCGGCTGCGGGAACGGCCCTGGCCGGGCTGCTTGGGCTCGGGGAGCGCATCGAGCACCGAGTCGAGCAGGTGCGACGCCTCTTCGGGCTTCACGCGAGGGGTGCGCACCGCCTTGGTGACCGGGATGTCGAGGATGGCGATCGCCGGCTCCGGAGCGGCCGCAGGGGCTGCCACACGACGCGAGGTGCGCGCCGGGCGCTCGGCCTTGGCCTCGGGTACCTCGACCGCCGCAGGGGCGTCCTGAGCCTCGCGTACGACGGGCACGGAGACGGATGCCTCGGCGTCGCGGGGTGCGGAATCGGCGGCCTGCTCGGCGGAGGCCGGGGCCTGCTCGGCGGGCGCAGCATCCGGAGTCGCGTTCGAGACCTCGGTGTTCGCACCCCTGCCACGCGACTTGCGGCGGCGGGACGCCGACTTCTCGGCGGCCACCGGGACGCCCGAGAGAGCCTCGACGGGCTGATCGACGGCGGTCGACGTGGAGGGGGCCGACGCCGCATCCGGAGTCGACGTGATGTCGGGGACCGAGGCCGCGCCATCGACCGGGGCGTGAGCCGCCGCGATGGTGGACGCGGCGATCTTGGCCAGGGCGTTCTTCGCGTCATCCGTGATGGCGTGGGTGACTCCGGTGGCGGGGGCGCCCGAGCCGGTCGAACCCGATCCGGCGGAACCGCCGTTCGACGAGCCGCCGGTGCCGTTCGACCCCGAGTTGCCTCCGCGGCCGCCACGACGTCCACCGCCGTTGCCGCTGCCGTTCTGGCTGCGGTCGGACGACGGCGGTCCGCCCACTGAACGGTGCCGCACCACCGGATCGTGATGCACGATGATGCCGCGGCCGGCGCAGTGCTCGCAGGGCTCGGAGAACGACTCGAGCAGGCCGAGACCGAGCTTCTTGCGCGTCATCTGCACGAGACCGAGCGAGGTGACCTCGGCCACCTGGTGCTTGGTGCGGTCGCGCGAGAGGCACTCGATCATGCGGCGGAGCACGAGGTCGCGGTTCGACTCGAGCACCATGTCGATGAAGTCGACCACGATGATTCCGCCGATGTCACGGAGCCGCAGCTGCCGCACGATCTCTTCGGCCGCCTCGAGGTTGTTCTTGGTGACGGTCTCCTCGAGGTTTCCGCCGGAGCCCACGAACTTGCCCGTGTTGACGTCGACCACGGTCATGGCCTCGGTGCGGTCGATCACGAGCGAACCACCGGAGGGCAGCCAGACCTTGCGGTCGAGCGCCTTCTCGATCTGCTCGGTGACGCGGTACTCGTCGAACGCGTCGCGCTCGCCCTCGTACTTCTCGACGCGGTCGAGGAGGTCGGGGGCAACGGCAGCGAGGTAGTTCTCGATGGTGGCCTGAGCCTCGTCGCCGGAGATGACGAGCTTGTGGAAGTCCTCGTTGAAGACGTCGCGCACGATCTTGATCAGCAGGTCGGGCTCGGAGTGCAGCAGGTGCGGGCCCTGCTTGGTCTTCACGAGCTCGCTGATGTGGGCCCACTGCGCGGTGAGTCGGTTGACGTCGAGGGTCAGCTGCTCCTCGGTGGCGCCCTCGGAGGCGGTGCGCACGATCACGCCCACGTTCTCGGGCAGCACCTCCTTGAGGATGCGCTTCAGACGAGCGCGCTCGGTATCCGGCAGCTTGCGGGAGATGCCGTTCATCGAGCCGTTGGGCACGTAGACGAGGTAGCGGCCCGGAAGGCTGACCTGGCTGGTGAGGCGCGCACCCTTGTGGCCCACCGGGTCTTTCGTGACCTGAACGAGCACGGTGTCGCCCGACTTGAGCGCGAGCTCGATGCGGCGGGGCTGCGACCCCTTGCCCTCGTTGGCCTCGGCGGCGGCGTCCCAGTCGACCTCGCCGGAGTAGAGCACGGCGTTGCGGCCGCGGCCGATGTCGACGAAGGCGGCCTCCATGCTCGGCAGCACGTTCTGCACCCGACCGAGGTAGACGTTGCCGATGAGGGAGGCGTCCTGCGCCTTGGCGACGTAGTGCTCGACGAGCACACCGTCTTCGAGAACGCCGATCTGGATCTTGTCGTTCTTGGCGCGCACGACCATCACGCGGTCGACGGCCTCGCGGCGCGCGAGGAACTCGGCCTCGGTGACCACGGGGCGGCGGCGGCCGGCATCGCGGCCGTCGCGGCGGCGCTGCTTCTTGGCCTCGAGGCGGGTGGAACCCTTGACGCGCTGCGGCTCGGTGATGAGCTCGGGCTCGCGCTCACGCTCGCGGGGAGAACGGACCTTGACGACGGTGTTCGCGGGGTCGTTGTCGCCCCCGCGGTTCTCCTCGCCGCTGCGTCGGCGGGAGCGCCGGCGCACGTTCGACTCGGCCTGATCGTCACGGTCGCGCGGGTCGCGGTCGAGCGGATCGCGGTCGTCACGCCCGTCACGGCCGCCGCGGGGCGGCAGGGGCGGGAGGTCGGGCAGATCCGGCGCCTGGAAGATCAGCGAGGTGGTGCTGAGCGGACGCACGGGAGGCTTCGCCTCGGCATCGGATGCGGCATCCGGAGCCGTGTGGCTGCCCGTGAACGGTGCCAGGCCGGGCTCGTCGTCGACGAGCTGCGGCGCGATGGCGGCCTGCCCGGCGTCTGCGGCAGCCACATCCGGAGCGGCGGGCGAGGACGCATCGGGCGCGACCGGAGCGGTTACGGCCGGTTGCGTCGGGGCCTCGGGGGCGACCGGAGCCACGGGCTCCGACTTCTTCACCGCTCGGCGGCCGCCGAACAGGCGGGTCTTGCGCCGTGCCGTTCCTTCTCCGTTGTCGGTGTTGCTTCCATCATTGTGTGAATTTTTCTCCACCATCTCTGGTGCACTCCTTGCCAGCCGGGGGTCTGCACCCACCGGCAGGTACTCTCACGAGCGAAGCATCGCGTTCGCGATTTGCTCCGCCAATCTCACTAATGCGCCGGCCCGACAGTGGGTCGAACCTGGTCGCTCTGTCTGGTTCATGTCGGGTCAGGTGTCGCGGTGCGTGCCGCTCGCTGAGCCGCACATCCGGACGACGAGCCCGAAAAGCCTTCGTTGGCGGTTCACGTGACGGTCACGGGAACCTCATCCGATTATCGCACGCATTCCCAGAATGCTCGCGAAGACGCTATGCAATAATCCGAACGTGCCCGCCGATACCGCAGAATACCGCCGCCCCATCGGCCTTGCCGTCTTCCTCGTCGTGGCCGGCCTGGTGGGCTGGTACTCGTCGTTCGACCTCACGCTGGAGAAGATCCAGACGCTGATCAACCCCGACTACGTCCCCACCTGCAACATCTCGCCGCTCGTCACCTGCGGGCCGAACATGGCCAGCTGGCAGGGCTCGCTGTTCGGATTCCCGAACCCCGTGATCGGAGTGGCGGCCTTCGTGGCGCCGATCGTGGTGGGTGTGGCCATCCTGGCCGGGGCGCGCTTCGCGAAGTGGTTCTGGGTGATCTTCAACCTGGGCTTCGTGCTGGCGCTCGTGTTCGTGATCTGGCTGATGTCGCAGAGCATCTTCGTGCTGGGCACGCTCTGCCCCTACTGCATGCTGGTGTGGTCGGTCGTGATCCCGCTGTTCTGGTACGTCACGGCTTTCAACCTCAAAGAGGGTCACTTCGGCAACCGGGGAGCCAGCCGCGAGATCGCGGCGCTGCTCTATCCGTACATGTGGGTGCTGACGCTGCTCAGCTACCTCGTGATCGTGGTGCTGGCGCAGGTGCGCCTCGACGCCATCACCTCGATCATCAGCTCCCTCTGACCGAGAGCGATACCATGAATAAAACTCAGCTAAAGTACAGCATCTTCCCTCGTAGCTGAGCTAATCTCATCTCTCCCCGGTACCCTCCGGGCATGAGAGAAATTACTGACAATGATCCGCTCCACAAACCACCTATTCCGTGCGTTCTCACTCCTGACGGATCAGGCTGTTCCAACGGCGGAGGGCAAGGAGGTGCCGACCCGTGGTCGATAAGCATGTTCTACTCGTCTGGCACCGTGGGTCACGATCACCTGTATCAGCGCACCAATGGCGGCAATGTCAGCGCCGATGACGCGAACAAGCTGGCGCGCGCGCTTAACTATCGCGTCTGCATCCCCTCGGCCCGCCCGGGAGTCAAGGTGAAAGTGGCGGTCTGCCAGGACTGAACAGGGCCGCTCCGCTCGTCTGCCCGACAGGTGGGCGGAGCGGCCACGGATTGCACGAGAGTCACGCCAGGAGACCTCGATGACCTCACGCGAGGAGCCGGCCCTGTCGTATCTGGCGTTCTGCGAAGACATCCTGTGGGTGGCGCACGCGGATCGCGACAGGGTGGCCGATCGTCTCGGGCAGCCCGAGATCGAGTACGACGTCGGGGACCGTGTGTTCGCGTCGTGGGGCAAGCTCGACGTTGTCTTCGCCCGTGGGCGGATCCGCAGTCTCACGCTCGCCGGAGGGGCACTTCGCTCCCATGCGGCGCTGAGCGCGCAGGCACGGGAATGGGCGGCTGCCGTGAGCGGCGCAGAGCAGCTGCGTCGGATTCTCGATGTTGCGGGTGAACGCTATCTCGAGATACCGAGCGGTAGCGAAGAATCCGGCGACTGGACGACGTTCCGGGTCGAGAACGGGATGGAGATCGACGTCTCCGATGCTGTGCTCGCCGTCACGTGGCACCGACGCTGATCGGCACCCTCCAGCGGATGCGCGCTGTCTGACGTTCCGCGCCGGTCAGGACGGGCGCGGAACGTCAGAACGGCAGTCAGAACCAGAGGGCGAGTTCGCGGGACGCGGACTCGGGCGAGTCGCTGCCGTGCACGAGGTTCTGCTGCACGGCGAGGCCCCAGTCGCGCGCGAGGTCGCCTCGAATGGTTCCGGGAGCGGCCGTGGTGGGGTCGGTGGTGCCGGCGAGCGACCGGAAACCCTCGATCACGCGGTTGCCTGCGATGCGCAGCGCCACGATGGGGCCCGACTCCATGAACTCGACGAGGGGCTCGTAGAAGGGCTTGCCCTGGTGCTCCTCGTAGTGCTTGGCGAGCAGCTCGCGGTCGGGCTCGATCAGCTTGATGTCGACGAGCTGGTAGCCCTTCGCCTCGATGCGGCGGAGGATCTCACCGGTCAGGTTGCGGGCGACGCCGTCGGGCTTGACGAGAACGAGGGTTTCTTCGACGTACGTGGGCACGATCATCCTTCCGAGGGGCCGCCTCAGGCGGCGCGAATTGTCCGATGACACCCTAGCGGGCGAATCCGGCGGGAGACTCTCAGGCGTCGCCCTGGGCCTCTTGCGCAGCGGCCCAGGCCGCCTTCTGCCGGTCGATCTGGGCGCCCTTGACCATGCAGTAGATCCACAGGCCGATGAAGATGGCCGCCACGAAGGCGAGCATCGGCACCAGGAAGCAGGCGGCCACGATGACCGCCTGCAGCACCCAGCCGAGGGCGTAGCCACGACCGAATCGCATGACGATGAGCGAGGTGGCCAGCAGCAGGGCGCACACCACCGCGCCCCCGCCCAGGGCCAGAGGTGCGGGCAGCGCCTTCAGCCCGAAGATCACGAGAGCCGCGAAGAACATCACCACCGACTCGAAGACGAGCACGATGGAGGCGAGGCTCTGCCTGACCGATCCTCCGCCTCTCACTCGGCACCCTCCTGCTTCCAGCCCTCACGCCCCGCGAGGGTGATGACCTCGCCCACCAGGGTGATCGAGCCGGTGACGAGCACCGCACCCTTCTCCGATTCTCCCGCGAGAGCTCGTGCCTCGTCGAGAGCGGTGAACAGATCGGGTTCGACCACCACACGATCGGCGCCGACGATGCCCACCACGATCGACGCCAGCTCATCGGGGTCGATCGCGCGCTCGGACGACGAGCTGGTGATCACGAACTCCGCCACCGCAGGATCGAGGGCGCGGATGATGCCCTCCACGTCTTTGTCGGCGAGCACCGCCACGACGGCCACCACCTTGTCGAACGTGAAGTACTCCCCCAGCGCTCCGGCCAGCGCGACCGCACCGCCCGGGTTGTGCGCCGCATCCACCAGCACCGTGGGCTCGGTGCCCACGAGCTGGAGCCGGCCGGGCGAGGTGGCCGTGGCGAATCCCTCCGTGACGACGTCGTCGACGAGCGCCCGGGATCCGCCACCGAGGAAGGACTCGACCGCCGCCACGGCGAGGGCGGCGTTGTGGCCCTGGTGGTTGCCGTACAGCGGCAGGAAGATGTCGCGGTAGGTGCCCGCGAGGCCCTGGATGCTCACCAGCTGGCCCCCGACGGCCACCGTGGACTCGAGCATCCGGAATCCGTCGCCCTCCACGGCGAAGGTGGCCTCGGAGAGCTCGGCCGCCCTCTCGAGCTCGACCAGCGCCTCGGCGGACTGCGCGGCACTGACGACCTGCGCGGCCGGCTTGATGATGCCCGACTTGGTGCGCGCGATCTCGGCCACCGTGTTGCCGAGGCGCGCGGTGTGGTCGAGCGAGATGGGTGCGAAGACGGCCACCTGACCGTCGGCCACGTTGGTGGAGTCCCACTCGCCGCCCATGCCCACCTCGATCACCGCGACATCCACGGGCGCATCGGCGAAGGAGGCGAAAGCCAGAACGGAGAGCGCCTCGAAGAAGGTGAGGTGCGGCTCGCCCTCGGCCTCGAGCTCTTTGTCGGCGAGGTCGATGAACGGCTCGATGTCGCGCCAGTTCGCGGCCAGCGCCTCGTTCGAGATGGGACGGCCGTCGATCATGATGCGCTCGTTGAGCCGCTCGAGGTGCGGGCTCGTGAAGAGCCCCGTGCGGAGGCCGTAGGCGCGCAGGATGCTCTCGATGATACGGCTCGTCGAGGTCTTGCCATTGGTGCCCGTGATGTGGATGACGGGGTACGCGCGCTGCGGATCGCCCAGCAGCTCGGCCACCCGGCGGGTGGCGGAGAGCCGGGGCTGAGGCGCCGCCTCGCCGAGCCGCGCGAGCAGGGCCGCGTAGACCGCGTCACCCTCCTCGAGGAACTCGTCGGGCGCGTCGAGCCCGACATCGTCGAACTCGTTGTCACCCCGCCCGACGTACTCGGGAGCGTCGTTCTCGGTGTCGGGATCGTTCGGGTCGTCGGCGGGCGGACCGAAGTCGCCTCCGAAGAACTGGTCAGACATTCTGCGTCACCGACTTCCGGCTCACGGCGATGATGAACTCGTCCTGATTGGCGTACTTGCCCGCGGGGATGCGGGCGAAGTGCTCGGGGGCGGACTGCGCGACGCTGCCGAGCCACTCGGAGGCGAGCACGTCGCGGTTCTCCTCGAGCCCGGGCGTGCCGAACGGCGAGTGCACGGCGAAGTCGGTGGCGAGGGTCTCCCCCGCGATGTCGACCGCCCCGGATGCGACATCCGGGGTCTCCTCCCCGGCCACTGCCTCGGGCGCGAGCGCTGCGGCGACCGCCGCGGCATCCTCGTCGCCGAAGAACACCAGGTCGAGCGCGATGCGGTCGGAGACGTCGAAGCCGGCCGACTTGCGCGCATCCTGAACCGCACGGATCACGTCGCGGGCGAGCCCCTCGGCCTCAAGGGCCGGAGTGAGCGTGGTGTCGAGCAGCACGAAGCCGCCGGCCGGCAGGAGGGCGAGAGCCGTGGTGGCCCCGGCACCGGCACCCGGTTCGGCCGAAGCCGAGGCGGACGCCGCAGCGGCTTCGAGCACGAGTTCGTACTCCCCCGCGAGAAGCTGGATGCCGCCCGCGGTGACGACGCCGTTCTCCTCCGACCACTGGCCCTCGCGAGCCGCCTTGATGGCCTGCTGAACGGTCTTGCCGAGGCGCGGACCCGCGACCCGGGCGTTCACCGTGAGACGGGAGGTGATGCCGAACTCCGCCGCACTCCGGTCGGTCTGCTCGACGAAGCGCACGCTCTTCACATTGAGCTCGTCGCGCAGGATCGACTCGAACTGCACCAGATTGTCGGCCCCGTCGGCCACGATCGTGAGTCCGGCGAGCGGCAGACGCACGCGCAGGCCGTTGAGCTTTCGGAGCGAGAGCACGGTCGACGAGATCGAGCGCACGGTGTCCATGGCGTGCACGAGGCCGGGATCGGCCGGGAAGGTGTTCGCGTTCGGCCAGTCGGCGAGGTGCACGCTGCGGTCGCCGGTGAGCCCCTTCCAGATGGAGTCGGAGACGAGCGGGATGAGCGGAGCGGCCACTCGGGTGACCGTCTCGAGAACGGTGAAGAGGGTGTCGAACGCGGCGTGGTCGTCGCCCGACCAGAAGCGGTCGCGCGACCGGCGCACGTACCAGTTGGTGAGCACGTCGGCGAAGTCGCGCAGCTTGGCGGAGGCCAGAGTCGCGTCGAGACCCTCGAGATCGGCCGTGACATCCTGCACCAGCTCACGGGTCTTGGCGAGCAGGTAGCGGTCGAGCACATCCGTCGAGTCGGTTCGCCACTGGGCGTCGTAGCCGCCCTCCTCCGCCGAATTGGCGTACAGCGTGAGGAAGTAATAGGTGCTCCAGAGCGGCAGCAGCAGTTCACGCACTCCCTGGCGGATGCCCTCCTCGGTGACGATCAGGTTGCCGCCGCGCAGCACCGAACTCGACATGAGGAACCAGCGCATCGCATCCGAGCCGTCGCGGTCGAAGACCTCGGAGACGTCGGGGTAGTTGCGCAGCGACTTCGACATCTTCTGCCCGTCGGAGCCCAGCACGATGCCGTGACTGATGACGTTCTTGAAGGCGGGACGGTCGAAGAGCGCAGTGGAGAGCACGTGCATCACGTAGAACCAGCCGCGGGTCTGCCCGATGTACTCCACGATGAAGTCGGCGGGGCTGTGGGTGGCGAACCAGTCCTCGTTCTCGAACGGGTAGTGCACCTGCGCGAACGGCATCGACCCGGAGTCGAACCACACGTCGAACACGTCCTCGATGCGGCGCATGGTGCTCTGCCCGGTGGGGTCGTCGGGGTTCGGGCGGGTGAGCTCGTCGATGAAGGGACGGTGCAGATCCGGCTCGCCGTCTCGGTTCAGCGGCAGCGCGCCGAAGTCGGCCTCGAGCTCGGCCAGCGAGCCGTAGACGTCGGTGCGGGGGTACTCGGGGTTGTCGCTCTTCCACACCGGGATGGGCGATCCCCAGTAGCGGTTGCGCGAGATCGACCAGTCGCGGGCGCCGGAGACCCACTTGCCGAACTGCCCGTCTTTGACGTTCTCGGGCACCCACTCGATCTGCTGGTTGAGCTCGCCCATGCGGTCGCGGATGGGCGTGACACGCACGAACCAGCTCGACACCGCCTTGTAGATGAGCGGGTTGCGGCAGCGCCAGCAGTGCGGGTAGCTGTGCTCGTAGCTCGCCTGACGGAGGAGCCGACCCTGCTCGCGCAGCAGCTGCGTGAGCGGCTTGTTGGCGTCGAAGACCTGCAGTCCCTCGACCTCGGGCACGGTGGAGAGGAACCGGCCGCCATCGTCGACGGAGATGATGACGGGGATGCCCGCCGCCTCGCAGACCTTCTGGTCTTCCTCACCGTAGGCGGGGGCCTGGTGCACGATCCCGGTTCCGTCGGAGGTCGACACGTAGTCGGCCACGAGGATCTGCCAGGCGTTCTGGGTGCCCCACTTCTCGGTGTCGGCGTAGTGGTCCCAGAGCCGGTCGTACGCGACGCCCTCGAGCTCGCGGCCTGTGATGGTGCGCGACACGGCCGCCTTGGCCGCCGCGGCGTCGTCGTAGCCGAGCTCCTTGGCGTAGTTGCCCACGAGGTCGGTGGCGAGGAGGTACTCGGCGCCGAGCACGGTTGTGGTGACGCTGCCCGCTCCGGATGACGCATCCGCGCTCTCTCGCTTCACCTCGGCGTCTGCGGTACCGTTCGGGCCTGCCGGCACGACCGCGTATTCGATGTCGGGGCCGACGGCGAGGGCGAGGTTGGTGGGGAGGGTCCACGGCGTGGTGGTCCAGGCAAGGGCCCTGACCGCCGTCAGGCCGAGCGCCTCCGCGCGGCTGCCGACGAGCGGGAACGTGACGGTGACGGTCTGGTCCTGACGCATCTTGTAGACGTCGTCGTCCATCCGGAGCTCGTGGTTGCTGAGCGGCGTCTCGTCTTTCCAGCAGTACGGCAGCACGCGGTAGCCCTCGTAGGCCATGCCCTTCGAGTGCAGCTCCTTGAAGGCCCAGAGCACGCTCTCCATGAAGGTGATGTCGAGGGTCTTGTAGTCGTTGTCGAAGTCGACCCAGCGGGCCTGGCGGGTGACGTACTCCTGCCACTCCTTCGTGTACCTCAGCACCGAGCGGCGGCTCGCGGCGTTGAAGACCTCGACGCCCATCTCCTCGATCTGGCTCTTCTCGGTGATGCCGAGCTGCTTCATGGCCTCGAGCTCGGCGGGCAGGCCGTGGGTGTCCCAGCCGAAGCGACGGTCGACCTTCTTGCCCCGCATGGTCTGGAAGCGCGGGAACACGTCCTTGGCATACCCCGTGAGCAGGTGGCCGTAGTGCGGGAGTCCGTTGGCGAAGGGCGGACCGTCGTAGAAGACCCACTCCTGGTTGCCCTCGCGGTTCGCGATGGAGGCCTTGAACGTGTCGTCGTTCTGCCAGAACTCGAGCACGCCCTTCTCCACCTCGGGGAAGCTCGGGCTCGGTACGACTGAGGAGAACTCGTCGGAATCTTTGGGGTACGTCATGATGCTCCTGGACGGCGGGGATGCTGCAGCTGCCTGTTCCACGAGGACGGTGCGGGCTCTCGCCTCCACCGTGGTACCACCTCGCTTGCCGCACGCCGTGTCGAGCCACTTCTGCTCGACTCCGTTGCGCGGCCGCTCGTTCTTAGGCTGTGACGGGCCCGACCCGTCCGGTTCTACCGGGCACCCCTTGCGGGATGCCTTTCTTCCGGAGACTCACCGGTGATTGCCGGTTCGACGCCATGCTGCTCACCATTCTACCTGATAGGCGGGGTGGCGAAGCCGGTGAGCACCGGATGCACGACCCGCTCCAGGTAGGACTCGAGGGACTCGCGGCGCGGACCGGCCGCGGCCCAGCGACCGACGGCGGCGGCGGCCGCGCCCAGCACCGCGAGCGCGATGGCACGGGCCCGGAAGCCCGCATCCGCGCCGGTGAGACGGGGAGCGAGATAGGTCTCGATGGCGTCGGCGTGCGCGAGCGCGCGGGCGAGGCCGGTGGCGCGGAGCTCGTCGTCGACACCCATCACCTCCCACTGGGTGAGCACGAGGGGTGCGCGGGCGGCGCCGAAGCCTCGCGCGGTCTGCCGGAGGGCGTGTTCGACGCCCTCGAGGGGATCGAGGTCGTCGGGGATCGCCACGAGCGCCATCTCCAGTGCGCTGCGGCTTGCGTCGAGCTCGACCCAGAGCAGGTCGCTCTTGGAGCCGAAGTAGTTGAAGAAGGTGTTGCGGCTCACTCCGGCGCGCTGGGCGATCTGCTCGATGGTGGTCTTCGCGTAGCCCTGTTCGAGGAAGAGCTCGGATGCCGCCTCCTCGAGCATCGGCTGGGAGGAGGCTCTGGGGCGACCCGCACCGCTCATCGGCTTTCCTCTCCTGCACCATCACGGACTCCGCCGGTTCTGTACCCGGATCGGCGGATGGGAATAACTGCACCGGGTCCAACAATTAGACTGGGTGGCGATCACAGCAGATCGCTCCCCCACCATTCCACACGAGACAGGTTCCGTCGTGCCACTGCACCATCGCTCCCGCATGATTTCGCTCGCCGGCGTCGTCACCGCATCCGCTCTTCTCATCGCCTTGGCGGGCTGCGCCGCGGATGCGCCGGTGTCCGTCGATTCCACGCCCGTGGCGGGCGGCACGCTCACCTACGCGACCGGGTTCGGCGAGCCCACCTGTCTCGACCCGCACGTGGGCGGCAACATGCCTCAGGCACTCGTGGGCACGAATGTGCTGGAGTCGTTGTTCTCGCAGGACGAGTCGGGTGCGATCGTGCCGTGGCTGGCATCCGGTGCCACCGTGTCGGAAGACGGGCTCACGGTCGACGTGGCGCTGAACGAGGGCATCTCGTTCACCGATGGCACCCCGTTCGACGCCGACGCGGTGGTGGCGAACATCACGCACATGAAAGACCCGAACACGGCGTCGTCGACGGCCATCCTCGCCCTCGGCAAGGTGACCTCGGTGGAGGCGGTCGATCCCCTCACCGCACGGTTCACCCTGTCGGAGCCCGACAGTGCGCTGCAGGAGTCGCTGGCGCAGACCTGGCTCGCGATGGAGTCGCCGGCGGGGCTCGCCCGGGGAATGGACGCGAACTGCGAGGCGCCCATCGGCACCGGTCCGTTCGTGTTCTCGGAGTGGGTGAAGCAAGACCACGTCACACTCACCCGCAACGAGGCCTACAACTCGGCGCCCGCGGGCGCGGCCCACTCGGGCCCCGCCTACCTCGACACGATCGAGTGGCGATTCATCCCCGACACCGCCACGCGCTTTGCGGCGCTGCAGTCCGGCCAGGTCGACGTCATCGACGAGATGCAGCCCGACAACGTGGTGGCGGCGGCGTCGAGCGATCAGTTCGACGTGCTGACGGGAGCTTTGCCGGGCGCCTCCATCCGACTCGAGCTGAACTCGGGCTACGCCCCCTTCGATGACGAACGCGTGCGGAAGGCGTTCATCGCCTCGGCCGATGTGAACCCGGGCATCGAGAGCCTGTTCTTCGGCACGGTCGACCGCTCCTACTCGGTGCTGTCGACCTCCACTCCGTACGGTGCCTCGTTCGAAGACGACTACGCCATCGACACCGACAAGGCGAACACCCTTCTGGACGAGGCCGGCTGGACGTCACGCGACAGCGACGGAACCCGGATGAAAGACGGCGAGCGCCTCGTGGTCGACTTCCCGATCTCCACGAACCAGTCGATCCCGGCCGAGCAGTCACTGTTCGAGCAGATCCAGGCCACCACGAAGGAGGTCGGATTCGACGTGGAGCTCCACCCGCTCGACCTGTCGAGCTGGTATGCGGCGCTCGGGTCGTGGGACTTCGACGTGACGAGCGCCATCTACACGAAGAACTCGCCCGACGTGCTGCGCATCCTGTACCACTCCGACAACATCATCCCGGCGCCGAGTGGCTACCACCCCAACAACGCGCACGTGTCGATCCCCGAGCTGGATGCGCTGCTCACCGAGGCCGGTGAGACCTCCGATGCCGCGGTGCGCGAGAAAGACTACGCCGCCGCGCAGAAGCTGCTCGCTGACGGGGCCTACGTTCTGCCGCTGTACGACCACCTGCAGAAGATCGGCTACTCCACCACGGTGCAGGGGCTGACGCTGCTGCCCACCCTGCAGATCCCGTACTTCGGCGACACGTGGGTACAGGGCTGAGGCAGAAGGCCCGGGCAACGGACACTCCATGACGAATCGACGGAGTTCTGGGCTTTCGACGGCTCCCGGCTCCGTCGATTCCGGCGGAGCCGCCGATTCTCCGTCGACTCCGACGGCGGAGTGTGGGGGCAGCAGGATCGGCGGGGTGGCCGGGCGGGTGGGGGTTCGGGTGCTCGGCGGGGTGTTCGTGCTCTGGGCGGCGGCGACCCTCACGTTCTTCGGGCTGCGGCTGATCCCGGGCGACCCGGCGCAGGCCATCCTCGGCGGCCCGGGATCGCAGGCGAGCGCCGAGGCGCTGGCCGCCGTGCGGGCCGAGTACGGACTCGACCAGTCGATCTGGGTGCAGTACGTGCAGTACCTCGGGCGGCTCATCACCGGTGACCTCGGTTCGTCGTACTCCCTCCGGATGCCCGTGGCCGAGGTGATCGGCGCGCAGATCGGTGGCACGCTGCTGCTCGCCGCGCTGTCGCTCGCGGTCGCCTGGGCGATCGCTCTCGGCCTCGCCACCTGGTCGACGCGCGGCGGACGCGTGGCCGGCGCCGTCGCATCCGGGCTCGAGATCGTGGCGGCCGCGGTGCCCCACTTCTGGCTCGCCACCGTGCTGGTGCTCGTGTTCAGCACGACCCTGCGCTGGCTGCCCGCGGTCTCCACACCCGGGCCGGCGGGCCTGGTATTGCCGGTCGTCACGCTGGCACTGCCCCTCGCGGGCTTCCTGGGCCAGGTGATGCGCGAATCGGTTCTGGATGCGCTGGCCTCCCCGTTCGTGGTCTCGGCCCGGGCGCGCGGCGAGACCGAGAGCGGCGTGCGGTGGCGGCACGTTCTGCGGCACGGGGCACTCCCGGGCATCGCCCTCTCCGGGTGGGCGTTCGGCTGGCTGATCTCGGGAGCGGTGGTGGTGGAGACGATCTTCGCGCGCCCGGGCCTCGGCCGCACCCTGCTGAACGCCGTGCAACTGCGTGACGTGCCGCTCGTGATCGGCGTGGTGCTGGTGGTGGCGCTCGGCTACGTGCTCATGACGGTGCTGACGGATGCGGCCTCCCGCCTCGCCGACCCGCGACTCGCCCAGCCCGGGGCCACGGGCCGGCGAGTCGCAGATCCGGTGCTCACTCCGTCGGGGGGATCGCGATGACGCTGCTCGAACCCGAGGTCGAGTCCGATGCCGGGCGACCTGCCGACGGCCGGCGCGGTCACGCGGGATCCGGGCATGGGAGCGCGCGCGGCCGGGTGCTCGGGGTCGCCCAGTGGGTGGCACTGGGGGTGATCGGAGTGCTGCTCGTGGCGGCCGTGCTGCCCGGGCTGCTGGCGCCGGGTGATCCGCTGGCCATCGACCCGGCGCAGGCGTTCCTGTCGCCGCGGTGGGGGCATCCGTTCGGCACCGACGAATCGGGGCGCGACATCTACACACGGGTCGTGCACGGCGCGGCTCCGTCGCTCGTGATCGGCGTCGCCGCCACCGGCATCGGCATCGCGCTGGCCCTCGTGCTCGGATTGGCGGCCGCCCTCGGTGGGCGGGTCGTCGATTTCGGGGTGAGCAGGTTTCTCGAGGTGCTGTTCGCCTTTCCAGGGCTGCTGCTGGCCCTGCTCGTGATCACGGTCTATGGCCCTGGAGTGGTGACATCGACGATCGCCGTGGGGCTCGCCACGGCACCGGGGTATGCCCGCATCATCCGCTCGCAGGCCCGTGCCGTGGCCGGAGCACCCTACGTCGAGGCGGCCGTGGTGCTCGGGCGGTCGCGGGCGCGCATCCTGGGGCGGCACATCCTGCCGAACGCCCTGCTGCCCGTGTTCGTGCTGGTGACGCTCGGCATCGGTCAGGCGATCGTGTGGGCGGCGGCGCTCAGCTACCTCGGACTCGGCGCGGAGCCGCCCACCGCCGAGTGGGGTGCCATGCTCTTCGCCGGCAAGAACTACCTGGCCACCGCCTGGTGGATGACCTTCTTCCCCGGGCTCGCCATCGTGGTCGCCGCCGCAGCCACCACCGTTCTCGGCCGCGCCCTGCAGAAGCGGGGTGCGCGATGAACGATGCACCTCTCGTTCGCGTCGAGAACCTGCGGGTGGGATTCGGGGCCCCGGGCGGGCCGGCGGTGGTCGACGGGGTGTCGTTCGAGCTGCACGCCGGGCGCACGGTGGCGCTCGTGGGCGAATCCGGCTCCGGCAAATCCGTCACCGCCCGGTCGCTCGTGGGGTTGGTCGGCGCGGGCTCGTGGGTGGCCGCCGGCGCGCTCGACGTGGGCGGAGCATCCGTTCTCGGCCCGGCGGATCGCGGCGGGCGCACACGTGGACCGTCGGCCGCGGCGTGGCGACGCATCCGGGGCCGGCAGATCGGGCTCGTTCTGCAGGATGCGCTCGTGTCGCTCGATCCCCTGCGGCCGATCGAGCGGGAGATCGGCGACGCCCTGAGGCTGAACACGCCGTTGTCGGCGGCCGCGAGACGAACGCGCGTGCTCGAACTGCTCGAGGCGGTGGGCATGCCCGAGCCGGCCGAGCGGATGCGGCAGCGCTCCGGAGAGCTCTCGGGAGGCTTGCGGCAGCGGGCCCTGATCGCCTCGGCCATCGCCGCCGATCCGCCCGTGCTGATCGCCGATGAACCCACCACCGCGCTCGATTCCACCGTGCAGGCGCGGATCCTCGAGCTGCTCGAAAGCATCACCGCGCGCGGGACAGCGTTGCTGTTCATCAGCCATGACCTGGCCGTGGTGTCCCGTCTCGCCGACGAGGTGCTCGTGATGCGCGGCGGGCGCGTGGTGGAGTCGGGCCCGACCGAGGCCGTGCTCGGCGACCCGCAGCACGAGTACACCCGCGCGCTCGTGCGCGCCGTGCCCACGGGTGTGGCCCGCGGCATCCGCCTCTCGGCGCCGCGGCCCGCAGCCGCCATGCCCCCGCCCGCATCGGCGAGCAATCAGGATTCGCGCGAAACCGCTCCGGAGAGCGCTCACGATGATCCCTCGCGGCAGCGTGTGGTGCTCGACGTGCGCGGGGTCAGCAAGCGCTTCGCCCGACGGATGGCCGTCGACGACGTGTCGCTCCAGGTTCCCCGCGGGGGCACCCTCGGCGTGGTGGGGCAGTCGGGTTCGGGCAAGACCACGCTGGCCCGCATCATCCTCGGACTCACGCCGCCCGACGCCGGCAGCGTGCTGCTCGAGGGCGGGGCCTGGGTGCCCGCGCCCGAACGGGTTCGCCGGCCACGAAGGCCCCGACTGGGGGCGGTGTACCAGGATGCTCTCTCGTCATTCGACCCGCGGCTGACCGTCGGCCAGATCCTGGCCGACGCGGCCGGCGATCGCAGCCGGGTGACCGAGTTGCTCGACGACGTGGGCCTCGCCGGGCAGGTCGCGGATGCGCGGCCGCTCGACCTCTCCGGAGGTCAACGCCAGCGGGTCTCCATCGCCCGGGCGCTGGCTCCTCGGCCCGGCCTGATCATCTGCGACGAGCCCGTCTCGGCCCTCGACGTCACCATCCAGGCCCAGGTGCTCGACCTCTTCGACGAGTTGCAGGAGCGCCACGGGTTGAGCTACCTGTTCATCTCGCACGACCTCGGCGTCATCCAGCACATGAGCGACACGATCGCGGTGATGCACGACGGCAGGGTGGTGGAGCAGGGGTCCGCCGCGGAGGTGTTCTCGAACCCGCAGAGCCCGTACACCCAGTCGCTGCTCGCGGCTGCGCCGCGTCTCGGCCGCTCGGCCTGAGCGACGAGTCGTAGACAGCCGCGAGCGATTCCCTCGGGAATCCCGGCCGCACGCGACGGGCCACACTCGCGACTTGCGCGTCAGAGACGATCGCTCCGCCATTCCGACGCGATCTCCACACCGTCATCGAACGCCTCCTGCTCGCGGTCGCGCAGCTCCACCCGGCGGATCTTTCCCGAGATCGTCTTCGGCAGGTCGAAGAACTCGAGGCGGCGCACGCGCTCGTACGCCGACAGCTCCGAGGCGCTGTGCGTGAACAGGGCGCGAGCGGTCTCGGCGTCGGGCTGCCACCCTTCGGCCAGAGCGACGTAGGCCTTCACCACGGTGTGCCGCGTCGCATCCGGAGCCGGCACCACCGCTGACTCGGCCACGGCCGGATGCCGCAGGAGCACACTCTCCACCTCGAACGGCGAGATCTTGTAGTCGGACGACTTGAAGATGTCGTCGGTGCGGCCGATGAACGTGATGGTGCCGTCATCCGCCTGCTCGGCGACGTCTCCGGTGTGGAAGTAGCCGCCGGCGCGCGCTTCGGCTGTGCGTGCCTCGTCGGCGAGGTAGCCCGTCATGAGGTTCACGGGAAGGGACGCGAGATCGAGGCAGATCTCGCCCGTGGTGGCGGGCTCACCGCTCACCGGGTCGATGATCGCGATCGAGATGCCGGGCAGGGGCCGACCCATCGAACCGGGCACCACCGCACCGCCGGGTGGGTTGGCGATGAGGGCGGTGGTCTCGGTCTGGCCGTAGCCGTCGCGGATGGTGAGACCCCAGGCATCCTGAACCGCCGAGATCACGCCCGGGTTGAGTGGTTCGCCGGCCGAGAGCGCCTCGCGGAGCTTGCGGGGCTTCGTTCCGAGTTCGGCCTGGATGAGCATCCGCCACACGGTCGGCGGCGCGCAGAAGGTGCCGACGCCGGCTTCGTCGAGCTTCTGACGCAGGGCGATCGGATCGAAGCGCCCGTAGTTGTAGACGAACACGGTGGCCTCGGCGTTCCATGGCGCGAAGAACAGGCTCCAGGCGTGCTTGCCCCAGCCCGGTGAACTGATGGCGAGGTGCACGTCGCCGGGACGGAGACCGAGCCAGTAGAGGGTCGACAGGTGACCCACCGGGTACGAGACGTGGCTGTGCACCACCATCTTGGGTTTCGACGTGGTGCCGGAGGTGAAGTAGATGAGGCACGGGTCGTCCGAGTTCACGGTGACCGTGGGGCTGATGCCGATGCCCTCGAGCGACTCGTCGTAGTCTCGCCAGCCCTCGGTGGCGCCGCCCACGACGATGCGGGTGTAGTCGCCCTCGAGGCTCGCGAACTTGGCGGTGTCGGCGCGATCGACGATCACGTGACTCACCCGCCCGCGCTCGAGCCGATCGGCGAGGTCGGCGGTGGAGAGCAGAGTGGTGGTGGGCAGGATGACGGCACCCAGCTTCATGATGGCGAGCATCGACTCCCACAGCTCCACCCGGTTGCCGAGCATGAGCATCACGTGGTCGCCCTGCTCGACGCCGGCCGCGGAGAGCCAGGCGGCCACCTCGTCGGAGCGCCAGCGCATCCGGTCGAAGCTGACGCTGGTGTCACGGCCATCTTCTTCGACGATGCGCAGTGCGGTCTTCTCGTTGCCCACGGCGATGGCGTCGAACCAGTCGACGGCCCAGTTGAAGTGCTCCCCCACATCGGGCCACACGAACGCAGCCTCGGCCGCCGCTGCGTCGTCGCGGTGCTCGATCAGGGTGGTGCGGGCGGCCCGGAGGTTCTCGGTCGGGTTCATCCCTCTAGTCTGCCGCGTCCCATCGCGCGCAGTGCGCACGACATCCGTGTCGTCACGGCCTTGTACGGCGATCATGAATACGGTTCTCCACGAAGGCGGATGCAGAATGCACGCCGCGGAGAATCGGGACGATGGCGAGGAAGACTGAGCTCAGCAAGGCGCTCGAACGCGAGTGGGAGGTGTGGGTGCGGCAGAGGGCCTCCAGGACGACACCGTGCGTCACTCCCTGACCTACATGCTGGTGACTGCCCGGGTGCATCATGGCACCAACGACGGGTTCGGGGCACCCGTCGTGCCTTCATCTCCGAACCGGACCTAGGCCGCCCGGATGCGGCGAGGGCGCTCGATCAGGCGGCGGCGCGGGTGAGCATGAGCATGTCCATGCGGCCCGACTGCACCACGTCGCCGTGCTGGTTGCGGAGGGTGAGCATCCGCTCGACCACGCCTGTCGTGCCCGACGAGGTGAGCCGCAGACCCAGGATCTCCACGGTGCAGGTGAGGGTGTCGCCGATGAAGACCGGCGCCGCGAAGCGCCAGCCGTCGATGCCGAGCAACGCGACGGAGCTGCCCTCGAAGACGCCCGTGCGGGCGATGAGGCCGAGCGCCAGGGATGCGCCGTAGAGGCCGTTCACGATGCGCTGGCCGAATCTCGAGGCGGCCGCGAATTCCGCATCGGTGTGCAGCTGGTTGTTGTCGTTGGTGAGCGCCGCGAACATCACGAGGTCGGTCTCGGTGACCGTCTTGCCCGGGGTGACGAACACCTGTCCGGTCGCGAAATCCTCGAAGTAATGCGTCTCTGCCATGCAGCCAGAGTAGCGAAGCTCCCCTACTCCACTCGGGAGGGGGTCGTGGATTCGTCCACAGATCACGACGCGCCGGGCGTCGAGCGTAACCCGCACGGCACGATCGACGGATGCTCCTTGCCACCCTCGCCGCGCTCGGCGGCGTTGCGGCCACCCGCATCCTCCTGCACGAGCACGGCGTGCACGAGCGGGAGCTGCGAGCGGCTGTCGCTCGCGGCGACATCAGGCGCGTGCGCCAAGGCTGGGTCGCGCTTCCGGCGGCAGACCCCGACGTGGTGGCGGCCGTGCGGGTCGGCGGGGCACTCACCTGCACCTCCGTGCTCCGCCACACGCGCGTCTGGACCGATCACGACCATGGCGTTCACGTGCGCGTCCTGCCTACCAACGCCCGGCTCAGCTCTCCCCTGGATCGGGGCCGCCCACTTGGGGCCCGGAGCTCCGTCACGGTCCATCGTCCGGGGTGGGCGCCGACCCCGACGGAGGCTGTCGACTGCTTCACCACCGCCCTGGCAGTCGCTACCCGGTGCCAACCTCGGATGTCAGCGATCGCCACGCTGGACTCAGCACTCAACCTCAAGCTCACCACCCTGTCGGCTCTGCAGGATGTGCTCGCGCCATTGCCGGCGAAGTATCGCGCCTACCTCGACCTCGTCGGTCCCTCGGCACAGTCCGGGTTGGAGACCAAGACACGCCTCGCCCTCCGGAGCAGGCGAGTACGGCTGCGGAGCCAAGTGCGCCTGCCACGTGTCGGCAAGGTCGATCTGGTGGTGGGCGAACGGCTCGTGCTCGAGCTGGACGGCTACGAATGGCACTCCCGGAAGGCCGACTTCGAAGAAGACCGACGCCGCGACCGCGAGCTGACCTCTCAGGGCTACCAGGTTCTCCGTCTGAGCTATGCGCAGGTCACGACCGATTGGCCGGGCTGCGAAGACGCGATTCTGGGCATGATCCGGCTCCGCCGCCACCTCTGGCCACGACGAGCCCAAATCAGGCGGTGACCACCTGCGGGCTGCCGGTGACGTCGGACGGCATCTCGGCGGCGAGGCGGTTGGCCTCCTCGATCAGCGTGGCCACGATCTCCGACTCGGGCACGGTCTTGATCACCTCGCCCTTCACGAAGATCTGGCCCTTGCCGTTGCCCGAGGCCACACCGAGGTCGGCCTCGCGCGCCTCGCCGGGCCCGTTCACGACACAGCCCATCACCGCAACCCGCAGCGGCACGCTCATGCCTTCGAGCCCGTCGGTCACCGCGTTCGCGAGCGAGTACACGTCGACCTGCGCGCGCCCGCACGAGGGGCACGACACGATCTCGAGCTTGCGCTCACGGAGGTTCAGCGACTGCAGGATCTGCAGTCCCACCTTCACCTCTTCGGCAGGCGGCGCCGACAGCGAGACGCGGATGGTGTCGCCGATGCCCTCCGACAGGAGGATGCCGAACGCCGTGGCGCTCTTGATGGTGCCCTGGAACGACGGCCCCGCCTCGGTGACCCCGAGGTGCAGCGGCCAGTCGCCACGCTCGGCGAGCAACCGGTACGCCTTCACCATGATGATCGGATCGTTGTGCTTCACCGAGATCTTGAAGTCGTGGAAGTCGTGCTCCTCGAACAGCGACGCCTCCCACACGGCGCTCTCAACGAGCGCCTCGGGGGTGGCCTTGCCGTACTTGGCGAGCAGCGACGGCTCGAGCGAACCGGCGTTCACACCGATGCGGATCGACACCCCGGCAGCCTTGGCCGCCGCGGCGATCTTGCCCACCTGGTCGTCGAACTTGCGGATGTTGCCCGGGTTCACCCGAACGGCCGCGCACCCCGCATCGATTGCCGCGTACACGTAGTTGGGCTGGAAATGGATGTCGGCGATCACCGGGATCTGCGACTTCTTCGCAATGATCGGCAGCGCCTCGGCGTCATCGCGCGAGGGCACCGCCACACGCACGATGTCGCAACCGGATGCCGTGAGCTCGGCGATCTGCTGCAGCGTCGCGTTGATGTTCGGCGTGGGGGTGGTGCACATCGACTGCACGCTCACGGGGGCGTCACCCCCGACGAGCACCTTGCCCACCTTGATCTGGCGGGACTTGCGCCGCGGAGCGAGGGTTTCGGGCGGGGGCTTGGGCATCCCCAGGTTGATTGCAGGCACGGATCCAGTCTAGAACCGCAGTCTGGATACGCGGTCAGCGCAGGGTGAATAGCCCGGGACGAACCGACGGATGCCCGCGGCTCAGCCGAAGACGTTGATGGGCTTCACGATGTCGGCGTAGACGAGGAGTGCCGTCATTCCGCCGAACAGGATGACCACGGCGAACGTCAACGGCATGAGCTTGGCGGCGTCGACCGGCCCCGGATCCTTGCGTTTGAACAGCCTGGCCCAGCCGCGCCGGATGGCCTCCCAGATCGCCGCGGCCACATGACCGCCGTCGAGCGGGGTGAGCGGCACGAGGTTGATCACGAGCAGCGCAACGTTCAGGGAACCGAGGAGCCCGAGCAGGCTGGCGGCCTTGGAGGCGAGAGGGATCGTGTCGATCGACGCGATCTCGCCGGCCACCCGGCCGACGCCCACCACGCTGATCGGCCCGTTGATGTCGCGCTCCCCCGAGCCGAACGCGGCCTGCGCCACGTCGTAGAGCCGCTGCGGGAGGTTCACCACGAGGTTCACCGTGCTGGCGATGTTCTCGCCCACCATGGGCAGCACCGCGGTGATGGGCTGGGGCACCAGCTGGCTCGCGGCCCCGATGCCCACGAAGCCCACTTCCTGGGTCTGCTTGGTGCCATCGGCGTTGGTGACGACGGCACCCGTGTCGTCGGTGACGTACCGCTCGGTGAGCAGCGGGGTGATGCTGAGCGTGACCTCTTGGCCGTCGCGCTCCACCACCACGGGTAGCGCGGTTCCGGCGGAGTCGCGGATGATCTCGGTCGACTGGTCCCAACTCGTGATGGGGGTGCCGTCGATGCTCACGAGCCTGTCACCCGGCTGCAGTCCTGCCGCAGCGCCCGGCGACGCGGCGTCGCCCGCCTCGCAGTCCTGCCGGTCGCTCGTGGCCGGCAGCACACAGGCCGACACGCTGCCGACGGTGGTGGAACTCTGCGCGGTGCCGAACCCCACGAGCACGATCGAGAAGAACACCACGGCCAGCACGAGGTTCATGAACGGGCCGCCGAGCATCACGATGATGCGCTGCCAGACCGGCTTGCGGTAGAAGGCCCGGTCTTCGTCGGTGCCGATGGTGAGCTGTGACTGGGCACGCGCATCCTGAACCATCGACTGGAAGAAACCGGTGCTGTTCGCCACCGCCTTGCCGCCGCTACGACGCGGCGGGAACATGCCGATCATCGAGATGTAGCCACCGAACGGGATGGCCTTCAGGCCGTACTCCGTCTCTCCCCGCTTGCGCGAGAAGATGGTGGGGCCGAACCCCACCATGTACTGGGTGACCTTGATGCCGAAGAGTTTCGCGGGCACGAGGTGGCCCACCTCGTGGAGCCCGATGGAGACGGCGACGCCGACGGCGATGATGAGTACGCCGAGAATGAACTGCAAGACCGTTTCCACACCAGGACACTACCCTGGCGCGGAATGAGGCCGCTGATCGTTGGCTGAACGCCGGATGTGGGGTCTCCGTCAGGCGTGGGCGATGAGCTGATCGGCCGTCGCTCGAGCCCACGACTCCGCGTCGGCGAGCGACTCACGAGTCACGGTCTCCCCCGGCATCTCGTGGGCGTCGACGACCCGCTGCACGGTGTCGACGATGTCGAGGAATCCGATTCTCCCCGCGTGGAACGCGGCCACCGCCTGCTCGTTGGCGGCGTTGAACACCGCCGGGTAGCTTCCCCCCGCACGGCCCACCTGCTTCGCCAGGGCGACGGCCGGGAAGGCCACCTCGTCGAGCGGCGCGAACGTCCACGAGTGCGAGGCCGTCCAGTCGATGGGGGCGCCTACCCCCGGCACGCGCGCCGGCCAGTCGAGGCCGAGGGCGATCGGCAGCCGCATGTCGGGGGGCGAGGCCTGGGCGATGGTGGAGCCATCCGTGAACTCCACCATCGAGTGCACGACCGACTGCGGATGCACCGTCACCTCGATGTCGGCGTAGGCCACGTCGAACAGCAGGTGCGCCTCGATCACCTCGAGCCCCTTGTTCACGAGGGTGGCCGAGTTCGTGGTGACCACGAGGCCCATGTCCCAGGTGGGATGTGCGAGGGCTTCGCGGGGTGTGACATCCGTCATCTCCGCACGGCTGCGCCCACGGAACGGGCCCCCGGATGCGGTGAGCACGAGCCGCGCCACCTCGTCGGCGGTTCCGGAGCGAAGGGCTTGCGCGATGGCCGAGTGCTCGGAGTCGACGGGCACGATCTGGCCGGGCTTCGCGGCCCCGCGCACGAGGTCGCCGCCCACGATGAGGCTCTCCTTGTTGGCGAGCGCGAGGGTGCGGCCGGCCTCGAGAGCGGCGAGGGTCGGACCGAGTCCGACCGATCCCGTGATGCCGTTGAGCACGACGTCGGCCTCGACATCGCGCACGATCTGCTCGGCATCGAGCTCACCGAGCCCGGTGTCGTCGACGTGGAACTCGGCCGCCTGGGCGTCGAGCGCCGCGCGGTTCGTGCCGGCCACAAGACCCACCACATCGAACTTGTCGGGGTTGGCCCGGATGACGTCGAGCGCCTGAACGCCGATGGAACCGGTGGAGCCGAGGATGATGACGCGTTTCACGGTGCCATCCTCCCATCCGCGCCGCCGTTCCGCCTGCGCGAGCGCAGGCGGCGGGAGGACTACCGGCGTAACTAGGAGAATCCGTGAGACCGACGCCGTATAGGGCCTCGGTCTCACGGATTCGCGTAGTTACCCGGTTCTGTGTGGGATCAGCCTGCCGTCTGGGTGGCCGAGGCAGAGGCCAGGATGTCGATCACGAAGACGAGCGTGTCGGTGCCCGAGATGCCGGCCGAGCTGTTGCCGTCGGATCCGTAGCCCTGGTCGGGCGGGATCACGACGACGACCTGCGACCCGACGGTCTGGCCGACCATCGCGGCCGCGAAGCCGCTGACGACGCCGGTGGTCTGGAAGGTGCGCGGACCGCCGTTGCCCCAGCTCTGATCGAAGATGGTGCCGCTGCCCCAGATCAGACCCTGGTACTGCACGGTGACGTTGTCGCCGTCGCCCACGACCGCTCCGTCGCCCTTCTTGAGGGTCTCGACCTGCAGCGTGCTGGGCGGGTCGGTGGCCGGGATGGAGACGGTGGGGGCTCCGTCGTCGGCGAGCGTGACGGTCGGGAAACCGTCTTGTGCGGGCTGGTCGGTGCCTTCGGCCCGGGTGGGGATGATGCCCTCGATGTCGGCCACCATCACGAGCGTGTCGCCCGCGGCGATGCCGAGCGACGAGTTGCCCGAGTCGCCGAACGCGTCAGCCGGCGGGATGACCGCGACCACACGCGAGCCCACCGGGGCACACGCCACGGCCTCGACGATGCCCGGGATGTACTGCGTGGAGTCGACGGTGAGCTGAAGCTGGGTGCCGCCCTCATCGAGCGTGGAGAACACCTTGTCGCCCGAGGAGCCGTTGTAGATGGTGAAGTCGATGGTGGCCACCGACCCGAACTCGACGTTGTCGCCGTCGCCCTCGGTGACGATGGTGCGCTGGGTGGAGTCGACGGTGAGCGGACCCTGGAAGGCGGTGGTCGGGGCGGCACCGAAGTCACCGGTGACGGTGACGCTGTCGGATGCGCTGCCCGAGCTCGCGCACTCGGTGGAGCCCGCGGCACCGGCGGTGGGCGTCGAGGTGGCGGTGGGCTCCGACGAGGAGCACCCCGCGAGAAGCAGTGTTGCCGCGACGGCGGCGGCCGCGACGGCCGTGATTGAACGCATGGGTCCTCTTCGTTGGAATCGTGGGGATCGCGAGTCAGTCTTGCTCAGTCGCCTTGGTCCAAGCTGGTGACCGGCTGAGAGCGCAAACGATGTGACACAAGCGTGATGAGACCGCACACGCCCACGAACACGGCGCCGGCGGCAGTGATCCCGAAGCCTCCTCGGGCGGAGACCTCGTCGATCACGATACCGGCCAGAGCCGACCCCACGGTGACGCCGATGCTGAGCGCGGTCGACGGCCAGGCCAGCGCTTCGGTGAGCCGGGAGCGGTGGACCCGGCTCTCGACGAGCGCCATGCCGGAGATCAGCAGCGGCGTGGTGGCGAACCCGGCCACCAGCAGAACGGCACCGATCGCCGGCAGGCTCGGCATGAACGCCACCACCGGAACGAGAAGGCCGTAGACCACCGCCGACACCCCGACCCGCAGCACGAGCGGGGCGCGCAGCCGGAGCGCACCGAAGGCAAGGCCCGAGATCACGCTGCCGAGCGCGAACAAGGCCAGCACGATCCCCGCGGCGGCCGGCTGCCCCTGCTCGGCCGAGAAGGCCACGGCGGTCAGGTCGAGGGAGCCGAACACCGCGCCGACACCGAAGAACACCGGCAGCGAGCCCATGAGCCCCGACGGGATACGGCGCAGGAACGGCGCGCGATCGGGACGGGCATCCGGATGCACGGCCGGCGTCGTGCGCCGAAGTGCGATGAGCGCGCCCTGGCCCACGATGCCGAAGACGAGCCCCACCGCGAAACCGAGAGCGGGGTCGATGGCTGCGGCGAGGATGGTGACGACCGGCGGACCGATCACGAACACCGATTCGTCGGCCACGGATTCGACCGAGAACGCGGTGTGCCGGCGCCCTTCGTCGGGCAGCAGGGCCGACCAGCGCGCTCGGGTGGCCGAACCGACATCGAGGGCCGTGCCGCCCACGAGGAAGGCGAGGGGGAACCACATCCCTTCCGGTAAGCCCCCCAGCACCGCCCCCACGAAGGCGAGGGCCAGCAGCGTGGAGCTCACGAGGCCGGCGGCCAGCACGGGGCGCTGGCCCCAGCGGTCCATGGCGCGCGACCAGAGGGGGCCCACGAACGCCGTGCCGAGCACGAGTGCGCCGGCCACGGCCGCGGCGAGCGTGTAGCTGCCGGTGACACCGGCGACGAGGAGTACCGAGCCGATGCTCAGCGTCGAACGCGGCAGACGGCCGAGCCAGCCGGCGGCGAAGAACGCGGCCGATCCGGGCACGGCGAAGATGGCACGGTAGGCGTGGCGGCGGGGCGACGCGGTGCGGCGACCATCGGAGAGTAAGGAAGCGGCGTCGGATGCCCCGGGCCGGGTTGACTGCGTGGGGTGGGCGGGCTCTGCGCCAGGATGCTCCTCGGGAGCGTGCACGATCGTCTCGGCCTTCTGGTCACAGCGAAGGCGGGACAGCCCACCGGCTACTCGGGTGACGTGCCGAGCTTATCGGAGCCGGCCGCCGCCGTGGGAGCCGAGTGCCGCGGGTTGCGGATGCCGATCAGCGACACGGCGCCCCCGGCGAAGAAGAACACGGCCGTCACCATCGCCACGCGGTGGAACCCGCCGAGATCGAGCACGATGGAACCCGCGATCACGCTCGCGAATGCCACCGCGATGAGACCGGCGACGCGCGACACCGCATTGTTCACCGCGGAGGCGATCCCCGATCGTGCCGGGTCGATGGCCCCGAGGATGGCGGCCGTGAGCGGCGCGACCGTGATGGCCATGCCGAGCCCGAACACCACGATGGCCGGCAGCACCTGGGTGAGGTAGTCGGCGCTGCCGTCGATCCGCAGCATGAGCAGGAACCCGGTTCCCGCGAGGAACGGCCCCACCGTCATGAACAGGCGCGGACCGATGCGCCCGCTCAGCCGGCCGAACAGCGACGACAGACCGATGAGCAGGAGGCTCGTCGGGATCATCGCGAAGCCCGCCTGAGTGGCGCTGTACCCCGCAACCTGTTGCAGGAAGACCGCGAGGCTGAAGAACCCGAGCGAGAGCGCACCGTAGATGAGGAACGTCGACACATTGCCCACCCAGAAGTTGCGCACCCGGAACAGCGTGAGCGGCAGCATCGGCTGGCGGGTGAGGCGCTCGTTCACGATGAATCCGGCGAGCGCCAGGATGCCCACGACGAGCGGAACGAGCACCACCGGCGACCCCCAGCCGAAGTTCGACTGCTCGATCAGCGCGAACACGGGCAGACCGAGGCCGAGGATGCCGAGCACCGCCCCCACCCAGTCGATCGTCACCCCCGGGAGTCGCGGATGGTCGGCCTCGAGCTTCGTGAGGAGGATGAGGGTGATGGCGATCGGCAACACGTTGATGCCGAAGACGTAGCGCCAGGAGAGCTGGTCGACGAGAACGCCGCCGAGGATGGGGCCGGCGATGTTCGCGACACTCGTGAACGCCGTCCAGGTTCCGATCGCGCGGCCCTGCGCGGGGCCTGTGAAATTCGCGAGGATGATCGCGAGCGACGACGGCACGAGCAGCGCCCCCGCGATGCCCTGCAGCGCCCGCGAGACGATGAGGAACTCGACGGTGGGCGCGAAAGCGCAGAGCAGCGACGTCACACCGAAGCCGATCAGGCCCGCGAACAGTACCTTCTTGCGGCCGAACACGTCGGAGAGCGATCCCGCGAGAAGGATGACGGCGCCGAGGGTGATGAGGTACGCGTCCACCACCCACTGCTGCGTCGACAGGGCGCCGCCGAGGTCGCGGCTGATAGCGGGCAGCGCGACGTTGATCACGGTGGCGTCGAGGAACGACACGAACGCGGAGAGGATCGCCACGACCAGCACGAACCGTTGCTGTCTCGTCATCGACTCTGCCATGGCCTCAGTCAAGTGCATCCGGCGACGGAACGCGAGACGGGTGCGCCGCGAGGGGGCCCGCGCGTAGGGTGGGCGCGTGACACAGGATGCGGCCGACTGGCCGGCGCGGGCCGACACCGCGCAGCGTGCTCTGAGTGACGACTTCGGCACGCGTTTCGCCCGGCTCCGATACCGCAACGGCTCCCGCCCGCTGAGTGTGCGCCCCTTCGCGTTCAACTACTGGTGGTTCGCCCACCTGATCGAGGCGCGGGTCGATGCCTTCGAGCGGAGCGGCGACGAGTACTGGCTCGCCGACGCCGAGCGGGTGCTGGCCCGTCTGCGTCGCCGCAACGGCGGCCGGCTCGAGAACGACTACTTCGACGACATGGGCTGGCTCACGATCGCGTTGCTGCGGCTGCACGAGGCCTCGGGGCGGGGGCCGCGACTGGATGACGCCATCGAGCTCTGGGGCGACATCCGCCGATCGGGCTGGAACGATCTCGAGGGGCCGAGCATGGCCTGGCGCCGCTCGCAGCTCGACTACAAGAACGCCCCGAGCACCGGCGCCTTCGCGATCGCGTCGGCGCTGCTCGCACGGCTGACGGACTCGGCCGAGTACGACGAGGCCGCCCGCGAGTCACTGGCCTGGTTGGAGGCCCGGCTCGTGCGGCCCGACGGGCTCGTGGCCGACGGCGTGAACCGGCTGGGCGACGGCCGGGTCGACGATGAATGGCTGTTCAGCTACAACCAGGGGCTGTACATCGGCGCTCTGGTGGCATCACACGCCAGGTCGGGCGAGACCGCTCCCCTCTCGCGAGCTCTTCGCACCGCGAGCGCCACGCTGGCACGGCTTGCACCGGACGGCGTCATCGCGGGAGAGAACGCCGATCTCCATGCCCGCGGTGGAGGCGACATCGGGCTCTTCAAGGGCGTCTTCGTGCGCTATCTGGGCCAGCTGATCGAACGTTCGGATGCGGCGGGGATCACGTCTGGCGGCGACGCGGCTGCCCCGGTCGAGGCCGCACGCCGCTTCATCCGCCGGGGCGCCGACCTCGTGTGGGCCGAGCGGGCGCGCACCGGCTCGCTCCGGGTCGGTGACGACTGGTCACGCCCGGCGCCACCCGTGACGGCGCTCTCGACGCAACTGAGCGCCGTCATCCTGCTCGAGACGCGGGCGCGTCTGACCTGATGCCGGAGGCCGAGGGCCGCTCAGGACTCCAGCACGTGCGGCACCACCACAACCGCGCCCGGGCTCTCCACGCTCAGCACGGCCGCCCGCGAGAGGTCGAGGTGCGGCGGCCCCACGAGCGGAGCCACCCCCTCGAGGTCGTCGAGATCGATGCGGATGCCCGCATCCGCTCGGCCGCCGTGCCGATCGGGGTGCGGCACTCCCCCGAAGACCGGGTCGGCGATCGACACCTCGAGCGAGACGGGTGCAGCTCTCGTCACCGCGACGACAGTCAGCTCGACCGTGCGGCGGAGAGCCGTGAACGGCACGGATCCGGGGCCGCGCAGGTCGTCGTAGAGCTGGAGCACTCGCTCGGAGAAGGCCTGGCCCGCGCTGCCGCGGAGTGTGCGGCCGATCACGAAGAGATCGACCACGACGGCGTCGGCGGCGTGCATCGGCGTGGGCAGAACCGGTTCAGGCGACGGGATCGGCGGCAGTGCCGATGTCGGCACCCAGCACCGCCCGCGGCTCGTGGCGCACCGGGAAGTTCACCGAGTTCGCGATGAAGCACTTCTCGGAGGCCTCGCGATGCAGGGTCTCGAACAGCGCGGGGTCGATCGGCTCGGCGAGGGTCACCACCGGCTTGAGCAGCACGTCGGTGAATCGGCCCCCGTCGCCGATCTGCTCCATCGTGCCCTCTGCGGCATCCGAATAGTCGGTGACCACCACGCCATGCGTCACCGCAACATGCAGGAAGGAGAGCATGTGGCACTCGGCGAGGGCTGCGAGCAGCAGCTCCTCGGGGTTCCAGCGATCGGCGTCGCCGCGGAACGGCTTGTCGGCGGATGCCTCGATGCCGTGCTTCCCGGCCGCCGTCACCGCGCTCTGCCGACCGTAGTCGCGGTAGCCGCTCGTGCCGGTGCCTCGATTGCCAAGCCAGGCGACATCCACCCTGTAGTGATGCTCATGGTTCACCCCGCCATGCTAACGCCGCCCGGAGCAGCCCTGGCCTAAACTTCTAGGACTATGACTGACACCACCGACGCACCCGTCGCCGCCCCTGTTTACTCGATTCCCCAGGAACGGAAGATCGTCACCGCGATCCCCGGCCCGAAATCGCAGGAGCTGCACCAGCGACGTGTGGCGGTCGTGCCGCCCGGGGTGTCGAGCGCCCTCCCGGTGTACATCGCGAAGGCGAACGGCGGCATCCTCGTCGATGTCGACGGCAACCAGTTCATCGACCTGGGCGCGGGTATCGGCGTCACCACCGTCGGCCACACCGAGTCGGCCGTCGTGGCCGCTGCGGCCGCTCAGCTGCACGACGTGGTGCACACCCTCTTCACCATCACTCCCTACGAGGAGTACGTGCGGGTGGCCGAGTTGCTCGCCGAGCACACCCCCGGCGACTTCGCGAAGCGCACCGTGCTGGTGAACTCCGGCGCAGAAGCCGTGGAGAACGGCGTCAAGATCGCCCGCAAGCACACGGGCCGCAACGGCATCGCGGTGCTCGAGCACGCCTACCACGGCCGCACGAACCTCACGATGGCCATGAACTACAAGGCCGCGCCCTACTCCACCGGGTTCGGGCCGTTCGCCGGCGATGTCTACCGCGCCCCCAACTCCTACCCGTACCACGACGGACTGTCGGGTACCGAGGCGGCGGCACGCACCATCAACTACCTCGAGAAGACGGTGGGAGCATCCGATCTGGCCTGCCTCGTGGTGGAGCCGATCCAGGGTGAGGGTGGATTCGTGGTTCCGGCCGACGGATTCCTGACGGCCCTCCAGGAGTGGTGCACGTCGAACGGCATCGTGTTCATCGCCGACGAGATCCAGAGCGGCATGGCCCGCACGGGTGCGTACTTCGCCAGCGAGCACTTCGGCCTCGTGCCCGACATGGTGCTGAGCGCCAAGGGCATCGCGGGCGGTCTGCCCCTCGCGGGCGTCACGGGCCGGGCCACCATCATGGACTCCGCCCAGCCCGGCGGCCTCGGCGGCACCTTCGGCGGCAACCCGGTCGCGGCAGCTGCGGCCATCGCGGTGTTCGAGCAGATCGAGAAGAACTCGCTGCTCGACGAGGCGAAGCGCATCGAGCAGACGCTCACCGCCGGCCTGCTCGAGCTCCAGGAGAAGTACGACATCATCGGCGACGTGCGCGGCATCGGCGCGATGGTGGCCATCGAACTCGTGGAGCCCGGCACCGGAGCCACCACGAAGACGCCGCACGCCGAAGCCGTGAACGCGATCGCCGCCTACGCGGCTCAGCGCGGTGTTCTCGTGCTGACCGCGGGCACCTACGGCAACGTGCTGCGCTTCCTGCCGAGCCTCGCCGTGAGCGACGAGCTGCTCACCGACGCGCTCTCGGTGATCGACGAGGCCTTCGCCTCGCTCGCGAGCTGAGCGACGCCGTGGTGGTCGCGCTCGACACTCCACCGGCGAACGACGGCGTTCGAGGAGAACGACGGCGCCAGGCTCCGTCGTTCGCTCGCCACCGACCAGAACTCCGTCGTTTGCAGCATCGGCGATCGAGTGGCGGCGACCTGGTCGGCGCATCCGATGTCGCGAGACGACGGACCTCCGGGGAGACGACGGGGTCAGGCTCCGTCGTTCGCCGCGCATCCGCAGAGACTCCGTCGATTTCGGGCGCCAGCGCGAGGATGCCGTTGTGGTGAGCGAGCAGGGCGAGGCCGGGACGGCCTCCGTGGGCGAGTCGGTCGAGCTCGCGGTCGTCGACCGCAGCGGGTTCGTGGAGTCGCGCCACATCGGCTCGGCCGTGGTGCTGGATGCGCGGGGCGAGGTGGCGATCAGCGTCGGCTCCCCCGGCCTGCCGGTGTATCCCCGCTCGTGCATGAAGCCGTTCCAGGCCCTCACCGTGCTCGAGTCGGGCGTCGAGCTCGATCCGGTGCAGACGGTGCTCGCCACAGCGAGCCACGCGGCGACGCCCGCGCACATCGAGGTGGTCGAGTCGATCCTCGCCCGCGCCGGCCTCACCGCCGACGCGCTGGGGTGCCCCGCCGACTGGCCGGGCGACTCGGCGGCGCGCGACGGCGTCATCCGCGCGCACGGTCACCGCGAACGCCTGTACATGAACTGCTCGGGCAAGCACGCGGCCATGCTGCTCGCCTGCGTCGAGAACGGCTGGGACACCGCGAGCTACCTCCACCCCGCGCACCCGCTGCAGCAGCGAATCCTCGCGGTGGTGGAGCGGGAGACGGGTGAGCCGGTGGCGCACTCGGGGATCGACGGATGCGGCGCACCTGTTCACGCGCTCACCCTCACCGCCCTGGCGCGGGGCATCGGCCGCATCCGCCGGGCCGACTCGGGCGCGGCGAAGTGGCTCACCGACAGCATCCTGGCGAACGGCTGGGCCATCGACGGCCCCGGCCGCGCGAACACGGTGGTGATCGAGCGTCTCGGCGTGGTGGCGAAGCTCGGCGCGGAGGGCGTGATGGTGATGGCCACGCCGGACGGCGCATCCGTAGCCCTGAAGATGCTCGACGGCAGCCTGCGCGCGGCTTCGCTGGTGGCGCTCACCCTCTTGGCCCGACACGGATCGCTCACGGCACCGCAGGTCGACGACCTCACGGAGTACCTCGACCTCACGATCTTCGGCGGCGCCGAGGCCGTGGGCCGCATCCGCGTCTCCCCCACCCTCTAACCCGCCGCGACTTGCCACAACTTGTGGCAAGTCGGCCGCCACACCCACAACGAGCGGCAACTCGTTCTGCGGACACGCGCGCACTGCCGAGCCACCCTGCCGGCCCGCGCGCTCAGCGACTTGCCACAACTTGTGGCAACCAACCCGCCACACCCACAAGAAGAGGCAAGTCGATCCGCCGACGTGCTCGCGTGCGGCAGTAACCGGCCCGCACGCTCAGCGACTTGCCACAACATGTGGCAACCAACCCGCCACACCCACAAGAAGAGGCAACTCGATCCGCCGACGTGCTCGCGTGCGGCAGTAACCGGCCCGCGCGCTCAGCGACTTGCCACAACTTGTGGCAACCAACCCGCCACACCCACAACAAGAGGCAACTCGATCCGCACACGTGCTCGCGCGCGGCACCTGCCGGCCCGCGGGCACGGCGACTTGCCACAACTTGTGGCAACCAACCCGCCACACCCACAACAAGTGGCAACTCGATCCGCACACGTGCTCGCGCGCGGCACCCGCCTGCCCGCGCGCTCAGCGACTTGCCACAACATGTGGCAACCCGCGGCGACTTGCCACAACTTGTGGCAAGTCGGAGAGTGCGTCAGGGCAGGAGCTTGGCCAACCGCTTGGCTCGGGCCGCACGGGAGACCTGGGCCACCACCACCAGCACGAGCGCGAGCAGGAACACCGCCGAGGCGATCACGTTCACCTGGGCCGGGATGCCACGGGCCGCCGCGATGTAGATGAACTTCGGGAAGGTGTCCACCGAGCCCGAGTTGAAGTTCGTGATGATGAAGTCGTCGAAGCTCAGGGCGAACGAGAGCAGCGCGGCCGCAGCGATCCCCGGCAGCAGCAGCGGGAACGTGATGCGCCAGAACACCTGTGACGGCGACCCGTACAGGTCGCGCCCGGCCTCTTCGAGCGCCGGGTCGAGCGACGCCACCCGCGCCTTCACCGTCACCACCACGAAGCTGATGCAGAACATCGTGTGCGCCAGGATGATCGTCAGCAGCCCCTTCTCCGTGCCGAGCGTGAGGAACTGCGCTGCGAGCCCCGCACCCAGCACCACCTCGGGCGTGGCCATCGGCAGGAAGAGCAGAAGACTGATGGCCGACCGCGCCTTGAACCGATAGCGCACCAGGGCGATCGCGATGAGTGTTCCGAGCGCCGTGGCGAGCACCGTCGCCGTCAGCCCCACGATGATGCTGTTGCCGAACGACTCGCACAGCCCCTGCACCGAGCACACCGAGGTCCACTTGTCGAACGTGAAGCCCTGCCAGGCGATGTTGAGCTTGCCCGAATCGTTGAACGAGAACACGAACGTGTATGCGATCGGGATGAGCAGGAACAGCAACGCGAGCACCGTGTAGATCGGCAGCCCGAGCCCACGGAACCGGATGCGCCGACCCGGCCGGGAGGGGGAACCGGATGCGGGCCCCGCATCGAACATCGCCTCATCGAGCCCCCGTGCGGGCGTGACGCCGCTCATATCAGGTCCTCCGTTCCCGCGCGCCGCACGTACAGCCCCACGATCACGAGGATCACCGCCATCAGCACGATCGACAGCGCCGCCGCCGCCGGATAGTTCTGCAACACGAGGAAGTTCGCCTCGATCGCATTGCCCACCATCGCCGTCGACGTGGAGCCGAGGAAGTCGCGGCTCGCGTTGATGTAGTCGCCGGCCGCCGGGATGAACGTGAGCAGCGTGCCCGACACGATGCCCGGCATCGAGAGCGGGATCGTGACCTTGCGGAACGTGGTCCACGGACTCGCGTACAGGTCGGCACCCGCCTCGAGGTACCGCACATCGAGCCGTTCGAGCGTCGCGTAGAGCGGCAGTGTCATGAACGGGATGAAGTTGTAGGTGAGACCGAAGATCACCGAGAACGTGGTGCCCGTGAGGTGCCCGTCGGAGGGCAGGATCGCGACCGACTTGAGGAACTGCACGATCGGCCCCTCATCCGACATGATCTGCTTCCACGCCAGCGTGCGCAGCAGGAAGCTGATGAAGAACGGAGCGATCACGAGCGTCAGCATCAGGCTCTGCAGCAGCGGCCAGCGCCGGGCCTTCACCCCGATGAAGTAGGCGATCGGGTAGCTGATCACGAGCGCCAGCACGGTGGCGACCACCGCGAATCCGAAGGCGCGCAGGATGAGCGGCCAGTACTCCCCGATCGCATCGGTGTAGTTCTCCCACCGGAACGCCGTGACGTAGTCCCCGATGTCGCCGTACAGATCGGGCGCCTGGAACGACGTGATGACGAGGGAGATGAGCGGCGCCAGGAAGAACAGCAGCAGGTAGGCGATGCCGGGCAGCAGCAGCACGAGCGCGATGAAGCTGCGCTTGCGCGGCGCCTGTTCGACGGCGGCCTGCGAGGAGAAGGCGGTGAAGGCCATCGGATGCGCCCCTAGGCCTGTTCGAGCTCTTCTTCGAGCGCGATGCGGCGCTGAATGGCGATCGACTCGGTCGAGTCACCCGGCCCGACAGGAGAAAGCACTGAGCGGGGAATGTCGACCGGATCGTCGTCGAGCCCGAACCCGTGATCCGCGTTCCACGACACCCAGGCCTCGGTGCCCACCGTGGCCACCGGACCGAACACCATGTTCTGCGCGAACACCACGAGCTCTCCGATGCCGGGCACCTCGATGAGGTACTGGGTGCTCACACCGCTGAACGAGACATCCGTCACCCGACCGGGACCGAGGATGTTACGGCCCGCCGCGGGCGCGGGAGCCTCCGTGAAGAGGGTGAGCTTCTCGGGCCGCACACCGATCGCGACCTCGCCGGCGTGCCGCTGGGCGCGCGTGCGCGGCACCACGATCGGCACCCCGGCGACGTCGACCGTGATGGCGTCGGCGGTCGAGGAGACGACCGGCCCGGTGAAGAGGTTCGACTGTCCGAGGAAGTTGGCCACGAAGGCAGTTCTCGGCAGCTCGTAGAGCTGCTCGGGGGCACCCATCTGCTCGATCTTGCCCTTGTTCATCACGGCCACGGTGTCGGCCATGGTCATGGCCTCCTCCTGGTCGTGCGTGACGTGCAGGAACGTGAGGCCCACCTCGGTCTGGATGGTCTTCAGCTCGAGCTGCATCTGCCGCCGCAGCTTCAGGTCGAGGGCGCCGAGCGGCTCGTCGAGCAGCAGGAGCGCCGGGCGGTTCACGATCGCGCGGGCCAGCGCCACGCGCTGCTGCTGCCCGCCCGAGAGCTGGGCGGGCCGGCGGGAGGCGAGGTGGTCGAGCTCCACGAGCTTGAGAGCCTCGTGCGCCTTGCCCACGGGATCCGGCAGTTTGCGCCGCCGCAGCCCGAAGGCCACGTTCTCGAGGATCGTCATGTGCGGGAAGAGCGCGTACGACTGGAACACCGTGTTGACGGGCCGCTGGAACGGCTTGGTGTCGGTGACGTCCTTGCCGCCGATGAGGATCTGCCCCGCGGTCGGCTCCTCGAGTCCGGCCACGAGTCGCAGCGTGGTGGTCTTGCCGCACCCTGAGGGGCCGAGAAGGGCGAAGAACGAGCCGGCCGGGATCGACAGGTCGAGCGATTCGATGGCGGTGAAGCCGGGGAAGCGCTTGGTGATGCCGACCAGCTCGAGGTCGGCGCCGCTCTCGGCGAACGAAGCAGTGGATGCGGCCATCAGCTGCCCAACAGAACCTTCTGGAACTGGGCCTGGTAGTCGTTCTCCTCCTGCGGCGTGAGCGTGCGGAACACGTGCACCGTGGAGAGCGTGTCGTCGTCGGGGAAGATCAGCTGGTTCGCGGCGAGCTCGGGATCGATGGCATCCATCGCCTCCTTCGCACCCACCACCGGCGTGACGTAGTTGACCCAGGCGGCGAGCTCGGCGGCCACCTCGGGCTCGTAGTAGTAGTTCATGACGGCCTCGGCGTTGGCCTTGTGCGTCGCGCCCATGGGAACGATGAACGTGTCGTTCCAGAGCGTGCCGCCCGCATCCGGGATCGCGAACTCCCACTTGTCGCCCGCCGTGGCGTTCAGCGAGGTGATGTCGCCCGACCAGCAGATGGCCGCGTAGGTGTCCTCCGACTGGAGGTCGTTGAGGTAGGCGTTGCCCTTGATGTTGCGGATCTGGCCGTTGGTGACCTGCTCGGTGAACGCGTCCATCGCGTTCGCGAACTGATCGTCGCCCCACTCACCCGTGATGTCGGTGCCCTGGCTCAGCATGATGAGCCCCATGGTGTCGCGCATCTCGGAGAGCACGCCGACGCGGCCCTTGAGCGCCGTGTCCCACAGCTCGTCGACGCTCGTCAGGCCGTTCGGCACCTTCTCCTTGTTCCAGCAGATCCCGGCGAAGCCGCCCTGCCACGGCAACGACATCTTGCGGCCCTCGTCGAAGTCGGGGTTCGCGAACGACGGACTGAGGTTGGAGATGTTCGGGATGTTGGCGTGATCGAGCTCCTGCAGGTACCCCTGGCGCACCAGGCGTGCCACCATCCAGTCGGTGAGGCACACGGTGTCGGCGCCGATGTCCTGGCCGAGCGCCAGCTGGTCTTTGACCTTCGCGTAGTAGCTGTTGTTGTCGTCGACGCTCACGTTGTACGTGACCGTGATGCCCGACTCGTCTTCGAAGCCCATGAGCGTCGGGTAGTTGCCGCTGTCGTCTTCATCCATGTACGAGGGCCAGTTGTCCCAGGTGAGCGTCTTCTCCGTGGCCGACACGTCTTTCGCCGGGGTGAGTGACTTCTGGTCGGAGGAGCAGGCGGCCAGGGCGAGCGCCGTGGCGCCGATCCCCGCGGCGCCGAAGAGACCGCGACGGCTGAGCTGGAGCGACCGTGCGCGCTGCAGGGCCTGGGAGTGACGGATCGCCTGCAGGATCATCGGGTCTTGTGGTGGTGTCACGAGTCATCCTCTTCACTGGTCGCGCCGGGAAACGAAGTGAATCCGATACTGGCACAGCGGATGACTGCGAGAACAGTGACGGCAACGAAAAACACCGTCTTGAAACATAAACTTTACGAAATCGGTGGCCCCGGCCGGTGGGAGCATTGGTTTTCGTCTGCGAATCAGGCGATTCGGTGCGGACAGTCGGTTCAGTGCACGTCGAAGAACGCGTCGCCGATGCCTACCCGGGTTCCGCGCGGCACGACGGTTCGCACTCCCGGCTCCAGCTCGATCGGCTGCAGCAGGTCGAGGCCGAGGCGGGTTCCGTTCGAGGAGCCGCGGTCGGCGATCCACAGGCTGCCGTCGTCGACGCCGAACTCGAGGTGCGTCTTCGAGACGCTCCGGGCGGGATCGATGAGCTGTACGAGGTAATCGACCCGCTCGCCCTCGCGCGGGGCGGGGTTGCGGCCCACGAGGCCCGATCCGGACACCCGGATGCTCTCGCCCGTGCTGAAGACGAGGCTGAACAGCGGGCGCGGGCGCTCGGCGGGCTTGGGAGCGGGTTCGACGGCTCTGCCGGAACCGGCGGCGTCGGCCGGACGGGACTCGTTCGCGATCGCGTCGAGAAGCGCCTTGCGGTCGTACCGCGCGGTGTCACCCAGAGTGGGACGCGGTGTGATGGCGGATGTACCGCACTCCCCGCACAAGACGGCTCCGGCCGTCAGCGTGGTGCCGCAGGTTCTGCACTTCACCGGTTCTACCGCCTCTTCGTCTCGCTCACCCCATGATAGGTGCGGTGCCCGGGGTCGCGGAGCGAGCGCGGCGACACGCGCGCACGCAGGCGGGCGAACCAGCCACGGTCACCGTGCAGCCGGCGACGCTCCTCGTCGCTCGTGGCCCACAGCACGGCGAGCTGACCCTCGTCGGGCGGATCGGGCGAGTAGAGGGCGCCGTCGACGCGATCCGCGAGCTGAACCGAGCTCAGCCCGCCGATCGCCCGGGCCGCCTCGCGACGGGTCGCATTGCGCGGCGGAGCCAGGTCGGCGTCGCGAGCGGCGTCGACCAGTTCCGCCCAGCTGCCGGCGGCGCGCTCGCGCGGGCTGCCGCGTTCACGACGGCGGGCGCGGCGTCGGCTCTTCAGCACGATCACCGTGAGGAAGGGTGCCAGGACGATCGCGAGCACCGCGAGCACGATTCCGGCGATCGCGGCAATGCGCAGCAGAGTGGCGAGCAGCGCACCGTCGGGTGTCTCGTTCTGATCGTCCTGCTGCAGCGGAGCCGATTGCACCTGATCACCGAGGTCGTCGGCGGCCGGAGGCACCACCTGGGGCGGCTGCACCGCGGTGCTGTCATCGGTGATCGGCTTCTCGGGGATGGGACGCGGCTCCGGGGTCACGTCGAGGGCCACCCAGCCGGACTCGGCCGTGTATACCTCCACCCACGCGGTGGCATCGCGGCCGTGCAGGTCGACGGATCCGGACGCCGTGGACTCCGCTCCCGCCCCCGCCACGGTCGCCCCGTCGGGGATCACGAAGCCGAGCGCGACCCGGGCGGGGAAGCCCGCCGCTTCGGCGAGCAGGGCGCCGGCCGTCGCGTACTGCTCGGCATCGCCGACCATCGGCGTGGCGGTGAGCAGCTCCTGGATGCGATCGGAGCCGTGTCCGGAACGACTGAAGACCTCCCCCTCCAGGCCGCTCGAGACGTAGCCGGCGGCGAGCCCGGCGACGATCCCGGCGAGCCGCTCGCCCGGCGAGGCGGAGGCGGGCGCCCACTCGGCCGCGCGCGACGAGACCGCATCCGGTACGTCGCCCGGCGCGGTGAGCGAGACGGTGCCGGTGCCCGGCGTCAAGGCGGTGACGGGCACGCCCGCGGTCGCATCCCCCACCTCGGAGGTGAGCTGGTAGCCGTCGCCCGCGGTCAGCCCGTGCGTCGTCGCCGCGGTGCGGAGGAACGAGCTGTAGTAGAGCGAATCCTGGAGGGCCGCCGCATCCGGGCCGGTGAAGCTCACACGGAGCGGGTCGCCGAGGGTCGGCACCCAGACGCCTGTGTAGTCGCCCACCTCCACCTGGGTGGTGACGGATGCGGCGCTGCCGCCCTGGTTCGCAGCGAGACGCTCGGGCACCCGGGCGAACAGGGCACCCGCGCCATCCGCTGCGCCGACGGAGAAAACGACGCCGTCGTAGTCGTCCATACGGGCCACCACGAGTCGCGAGCCCGCCGGCGCACCGGTGACGGTGAGCACCACCGAGTCGGCCTGCGGTGCTTTGAGGTAGGCACGGTAGCCGGCGAGCGGGCTGGCGTAGTCGCCGGGCTCGAACGGCTGCTGCACGGTGTCGCGGAGGGCGGAACGCTCGGGCGTGGGCACCGCGGCCGTGACGGCCACGGCGGCCACGAGGGCCACGGCGATCACGCCGGCAGCCGCGGCCACGGTGGCCGGCCGGCTGCGCCGACCCGATCGGAATCGCGACTCGGAGTCGGCCAGTGCGAGCCACGTCACCACGAGGATCGCGAATCCCCCACCCACGACAAGCGGCGCGAAGCCCTCCGATCCGCCGAAGGCGAGGCCCGTGACGAGCACACCGGCGGCCGGGACGACCGCCAGAACACGAAGCGCCGGCCGAGCGACGCGGCAGCCGATGCTGACGCCGATCACCGAGGCCGTCAGCAGAAGCACGAAGACGGGCACGAGAAGTGCCTGGTAATCCCCCACGGGGATCTCGATGGTGAGCAGCTGCCGCCAGCCGGCGACGGTGGTGACCGCGAGATCGGCGAGCCCCGGCAGGGTGGGGAGCACGCCCCAGAGCGCCTTGGTCGGCACGGCGAGCGGAACCCCGAGCACGAGCCAGAGCACCACGACGGAGACCGCGACGGCCGGAGCCGGCCACCGGCCCCGCGCGGCGACGATGCCGAGTAGCGCACCCGCCGTGACGGTGATCACGGCGAGCAGCAGGAAGGCTCTGGACTCGTAGACCGGCCACCACGTCAGGGCGGCGACGAGAGTCAGTGCTTCGAGCACCGCTCCCGTGAGCAGCAGCCGGCCGAGCGGTGGGCGCTCGGGCGCGTCGCCCCGCCGAGCGGGCGAACTCGGCGGTGTACTGGGGGCCGCGACGGGCGGTATCGCGCCCCCCGCGCGTGCCGTGAGTGTCTGTGCCATCACACCCCCGCCGCCCGGGTGAGCACCCGCACCAGGTCGTCGAGGTAACCGATGCGTGAGATGCGCAGCGAGTCGATGCGCACGAGCGTGGCCTCGGCCTCGGGCAGGGCGACCACCGCCACCACCTCGACACCGATCGGGAAGTGGGATGCCGCGGCTCGCAGGTCGCGGGCGGTCACCGTGCTGCCGCACGCGATGAAGACCACCGAGGCATCCGGAGCGGATTCCCCCACCGACCGCGCCACGGCGCTCACCCGGGCCGCGCGCGGTGATTCCTGCACCCCGCTCAGGTCGTCGAGCAGATCACGCGGTGAGCGCACCCTCAGCCGGCCCGAGGGCGCGGCTCCCGCGACCGCGGTCGCGGCCCCTGCCCCGGCCGCGCGCGTCGCCGGCCGAGCACGCGTCCCGTTCCCGCCCGCCGGAGCACCTGGTGCGGCGCGGAGCGACCTCCACCGGCGCCCGACGGCATTCCGCGACGACGAGCGCGCAGGCTCACCCGCGAACACCGACACCGTCGAGCCGTCGACGATGGCGCGACTGCCGATCGAGGCCACGACACTCACGGCGAGCTCGAATTCCGCCGCATCCGCGTAGTCGGCCTCGGCGAGCGACTGCAGCACGATGAGGTGGCTGCGCCGCGTCTGCTCGAACTGCCGCACCAGGAACGCACCGGTCTTGGCCGTACTCTTCCAGTGGATGTGCCGCCGGTCGTCTCCGGGCATGTAGGCGCGCAGCGCGTGGAACGAGATGTCGCTGTCGGTGAGATCGGCGGTGGGGATGCCCTCCAGGTCGCGCAGCAGACCCGTGGCGGAGAGGGCGAGCGCGACGGTGGCCGGATGCACGTACAGCTCCGCCGCGGCCGAGCGCACCGAGTCGCGGCGAGCGAGTCCGAGGGGGTCGCGGCGAACCACGGTCACCGGGCCGAGCGGGATGATGCCGCGGTGCACCGTGGGCACGGAGACGAGGATGTCACGCGACTCCCCCGCGGCGAGCGGAGGCAGCCGCACGGACTCGACTCCGTCGCCCACCACCAGCTCGGCGAGGCGGGCGCGCCGACGACGCGAAGACTCGTTCGCCACACGCACCGCCACCGTCGCCACGTCGCCCGCCACCACGTGCCGGTCGCGCACCTCGATCTCGATCGTGCCCGTCGTGCGGCCCACCAGGAACGTCGCCGCGACGAGCGCCAGCACGACCGCGAAGAGACCGGCCACGAGCAACTCGGTCCAGCCGAACACGAGACCGCCCACGACTCCGGCGACCCCCATCACCACCACGACCCAGCCGCTCGCGGTGACGAGCGGGCGACGGCGCTCGGTCATGCCACCGAGGTGTCGCCCGGGGGCGGGACATCGAGGAGGATCTGCGAGATGACCCCCAAGGCGCTCACTCCGTCGAACTCGGCCTCGGGGTCGAGCACGAGACGGTGGGCGAGCACGGGGCCTGCCAATGACTTCACGTCATCGGGCACCACGTAGTGCCGGCCGGCCGAGGCCGCATAGGTCTTCGACGAGCGGATCAGGGCGAGCGCCGCGCGCACGCTCGCGCCGAGACGGGTCTCCGCGACATCCCGGGTGGCCTGCACGAGCCGCGAGACGTAGTCGTTGATCGTGGGGTCGACGTGCACGCTGCGCGCTTCGGCGGCCAGGAGGCTCACTCCCTCAGCCGTGATGACGGGTGGCAGCGACTCGCCGTGCGCCCGCTCCGTGGCACCGGCGAGGATGCGCAGCGTGGTGGAGTGGTCGGGATAGCCGATCGACGTCTTGATGAGGAATCGGTCGAGCTGCGCCTCCGGCAGACGGTAGGTGCCTGCTTGCTCGATGGGGTTCTGCGTGGCGATCACCATGAACGGCTCACCCACGGGATGCCCGGTGCCGTCGACCGTGACGCGCCCCTCCTCCATCACCTCGAGCAGAGCGGCCTGGGTTTTCGGGCTCGCGCGGTTGATCTCATCCGCCAGCACGACGTTCGCGAAGATCGGACCGGGGTGGAACGTGAACGAACCGGTGCGCTGATCGAAGACGCTGACACCGGTGATGTCGCCCGGGAGGAGATCAGGCGTGAACTGGATGCGGTTGCTCGTGCCGCGCACGCTGTCGGCGATGGCGCGGGCGAGGCTCGTCTTGCCGGTTCCCGGGGCGTCTTCGAGCAGCAGGTGGCCCTCGCTGAACAGTGCGGTGAGAGCGAGCCGGACGACGTGCGACTTGCCGTGAAGGGTCTGCTCGACAGTGGCGGTGAGCTTGTCGAACACGTCGGCGAACCGGACGGCCTGCTCGGCGGTCATCGTCATGGTGGAACCTCTTTCGTTAGCCAAGGTACACATACTCCCGTGAGCCGATCACGACGAGGAGCCACGCGTCGCCGACCGCGGCCGGGGTCGACGGGGTGCACGTGGTGGGGGTGACGGTTCGGCCGGCCGGGTCGGCCGAGGGGGTCACGGCTCGCGGCCCGCAGTAGTACTGCGGCACCAACCCTCCGTTCGAGGGGTCGGAGGTCCAGCGCCAGCTCGTGCCGTCGTACACCGGGTCGCCCGCGAACTGGAAGGTGATGCTCGGCTCGGGAGCCGAGATCGGCGCGGAGGCCGCGCCGCACACCTCGACGCCGCCCCAGACCGAGCAGGCCCGCAGGGTGAAGCGATAGGTGTCGCCGAAGGCGCCACCGGTGAGCGAACGGGGGAAGCCGCCGAGCGTGAACGACTGCGGCGACCCCACCGGGGCGTCTGCCGAGTCGAGCTGCTGCACGTAGTACCGCGGATTCGACGGTGCCGCGGGGGTGGGCGCCGAGTCGACCCGCACGTCGACGGTCTTGCCGCTCTGCACCATGGTCATCGACACCTGAGAGGCGTCGACCTGGCCGGGGCTCGGATAGGCCACGGCCGTCACGATCGACGAGGCGGTGCAGCCGGCCGCGTTGTAGCCCCAGACGACGAAGGAATAGGCGGTGTCGACGGCGGTGAGTCCGGTGAACGTGGCCGTGCGCGCATCCGCCGAGACCGCCTGCTGTGCCACGACGGATCCGCCCGCCTGCGGAGCAGTGGGGCGGCCGGGGGCGGGGGTCGACACCGAGCAGGCCTGAGCGCCGCCCGGAACCGAGGTGGTGCCCGGCGCGAGCTGCTGGGCGTAGTAGCCGGCCACCGCGTTGCCGTTGCCCGCGAAGTCGGGCCAGCTCAGGGTGACGGAGCCCGGTCCGCTGTCGAGGTTCGCGACGGCCGAGACCCCGGATGCGCTGGGAGCGCCGTACGGCGTGCCGGCTGCGCTCGACGACGGCCACACGGCGAGGGCCGGGTAGGCGCCGTTGCGGGCCGTGACGGTGATGGTGGTGGAGGAGCCGTTGGCGAGACCGCGCACGACCGTCGAGCATCCGGAGGCGTCGCACTCCGAACCCGTGGCGTCGACGGTGGCGACCGACTGAGAATTGGCCGTCACGTCGTACTGCCGCACCGCCGAACCGCCGGCACCCACCGAGGCGGCGCCCCAGCGCACCTCGAGCGCACCATCGAGGGGGGCGAGGGAGATCGCTCCGGGTGCCGAGGGCAGGAGGTCGGACCAGACCGGCACCGAATAGGTGGCGGGGTCGGATGAGCCCTGCCCGTTCACCGCCACGACGGTCAGCGTGACCGCATTGGTGGGGCCGTTGCCCGGCGTGGTGACCGCACAGCTGGTGGAGACGCACCGCGTGGTGACCGAGGACCCGGCCGCTGTTCGGGCGGTGACGTCGAATCCGGTGATGGGCGAGTTGTTGGCCACGCCCGGCGAGAAGCGAAGGGCGATGCTGCGGTCGGAGAAGCCGGTGACCGCGAGCCCGGTCACCGCCCCCGGCCTGTCCTGGACGGCGATGCGCACGGTACCCCACACCGCCCGCTCGGGGTCGCCGGTGCCGTCCTGCACCTGGTACTGCACCACGATGTCGGCCGGCGCAGCATCCGGAGCAACCGTGACCTGAAGAACGCTCTTGTCGGCGCTCGGCACGATCGTGACTCCCGCCGGCAGGGCCGCGGCGTCAGCGCCGCGTACCGCCACCACGGTCAGGGGGGTCTGCGGGAAGGGATTGGTGGCGGAGTCGTTCGCCAGCACGTCGACGGGGGTTGTCGTGCCCCGCGGCGCGATCACGGAGTCGGTGGCCGGCGCGGCCAGAGGTTTGGTGCTGGGCACCACGGTGACGTCGATGCGGCCGGACGTTCCGGCCAGCCCGTTCGAAGCGACACCGATCGCGAAGGCGCCGGTCGCCCCTTTCTTCACGCCGACGTCGACGGAGATGGTGAGCGTGGAGCCGAGCAGCACCGCCGAGAAACCTGCCGGCTTCGGATCCAGCACCTGATAGCTCAGCGTGCCGGCCGCAGACGCCGTGCTCGTGAGCTTCGTGAGGTCGATCACCTTCTGCTGGCCGGGTTCGAACTCGAGCACGGCGCCGTTGAAGACGGGTGGCTGGTTGTCTCGGGGAGTGACGGTGATCGGCAGCACGAGCGTGGCGGTGCGCGCATCCGGCCCCGTACCGTCGGCGACCTCGAACGAGAGCGAGGCGGGCCCGAAGTACTTGTCGGCACTCGTGAACACGAGCGTGTCGTCACCGGAGACGAGCGGACTGCCGTCGGCATGCGTGGCCCGCACAGTGTTGGGGTCGGAGATGACCACGTCGCGGCCGCCCACCGCCACGACGTAGTCGTTCACGTCGATGCGCAGAGTGGTGCCCGAGACGACGCTCAGTTTGGGTGCACCGGTGCGCAACTGCGGGAGGGCATCATCGCTGCCGGGCACCCAGATGAATCCGTTCGAGCGCACGTTGGGGTCGTCGGGGTGCGCCACCGTGAAGGGGATGACCTGGCGCTGCTCCTTCACCTGCACCCGGATGCGCCCGCCGTCGACCCGCGCGACGTCGGAGTAGGCCGGAAGCACCGACAGCCAGAGGTCGGCCGGGCTGCCCTCGGCGAAGAACACGTTCTTCAGCACGTCGACCTCCACCTCGTCTTTGCCGAGGATGTCGGTGAGCCCGAGCACGGTATCACTGACGAGGGGCCGCGCGAGCGGGGCATCCGACCGTACATCGACGGTGGCGAAGGCGGAACTCGTGCCGCCGCGCTCGTTCGCGATCGTGTAGATGAAGCCGTAGCGGCCCTCCGCACCCGGGAGCACCACCCGCAGCATGTCGTCGACCACGCTGGCCGTGGCACCGTCGGTGACCGGCTCGACGCCCGTGACCCGGAGCGCGCTGCCATCCGGGTCGGAATCGTTGTCGAGCACCCGCACGGTGACGGTCTTGCCGGGCCGCGCGAGTACCTCGTCGGGCGTGGCCACGGGGTTGCGGGCGCCGTTCTCGCGAGGGCTGACTCCGACCCGTATCGTGCCGCTCGCACGGGCGCCGAGCCGATCGACCACCGTGTAGGTGAAGGTGTCGGTTCCGGTGGAGTAGTCGCCGGCCTCGTAGTCGATCCAGTCGGTTCCGGTGTCGCTCACCGCGCCTTTCTCGGGAACCGAGTCGAGGCCGAGGAACTGCACGGAGTCGCCGTCGGGATCGATTCCCGAGAGGGGGATCGGGATGCGCACGGTCTCGCCCGCGATGACCCGCGCCGTGACGAGCGAGGGCACGGGGGCCGCGTTGGCCGTGGCGTCCGCCTCGCGCACGCTGATGGTGACCTCGGCGCTCGCCCACTGGCCGTCGGGCGCGTCGACGCGGTACACCGCGGTGAAATCGCCGGGGGTGCCGGGGGCCAGGTAGCGCAGGTGCGAGCCGGAGGTGAAGAGCAGCCCGGAGTCGGGCCCGAGCCCGCGCACGAGGTCGGGGGCGAGCGTGAGGGCGTCGCCATCCGGATGCACGTCGTTGGCGAGCACGGGGATGTCGACCACGTCGCCCACCCGCACCGACGCCGAGTCGGCCACCGCCACGGGCGGCTGCCGGAGGGTGGGCTCGGGCATCTCGATCACGGTGACCGAGCCGGTGGACTCGGCGAGGCCGTTCGTGACCCGGTAGCCGAACGACGCGGATCCGCTGTCGAGAGGAGCCGTGAGCGTCACCCGGATGAGGCGCTGCTCGAGCACCTCCACGCGGTAGCCCGATGTGGCCGCCACCGGGTCGACCCCCGACACGATCAGCACCCCGCCGGCCGGATCGAAGTCGCCCGCGAGCACGTCGACGAGCACGCTCGTGCCCTGGCGGGCGAACGCCGAGTGCGGCACGGTGACGGGCTTCGTGTTGGCGTCGGGCGGCAGGCTCGCGATCACCCGGATCACCCCGGACGCCGTGCGCGTGCCATCCGTCACCGCATAGTCGACGATGCGGTCGCCCGCCTGCTCGGCGGTGATGCGCACGACCCCGCCCGAGTAGTCGGGGTTCAGGGTGATCTGCTCCTGCGCGGGCACGTTCGAGAGTCGCAGTTCGGGGCCACCGCCCTGCACGTGCTCGAGCGGCGACACCTCGATCTCCTGACCCACGTGCGCGAGCACCACGAAGCCGTCGGCGGTGAGGGGCACCTGCTCGGGCGAGTGCGACTGCACCGAGAGCGTTCCGGCGGATGACGCCCGCCCGTCGCTCACCGTGAGGGCCACCTCCTTGGCGCCGGACGACTGCCCCGAGTCGGTGAACGTCACCCGGCCGTCGGGCGTGAACGCCACAGCGTCGGGTGCCGCGGTGCCCGCGGTCTGCAGGTAGAAGGCGTCGCCGTCGGGGTCGAACCAGTCGCTTCGGATGTCGGCCTCGGCGCGGCCGCCGAGCGCCACGTCGATCGAGGTCGCGCTGCTCTGCACCGGCGGGGAGTTCTCCTCCGGGGAGCGCACGGTCACCCGCACGACGGCGGCATCGGTGCCGCCGCGACCGTCGGAGACCGTGTAGCCGAAGCTGATCTCGCCGGAGGCGTTCGCCGGCAGGGTGAGCTGCAGCTGCTGATCGTCGGAGATGCGCTCGACGCTCCAGTCGACGCCGGAGGGGACATCGACCGAGTCGATCACCACGACATCGCCGTTGGGGTCGTAGTCGTTCAGCAGCACCGGCAGCACGGTGGAGCGGCCGGGTCGGGCACCGAGGTCGTCGTCGTTCGCCACCGGAGGCCGCTGGGTCGGATCGGCCACCACCGGCTGGTCGGTGACGGTGTCGGTCGCGGCGTTGTCGGTCGAGGTGTCGGGGAGAAGCGCATCCCAGTTGTCGATCGGTGCGTTCTGGCGCGTGACGTCCCAGGAGCGGCCCGACACGGCGTCACTGAGCAGCACGCCGTCTCCGCCGTTGGTTCGGAAGGTGAGCGAGTCACCGGATGCGGCGCCCTCGAGAGTGCCCGACACGGGATCGCCGGCGCACTGCGACCAGGTGGTGCCGTCGGTCCAGGCCGCGTACCAGCATCCGTCGACCCGCACGGGGCGCACGGAGGTGCCGGAGCGGCCGTCGGCCAGCACGGTGACCGAGCCGTCGGCGAGCGAGACCTGTTCGAGAGTGGAACCGGTGGCCACCAGCACGCCGGGAGCGGCAGTGGAGGCCTGTTGGAGCCACGAGCGGGCGGATGCGGCCACCGCCCCTGTTCCGGCCGAACCGGCTGGGTCGTCGACGCCGGTGTTCTGGCCGGTGGTGCCCGCGGCGTCGACGCTCGAGCCGGGGTCGGTCGCCGCGCCGCCGACCGGGAAGACCCCCGAGGTCGTGATCACCGATCCGCTGGTGCGATCGAGTACCGCCCAGGTCTCGCCCACGGCCGTGATCGACAGCGAGTCGTCGCTCTGCACCTCGATCGGCCAGCTCGCCGCACCGTCTGCTGCAGTGGCGCCCGCGCCGGGATCGATGGCGAACACCGAACCCGTGGCGCTCGACACCGCGAACACCGTGCCGTCGGCCGAGACCACGGTGTCGCCGCCGGCTCCGAGAGTGACGTCCGGCGGTGCCGAGGCGTCGAACGCCGAGAGCGCACCCGGTGTGGTGAACCAGACATCACCCGTGGTGTAGGAGGTGATCACGGCGACCCCGGCGGTGAGGGCGATGTCGACGTCGCCGACGGGGAGCGCGATCGTCTCCCCCACATCCGCCGCGGCCGTGTCGATCAACCGCGCCTGGCCGCCGCCGAGTTCGCTCACCACGACCGTCTGCCCGAACTGGCTCACCGAGAGCGAACCCGATTCGACCCGAACGGCCGAGTTGAGCTCGCCCACCATGGGGTTGGCGCGGCCCGCCGCCTGATGCAGATTGCTGGTGACCCACACAGCAGCATCGTCGAGGTCGATCTTCTGGGCGGTGTAGCCCGTCGACACAGCGGCCGAGACGGCCACGAGCGTGCCCACCAGGGTGGCGCCCGCGATGGTGGCGGCGAGCGACTTGTGCGAGGTGATCCAGGCGCCGGCGCGCGAAGCGCTCGTCATCCGAGGCTCGCGCACTTCTCGGAGCTGGCCTCACCCGACTTGCCCGAGCGCACCACGGCGACGGTGATGCACACCGACGACCCACTGGTGGGATAGGCGGCGAACTCGCGGCTGCGCTGCACCGAGCTCTGCCCGCCCGTGGTGGTGACACGGTAGCTGTCGGCCGAGCCGAGGCCCGGGTCGTCCCAGCTGAAGAGCACGCGGTCGCCCTGGGTGGTGGCCGTGATGGTGCCAACCTGGGGGATGCCGCGTGCGGAGAGCTGCTGGGCGATCGCCACGCCGCCGCCCACGAGGCCGAGCAGCACCACGACGGATGCCGCGATGAGCCAGACCCGGCGCGACTCGGGGCGGCGCCCGTCTCGCCCGCCCGACCCGCGGTCGCTGCGGCTGCGGCTGCGCGAGCCGGTGGTGGCGGTGCGCGAATCGGTCGAACCCGATCCGCCGGTGGCGGAGATGCCGCGTGACCCGGCGGCGCCGCTCCGCCGACGCCGCCGCGAGCCGCTCGGCACGGCATGCAGCACGGTGCGGTCGATCGGATCGCGGGCGAAGTCGCTCGCCCACTCCGCCATCGCGATCTCCGCGGTGGTCTGGCTGAGGCCGAGCTCGCTCTCGACGCCTTGAAGTTCGCGCAGCAGCTCGAGCGCCGAGGACTGCCGTGCGGCAGGGCTCTTCGACATGCCCCGCCCGAGGATGCGCTCGAGCGACACCGGCACATCCGTGCGCCCGATCGGAGCGAGACGTGCTTTGGCGATGCGCTTCGCGAGCTCGCCGGGAGTCGACCCACCACCGGCAACTTCGAACGGCGACCGGCCCGCGAGGAGCGAATACAGGGTGGCGCAGAGAGCCCAGACCTCAGAGGCGACCGTGCCCTGAGTGGTCTCGGCGATGACCTCGGGGGCCGACCACGGAATCGACAGGCCCACCGCCTCCGCCGCCGCGGCCGCACCTCGGGTCGACGACGAGATGCCGAAGTCGGAGAGCACCGGCGACCCGTAGGCCGTCAGCAGGATGTTCGACGGCTTCACGTCACGGTGCAGAATGCCCTGCTGGTGCGCCGTGTGCAGGGCTCCCGCGATCTTGACCCCGATGCGCAGCACCTCTGCCACCGGGAGGGGCTCACGACGGTAGCTCTGCCCGAGCGACGAGGAACAGAGCTCCATCACCAAGAAGGGCCGGCCATCGGATGACACACCCGCCTCGTACACGGTGAGGATCGACGGATGCGCGCTCAACGTGGCCATCAGGTCGGCCTCGACCTGGAACATCCGCCGCACCTGCTCGTTGACCACCTCGGGCAGCATCACCTTCACGGCCACCTGGCGGCGCGGCATGTTCTGCTCGAACAGGAACACGTCGGCGAAGCCGCCCGAGCCGAGCACCCGGAGAGCGGTGAAGCCGGGCAGCGCGGGAGGGGCGGAAGGAAGTCGACGAGCCACGTCTGCTCAGTCCAGGTCGGGATCACGCCGACGGGAACCGCTGCCCGAGCCGCCCTCCACGTCGGAACGCTCGTCGGACTCCACATCGACCACCACGACGGTGACGTTGTCGCGGCCGCCGTTGGCGAGGGCGGCCGCGAGCAGTTCGCTGGCGGCGTGCTCGGCCGAGGACGTGGTGGAGAGATAGTGCTTGATGCCGTAGTCGGTGAGTTCTTTGGTGAGGCCGTCGGAGCAGGCGAGGATGCGCTGCCCCGCCACCACCGGCAACGTGGAGTAGTCGGGGATCGGCTTCTCGTGGAAGCCCACCGCGCGGGTGATGACGTTGCTGTCGGGGTGGTGGTCGGCCTGCTCCTTGGTGATGAGGCCCGCGTCGATGAGCTCTTGAACGACGGAGTGATCGACCGTGAGCTGCTTCAGCTCGCCCTCGGCGAAGAGGTAGACACGGGAGTCGCCGATGTTGAACACCATCCAGGCGAGGTCGTCGTCGACCTCGGCGAGGGCCACGCCGGTGACGGTGGTGCCGGTGCCGAGCACCGACTCGTCTCCCACGCGGTCGATGTCGGAGAGGGCGCGCAGGAGCTGCTTCTCGATGGCCTCGGCGGTGGTGACCGCATCCGTGATCTCGCCGAGCCGCTCCACGACGGCGGCGCTCGCGATGTCACCGGCGGAGTGCCCGCCCATGCCGTCGGCCACGGCGAAGACCGGGAGATCGGAGATCGAGCTGTCTTCATTGCCGGCCCGTTTGTTGCCCACGTCGGAGAGCGCGGCCCATGACAGGGTGACGCGACGCGGGTGCGCGCCCTGGCGCGTGACGTTGACGCGCGCGCTCGTTCGACCGATCTGGGTCACTGGATTTGCTCCTGACAGTTATCCGGGAATCCTAAACGGTGATCCCGGAGGTTCCCCGGTCTCGCGACGAGATGTGGATAACGTTTCCGTCGCCGATTTCGACGATAGCCGACCCGGTCACCACCACCGAATCACCTTGCCGCAGCCGGGTGACCCGCGCGCCCTCTTCTGACACCCGCGTACCGTTGCTCGATCGGAGGTCGGTCACCACCGCCGTGGAGCCGACGGGAGCGATCTCGACGTGATTGGCCGAGACGGCGCTGGTGGGCGAGGCGACCTCGACGAGCACCGCCTGCTCGCCCGAATAACTCTGGCGTGGACGGGGTCGACGGCCGATCACCACAGGGTGGTCGAGGGGCCGGGCCGGGCCGTCGCCCACCCGCAGCTCGAAGGCGGCGGGCCCTGAGGGGGGTTGCTCGGCGGCCGGTCGTTCCGCGGCGGGTCGTTCTGCAGCGGGCGACTGTGCTGCGGGCGACTCTGCGGCGGGTTCCTCACGGCCAGGTGGAGGGGTGTCGAGGGTTCGGGCGGAGACGATGGTGTCGTCATCCGGGTCGCCTGCCCGATCGGAGGCCGCATCGTTCCTCAGGGGCGATACCGGAGCGGCATCGCACTCCGGGAGGAAGTCGTCGCTGGAGTCGGCCCAGACCACCCGGGAGGCGCGCACGATACCGGTGACGAGCCGATCCGCACCGGCGGGCAGCCGCAGCGCCGACTCGGGGACCGGAGGGAGGGTGCCGGCCGTGACGCCGATGACATCGACGAACTGGGCGAGCGCCCACGGTTCGGCGCCCTGCGATCCGAATCGCCGCGACCCGCCCACGGAGAGCACGTCGATCGCCGCCGAACCACGAACCACGGCCAGCACGGTGCGCGGCCCGCTGGAGTCGAAGCTCACCACGCTGAACGAGGCGGCTTCGGTTGCGCCCCGCAACGGGATGCTCGACACCACCGACTCGAGGGATGCACCCTCCGCCTGCATCGCCGCCCACACGGCGTCGAGCACGGCGGCGGGCAGCTCGCTCGGCAGCGCCGCCATGATCGGCCACGCGGCCAGAACGGTCCACTCCCCCTGGGCGGGAACGAATCGAAGACTCCCCATGCGGCCCACGGTACCGGCAAAGACCTCCGGACCCGGTGGATGCCCGCCATCCGCGCGGCTGACGCGCTCTCGACCGCCTGCCCACACATCGCCGACAACTGATGTTTTCGGCACTCATCGGCCTGATCTGCTACGGATTCGCTTGCCGAGGGGGTTTCCACCTGACAGGATCGAGCCATGAGCACGAAACCGCGGTCACCTCAGCTCGACGACACCTCCAAGGCCATCATCGAGCAGTTGCAGGATGACGGCCGCCGCTCGTATGCCGAGATCGGCAAGGCCGTGGGTCTCAGCGAGGCCGCCGTGCGGCAGCGCGTGCAGAAGCTCACCGACTCCGGTGTGATGCAGATCGTGGCCGTCACCGATCCCCTGCAGCTCGGGTTCTACCGGCAGGCGATGATCGGCCTCAAGGTCTCGGGCGACACCCGGGTGGTGGCGGATGCGCTCGCCACGATGCCGTCGGTCGACTACGTGGTTCTCACCGCGGGAACCTTCGACATCCTGGCCGAAGTCGTCTGCGAAGACGACGACGACCTGATCACGCTGCTGAATGCCGAGATCCGGCAGCTCGACGGCGTGATCTCCACGGAAACATTCGTCTATTTGAAGCTGCACAAGCAGCTCTACAACTGGGGTACACGATGACACGAAGCACTCGCACCGAAGCCGAACTGCAGACGATGGCGAAAGACCATCTGTGGATGCACTTCGCCCGCCAGTCGGTGATGGAGTCGGGCGGGGGTGTTCCCATCATCACCAAGGGCGATGGCCACCACATCTGGGACTCCCGCGGCAAGAAGTACATCGATGGCCTGTCGGGTCTCTTCGTGGTGAACGCCGGCCACGGTCGGCGGCGCCTCGCCGAGGTCGCGGCGAAGCAGGCGGAGGAGCTCGCGTTCTTCCCGATCTGGTCGTACGCGCATCCCTCCGCCATCGAGTTGGCCGACCGGCTCGCCGATCTGGCGCCGGGCGACCTCAACCGGGTGTTCTTCTCGACCGGCGGTGGCGAAGCCGTGGAGACGGCGTTCAAGCTCGCCAAGTACTACTGGAAGCTGCAGGGCCGCCCCACGAAGCACAAGGTGATCTCGCGCTCCATCGCCTACCACGGCACTCCGCAGGGCGCTCTGGCCATCACCGGCATCCCCGCGATGAAGGAGATGTTCGAGCCCGTCACCCCCGGCGGTTTCCGGGTACCCAACACCAATTACTACCGCGCCCACGAGGCCGGCTTCGAGGGAACCGAGGAGGCCTTCGGCCTCTGGGCCGCGAACCGCATCGAGGAGATGATCCAGTTCGAAGGACCGGAGACGGTCGCCGCCGTCTTCCTCGAGCCCGTTCAGAACTCGGGCGGATGTTTCCCCCCTCCTCCCGGCTACTTCCAGCGGGTTCGCGAGATCTGCGACAAGTACGACGTGCTTCTCGTGAGCGACGAGGTGATCTGCGCCTTCGGCCGCATCGGCAACTACTTCGCCTGCGACACCTACGGCTTCGTGCCCGACATGATCACCTGCGCCAAGGCGATGACCAGCGGCTACTCCCCCATCGGCGCCACCATCGTGAACGAGAAGGTCTACGAGCCCTTCAAGACCGGAAACACGTCGTTCTACCACGGGTACACCTTCGCGGGACATCCGGTCTCGGCCGCCGTGGCGCTCGAGAACCTCGACATCTTCGAGGAGGAGAAGCTGAATGAGCGCGTGCGCGAGAACTCGCCCCTCTTCCGCCAGAGCCTCGAGCGCCTCACCGATCTGCCGATCGTGGGCGACGTGCGCGGAGACGGCTATTTCTTCGGCATCGAGCTCGTGAAGGACAAGGCCACGAAGGAGACGTTCGACGACGACGAGTCGGAGCGCTTGCTGCGCGGCTTCCTGTCGAAGGCCCTCTACGACGCCGGGCTCTACTGCCGCGCCGACGACCGGGGCGACCCGGTGATCCAGCTGGCACCCCCGCTCACGATCGGGCCGGCGGAGTTCGACGAGATCGAGCAGATCCTCCGCGGGGTGCTCACCGAAGCCTGGACGCGACTCTGATCGTGCCGAGCTCAGGGTCCGCGGGCGCGGCGACCGACTATCGCGGCGTCTCCTTCTGGTTCGACTCGCTCGCGGAGTCGGGTGATGATGCGCTCGTGCCGCGCGCTCCTCTCGCGGGTGATCTGACCACCGATGTCTGCATCGTGGGCGGCGGTCTCACCGGCCTCTGGACGGCCTACTACCTGAAGAAGGCCGACCCTTCCCTGCGCATCACGGTGGTGGAGAAGCAGATCGTGGGCTTCGGTGCGTCGGGGCGCAATGGCGGTTGGTGTTCGGCGCTCTTCCCGAAGTCGACGGATGCGCTGCGCCGGCTCTACGGCGACGATGCCGCCCGGCGTCTGCGCGAAGCGATGATCGACACGGTCGACGAGGTGGGGCGCGTCTGCGCGCAGGAGGGTATCGACTGCGATTTCGTGAAGGGCGGAACCATCGTGTTCGCCCGCGACACGGTGCAGCGGCGCGCGGCCGTGGCGGACGTCGACGAAGCCCGTGCGTTCGGAACCGACCCGCTCGAACTCGTGACCGCCGGATCGCACGACGAGTCGCGCGCCCGTTCGCTGGCGGCCACCTCCTCGCTCGCCGCCTCGTTCGACCCGGCCTGCGCCCGTGTGCACCCGGGCAAGCTCGTGCGCGGGCTCGCGCGCGTCGTGGAGAGCCTGGGCGTGGTGATCGCCGAGCAGTCGGAGGTGGTGGAGTGGGCACCCGGTCGGGCTCTCTACGCCGGCATCGGTGGCGAGGGACTCATCACCTGCGACCAACTCGTGATCGCCGTCGAAGGCTATGGCGCGCAGTTCCCCGGTGTCGGCCGGCGGATCATGCCGCTCTACTCGCTCATGATCGCCACCGAGCCGCTCGACGACGCCGTGTGGGAGGAGATCGGGATCGAGCACGGCACCACCTTCTCCGACTACCGCCACCTTCTGATCTACGGTCAGCGCACCGCCGACAACCGCTTCGCCTTCGGCGGCCGGGGCGCCCGGTACCACTGGGGCAGCTCCGTCAAGCCGGAGTACGACCGTGTCGGCCGCGTGTTCGAGCACCTGGAGTCGACGCTGGTCGACCTCTTCCCCGCGGCTCGCGGCACGGCAGTGACGCATCGATGGGGCGGACCACTCGGGGTGAGCCGCGACTGGCACGCCTCGGTGGGTTTCAACCCGCGCACCGGGGTGGGCTTCGCCGGCGGATACGTGGGCGACGGCCTCAGCACCACGAACATCGCGGGTCGCACCCTGACCGACCTGATCCTCCGCCGGTCGACCGATCTCACCGCGCTGCCCTGGGTGAACCACCTCTCGCCGAAGTGGGAACCGGAACCATTCCGGTTCATCGGCGCGAACCTCGGTCTCGCCGGCACGAGCGCCGCCGACCTCGAGGAATCGGTCACCGGTCGCCGATCGATCACGGCCAGACTCCTCGGCCCGCTCACCGGCCACTGACACCACTCCCTCTCGGTGTCTTCTCATTCGCATCCCGTCGATGTGAGTTATCATCACGTGTGAATTCTCGTCTCTGGTCGTGGCTGCACGATGCATCGATCACCAGCGCTGACGTCGTCGACGACTGGATCGATCTCGCCATCGAGTGCGAGCTCGCCGTCGGACGCCCTCTTCTGGTGGAGCGCATCCACGTCGAGCTCCACGGAGTGGAGACGTTCCGAGTGCGGAACGTCGTCGAAGGCACCGCTGTGGAGCTGGCTCCGAACGGTGGATGGAGTTTCGACGTGCACGCCGAGCAACACCACGATGGTGCTCTTCTCGTCACGGGTGACGTACGCAAGCCGCCCGACACGTGTGACGTCGGCGAACTGACGATGACGTATCGACGCGAATTCGTGCGATTCGACGACTCGACGCGATTCACTGCCGAGCAGTTCGACGACGTACTCCTTCGCAACTGGAAGGAACCCTGGTGAGTCCGCGCCGCGTCAGCGCGCGTCAGGCGATCCACTCCGGCAAACGGCCCGAGCGCATCATCTGCCGGAGCAACTGCGCGAGCTGGTAGCCGTCGTCGGCGCTCGTGGCCGCGTCGAGGTAGCCCGCGGCGGCAGAACCGCGGCCCCGGCACCACTCCAGCCACGCGAGCATCGAGAGCACCGGGGCGGCCAGGGAGTCGGGAACTCGCTCGGCGACGGAACGCAGCACGTCGATCGACCGCCGCAGCTGTTCCGCAGCGGGTGCCCTGCTCCCGGTTCCGAGCACCGTCTCGAGCAGGTCATCCGGGGCATCCGCCGCGCCGTGCTGGCCGACGTCGAGCGCCGACACGATCGCGGCCTCGAAACCCCAGGCGCAGAGCATCAGGACGCAGTCGCGCACGCTCGTGGTGCGCAGGCTCCAGGCGAGGGCGATCGCCCGGGCGTCGCTCGCGAACGCGGCTTCCGACGCGAGCACGCTCTGCCACTCGAGGAGTTCATCGACGAGGTCGCGCTCAGGCCCGGTCTGACGCCGTTCGAGTGCCGCCACGGTCGCCATCGCCCGGGCGAGCCGTCGCTGAGTGGGCCGGACGACCGGCACGAACGGCCCGTGATGAGCATCGTGATCGCGCGACCCATCCGATCCACCCGGCCCACCCGACCCGCCCGACCCGCCCGGGCGCGACGTCGCCGACCTCGATCCGGCCGAGACGACGGGCGCGGATCGAAGCCTGGTGCGCTCCCCGCAACTCACGAACTGCCGACCGCCGAGGGTGTTCGCCGCCACAAGGTGCGACCAGTATCCACCCCTGACGCGATAGACGCCGCCGAGAGGGAAGCCGGCCGCGTGCATCCGCTCGGCGACGTCGTAGACGAACTGGCCGAGCGGGCGATACGCATGATCGTGATACATCACCAGTTCGACCGACCGGGCGCCGGAGAGCTGCGAGACCATGCCGGTGACCGTATGGGCGAAGTGATCGGCCTCCTCGAGCTCACGCCCACTGCGGGCTCCGCTGCGCCCGCGGGTGCGCGCCGCATCAGAACCGAGAGACGGCGGGAGATCGACCCTCAGCACGGCGGAAGCCATGCGGGGCCGTCGCACGAGGACGGCGAGGCTGTGCTCCGGGCGGAAACCCAGAACGGCCTCGATCTCGTCGAAGACGGTGGTGGGAGCGGGACCGGTGCCGGTGACCGGCGAGGCTGAGATCGTAGACATGACGCCAGTGTCGCGACCACCGAGGTCAGGATGCGGGCAAGACCGCCTTCTGTGCAGAACTCAGCCCGGGCGCCGACCTGTGCACAACCGCCTGACCCCGGCCCGCACGCAGAGAAGGGCCGCTCCCCGCCGCATCCGGACACCGGACGAACGAGAAGCGACCCTTCGGGACGTCGCTGCGGACTACGCCTGCAGAGCGGCCTGCACGTTGAGCGTGATGGTGACCTTGTCACCGACGAGCACGCCACCGGACTCGAGTGCGGCGTTCCAGTTCACGCCGAAGTCGTTGCGGTCGATGACGGTGGAGGCCTCGAAGCCGGCCTTGTAGTTGCCGTACGCGTCGGCGCCGAAGCCGCCGAACTCGAAGTCGAACGTGACCGGCTTGGTGACACCCTTGATGGTGAGGTCGCCGTCGACCTTGTAGTCGCCGCCATCCTGGCGCACGCCCGTGGACACGAAGGTGATCTCGGGGAACTCGGGGGCGTTGAAGAAGTCGTTGGTGGCGAGGTGGCCGTCACGGTTCTTGTCGTTGGTGTTGACCGAGGCGACGACCGCCTTGGCGGTGACCTTGGTGTCGAGGGGGTTCTCGCCGGTCACGAAGGTGGCGTCGAAGTTCTCGAACGTGCCCTTGACCTTGCTGATGAGCATGTGGCGAACGCTGAAGCCGACCTCGGAGTGCGAGGGGTCGATGGTCCAGGTGCCGGCCTTGTAGCCGGGGATCTCGATGGTGTCAGTCATGGTGTCTCTCTTCGTGTCGTGAATGAGTCGTGGTGAGGCGCGAAGACGGCCCAGTCAATACAAATGCATCGACCGACGAGATTATTCCGGATCTCACCGAAGAATCTCGATCATCAGCACCCAGGCGTTCAGAACCGCCGTGATGAAGATGGTGATGAAGCCGGCCGCGACGTGCACCAGGCCCGTGGGCGATCCCGTGGCTGTCACGATGCCGCCGAAGACGACCCAGAGGAGAGCCCCCACCCCGAGGATCGCGTTCACGATCTTGCTCACCAGCGGGGCACCGGTGGAGGCGGCGAACATCCGCCTCGCCGCGTCGATCTGGAAGCACACGGCGACGAAGCCGAATGCGGCCAGCTCGACGCCCAGCCACAGCGCGGCCTGGCCGGGGATGAGCATCGCCGACGCGGAGACCAGGATCACCATGACCGAGGCGATCGTCGCTCCTGCTCGGGCCGCCAGGCCCGGACCGGCGATGATCTCCTTCACGTTCACGGAGATCGCCACCATGATGAGACCCGCGAGTGCCCCGGCGGCACCGGCCGTGGCCACGGCGAAATCATGCCACGGTTCCAGATCGAGCGGTTCCATGGCGAAAGCGTATCGGGACGCGCGACACGCGATCCCCTCAATTTTCACTTTCGTCACATACCCTGGAGGTCATGTGGAAGCCCTCTGCCCGTGGCTGGGGTGCGGCCGTCGCCATCGCCGCACTCGTGGCGGGTGCGAGCCTGCCCGCATCGGCGGCCCCGATCGGAGCGGATGCGACATCCGCCGTCTCCGCCTCGAACCTCATTCGCGACGACTACCCCACGTGGGACCAGGTGAATGCCGCCAAGGCGAATGAGCAGGCCAACCAGGCCGAGGTGGCGAACATCAACGCCCTGCTCGACAATCTCGAGGCCGAGTCGGCACGGCTCGCCGACGAGGCCCTGCAGCGCGGGCAGGAGTACCTCAAGGCCAGCTACGACCTGCAGGCGGCCACCGGCTACGCCGACACCCTCTCCGCCCAGGCCGACACGGCCACCGCCGACGCCGACCGGGCCACCGCGCAACTGGGCAAGCTCGCCGCCCAGCTCTATCGCTCGAGCGGCGACTCCACCCTCAACCTCATCCTGAATCAGAACGATTCGGACTCCCTGCTCTATCAACTCGGCACCATGTCGAAGATCACGGAGCAGACGGCGCTCGTGCAGGCGAGCGCCGAGACGGCCCGGAACACCGCCGATGCCCTCACGAAGCAGGCCCAGACCGCCGAGGCCGAACGCGACCGCCTCGCCCAGGAGGCCGACGCGCGCCTGAAAGACGCCGAGGCCGCGCAGGCCGATGCCGACGCCCAGCTCGCCTCTGCGCAGGCCACCAGCTCCACTCTCGTGGCCCAGCTCTCGTCGCTGAAAGACACCACCGTGCAGGTCGAGAACGCCTACCGCGCCGGCGAAGCCGCGAAAGCGGAGGAACAGGCCAAGCAGCGCGCCGCGGCGGCCGCCACCGACGCCCCGGGCAGCGCCTGGGTTCCGAGCAGCAGCGAGATCGCGTCGCCCGCCGAGGCTCAGGCCTACGCCCAGAGCATCCTGGGCAACTACGGATGGGGCGGCGACCAGTTCTCGTGCCTCGTGCGGTTGTGGATCGGCGAGTCCGGATGGCGCGTCAACGCCTACAACGCCTCGAGCGGCGCCTACGGCATCCCGCAGTCGCTGCCGGCGTCGAAGATGGCGTCGGTGGGTGCCGACTACATCACCAGCGCATCGACCCAGATCATCTGGGGCATGAACTACATCTCCGACCGCTACGGAACGCCGTGCAACGCGCTCTCGCAGTGGACGGCACGCAACCCGCACTGGTACTGAGCGCCGGCGCCCGAGGTGCGCATCCCGCCGGGTAGTTCCCCGCGGGCCGCACCCCTCGCGAGCCGGCGCCCTCGCGAGCCGGCGCCCTCGCGAGCCGGCGCCCTCGCGAGCCGGCACCCTCGGCGGTCAGTGCCCTCGGTGGTCCTGGATGGTCATCCGCGGCCCGTGCCGCTCCGGCCTGAACCCGCTCGCGAGCACCAGGCGCACGATGCGCTGACGCTGGCCCGCCCACGGCTCGAGCAGCTCCGCGAGGCCGTCGTCGTCGACCGGCTCCCCGACGAGGGCCGAGCCGATCCACGAGGCCAGGTGGTAGTCGCCGAAGCTCACCGCGTCGGGGTCGCCGTGCGAGCGCTGGGCGGTCTCGGCCGCCGTCCACCCGCCCACGCCGTTCACGGTGCGGAGCAGCCGCCAGAGGTCGTGCCCTCCCGTGTGCACCGCGGTCGACCGCTCGAGCGACCGGGCAACGACGGCGGCCTGGATGACGGTCTTCGACCGCCGCGGATCGACACCCGCCCGGTGCCACTCCCACGAGGGGATGCGCCGCCAGTGCTCGGGCAGGAGCGGCAGCCGCATCCGCTCGGGTGCCGGCCCCGGCGCCGCTTCACCGTTCCGGGTGACCAGGATGCGCCACGCCCGCAAGGCCTCCGCCGACGTGACCTTCTGCTCCACGATCGCGGGAGCCAGTGAATCCAGCACGCGGCCCGTGCGGCAGAGCCGCAGCCCGGGGTTGCGATGCGCACTCGAGGCGAGCAGATCGTGCGCCGAGGTGTCGAGGTCGCTCCAGTCGTCGTCGAGACCGAGCAACTGCGGCGCCTGGTGCAGAGCCTCGGATGCTCCGCTCCCCCATGCACGCAGGCGCACCTCGGTGCGGGTGCCGGTGACGAGGAGCGTGACAGGCCCGGCGACCGTGCGGTAGGCCAGCCAGACACCGGCATCGTCGAAGACCACGCACGGATCTCCGGGGCCGCGTCGGAGAGGCCCGAGCGTGGCCCGCACATCGAGCGGGAACCGCAGCGCGATGCGCGCCTCGAGCGACGGCGTGCCCGCATCCGGAGCCGCGGATGTCGCGAGGCCACGGTGCTCGGCGACCCGCTCGCCACGGGCACGCGTCGCCCCGGGAGGGCGCGGGTGCGATCGGGCGATGCTCATCGTGCCAGAAGACTACGCGACACCACGGACGCCGGCTCGCCCCGCGACGCGACGCCCTCGGATGTGCTCGCGAACGAAGGAGTTCGGCGGGATATCCGGTGTGAGACTCCGTCGTTCGCCGGTATCCGCACGGAAATCCGTCGTTCGACGTGGCGTGCGGGCGGTCAGGCCGCCGCGAGGTCGTCGAGCAGGGCCAGCAACCAGCCCGGGCCGCGCACGTCGGCACCCAGGGCACCCACCCGTGTGGCGAGCTCACGATCGGCCGTGACCACGATCGTGGAAGCCGGGGCAGGGACAGGGGCTGGCGAGCCAGCGGCACCCGGTGCGCCAGCGGCACCCGGCGCCGCGAGCATGCCGGCGATGGTCGCCACGATGGTGTCGTCACCGGAGCCCTCCGCCGGCACCACGCTGAGGAGCCCGGCCACGAGTCCGTCGTCGGGCGCATCCGGAGTCCGTGTGGTCGACGCGGCGGGCAACTCGGCCTCGCGCGCCTTTCCTTCGACGATCACGGTGATGCTCGGCCAGGAGCGGCCGATCGGGCCGGCCGGAGCAGAGGTGGCCGGGCTGCTCGAGGGCGCGAAATCCCCCGAGGTGCCCGACGCCTCCGCCCGCGAGAACTCGGCCGATGCGATGCCGCGCCGTGCGAGCTCGGCGAGTCGAACGAGCAGGGCCTCGTTGGCACCGAGCCGGTCTCTCCACCAGCCATCGGGCCGCGAACCCACCACGTTGGCCGCATCGACGACGACCCGGATGCGCTCACCGAGCCGGCTGCGCAGCTCCGGCCACGCCGACTCGAAGCCCGGATGGAGGGGAAGCGTCTCGACCTCGTCGACCGGCACCCACCGCAGCTCGAGGCTCTCCGCGTCACCGATCGCCGGCTCGAACGGGCGGGCGGCTCGCATGACGACCGTGACGTACGACCAGTAGCCGAGATCGAGGGTGGACGTGAACGCGATCTCGAGCGCATCCGCCGGCACTCCGGCCTCCTCGCCCGCCTCGCGGATGGCGCCGTCGACCGCCGACTCACCCGCGTGCCGCGCGCCGCCCGGCAGGCCCCAGGTACCGCCGAAGTGGCTCCACTCGGCCCGGTGCTGCAGGAGCACGCCCGCCTTGTCGTCGTGCACGAGTAGTCCGGCCGCGCCGTAACGCCCCCAGAACCGGCGGCCATCAGGACCCTCCACCCAGGCGTCTCCGCTGTCGCGCGGATGCAGGCGGGGCGGAACTCCGGTCATGCCTCCACCTTCTCACGGGTACGAGCGCGGCACGGCCCCGACCGACCATTATGGACACATGATCGCCCTCCCCCCGATCCGCCGGCCGGTGCGCAGCTTCGGTTCGCGGCAGATCGATTTCGACCGACGCATCGCCGTGATGGCGATCGTGAACCGCACCCCCGACTCGTTCTTCGACCAGGGCGCCACCTTCGCCCTCGACCGCGCCGTGGAGGCCGCCCTGCGCGCGGCCGACGACGGGGCCGACTGGGTCGACATCGGGGGCGCCAAGTTCGCACCGGGGCCCGAGATCGCGGCCGCCGAAGAACTCGACCGCGTGCTGCCCGTGGTGGAGGCGGTGGCGGCGCGGAGCGACGTCGTGATCTCGGTCGACACTTTCCGTGCCTCCGTGGCCGAGGCCGTCGTGGCGGCGGGTGCCCACGTGATCAACGACACCACAGGGCTGAGCGACCCGGCCATGGCCGAGGTGGTGGCCGCATCCGGAGCCTCGCTCGTGATCACCCACTCGCTCGCCGAGCCGCGCCGCCCCTACCCGCAGCCGCGGTACGACGACGTGGTCGACGAGGTGCGCGCCTTCCTCGAGGAGCGGGTCGATCGGGCTGTCGCCGCCGGCATCGGTGAGCACAAGCTCTTCATCGACCCCGGCCACGACCTCAACAAGAACACGCTGCACAGCCTCGAGATCACCCGCCGCTTCGACGAGATCGCCGCCATCGGGCTGCCGGCCCTCGCCGCGGTCTCGAACAAGGATTTCGTGGGCGAGTCGCTGGGCGCCCCGCGCCCGGAGCGGCTCGAGGGCTCGCTGGTGGCGGCCACGACCTGTGCGCTGCTCGGCGCCCGGATCGTGCGCATGCACGATGTGGTGGCCTCGGTGCGGGCGATGCGGATGCTCGAGGCCGTTCTCGGGTTCCGCGAGCCCGTGTTCGCGGAGCACAACGTATGAGCGGCATCATCCGGGCCGATGTGAGCGGGGCGGCTGCTGCCCTGGGCACCGCCGAACTCCTCGACCTCTACGCCCCCGCCGACCGTGCGCAGCCCTGCATCCGCGTGAACTTCATCCAGTCGCTGGATGGTTCGGCCACCGTGGCCGACCTCTCCGGCGCGCTCGGCTCCCCCGCCGACAAGGCGGTGTTCGACGTGCTGCGCGCGGTCTCCGACGTGGTGCTCGTGGGGGCGGGCACAGCCCGTGCGGAGGGCTACGGCGCGCTCACCGTCGGCGACTCGTTCGCGAGCTGGCGGCGTGCGGCCGGACTCTCCGAGCATCCGGCCATGGCGCTGGTGAGCGGCCGCCTCGCCCTCGACCCGGCGAGCGACCTCTTCGCGAAGTCTCCCACGCCGCCGCTGGTGTTCACGACGGCATCCGCCCCGCGGGAGGCGCGAACCCGCCTCTCCGAGGTCGCCACGGTGATCGACGCGGGCGACGAGCACGGACGGGTCGACCCGTCGCTCGTGCGCACGGCCCTGCTCGATCGCGGACTCGCACAGGTGCTCTGCGAGGGCGGCCCCTCACTCTTCGGCGACCTGATCGCGGCCGACCTCGTCGACGAGTTCTGCCTCACTCTCAGCCCGATGCTCGAGGGGGGTACCGGCCCGCGCATCGCGGCAGCGCACGGCGATCCCGCCGTGGGCCTGCCCCACGCGATGCGCCTCGCCCATCTGCTGCGGAGCGACAGCATGCTCCTCACCCGCTGGGTGCGCCCCCGCGACGAGGCCACCGATGCCTGAGCGAGCGGATGCCACGACCGTGCGCCTCTGGAACCGCGATGACGACGCCGAGACGAGCCGTCTCTCCGAGCTCCTCACGCACTACCACCGTGCGACGGAGAGCGAGAAGGCGCAGTGGGCCGCGACCGAACCGTGTGAGAAAACGGGGGTCCATCGACACTATGTCGATGCCACCCCCGAATCCCATACCGTTCGGAATCAAGTTCGTGCCGCGAGGCTGCCCGAGGCCTATCGCGCCGAGATCGACGACCCCCACCGCGCCTTCCGCACCGCCGCCGTGCTCCTCGCCCACGCTCCGGATACGGTCGTCGGATGCGCCGTGCTGGCGGATGCCGGCGACGGGCACCGGAGCGAGCCGCCACAGCTCGAGCTGAAGCGGCTCTGGGTCGAACCGGCTGCACGCGGACACGGCGCCGCGGCCGGCCTCGTCCGAGCGGCCATCGAGAGCGCAGAACACGCGGAAGCCGTTCTGCGCCTTTCGGTCTGGAGCTGGCGCGACGGTGCCATCCGGCTCTACGAACGCCTCGGCTTCGTTGTCGTCGCGTCGTGGGATGCCCGTCCCGACCTCGTCTGCCTCGAACGGAGCCCATCGTGATCGCTCGCCCACCCGCCGAAAAGTCCCGCGCGACGGCGACGCCGACCGGCGGCCGCACCTCATCCCGGCCGAGCGGCTGGTCGCGGCACTCGAGTCGCAGCACGCTCGCCTTCACGGTGGCCGACCTGCTCGCGACGCTCCTGTTCGCCTTCGAGGGCGCCCGGCTCGCGGCCGATGCCGGGCTCGACGTGTTCGGCATCGCCGTCGTGGGCTGCGTCTCGTCAATGGTGGGCGGCATCCTGCGCGATCTGCTGCTGGGCGACGTGCCGCCGTTCGCGTTCCGCTCGCCCTCGCGCATCCTCATGGGCCTGCTCGGCTCCGTGGCCGCGTTCCTGGTGGTGGCATCGGCCGCCCAGACCCCGGATGACGTGTTCGCGGTGCTCGACGCCCTCGGCCTCGCGCTCTTCGCCATCACGGGCGCCGAGAAGGCCCTCGATCACGGCTCGAACGGCTGGGTCGTCGTCATCCTCGGCACGCTCACCGCGGTGGGCGGCGGGATGACGCGCGACGTCCTGCTCGGCGGCATCCCGAGCGTGCTCACCTCGAGCGTCTACGCCTCGGCGGCCGCCGCGGGCGCCCTCGCGGTGCTCATCTCGGCGCGAGCGAGGCTCACGCCGCCCGTGGCCATGACGATCGGCTTCATGGTCTGCGCGAGCCTGCGCATCCTCGCCATCGCCTTCGACTGGCAGCTCCCCACCCTCGTAGCACGCTGACCCCGCGGCCCCACCCGCGCGGGGTCGCAAGATTTGTCGCGAAATCCCTCGAAGGGCGACAAATCCTGCGACCCCGCGCGGAACCCGGTCCTTGCTAGAGCTGGTCGACCGCGAGGATGCGCACGATGGCGGCGCCCTGGTCGTTCGAGGCGGCCAGGTCGATCTCGGCCGTGATGCCCCAGTCGTGGTCGCCGGCCGGGTCGTCGAAGATCTGGCGGGCGCGCCACACCGTGGGGGTCTCCTCGAGGATCAGCAGCGCCGCACTCCGTGCGTGCGGGCCGATTCCCACCGAGTCGTGCACGTCGTAGTAGTCGTCCATCGCGGTCGCCCAGCGGTCGGCCGTGAACCCGGATGCCGCATCCAGCTCCCCGAGCTCGTCCCACGCCTCGCGTGCGGCGAGGGTGACCCGCCGGAAGAGCTCGTTGCGCACCAGGATGCGGAAGGCCCGCGGATTCGACGTGAGCAGCTTCGGCGCCGGTGGCACGATCGGCTCCTCGAAGGCGCCCGACGCCGAGCCCGCGGCGAGCGCCGCCGCGACCGCGTCCGGGTCGACCAGGGCCTCCCACTCGTCGAGCACGCTCGAGTCGGTCTGCCGCACCAGTTCGCCGAGCCACTCGATGAGGTCGAGGAGGTCGTCGTTCTTCAGCTCGTCGGGCACGGTCGAGCGCAACGTGCGATACGCATCCGAGAGGTAGCGCAGCACGAGGCCTTCCGAGCGCGCGAGCTTGTAGAACGCGATGTACTCGCCGAACGACATGGCCCGTTCGTACATGTCGCGGATCACCGACTTCGGCGCGATGTCGAAGTCGCCGATCCACGGCTGGGTCGACCGGTAGGTGTCGAACGCCTCCGTGAGCAGCCCCTCGAGGGGTTTCGGATGCGTCACCTCCTCGAGCAGGTCCATGCGCTGCTCGTACTCGATGCCCTCGGCCTTCATCGCCTGCACCGCCTCGCCGCGTGCCACGAACCGCTGCGCCGAGAGCACGGGGCGCGGGTCGTCGAGGATCGCCTCCGTCACCGACACCACATCGAGCGCGAAGGTCGCCGACGACTCGTCGAGCAGTTCGTAGACGGCGAGCGCAAACGGCGACAGCGGCTGGTTCAGCGCGAAGTTCGGCTGCAGGTCGACCGTGAGCCGGATGCTCACCTCACCGGTGGCCGTGTTCGTCACCTGCTCCACGACCTCGGCGGTGCGCAGCGTGCGGTAGATGGCGAGGGCCTGCCGGATGAGGGCGAGCTGCTTCGGGCGCGGCTCGTGGTTGTCTTCCAGCAGGGCCCGCATGTTCGCGAACACGTCGCCCCCGCGGGCGATCGTGTTGAGCACCATCGCATGCGTGACGGTGAGCTGCGAGGTGAGCGTCTCGGGCTGGGCCGCGATGAGCTTCTCGAAGCTCGGCTCCCCCCACGACACGAAGCCCTCCGGCGCCTTCTTGCGGATGAACTTGCGGCGCTTCTTCGGGTCGTCACCGATGCGCGCGAGCGCCTTGAGGTTCTCGGTCTCGTGCTCGGGCGCCTGCACCACCACGGTGCCCGCGGTGTCGTAGCCCGCGCGGCCGGCGCGACCCGCGATCTGGTGGAACTCGCGGGCGGTGAGCTGGCGCATCCGGGTGCCGTCGTACTTCGTGAGCGCCGAGAGCAGCACGGTGCGGATCGGCACGTTGATGCCCACACCGAGCGTGTCGGTGCCGCAGATCACGCGCAGGAGCCCGCGTTGCGCGAGACGCTCGACCAGCCGGCGGTACTTCGGCAGCATGCCCGCGTGGTGCACGCCGATGCCCATCCGGATGAGCCGCGACAGTGTCTTGCCGAACGCCGTCGTGAAGCGGAACGGGCCGATCAGCTCGGCGATCTCGTCGCGCAGCTCGCGGCTGGCCACCTTGATGCTCGAGAGCGCCTGGGCGCGCTCGACGGCGGCGAGTTGGGAGAAGTGCACGATGTACACGGGGGCGCGGCTCGTGGAGAGCAGCTCTTCGACGGTCTCCTGGATGGGCGTGGTGGCGTAGGTGTAGCTGAGGGGCACGGGACGCTCGACCCCCGTGATCACGGTGGTCTCGCGGCCGGTGCGGCGGGTGAGGTCGTCGGCCAGCCAGTCGACGTCGCCGAGTGTGGCCGACATCAGCACGAACTGGGCCTTCGGCACCGCCAGGATCGGGATCTGCCAGGCCCAGCCCCGGTCGGGCTCGGCGTAGAAGTGGAACTCGTCCATCACGATCTGGCCGACCTCGGTGTCGGGCCCGTGTCGCAGCGCGAGATTCGCCAGGATCTCGGCGGTGGCGCAGATGATGGGCGCGTCCGGGTTCACCGAAGAGTCGCCCGTGACCATGCCCACGTTGGCGGCGCCGAAGATGTCGACGAGGTCGAAGAACTTCTCCGAGACGAGCGCCTTGATGGGGGCGGTGTAGTAGCTGCGGATGCCCTGGGCGAGTGCCGTGGCGTGCGCCCCCACCGCCACGAGCGACTTGCCGGTGCCGGTGGGCGTGGAGAGGATGACGTTCTCACCCGACACGATGGCGAGCACCGACTCGTCCTGCGCCGGATACAGGGTGGTGCCGCGAGCGTCGGCCCAGGCCGCGAAGGCGTCGTAGGCCGCATCCGGATCGAACGGGGTCGGCATCGCGGGAGGGTTGGGCACGCACCAAGCCTAGGTGCGGGTGCTCGCCTCGGCGCCGATGTGGGTGTCAGGGGGATGTGCCAGGCTCGGGGCATGTCCGAATCGGTGCGCGTCGACAGTTGGCTGTGGGCCGCGCGCGTCTACAAGACGCGGTCGCTGGCCACCGCGGCGTGCCGAGCCGGGCACGTGCGCGTGAACGGCGAGCGGGTGAAGGCGTCGCAGAGCATCCACGTGGGCGATGAGGTGCGGTCGCGCATCAGCGGTTTCGACCGCATCCTGAAGGTCACCGGGCTCGCGGTGAAACGCGGTTCGGCCACGGTCGCGGCCACCATCTTCACCGATCTGACACCGCCCCCACCGCCGCGCGAGGCCGTCGCCGCCGTGCCTGTTCGCGATCGCGGTGCCGGCCGGCCCACGAAGCGCGACCGTCGCGAGATGGAACGGCTACGCGGTGTCAGGGACGACTACTAACCTTGTCTCCGACGGCCTGTAGCGACGAGCGGCCGCCACCCGACACCGACGCCCCCAGGAGCATCATGTCCAACCCAGACCCCACCGACGCCACGAGCATCTTCGACGAGCAGAACGCGCACGAATACGCACCGGATGGCACGGTGGCGCCGGCCGCGGCCGACCCCGTTCCGGCTGCCGCACCCGCGCCCGGCTCCGTTCCCGGCGGAGGTACCGTTCCCGAGACCGGCTACGTGCTCACGGGCCGCGATCGCACCGCGCTCAAGTTCGTGGGAGCATCCCTCTCCATCGGCACCAGCGAGTTCAAGGCGCGCTACGACGCGGCCATCGACGACCTCTACCGTCAGCACTTCATCGACCCCAAGGCCCGCCCCGCCTACGAGCCGCCCGTGATCGTGCCCGCCGAAGAGGTGGAGGGCGACGACGACCCGCTCGAGATCATCAAGTCGCAGCTCGGTCTCGTGATCGACGACCGCCGCGTGCGCGACACCGCGCGAACGGACGCGGAGCACCAGCTCTCCGTCACGTCCGCGCAGCTCGCCGACATGACGGCCCGCTACGAGAGCACCCAGGCCCGGCTCGACGCCACCGAGGAGGCGCTGCGCGGCCGCGAGGCCGAGCTCGCCGCACTGCACCAGCAGCTCGCCGACGAGACCGCGGCCCTGCGCACCCAGCTCGCCGACGAGAACGCGGCGCACGAGGCCCGCTTCGCCGACGAGACCGGTCGGCTGCAGGCAGAGCTGGCCTCCACCACCACGCGCCTCACCGAGGAGCACCAGGCCTCGAGCGCCGGGTACGAGCAGCAGATCGCCGGTCTCGTGGCCGCGCACGCCCTGCAGCTCGACGAACTGCGGGGCGCGCACGCCACCCAGATCGAGCAGCTCACCGGCTCGCACTCGACTCAGCTCGAGCAGCTGAACGCATCGCACTCGACTCAGCTGCAGGAGCTGAGCGCGGGTCACGCCGCCGAGCTCGAGCAGCTGCACTCGGGGCACGCCACCGAGTCGGAAGAGCTCCGCGCCCACGACGAGCGGATGCGGGCCGAGAACGCCGCCGCACTCGAACAGCTCACGGCGGCCCATGCGGCCGAACTCGAGCAGGTCCGCGCCGCCCAGGCCGCCGAGACCGAGCAGCTGCGGGCCGCGGCGACCGCCGAGGCCGAACAGCTGCGCGCCGAGCACCAGGCCGATGTCGAGCGTCTTTCGGGCGAGAACGAGTCGCTGCGCGCCGAGCACGCCGACGAGATCGCCCGGCTCGCAGCAGAGGCCGACGACCTGCGCAGTGCTCACGAGGGTTCGACCTCGGAGCTCGAAGCGGGTGCCGCGGCAGCCGCCGCCACCGCGTCGGCACTCGAGGAGGCTCAGGCGCGCGTGGCCGAGCTCGAGTCGGAGCTCGCCGAAGCCCGCGCCGCCGGCGGCGCCACCCTCGACGAGGAGCGCGAGCGTGTGGCCGTGCTCGAGAGCGAACTGGCCGAGGCCCGGCTCGCCGGCGCATCCGATTCCGACTCCGACGCACTCGACGCCGCACAGGCTCGCGTGGCCGAGCTCGAGTCGGAGCTCGCCGAGGTGCGCCAGGGGGTACAGCAGGGCGACGCCGCCGACACCGAGCTCGCCGAAGCGCGGGGCCGGGTCGAGGAGCTCGAGCGGGAGCTGGCCGACGTGCGCGAGTCCGAGGCATCCGGTTCGGGCGATGCCGACCTCGCCGAGAGCGTCGACACTGCGGCCCTCGACCAGGCGCAGGCGCGGGTGGCCGAGCTCGAGAGCGAGCTCGAGGCCGCACGGGCCGAGAACGAGCGGCTCGTCACGGCGCACGATGAGGCCCTGGCGGTGGCCGGTGCCGAGACCGTCGTGGTCACGGGCGATGCCACCGCGCTGGAGGAGTCGCGCGCGACCATCGACACGCTCGAACGCGAGCTCGCCGATGCCCGGGCCGAGATCGGCATCCTGGCCGACGAACGCGACCGGGCGCTCTCCGACGCGGCCATCGCACTGAACGACCGCGAGCAGCTGAGCGACTCCCTCATCCAGCTCCAGGCCACCCGCAACATCTCCGAGCGCACTCTCGAGACGGAGCTGCACGCGTCGAAGGCGCTCGTGGCCGAGATCGAAGACATCGCCACCAGCCAGCTCTGCGCCGAAGACGAGACCGACGACTACGCCGTGGGTGCCAACGACTCAGCCGTGCTCGTGCTCAATGCCATCGCGGGTGCCGCCGACTGACCCGCGCCTGCAGGTCGCGCGAAGGTGTCTCCCACCACGGATCGAGACACATTCGCGCGACCTGAGTTGCGTGGAGGCTAGGCGGGCTTCAGATCGAGCGGATGCGCGAGCTCGTCGCTCGGCATACGCGCCCAGATGATGGCCACCACCGCGATCACCACCGGCACGGCCCCGGCCACCACGAACGCCGGGGCGATGCCGATCGCCTCGCCCACCGGCCCCGCGATCGCCATCGAGACCGGCATGAACGCGAGCGACACGAAGAAGTCGAGACTCGAGACCCGCCCCAGCATCTCGGGTGGCACGCGGCGCTGCAGCAGCGTTCCCCAGATGACGGTGGCCGCCGCGGCGGTCACGCCCACCACGAACACGGCCACGGCCATCACCCAGAGCTGCGAGGTGAAGCCGATCACGACGAGGGGCAGCGAACCGGCGCCCCAGAGCAGCACCATCACCGTGAGATAGCGACGCGGCAGAGGGCGCGATGCCACCACGATCGACCCCACGACCCCGCCCACGCCGTAGGCGGCCAGCACCACGGCGAACGCGCCCGGCCCGCCACCCGTCTGATCGCGCACGGCGAACGGCAGCAGAACCTCGATCGGACCCATGATCACGAGGATCAGGAGGCTCGCGAACAGCAGCGTGCCGAGCAACCAGGGCGTGCGGCCCATGTACCGGAAGCCGGCACCCAGGTCGGCGAACACCCCGCGCACGGCTGTCGGTCCGCCGGGGCGGGTCGCTGACGACGTCTCCCCCGCGGGCCGCCCCGGTGCGGCAGCGCCGTGCTCGGCCGCGAACGCGGGGCCGTCGGTCGAGGCCTCGGCCGCGAGGGCGACATCCGATCCCCCGCGTCGAAGAGGGGTGGGTTCGAGAAAGGCGAGACCCGTGACCGCGAGCAACTGCGAGCCGGCCACCACGGCGAAGGCGAGGCCGGGAGAGGCCGCCGCGATGACGGCGCTCGCCACTGCGGGGCCGCCCGCGTAGAGCACGGCCGGCCGGAGCACACCCTCGACGCCATTGGCGGCAAGCAGATCGTCCGCGGGCAGTACCGAGGGCAGCAGGGCCGAATACGCGGGATAGAAGAAGCCGCCCGCTGCGCCCAGCACGATCGAGAGCACCACGAGGTGCCAGAGCGCGAGGTGGCCGGTGAGGGTGACCGCGGCCGTGAGAGCCACGATCACGGTCTTCGTCGATTCGACGGCGATGAGGATGCGCCGCTGCGGCACACGGTCGGCGACCACTCCGCCGAACAGAACTGCCGCGATGAGCCCGGCGCTCGCCCCCGTGGCGACCAGTGAGAGGTCGACAGGGCTGCCGCCGACGGCGATCACCTGCCACACGATCGCCACCAGCCAGACGCCTTCGCCGAAGAGCGATAGCGTGAGAGCGCTGACCAGAACGCGGTACTGACGAACGCGGAAGGGGCGCAGGGCGCGCGGTGCGGCCATGCGGCGTCACCTCCCGTTCATTCGGATGTTCATGTGTACACTGTCCACAAGAGTAGCGGGAACCCGAGGACCACCATGAGCGACGAGCGTGCGGTCAATGCTCGCACGACCTACCGACACGGAGACCTGCGCGAGGCTCTGGTCGAGGCCGGCGTCGAGATGGCGCGCGAGGGAGGGCCTCGCGCCGTCGTGTTGCGCGAGGCCACCCGCCGCGCCGGGGTGTCGCCCAATGCGGCCTATCGTCATTTCACCGACCGGGATGCTCTGCTGCAGGTCGTCTCCGACACCTGCCTCGGCTTCGCGGCCGATCGCATCGAAGCCGAGTTCGACGCGCATCCGCCCACGGGCGACGCGGAGGCGGACGCCCGGATGATGCTCCGCTCGGTCGGCACCGGCTACATCGGTTTCGCCCGCGAGGAGCCGGGCCTGTTCCGCACGGCCTTCTCGGTGCCCGACAACCTGCAGCGCGCCGGCGACGCGAGCAAGGCGGGCCGCCGCGGTCGTACTCCGTTCCAGCTGGTGGGCCTCGCGCTCGACGCGCTCGTGGCCACGGGGGTGCTGCCCCCCGAACGCCGCCCTGGCGCCGAGTTCCAGGCCTGGGCCACCGTGCACGGCCTCGGCATGCTCGTGATCGACGGCCCCCTCCGCGGCCTGACCGACCCCATGATCGACGCCGCGACAGAACGCCTGCTGGACATGGTCGACCGCGGGCTCTAGGTCATGCAAGCGACCCCGTCGCGGTGCGTGCGGCGGACCGGCCACCTCCCTCACGGCCCCCACCGCCCCCTCCACTAGACTCACCCTCATGACCGACGCCGTCGAGCCCTCCCCCGCGGGAGCCGACGAGCGGATCGTGGCCGCCACGCTGCAGTTGCTGCGCGACCGAGGTCCGGCTGGGGTGAACGTGGAAGCGGTGGCCGCCGCATCCGGTGTCGCGAAGACCACCATCTATCGCCGCTACGAAGACCGCGAGGCACTGCTCGCCGCCGCCATCGATGCGGCCACGACCGAGGTCACGCTGCCGAGCGGCATGTCGACCTACGACACTTTGCACTGGCTCCTCGGCGCGGCCCGTGTCCGGGTGCAGGAGATCGTGGGGCGCGGCACCGTGGCCGCCATCCTCATCGACGACGACGCACCGTTCACCGAACAGCTGCGTCTCATGATCCGGATGCGCAGCCACCAGCTCGTGTCATTCCTCGACGAGGCGGTGGCCCGAGGCGACCTGCGCGAGGGCCTCGACGTGAAGCTCGTGGTGAGCGTACTCCTCGGCGCATCCGTGGGTCACGTCATCCGGGGCGGCGAACCCGACGAGGAATGGGCCGACCGCCTCCTCACCCTCCTCTGGCCGGCCCTCACACCCCCACCTCCAGTGCCGCCTCAGGGGCGATCGATCCGGTAGAAGTCCGTCACGACAGTGCGATGGTTGACGGCCGCGCTTCCCTCATTGACTTTGGTCTTCACCGCGCCGATGGATGACACGCCGACATCGACGCTCTCTCCGCCGTCTCCGCCCGACGAGTGCAGAAGCAGGACAATCGTCTCCGTTTGCCCTGGGAGCAGATCGTCGGTGTAACAGACAAGTCCCTCGGCCACCTGACAGTACGCGTCTTTCGGAAGCGTGGGGAACCCGTCGACGGAGTATCCGGCGAGATCGAACTGCACATCGGCGATGTTCAGCTTGCTGCTCGAGTTCGTCAGATCGACTCGTAACAAGAAGTTCGCCGAGCCGAGCCTGGTCATCACCCCCTGAACCGCGACAGCGCCGTTCACTGCCGGAGTGGCGGGTACACCTGGCACCGACATGAGGTCAGCCGACGGCGCGACACTTGTCGTCATGTAGATCGGACCATCTTTCGAGGTGCGACAGTCGAAGAAGACGTTCTCGGACGGGATTCCATCTCGCCCCCAGGTGTCGATCGACATCGTGAAGGTCTGGTCATCGCGCTTCATCACAGCGATCTGTCCGACGAGCTTTCCGCGGAGCCGGAAGGACGACGTGCTGACCGTCACTCCGTCGTAGGGATGAGTGTCCTTTCGAGTCACCCACGTCGATCCGAGGAAGTCCATGATCCCTCGAGGAAGACCGGACGACTCCCATCCGAATTTGCAGGCACCACCTGCCGCACCCCAGTGCTCTTCTCCGCCCGCGCCGTCGACGGACGGGCAGCTGATACCGGCAGCTTTGGCAGCACTCGCCAGACTGGGCCCGAGAACGCAGCCGAGAGCCTGTGCCGGTTCGGCCGAGACCACGGCTCCTCCGGCGAGGAGAGCAGCGCATGCGGCCACGGCAGCAGCTCGTGCGCCGAGGCGCGCCAAAGACATCTTCAATCTCATCATCGGGATCCATTCATAGAAACTGTCGGCCTGCGCTGGACCGTTCATGGGTGCGCGGCAGTCACCGTAACAGTTTTATGAGTTTTCCTCAATACAAGACCGAGGCGCTAGGGGGCGGGCACCTCTGTGGGGGTGGCGCGCGGGGCGTTGGCCAGGACCTCGGCCACGTCGGCGGCCGTCAGGGAGACCGTGCCCAGCACCTTGCCCGGGTTGAACTGCTGCGCCGGGTCGGCCGAGTCGAAGAGGCCCTGCATGAGCGCCACACCCCCGGAGGAGATGTCCTGCTCCATCCACGGGGCGTGCTCCGTGCCCACACCGTGGTGGTGCGACAGCGTGGCGCCGGTGTCCATGAACGACTGCTGGATCGACGACTTCACCACCTCGTACTGCGCGATGGGGTCGTCACCGTGCACGAAGGCGAAGGTGAAGTAGAGGCACGCGCCCGAGTGGTAGGAGTGCGAGAGGTGGCACATGATCCAGCCGTGCACACCCAGCGCGTCGTACGCGGCCTGCGCGGCGGCGACGGTTCCGTCGTAGACCTCCTGGAGCTTCGACCACGGCGCGGCCGTCTCCGAGACATCCGCGGCCGCACCCCGGTCGAGCAGGAAGTCGCGGAGGTAGGGCGTGTCGAACTTCTTCTGGTCGTAGAGGGCACCGGGGCCCTTGCCCACGCCGAGTCCGCCGTGCTTCTTCACGATCGCACCCACGAGCTTCTTCTCGTAGGAGACGTGCGAGGCCGATCCCTCGTAGCCGATGAACGAGAGGCACATGTCGTCGAGCACCCAGCCGCGGCGCTTCAGCACCGACATCAGGATGCTCTGCGCGGCCCCCGAGACGCCCTTCGACGCCTTACGGGTGGCCAGGGAGAAGCCGCTCTCGCGCGCATCCGAGACGCGGGTGATCGACGGTGAGGCGTCGGACTCCGAGATCTCGTGCATGGCCGCGAGCCCGGCCTTCCAGTTCGGGAAGAAGTAGGCCTGCACCTCGCGCACCTCGGGGGTGCGGTGCACCTGCACGGTGACCTCGGTGATGACACCGAGACGGCCTTCGGAGCCGATGATCATCTCGCGCACCGACGGCCCGGTGGAGGTGGAGGGCAACGGCCGCAGGTCGACGATGGTGCCGGGACGCACCATCCGGAGCCCGCGCGCGATGTCGGCGATGTCGCCGTACTTGTCGCTCTGCATGCCGGAGGAGCGGGTGGCCACCCAGCCGCCCACGGTGGAGTGGGTGAAGCTGTCGGGGAAGTGCCCCATGGTCCAGCCCTTGGCGTTCAGCTGCTCCTCTATGTCGGGGCCCTGGGCACCGGCCTGGATGCGGGCGAGGCCCGACCCCTCGTCGATCTCGAGCACGCGGTCGAGACGACCGAGGTCGATCGACACGATGGTGCGCTGCTCGTCGGGCAGCGGCTCCAGCGAGCCGGCGATGTTGCTGCCGCCGCCGAACGGGATGATCACGGCGCCCTCGGCGACCGCGGCGTCGACGATCTGCTGCACGTCCCACTCGTCGCCGGGGTACACCACGATGTCGGGAACGCGCGCGATCTCGTTGCGGCGGATGCGCAGCAGGTCGCGGATCGACTTGCCATAGGTGTGGATGACGCGCACCTCGTCGGTGGTGAACGCGTTCTCCTCCCCCACGATGGCCACGAGCGAGGCCTCGAACGAGGGCGAGAGCCGCGGAGGTGCGATGGTGAGCTCGTCGAACGAGAGCGGCGGCACGGGAGGCGTGCGAACATCCAGGGCGACGGCCTTCTGCACGAACGGCACGAAGTCGGGCTTGTCCTCGAAGTGGAAGCCGATACCCTCGAGGCCCCAGCCCCACCACTTCATGTGCTTGACGTCGGTCATGCGGCTCCCTTCGTGGAGTTCCTGGAGATCGTGCGCAACGGCACGGCGGGGATGGCGGCGGTGCCCGACCCCGTCGAGTGCAACCGGCGCACTTCGGATGCGATGCGGTTCGAGAACTGGTCGGGCGTCTCGCCCGGGAGGCTCAGCATGGGAGCCCCGAAGATGACGGCCACGGGCGGCCGACCGGGGAGCGGCCAGTTGCGGCCGCGCGGCATCGCGAGGCTCGCGCCCACGATCGCCACGGGCACGCACGGCACGTCGCACGCCATCGAGAGTGCGGCGGCGCCGGCCTTGAAGTCGGCCATCTCACCGGTCTTCGAGCGGGTGCCCTCGGGGAACACCAGCAGCGGCACACCACGGCCGAGCAGCTTCTTCGACACGCCCTGCTTCTGTGCGGTGCCGGTGCGGTCGATCGGGAAGGCGTTGAAGAAGAGCGACGTCAGGATGCGCCGCCACCAGATGTCGAAGAAGTAGTCGGCGGCGGCCCCGGCGGCGAGGTACCGGCCGAGACGGCGGGGCAGCGAGCACATGATGAGCGGGGCATCCAGGTGGCTGGAGTGGTTGGCCACCGCGATGAACGCGCCCTGCACGCCCTTCACGGCGTCGTGCCCGCGTACGGTGACACGGGTGATCGACCAGACCACGGGCTTCAGCACCATGCGCTGCGCGACGAAGCGCATGCTGGCCATCACGCCGGAGGTGAAGCGGTCTTTGGGTGCTCTCAGAAGATGCGGATGCTTGTCGGTCATCAGTTGTCGTTCGACCCCACCTTCTCGTTCTCGGTGTTCGATGCGGACGGATGCTGTGCAGAGGTGTTCGAGGCGGGCGCCGCTGCCGGTTTGTTGCGGCTCGACGAGATACGCCCGGAGATCCAGCGGATGACCCGGCGCGGCAGATGCCGGGTGAAGAAGAACAGCACCTTGAAACGCTTCGACGGCACCGACAGCACCTTGCCCCGGGCCACGTCGCGAAGGCACTCCTCGACGAGCTCGTCGACGTCGAGCCACAGCGCGTTCGGGATCGACTTCGTGCGGATGCCCGCCCGGTCGTGGAACTCGGTGTGCACCCAGCCCGGCAGCACCGCGCTGACCTGCACGTTGGTGCTCTTCAGCTCGACGGCGAGCGACTCGGTGTAAGCGGTCGTCCACGCCTTCACCGCCGAGTAGTCGCCCGTGGCGATGGTGCCGGCCACGCTCGAGACGTTCAGGATGGTGCCCTTGTGGCGCGCCGTCATGGCGCGTCCGGCGGCGCCGCCCAGCACGAGGACGGCGAGGCACATCACGGCGAGCGCCCGCTCGTGGATCGACACGTCGCGATCGAGAAGCGAGCCGTGGATGCCGAAGCCGGCGTTGTTCACCAGGAAGTCGATGGGGCTGTCGGTCGACTCGAGCCGGGCCGCGACCCGGTCGATGTCGGCGCGCACGGCGAGGTCGGCCGAGATGATCTCGACCTTCGTCGCACCGTCACGGCCGAGTTCTTCGGCCATGCTGCGGAGCCGGTCTTCGTCGCGCGCCACCAGCACGAGGTCGTAACCCCGCAAGGAGAGTGCACGAGCGAATGCGGCACCGATACCGGATGTGCCACCGGTCACGAGAGCCGTCGCCATGCTGCTTAGGATACGCTACGGAGTGCGTAGCGTCAGACGTGCGCCGCAGTCCAGCACCTCACATACGCCACGGGTATGCCGCCCACGCGGAGGGATTCCGTTGTCCGGAGAGCACACGATGTCGGTCGAAGAACCAGCCCCAGTCGAAGATTCGGCACCCGCGCGTTTCGACGTGCGCGATTTCGCACGCACCGCGGTGGGCAGCCACCGCGACGAGATCGACCTCGAGGCATTCGAGTCGCAGCCCCTCGAGCCCGCGTCCCTACGAGTGCTCGCCTACGCCCGTGAGCTCGAACGCTCGACCATGACGTATCTCCGCAACGTGCTCGTCACCCCCACCCACAAAGACGCGCGGGTCACCGCCTTCCTCACCACCTGGGCGTTCGAGAAGTTCTGGATCGCCGACGCCTTCGACGTCATCGTGCGCGCCCACGGCATCGACCCCACCGCCGGCCCGAAGCCCGGCCGCGTCAAGGCGTTCTCGCTCGAGGTGGCCGAACGTGCCACACCGATCGTCGAGGCGTTCCGCGCCAACTCGATCGGCCCCGATGTCATCGGCCTCCACCTGTCGAGCGTCACGATCGACGAGTGGATCACCGAGGCGGCCTATTCCCGCCTCGCCGAACTCGACCCGCACCCCGTGCTCGTGGCTCTGCTCGAGCGCGTGCAGCAGGTCAAGGCCCGCCACCGGCTCTTCGTCGAGGTGGATGCGCGGCGGCGCCTCGAGCAGTCGCCCAAGGCACGTTCCCTGGCGAAGCGGGCGCTCCCCCGCGTCGCCCTCCCGATCGGCGCGGCGAGCAACGCGGCATCCGAAACCGCCTTCTTCTACGAAACACTGGTCGACGCGGCTCTGGCCTCGTCGATCGACGACCGGGTGCGCGCCCTGCCGAGCCTCGGTTCGCTCCACCTCGTGACGACGGCACGCACCAAAGCCCTCAGCGGAGACAAGGGTCGGCAGAACAGCGCCGCCTCCGTCGCCCGGTGGATCGGCCGCACCACCGCCACACTCACCCACCCGCTCCACACCGACTCCCCCACCAGCCCCAGCACACGAAAGGCGGACTGACCGGATGGCCAACACCACCCCGAACGACACCGCGATGCAGCCCGCGAACCCCGAGTTCCCCGATTTCACCCTGGGCTCGTCGCATGTGCTGCTCACCGGCGCGACCGGATTCGTGGGTCAGGCCGTGCTGGAGCGTCTGCTGTCGTCGCATCCCGACACCCGCATCTCCCTGCTCATCCGGCCGAAGTCGACGACCACCGGCGAGGCGCGCCTCACCACGCTGCTGAAGAAGCCCGTGTTCCGTTCCTGGCGAGAGCGCGTCGGTGAAGACGAGGTGGCCCGCGCGGTGCGCGAGCGCCTGACCGTGGTGCAGGGAGACCTGGCGAACCCGGGCGAACTGCCCGGCGACCTCGACGTCGTCATCCACGGCGCCTCCACCGTCTCGTTCGACCCGCCCATCGACGAGGCGTTCCAGACCAACGTCGACGGCGCGACCGGCATCTACGGCGCCCTGCTCGCCTCCGGCAGCAATCCGCACGTCGTGCACGTCTCCACCGCCTACGTCGGCGGCATGCGCAAGGGCGTGTCGCCCGAGGCCTCGCTCGAGCACGACATCGACTGGCGGGCCGAGAACTACGCGGCCCGATCCGCCCGCCGTCGGGTCGAGATGGCTTCGCGCCAGCCCGAGGTGCTGCGCTCGCTGCTCGCGAAGTCGCGCGCAGCGCTCGGCAAGGTCGGACCCCAGGCCGTGGCCCAGGACGCCGAGGCCGCCCGGATCGAGTGGGTCAACAAGCGCCTCATCGACTACGGCCGCATCCGCGCCGAGTCCCTCGGCTGGACCGATGTGTACACGCTCACCAAGGCCTTCGCCGAGCGCGCCGCCGAAGAGCTCTGGGGCACCGCCGGCCATCGGCTGTCGATCGTGCGCCCCTCGATCATCGAGAGCGCTCTGCGGCATCCGTTCCCCGGCTGGCTCGACGGCTTCAAGGTGGCCGACCCGCTGATCATGGCGTACGGCCGCGGACAGCTGCCCGAGTTCCCCGGCGTGCCCGACTCGATCCTCGACGTGATCCCGGTCGACTTCGTGGTGAACGCCATCCTCGCCGCCGCCGTCACACCGGCGAAGGTCGACGAGCCGAACTACTACCAGATCGTGTCGGGCGCACGGAATCCGCTGCCCTTCCACACGATGTACGAGAACGTGAAGGAGTTCTTCACGACCAACCCGATGTCGCGCGAGGGCGACGAGATCGTGGTGCCGTCGTGGCGCTTCCCCGGTGGCCGCTCGGTCGAGCGCACACTGCGCCTGCAGGAGCGGCTCGCCGCCACCGCCGACAACGCGGTGGCCCGGATGCCCTCCACCACCCGCACCCGCAAGTGGACGCAGGCGCTCCACCAGCGCCAGCGCGGCCTCGACCAGCTGCGCTACTTCGCCGAGCTCTACCGCGCCTACGTGCAGACCGAGCTGATCTTCGACGACCGCAACACGCGGGCCCTGAACGCAACCCTCCCCGACGACGTCACGGCCGACCGCGGCTTCGACGTGGTGGAGATCGACTGGCACGACTACTTCCAGAACATCCACTTCCCCTCGATCACGGGTCTCACGAAGGCCTACGCCAACCGGCCGGCCGGCAAGGCCCGGGCGAAGCGCGCCCTGCCGGTGCGCAGCGACGTGCTCGCCGTCTTCGACTTCGAGGGCACCGTCGTCGAGTCGAACCTGGTCGAGCAGTACCTGTGGGTGCGGCTCTCGTCGATCCCGAAGGCGCAGTGGCCGCAGGAGTTCGCGTCGCTCATGCTGTCGGTGCCGAAGTTCCTCCGTGTCGACCACCGCGACCGGGGCGAGTTCATCCGCACCCTGGTACGCCGGTACAAGGGCATCCGCGTCGACGACCTGCAGCAGCTGGTGCACGGCAGCTTCGGCGCCGCCATGCTGTCACGGGCGATCCCGGATGCGCTCGACCGCGTCGCGCAGCACCGCGCCGCCGGTCACCGCACGGTTCTCGTGACCGGGGCGACGTCATCCGCCGCCGAACCGTTCGCGCCGTTCTTCGACGAGGTGATCGCCGGGGAGATGCACTCCTCGAAGGGCGTGCTCACGGGGTACCTCGCAACTCCCCCGCTGGTCGACGAGGCGCGTGCCGCCTGGCTGCGTGAATACGCGGCGACGCACGGCGCGAATCTCACCCAGTCGTACGGCTATGGCGACTCGCTGGCGGATGTCGCGTGGCTCCAGTTGCTGGGAAACGCCACAGTGGTCAACCCCGACACCGAACTGTATCGGCACGCGCAACGAACCAAGTGGACGGTGGAGGACTGGACCAGACGTTCATCCGAACGTCAGCTGGCGCCCGGTAATCTAGCTGTACTGCCAGATGTGACCCGCAAGGGTGGCACCTCCGCCGAACCCGAGGAAGGAGACCGGTCGAACACGGGCGACGCCCGCTGACACCGAGACACCCATGGCTTTCGATATCGACCGCTACACCGAGACCTCGCAGAAGGTCGCCTGGCAAGACCTCGACTTCTCCGACTTCCGCACCAACCCGCTGCCCGAGGGCACGCTGCGCTCACTGCGCTACATGTGCGACATCGAGTACCACACGGTGTGCTACCTGCGCGACATGCTGGTCACGCCCTCGCACAAGGATGAAGACGTCACCGCCTTCATGACCATGTGGAACCGTGAGGAGTTCTGGCACGGCGAGGCCCTCGCCGCCGTTCTCGCCGAGCACGACGTGATCGTCGACTTCGACGAGCTGAAGGCCACCCGCCTGAAGCTCGGCTGGAAAGACCGCCTCGACCCGGTGAAGCAGTCCCTGCTCGGCAACATCGTGGGCTCCGGCTTCATCGCCGTTCACATGGTGTGGGGCGCCGCGAACGAGTGGTCGGCGGTCGCCGCCTACAACCGCCTGGCCGACCTCGAGCAGCACCCCGTGCTGGCCGAGCTGCTGCGCCGCATCGCGAAGCAGGAGGCCCGCCACGTGGCGTTCTACGCCACGCAGGCCCGCGAACGCCTCGGCAAGAGCAAGAAGGCGCAGGTGCTCGCGCGCTTCGCGCTGAAGAACTTCTGGGGCCCCGTGGGGTCGGGCGTCATGACGGATGACGAGGTCAAGCACGTGATGGGCCACCTCATGGGCGGCGCAGAAGGCCGCAAGGAGGCCGCCAAGATCGATGCCCACATCGCCAAGATGCCGGGTCTCGAGGGTCTCACCATCGTGCAGGACGCACTGACGGCTCGCGGTATCGCCGCATAGCATTCCGCGCCTGCCGCCACCGGCGCTTCTGCGCCATACTGCTGACATGAAGTTCACCACCACCGTGCTCTCCAGCGGCAAGACGTCGACCGGGCTGCCTGTTCCCGAGAGCGTGGTCGAGGCGCTCGACCGGGGCAAGCGCATCCCCGTCGTGGTCACCATCAACGGCTACAGCTATCGCTCCTCGATCGTGTTCTACAGCGGTCAGTACCTCATCGCGCTGAGCGCCGAGAACCGCACGGGCGCCGGCGTGGCCGCGGGTGACGAGATCGAGGTCGACGTGGAGCCGGATGACGCTCCGCGCGAGGTGGAGGTTCCGGCAGAGCTCGCCGCCGCGCTGGCGGCGGATGCCGATGCCGCGGCCGCGTTCGCCGCGCTCTCCTACAGCAACAAGCGCCGTATCGTGCTCTCCGTCGAGGGCGCGAAGACCGATGCCACCCGGGAGCGCCGCATCGCGAAGGCGCTCGACGAACTGGTCTGAACCCGTCGAACTCTCAGGTGAACGTGGGTACCTTCGAGGAATGAGTTCGAGTCAGGTGCAGCACGGGCGCCAGCGCACCCCCTCCCGAGTCGGCCTCGTGATGCGCACCATCGGCATCGCCGTCGCGGTCGCGCTGGTCAGCACGGTCGCCGTCGCCGGATACGCGTACACGAACATCACGGGGCAGATCAGTGCCGCCGCCGTCGACATCGGCGGCGACGAGCCCGTTGTCGCTCCCCCGTTCCTCGGTGCCATCGAGGGCGGCTTCAACATGCTCGTGGTCGGAACCGACAACGACAGCAACCAGGGCACCGCCTACGGCGAGCGTGATGCGACCCTCAACGACGTCAACATCCTGATCCACGTCGCGGCCGATCACCAGAGCGCCGTGGTGGTGAGTTTTCCGCGTGACCTCGTGATCCCGCAACCCGAGTGCGACGACTCCGACGCCGTGAGCGCGCAGCCGCTCAACGCGTCGTGGGAGCGCGGCGGGGAGAACGGACTCGGCTGCGTGGTCGCCACCATCCGCGACCTCACCGGGCTCTCCATCCCCTACGCGGCCGCCACCTCGTTCAACGGCGTGATCGAGATGACCAATGCCGTCGGCGGCGTGCAGGTCTGCCTCGCCGGGCCCATCGACGATCCCTACTCCGGACTCAATCTGCCGGAGGGCTACAGCACGATCGCGGGCGCGGATGCCCTGGCCTTCCTGCGCAGCCGGCACGGCGTCGGCGATGGCAGCGACCTCGCCCGCATCGGCTCGCAGCAGCAGTACCTGTCGTCGCTCCTGCGCACGATCAAGGATTCGAGCACACTGAGCGACCCCACCAAGGTCTACGGCCTGGCCCAGGCGGTGGCGCAGAACATCACGCCGTCCACCAGCCTCAAGGGCGCAGACACGCTCGTGTCGCTCGCGCTCTCGCTGAAAGACGTCGACCTCTCGAAGGTCAACTTCGTCTCCTACCCGGTGACGGCCTACGTCGACGACGCCAACAAGGTGCAGCCGAACGAGAGCCTCGCGGCCCAGCTCGTGGAACGCATCGCCACCGATCAGCCGTTCTCGCTGGATGCCAACTCCACCTCGACCGGGTCGGTGGTCGAGCCGTCGACCGACGCCGCCACCCCGACCCCCACCGAGACGGCGGAGCCCACGGTTCCGGACGCCACAGCGGCGCCCACCGACTCGGCGGCGACGCCCGACGTGATCGAGGGTCTCAAGGGCCAGCCGGCGAGCGTGCAGACCTGCGCCGAGCCCGCCGACTAGGGAGCGGACGGCAGCGAGCCGGAGGGAAGCGGCCGATCGGCGGCTCAGCCGCCGGTGTGGTTCTAGTGGCGACGCTGCGTCGGCAGCACCGAGAACACGATGAACAGCGACGCGGAGACGCAGAGGATGCCCGCGAAGAACACCCAGGCGTTCTCGAGCAGTCCGAACAGGAACAGACCGAGGAGGAAGAGCAGGATGGCTCCGATTGCTGCGAGCACGTTCATTCTGTGATCCTCCGATTCCGTGGCTTGTTCAATACTAGAGGGTGTGAGCGATGCGACCGGGGTTGTGCGGGGCGACGACGGGCTGGCCCGGCCGGTGTGGGCATCCGTCGACCCGCTGCTGCGGGAGTACTACGACACCGAGTGGGGCATGCCGGTGCGCGACGAGCACGGGATGTTCGAGCGACTGAGTCTCGAGGGGTTCCAGTCGGGGTTGTCGTGGGCCACCATCCTGCGGAAGCGTCCGGCGTTCCGGCGGGCCTTCGACGGCTTCGACCCGGAGATCGTGGCCGGCTACGGCGAGAGCGACGTGGAGCGGTTGCTCGACGATCCGGGGATCATCCGGAACCGGGCCAAGATCGTCGCCACCATCGGGAACGCCCGGGCCGCACTCCGCCTGCGCGACGACAGGGACGCGCCGGGCGGTGGAGGTCTCGCGGCCTACATCTGGTCGTTCCGGCCGGCGGCGACACCGGAGCCCGAGACGTTCGCCGACATCCCGACCACGTCGCCGGAGTCGATCGCCCTCGCTGAGGGGTTGCGGTCGCGCGGCTTCCGCTTCGTGGGACCCACCACCATGCACGCCCTGATGGAGGCGGCGGGCATCATCGACACCCACCTGATGGCGAGTCACCGGCGCGGATCGTCGGGAGTCTGGTCGCGCTGACCGGCGTCGGGCCGTGAACGGGATGCCCCAGGGTCTGGTCACGACGGCGCGCATCTGGTTCCCTGGAGGAATGAGCGACGAAACCGAGACCCCCGAGGTCGTGCACACCCCCGACAGCCACCGCTACGTGCTCGAGGTAGGCGGCCGCATGGTGGGCTTCACCGAGTACACCGATCGCGGCAACCAGCGCGTGTTCCTGCACACGATCATCGATGAGGCCGAAGGCGGCAAGGGCTACGGCAGCACCCTCATCGCCGGCACCCTCGCACAGGTTCGGGATGCGGGCCTGCATGCCGTGGCCATCTGCCCGTTCGTCGACGCGTATGTCAAGAAGCACCACGAGTTCGACGACATCATCGACCCCGTGTCGATCGAGCTGCGCGCGTCGCTCTAGTTCTCGGGTCCTCTCGTTCTCGGATCCTCTAGTTCTCGATGAACGAGAGGATGTTGCCCGACGGGTCGAGGAACCACGCGATGTCGGGGCCTCTGTCGATCGCCTTGCCGCGCATGATGCCCTTGTCGTCGTGCGGCATCCCCTCGTAGCGCTCCATCACGACGCCCTCGACCGCGAGCGCATCGACCGCCGCGTCGATGTCGTCGACCACGAGGTTGAGGATGGTGAACACCGCCGGCACGTGGTCGGCTTTCGGGTAGGCGATCACGTCGGCGCCGCCGGGCAGGGTGATGTTCAGGATGCCCATCTCGTTCAGCTCGGCCGGCAGACCGAGGGTCTCGCCGTAGAAGCGCTTCGCCTCGTCGACGTCCTTCACGCTGAAGCCGCTGAACCCGTGCGTGAAATCGATCATGGTGTCTCTCTCCTCCCACTCGCTGGTCTGGATCTTCTACCGCTGTTCATGACGCTCCCCGCCGATCATGACGGGCGCAGAACGTCACTGAGGGCGCCGAGCCGAACGGCGCGGCGCGGGCGTCACGGTCAGGCGAGCGCGGCGTGGCGTCCTGTTCGCGCCCGCAGGTCCTTGCGCAGGATCTTGCCCGACGTCGACTTCGGAATCACCTCGATGAACTCGACGAGTCGCACCTTCTCGTGCGGAGCGACGCGCTCGGCCACCCACTCGATCACGATCCCCTCGTCGAGCCCGGAGCTCTCCCGGCGCACCACGTAGGCCTTGGGCACCTCCTGGCCGTCGTCGTCCTCCACGCCGATCACGGCGGCGTCGACGACATCCGGATGCGACAGCAGCACCGCCTCCAGCACGGCGGGCGCCACCTGGTAGCCCTTGTACTTGATGAGCTCCTTGAGCCGGTCGACGATCGCGTAGACGCCCGAGGCATCGACCGTGGCGATGTCGCCGGTGTGCAGCCATCCGTCGCTCTCGAGCGTGTGCGCGGTGGACTCCTCGTCGTTCAGGTAGCCGCTCATCACCTGCGGGCCGCGCACGAGCAGCTCACCCGGCACGCTGGGGCTGCCGTCGGCGGGAACGTCGACGTCGAGCCCCGTCTCGGGATCGACCACGCGGCACTCGGTGTTCGGCACCGCCAGCCCGATCGACGAGCGGTCGATCTCGGTGCGCCCGACCGGGATGACATGCGTCACCGGGCTCGTCTCCGTCATGCCGTAGCCCTGGCACACGGTGCAGCCGACGCGAGCGGCCACGGCATCCGCGAGACTGCGGTCGAGCGGCGCGGCGCCCGAGAAGATGACGTCGACACTCGAGAGGTCGAAGTCGTCGACCAGCGGATGCTTCGCCAAGGCCACTGCGATCGGCGGGGCGATGAAGATCCACGTGCACGAGTGCTCGCTCACGGTGCGCAGGAAGTCGGCGAGGTCGAACTTCGGCATGGTCACGAGGCTCGCGCGTTTGAGCAGCGCGTAGTCGAGCAGCACCGACATGCCGTAGATGTGGAAGAAGGGAAGCACGGCGAGCGCCCGGTCGTCGCGTTCGAGCGGAATGATCTCCCGGCACTGCAGCACGTTCGCCACGAGGTTGCGGTGCGTGAGCATCACGCCCTTCGGGTGGCCCGTGGTGCCCGAGGAGTAGGGCAGCACGGCGAGGTGTGTCGCAGGGTCGAAGGTGACCTCGGGCGGAGCCGCACGGTCGAACAACAGGTCGCGGAGCGACGGGTGCCCCTGCGCGCCGTCGATCACCACGAGCCGCTCCGGCGGGATGCCGACCGCCGTGGCCGCCTCGAGCGCCTGCGGGTACAGCGGCGACACGGTGAAGAGCCAGCCGGCATCCGCACTCTGCAGCTGTTTGGCGATCTCCCCCACGGTGTAGAGCGAGTTGATCGTGGTGGCGGTGCCACCCGCCCGCAGAACGCCGTGGAACACCGTGGCGAATGCCGGAACGTTGGGGCACAGGATGCCCACCCGGTCGCCCACGACGAGCCCGCGTGCTGCGAGCGATCCGGCGAGCGCATCCACCTGGGCCACGAGCTGGCGATAACTGGTCTCGTCGCCGGAGGGGCCGTCGACGAGCGCCACGCGGTCGAGGTCGGTGTCGTCGAGCCCCGCGAAGAGGAGGTCGTAGACACTCACATCGGGGATGTCGATGTCGGGGAAGGTCGAACGGGCCATGAGCTATCTCCTTCGATACTCGTTGGGCTATTTGACTACCGAGTACACCTCTGCCGCAAGGGTCTCTCCCGGTTGCTCAGCGTCGGTGCAGGGCCAGCACGGGAATCGTGCGGCTGGTGCGCTCCTCGTACTGCCGGAATCCCTCGCTCGCGGCCGTGAAGCGCGCCCAAGCGGCATCCCGCTCGCCACCGTGCAGTTCTTCGACATGCACGGCCACGTCGCCATCCGGCGTCTCGATCACGATGTCGGGGTGCGCGAGCAGGTTGTGGTACCAGGCGGGGTTGTCGGGCGCACCCGCCTTCGAGGCGGCCACCAGCCAGCCGGTGCCGTCGTCGGTCCGCAGAGCCATCACCGGGGCGACACGCTCGATGCCCGACTTCGCGCCCACGTGGTGCAGCAGCACGAGGCTGCGGCCGAATCCGGCCAGGGTGACGGTGCCGCCGTTGGCGCGGAACTCGTCGATGACCTGCTGGGTGAAATCAGCCACGGATGTCTCCTTCGGAACGGACGCTCACGGTCGCCGCCCGGTCGACCGGGCACCGTGCTCACGATGGTATCGCCGTCGGCGTAGCGTGAAGGCATGAGAGCGATCGTCGTGAAGGAACCCGGAGCTGCATCGATGCTGGTCGAGGCGGAGGTGGAGGAGCCCGTCGCCGGCCCGGGCGACGTGCTGATCGAGGTGGCCGCCGCCGGAGTCAACCGGGCGGATGTGCTGCAACGCGAGGGTCACTATCCGTCACCGCCCGGATCGCCCGCGTGGCCGGGGCTGGAGGTCTCCGGAACCGTGCTCGAGGCGCCCGAGCTGAGCGGCTTCGCGGTGGGCGACGCGGTGTGCGCACTGCTGGGCGGGGGCGGTTACGCCGAGCGGGTCGCCGTACCGGCCGGCCAGGTGCTGCCCGTTCCCGTCGGGATCGACCTCGTGGATGCCGCGGGACTGCCCGAGGTGGTGGCCACCGTGTGGTCGAACGTGTTCCTGCTCGCCGACCTGCGCGCCGGCGAGACCCTGCTCGTGCACGGCGGATCGAGCGGCATCGGCACGATGGCGGTGCAGCTCGGCCGGGTGTTCGGCGCTCGCGTGGCGGTGACGGCTCGGTCGTCGTCGAAGCTCGAGGCGTGCGCGGAGCTGGGTGCCGACATCCTCATCGACTACACGGTCGACGACTTCGTGGAGCGGATCAGGGCGGAGGCCGGTGGGGCCGACGTCATCCTCGACGTCGTCGGCGGCGACTATCTGTCCCGGAATGTTCGGGCGCTCGCGGTGAACGGGCGCATCGCCAACATCGCCAGCAGGGGCGGCACCTCGTCGCTCGACCTGAACGCGCTCATGATGAAGCGGGGAACGATCCGCTCGACGAGCCTCCGCGCCCGCCCGGCCGACGAGAAGGCCGCGATCGTGGCGAGCGTGCGCGAGAACGTCTGGCCCGTGATCGAGAACGGCGCGGTGCATCCGGTGATCGGCGCGCGCTTCCCCTTCGCCGAGGCGGCGGCGGCTCACGAACTGATGGAGAGCTCGTCCCACATAGGCAAGATCCTGTTGGAAGTGTGACCCCTACTCCTCCGCCAGCACGATGATCTTGTCGCCCTGCCCGAGGGTGATGCGGTCGGCCTTCGGTGGATTCACGTGCACGCCGTAGGCGCGGTCGGGGTTGCGGGCGTCGGCGGCGAGGCGATAGCCGATGGCGGTCTCGCCCGCGCGGGCACAGGCCTCGAGCACCGTGTAGAAGTCCACCGGGGCACCTGCGGCGATGTAGGCATCCGCCGGGCGCAGGTAGATCTCGCTCCCCTCACTGGAGAAGAGCGTGGCGAACACCTCGGCCAGCAGCCGGTTCTCGCTCACCTGCGAGAGCATGAGGCTCACGAGTTTCTCGCTCACGATGAAGTCGTCGGCGTTCGTGACCTCGGCCAGCTCCCGGTTGCGGTCGTCGAGCATCTCACTCACCACGTTGAGGTCGATGGCGGTGCGCTCGGCGATGTCCCGCAGATGCAGCAGGGTGATGAGGGTTCGCGCATCCGCCCGCTGCGCCGACTGCGTCTCCTTCGCGGCCAGCACGATCACGTGGTCGGTCTCATCGACGTGCAGGGAGTCGAGCACGGCACGATTGGTGGGATCGGCGTTCTGGTACGAGACGTCCACGCCGGGCAGCAAAGGCAGCTCTCCGGGATCGTCCTGCGCGACGATGCGCACGGTCGATCCGGCGGAGACGTATTCCTGCAGTTCGCCGAGCATCATCCGCAGCCCCGAATTCGTGCCGAGGATGAGGGTGTGCTCGGGATGGGCGGGGAGCTCCTGCGGGGCCACGATCGCTGATTCATCCGGAGCCACCGGCGGGGCGAGCGCGATCGTGCTGTCGTCCTCGGCGATCACGATGAGCCGGTCGGATGCGCCGAGCACGGTGTCGCCGGGCGGGTTGATGGCGACCTCCGCTCCCCGGATCACCCCGATCACGCTCGAGCGCGCGAAGGAGCGTTGCGCCTCGGCATAGGTCGAGCCCAGCAGCGCGGGCTGGTCGGTGAAGTAGATCTCGTCGCCGCCGAAGTCGAGCAGCTCGGTGTAGACCACGCTGAGGCCGCTCTGCCGGCAGGTCTGGACGGTGACCCGGCTGATGAGCTCGCTCGCGAGCACCCAGTGCACCTCGTCGCGGCCCACGAGACGCGCGGCCTCGAGGTTGGCGGGGTCGTCGAGCTCACCCACCACGTGGTACTGCGTCTCGGGGCGGCCCGGGCGGTGGGTGAGCGCGAGGGCGATCTTGATGGCCGTGGAGTCGGGATCGTCGTCATCCGACGACGAGAGCAGGATGATGCTGCGCGCGTCGTCCGGAGCGCCGAGCAGCAGGTCGATGGGGTTCATCGGGTCGCCGCTCCGGCAGATCACCCGGGTGCGCCCGGTTGGGCCCACCTCGGCGCGGATCGCCTCCTCCATCTCCACCTTGTCCCGATCGGCCACGATCACGATCGCGCTTGTGCGCCGGGACTCGTTGGCCACCACGAGTTCGGAGATGATGGTGAACACCTTCGGGCTCCAGCCCAGGATGAGGGTGTGATCGGACTCGAGCACGCGTGACCGGCCCTTGCGCAACTGGTCGACCTTGGAGTCGAAGGCGCCCGAGACGATGCCGATGAGGCTCGCCACGATGAGCAGGCCACCGATCGTGACCACGAGCATCAATCCGCGGAAGCCCCAGCCCACGTCTCCGCCGAGCGTGCCCGCGTCGATGGCGCGCATGAAGTTGCCCCACACGATCTCGAGGAAGTCGGCGCTCTCGGCGTCGTCGGGATAGGCATGGACGACGTACACGATCACCGCGAGAACCACCACGAACACCACAGTGGCCGCGCCGAGCAGGAGCATGAGGGCGACGGGGCCCCGCGACATCCAGTTGTCGAACCGGTACCTCAGGCGTTCTCGCAATGGCGCCTTCGTCATCGTTCCCCCTTCGGCACGGTGATTGAACACTAGTGGCCGCTCCGGGGTCGCTCACGCCTCCGGTGCCCCCGTTTTCGGGGGGTGCGGGCGGCCTCTCAGGCGAGCCGGATGCCGCTCTGCAGGCGGGTGCGCAACTCGAACGCGCGGTCGATGCTCGTGCGGTCGGCCCCCGCGAACGAGCTCGCCGCCCCGCCCGCGCCGTTGCGCAGCAACTGCGGCAGGAGCGAGCGGCGCACCACCACCGAACCGGCGAGGCGGCCGCGCGTCACCTCCTCGAGGGGCTCCGTGAGCGCGTCGTCGGGAACCACGATCACGAGTGCGGTGAACCGCACGCCGAGGGAGCGGCCGAGCGCCTTCGCACCCCGGCTCAGCTCGTGCAGGGGCTCGGCATCCGGATGCAGCGACTCGCCCACGAGCTCGTCTTTGCGCAGGCGCACCGCCCCGCCCCAGTCCTCCGACTGGATGGCGAACAGACCCGCGGGACCGAGAACGACGTGGTCGATGGTCTCGGGCACGCCGCCCGAGGACCGGCCGGTGAGCACGTTGTTCCAGATCGTGTACCCGATGCCGAGGGTGGAGACGAGGCCCGCGGTCGACTCCTCGGCGATGGCCTTGGCGAGCCAGGCGCGCACCTCACGCGGTGCCGAGCGCACGAGGGCGGGGTCGTAGGGATCGTCGATGGTGACGCCGCGGCCCACCCACTCGCGGATGAGATTCAGATACTGCTCGCGCTCCTGGCCGCCCGGATGGCCGTAGGTGCGGGCACGCACGGAGGAGCTGGCGGCGCGGCCGTTGCTCGCGCTGCTTCCCCGGCCGCCCGGGCCGTATGCGGAGCCGAAGCCTGTGGCCGAGGTGGATGCGGACCCGGATGCGCCGGCCGGGTGCGCGCCGCCGTCGCCGCCGCGGCCCCCGAATGCCGAGGCGCCGCGATCATAGGCGGCGCGTTCTTCGGGGGTGCCGATGCGCTCCCAGGCGCGCTGCACGGCCACGAAACGCACAGAGTCGCCGCCCGTGTCGGGATGCGTCTGCCTCAGCAGCCGACGGTACGCCCGCCGCAGCTCGTCGTGTCCCACGCCGGGATCGACACCCAGGACCTCGTAAGGGGTGGGGGCGGCAGGACTGTCGGGCACGGGTTAACGATAGCTGGGCCCGCTGTGCTCATTGCTGACTGTGCTGGTCGCCGGCGACTAGACACTCACGCGGATGACCAGGGTCGGGGTCGTGGCGTGCACCAGCACGTCGTGGCTGACGGAGCCGAGGAGGAAACGGGAGAGGCCGCGTCGGCCGTGGCTGCCCACCACGAGCAGGGCGGCATCCGTCGACGCGGTGAGCAGTGCGGTGACCGGCGAGTCGAGCACCACCTTCGTCGCCACCGTGACCGCGGAGGTGTCGACGTGCGCGAGCGCGGTGGCGACACCGGCCTGCGCGCGCTCCTCGAGAGCGTCGTAGAGAACCGTGTCGTCGCCGAACTCCGACATGGTCATGGGCGGCAGGGTCCAGGCCGAGAGAACCGTGAGGGGCTCCCCGAGCCGGGCGGCCTCGGCCACCGCCACAGCCAGCACCGACGCGGAGGCCTCACCGCCGTCGATTCCCACGACCACCCCGGTGCGGTGCCCGTGCGAGACGTCGGGGATGACCGCCACCGGCACCGTCGAGGCCGCGGCCACACGCAGGCTGACGGCACTCGTGGTGAGACGTTCGTAGAGGTCTTTGCGGTAACTGCCGACCACGAGCATCTGCGCGCCGGTCGCCTCCGCTTCGGCGCACAGGACCGCAACGGGATCACCCGCGAGCACGCGCGGTGTGACCTGGGCGTGCGGAGCCTTCGAGTCGGCGTGGAAGGCGGCTTCCGCCAGCACGACCGCACCCTGCTGCTCGAGATGAGGGGTGGCGGTGAAGGCCTCCGAGTCCCAAGAGGTGTCGGCCACATAGAGCACGTCGACGTCGAGACCTGCGGCCTCGGCGCGGCGGAGCGCCCAGTCGAGGGCGACCTTCGCCGAGGGTGATCCGTCGTAGCCCACCAGAATCGTGTCGCTCATGAGCGTCTCTCCCCCTCAGCCGGTGCGGTCAGCCCGTGATGTCGACGCGGCTGATCAGGTCGTCGACGATCGTGAAGGCCATGGTGCCCCCGCCGTTGAAACCATTGCCGGTGACCTGGATCGATACCGCGTAGATGCCATTGTGCACCGTGAACCCGGTGACCTCGAAATGGCTCTGCACGCCCATGTTGTCGGTCTCGTTCCACCGTGCGACCTCATCGCGGCCGGTGTACGTGTGACCCCAGTCGTCGAGCACGGCATCGGCGGCGAACGCGGAGAGGAACCTCTCGCGGTCGGCGTGGTTGGTGGCGTCGAAGAAGTGGGCGATGGCGGGCGGGAGCGTCTCGGAGCCGGTCATGTCTCCATCCTGGCGGCTCGTGCAGCCTCTCGGGGCGGATTCGAATGGGGCTCACAGAAGGCGGTGCCCGCACGGAATACTGGAGCGGCAGGGGGCGTTCTCGACTTCATACGTTCGCATGAATCACCGTGCGCCCACCCCGCATCGTGCACCAGACAGAGGAGCCACCATGGCCGCCACCGCAGACAGCATCCAATTCGGGCTCGACACCTTCGGTGACGTCACCGCCGACGAGTCCCCGGATGCGGCGGGCGAGCTGCTCCCCCCGGCTCAGGTACTCCGCCACCTCGTCGACCAGGGCGAGCTCGCCGACCAGGTCGGCATCGACTTCATCGGCCTCGGCGAGCACCACCGCGACGACTTCGCGGTCTCCGCCCCCGAGGTCGTACTGGCGGCCATCGCCGCGCGCACCTCGCGCATCCACCTCGGCTCGGCGGTGACGGTGTTGTCGTCGGACGACCCGATCCGCGTGTTCCAGCGCTTCTCGACGCTCGACGCGGTGTCGAACGGCCGCGCGGAGGTCATCCTCGGGCGCGGCTCGTTCACCGAGTCGTTCCCGTTGTTCGGGTTCGAGCTCAGCGACTACGAGCGCTTGTTCGAGGAGAAGCTCGAGCTGTTCGCGGCGGTGCGGTCGCAGAACCCGGTGACCTGGTCGGGGTCGACGCGGGCTCCCCTCACGGAGCAGCGCGTGCATCCGCCGCTCGAGAACGGACTGCTGAAGACATGGGTGGGCGTGGGCGGGAGCCCCGAGTCGGTGGTGCGCACGGCGCGCTACGGATTCGCGTTGATGCTCGCCGTGATCGGCGGCGACCCGGTTCGCTTCGCGCCCTACGTCGATCTCTACCACCGGGCACTCGCCCAGTTCGAGCAGCCGGAGCAGCCCATCGGATTGCACTCCCCCGGGCACGTCGCTGCGACCGACGAGGAGGCGCGCGAACAGCTCTGGCCGCACTATCAGCGACAGATGAACCGCATCGGCCGCGAGCGCGGCTGGTCGCCGATGGGTCGCGCACACTTCGAGCAGGAGGCAGGCCCGTCGGGTTCGCTGTACGTGGGCTCGCCCGAGACGGTGGCCACGAAGATCGCGGCGACCATCCGCACCCTCGGGGTCGACCGCTTCGACCTCAAGTACGGCAACGGACCGCTTCCCCACTCGGCTCTCATGACGAGCATCGAGCTGTACGGCACGCAGGTGATCCCGCGAGTGCGCGAGCTGCTGGCCTGATCAGCGGGCCGGCGGCCACGGCACGATTCAGCGACTCTCGGCACAGCCACGCTTCTCCGGCGGAGCCTTCGCCGAGAATCGCTGATTCCGGCGGGCCATCGCGCCCTAAGCCGACGCGGCGGCGGCCTCTCGGGCGAGGAGGGATCGCTTCACGTCGACACCCCAGGCGAATCCGCCCATCGAGCCGTCGGTGCGCAGCACGCGATGGCAGGGCACGAAGAGCGCCGGAGCATTGCGGGCACAGGCGCTGGCCGCGGCGCGGACAGCGGTGGGACGGCCGAGAGCGACCGCGAATTCCTGGTAGCTGAGGGGGTGCCCGGGCTCGATCTCGCGAAGGGCGGCCCAGCCCTTCTGATGGAACTCGCCGCCCGTCTGCACCACCTCGACGGCATCGATCGCCGTCACGTCGCCGGCGTAGTAGGCGCGCGCGGCCGCGGCGGCCGCCGTCTCCCCCTGCTCGAGCTCCGCCGGCCGGATGCTCGGCGCGAGCCGGCCGAGGAGGGCGGCCGGGTCATCGGTCCAGCCCGACGCCAGCACCCTGTCGTTCTCGTCGGCGATGATGCCGAAGGGGCCGTCGGGGGTGTCGATGAACTGGATGGTCGCGGCGGTCATGAGATCTCCTCGGGGGTGCGGATGCGGGTGGATCGGGTTCGTGGTGTGGTGGCAGCGGTCGGCGTGGTGGGCGGGGCCGGGGTGCCGCCCGCCGGAGCCCGCTTGGCGTCGGCGGCGGCCCGCCAGAGGTGGAGGGAGAGGTAGGAGCGCCAGGGCGAATACGCGGCCGCCCACTCCGAGAGTGCGCGGGGAGCATCCGGAGCTCCGAGCGCGCGGGCACCCGAGCGGATCGCCACGTCTCCCGTGAGCAGCTCGTCGGGCCGGCCGAGAACCCGCATCGAGACGTAGCCGGCCGTCCAGTCGCCGATGCCCGCGAACGCGGTCAGGCCACGGCGCTGCTCCCCGGCGTCGTCACCGAAGGAGAGTTCGAGCGACCCGTCGGCGAGAGCGCGGGCGACCGCGACCACCGTGGCGATCTTGGCGCGCGGGCCGGTGAGCACGGATTCGGCGTGCTCCGCGATCTGCGCCGCGGTCGGGAACAGCAGCGTCGGCTCGAGCGCTGCGTCCGATGACGATGCACGCGGCGACCCCGCGGCGGCGGACGACCCTGCTCCCACCATTGGCTCCGCCGGCTCGGCGGCGCCCGTCGGTCCGGCTCCTGCGGGGCCAGGCCGATGGTCGGGTCGGTGTGCCGGGGCCAGCGGCGTGCCGGCGGCCGCGGCGAGACGGTGCAGCAGCGTGCGGGCCGCCACGACGGTGATCTGCTGGCCGAGGATCGCGCGGAACAGCATCTCGTGGGCGTCGACCGCGCCCGGCATCCGGATGCCGGGCACCGCATTCACCCGCGCCGCCACGGCCTCATGGCCCACGCCGACGAGCGCCTCGTCGATCGCCGACGGATCGGCGTCGAGATCGAACAGGCGACGGATGCGCGCCACCAGGGTGGGCAGATCGGAGAGCGCCGTGAGCCGGGCATCGAGCATCAGACGCCCCGCACCCGAGTGGGCGAAACGGACGGTGAAGCGGGCCGGACCGCCGGGAAGCAGGAGGGAGCGGTGGTAGCTGTCGGGCTCCGCCACCTCGACTCCCGGGATCGCCCGCTCCGCGAGCCACGTGAACACACCCGCTGCATCGAAGGGCTCCCGATAGGGCAGGGCGAGGCTGATCGAACCGGGGGCAGCCCCATCCGCCGCCGCCGATCGCGACCGGATCTCACTCGGCGTGAGCTGGAACACCTCGGCGACGGTGTCGTTGAACTGCCGGATGCTGGCGAACCCGGCCGCGAAGGCGATGTCGCTCATCGAGAGGGCGGTGGACGTGAGCAGGGTGCGCGCGGTCTGCGCGCGGTGGGCACGGGCGAGCGCGAGAGGACCCGCTCCGAGCTCGTGCTGGAGCACGCGGGCGAGGTGTCGCGACGAGTACCCGAGCTGCGCGGCGAGGCCGTCGACGCCCTCGCGCTCGACCACGCCGTCGCCGATGAGGCGCATCGCGCGCCCCGCGAGGTCGCCGCGCAGGTTCCAGTCAGGCGTGCCCGGCACCGCCTCGGGCAGGCAGCGCTTGCAGGCGCGGTAGCCGGCCTCGTGGGCGGCGGCGCTCGTGACGTAGAACGTGACGTTCGCCGGTTTCGGCGTGCGCGCCGGACAGCTCGGACGGCAGTAGATGCCCGTGGATCGCACGGCGGTGATGAACTGACCGTCGAAGCGGGAGTCGCGCGACTGGATGATGCGGTAGCGCTCGTCGAAGTCCATGACACGAGTCTCACACGGGGCGACGACACTCTCTAGCGGAAATCGGACACGGCAGTGAGCACCCGTCGACAGCGGTCACCGGATGCGCCGACCTCCCCTGTGCGCTGTCGGCGGCCCGACGTAGGGTCGCACCATGGCGCATTCGATCGTTCCTCCGTACCTCCTGGCCCGTCTCGCCGAAGCCGACGCCGCGTCGATGCAGCGCGCCGCGAGTGCCGCCCGGCGCTCGTTGCGCAGTGAGCCCGCGGTTCGGGCGGAGCGCCGGCGCGAAGGGCTGGCCGCACCGCTGCCTGCCGCATCCGCCTCACAGAACGCCGCACTGAAGCGCACCATCGCCGATGCGGCGAACACCGAGCTGCTGCCCGGCCTCGTGGTGCGCAGCGAGGGCGCACCCGCCACCGACGACCCCGCGGTCAACGAGGCGTACGACGGGCTCGGCGCCACCCATGCTCTGCTGCTCACGGCGTTCGGGCGCAACTCCGTCGACGGGCGCGGACTGCCGCTCGACGCCACCGTGCACTACGGCGACGACTACGACAACGCGTTCTGGGACGGCGCGCGAATGGTCTTCGGCGACGGCGACGGCGAGGTCTTCAATCGCTTCACCGCGTCGCTCTCGGTGATCGGCCACGAACTCGCGCACGGCGTCACGCAGTACACCGCCGCCCTCGTCTACGCGGGGCAGTCGGGCGCTCTGAACGAGTCGTTCTCCGACGTGATCGGAGCATTGGTGGAGCAGCATGCCCGCGGTCAACGAGCGAATGAGGCGAGCTGGCTCATCGGCGAGGGCCTCTTCACGGCACAGGTCGAGGGCACGGCGCTGCGCTCGATGGTGGAGCCGGGCACGGCCTACGACGACGACGTGCTGGGCCGCGATCCGCAGCCGGCCGACATGGCGGGGTATGTGCAGACCCGAGACGACAACGGGGGCGTGCACCTGAACTCCGGAATCCCGAACCGGGCGTTCGCTCTGGCCGCGATCGAGCTCGGTGGTTTCGCGTGGGAGCGCGCGGGCCGCGTCTGGTACGACGCGATCTCGGGCGACGGCGCACGCGATGAGGGGGATGGCGCCGCTCCGCCGCGCGCGCGTCTCAGCTCGACGGCGACGTTCCTCGAGTTCGCCGATGCGACGGTTGCCTCCGCCCGAGCGTTGTTCGGCGAGGGGTCGGCGGAGGCTGCCGCCATCGCGGCCGCATGGGTTACCGTGGGCGTGAGGAGCGATGACCGACCAGCAGCAGGATGATCGAGACGGCGACGTGGCCGACCGGGGCCCGGCGCTGCACGAGCGCGGCTCCGACGCCGCTCCGCGCGGAGCGCTGCGCATCACGGTGTCCCGCACAGGCGGCGTCGCCGGACTCGCCCCGCACTGGAGCGTGATGGTCACCGAGGAGAAAGACGTCGACTCCTGGTTGTCGCTCGTGGAGTCGTGCCCGTGGGATGCACCCGCTCCCGGCATCGGCGGAGAACCCGACCGCTTCGTCTACACGATCCGCGTGCTGCAGCCCGACCATGAACGCGACGCCCGGGTGCCGGAGCGCGCGCTCGACGGCCCGTGGGCCGACCTCGTCGCCCGCGTCAAAGACGCGAGCCGCTGAGCGGCGACCGCGTGGGCGGAAGCGGGGATCAGCCGAACACGCCGTTCACGTAGTCGTAGGTGCGGGGGTCGATCGGGCTCGAGAACATGGCCTCCGTCGAGCCGTGCTCCACGATGTGGCCCGGCTGGCCCTGCGACGCGAGGAAGAAGGCGCACTGTGTCGACACCCGCTGCGCCTGCTGCATGTTGTGCGTCACGATCACGATGGTGACGTCGTTCACCAGCTCGAGCATCGTCTCCTCGATCACGCGGGTCGACGTGGGGTCGAGCGCCGAACAGGGCTCGTCCATGAGCAGCACCCGTGGCGTGACGGCCAGCGATCGGGCGATGCAGAGACGCTGCTGCTGGCCGCCCGAGAGGCCACCACCCGGCGCCCGCAGGCGATCCTTGACCTCTTTCCAGAGCCCGGCCTTGGTGAGGCTGGTCTCGACGAGGTAGTCCTTGCGATCGCGGTCGGCCTTGGTTCCCGTGAGCTTCAGACCGGCGAGGACATTGTCGTAGATCGACATCGCGGGGAACGGATTGGGCTTCTGGAACACCATCCCGATGCTCTTGCGCGCCTCCACGAGCTTGCGCGACGGGTCGTAGATGTCGTCACCGTCGAGCAGCACCTCTCCCGCGAGACTCGCCGACGGGATGAGCTCGTGCATCCGGTTCAGGATGCGCAGGAACGTCGACTTGCCGCAGCCGGAGGGGCCGATGAGCGACGTCACCACACCCGCGGGCATCGTGAGCGACACCCGGTCGAGCACCTGGTGGTCACCGAACCACGCGGTGATGTTGCGCGCGTCGAGCTCGGCCAGCGGCGGCCGGTCGAGCAGCAGCACCTGCTGCTCGAAGGCGCGCGCCGAGTCGGCTCCGTTCACCTGCTGCTGGACCGTGACCGGCCCGCGCGGCACGGGCGGCACGAACGGAGCGGTGAGCGGCATGCCGGAGTCGGGGTGCGTCGCACGAGGCGGCTGCTGAGCGGCGATCGGATGCGCGCCCTGCCAGCCATCGCGGGTGACCGTCGGGCGGCCCTTCATGATGCGGCGCTGCTCCCGGCGGCTGAGGGGCGGCATCATCACGGTGATGTCGGACGGCACGTAATGGGCCTCCGCGGCGGGCTCGACCGGCTCGGGGTCGGAGGCGGGAACGTGGTCGAGCGTCGTGCCGGGCGAAGGAGCCGCGGGGAGCTCGGTGTTCGCCGCATCCGGAGCGGTCGCGTCGTCGGGTGTCACGTCGGTCATCGGGTTCCGTTCTGCGGATGTCACAGCAAGTTGGGCAGGAGTCGGGTGATCTGGTCGGCCACGAGCAGCCCGGCGAGGAACATCACGGGCACGAACACCACCCACATCTTCTGGGCACCGATGCGGCGGTAGGCCCACACCGCGGCGATCTCGGCCACGATGAAGAACTGCAGCGCGAACACGAGAGCCCAGACGGTGGTGGTGTCGGTGGCCATCGGGAGGTACTCCGGCGACATCGTGCTGAAGACGGTCTGACGTTTGCCGGCCGGCTCGACCGGGGAGGTCAGTTCGGCGTCGACCCAGGCGGTGCCGCTCGGGATGTAGGCCGGTCCACGCGCGGTCTGCAGGATGAGGCGGCTCTCGCTGCCCGTGGGGTTCGGCGGCCCGGGGTCGCCGGCGTAGCGCACGCCGATCACCTCGAACTCCTGGATTCCCTGACCCGTGAGCACCGTGAACGGCGTGCCGGGCGTGAGCTCCTGGATGCGGCTGAACGGCCCGCCGTAGGAGGCGGCTCGGCCCATCACGACGCTCATCCCCTGCTGACCGGGCAGGACGGTGTCTCGACGATGGCCCGGTCCCGACTTGGTCTCGGCGGAGGAGGTGCCCTCGACCACCGTCTCGTACACCCCGATCGAGGGGATGGAGATGATGGCGACGGGGGCGCCGTCGACCAGCAGCTTGTCGTCGAAGTCGCCCTCGCTCACCGGCGCGGTGCCGGCGGCGAGCTGCGCCCGGAACGTGTCGGTGAGCTGCTGCTGCGCCACGACGTGCTGCAGGTGGCTGAGCAGCATGAGATTCAGGACGAAGGCGAGCAGCAGCGCGGCCACGATCGTGAGCAGGGTTCTCGAGAGCACCTGCGTGGGACTCATCGGCTCGAGCGGTTGCATCGACCGCGGCATGCGGCGCGGCATCCGCGGGGGCTTCATGGGCGGCGAGGCCGGGGGCGGGGGTGGCCCCTGGAGCGGAGGAGCGGTCACGCGGTCGACCCCGCGGCCGGCTCGACGGCGAGCCCGGACACCGAGCCTGCGCGCACGATCCGCACCACCGCGTACGCCACGCCGCCGATCGCGAGCAGTGCCAGCAGGAACCACGGCGGCAGCACCACGAAGGCGTCGCGGGTGAGCGGCTGCAGTTCCTCCCCCGCCACGGTCGTGGGCGGCGTGAGGGTCATGTGCGCGGTGGCGAACGTCCACTGGCCGACGCCCGTGAGGGTCGCCGAGACCACCCGCGACTCGCCGGGCTTCAAGGCCGTGACCTCCACCGGGTCGACGGCGCTCAACTCGGCGCCGAAGGCATTGGTCACCCAGAACCGCGAGGTGCTGTCGATCGTCTCGCCGGAGACGTTGCGCACGGTGTACTGGACGGCCAGATCGCCCGCGAGCGGATCGATCGACGGCGAATACGCGGTCGTGAGCCCGCTGACGTAGAGGATGCCGCCGATGCTGAACTCGTCGGCCGCCGGCGCGGGCGGCGTGATCGACCCCGTCACCACGGTCGAGGCGTCGACCGTGGTCTGCGTCTGTGTGGTGGTCGCACGGCTCGCACCCGCCGGCGCACCGGCGGACGACGAGCCGCTCCCACCCGCCGTCTGTCCGGGTGCCACCTGCACGGTGATGTTGTAGTCGTTGTCGCCGCCATCGACGGCCTGGGCCGTGCCACCGCCCGACAGCACGGCGAGGAACCCCACCACCGCGACTCCGATCAGGGTCGCCTCGCGAAGAGGATGCCGTCGCGCGCGGCGCTGAGGACCGGCGGACCGGGCCGTCATCATCGGGTCTCGTTCGAGCCGGGTGCCGTGCCCGCGCCCGTGCCGACCGCCACCGGGGCCTCCTCGCGCGCCTTACGACGCGCCTCGGCCTCGGTGTACGCGATCCAGTCGCGCGCGGTCTTCTCGTCACGACGACGGCGCAGCACCAGGAAGCCCCAGACGCCCAGGCCGAGAACGATCAGAACGAGCAGGAGCCACGGCACGGCGAAGGTGATGGTGTCGCGATTCACCTGGGTGAGCGGGCCGGGATCGAGCGCATCCGGGTCGACGGTCGGCTGCAGGGAGACGTAGGGGTTGAGGTAGCCCAGCTGCGGGATGCCCGAGACGGTCATGGTGATCGTGCGGGTCGCACCGGGCAGCATCTCCGCGAGGTCTTGCCGCGTCTGCTCGCCCGCACCGATTCCGAAGTAGGTGTTGACCCCGGCCACCATGGTGGCTCCGAGCGCCACGTTGCCGGAGTTCTGCACGGTGAAGGTGATGTTCGTCTGGCCCGTGAACGGGTTGAACTCGCCCTGGTAGTCGGCGGCGATGCTCGAGATCGTGAGAGCCGGCTCGAGATCGCCGGGAACGCGGATGTACAGCCGGGTGGCCACGCGCCGGTCGACGAGGATCTGACCGTCGGTGGACGTCGACGAGATCACCATGCCCGACGCGTGGTCGCCGGGTGCCGCATCCGCCGGCACGGTGACCGTGAAGGGGACGACCTGCGAGGCGCCCGGGTCGAGCGGGATCTCGAGCGACGTCGCTCCCCCGTCGAAGGTCACCCAGCTGCCGCCGTCGGTGGGCACCGAATCGGTGTCGAGGAGGCCGTAGGAGCCGTCCTCTGTGTTGTAGGCATCCGTGGCGAACACCTTGAGGGTTCGCGCGGTGGTGCCGGTGTTCTGCACGACGTAGTTGTCGGTGACCTGCTGGCCCGGCTCGACCGAGTAGCTGAACCGCGTGCGGCCGTCGCTCGCGGTCTCGCTGGAGGGCGCTCCGGAGATGCCGTCGGTGTCGTCGGCGTGAGCGGATGCGACAGGCAGCGCCACGAGGACGCCGGCGAGTGCCAGCGTGGCGAGGGCCGCGGCGAGAGGGCGGCGCACAGCGCGATTCAGAGCGGGGATGAGAAGCACAGTTGATTAATCCAAGAGGAGTTGGCGCAGCGGCGGCGGGATGATGAAGGAGGGGTGAACGGCACCCTGCCGGTGGGTGCCGTGTGCGAACGGAAAGGGGGCCGCGATCTCTCGCGGCCCCCTCCCGGTGGTTACTTCGAGGCCAGCGTGAGCGTGAGCTTCGAGGTGTAGGTACCGGCCGGCATGTTCGACGGGGAGACGAACTGCAGGTCGGCGTTGAGCTTCACGGCACCGGATGCGGCCGTCGAGTTCGACTGGGCGAACAGCGACGGGTACGAGGCCGAGCCGGCCACCTGGGCGGCCGAGACGGTCACGTTGGCGTTCGTGCCCACGAGCTTCGGCGCGACGCCGAGCTGCGAGGCCGCGATGACCTTGGTGTTGTCGGCCGCGTTGGTGAACTGCGTGACCGTGGTGGTCAGAGTCCAGCCCGGGTGCGAGGTGTAGCGCTCATCGGTGACGGTGAACTCGCCGAGAGTACCGGTCGAGGTCGAGAGACCGTTGACCATGGCGGGGTTGCCGATGGCCGCGGTGGTGACCGACGGAGCCGACAGGCTGAGGGCGCCGTCGGGAGCCGACATCGTGGTGGCGTTCAGGTTCACGTCGAACGAGTTCGCCGAGGGCTCCTCGGGGGTCGTCGCCGTGGGGGTCGCGAACGTCCACGCGCCGCCGGGCGCCACGGTGATGTACGTGTAGTACACGCCGCCGTCGGCCACGGTGAGCTGGTTGTTCTTCATGAAGGCGAAGCCGACGCTGAAGTTACCACCGGCACGAACGGTGGCCTGCGCGCCACCGGTCTGTGCGCTGAGCTGGAGCTGGGGAAGCCAGACATCCTTGCTGCCCTCGACGAAGTCGCTCAGACCGAACGCGATCCACTTGGTCTGGTCGAGCTCGTCGCCGCGGTTGGAGATGAAGGTACGCACCGAGGTGGCGTCGGAGGAGCCGGGGAACTTCGCCTCGACGTCGGTGTCGTTCGGGCGGCCGATGACGGCCTGCTCGAACGGCAGCGAGGTGCCGGGGGCGTAGATGTCTCCGTTGTTGGCGTCGGCGATGTACACCGGGCCCTTGGAGCCGACGGTCGCGACGGGCTCGCCGGCGGCCTGAGCGCTGAGCGCGCTGCCCGCGACGAGGGCGGCGGCGAGAACGCCGACGGCCGCGACGCGGATGGTTTTCGTGCGGAACATGGTGAGGATGCCTTTTCTGCTAGAGGGTGGCGAACGCGCGGATGAGGGTGGTGCTCGAGGGGGCGAGGAAGCCGAACTTGCGCTTGGCTGCTCCGGCGGTGCTGCTGAAGGTTCCGGTGTTGGTGAGGCTGAGTGCGTTGTCCGGGTTCAGCAGTGCTGCGAGGTTGGCGTCGTACTTGGCATCGCTGGGGTTGATGCGGGCGTACTCCACGACGAGGTAGGTGTCGCGGCCGAACGGAGCGGCGTTGTAGAACGAGGCGTTCGCCGCGAGAGCGGTGCCCGTTCCGGTGAAGGGAGCGACGCCGTTCGGCGACCCGAGCTTCACGTTGCTGCCGGCGGCGATGGTGCTGACGCCGGTGACGCCGTTCGTCTGGGCGATCCAGCTGGCGGCCGAGAACGGGATGATCTCGTCGGCCGCGAGGATCGACGCGTCGTTCTCCGGGGTGAGGTTGTTCACGTCGTTGACGGTCGAACCGAGGGTGGTGACACCGATCGCGCTCAGGAAGAAGCTCCGGGTACCGGAGGTGCTCTGCGGGATGCGGGGCTTCACGGTGGTGGTGCCGATCACGACGGGCGTGTTCGACTCGTAGATCTGCTTGAGCTGAGCGGTGGTCAGCGAAGCGAGGTCGGAGTTGGTGCCGTTGTAGGCGTAGGCCACGGCGTCACGGGCGTAGGGCACGTAGGCCAGCAGGCCGTTGGCGTTGGCGTTGCTGCCGGCGCCGCTCGACGAGCGGGCGATGTCGACCTGGCCGGTGATGGCCTTGGCCGGAACGCCGGCGTTGCCGGAGTAGTTGGCACCGGTGATCGACGCGCGGAGAGCGGTCACACCGGCGCCGGAGCCGGACGGACGGCCGAAGAACGGGCCGCCCTGCTTGGTCTGGATGGCGGCGGTGCCGAAGGCGTCGAAGCCACCGATCGTGTTGCCGCCCGAGGTGATGCGGATGGACGAGCCACCGGCGCGGGTGCCGTTGATCAGCGCGTTGGTGGAGTCCTGGAGGGTGTCGGAGCCGACGAGCACGTAGCCGTTGGAGACGGGCTCCGCGTTCGCGGGAAGAGCGAGGCCGAGGCCCGCCAGAGCGACGCCGACGGCGGCGCCGATTGCGACCACTTTCTTCATCTTCACTTCGAGTTGTTCCTTTCGGGAAGGGTGACCGAGCGTCCGCGGCGCGGCAGCTTCGACTTGGGATCCCAGCGACCGCTGTGAGCGCGGGAATCGGGTCCAAGAATGAGGGGCATCAGACACGTCTCCTGATGCGGGTGATGATGGGCACGGCGAGGGCGGCCAGCAACCCGGCGACGATCGCCAGAGGAACGGCCGCCGAGAGCGCTCCGATGTCGGCGTCGGCCTTCGTGGGACTGCCGAGCAGGGAGCCGGATGCGGTACCCGTGGCCGACGGGTCCGATGCCGGGGCCGCCGCGGCCGGCACCGCTGCCGCTGCAGCGGGCGCCGCCGCAGCCGCGGGTGCGGCGGCCGCGGGGGCTGCGGCCGGGGCCGAGGTGGCTGTCGGAGCCTTCACCGGGCCGGCGGCGATCTTCGCGGCCGCCGCGATGGCCTGGGTCTGCCAGCCGGACGGGATCGGGGCGTACCCGGCCGGCAGGGTGCCGATCGCGGTGCCCTGCTCCTGACCGGAGGTGGCGGCGTAGTTGATGAAGTTCGCGTAGTCGGCGCGCACCGTGGCATCCGTCATGGCCGGATTGGCGGCGACGTATACGGCCATGGCGAGCGGATAGGCATCCGGAGCGCCCTTGGCCGCCGACGACGTGGGGTCGAAGCGGTACACCTGGGGCTGCGCGGGGTCGGCCGTCATCGCGGCGGCCGCGGCGGCGAGCGAGTCGTCATCCGGCCCCACGAACTTGCCCGCCGGATTCAGCAGCTTCGCCTGAAAGACCTGGTACTTGGCCGCCGAGCCGGTGTCGGTGATGCCCATGACGCGCTGGAACCCGGGGAGGTTGCGGTCGGCCTTCTTGTACTTCGGCGGAACCGAGACCGCGTCCCAGTCGCCGAGGATCTGACCGTTGCCCCGGAGGATGAGCCGTGCGCTCGTGGCGAAGTCGTTCGTGTAGGGGCGCCAGGTGACCACGTTCACCGGCCCCTTGCCGGTGGAGTCGGTCGCCTGCTCGGTGGGGTCGCCCTTGGGGAAGTTGTCGCGGGGGTAGGTGATCATGGTGTCGCCCGTGCCCTGGGTGTGGAAGACGTCTGCATTCGGCGAGCTCCACGGGTTCACCTTCATGCCGTAGCCGTCATCCGCGCCATTGAGGAAGGCGACGGCGTCGGCGTCGGCGAGGATGTAGTCCCACACGGCCCGGGCGCTGTCCGAGCGTCCCTGCGGCACGATGAGGTCGGCGAGTGCGGGTGAGGCGATCGACTGGTACTGCCAGTCGCTGTCCTGGTTCACCGCGAGGAAGTCGGGGTCGAAGGTGATGCTCCGGGGATTGTTCCCCAGATGCGCCTTGTCCTTGGCCGAGCCGGGAACCGAGTCGGTGTAGGAGTACGTCAGCAGCTTGGCGAGGAGCCTCGGCGTGAGATTCATCGACTCGTACGGCAGCCGCTGCCGCCCCGTGACCTCGTCTTTGATGTCGGCCGGGATGTTCGCGAACTGGTTCACCTCGCGGTCGATCGAGAAGCCGATCGAGACGCCCGTCAAGGCGATCGGCGCGTACGTGAGCGAATCGGTGGTGTCGGGTGTGCTCAGGGCGCGCGATGTCAGAGCCATCGGTTTCGTGGCGGTGCCGCTGTTGGCCGCCTGGAGGGCATCCGACTCGGCCGAGACGATCGCGGTGTAGGCCGATCCGCCCTTGGCGCTGCAGAGGGTGGGCTGCCAGGAGGCGATGGCCACCGAGGGCAGCTCGCTGCCGGCCAGCTGGCGCTCCGTGCCGCCGATCTTGCAGCGGGAGTCGGCGGGGAGGAAGTCGAGCTTGATGGCGATGCGGTGCTTCCAGCTGTCCCAGAAGAGACCGGAGTTGCGGATCGACGTCTCGTTGGCATCGTTCGTGCCGCGGGGCACCACCACGAGCCAGCACGCCAGGTGCGGTGTCTCCCCCTTGGCGTCCTTCTTGCTGGATCCGCAGCCGAGACCGGGCGACTGCACGACGGTCTGCATCTCGAACTTGACCGCGCCCGTGCCATCGGCGCCCGAACCGGCCCAGTTGATCTCGTTGGTCGTGAACTGGGTGAAGTACTGGTTGTTGTTGAGGTCGATCTTCTCGCTGGCGTCCTTCTTCGCGTCGGCGTAGACGTTCTGACCGGTGATGTCGTTGAGAACGACCTTCTCCACCGAGCCGCCGTCGGCGCCGTGGAACGGGATGCCCGTGTAGGTGGGGCTGTTGGTCGAGGTACCGGGGATCGTGTACGGAGCGTCCTGCTCGGGGATCGGGTTGCGGTAGCTCACGAGCGCGTCGCGCTGAGAGCCCTGTGACACGAAGCCGCCGTACTGGCAGGTGGTGCGGTCGGGGCCGCCGTCGGCATCCGTTCCCCAGCACTGCATGATCTGGAGGAAGTTCGAGCCCGCCGTACCCCCGGAGGGGGCTTCGGACTTGATGCCGCCGGTCCAGCTGATCTGCACGCCCTCGGCCTGGAGGTCGCGCGTCTTCGATACGGTCACCGCGAGGTCGGGCATGGGGGCGTTGTCGATGTCCTTGTCCTGCAGGTTCGCCGCGACCGTCACGACGGAGGAGGTGTCCGCCTGCGCGGGCGTGCCGAACGAGATGCCGCTGACGACGCTCAGCCCTCCGACGAGCACGCCGGTGACGACTCCGGCGACGACGGAGGCCAACCAGGGACGCCGGGGTGACCGGCGGTGGCGGGCGGAACGGGACACGGGTGACTCCAAGCTGAACCCAGGGGATTCGTGGTAACGGCGCCAAAGTATGGGCGCAGGGTGTCGGTGGGATGAACAGCGTGGGAAGGAGACTTCCCTCCGAGGTTTCGCCCTGTGGTCAGATGCGCCCGGATGCCCCGCGAGCGGGGGTCAGCGGTGCGGAGGCGTCAGGAATCGCGGCCCGCGCGCTTGATGCGGCGGGAGGCCAAGGGGGGCACGACGATGACGACGATCAGCAGGACGCCCGCGGCGATCATGAGCACCTGCTCCGGGCCGAGACCGGAATCCGGCAGGGAGAAGGGACTGGACACCGCGGCACCGCCGACCGAGCTCCCCCCGCTCACGAGGGCCCCGTTCTCGTCGTAGACGGCTGCGGCTCCGGATGTCGCAGCCCCCGCTGCGGTGCCGGCCGCCGCCGCGGCACCCGCCGCAGCCGCCGTGGCCGCATCCGGAGCGTTCGCGGTCTCGGTCGGCGTGGCGGCCGCACCCGCGGTGCCCTTCGCGCACTGGGTGGGACCCTTCTGGTCGCATGCCTCGGGCTGGGGGGCATTGGCGGCGAGCACGCTCGAGCCGTCGGCGCCGATGTTCGGGTTCTTGCAGGTGCTGACGTCGATGCCCGTGCCCCCCGCGCCCGGGATCTTCGAGATCTGTTCGGATCCCGCCTCCACGAGGTTGAGCGGCAGCGCCGAGTAGCCCAGGGCACCCGCGACGCTCTGCCCTTCGCAGAGCATGTACCGCGCGAAGGTGCCGAGGGTGGCGCCCTTCTTCTCGGTGAAGACCTTGTTGGTCGTGGTGGGGATGATCATGTACGAGTAGCTCGACAAGGGGTACGTGCGCGGGTCGCTCGAGTTGTAGACGTTGTCGAGGATCTGCGTGAGGTACCGGTCGGGGCTCGGATCCGTGTCGATCTGCGCCTGCGTCAGCGCCACGGCCACCGACGACTCGGTCGGCTCGATGTAGTACCCGGCGTTGTTGAGCACCTTGGCCACCGGGAACCCGGAGTTGAGCGCATAGGAGTACTCGACGTAGGTGATGGCGCCCTCGCCGTAGCTCTGCGAGACGTAGCCCGCCACACCGAGGGAGCCGTTCTGGGCCTTCATCGAGCCCTTCACGACGTATTGCGAGGTCATGAGTCCGCTCGGCTGGTAGGCGCTCCACAGGCTCGGGTACTGCTTCGACATCCAGAGCGTGAACTGCGCGGTCGAACCCGATCCGTCGGATCGCACGACCGGCACGATCGGCTTGTCGGGCATCGTGAGGCCGGGATTGTCGGCCTGGATGGCCGGGTCGTTCCAGTTGGTGATCACGTTGGTGAAGATCTTGGTGATCACCTCGCCGCTCAGGCGGAGATTGGTGACCTGCTTGCCGTTGATCTTCACGTTGTACATGAACGCGGTGCCACCGGCCACGATCGGCATGTAGGCGTAGCCCGACGTGGGCACCTCGGGCGGCGATCCGTCTTCCGGGTTCGTCTGGAACGGGATCTCGCTGACCGCGAAGTCGACGGTCTGGTTGATGAACTCCCGTCGCCCGGCCGAGGAGCCGAGTCCGTTGTAGTTGACGCTCATCGAGTAGTTGTCCTGCACGGTCTTGCGCCACTGGTCGATCGCGTTCTGCGACCAGGTGGAGCCCGCGCCCGTGATGGGCTCGTAGCTGTCGGCCTGAGCGGGCACGGCGGTACCGGCGAAGGCGCCGAGCACGAGGAGCACGAACGCCAGGACGGCGGCGGACGTGCGGGCGATGCGGAGGGTCGGGGTCACGCGGGTCATTCCTCGGGTGTCGTGGCAGGGGCGGGGGTGGGTGCGGGTGCGGATGCGGATGCGCTCGGGCGAGAGGGGTAATCGCCGCGGGCGACCCGGTCTTCGAGGATCGTGATGCGGTGCAGGTCGCGCATCGACTCGGCCCGCGCGTTGCGGCGCTGCCGGTCGGAGAGCTGGCCGGGGCCCTTGCCGCCGATCATGCGCGCCACGATGAAGAGGGTGAGCACCAGCAGGATGAGCACGGCCGCCGTGCCGAACCCCCGGGCCACCATGTTCGGCTCGGGCGAGCGCACGAAGTCGAACACCTGCAGCGGGAGCGAGATCATCGGCCCCGAGAACGGGTTGACGTTCATCACGGCGGTCACGCCCGAGGTGAGCAGCACGGGCGAGGTCTCGCCGATGCCGCGCGCGGTGCCGAGGATGACGGCGGTGACGAGGCCGGAGCGCGCGGTCGGCAGCACCACGTGCCACACCGTGCGCCAGCGCGTGGTGCCGAGCGCGTAGGAGGCCTCCCGGAGGTTTCCCGGAACGAGGCGCAGCACGACATCCGAGGCCCGGATGACGATGGGCAGCATCATGACCGTGATGGCGAGGGATGCCGCGAAGCCCGACCTCTCGTGCGTCACGAGCTGGATGACGGCCGCGTAGATGAACAGGCCGGCCACGATCGACGGCAGGGCGGTCATGGCGTCGGAGATGGTGCGCACGAAGCGGGCGAACTTTCCGCCCACCTCGTTGAGGAACACGGCGGTGGTGACGCCGAGCGGGATGGTGATGGCGAGGGCGATGGAGATCTGGATGAGCGTGCCCACCACCGCGTGCAGGATGCCGCCCGAGGTGAGCGGGTCGAGCGGGCCCGTGGTCTTCATCGTCTCGGTGAAGAAGTTGAGGTGCAGCACGGCGTCACGGCCACGGGCGAGCGTGTAGATCGCGATGAACACGAGGGCGCCGACCAGGATGGTGCCGGCGCTCACCATGAGCACGGTGGCGAGCTTGTCCTTCACCTCCTGGCGGTCGGCGCGCACCGCCACCAGCAGCAGGTAGATGCCGATGAAGGCGACGTAGGCGATGATGAACCACCCGATCGCGCCCGTGAGCGGGGCGATCCAGCCGAAGAGCAGGGTGGAGAACGCCATGCCGCCGGCGAGCGCTCCGATGATGTTGAACTTCTCGTCGATGGTGACGGCGTGCAGGCCGCGACGCGGGCCGATCTCGATGCCCTCGCTCGAGGGGATGACGGTCGGCGCTGCCCCGCCGTGGTCGGAGTCGGAGTCGGAGTCGGTCTCTGAGTCGTCGAACTCGAGGGCGTCGAGCTCCTCGGTCATCGTGTCGTCGAGGAGGCCGTCGCCAGCCGGATGCTCGTAGGTGGTCGTCATCCGATCACTGGCTCTCTGCGCCGGAGCGCGATCGGGCCACGATGGTCGAGGCGGTGAAGTTCACGATGAGCGTGATGATGAAGAGCACGAGGCCCGCCGCCATCAGGGCCGAGAGGCCGAACTCGCTGGCCTCGCCGTAGCGCAGGGCGATGAGCGCGGAGATCGAGTTGGTGCCGGTCTTCAGCACCTGCCAGTTGATGGTGAACACCGGGGAGATGATCATGTACACCGCGATGGTCTCGCCGAGGGCGCGGCCGAGGCCGAGCATGGTGCCTCCGATGATGCCGCCGCGGCCGAACGGGAGCACGACAGCGCGGATCATGCCCCAGCGGGTGCCGCCGAGCGCGAAGGCGCCTTCGCGCTCGCCGATCGGCGCCTGAGAGAAGGCCTCGCGCATGACCGAGGCCTGGGTCGGCACCACCATGAGGCCCACCACGATTCCGGCGATGAAGGCCGAGGAGGTGAAGGCGCTCGCCTCGGTGAGCGTCTCGCCGTTCTCGCCCGTGACGGCGAAGATCGGGATGAAGCTGAAGTAGTGCGAGATCCAGCGGGCCACCGGGATCATGGCGTCCTGCAGGAAGAACACACCCCAGAGACCGAACACGATGCTCGGCACGGCGGCCATCAGGTCGACGAGCGAGATCATGAAGGAACGGAGCGTGCCGCGCACCACCTCGGAGAGCAGGAGGGCGGTGCCGAACGCGAGCGGGAAGCCGGTGCAGAGCGCGACGAGGGCCACCGTCACCGTGCCGAAGAGCACGGCGGCGATGCCGAAGTTCTGGGTCTCGGGCGACCACTCCTGCGTCCAGAGGAACGACGGACCGGCCACCTGCAGCGCCGAGCCCGCCCGGAGGGTGAGGAAGAGGCCCACGAGGAGCATGATGCCGACCGTGGTGGCACCGGCGGTGTACGCAACCGTCTGGAAGACCGTGTCGGACGTCGAGCGGCGCGACACCAACGACCTGGGCCGCGGAGCCGAGTCCGCGGCGTCGTTGCGCGGCGCGCCGCCCTCGCCTCCGGCTCCACCAGCACCGGCGGTGCCTTCGCGGTCGGTCGCACCCTCGAGAGGAGCGATCACATCCGTGCGCTCGTTCTCGAGTAAGACGTCCTCGATCGTCTGGAAGACGTCCTTATCCGTCACGAGCAACCAACCATGCCGCTGATGCTCGGGGCCGGAGGTGAACGAAGGGAAGCCGTGGAGTGAAGGGGCCGTTTCGGGGGAATGGAGAGAGCGGCGGGAGCATCGTCGGTCACCCCCCGTTCGCGGGGGCACCGGGATCGTCGGGGTCGGGGGCGGGTGTGCCGGTGGGAGTGGGTGTCGAGGTGGGGGTGGGGGTCGGCGTCGGCAGGGGCGCGGCCGAGCGCGGCACGGCCACCAGCAGAGTCACCGTCGAGCCGAGCCTCGCCTCGGTCCCTTCGACGGGAACGGTGCCGAGCACAGTGCCTTGCGGCGCATCGTCGCCGCGGGTGGTGATGATCACCTCGAAGCCGGAGCTGCGCAGGCTCGAGAGCGCGTCGGACTGCGCGGCACCGCCGGTGCGCGGCACGACGTTGGAACCGGATGCGACCACCAGGTCGACCGTGCTGCCGACCGCGGCCTGGCTGCCGCCCGCCGGGTTGTGGCTCAGAACCGTGTCGGCCGACTGGGTGGAGTTCTGCGGCGTGACGGTCCCCACGGTCAGGCCGGCTGCGGTCAAGGCGTCGCGGGCCGCGGAGAGCGAGAGTGCGGTGAGAGGGGGCACGGCGATCATCGGGGCGGCGACGCTCTGCACCACCGGGGTGGTCGTGGGGGTGACGGAGACGGTCGGCTCGGGAGCGGGTGTCTCGGGGCCCGCACCGAACGTCGCGGAGCCGGCATTGCCCGCGGCGAGGGCCCAGGCCACCACCACGATGGCGGCGGCGAGGGCGACGAAGACCCAGAGCGCGGCTGATCCGCGGGGCGTTGGAGCCGTGCCGGCGCCGGTGCCGGCGCCGGGACCGCCTCCGCTGCCGCGACCGGCTCCGGCGGTGGCCGGTGCGGTACTGGGCGCGCCGGTGCGTGTGCCCGACGGGTAGGCGGCCGTGGGCCGATTCGGGGACGCCTGGACCGTGGATGCCGCCGAGCCCCCGGAGCGGGCACGGGCACGCGGGAGTACCGCGGTGGCGGTGTCATCGCCAGACGCGGGTACATCGTCCGCCGTCAGTCGGGCCGCCGACGCCAGGGCCGCTGCGCCGGCACCCGCCATCACCCGGGTGGCGTCGTGCGAAGCATCCGGGGCCGGGCCATCGATCGCGCGCAGGTGCTGGGCCGCGGCGCGCACGGCCACCTGCATCGCGGCGGCGTCGGGGAAGCGGGATGCGGGGTCTTTCAGCATCGCCCGCACCACCAGGCGGTCGAGGGAGCGGGGCGTTCCCGGCCGTTCGACCGACGGCACGGGTGGCGGCGAGTTGAGGTGGGCGAGCATGACCGCGCGACGGGAGTCACGGACGAACGGCGCGTGGCCCACGAGCGCGAAGTAGAGCACCGCGCCGAGCTGGTACAGGTCGCCGCGCTCATCGACCGGCTCACCGCGTGCCTGCTCGGGCGAGAGATAGCTCACGTTGCCGAGCACGCCGAGCGCGGTGTCGGGAGGGGCCGGCGCGGCATCGGCGGGGGCTGGGGCGGCGGCGGGAGCGTCGCTGGAGGTGGTGGTGGTGGTGGTGGCGGCGGTGGCACCCGGAGCGGGGGGACCGGCGATGGCGAGGCCCTCCAGGGCGGGCACGGCTTCGGTCGTGGGCGCCGCATCGGGGAAGGTCGCCGCGCCGGGGGTGGCAGCCGCGCGGGGTGTGGCGGCCGCGCCGGGGGTGGCGGCCGCGCCGGGGCTGGCAGCCGCGCGGGGGGTGGTGGCCGCGCGGGGGGTCGTGGCCGCGCGGGGGGTCGTGGCCGCGCGGGGGGTCGTGGCCGCGCGGGGGGTCGTGGAACGGAGCACGTCGGAACCCAGGGCGGCGCGGCCGGCGGCATCCGCGAGTCCGAAGTCGACGAGACGCACCCCGGAGGCGCGCAGCACGCCGCGTGGGTCGCGGGCGATCATGATGTTGGCCGGAGAGATGTCGCGATGCACCAGGCCGGTGTCGTGCGCGTGAACGAGAGCCGACAGAACACCGTCGGCCACGGCGAGCGTCTCGGCGAACGTCAACTCGCCCTCGTGCTCGACCAGTTCGGAGAGGCTGACCCCGGGTGCGAACTCGAAGGCGATCCAAGCCTGCGGGTCGTTGTCGCCCGCGTGCACGCCCATCCCGATCACCTCGACGATGTTCGGATGCTTCAGGTCACCGGCCGTGCGGGCCTCGGCGAAGAAGGCCTCGCGGGCCTGTTCCGAGCGCGAGAAGTGCGGGTGCAGGATCTTCAGCGCGATCGTCTCGCCGGTGTCGAGATCGACCGCTTTGAACACCGAGGCCGAACCGCCGCTGCCGAGCAGTTCGCCGAGCCGGAAGCGGGAGGAGATGAGTCCGTCGGCCTCAGCCATTCGACGCCGCACCCGACGCGGCCCGCGCCATGTACTCGTTCGCGGTGGCCGCGACGAGGTCGACGTAGCTCTCGACGTGGTTGTAGGAGAACACGGCCGCGCGCCAGCCGGCCGCATCCGTCACGCTGCCGCTGTGGCACAGGTAGCGCGCCGCCGCCAGCGCCGCATCGTCGATCTGCTGCGGGTCGGCCCGGCCGTCGCCGTTGCCGTCGGCGCCCCAGCGCTGCCAGGTCTGCGGGATGAACTGGAGCGGTCCCACCGCGCGGTCGTGCGTGGTGTCGCCGTCGAAGGCTCCGCCGTCGGAGTCGGAGATCGCGTCGTACTCGCCGCCGTCGAGGGCGGGGCCGATGATCGCGGGCGTCGTGGCGCCGTCGCTGCCGATCGCGGAGCCCGCGTGTGTGCCGTGGCCGGATTCGACGGCACCGAGCGCGGCGAGGGTGTTCCAGCCGAGGCCGCACGAGGGTTGCTCGGATTGCAGGGCGAGCGCTGCGCCGGCGTAGCCGATGAGGGCGCGCACGGGGATGCCGGTGGTGGCGGCGGTGGTTGCCGCCCAGTCGGCGGAGACCGTGGTGGCGGCTGTCCAGGAGCGGTCGGAAGCGGGGGTTGTGGATGCGCCCGAACCCGTTGCAGGAGACGAGGTCGCGGGAGCGGATCCGGAGTCTGAGTCTGTGCCGGTGCCTGTGCCGGTGCCGGTGCCGGTGCCTGCGCCTGCGCCTGCTCCTGCTCCAAGGGTCGTGCCGCCGGCCACCTGGCCGGTCGCGGCACCTGTCGAGGCGGCGCCCTCCCCCACGATCGGCGCGGGCACGACCGCCGCCGCCGAGTCGGCTCCGTCGCCCCAATCGGAGGCGGTCGACGTGCTCCGCGGTGGCGCGGCCGAGACCGCGCCGACCGCGAGCCAGGAGGCGAGCGCGACCAGGGCGGAGATCAGCAGTCCGAGACCGACGCGGGCACTCATGCCACGAACCTTTGCGCCGCGTCATGAAGGGGAGGCGTCCACGAGGTGAAGGAGGGGTGTCGCGCCGCTGACCGGCCGCCGGGGCGCTCTCCGTCCCGGGCGACAATCGGGGCCGACCCACCACCGGCTTGCCACAAGATGTGGCAACCCCCGCGCGGAACCAACACTTAGCGGCAAGTGCACGCGCAGATAGCGGCAAGGCACGCGCAGCCCCGCGATCCCACACATCGACTTGCCACAAGATGTGGCAACCCACGTGCGGTACCAACACTTCGCGGCAAGTGCACCGGGCCGCGGGAGCTCGACGGGTGACCGGGAGATCGAGTGCGGTATCGGAGAATGGAGCGGTGACGACCGCCGCTCCCCCGCACGACACCGTTCTCGAGCTCCGCTCCGTGCGATTCGTGCGCGGCGGGCGCGCGCTGCTCGACGACATCTCGTTCTCGGTCCGGCCCGATGAGCACTGGGCGCTGATCGGGCCGAACGGGGCGGGCAAGAGCACGATCCTCAGCCTGTGCGGGGCGGTGCAGCATCCGACGAGCGGTGAAGTGTGGGTGCTCGGCGAACAGCTCGGTCGGGTGGAGCTGCAGGCGCTGCGGCGGTCGATCGGGCACGTGAACCCGCGGCATCCGCTCACGTCGGGCCTGAGCATCCTCGATGTCGTACTCACCGGGCTCACCGGCACTGTCGAGCGGGTGCCGCGGTGGGTCCCCAGCGGTTCTGAGCGCGATCGGGCGCAGGCGACCATCGCGCTGCTCGGGCTCTCGGGCAAGACGGATGAGCCGTGGACCACGCTCTCACAGGGCGAGCGTGGGCGCACACTCATCGCGCGGGCGCTGATGACCGACCCGAGACTGCTGCTGCTCGACGAGCCGTCGACGGGGCTCGATGTCGCCGCGCGGGAGCAGCTGCTCGATACCCTCGACGAGGTGCGGGCGGCTCATCCGGGACTCGCCTCAGTGCTCGTCACCCATCACCTCGAGGAGCTGCCCACCACCACGACGCACGCCCTGCTGCTGGCCGACGGCCGCATCACGGCGAGCGGCCCGGCCGCCGAGGTACTCACGACCGCTGCAGTGAGCGCCTGCTTCGACCATCCGATCGCGATCGACCGTGCCGAGGGCCGCTGGCACGCCCGCAGCGGCCGCGCGCCGCGCTGACCGGGTGGCGCCCGCTTCCGGACCGCAGAAGAAAACGCGGGTTCACCCACAGAGTGTCGACGAGGGCCCGCTTTCTGGTGCATATCGGCAGCCAGGCCACCCGCAGCACCGACGCACCACCTGACATGGCACTGGGGCCGCTTCCGAACCGCAGAAGAAAACGCGGGTTCATCCACAAAGTGTCGACGAGGGCCCGATTTCTTCTGCGGTTCGGCGCTAGAACGCCCTCAGCCTCGGCGCGCCCGACCACGTGAGCCTGGGGCTGAATGCCAACCGTATGAGAAAAGGGGGCGCCAGCTCCCTAGTGTCGATGGGGGGCCGGTTTCTCATACCGTTCGGCCGAACCTACGGGGTGCCCGCGCCATAAGTGACGCGGATGCGCGCCAGGTAGCGCCGGCTCGGCCAACGCCGCACGCGTGGGGGCAGCACGCGGTAGACGCGCGTCGAGACCGCCATCAAGCGGTCGAAGCGGCGCTGCTGCGCCTTCGACCAGGTGAAACCGAAGGCGCCGCGAAGCGCGTCGGGCAGCAGCGCCACGGTTACGAAGCGAGCGAGCGGCATGCCTGCCCGCAGGGCGACCGGGGCATTCTGCGCCCTCAGAAGAGCCGCGGCAACCGACCGCACCGTGGCGTCGACCCGCAGGCCGGCGATGGCGTGGTCCCAGTAGGCGCGGAAGTCGGCGCGCGTCTCGGGCCAGAGCTCGAGTGGCATCTGAAGCGCGGTTCCGAGAACGGCGTACTCGCGGTAGACGTGCTCCGCGGCATCCGGCGCGAGGGGGCCGTAGGTCTTCTCGTACAGCGTGATCGCCGTGTCGTACAGCGTGGCCGCGACCCAGAGCTGCAGCTGGGGGTCGCGCGCGTCGTACCGTGGATCGGTGTGGTGCGCATCCTGACGTCCGGCGGTAGCCGACACCGCCGCCGGCTGTGCGGAGGCAATCCCTTCCGTGACGGTGGCTGCGCGAAGATCGGGGACGGGCGCCGAAGGCGCAGCACCCCGGGGCGGGTTGCTCACCGGGGCGTGCGCGCGGTTCACCGCCCTGCGCATGGCACGGATGTCGTCATCGGAGCCGTTCGCCAGCGCATAGACGTAGCTCAGAGTGGCGTTGAGACGCTTCATCGGACGGAGCGCGAAATCGCTGTGGCGGGCGACGCCGTAGCCGATCGCCGGATTCGCGATCTGCAACAGGATGGCCCGCCCCGCACCGGCGAGAAGGATGCTCTCGGGTGCGATGTCGGCGAGCCTCGGCATGGCGGCGACGATAGCATCCGAACCCGTGCGATCGAGCGGCGGAGCACCGCCGCGAAGGCTAGCCTTGAGCCATGCCGCGCGGTTCAGACTCCCCCGATGCGGATGCCCCGCCCGGTGCCTCACCCGATTGGGCCGGCGACTCCGATCTCTGGGACGTGATCGTCGTGGGCGCAGGCCCCGCCGGCTCCACGGCCGCCCGCACGGCCGCACTCGGCGGCGCGCGCGTGCTCCTGCTCGACAGGGCGCGATTCCCCCGCTACAAGACCTGCGGCGGCGGGCTTCTCGGCGAATCGCTGGCGCTCATCCCGGAGGCCGCTCGCGCCACGATCGAGTCATCCGTGCAGGAGACGGTGTTCACCGACCGCTTCCGCCGACCCTTCACCCTCCGACGCCCCGCCGCCTACCTCGCGATGGTTCGCCGCCAGGAGTTCGACCAAGCCCTCGTCGACGCCGCCGTCGAGGCGGGCGTGCACTTCGTCGACGGCGTCGCCGTGCGCGGCATCGAAGAGACCGAGCGGATGCCGGCCGCCGCACCCGATGGGCTCGGTGGAACGGCAGAACCACGGTGCGCTGCCGGCTCGCACCCCACCGTGACCGTGCGCACCGACCGTGGCAGCGCATCCGCCCGCGTGCTGATCGGAGCCGATGGTGCCGGCGGACGCATCGGGCGGTACGTCGGCGTCGACCTCGGCGGGATCGACCTCGGACTCGAAGACGAGGTGGCGATGCCCTCCGACGACTCCGGATGGCGCGACCGCGTCTTCCTCGACTGGGGCGCCGCCGCCGGCAGCTACGCCTGGGTCTTCCCGAAGCGGGATTCGCTCACGGTCGGCGTGATCCAGCGCAAGGGCTCGCCCGACGAGACCCGCGACTACCTCGCCGCCTGGCGCAGCCACCTCGGGCTCACGGATGCGGCCACCCTCCACAGCTCCGGACATCTCACCCAATGGCGCACCACCGCCTCTCCGCTCCGCCGTGGTCAGGTGATCGTTGCGGGCGAATCGGCCGGGTTGCTCGAGCCCTGGACGCGGGAGGGCATCTCGTTCGCCCTCCGCTCCGGCGCGTGGGCCGGCGAGGCGGCCGCCGCCGCGACCACCCGCACTGGCGCGGGAATCGGAGTTGCGACCACGCTCGCCGCCGCGACGACGCTCGCCGATGCCGATGCCGATGCCGATGCCGATGCCGATGCCGGGGCCGGGGCCGGGGCCGATGCCGGAGCCGCGACCGCCCACGGCACCGCCGCATCCGCCGCGCTCGACACCTACGTGGCTCGGGTGCGCGCTGTGCTCGAGCCCGAGCAGGTCGTGGGCGACCGCATCCTCGCGGCTTTCGAACGCCGCCGCGGACTCGTTCACGCGCTGCTGCGTACTCCCGCCGGTGCCCGCTACTTCGTTCGCTTCTGCCGCGGCGAGACCACACTCGCACGCCTGGCCAAGCACCGGGTCGTGATGCGCGTCGTGCGCGCCCTCTCCTGACGCGGGAACACACCCACCCCGCGCGATCGAGGATCGACGATCGACGATCGACCAGGCTCACCCGATGAGCGATCAACACGCCGCCCCCACGGGCACCACCAACGAGCGAGCGGCGCGCCTCCGGTGGGCGCAATCCGTGGCCCAGGCCGAGCGCACACAGGCGCGACCGGCGAGAGATGCACGGCCGCAGCATCCATCGCGCGCCCCGGCGCAGCCGCCGCGTCAGTTCGTGGTGGTGAGCGAGAACGCGGGCGACTTCGGCGCCGAGGTCGCAGCCACCTGCACACCCGCGGTGAGGGTCTGCCCCGGAGCGATGTAGCGGCCCCAGTCGGCGCCGGTGCAGGTGACGGTCTTGTCTTTCACGGCGCAGGCCATGCCCCAGGCGTTCACGATGGAGGTGGCGTTGGCATCGGGCCACGAGATCGACCATCCGGCCGCGCCTCCGGAGTTCGAGATCGACACTTCGGCGACGTAGCCCGCCGGCCACTCGCTCTGCAGGTCCCATTCCGCGGCCAGTTGCCCGGCCCCTCCGGCGTCGGGCACCGATGGCGTAGAGGGTGCCGAGGGCCCGGGGAGGGTCGGCACCGCGGGCTTGGCCGGCCCCGGATTGCCCTCCCCCGCCGCTCCGCCGATCCTGCCGCCCGGTGACGGCACCGCCGTCGGTGACGGCGACACGGGGGGAGCAGGCACGGGCGTGGCGGGCGCCGTGGTCGGCGCAGGCGCAGGCGCAGGCGCGGCCGGAGCGTGCGGCTCCACCGCCGACCCCGTGCCGATCAGCGGGGCGAGCAGCGCCAGCTTGTCGGCCTGAGGCGTGACCCAGTCGTCTTTGACGATGCCGCCCGTGTCGCCGCTGTTCGGGTTGAACGACCAGTACGCGAAGCTGATGCCGGTGTCGGAGAGGTACGACACGATGCTCTCGAACCAGGCCCGGTCGGATTCCGTCTCCACCTTCGACCCGAACTCGCCGAGCAGCACGGGCGCGATGTTCTGCTCCGCCAGGTAGCCCCAGTTCGACGACCACACCTCGCGCAGGTTCGCGGGATAGTCGGATGCCGAGAACCACGTCTGTGCGTAGATCGACGCCGGGTAGTCGTGCGGCGAGTACACGACGCGATCGGCCACGTCGAGCGACACGGGAGCGTCTCCCGCATCCGCAAGACCGCCGCCCCACCAGGTGCTGCCCGTGGACTGCTTCTCGACACCCTCGACCACGATGAGCAGATTCGGATTCGCCGCCAGCACGGCATCGCCCGCCCGCTCGGCCGCGGCCTGCCAGTCGGTCGAGGGATCGCCGCACCCCCAGCACGCGGTGCCGTGGGGTTCGTTGTGCAGATCGACCCCGATCACGGCGGGCTCGGCCGCGTAGCGCTCGGCGAGCATCACCCAGTCGGCGATCCAGGTGGCCTCGGGGTAGCGGTCGGTGTACCAGAGCTCCGACTGTGCACCCGAATCGGGCCGGTGCCGGTCGAGGATGACGTTCAGCCCGTACGACTTCGCCCCCTGGATGACCGCGTCCATCAGCTGCAGCGGCGAGAGCCCCGCGAGGGTCGGGTTGGCCGCTTCGTTGATCGACGAGCTCGCGGACTGCGCGAGGCACTCGTTCGAGTACGGCAGGCGGATGGTGTTGAACCCCATCGACGCGATCTGCGCGAGGCCGGAGTCGAGGCTGATCGACCAGAGACCGTGCGGCGCGCAGTTGCCTGTCTCGAGCCCGAACCAGGAGATGGCCTTGATCACGTACGGCGATCCGTCGGCCGTCTCGATGGTGGCGCCGTCGGTGTGCAGCCATCCGGAGACCGGCCGCTCGGCCACGACGGGAGCGACTTCGGCGGGGAGTGGGGTCGCCGCTGCGCCCCCGATGGGGTCGGAGGTGGCGCTGCCCGAGTGCATGACACCGCTCGGCAGTACCGCGGATGCCTCGGCGCTGCCTGGCTCCGCGTCAGAGGCGGAGCCGCCGATCGGCTGGGCCGATGCGCTCGCCGGGAGCGCGGAGAGCGAGCTCGTTCCGACCGTGCCGAGAACCAGGAGGACGGCGGCGGCGAGCGCGACGACGCACGCGCGAACCCGGCGCCCTCTCCTGCCACTCGATCGACCCACGGTCGCCCTCCCCTTGATCTGCTTGCCGCACCCGATCGGTGCGCTCGCGGGCGACGACTCTGCGCACCGCGGCCGAGCCCTCTCTGCTCAGAGGCGCAGAATATCACCCGCCCGTGTCGCGGGCATTTCGCTCGACCGCGCCTGTGGAACCCAGCCGGCTGTCGAACGCTGTGGAGGAGTAGTCAGCCCGCCGGCACCCGGACTCGCGTCAGCGACGGCGCCGGATGTCGGGCAGCAATGCCCCCCACGACCGCCCGCGAAGGGCGCTCATCCACACCCCCGCGCCGTACGCGAGGTCGTCGAGCCGACGCGCCACCGCGAACCGCACCGGGTCGAGCTGCGCCTTGGTGCGTCGCCGCTCGATGGCCACGTCGACGAGATGCGCCACCAGCACGGCCCGACGGAGCCGCGGGGAGAAGAGGCATCCGATCGCCACCGCGGGCCACCAGTGCCGCAGCAGAAGCGCCATCGCCTGCACGAGCGAGGCCGCGAGCCCGTTCGCGGTGAGGCCGGCCGCGACGCGCACCGGATGCTCGCTGGCCCTCAGCTTGCCCGCCAGCTGCCACACCGTGACGGCACAGATGCCGAGCGCCACCGGCACCGACCAGCGGCGCTGAGCGAGCAGGGCGGCCACCGCCGCCGCGCTCCACGGAGCGAGCACGGCGGGGGCGATGTCGTGCGGATGCCGCTCGGCGAGCGGATGGGCGCCCGTGCCGTAGAAGGCCTTGCGTTTCAGCCAGGAGCCCACCGAGGTGCGGTGCTCGTGCCACACGGTCGCCGCGGGCTCGTAGCGCACGCGCAGGCCGCGATCGGCGAGAGTCCACACGAGGTCGACGTCTTCTCCCACGCGCATCCCGTCGGCGAACCCGTCGCCGAGCAGGTCGACCCGGGCGAGCAGGAATGTGCTCGACACCCACGACACGGGGGCCCGCTGCCGCACGATCGCCGGTTCCTCGCCGAGGTCGAGTGACGACCGCGCGTCTTCGTACCGCCCGATCCAGTTGAGCCCCTGCTCGCCGGGGAGCCCGAGCACGCGAGGCGCGGCCAGGGCGACCTTCGGGTCGGCGAAGTGGCGCAGAAGGGTGTCGACGGCATCCGGATGCGCCACCACATCCGAGTCCACGAACGCCACGAACGGCGTCGTCACCGCGCGCAGTCCCGCATTGCGGGCGCCGGCGGGTCCGAGATTCTCAGGGAGGGCCACGAAGCGGGCGCCGTGCCGCTCGGCGATCGCCCGCTGGCCGGGCACGTCGTCGGAGCAGTCGTCGACCACGATCACCGCTCTCCCCGCGCCCAGGCTGTCGAGCAGCCGTTCGAGTGCGGCGGGTCGATCGCGCACCGGGATCACGTAGGTGACCTGGCCGATGTCACCCGCGGGCAAGGAGGACACGACGGGATCGGCGATCCCGCTCTCGACGAGCCGATCGGCCAGCACGGCGGTCTGGCGGTCCCGGATGCGCAGGGTGCGCCCCTCGAACAAGGCCGCGGCCGCGGGCTTGAGGTACAGCACCCGCGTCGGGGCGCCGCCGATGAGCGCTCGGCCGCCATCCTTCACCCGCACCCGACGGTTGAGCCGCACCACGCTCCCGATGGGCAGGCCGTCTCGCTCGCCCGGCGCCGCAGAGGCACCACTCGCCCCGCGATCCCCACTGCGAGGCGCGGGCGCAGCTCGCTCCGGCTGCGCCGACCCGGCGCCATCCGCCCCGCGATCCCCGCTGCGAGCCGAGGGCGCAGCTCGCTCCCGCTGCCCCGACCCGGCGCCACTCGCCCCGCGATCCCCGCTGCGAGGCGCGGGCGCAGCTCGCTCCGGCTGCGCCGACCCGGCGCCACTCGCACGGGAGCCTCCGTCGTGAGGCAGGGCTGCGCCCGCCGCTGACGTCGCCGCGGCATCGTCACCGGGCCCGGGCCCGGGCGCACCATCGTGAGGCTGGGCTGCACCCGCCGCCGACGTCGCCGCGGCATCGTCGCCGGGCGCGGGCGCACCATCGTGAGGCTGCGACTCGTCACGAAGCGCCGTCGCATCCGCGATCCCATCCGACGAGCGGCCTGGGGCGGGGTGCACGGGTTCGCCGCGCGAGTCGGAGGGCGGGAGGATCACGGGCGCGGCACCGCCAGCTGTCCGCGGGAATCGGGGGCGTGGGCGAGCACGCGGGAGGTCGCATCCGCCACCATCGTCGCGAGGAGGGCGGCTCCCTCCTCCGCGGTCGCACCGGTGGGGTCGCCGAGCACGCCCGTCGGCGACACCGCGGTGACACCCCCTGAGGTGAGCTTCGGCAGGAGCTCGGCCATCGGTGCGGTGGCTCCCGCCTCCGGGAGCGGCGACGCGACGGCGGATGGCCGCAGCCAGAGCATGAGCGACGTCTCGGTGCGGCCCGCGTGCGCGTCGGCGCCCGGCGCCGCACAGGGCAGCCAGCCCACATCGTGCCCCTCACCGAGCATCTGCGGCACCGCCGACGCGAGCGTGGGCACGTTGCCGCCGTGCGCGTTCACGAACACGATCCGGCCGGCCCAGGTCGACAGCGACCGCACCAGTTCCACGATCACGAACCGCAACGCCTCGTGCCCGATCGACACCGTACCGGCGAACGCCTGGTGCTCGCCGCTCGCCCCGAAGTTCAGCGCGGGCGTCACGACGACGGATGCCGCACCGACCGCCGCTCGTTCCAGGGCGTCAGCCGCGCCTTGCGCTACGGCGGTTGCGATCGCCGCATCCGTGTCGAAGGGCAGATGCGGCCCGTGCTGTTCCGTCGATCCGATCGGCACGAGCACGAGCGGGCGCGGGGGCACGGACGGCCACGCGATCTCGTCCAGTCTCAGCGCGCTCACCCGTTCAGGCTAACGCCGACCGAACGCACTCGGCCGGGTCGTCGACGAGGCAGAGCACGCGTCGCTATTTCGCCTCGGCCTCGGCCTTGGCGAGCGGCTTCGTGGTGGACGTGCGGCGCACCGTCTTGGGTGCGGCCTTCGCCGGCGGTGCGGTCGGCGCATCCGCGGCCACGGCCCCCGTGCCCCCGGTCGCCGCCGAGCCCTCGTCGCCCGTGCCGATCGCCCGCTCGAAGCCCGCCGGGATCGACAGGTCGGAGCGACCCAGCTCGTGCACCGAGGCGTGTCCCGTGCCGAGCACCGCGGAGTCGAGCCCGCCGCGAAGGATGTCGAGCACGTTCTCCACGCCTGCCTGCCCGTTCGCGGCCAGGCCCCACAGGTACGCGCGACCGATCATCACGGCGCGTGCGCCCAGCGCGAGCGCCTTCGCCACATCGCCGCCGCGCCGAACACCGCCGTCGAGCACGACCTCGATCTGGTCGCCGACGGCCTCGGCCACCGCGGGCAGCATCCGGATGGTCGCCGGCGTGGTGTCGAGGTTGTTGCCACCGTGATTCGACACGGAGATGGCGGTGACCCCGATGTCGACGGCGCGCTTCGCGTCATCGACCCGGGACACTCCCTTCAGCATGAACGGCCCGCCCCATTCCGTGCGCAGCCACTCCACGTCCTCCCACGAGGGCGGAGGAGTCTGCATCCACTCGTAATAGGCGCCGAAGAACGTCGGAGCGTCGCCTCCGGGAGGCTGCAGGTTGGGGGCCGTGAGGTCGGGCAGCGTGAGCGAGCGGGCGAACTGCCACAGCCACTTCGGATGCGGCAGCACGTTCGGCGCGAACTGCACCATGGTCTTGAGGTCGAGTTTCTCGGGAATCGACGGGCTGCCCCAGTCGCGTCCATTCGAGAACGACCAGTCGAGCGTGGCGATGAGGCCCTTCGCGCCGGCCTTGCGGGCGCGGTCCATTCGCTGGATCATCGCGTCCCGGGTGCCCGTCCAGTACATCTGGTACAGCGTGTTCGGGTTGGCGGCCGTGACCTCCTCGACGGGCTTCGAGGCGAAGGAGGAGAGCCCCATCGGGATGCCGCGATTGGCGGCGGCGCGGGCCACGGCGACTTCGCCATCCGGATGCACCGCCTGCACGCCCGTGGGCGAGATCATCACGGGGAACGAGAGGTCGAGCCCCATCACGCTCGTCGTCAGGTCGCGTTCGGCCTTGTGACCGGCGACGTGAGGGGCGAACCCGAGCTCGGTGAACGCGGCGAGGTTGTCGTCGATCGTGGCTCCACGCTCCGAGCCCGCCACGAGGGCTCCGTAGACCGAGCTGGGCAACCGCTTCTTCGCGCGGCGCTGGGCCTCGGCCACCGTCTCGAACCATGCATTCGCCATCGAAGTGCCTCTTCTCTCGTCAGATCACCAGCGATCCACATCATTGTAGTCACCTATTGACACCGGGTGCCATAACTACTTCGCGGCCCACAATCCACTTGCCACAAAGTGTCGGCCCCACCCGCGACTTGCCACAACTTGTGGCAACCCGACGCCTACACCCGCGCGCCAGCCCGCGCCCGCACATCCACTTGCCACAAAGTGTCGGCCCCACACGCCGCTTGCCACAACTTGTGGCAAGCCGACGCCCCACACCCGCACGCCAGCCCGCGCCCGCACACCCACTTGCCACAAAGTGTCGGCCCCACACGCCGCTTGCCACAACGTGTGGCAAGCCGCGGGCTCAGCGGTCACGGAAGAGCGCGCCGAGCGCCGGCGCGATGTCGTGGAACGTGCGGATGGCCCGGAACCCGCCCCGCCCGATGCGCGCCAGTTCCCGCCCGAGCTCCACATCCTTCTCCCCACTCGTGTCCAGCAGCACATCGAGTCGCGGCAGGCGACCCGCGAACGGCCGCGGATCCGGTCCGGCGTTGTGCACGCAGTCCGAGAGCAGCACCACGCGCGCGTTGCGTGGTGGCACGCCGGCGAGCTGCTGAGCGGCGAGCTGCAGCGGGAACGCCACGTTCGTGAGCCCCCGTGCCGGGATGCGCAGCATCTCGTCGAGCAGCTCCATCGGGCGCACGGGGGCGCCCAGCTTCTGGAGCACGGCCGCATCCGACCAGAAGGCGATCACCCCGAGCTGATCCTGAGCGAGCTCGGCGGCGAGCGCCCCCACGGTCGCCGCCGCCGTGCGCACCCGCTCCCCCTTCATCGACCCCGACACATCCACCAGCAGCACCACGGAACGTCGGGCGCGCACCCGCTCGCGCACGATGATGTCCTCGTCGTCCGGAACGGGACGCTCGGCGAGCATCTCCAGTGTGCGATCGAGGTCGATGTCGTCGCTCCCGCCGCGGTACGGCACCGATGCGAAGTGCCCGGCCCCCCGATCGCGCGCCGAATCGACCTTGGGCTTCGGTACCGACAGCCGCGCCGCGATCTCGGCCGCCCGCGCCCGCACGACGGGGTCGAGCTGCAGATCCTCGTCGGAGAGCACGGTCACGTCCGACGGGTCGTCGGTGAACCCCGCGCCCGACCCCGTCGGCTTCGAGGCACCCGGCCGCCCGCGCCCCGGTTGCGGGCGCAACACCAGTCCACCGGCCCCGGCCGCCACATCGAACGCCGTCGGATCTTCGTCGAGCTGCTTCGGCTTGCGCTTCAGCGGCGTGCGCGACCCGCCCTTCGCATCGGGGTTCCGGCGCGTGATCGGCGAGTCGGCCTCGACCGCTCTTCATCCCGGATCGGCGCGAGCCGGCTCCAGGATGAAGCGGTCCTCCCAGATCTCCCGCAGCACCCGCTCGGGCGTGGTCTCCGCGGCCTCATCGACATGGATGCGGCCCGACAGCGCCACGAGCATCGCGTCGTAGACCGTGTCGCGATACTCGTCGTCCGACGGATCGCTGAGCTCCCGCAGCGCGAACAGCTCGTGCGCCACGAGGGCGCAGTCGATCGCGCCGCGCACGCTCGAGCCCTGCCGCACATCCGGATGCTCGCGGGTCGCCCGGGTGACGGCCACCGCGTCCGGGATCAACCGCTCCGCCAAGCCACCGAGGAGACCCGTGCGCAACGCCACGATCCCCCGCTCGGCCTCGGCATCCTGATACCCGACCACGATCCTGTTCAGTCGGTCGGAGACCGAGGTCGACAGTCGCGTCGTGCCGACGTTGTCGAACGGATTCATCGACGCGATCACCCTGAATGTCGGCAGCGCCTCGATGCGGCCCACCCTCGGCACCTCCACGGCACGGTCGGCCATCGCGGTGAGCAGGGTGTTGAGGGTGTCCTCGGGGGCACGGTTGAACTCCTCGATGTAGAGGAAGCCGCCCTGCCGCATCGCTTCGACGAGGGGGCCGGCCACGAAGTTGTCGGCGCTGTAGTCCTCCCGCAGCACGCGCGCGGGGTTGTGGTGCCCCACGAGCTTCGCGGGGGTGAGATCCGCGTTGCCCTCCACGAAGAGCAACGGGATGCCCCACTCCTCAGTGATCGCCTTGAGCATCGTGGTCTTGGAGGTACCGGGTGGGCCCTCCAGCACGAGATCGCGCCCGGCGGCCACCGCCGCGAGCGCGAGTTCCAGCTCGCGCTCGCGGCCCACGAGGTGCGCAGCGATCCGGCGCCGTGTGTCGCCGACATCCGTGCCGGTCTCGGTTCCCATCCGCATCCTCTTTCGTGACTCGTCGCTTACTTCACCGTGTAGCCGGCGTCGACCTTGAGCTCGGTGCCCGTCACGTAGCGCGCCTCATCCGAGGCGAGGAACAGCACGGCGTTCGAGATGTCGACGGGCTCCACCCACGGGATGGGCAGCGCGTTGATGCCCACGAAGATGGGTGCCGCCTCCTCTTTCGTGGGATGCGGGTTGTCGGGCATGAAGAGGCGGTAGGTGGCCTCGTTCTGGATCATGTCGGTGTTCACCGAGGTGGGGTGCACCGTGTTCACCCGGATGCGGTGCGGGGCCAGCTCCAGCGCCAGGGTGCGCATGATGCCCACCACCGCGTGCTTCGAGGCGGTGTAGGCCACGACATTCGGCGTTCCCTTGAGACCGGCCGTCGAACTGGTGAGGATGATGGACCCACCCGTCCCCTGCTCGATCAGGTGCGGGATCACCGCCTTGGCCGTGTGCCACACGCCCTTGGCGTTGATGTCGTTCACCATCTCCCACTCGGCATCCTCCACCAGCTGAGACTGCTCGCCGAACGCGAAGATACCCGCATTGGCCGAGACGATGTCGACGTGCCCGAGCTCGGCCACGCCCTCATCCAGCGCCGCCTTCAGAGCGGGGTAGTCGCGCACGTCGGCCTTGCGGGCCACGATGCGGCGGTCGAGCGCCTCGACCTGGCGCACCGTCTCGGCGAGATCCTCCTCCGTCGCCCCGGCGTAGTACTTCTCCATGCCGGGTATCGATTCACAGATGTCGACCGCGATGATGTCGGCGCCCTCCTGGGCCAGCCGCAGCGCATGGCTGCGCCCCTGACCTCGTGCCGCGCCCGTGATGAACGCGACCTTGCCTTCTACTCGTCCTGTCATGATGCTCTCCTCTCGCTCACTTGATCGCGGCGCCCGCATCGACGGGGAGCATGACTCCCGTGACGTAGCGCGACTCGTCGGATGCCAGCCAGAGCACCGCGTTGGAGATGTCCACCGGCTCCACCCACGGGATGGGCAGCGCGTTCATGGCGATCGCCGCATCCGCGAAGTCCTTCTGCGTCGGGTTCTCGATGTCGGGCCTGAACAGCTTGTAGGTGCCCTCGTTCTGCACCATCGGAGTGTTCACCGTGGTGGGGTGGATGCTGTTCACCCGGATGAAATGCGGCGCGAGTTCGAGAGCCAGCGTGCGCATGAGCCCCACCACTCCGTGCTTCGCCGACACGTAGTGCCCGATGTTCGGATACGCGAAGATGCCCGCGTCGGAACTCGTGAGGATGATCGATCCGCCGTTGCCGCTCGCCTTGAGGTGCGGGATCGCGGCCTTCGCCGCGCGCCAGACCCCGTTCAGGTTGATGTCGATCATGTCGGTCCATTCCTCTTCGGGAATGTCTTCCGCGGCGTGCGGCGACCCGGCGATGCCGGCGTTCGCCGACACGATGTCGAGCCGGCCCAGTTGGGCCACACCGTCGTCGAGCGCCGCCTTCAGCTGATCGAAATCGCGCACATCCGCCTTCGTGGCCACGATGCGGCGGTCGAGAGCTTCGACCTGGCGAACGGTCTCCACGAGATCTTCCTCGGTGGCGGGCGGAGCGTTGTTCGCGGCGACTCCCTGGCAGATGTCGATGGCGATGATGTCGGCGCCCTCCTGGGCCAGCCGGAGCGCGTGGCTCCGGCCCTGGCCACGGGCCGCGCCCGTGATGAATGCCACTTTTCCTTCTACACGCCCCATTGCGTGCTCCCTTCTCGTGTACTGCGGGTGCGCCCGTCGACGGGCGCGGGTTCAGAACTGGGTGTTCCCCGCGTCGACCGTGAGCTCGAGGCTCGTGACGTAGCGCCCCTCGTCGGACGCGAGGAAGAGCACGGCGTTCGACTGGTCGACCGGTTCGGTGATCTCGATGGGCAGCAGGTTGGCGAGCATCCCCCCGAGCTTCGGATGCGCCTCGAGGAGCGGCCCGAAGGCGCCGCCCCCGAGGGTACCCATCGGGGTGTTCACACCGGTGGGGTGGATCGTGTTGACCCGGATGTTGTACTCCGCCAGCTCGGTGGCGTACGAGCGCATGAGCCCCACCACCCCGTGTTTCGAGACCACGTAGGCCGACAGGAACGGCAGACCCTTGATGCCGGCCGCCGAGCTGGTGAGGATGATCGATCCCCCGCCGTTGGCGATGAGGTGCGGGGTGGTGAGCTGGAGCGTGTTCCAGGCACCGGTGAGGTTCGTGCCGATGGTCTGGTTCCACACGTCGACCGAGGTGTTCTCCCAGTCGGCGATCACGCAGATGCCCGCATTGGCCACCACGATGTCGAGCTTGCCGAGCTGCGCCACGCCGTCGTCGATCGCGGCCTTCATGGCGTCGCGGTCACGGATGTCGGTCTTCGTGGCGATGATGCGCCGGTCGAGCGCCTCGACCTGGCGCACGGTCTCGGCGAGGTCTTCCTCGGTCGACGACGGGTAGTCGATGTTCGGGATGTGGTCGGCCAGGTCGACCGCGATGATGTCGGCGCCCTCCTGCGCCAGTCTCAGAGCATGGCTACGCCCCTGACCACGGGCGGCTCCGGTGACGAATGCGACTTTTCCTTCTACACGCCCCATTGCGTGCTCCTTTCTGTTGTGCACGCGGGTCGCGATTCGGCCCGTGGCCTTTCTGCCGGAGGTCAGGCCTCCGGGTTGAATCCGGCGAGGGGGTTCTCCTCGCACGCGCTGACGGGCGGCCGGTCGGGCCGGGTTAGCGACAGGGTGATCGGCACGCCACGCTTCTTCGTGCTGATGAGCCCTGTCGGGATGGGCTTGCCGTCGCGGCGGGGGCCACGCACGGTGGAGTGCGAGTGGTCGCCGTCGGGCTTCGGGATCGAGCCGTCCATCGTGCGTTTGGTGAGCGCGTCCTCGCCGAAACCGCGCACGCACTCCGGGTCGGGCCCGTCGAGGGGCAGGCCCGTGAAGAACTTGGCGGCCATGCATCCGCCCTTGCACGAGTCGAAGAACGAGCAGCTCGTGCACGCGCCGCCGGACTGCGGCTGGCGCAGCCGCGTGAACAGCTCCGAGTTGCGCCAGACCTCCTGGAAACCACCGGTCTCGCGCACATTCCCGGCGAGGAATTCGTCGTGGATCGCGAACGGGCAGGCATACACGTCACCGATCGGATCGATCAGGCACACCACCCGTCCCGCGCCGCAGAGATTGAGGCCCGGGAGGGCCGATCCGTAGGCCGAGAGGTGGAAGAACGAGTCACCGGTGAGCACGCCGTCGCCGTGGGCGACGAGCCAGTCGTAGAGTTCGCGCTGCTGCTCGGGCAGGGGATGCAGTTCGTCCCAGACATCCGCGCCGCGCCCCGACGGGCGCAGACGGGTGAGACGCAGCTGGGCGCCGTACTCATCGGCGAGGGCCTTGAACTCGTCGAGCTGCGGGATGTTCTGACGGGTGCAGACCACGGAGATCTTGAAACCGGTGAAACCGGCATCCTTCATGTTCTGCATGGCGCGCAGCGCCGTGGCATAGGAGCCGGGGCCACGCACATGGTCATTGACCTCGGCCGTGGCGCCGTCGAGCGAGATCTGCACGTCGACGTAGTCGCTGCTCGCGAGCTTCTGAGCCACCTCCGGGGTGATCTTCACCCCATTGGTCGAGAACTTCACGCCCACCTTGTGAGCCGTCGCGTAGTCGACGAGCTCCCAGAAGTCACTGCGCACCGTGGGCTCGCCGCCACCGATGTTCACGTAGAACACCTGCATGCGCTCGAGCTCGTCGATGACGGCCTTGCACTCGTCGGTGCTCAACTCCCGCGGGTCTCGGCGGCCCGACGACGAGAGGCAGTGCACGCAGCTCAGGTTGCAGGCGTAGGTGAGCTCCCAGGTGAGACAGATGGGCGAATCGAGCCCGAACTCGAAGAGATCGACCAGGCGGCCGGGCTTCGTGGGGCTGGATGGCGCGGGAGGGGCGGGCTTCGGAGGTTCGGGGCGAGCATCCAGAAGGGTCATGACTGCCTTTCGATCACCATCGACGACTGAGCGAGGGTGCCGAGCGCCGTCTGGTAGCGCGGAGCATCCGCCTCGGAGATGCCCGCCGTGGCGAAGGCGACTCGGAGAGAGGACGAATCCGCGAGCGACTGCACCGCTCGGAGCAGCGTGCGGTCTTTGAGGAAGGAGAGCTTGCGGGTGCCGAAGTGGTACAGCAGGGCACCGAAGGGCTCGGGTCGCACGGAGACTTGGGGATGGAGATCCCACGCCGTGTCCAGATCGGGCCCGGACGTGATCGGGGCTACCATGTCAGCGACTCAGTAGACGCCGCACATACCGTCGATCGAGACCTCCTCGACCAGCGAATCGGCTTCGATCACCGACTCCACGTCTCTCGCGGCACCGGAGTCGGTGGCCTGGTCGATGGTGGTGCTGTCACGTTCACTCATGGGATTCTCCTCATGGTCGTATTCGTCTACGTCGTCGAACCGCTGTGGTGAGACGATACTAATGACACCGAGTGCCGAATGGAAGGGGGAACCGGTGACCGACTCGCAGACCGGCACCGCGCGCCTCGGCCGCCTGCCCTCCACCACGCGGTCGGAGCTCAGCCATCTGGCGCTCCAGCTCTTCATGGAGAACGGCTTCGAAGCCACCACGATCGACGACATCGCGCTCTCGGCGGGCATCGGACGGCGCACCTTCTTCCGCTACTTCCCGTCGAAGAACGATCTCCCGTGGGGCGACTTCGACGCTCTGCTCGCGCAACTGAGAATCCGCTTGCACGACCTGCCGCGGGAGCAACCGCTCGTGGAGTGCCTCCGGCTGGCCGTGATCGAGTTCAACCGGTTCCCCGCCGAGGAGATCCCCTACCACCGGCGCCGAATGGACCTGCTCCTGAACGTGCCGTCGCTGGTGGCGCACTCCACCCTCCGCTACGCGTCGTGGCGACAGGTGATCGCCGAGTTCGCCGCCGACCGCCTCGGGCTGCCGCACGACCACCTCGAACCCCAGGTGATCGCGTGGACCGCCCTCGCCGTGTCGATGTCGGCCTACGAGGAGTGGCTGAAGCACGACGACGCCGACCTCAGCGAGCTCCTCGACACGGCGTTCCGCATGCTCGGCAAGACGGTCACGGAGGCCGGTTCTCCGTCGTGAGCGACTCCGCAGCGCGAGCCGACGCCGTCGCTGCCGCCAGCGGCGCCGACATCCACGTCGGCGCCGACACCACTGTGGACGTCATCGTCGTCGGGGCCGGCGGCTCGGGCGCGCCGCTCGCGGCCCGGCTGAGCGATGATCCCGGATGCCGCGTGCTCGTGCTGGAAGCCGGGCCCGTGCCGCGCACGGCGAACGAGTTCCCTCCCGAGCTGCTCGATGCGGCGGGGCTCCGTGGAGCCGACCCCGCGCATCCGGACACGTGGGAGCACCCGGCGCTCCTCACCCCCTCGCGGCCGTATGCGCTGGCGCGCGGCCGCATCCTGGGCGGATCGACCACGATCAACGGCGCCTACTTTATGCGCGCCCGGCGCGCCGATCACGACGACTGGGTCGCGGCGGGGCTCGCGGAGTGGAGCTTCGAGGAGTGCCTGCCGTTCTGGCGGGCGCTCGAGACCGACGAGCGCTACGGCGACACCGCGTTGCACGGAGGATCCGGCCCGATGCCGGTGACGCGCACCGTGGGCGCCGACGGCGGGCGGGCACCCGAGGGCGCACCGATCGATTCGATCATCGAGGCGGCCACCGTGCCCGCCAGCCCTGGCCCGCCCGCCGCGCCCGGCTCCCCCACACGGCCAGACGCCCGCCCCGCGGCCGGCTCCCTCACACACCCGGAAACGCCCGCCGTGGCCCGCCGGACTCACGTGGATTCTCGCGGCCGGCCACAGACGATCACGACATCGTTCGCCGCGGCGTGCCGCGCGCTCGGGTTCGCGGTGGAAGCCGACAAGAACGGCGACGAGGCGGCCGGGTGGGGTCCGCTGCCGATGAACGTGAAGGGCGGCATCCGCTGGAACACGGGGCTCGCCTACCTCGTGCCGCTGCTCGGCGTGCGGCCGAACCTCGAGGTCCGCGGCGGCAGCGAGGTGCGCCGCGTGCTGTTCGAAGGAACCCGTGCGGTGGGAGTCGAGTACGTCGACACCCACGGCTCGGTCGGCGTCGCTCGCGCCGAACGGGTCGTGCTCGCGGCAGGGGCGATCGCCTCTCCCACGATCCTGTTGCGCTCGGGTGTCGGACCGGCCGCCCAGCTGCACCACCACGGCATCCGCCTTGTCGCCGACTCGCCCGTGGGCGCCTCCTTCAGCGACCACCCGCAGATCGCCCTGCGCTGGATCCCGGCCGAATCACCCGTCGGGACCGCACCGTCCGGCACGGCGCTCGAAAGCGTGCTGAATGCCGAGCTCGACGACGGCGGGGACGTCGAGCTGCTGCCGCTGATGCGGCCGCTCGACGAGCTGCTCACGGGCGAGCTCTCGGGTGATTCTGCCCTCACGATGCTCGTGGCCCTGCAGAATCCGGAGTCGCGCGGCGAACTGCGACTGTCGGAGGACGGGCCCGAGCATCCGCCCCTCCTCGACTATCGCTCGCTGGGCACGGCGGCCGACGTCGAGCGGATGCGCGCCGCCGTGCGCCTCGTCGTCGCGGTGCTCGAGTCGGCCGCATTCGAGGCGGTCTCCGACGGGCTCGCCGACCTCGATCGCGCCACGATCGACGACGACGGGCGCCTCGATGCGTGGATCCAGGCGAACCTCGGCACGGCACTCCACCTCTGCGGCACCGCGCCGATGGGCCCCGACGGCGACGAGCGCTCCGTGGTCGACCCGCACGGCCGCGTGCGCGGCGTGACGGGGCTGCACGTCGCCGACCTCTCGATCATCCCGGCGGTGCCGCGTCGCGGCCCCGCCGCGACGGCCGTACTCGTGGGCGAACGCGTCGCGGCCTTCCTCCGCGCGGGCAGCTGATCGGCCAGCACGGCCGCGACCCGAGTACCTGCCGGATTGCGAGGCACCGGAGGGGCTGACGACATCGGCCGTGCAGAATACGGCGATCATTCGGGCGAACAGCGCGACGCCAAGGCACGATGCGAGGATGAGGGCATGGAGAAGGATCACGATCTCGCCCGCACGTTCGGCGCCGAAGCCGCCGCCTACGACCGCGGCCGCCCGGGCTACCCCGCCGACGCCGTCGAGTGGATCCTCACCCGCGCCGCCACCGACGACGGCGCGCTCCCCGATGTGCTCGACCTGGGCGCCGGCACCGGCAAGTTCACCGCCCAGCTCGTCGGCCGCGCCGCATCCGTCACCGCCGTCGAACCGGATGCCCGCATGCGCGCCCGCCTCGAATCGAACCTGCCCGGTGTGGTCGCCTTGGACGGCTCGGCCGAGAGCATCCCGCTCGGCGACGACTCGGCCGATGTGGTGACCATGGCGCAGGCCTGGCATTGGGTCGACGTTCCCGCGGCGTCGGCGGAGATCGCGCGCATCCTGCGCCCCGGCGGCGTTCTCGCCCTCGTCTGGAACGTTCGTGACGCCGCCACCGCGTGGGTACGCGACCTCACCGCGGTGATGGGCTCCTCGATCGCCGAGGACTTCGACACCGTCGAGCCCCCGCTCGGCGCTCCGCTCAGCCGCGACGCCTACGCCGAATTCCGCTGGAGCAACCCGCTCGACCGCGATGAGATCGTGGCCATGGTGACGTCGCGCAGTTATGTGATCGCGATGGAGGAGGGAGCCCGAGCCATTCTGCTGCAGAACCTCGACGAGCTCCTCACCACGCACCCTGATCTCGCCGGCCGAACCGTCTTCGATCTTCCGTATGTCACCCGCGTCACCATTGCCCGGGCCTTCTGAACAACGCGCCCGCCCGGGAGGTTACGATCGAGCAATGGCTTCCGTCACGCTCCTCCGGCCGAGCCGCCACACCGTTCTCCGATCCTTCGCCGGCCACCTCGAGAAGCCGCCGGCCGAGGTCTTCCCCGCACTTCTCGATCGCCTCGCGGCGCTCGACGGCGTCGACGCCGACCACCTGGTCGCGGATCCGGCCGAGCGGTTCGCCGTGGTTCAGGGCGACTGGTGGTACCGCGGCGAGTACCGGGTGCGCGCCGCCGACGCGGGAGCGGATGCTGGCTCGGTGGTCGAGTACGAGATCGTGAACGTGGCGCCGACCTGGCACTGGGCGGGTCCCGTGGCGGGCCGGGGCGTCATCCGGTCGGCCCCGGCCGACTTCCAGGCCGTGCTCAGCGAATTGGCCCGATGACCGCCGTCGCCGACGGCATCGGCTTCCGCTCCGCCCGCGGTCCGGTGCTGATCGCCCTCATGCTCTCCACGGGCCTCGTGGCGATCGACTCCACGATCCTCGCCACCGCCGTGCCCTCGATCGTCGACGACCTCGGCGGCTTCGCGCAGTTCCCGTGGCTGTTCTCGATCTACCTGCTCGCGCAGGCCGTCGCGGTGCCGCTCTACGCCAAGCTCTCCGACATGGTGGGGCGCAAGCCGATCATCCTGATCGGCATCGGCCTGTTCCTCACCGGCTCGGTCTTGTGCGGCTTCGCCTGGAGCATGCCCGCGCTCATCGCGTTCCGCGCTCTGCAGGGCCTCGGCGCCGGGGCCGTGCAGCCCATGGCCATCACCATCGCGGGCGACATCTACACGGTCACCGAACGTGCCCGCGTGCAGGGCTACATCGCGAGCGTCTGGGCCGTCTCGTCGGTCGTCGGCCCGACACTCGGCGGGCTGTTCGCCGAATACCTCTCGTGGCGCTGGATCTTCTTCGTGAACGTGCCGCTCTGCATCCTCGCCGGTGGGATGCTGCTGCGCCGGTTCCACGAGAACGTCGCGCGCCGCCGCCACACGCTCGACTACGCGGGCGCCGCACTGCTGGCCGTGGGCGTCAGCGCCATCATCCTGGGCTTGCTCGAGGGAGGGCAGGCCTGGGCCTGGGACGCGCCGCAGAGCTTCGCCGCCTTCGCCCTCGGACTCGTGGCGCTCATCGCGTTCGTGCTCGTGGAGCGCCGGGCGGCCGAGCCCATCCTGCCGCTCTGGGTGTTCTCACGACGTCTCCTGCTCACCACCACCGGGCTCAGCCTGATGGTGGGGGCGATGCTCATCGGACTCACCTCCTACGTGCCCACCTACCTCGAGGGCTCGCTGAACGTGTCGCCCCTCGTCTCGGGGCTCGCCCTCGCGGCGCTCACGCTCGGCTGGCCGGTGTCGGCCTCGCTCTCGGGCCGCATCTACACGCGCGTGGGCTTCCGCCCCACGGTGCTCATCGGAGTCGCGTTCGCCGTGATCGGCACCGTCTCCCTCGCGCTCACGGCAGGCACCCCATCCGTGGCCACCGTCGCCATCACCTGTTTCGTGATCGGCGCGGGCTTCGGCTTCATCGCCTCGCCGGGGATCATCGCGGCGCAGTCGAGCGTGCCATGGCACGAGCGCGGAGTCGTGACCGGCACCAACCTGTTCGCGCGATCCATCGGGAGCGCGGTGGGCGTGGCCATCTTCGGCGCCATCGCGAACTCGATCCTCGCCGACGCGGCGGCCGGCGGCCCGGATGCGCCGGGTGCCGGTGCCGCTCCCACCCAGCCGGCCGGAATCGTCGCGGCCGGCGGCGCGGTGTTCCTCGCGGTCGCCGTGTGCGCCGTGTTCCTGATCGTGGCCGCGGCTCTCATGCCGCGAACCCGCGTCGAAGATGTGCAGGCGTACGCGCCCGCTGAGCACGACGGGGTGTGACCGCCCGGCGCGCGGACGCTATCGTGGCAGCATGGCCGACATCGTGAAGCCCGCGCGCCGGCGCCGGTTCTCGATCAACGCCGTGCTCGACAACCTCTTCTTCGTGGTGGCCGGTGCGGCGGCCGTCTGGCTCGCCTATCTCGTGCTCACCGAGGGATTCTCCTCGGGCTGGGCCCAGCTCTGGTTCTACCTCGTGTTCTGGGTCGTGGTGGCCTACATCGCGCTGCCCCGGCTGCACCGCATCCTCACCAACATCTACGTGCCGAACTACTTCATCGGCCGCACCCGCACGAGCGACGGACTGCTCGGCGATCCGGTGAACCTCGGCCTGGTCGGCAATGAGGAACAGCTGCACACCGCGATGACGGCAGCCGGATGGACCCGCGCCGACGATCTCACACTCCGCAGCGCCCTGCGCATCGTGGCCTCCACCGTTCTGCGCCGCAGCTACAACGAGGCGCCGGTGAGCCCGCTCATGCTCTTCGGCCGCAACCAGGATTTCGCCTACCAGCAGGAGGTGAAGGGCAACCCGGCCAAGCGCCACCACGTGCGGTTCTGGCGCTGCCCCGACGGCTGGCTGCTCCCCGGCGGGCACGCCACCGACTGGCTCGCCGCGGGCACCTACGACCGCGCCGTGGGCTTCTCGCTCTTCACTCTGCAGATCACCCACAAGATCGACGAGAACACCGACGTCGAACGCGATCACATCGTGCAGACCGTCACCGAGGCGGATGCGGCGGTCGGGGTGAACGTGCTCAAGGACTTCGCCACCGGCTACCACTCGCGCAACGGCGGCGGCGACACCATCATCACCGACGGCGACCTGCCCGTGATCGATCTGCGCCGGGTGACTCCGAGCGCTGCGGCGTTCCAGGAGTCGAGCGCCCCCGTGCCGATGCCCCACACCGACGGCGGATCTCCGAGCGACCCGCTGCCGGAGAAGGCGGTTCGGCGACCGGCTCAGATCACGTTCGGCGCGGCCGTGGTACTGATCAGGGCGTTCTCCCCCGCCATCATCATCCTGGCGATCCTGCTCGACTGGCAGGGCGTGCGCGACTCGGCGGTGTTCGACTTCGGCGATGGCATCACGCCCAATCTCGAGGCGAGGGATGCGGCCCTGTGGATCGTGATCGGCGTCACCGCGGTGTTCGGGGCAGCCGAGTTCCTCTTCGGCCTGTTCGTGTTCTTCGGCAGCAACGTCGCGCGCATCGCGGTGATGGCGTTCAGCACGATCAACATCCTGATCGCGGCCATCGAGCACGTCAACGATCATGTGGCCATCACCCTCGGCACGAACCTCGTGGGGGTGTCTCTCGACATCCTCATCCTGATCGCGCTCTCGAGCGGCCGCGCCCGCGACTACGCGCGGCGCCCACGCGAGAAGAAGGCGTCGCGCGCCGCACTGTGAGGTGCGGGTCGCGACGCCTTCTGCGTCCCCTGCAATACGGCTCAGGCCGCGATCATGCTGATGCTCATGCCCGCGATCGAGATCGCGATCACCGCCGAGATGATCGCCACGTTCGAGAGCACGCCCTCCGGCAGCCGGTGCTTCTGGGCACCGGTCGCGACCGACGCGAACGCGTCGTCGAGAGACCCGAAGCGGCCGAGCTCTTCGCCCACCTCGCCGGAAGCGAGGTAGAGACCGTTCGTGAATTCCACCATGCCGGCATACTCGCCCGACCGGTTGCCCACCCAGAGTCCCGGCTCGGGAGCGTTCCAGCTCACCGATGGTCGCGCGGCCGTGGTTCCGGTCTCGGCGCGATGCCGCCCGGTTGCACGATGTTCTGTGAGAAGTGCCACCCCTGTTCCTCCCCTGATGCGATGTTGTCTAGTTAACCTAACAAAAGAAAGATCCTCGCCATCAGGGATTGCGCCCAACCCCTGAGCGCGGTATGCGGACTCACGCACCCGGGTGTCAGAGCGGCGGGAACTGCTCGCCGAACAGAGCCTGCAGGTACGACCCCACACGGTCGAGATCGTCGTCCAGGGAGGCGTTCACGGCTCCTCGCGCGCTCGACGCCGCACGCTCGAGCGCGAACTGCGCCTCGATCGCCCGCGCGATCGAGGCGGCGGGGCGGATGCTGCGGCTGCCGCCCGGGCTCGAGGGGTCGGCCACCGGCACCAGGCCGTCGGCGGCCAGCGACTCCCAGATCCAGCACAGGTCCCACAGCGGGCTGAACGAGCGCTGCTGCAGGGTCTGCCGGATGGCCACGGTCTCGAGGTAGTACGAGGAGATGCCGGGTGCCGAACGGTACTTCCAGGCCAGGAGGAGGCGAACGAGCATCCGGAGCGCGCCGTCGTCGTCGATGCGGGAGAGGAGCACACCGCGCGCACCGGGTCGGTGCCGCACCCAGCGCCCGGCCGAGTCGGGGATGACCACGAGGTCGCTCTCGGCGCTCGGCCCCGGCACCTCGAAGGCGGGGGTGAGCCGCACTCCCCCGGTACCGGTGTCGTCGCGCTGAGAGGCAGTGACGGATGCACCGAGAAGGTCACGGGCCCGGGCTGCGCTCCGCGGCCGGGCGCCATCGAGCACCACCACGAGGTCGAGTGCACTCAGTCCGCGCACGGCCGTGTCGTGCGCCCAGGCGCCGGTCTCGATCACCCGCAGCACCGGCGCTCCGCTCCCCGCGAGCGCACGCACGACAGCGGCCTTCTCGGCCGCCACCCGCTCGCGATCTCCGGCCGTCGGACGCAGCTGCGCGTCGAACGCCCGGAACACCTCGGCGATCTCGTCGGCCACGGTCATCCCTCCCGCTCCCGAATGTACTCCGAGCCGGTGGCGCGAGCGTCAGCGGAACCAGCGCCGCGACTTGCCTTTCTCTTTCGTCTCTTTCGCCGTGGGCTGCGGCTTCGGCGCGTAGCGCGAATCGGCGAGCTCCCAGAGGTCGAATTCGCGCAAGCGCCGCATCCGCTCGCCGCGCTGACGGAGGTAGTCGTCGTCGACGACGATCTCCGTGCGGCGGGTGGCGTCGAGTCGCGCCTCGATCTCCCGGCTGATCTCGTCCCAGGCGCGGCTTCGGGCGCTCTCGATGAGGGTGGCCAGAGCCTCGGGGTCGGCCGCATCCGCCCGGAGTCCCTCCGCCACCGCCTGGTACACCCGTCGGCGCGCGGCGAGCAGCTCGGAGTCGCGAGCCTTGTAGTCGTGCTCGTGGCGAGCGGCACCCTCGTCGTCGTACTCGTCGTCGAGCCGCTCCATCACGTCGTCGGCGTGATCGATGTTGCCGTCCTGCTCGCGGGCGAGCGCGTCGAGCACCTCCCGGGCGAGAACGGCGGCCGTCTCGGGGTCGAAGTCGACATCGTCTCGGAGAGCCGCCACGATCAATCGGTTCTTGAGCGCCAGAACGGCGGAGAACCGGGCGATCGAGAGCCCATCGGCGACGGCCGCGTCGATGTCGCCCGCGGGCAGCGGCTCGATCGGTTCGCCCGTGGCGACCCATCGTGCACCTTTCCCTCGCTTGGCCATCGACCCTCCTCCGATTCCAGGATAGCTGCGGCGCACCGGGCCGGAGCTGAACAGTGGATGCCGCGAAGTTTCCCTTTGAGAAAACTTTCACGGTGTGCAATTATGGGTGCCATGACGTCGACCATCGCACCCGCCGAGGAGGCCACCGGCCTCCGCGAGCGCAAGAAGCGGGAGACCTCTCGGGCGATCGAGGTGGCGGCCGTCGAACTGGCGGCGGAGCTCGGTCTCGGCGAAGTGACGGTGGAGTCGATCAGCCAGCGCGCCGATGTCACGAGCCGCACCTTCTTCAACTACTACGCGAGCAAAGAAGACGCGGTGCTCGGCAATTCCCGCGCGTTCCCGCGGCCGTCGCTGCACGATCTGAAGCTGCGTCGAGGTGCGTCCGTTCGCACCACCGTGCTCGAGGCGGTGCGCGACCAGCTGTCCGGATTCGACTTCGGCACCCCTGCCTACCAGCACAAGAAGCGCGCCGTGCTGCTCGCGAGCCCGCAGCTTCTGGCGAAGGACTTCCAGTCGCTCGGCGACATCGAGACCGACATCGCACAGCAGACCCGGCGACTGCTCGACGAGGAAGGGCTCGTGCCCCCGGCCGAGCGCGACGCCCACGCCTGGGCGATCGTGTTCTTCATCTGGGCCGTGGTGCGGCTGGCGCTGCAGACGTGGAGCCAGTCCACCGACACCCGGCGAGCGCTGGCCGACCATGTCGACAGCGCGAGCCGCATCCTGAGCGAGGTCGGCCGCGCGCGCAGCTGACCGTCGCCCTCTCCACCCCACGCCCTCTCCACCCCACGCCCCTTCCCGATCACTCGTCACCGCCCGTCGAACCACCGTTCCGTTCACCGACATCCGTTCTTTCCGCCTCCCGACCTCGAGGATGACCATGACCACCAGCCGCACCACGAACGAGCCGGCCGTTCCGCCCTCCGCCGAGAGCACGAACGCCTCCGGCATGTCGAAGAAGCGCGTCAACCTGATCTTCGCCGCACTCATGGTGGCGATGCTGCTCTCCGCGCTCGACCAGACCATCCTCGGCACGGCGCTGCCCACCATCGTGGGCGAGCTCGACGGGGTGAACCACATGCTGTGGGTGGCCACGGCCTACATCCTGGCATCGACCATCGTGATGCCGGTGTACGGCAAGCTCGGCGACCTGATGGGGCGCAAGCCGCTCTTCGTGATCGCGTTGTCGATCTTCGTGTTCGGCTCGATCCTCGGCGGTTTCGCCAACTCGATGGAGTGGCTGATCGCGGGGCGTGCCGTGCAGGGGCTCGGTGGCGGTGGCCTCATGATCCTGTCGCAGGCCATCATCGCCGACGTCATCCCGGCGCGTGACCGCGGCAAGTACATGGGCTTCATCGGCGCCGTGTTCGGCCTCTCCTCCGTCGCCGGGCCCCTTCTCGGTGGGCTGTTCACGGATGTGCTCAGCTGGCGCTTCGCGTTCTGGATCAATGTGCCCCTCGGCATCGCCGCGATCGTGCTGGCCGTGCTGCTGATCAAGTTGCCGAAGTTCTCCGGCGACCGGCCGAAGATCGACGTGGCAGGCATGATCACGCTGGCGCTGGCCGCATCCGGTCTCGTGCTCACCGCCTCGTGGGGTGGAACGGAGTTCGACTGGAACTCGCCCACCATCATCGGCCTGATCGTGATCACCGTTCTGGCCGCCGTCGCGTTCGTGCTGATCGAGCGCAGGAGCGCCGAACCCGTGATGCCGCTCACGCTCTTCACGAACCGCAACTTCGTGCTCACCACCGCAGCCGGCCTCGCGATCGGCATCGCGATGTTCGGTGCCATCGGCTACATGCCCACCTTCCTGCAGATCGTGAACAGCGTGAACGCCACGGTGTCGGGCTTCATGCTGCTGCCGATGCTCGGCGGCCTGCTGATCACGGCGATCGGCGGCGGCTTCCTGGTCTCGAAGACCGGGCGCTACAAGTGGATGCTCATCACCGGCGCCTTGGTGGTGGCCGCCGCCCTCGTGCTGTTCTCGACCATGCGCTCCGACACGCCGCTGCCGCTCATCCTGACGTACCTCACGATCCTCGGGCTCGGCCTCGGGCTCTGCATGCAGGTGCTGGTGCTCGTGGTGCAGAACTCGGTGCCGCACTCGATGGTGGGAACCGCCACCGCCGGCAACAACTTCTTCCGCGAGATCGGCGCCTCTCTCGGGTCGGCGATCGTGGGGTCGCTCTTCGTGGCACGGCTCACCGAGCAGCTCACCGCTTCCGCGGCGTCGCTGGGAGGCGGGGCCGGCGCCCTGCCCACCGACACGAATTCGCTGACGCCCGCGGCCATCAACGCCCTGCCGCCCGAGATCCACCAGATCATCGTCGATGCGTATTCGACGGCCCTGAGCCCGGTGTACCTCTACCTGGTGCCGCTCATGCTGATCGCCGCCGTGCTGCTCTGCTTCGTGAAGGAGATCCCCCTCGCCACCACCGTGGTGCAGTCGGAGGCCTAGACCCGGCCTGTCGTCACCGCCACGCGACCCTCACACCACCGAGGGTCGCGAAGGCGGCGTCGGCGGTGACGAGCACCGCGTTCTCGATGATCGCCTGCGCTGCGAGCATGCGATCGAACGGATCGCGATGCGCCCACTCGAGCTGACCGGCCGCGAGTGAGTGCTCGATACTGATGGGCAACTCGGATGCGCCCAGTGTGTCGACATAGCGATCGAGGGTGAGCAGGAACGGGCCCGCCTCGGGGAATCGCCCCGAGCGGTGCTTGATCCCCAGCTCCCACGGCGCGACCGCCGAGACCAACAGCTCATTGGCGGGGTCGATGATGAGCCGGGTCGCCGCATCCGGGATGCGGTCGGGCTCACGCACCGCCCAGTAGAGCGTGTGCGTATCGAGCAGGAGACGCACTACAGACCCCACTCGTCGAGTTCGTCATCGCTCAACGCACCCCAGACGTGGTCAGCCACAGCAGGCCCGGGAGCGAATCCGAGTTCGCGGGGCGGCGCCGGCTCGATCGCCCGGAGCGTGGCGATAGGCCTGCCTCCACGAGCGAGGATGAAGTCGTCGCCGCGCTCCACGCGGGCCAGGATCTCAGACAATCGCGTCTTCGCATCTTGCACATTCACCATCTCGGTCATGTTGACCAACTCTAGTTGGTCAGGTATCAATCCCACCAGAAGTCCCACCAGCTGTTTTCCACCAGTCCATCCACGTACGGACCGATTCCTCCGAGTCCATGAAATTGACTGTCGTAGCGGCAGAAATGGAAGTGCTCCCGAGCAACCATCCGCGCTTCGACGAGGGTGCGCGGAGGACGTGTCACAACCATCCGCAGCGAACCGCCCCAGGCCGAATGAACGTAGGCGCCGAAACGGCGCTGCCACGATTGGAGCACGACTCGCGCGTCGGCACCGAACATTCCGGCATTGATCGCGACATTCCGGCATTGATCGCGCCCGACCAGCCGAGTTCTGCCAGACAGTCCGCGGGGTCTTTCACGCTGACCAGCGCCAGCGGGCCCGGGTGAGTGACTTCGGCGACCGTTGCCAGACGAGAGAAGTCGTTCGCCTCGTCTCCGATGGAGAGCTCCCCCGACCGATCGGAGACGATTCCGCACTCAAAGCAATAGTCGTCTTCCTGAATCGAGCAGTCGCCTCTCGGCTCGAGCCCGAACTGCTCCCGCAGCGTTGCGCACGGGCTTCGCTCGCCGCCGCGCCAGTGATGATGGGCCTCCCACGGTCTCTCCCTGTGTTCGCGGTCACCGTCGAAGTGAATCGGCCACCGGCCAGTGGTGGGAAACCTCGCCGTGTGGAGAACTACAGCGACGGCTCGCCCGTGGAGGAGCGGATGCGGCGCGGTCGGCGCCAGAGCCACTGGATGGGGGCCGAGAAGAGGAGGAGGAGCAAGGGGTAGAGACCGAGTGCCGGCCACACCGTGGCGATCACCAGCGCGGCCGTCGTGAGCACCACCGGAGTCCAGTGCGCGGCCAGCCGGGACAGGGTCGGCGTGAAACCCGCCTGGTAGAGACCGGCGCGGGTGAGCACGAACTCCTCCACCCGCAGCAGAGTCGATGTGACGCCGATCGTGCCGATGTAGATCACGTTGGCCAGCGCATCCGTGCTCGGTGCATCGACTTTCAGCACGGTCGCGAGGGGCAGGAACGCGATTCCCGCGAGCCACAGCAGGTTGACCGTGATGAGCAACCGGTTCGAACGTGCCGCGTGCAGGAAGATGCGGTGGTGCTCACGCCAGTAGGAGGAGATCACCGCGAAGCTGACGGCGGCGGCCAGGAGTGCGAGGCCGTTGTCGGCGAAGAAGTCGGCCGTCGTGCGGGCGCTCTCGCCGGTGCCGGTGCCGATGCCGGTGGTCGCATCGCGGGCGACATCGACGAGAGGGAGCACCACCAGGGTGATCGCGATCGCGATCACGGCGTCGGTGAAGAAGACGAGCCGGTCAAGACCTCGCCGGTCGTCCTCCGCCGCGACGACCGCCGTCACCTCGTCGAGGGTGTCGGGTTCGTCAGCCACGGTCGGCCGATGCGGCCCCGTCTCCCGGAGCCCAGGCACCGGGGTCGCGGCCGATGAAGGCGATGAGGCGCTCGACCACCGGAGAGGCCTCCGGGATGTCGACACGCGGGCCGTACTGGCCCGACGAGCGCATGAACTCCTCGATGGGTTTCATGCCCTCGAGCAGCTGCTCGGCGAAGTCGTCGTCGAGCGAGAGGGCGTCGAGCTGGCCGGTGCCGGCCGCGAGATCCCAGCTGTGCATGAAGACGTCGGCCGTGTAGAAGCGGTCGATGGCGTCGGCCAACGGGAGGTCGCCCGTGTGCGGGTTGGAGAACATCCGCTCGCTCGTGGCCGGGTCGTCGAGAACCGCCTGCACACCGTCGGCATGGATGCGCCAGGCGCCCACCGGGTCGTCGTCGACCGACGGTCCCGACAGCAGCACGACATCGCTGCCACCGGCCAAGAAGCCCGGGAACCAGGTGGTGAGGTGCCGCACGACGTCACGCGCGGCCCAGTCGGCGACGGGAGTGGGTGCATCCCACTCCCCCGCGGGCACGCCGCGGGTGAGCACCGCGAACCCCTCGGCGACGACTCGATGACGCTCGGCAGCACTCTCGGGAAGCATGCCGCCACCCTACCGCCCGCCCTCCTCGCGACTCGCCAGAATCCGGTACACAAATGAGGCGGAAGGCCGGATTGTGGCGAGTCGCGAGGAGGGTTGGGGTCAGTGTTGGGGGACCTCGGCGCGCGGGAAGCGCTCGAACAGCTTGTCGAAGACCACGTGACGGTCGAACTGCAGGGCGTAGGCGCGGGCCTCATCCGCCCAGACGCGCCGCTGCTCCGGCGTCGTGTGCAGCACGGCCCGGTCGATCGCCGCCGCGACCTGGTCGGGCGCGTTCACGTCGACCACGATCGCGTGGTCGCCGATCGCCTCGCCGATCCCGCCCGTGAGCGTGGTGATCACGGGTCCGCCGCCCGCCAGCATCTTCTCGGCCAGCGCGATGCCGAAGGTCTCCACGAACTCCGGTCGCGGCTTCGACGGCAGCACGAAGGCCGCGCAGCCGGCCATGAGGTAGGGCTTCTCGGCGTCGCCCACATCGTCCAGGAATCGGATGCGGTGGGCCAGCGGCGAGGCGGCCCCCAGCTCTTTGAGCGCTTCGGCTTGAGGCCCACGCCCCGCGATCACCAACGGGATCTCGGTGGTGCGCCCCACCTCGCTCCGCTCGAAGCCGGCGATGAGGTCGTCGACGCCCTTCGCATCCGTGAGCCGGGAGAGGAAGAACAGGTAGCCGTCATCGACGAGTCCTCGAGCATCCAGCTCCGCCGCCTTCGCCGCCGGGTCGAGATCGAGGTACTGCGCGGCGTCGATGGCCGGGTACGACACCACGATTCGATCGCGGCACTGGTCGGCGAACCGTGTGCCGTGCTGCGCGTCGACCTGCTCGGCCTCGCTGATGATGAGATCGCGGGTGTACTCCGACACGGCCACGCAATGGTCTTGCGACAGATACGACGACAGGATGTGCGCTGCCGCCCCGAGCCGGCCCTCCTCGACGGCCTTGCGCACCACGTTCGTGACGTCCGACCCCACCGCCTCCGCGATGGTGGTGACGTTCACGGGCAGGCCCGTGCCCCAGGCCGCGCGCACCGCATCCGCCACCGCGATGGTGTGCGGGCTGAGGTAGAGCGACAGCGCCACGGTGGGCACGCCGTCGGTGAAGAGCTCGACGAGGCGGCCGGTGATGCCGGCGAGGTAGCGGCCATCCGGAACCTTGTAGTCGCCCACGGGTGCCGGGCGCTCGACGATGATGCCGGGACTGTACGGCAGCACCGTGTCGAGCGGCTTCAAGGGCAGGCCCGCGGCTTCGAGTCGTTCGATGGGCCAGGTGACGATGCGCACCTCGTCGAAGCCTCGGGTGAGCGCGGTCTCGGCGAGGTTTCGGCCCTCGACGGAATGGCCGCAGATGACCGGATCGGCTCGGACCACGATCACGAGGCGGTTACGGATCGCATTCATGGGGTGTCTCCTGTCGTGCGGGGCTTTTCGCCGCCGACCCGGTTCTGGTCGGCGGTATCGGTGGACGTGACGGGATCGGCCGGGTCGGCCACCGTCGTGCCGGCCGGATCGGCCGTGTCGGTGACGATGGTGGGCACCGGGCTGAGGGGCGAGTCGTCGTCACCCGGCTCGGCACCTGTCTCGATGTCGAGCGTCGGCGATCCGCCCGCTTCGAGAGTGTCGGAGATGATCGTCTCGGGCCCGGCATCCTGGGCGGCTGCGGATGTGGCAGCGTCAGCGGCCTCGGCGGCGGCGCCGACCGAACCCGCTCCGGAGGCACCCGCCGGTGAGCCCGACGCATCGCCCGCAGCCCGCATCGACGGCGGAACGTCCTCCGTGCCCCAGGCGCTCGGCGAGTCTCCGAGATGCACCACGAGCTCGCCGCCGCCGTGGAACTCGTCGCCCGAGATCCAGGTGCGCTCGAGCGGCGCTCCGTTGAGGGTCACCGATTGCACGTACTGAACGGGCCCGCCCGGCACCGGTTCGACGAAGCCGCGCGCACGGATGACGAAATCTCCCCCACGAACCGCCACCGACGACTCCGAGAACGCGGGCGCATTCACCAGGAACATGTTCTGGCCCGCCACCGGGAACAGCCCGAGCGACGCCCACACGAACCACGAGCTGAGTCCACCCGAGTCGTCGTTGCCGGGGAGCCCGCCGCGCCCCGTGCCGAACTGCTGGTGCACGATGTTGTGAACCACTTCGGCGGTGCGATCGGGGCGACCGGCGTAGTGGTAGGCCCACGGGGCATCCATGTCGGGCTCGTTGTTGAGACCCTCGAAGCGGCCGAGCACGTAGCCCGCGAGCAGTTCATCCGCGCCGGGCTTGTTGCCCGGCTGCACCACGGGTTCGGCGCCGTACCCGAAGAAGGCGTCGAGCTGCTCGAGGAACCGCTCACGCCCGCCGCTCACCGCGATGCGCCCGGCCATGTCGTGCTGGATGCGGAACGAGTAGTTGTAGCGGCTGCCCTCGTAGTACGTCGAGTCCTTGAGCAATCCGGTCGACGGGTCGTAGGCGTTGATCCACCGCTCGGCCAGGGCCTCGAACTGGGCGGCGAGCGCCTTGTCGCCCACGTGCCGGGCCACCTTGGCGGTGCACCAGTAGCCGAAGGCGAGGTCGAGGGTGTGGGTGATCGGATGCGCCTCCCCGCGCAGCAGGTACTCCTCGCCGTAGGTGCGGCGCAGGTCGTCGCTCATGTGCACGAGCGCCCAGTCCCAGTCGATGCCGGGCAGGCCCAGCTGGCAGAGGTCGGCCAGGAAGGTGTGCGCGAGCGCGCTCCCCTGCCGCGAGAAGCGGTCGCCGCCGCGGGCGAGCCGGTAGCCGATGGGGAAGTTGCCCTCTTCCTCGCAGATGGTGAGCAGCGCGTTGGCGAGTTCGACGGCCTTCTCGGGCTGGGTGGCGGTGAGCAGGGGCAGCTGGGTGCGGTAGATGTCCCACATGGTGGAGATGTCGAACGCGAACGCGCCGTCGCTCGGCCAGAACGGGCTCTCCGAGTTGGCGTAGCTCGGCTTGATCAGCGAGTGGTACATCGCCGTGGCGAACACGGTCTTGCGATCGGGTGACGGGGTCTCGATCGAGACCGTCTTGATGTGCTTGCGCCAGGTCTTGCGTGTGCGCTCGCGCCGCGCGTCGAAGCGCGCCGGGCCGGGGCCGCAGTCGGCGCGCAGGTTCTTCTCGGCCTGCTCGGCACCGCGCAGCGAGAAACCGATGCGAAGTTCGACCGTCTGACCAGGCTCGCTCGGACCTGCCCACATGAGGCCGAACGGCCGCAGCGTGGTGGGCCGGATGTGGTCGAGCGCGAGTTTGGTGCCGCCGGGCATGAGTCGCCGGTCGTACCAGAGCATCTGGCGCCACTGCGGGGTGTCGCACTCGATGTGCACCGCGATCGGCGCGCCCTCGGCCACCACTTCGCCCCGCGCGACTCCCGGTTCGAGAGTCTCGAGGTGAGCACGCAGCGGCACGGTGGCGCCGTAGGGGATGGCGAGCCCGCCGAGCGAGAAGTCGATCACGATGCGGGCGTTGGAGTGACGCGGGAAGGTGTAGCGGTGAACGGCGCTCTTCGGTCCCACCGTGATCTCGGCCGTCACACCGGAGTCGAGTGTGGCGGTGTAGTAGCCGGGTTCGGCGCTCTCCTCCGTGATGTCCCACGTGCGGCCGAGCACGTCGAGGGGCTCGACCATGGGTGTCACCCGGAAGTAGTTGTAGTACTTGCGGATGGCTCCGGTTCCCGACTGCTGGAAGTGCGTGAATCCGGATGCGAGCTGCGTGTCGTGGATGGTCGACGGCACGCCCTCGAGGCTGAGGTCGTAGCGCCCGTACCCCGTCGGATATGCGCCCGAGTAGGCGCAGGCCGACACCATGCCGAGGGGATACGTCGCTCCCGGATGCGTGTTGCCGATCTGCGGCTTCGGCCACCACCACGTGGCAGCGAGCCCTGTCTGCGGCGGCAGATCGGTGACCTCGGTACCGATGAACGGATCGACGTGGTCGCTCACGAGAGCACCCGCATCCGCTCGCCCGCGGTGGTCGTGGGCCGCGCGAGGGCGCGCGCCGCAGAGCTCGTCGGGGAGTCCATCGCGGAGCTCATCGGGGTCGGCATCGTCGGAGCGTAGGTTCCGGATGCGTCCGCCGGGTGAACCAGCGGTGTCCGAACGGCGAACGGGCGCATCCGGTCGGTCTCGTGTCGTTGCATGGGGCTCCTCGGCTCGGTCGTGCGGGTCGGTGTTAGGGCGGTGGGGCGGTGAGTAGCTCGGCCCGATCGCTGAGGTACGCCCCCAGCTCGGTGAGATTGTCGTCGCCGGGTTGCCGGTTCCACCGCACCATCACGGTGTCGCCGCGGAGGGCGAGGAGGCCCTCCCCGGAGCGGATGCTCGCGACATCCAGGGGCACGGGCTCGGCGTCGAAGTTCACCGATTCGCCCTCGTCGAACCTGCCGTTGAAGGCAGCACGCCGGTAGTCGCGGCGCTCCTCAGCGCGCGCCGACTGGTTGGTGACCCTGCCCGGTTCGACGGCCCGGGTCAGCCGGCCGGCGGCGTAGAGCCGCCCGTCGGCATCGAGGAGCAGCACGCCCAGACGCCATACCCGTGTGCGCGGCTGCATGACGGGCGAGCGACGGATACCCAGCACGGCCTTGCGCTCTTCGAACGAGGCCAGCGCTTCGGTGCGCGCCCCCGAGTCCTGGAGTGCGCGCACGGTTCGCCGCAGCAGGTCGCGGAGCTGACCGGCGATGAGCTCGTCGTGGGCGAGGCCGTCCATAGGGAGACGTTACTAGGCGAGGCGCGCGGGTCAAATTCGGCGCGGCGGGTCGGACCGCTATCGGTGCGAGCCGGCCGACCAGTGGCGGAAGACGGGGTCGGCCAGCCTGCGCACCGGGCGCGGGAGGTTCTGGCCGTGGCGGGCGAAGAGGTGGTCGCGGGAGTCGAAGGTGCCGAGATCGCGGCGGAGGAACCGGTGCAGACCGGAGGGGCCGCCTGCGGTCCAGGATGCCGCGCCGCGGGTGATCGCGTCGAACAGTGTCTCCGGCCCCTCGTTCGTGAAGGGCCCCGCCGCATTCGCTTCCGCATCAGCGTCTCCGGCGAACAGGTCGGAGGCGCTCAGCCACCCGTCGTCGAGCCGGAACTCGGGCCAGGCGATCACCACCAGATCGGGCAGGACGGGAGCCAGCACCCCGAAGCGCGCCGCCCAGAACCTGCCGTCGACCAGGAGCCCGCGCGATCGCGTCACGATTCCCTGCCCCCGGGCCACGGCCTCGAGTACCGCGAGCCGCTGGCTGCACGATCCTCGCCCACGACGCAGCGTGGTCGACGCCGGCTGCAGCTCGTCGATCCCGTAGACGGGACGGGTGAGCCGACCGATGGCGGCGTGCGCGCGGCGGAGGCGCACGCGAGGCGAGGGCGATCCCGGGAAGGATGCGCCGATGAAGCGGGCGATCGCGGGCGACGGGAAGTCGAGGATCGGGGTCGGCGCCGATGAGCCCGCGGAACGCGCGGCACCGCCGAGAACGTGCACATCGCCGGCCAGCGCGGCCTGGAGCCTGCCGGTGGTGAGGAGACGGCCCATCATGGCCGCTCCACTCCGCGCCGCACACCGTCATCTCCGAGCCGTCGAGGTGTCGCCACCCGGACCAGCACGACCACGCCGCCCGCACCGCACACCGAGGCGTAGGCCGCGAACCAGAACAACGGCGCGCTCGCACCGAACCAGAGCAGCAGAAGACACGTGCTCGCGAGAGCCGCGGTGACCGCGCCGATCACGGATGTCGCGATGCCGCCGAACCGGGCCACCCACGCCGCCGCGAGCGCACCGCTCACGACCAACCCGACGAAAGCGCCGGCGATCACCCCGACACCGACCGCGATCACCCCCTCCAGCAGGGCGAAGCCGAGCCACGACCCGAAGCCGGATCCGCGGAGCTGATACGCCTGCGCGATCGTGTCGACCAGAGCGAACTGCGATCCGATGAGCGCACCCTGCGCCGCGCCGCCGGGAACGGCCAGCGCGGCCGATCCGAGCGACGAGGAGGAGCGGCGCGCTCCGCGGGGAGCGCGCCGCCCAGCCGGTGATGTCACACGCCGCCGCTTCCGCCGCCGGCGGTGTCAGCCACGCGCTGCCAGAACGTGAGCCAGGCGACGCCCGCCGCTTGCGCGTTCGCCGCATTGATGACCGGACCACGGTCGACCATCACCATGGCGTGCACGAAGAGGTGGAGGTAGCCGCCTGCATCGTTGTACCAGGAGAAGGTGATGGTCGATCCGCCACCGTCGAAGTGGCCGTAGGTGGCGACGAACTGCATGGCCCCGCCGCTCACGGTCTGCACGCGCACCGGCGCCGGCACCTTGACGAGCGAGAACGGGCTGGCGTTCAGGTTCATCACGGCGCCGTCGACCGGATAGGCGCGGGAGGCCCCGCTGATCGGGAAGGAGCAGTTGAAACAGCGGTGGAGGAGTGAATCGACGTCCCAGTCGTGCGCCTTCGGGTACCGCGCGTGGTAGCCGGGCAGCTTCGCCGAGAAGTCGTAGTCGTAGTACCAGGTGGGATCGAGCAGCACCGGGTACGCGGTGTCGGCGGAGAGCACCACGTGCTGCGTCAGGGTGGAGCCCGACCACTCGTAGCTCGTCTCGAGGGGAGTGCCGGAGGCATCCGTGGCCCAGGCGGCGCCGAGGGTGCCGATGTAGCGGCCCTCCGCGGTGGCCAGGAGGGTCAGGCCGTCGGCGACCGGGGTTGCCGTGAAGCCCTCGGGGAGGCCGACGTCGTAGGAGAACGACTCCCCCGCATCCGGCGACCCGAGAGCGGTGAGCAGGCGAACGCCGTTCGCGAGGGGCTGCACGAAGGAGGAGGCTCGGCCCTGGTCTCCCTGGGCATAGCTCGTGATGCCCTGGGCGACGACGGCCTGGCCGGAGGCGCCCACGATGCCGATCGACACGGGGAGGCCCGCGCCCTCGGTCTCGGCGGGCGTGAGCGCGATGGGGGCGGACGGATCGGCGGGCACGTCGATGCGCAACCCCGGGTGCCCCGTCTGCGCCTCGACGGAGGCGGTCTGCTCGGCTGTGGCGGGCTGCCGCGTCTGGGCGAGGAGGTCGGGTGCGAGCGCGCCGATCACGGCGATGGGATCGGAGATGGCCGGGGCGGGGCCGCCGGCACCGGAACCCGAGTGGGATGCAGCGGATGCCGGAACAGTGCCGGCGGTGACACACGCGATGGTCGCAACCACGGCAAGTGCGACGGGGACGAGCCGCAGCTTCGATCGTTGGAGACGAGACAACAGGGGACCTTTCATCGGATGGATTCGTCCCCCGACGACTGCCGCGAGCACAGCATATACACATATGGCGTTCGATACTCATGCTTTGCGAGCATTTCTCACCCGAGCCGTCGACGTCGCCCTCGCGAGTCGCGGATGTCGGCGGATGGCGGCAGGGTCGGAGCATGAGCCACGACACCGACAAAGAACTCCTGCACGGCTACCTGCGCGTGCGACGCGCCGACCTGCTCGCCAAGCTCGACGGGCTCGGCGAGTACGAGGTGAGGCGCCCGATGACACCCACGGGCACGAGCCTGCTCGGGCTCGTGAAGCACACCGCGAGCGTGCAGCACGACTATTTCGGTCTCGTGTTCGGTCGCCCGGGGCGCGCGCTCCCCTGGCTCGCCGAGGGCGCGGAGCCCGACGCCGACATGTGGGTGCCGGCGGATGAATCGCGCCAATCCATCATCGAGCTGCACGAGTTCTCGGCGGCGCACAGCGATGCCACGATCTCCGAGCTGCCGTGGGATGCGCGCGGCGAGGTGCCGTGGTGGCCCGAGGAGCGGCGCTCGGTCACGCTGCAGCAGATCCTCGTGCACATGTGCGTCGAGACGGCCCGGCACGCGGGGCACGCCGACATCATCCGCGAGCTCATCGACGGCGCCGTGGGCAACGGGCAGGGCGATCCCAACATCCCGGCCGGGCGAACCGCCGAGGAGTGGGCGGCCTACCGCGCCCGCATCGAGGAGGCGGCGCGGGCGGCCGCTAGCGCGGGTCGCAGTGGGTGAGGTCGGTCTCGGCGAGCGGATCGCCATCGGGGATGACGTAGGTCACGAGCAGCACCACGTTCTCCGTGCCCTCGTTCTTGCCCTCGTGCACGTAACCCGGGCCCTCGATGATCGAGTCGCCCGCCTCGTAGACGTGCACGCCTCCGGGATAGATCGGGGCGTAGTGCGTGAGCGTGCCCTGCTCCACGACGGCGATCAGTTGGCCGTCGTGGCAGTGCAGGCCCGTGCCGGCCCCGGGCTTCAGGGTGATGCGGCGGAACGCGACCTGGGTCGGGCCCGTCACCTCGACATCGACCGAGGCCTCCTGCTCGCCACGACCCAATTCCTCGACCACCACGGGGGCGTCGGTGGCGGGCGCGGTGGAAGTGGGGGTGGCGGTGGGCGACGACGGCGACGAGGAGGCCGAGGTCGCGAGCGACTCCGATGTGCTCGGTGCGGCGCATCCGCTCATCGTGAGAACGGCGATCAGCGCGAGCCCGATCGCGAGCCGCGGGAGAGGTCGGGTCTGAGTCACGGGAACCTCTTCGTCGGGGATGCGGTCGCGCAGAGTGGCGCGGTACGTCACCATGCTGGCAGCGGGAGCGCCCCGGTACAGGTCCGACGGCACCCCCATTTCGGGGCGGATCCGCATGATTCCGGGCCTCGCCGCATAACGACTCGGCCACGGCCACGGTGTTCACCGCGTGGTCGTGATCGACAACTGTGCCTGTCGCTTAGTCTGTCGCCACCGCAGCTCTGCGGCTGGAATCCTCGAAGGCGCACCGATGACCACGACCCGCGAACGGCTCGACCGGCGCAACCGGGTTGCCCGCATCCTCGTCATCGTGCTGGGTGTCGTCGTGGCGCTCGCCCTCGCGGCGGCCGCACTGGGGCTCTGGCTGCTGCCCCCGATGCTCGCCGACAGCCCGCGCGAGCGATTCTCGAGCGCCACCGAGATCACCCTGCAGACGGAGGCGACCACTCCCGTCAGCTCCTCCGCCCCCGCTGGCGCGTCCCCCCGGCCCGGATCCGGAGGGGCGCCGGAGTCGACGGCGACGACGACGACAGCCTGGACGGTGACGGCGAACGCCTCGATCGGTGCGGGATGGCTGGCGCTCGGCGTCGGACCGTTCCTTGACCCCTCCGTCGCGGTGTTCGTCTCCCCCGACGATGCCTACCGCGCCGATCTCGCCCTGCTTCCCTTACGGGGCACGAACCCCGACGACGCGCTCGCGACCTACCTCGCCGCCCACGACCTGGGCGACGCCTCGGCCGGAGCGGCCTGGAGTGAAGAGACCCTCACCTCGGGCCTCACCGTGCGCTACGCCGACGTCGCTCAGGGCGCCGACACCATCACGGTGGCGATGATCGAGCAGCCCGCCGCGGAGACCGATCCCTCCGCGCCGACCGGCCCTGATCCGGTTGCCGACCCCTCTGCATCCACCGACCCGCCGACCGCCGACACGGGCGCCACGCCCGCCACCCGCGCCACCACCGCACCGGCGGTCGTCATCCTGCGGGCCACCGTCGACTCGGCCGACGCCGCCCGCTACCGTCCGGTCACCGCCGATCTCGCCGCCTCCGTGACCCTCACCACCACGATGGGGCCCGCATCGTGATCCGCCTCGATCGCGCGCTGACGATGGCGGCCGTGGCCGCTCTGGCAGCAGCCCTGGCGCTGGCCGGATGCACGAGCATCCCGCCCGCTCCCGCGTGGTCGCCCCGCGCGGCCGACCCCGCCGCCCTCGAACTCGGCACCGGCGAGGTCACCGCCACCCCACCGGGCACCCCGGATGCCGGCATCGACCCGTCGGCGACCGACCCCGCCAGCACACAGCCCGCCACGCCCTCTCCCGCGACTCCCGCCGCTCCCGCCGCTGAGCCCGCCATCACCACCCCGCCGGCCGTCTCCGGCCTCGACGTGAGGCTGCTCTCGAACGCCGACCCGGCATCGCCCGTCGGCGCGCGCTGGGGCGAGATCCCCGGCAACCAGCCCTTCACCCAACTGCTCCGCGACCGCGTGACCGCCGCCATCGCCGAGCACGCCGCGCTGACCGGCACCCCGTATCGGCCCGCGGCGAACGCCCCGGCGATCCCTCCCGAGCAGCGCGGCTGCGTGCCCGGTTCCACCACCCGTCCGGCCGAGGAGCTCATCGCCGATCCCGCATTCACCCCGCCCTCGCCCAACGGCGCACCGACCCTCACGGTGACCTGCGAGATCGTGGCCGCAGCGGGCTCGATCCTGGTGGAGGCACTGCGGGTGACCACCGCCACCGGCGGCCAGATCACGGCCGACCAGACCACGATCTACTACGCCGAGACCTCGGGCGCCTTCGTCACGACGAGCGACACCCTCATCAGCGACGACGGACTGCGCGCCCTGCTCCCCCAGATCGTGCAGTCGCTCAAGGTGCGCGCCGGCGCACTGCAGCCGGCGATGACCGAGAGCATGGACGACTTCCCGATCGAGCAGTTGAGAGCACTCTTCGCCCACTTCTCCTTCGCCGCCGACGGCGCACTCGTGCTGCACCTCCCCGACGATTTCAGCACCCCCGAACTCGACCGCCTGGCCGGTGCCGCCACGGCCCGCCCGAACCCCTTCTTCGTCACGGTTCCGGCCGCGACGGCCACCGGCTACCTGAGCGAGCAGGGTCGCCAGGTGCAGGCGGTGCTCGCATCCGGAGCCGCCGTCACGCTGCCGGCCGCCCCCTGGCGCGGCCAGGAGAGCATCGATTGCGGCCTCTTCGCCTGCGTGGCCGTGACGTTCGACGACGGCCCGGGCGAGTTCACGGATCAGGTGCTCGACGACCTCGATGCCCGCCGTGCAGCCGCGACCTTCTTCGTGCAGGGCTATCGGGTGGTGCAGCACACGGGCACGATGGCCCGGATGAGTGCCGAAGGCCACGAGATCGGCAACCACACGTGGAACCATCCCGACCTCACCAAGCTCACCGACGAGCAGATCAAAGACCAGCTCGAGCGCACCAGCAGCGCGGTGAAGGCCGCCACCGGCTCGCGGCCCACCACCTTCCGGCCCCCGTACGGCGCGGTCGACCAGCGAGTGCTGGCGCAGACCTCGCTGCCCGCCATCCTCTGGACGATCGACACCAACGACTGGCAGATCCCGGATGACGCCACGCTGCTCGCCCGAGCGGTCGACGGCGCGAACCCCGGCTCGATCGTGCTGCTGCACGACGTGCACGACAACACCGCGCGCATGACGCCCGCCATCCTCGACGGGCTTCTCGGCCGCGGATTCACCCTGGTGACCGTGCAGCAGCTCCTCGGCGGCTCCCTGCCGGCGCCCCACACCACGACTTCGCACGGCTGAGACCGGCAGGTCGAAGACACCGAGCCGGACGAGAAAGTCGGGGTCTTCGACATCGACGCCGCAGACGCCGCCGAGTGGAAGGCCGAGGATTTCGCCTCGCGGAGGACCTGACGTCAGGTTCTCTCGGCAGGAAGTGCCGAATCGATTCGCCGGATGAAGTCGTTCGCCCAGTCTGCGGCAGCTGCAACATCCGGGAGAACCTCCACCCCGGCAGCTGACGCTTCGTAAAGAGTGTCCCAGTTGTCGTTCACGACGACGGTGGGCGGCCACTCGTGCCCACCGCGGTATGTGAACAGGCGTGAGCATGTCTCGCGCACCAAGGTGAGGTCGAGATCCTCTTCGCGTTCGAGCAGCTGCAGGTCGATGAGATCATGCGCGCGCTCGCTGCCGGTGCCGGTCGCCGCGTGGAGCTTCTGCGCAATCTGGTGGTCGCTCCGCATCACGCTGACGGGCTCCGGGCGGGGAAGCCCAACAGATTGGAACAGGTCCGCAAGGTCGTCCGCAAGTGCCGTTTCTGGCTCATCAGCGTCACCGATCTCATTGTGACCGAGCTCGAACTTAACGGTGCACCACGATTTGCCGAGGTAGTCGAGCTTCACATCGAAGGGTTGCATGACGTACGGAGTTGGGACATTTGCCGGCCTCGGGGCTGTGCGTTCGATGAGCCGTCCAGTGAATCCGGACCACCCCTGGCTCAACCGCTCCTCAAAAGCAGTGATGAACTCAGCCAGCGTTCCCGATCGAGCAGCATCGAGGTCTTTGGTGAACCGGGTGGCCCGGCCGTAGCGGAGCGCCATTGCGCTTCCACCCTTGATGGCCCCGATCGGGAGCATCTGGCCGACCACGACCAGCGCCATCCCGACGGTGCGCCTGTTCACCAATCCTTCATCACCCTCGATGTTCATGAGTCGCTGACGTAGCGAACTGACGTTCGCCGGGACAGTGTCGTATGTCATGCCGCCAGCGCCTCTCGCACACGTGACATCTCTGCCGTCGTGAGATATCCCTCTGCGCGCGCTTGGACGGCAGCTTCGAGGAGCCGTCCAGCCTGGACGCGGCCCTGACATTCGAGGAGTGCATCCACCACAGGCTGCGCCGCGATGCCCTCGTATACGGTCGGCTTCGCGTCCGCAGGGGCGGGGGTTAGTGCAATGCGCGCCGGCACCGTGCGCCGAGTGCGCTTCGGCGTCGCAACAGTGATGGTCCGGGGGTTCACATCCGCAAGCCCGAGAAGCGCGAGTACCGTCTCACCTCGCAGAAACGCACCTTCTCCCGCACGGAGTGTCGCCTCCGCATACTCGTCGAGGGGCGTGTGCGGGATGGTCTCATCGCGGTACAAACCGTAGGCGATGTGCGCGAACCTGTTGCGTGTGGCGAGCTTCACCAACTCGACATTGGGGACGCCAGCCCTCTCCGCCTCGCGCGTGGTGACGTAGCCGTAGTTGTCGGCGGCAATCATGTGCACGACATCGCGGTAGGTTGTCGAAGGCATGTCAAAACTATACCACTTTCGGTATAGTTTTGACATGCTGCGACATGAATTACGACCGCCGCGCAGAGAATCCGATGCCCGGACGGTCTGCGGTGATTGGCCGGATGATGGCCTTATAGAACCCACGTCGACCCGCGACCAGCTTGCGAGTGAGCAACGACCAAAGCATGCCCTTGCGAGCAGCGCGGGTTCGCCCTAACATACAACCAAATGGTTACACGAGAGTTGAGCGAGACCGAGACGGATGCGATCTTCCGCGCTCTGGCCGATTCCACCCGCCGCGACATCGTGCGGCGGGCCATCCTGCAGGAGCAGTCGATCTCGACGCTGGCCGAGCACTACTCGATGAGCTTCGCCGCGGTGCAGAAGCACGTCGCCGTGCTCGAGCGCTCGGCCATCATCGAGAAGCAGCGCCGCGGAAAGGAGCAGATCGTGCGCGCACGGCTCGACACGATCCGGCGCGCAGGCCGGCTGCTCGGCGAGTTCGAACAGCTCTGGCGCGGCCGGCTGCAGCGCATCGACGACCTGCTCCGCGACGAGCCGATCCGCGACGAGCCGCCCACCGACGCGCCGCCCACCGACGCCCCGCCCACCGACGACCCCTCCGGCAACCAGCCAGCACGTGAAGATCCACCCCGGAAAGGACACCCCTCATGACCGTCATCAGCTCACACAAAGACCCCGAGGCACTCACCCTCACCTTCGTGGCCGAGTTCGACGCCCCCGTCGAGCGCGTCTGGCAGGTGTGGGAAGACCCCCGTCAGCTCGAACGCTGGTGGGGTCCGCCCACCTGGCCCGCCACCTTCACCCACCACGACTTCGTGGTCGGTGGGGAGTCGCACTACTTCATGACCGGTCCCGACGGCACACGGGGGTACGGCTGGTGGCGCAGCACGGCCATCGACGCGCCCACCCGGTACGAGTTCGAGGACGGGTTCTCCGACGAGAACGCGGTGCCGATCGCCGACGGACCGGTCGGCCGGATGGCGGTCACCATCGAGCCATCCGGATCCGGCTGCCGCATGACCACCACGAGCCACTTCGACTCGCTCGACGACCTCGACAAGCTCGTCGCGATGGGCATGGAAGAGGGCATGAAGCAGGCGCAGGGCCAGATCGACGACATCGTCGCCTCCGCCTGACACGCGGCCCCGCGTGAGCCCATCGGAGCCGGCGGGTTGGTTGTAGACACAACCAATCGCTGCAGTACGGTGGAGACATGACCGAGCCGCTCACCGTGTCCGCCGCGATCACCTCCTGGGGCGGCGGGCCCGCTCCTGCCGACACCCGGCGGGTGGTGGTGATGATGCACGGCTACGGTTCGAACGAGGCCGACCTGGCTTCGCTCGCCCCCGCGCTCCCCCGCGGGCTCGCGTGGGCGAGTCTGCGCGCGCCCTTGACGCTCGCGCCGGGGTCGTACTCCTGGTTCCCCCTCACGGTTCCCGGCAATCCGCAGCCCGAGCCGGTGCTCGCGGCCACCGAGGCCATCAGCGCGTGGATCGACGAAAACATCCCCGTCGGCGTCGGCGTGGTGTCGCTCGGGTTCTCGCAGGGCGGCCTGATGGCCTCGCAGCTGCTCCGCGCCGTTCCGCGCCGGGTGGAGGCCACGGTGATCCTCGGCGGTTTCGTTCTCGCGAGCCCGCTGCCGGGAGACGACGCGCTGGCCGACGACCGGCCGCCCGTGTTCGACGGCCGCGGAGCATCCGACACCGTCATCGCCGCCGACGCCGTGGCGCGCGCGCACGACTGGCTGCCCGGGCACTCCACCCTCACCGAACGGATCTACCCGGGCCTCGGCCACGGCATCGACGCGACCGAGCTGGCCGACGTCGTGGCCTTCCTCGAGGCGCTCCCGAACCCATGAACGGCGGCGAGGCGGCGGGCACGGGCGCGGTGATCGATCCGCTCTGCCATCCGGTGACGGATGCGCTGGGCGACCTGCTCGCCACGGTGCGCCGCATCGACCCGGCCGGCGAACTCGCCGACTACATCCCCGAGCTGGCTCGTGTCGACGCCAACGGCTTCGGCATCGCCGCCACCGCCACGAGTGGACACAGCTATGCCGCAGGTGACGCCGATCGCCTCTTCACCATCCAGTCGGTGTCGAAGCCCTTCGTCTACGCCCTCGCCCTCGAGGCGCTCGGCCGCGAGGCGGTGCTCGAGCGCGTCGGCGTCGAGCCGAGCGGCGAACCCTTCAACGCCATCAGCTTCGACCAGATCGGCCGGCCCGCGAACCCCATGATCAACGCGGGGGCGATCGTCGCCACCTCGCTCATCCCCGCCGCGGATGCCGAGGAGCGCTTCGCCGTCATCCGCGCCGGCCTCTCGGCGTTCGCCGGCCGGCCGCTCGATCTCGCCCACGACGTCTACGAGTCCGAGTCGGCGACCGGCGACCGCAATCGCGGCCTCGCCCATCTGGCCCGCGCGAGCGGCATGCTCGGCAGCACGGTAGCCGACGCCGTCGAGCCCTACTTCCAGCAGTGCTCGCTGCTCGTCGACACCGGCGACCTCGCGATGATGGCGGCGACCCTCGCGAACGGCGGCGAGCATCCGCTGACCGGTGAACGCGTGGTCGCCGAGGCCGTGGCCCGCGATGTGCTCTCGGTGATGGCCAGCTGCGGCATGTACGACCGTTCGGGCGACTGGATGTTCCGCGTGGGCATGCCCGCGAAATCCGGTGTCGGCGGCGGCATCGTGGCGGTCACACCCGGCCAGTACGGCATCGGCGTGTACAGCCCGCCGCTCGACTCGGCGGGCAACAGCAGCCGCGGCGTGGCCGCGCTGCAGCTGCTGTCGGCCGAGTTCGGGCTGCACATGCTCGACCGGCCGCGCGAGTCGGTGTCGGCGGTGGAGAGCATCCGCACCGACGCGGCGACCGGCGCGATCACGGTCGAGGTGCGGGGCGAGATCGACTTCGTGGCGGCCGAGCAGATCGTCTACGCCGCCATGGAGGCGGTGGGCGGCGATGGCTCGGGGACGCACACCGGAACGGAGACGGCCGCCCTCGTGATCGACCTCGGCTCTGCCACCCGAGCCACCCCGGTCGCCGCCCGTCTGATGCGCGCGATGGCCGGGGATGCAGGCACGCGCGGCTACCGCATCTCGGTGCGGGATCCGGCCGGTATCCTGGTGCCATGAGTGATTCGAAAGGCGCCGACGCCCGCGACGCGGACGAGGGTTCGGGCGAGGAGGTCGACACGTTCGACAGGAAGCTCGAGGGCTTCATCCACGAGTACATCGCCGACGCGCGCCCCACCGACGGGCCCGCTCCCGGCGCCTGATTCGTCGCGCCCGCGGAGCCCGCGCCCTCAGTCGCGCAAGAACGGCTCCTGTCGGTAGCCCGTGCCGTCGGCCACCACCACGGTCGACTCCGGCACCTCGATGAACGCCCCGGGCAGATCGGTGAGCGGCTCCGACACGATCACCCGCGCGCCGCGCCCGAACACCTTCAACCGATCGATGTCGGGGTAGGTGGCCTGCAGCGTCTCGATGTCCTCGGAGTAGTACAGGGTGCGCGAGGCGTGCTCGCTCGAGTAGCGGAATGCCCACACGGTCGATCCGTCGCTCACCGCGAACGTGCCCTGAACCGGGTTCGGCACGCTCAAGCGCGCTCCGATGGCCTCGATCTCGCGAAGCGTCACGGCCATGGCCGCCTCGGGATCCTCGCGCAGCCCCCGGCTCAGCGCCAGGTAGAACACCGCCTCCGAATCCGTCGTGCCCCGGATGTCGCCGAACAGCGCCGGGTCGATGGCCAGCAGGATGTCGCGCTTCATCACCTCGAACTGACGGAGCCCGCCGTTGTGCATGAACATCCAGTTCTCGTGCCGGAACGGATGGCAGTTCGTCTGCTGGATCGGCGGCCCGGCGGCCGCGCGCACGTGCGCGAAGAACAGCGGGCTCTCGACGGCGTGCGCGATCTCGCTGAGGTTCTCGTCGAACCAGGCGGGCTCGATGCTGCGGAAGAGCGCGGGTGCCGTGCCGGGTGCAGTGTCGGCCGGGTACCACCCGATGCCGAACCCGTCGCCGTTCACGGTCTCCTTGCCGAGCGGCGAGTTGAGCGACTGCGCCACGAGGGAGTGCGGGGTGTCGAGCACGAGGGTGGCGGGATGCAGGGGCTCACCGCGATAGGCGATCCACCGGCACATGCGCTCACCTCCTCGGTGGCGCTGAGCCTATCCTGGTCTCCACGAGAGCGGGGGCGATCATGACCGGAGCGGCGGGTGGGCCGGCGGCGGCACCGGATGCCTCGCTGCTCGCGACCGCGGGGCGCTACGTGCCCGTGGGCCTCGCGCTGTTCGCCATCCAACTCGATTTCTTCTCGCTGAGTCTCGCGCTGCCCACCATCTCGAGGGACCTCGGGGTGCCGGTGACCGATCTGCAGTGGCTGCTGAGCGCCTACCTGCTGAGCCTCGGTGCCTCGTTCGTGCCCGCCGGGAAGGTGGGCGACCTCATCGGCCGCAAGCGCACTCTGATGATCGGGCTCGTGGTGTTCGGCGTCACCAGCCTGGTCTGCGGTCTCGCGTCCGACGTCGGCCTGCTCATCGGGTTCCGTGCCGCTCAGGGAATCGGCGCCGCGCTCATCATGCCGAACGCCTTCGCCCTCATGGGCGCGTCGCTCGATGAGGCCCATCGGGCGAAGGTGATGGGTCTCATGCTCGGCATCGCCGGCGTGGGCACCGCGCTCGGACCCGTGGTGGGCGGGGTGCTCGCCTCCACCGCCGGGTGGCGCTGGGTGTTCTTCATCAACCTGCCCGTGGCTCTCATCGCCGTTCTCGGCGCGCAGCGGCTCCACGAGTCGTACGGCACCGGGAGTCGCGGTTCCCTGCGAAGTCTCGACTGGCCGGGAGTCGTTCTCGTGATGGCGGGTCTCGCAGCTCTCAGCGTCGGTGTCGACGACGTGAGCACCTTCGGCATCGCGAGCCCGGCCACCTGGGGCCCGCTCGCCGCGGCCGTGCTTCTGCTCACGGCCTTCGCGCTCCGCGAGAGCCGGGCCGTCTCCCCGTTGGTCCGGCCCGCTCTGCTGCGCAATCGGGCCTACGTGGTTCTCGTCGTCGCGAGCACGGTCGCCAATGTGGGCCTGAACGTCGGCGTTCTGGTGGCGACCCTCGACCTGCAGTCGGTGCGCGGGTTGTCGGCCGGGGCATCCGGTCTCGTGTTCATGCTCGGGTCGATCGGCCTGGCGGTGGGCGGACCGGTCTCCGGATGGCTCACCGCACGTTTCGGGGCGCCCTGGGTGCTGTGCGGCGCCCTGGTGGTCGGTGCCGGCGCGCTCCTCGCACTGGCGGTGGCGCCCGATCTCGTTGTCTTCGTGATCGCCCTCGGCGTGACGGGCTTCGCCTGCGGCATGGGGTATTCGGTGTCGCAGATCGGCATCCCGGGCATCCTCGCGCCCGAGGAGGTGGGCGAGGGCAGCAGCCTGCTGCTCACGGTGCTCGTGTCGGTCGGCGGCATCGCCGTGGTGGCGGCCGGCGCGGTGATCGAGCTTCAGGGCCCGACGCCCACGACCGCCTCACTCGACTCGACCCTGCTCGGCACGGCGGCACTCCTCGGCGCGGTAGGCCTCACCACCCTCGTCTCCGCGGCGCTCCGCCGCCCCTGACCCCCTCCTCAGGACTTCTGGGGGCGCCAGGCTCGTTCGAAGGGGAGACGCCAGGCGTGCGGCGCGATCATCTGGTGGATCGCGTTCGGGCCCCAGGTGCCCGGGGCGTAGATCTTCACCGGCGGCGGGTCATCCAGCAGCGGCTGTGCGATCTCCCACAGGCGCTCGATGCCCTCGGCGGTGGTGAAGAGCGTGTGGTCGCCGCGCATGGCGTCGAGGATGAGGCGCTCGTAGGCCTCGAGCACGTCGCCCGCCCGCTCGTGGTCGTGCAACGCGAACTGCATCGAGAGCTTGTCGAGCTTCATGCCGGGGCCCGGCCGCTTGCCGTAGAACGACAGCGACACCTTCGAGGCGTCGGCGAGGTCGAACGTGAGGTGGTCGGGCCCGGACCGGCCCACGCCCGAACCCGCGGGGAACATCGACTTGGGCGGCTCGTTGAAGGCGATCGAGATGATGCGCTGCCCCTCGGCGAGCTTCTTGCCGGTGCGCAGATAGAAGGGCACTCCGGCCCAGCGCCAGTTGTCGATCTCGGCTTTGAGCGCCACGAACGTCTCGGTGTCCGACTCGGGGTTCACCCCGGGCTCGTCACGGTAGCCGCCGTACTGGCCACGCACCACGTTCGCGGGGTCGAGCATCCGCATCGACCGGAACACCTTGTTCTTCTCCTCGGAGATCGCCCGCGGCTCGAGCGCGGTGGGCGGCTCCATGGCCATGAACGCGAGGATCTGGAAGAGGTGGGTCACCACCATGTCCTTGAAGGCGCCGGTCGACTCGTAGAAGCCTGCCCGGCGGTCGAGGCCGAGCGTCTCGGGCACGTCGATCTGCACGTGGTCGATGAAGTTGCGGTTCCAGATCGGCTCGAAGAGGCCGTTCGCGAACCGGAAGGCGAGGATGTTCTGCGCCGGCTCCTTGCCCAGGAAGTGGTCGATCCGGAAGATCTGCCGCTCGCCGAAGGTCTCGTGGAGCGTGCGGTTGACCTCGATCGCGGAGGTGAGATCGGTGCCGAACGGCTTCTCCATGATGATGCGGCTGTGCTCGACCAGCTTGGCGTCGTCCAGCGTCTGCACCGCGGCGAGCGCGGCTCGAGGCGGAACGCTCAGGTAGTGCAGCAGGCGCGCGCCCTCGCCGAGCGACTTCTGCGCGGCCCTGACGGCTTTGGCGAGTGCGGCCGGCCCCTCCTCCGACTTCACGTAGGTGACGCGGGAGGCGAACTCCTTCAGCTGTTCCGGGGTGAGCGGGCGGCTGCTGAACTCCGTGCAGGCCTCCACGGCATGCTGGCGGAACGACTCCTCCGTGTAGTCCTCGAGACTCGTGCCGACCACCCGGATGCTCGGGGCCAGCGACGAGAGGATGAGGTGGGCGAGGCCCGGCAGCAGCTTGCGCTTGGCCAGGTCGCCCGCGGCCCCGAACAGCACGATCACGTGCGGGGCGATGGTGGCGCTCAGGTCGAATTCGTCGACGTCGTCTGTTTTCGGGCTCACGAGGCGATAGTGGCAGCACGCATCCATCCACGGGGGTGCGGGTGCGCACTCTTCACGCGCCCGTAACACCGCGGAATTCTCCCGTCTTCCGGGCCGGCCGAGAGCGTCCGATTTCCCCCTCGACTAGGGGGTTCGCAGGGGTTAGCGTGTAACCGTTCGTGCCTGCAGTACACGCCATCGCAGCCTGGGGTGATCGCCGATGTCATCGGATCATGCGTCTGTGCCGTCTGAGAAGCGTCGCGCCTGGCCGGTGATCCACATCGTTCTGCGCTCGGTGCTGGGGGCGGCGCTCGTGGTGATGCTCGTCATCATCGGGCTGCGCGTGTTCGGGCCGGGCGCCCCGAACACCGCGGTGGCGGATGCGAGCGCGACTCCCACCGCGGCGGCCACCCCGACTCCGACGCCCACACCCACCCCGACGCCGATCCCGACTCCGACCACCACCACGCCGTCCGGTGGTGGCAGCAGCGGAGGCGGCGGTTCCGGAGGAGGCACCGGCGGCGGCTCGGGGAGCGGCACGACCGCCCCGGTCATCACCTCGTTCAACGGCCCGGCCACGATCGACTGCCCGGTGCCGTCCGAAGCCCCGGTTCCCGGCGTGCCCGCCGCAGAGACCCCGTACGTGAGTTTCACCTGGACGAGCACCGGGGCCGACACCGCCTACTTCGGTATCGGCACCGCGGATGCCGAACTCGCCCCCTTCTCGGAGGTGGGCGTGAACGACGGCATCGCGGTCGACTACCAGTGCTCGAACGCGAGCGTCACCTACGCCATCACGATGATCGGCCCCGGCGGCAAGACCAGCAAGACCCTCGACGTGGTGAACACGGGGTACGTCGGATGACGCCTCCCTCTCCCCAGTCGCCACCGCCCCCGCTGCCCGGATTCGACTACCTCGACACCCTCGGCTCCGGCGGCTTCGCCGAGGTGCACCTCTACGAGCAGCATCTGCCCCGACGGCGCGTGGCCGTGAAGGTGCTCACCGGGGGTGTGCTGGACGAGGCATCCGCGCGGCAGTTCCGCGACGAGGCGAACCAGATGGCTCAGTTGTCGTCGCATCCGTCGATCGTCACGGTGTACCAGGCCGGCATCGCGCAGACGGGGCAGGCCTACCTCGTGATGGAGTACTGCGCCCTGCCGAACTACGGTGAGCGGTACCGGCACGAGGTGATCCCACTCGAGGAGGCGCTGTCGGTCGGGGTGCAGATCGCGGGGGCGGTCGAGACCGCGCACCGGGCCGGCATCCTGCACCGCGACATCAAGCCCGCCAACATCCTGGTCACCGACTTCCACCGGCCCGCGCTCGCCGACTTCGGCATCGCCGGTGTGCTCGGCAGCTCCACCGCGGTCGACGCCTACTCGGTGCCGTGGGCGTCGCCGGAGTCGCTCGGCGAGGGCGGGGTGCTGCGGGCGCCGTCCGACGTGTACTCGCTCGCCGCCACCGTGTACACCCTGCTCGCGGGGCGGGCGCCATTCGAGATCCCGGGCGGGGACAACTCGCCCGAGGCACTCATCCACCGGCTGAACACCGGCCCCGCTCCCGCGACGGGACGACCGGATGTCCCGCCGGAGCTCGAGGCCGTGCTCGCCACCGCCCTCTCCCTCTCCCCGGCGGCGCGCCACACCACGGCGCTCTCGTTCGGCCGCGCGCTGCAGCAGGTGCAGCAGCAGTACGGGCTGGCGGTCACCCCGATGGACGCGATCGACGACCCGTTCACGCGCACGGGGGCAGGCATGGGGGCGACGGGTTCGTACGGCGGCACGGTGCCGCCGGGGCCGGCCTACCCGACGGGCGGTGTTCCTCTGGCGGGCACGGTGCCGGGGGGCGCGGTCGGCACGGGGCCCGCGACGGGTGCGACCGAACCGCCGACCACGCCGTATCCGTATGCGCCGGCCCCGCAGACCGCGCCCACGGTCGCCTACGCCCCGCAGCCACCCACCACGCCCACGGTCGCCTACGCCCAGCCTTCCGGTGCGCCACTGGAGTCGACCGTGCGCCGGGCCCCTGCTCCGAGCACCGCCCCCGTGTACACCGCGGAGGCACGCCGCCGCCCGCGCTGGCCCGGTGTCGTGCTCGACCTCGTGCTGGTGCTCGGCGTCGCCGGGGCCGCCGCGTACCTGGTGTTCGGCGGCTGAGATGACCTGTGCGAGCCGCTCCCGCCTCGCCGGTGACGTGTGCGCGCGGGCGGGAGCCCCTGACCCGTCCGAGAGGGTCGCCGTCGGGCAGACGGATGCGCCCCAGGGCGGATCCGCGGCCGGAGGTGGGCGGCCGTGAAGCTCAAATTCACTCTGCAGCGGGCCGACTCCTCCGTCGCCGACATCGTGGTGACCACCGACGCCACCGCCTCCGTCGGTGACATCGCCACCGCGATCGCACTGGCCGACACCTCGATGCCCCTCCCGGCCACGACCGCACCTCCGCCACCGCGAGCCCCCGACCGCTCCGCCACCGCCCCGGCGTTCCCGGCCACCGCATCCGTCTCGCCACCGCCGGTCCCGCCGCGCCCCGAGTTCACCCTCGTCTCCTCGCCGCCGGCCTTCGCACGCGAGACGACGCTGGCGCCGTCGACCCCGATCGGAGAGGCCGAGATCGGCTCGGGGTACAGCATCCGTATCGCCCGGGTCGCGTCGCCGGGGCCGTCGGCGGCTGCCGGAGCCCCCGCCGCCGCAATCGCACGCGTGATCTCGGGCCCGGATGCCGGCCGCGAGTTCCCCCTCGCCCTCGGTGAGAGCACGATCGGCCGCGACCCCTCGTGCACGATCACGCTGCACGACCCCCTGGCCTCGAAAGTGCACGCGAAGGTGATCGTCACCGACACCATCGAGGTGGCCGACCTCAACTCCGCGAACGGGCTGCTGATCGACGGTGGCATCGTCACCCGCGTGGCCGTCGACGAGCACCAGACCGTCACGATCGGCGACACCGAGCTCGGCTTCCGGCACCTGGGCACCGCGCGCGAGACGCGCCCCTCGGAGCGCGGCGGCATCCTGCCCTTCAATCGCGCACCACGGGTGGAACGGCGCTATCCGGGCCGCACCTTCACCACGCCACTCGCCCCGGCCGAGCCCGACAAGGCGCGCTTCCCGTGGATCTCGCTCGTCGCGCCACTCATCACGGGCGTGGCCATGTACGCGCTCTTCCAGAGCCCGTTCGCCCTGCTGTTCGTGGCGCTCGCGCCCATCCTCGTGCTCGGCAGCTACGTCGACGGCGGCATGAACCGCCGGCGCCGGCTCGAACGGGACACCGAACGCTTCGACACCGAACTCCACGACCTCACGGTCGAGCTGGCCGAGGAGGTGCCCCGGGAACGAGCCGCCCGCGCGTCCGAGGCGCCCGCCACGGCCGAGGTCTACGCCGACGCGATGCAGCTCGGACCTCTGCTCTGGACCCGCCGCCCCGAGCACTGGTCGTTCCTCACCGTGCGCTTGGGCCTCGGCACCCTCGAGAGCCGCAACACCGTCGAGAAGGCATCGAGCGACGACGCGCGATCGATCCTCGAGCTGCGCCTTCGCGCCGAGGCGGCTCTCGCGCCCTTCGAGCGCATCGCGGATGTGCCCCTGGTCGAGAACGCCCGCTCGAGCGGTGCCATCGGCATCGCGGGCCGTCGGGAGGCGTCAGCGGATGTCGCCCGCGCGCTCCTCGTGCAGCTCATCGGTCTGCACTCCCCCGCCGAGGTCGCCGTCGCCGCCCTGACGAGCGCCTCCTGGTCGCCCGAGTTCGCCTGGCTCGGCTGGCTGCCGCACACCTCGTCGCCCCAGTCCCCGCTCGGCGACCAGGTGCACCTCGCCGACAGCGCGGCCACCGGACAGGCGCTGCTCTCGTCGCTCGAGGCGCTCGTGGAGGCGCGCACCGCCGGTGCGGCATCCGAGCGCGGTGCGATCGCCGACGACGACAGCGTTCTGGCCGAGGGGAAGAAGGTGGGCCGCGCGGGCTCGGCCGGTTCGAGCGCCGGCCGGCCCGCGCCCTCTCTCGTGGTGATCGTCACCGACGACGCGCCGGTCGATCGCGCCCGGCTCGTGCAGATGGTGGAGCGCGCCGCCGACGCCGAGGTGCACATCGTCTGGATCGCGCCCACCGCGCGCGATCTGCCCGCCGTGTGTCGCAGCTGGATCGACGTCTCGACCGGAACCGACGACGCGCGGGTCGCCCTCGTCCGGCTCGGCGATGTCGTCACCGGGGTTCGCACCGAGCGGGTGGACGTGCCGCAGGCCACTGCCCTGGCCCGGCGGCTGGCTCCCCTCGTGGATTCGGGAGCCCGCATCCTGGATGCCAGCGACCTGCCACCCTCGGTGTCGTTCCTCTCGCTCGTGGGCCAGGACGTCGCCGAGTCGGCTGCGGCGGTGATCGACCGGTGGCAGCAGAACGACTCCCTCACGGGATCGATCGGTGACGGCAGCCGGATCGATCAGGGAACCCCCGCCCCGATTCTCGCGGTGCCTCTGGCGCCGCGGCGCGCCGGCAGCCTCCGTGCCCTCGTGGGGGTGGCCGGTGCCGATTCCCTCCACCTCGACCTGCGCACGCAGGGCCCACACGCACTGGTCGGCGGAACGACCGGCTCCGGCAAGTCGGAGTTCCTGCAGGCCTGGGTGCTCGGCATGGCCCTGGAGTACAGCCCCGACCGCGTCACCTTCCTCTTCGTCGACTACAAGGGCGGCTCGGCCTTCGCCGAGTGCGTCGCGCTTCCGCACTCCGTGGGTCTCGTCACCGACCTCAGCCCGCACCTCGTGCGCCGAGCGCTCACGAGCCTGCGCGCCGAGCTGCAGTACCGTGAGCGCCTCCTCGGCCGCAAGAAGGCGAAAGACCTGATCGAGCTCGAGAAGCGAGGCGACCCCGAATGCCCGCCCGCCCTGGTGCTGGTGATCGACGAGTTCGCCGCGCTCGCCTCCGACGTGCCCGAGTTCGTCGACGGCGTGGTCGACATCGCTCAGCGCGGCCGCTCGCTCGGCATCCACCTCATCATGGCCACGCAACGGCCGGCGGGCGTGATCAAAGACAACCTGCGCGCCAACACCAACCTGCGCGTCGCGCTCCGGATGGCCGACGAGCACGACTCCTCCGACGTCATCGGCGACAAGACGGCCGCGGGCTTCGATCCGTCCGTGCCGGGGCGCGGCATCGCGAAGACGGGCCCGGGCAAGGTCACCGGGTTCCAGACCGCCTACATCGGCGGGTGGACGAAGCGCGGCCCCGAGCGGGCGGCGGTGAAAGTGGCCGAACTGCGCTTCGGCGCCGAGATCATCTGGGAGCCGCGCAGTGTGGGCACGCCCACCCCGACGGCCGACGAACTCGGCCCCACCGACGAGGCACGACTCGTGGCCACCATCGGCACGGCGGCGGTCGCCGCAGAGGTCGTTCCCCCGAGGCGCCCGTGGCTCGACGAGCTCGCTCCCGCCTACGACCTCGCGGAGTGGAACGTCGACTCGGATGCCGCGCTCCCCCTCGCCCTCACCGACGTGCCCGAGCACCAGCAGCAGGCGATCGCCTCGTTCCTGCCCGACGTCGACGGCCACCTCGCCGTCTACGGCACCGGAGGCTCGGGCAAGACCGTGCTGCTGCGCACCCTCGCCGCCGCCGCGGGACTGGCCCGGATCTCGGGAGCCGCGGCATCCGGCCCCGTCGACGTGTACGCGCTCGACTTCGCCGGCGGCGGGCTGCGGATGCTCGAGCAGCTCCCCCAGGTCGGCTCCGTCATCGCGGGCGACGACTCCGAACGCGTGGCCCGCCTCCTCCGCACACTCGGCGAGCTGCTCGACGAGCGAGGCCGGCTCTTCGCCGAGGTCAACGCCGGTTCGATCGCCGAGTACCGGGCGCTCGCCGGTGCGCCGGAGACCCCGCGCATCCTGCTGCTCATCGACGGCTTCCCCGTGTTCCGCACCGACTGGGAGGCGGCGTCGGGGCGGTCGGCGCGGTATGCCGACTTCCTGCGCATCCTCGCCGAGGGCCGTCGGCTGGGGGTGCACGTGGCCTTCACGGCCGACCGCCCGGGCAGCGTGCCCACCTCGGTCAGCTCCTCGGTGCCGCGCCGCGTCGTGCTGCGGCTCTCCGACGACTCGGCCTACCTCATGCTCGACGTGCCCGACGATGTGCTCTCCGCCGCCTCGCCGGCGGGCCGCGCCGTGATCGACGGGCACGAAGGGCAGGTCGCCGTGCTCGGCGGCGAGCGCAGCGTCGTCGCCCAGGCCGACGCCGTCACCTCCCTCGCCGAGCGGATGCGCGCAGCCGGCGTGCCGGATGTCGCCCCGGTGCGCTCCCTGCCCGCCGAGATCCCGATCGCGACGCTGCCCCACCACCTCGCGGGCCGCCCCGTCATCGGCGTCTCGGACGACACGCTCGCGCCCATGGGCTTCGAACCGACCGGGGCGATGGTGCTGGCCGGCCCGCCGGCGAGCGGCCGCAGCTCCGCGCTGCTGGCGCTCGCTCAGTCGCTGCAGCGTGCGGAGCCCGCCATCCGGGTGTTCTACCTCGGCCATCGCCGCTCGTCGCTCGTCTCCGCCTTCGACTGGGCGGGCACCGCCACCGACCCGGATGCCGTAGCCGGCCTGGCCCGCACCCTCCGTGACGAGGTGACCGCATCCGACCCCGATGCCCCCTCCACCGGCCGCATCGTGGTTCTCATCGAGAGCCTCGGCGACTTCCTCTCGACCCCGGCCGACTCGCCTCTCGTCGACCTGATCAAGACCGTCAAGCGCAGCGACCACCTGCTCGTCGCCGAGGCGGAGACCAGCGCCTGGGTGTCGTCGTGGCCGCTGTTCGCCGAGATCAAGAACACCCGCCGCGGCATCCTGCTGCAGCCCGAGCCCGCCGAGGGCGAGACGATCCTGCGCACGAGCCTGCCGCGGGTGGCCCGCTCCGAGTTCCCGCCCGGCCGCGGCTACTACGTGGCGGGCACACCCGTGCGCCTCCAGCTGCCGCTGCCGGCCGCCGCCACCGACTCCACTTCCGTTCCCCTGCTCACGATCCGCACGTAGTCCCCATCCACAGAACCGCACCACCGACACCACGAAGGAGTTCCACCATGGCGAATCTCAACGTCACCTACGAGGAGATGACCGAAGCCGCTCAGCGCCTCGACGCGGGCCGTGACCAGATGACCTCGACCCTCACCGATCTGCGCCGGCTCATCGACCAGCTGGTCGCGGGCGGGTTCCAGACCCAGCTGGCCTCCGGCGCCTTCGACGAGACCTACGAGAAGTTCACCTCGGGCACCACGCAGGCCGTCGAGGGACTGCAGGGGCTCTCCCAGTTCCTGCGTTCGGCCTCCGAGGCCATGCAGAAGACCGACGAGGAGCTCGCCAAGGCCATCAGGAACTAGGCGATGGCCGATCTGCGCGTCGACACCGATCTGCTGCACGAACTCGACTCCGCCCTGAAACTCATCGTGAACACGCTCGACTCGGCCGGTGGCATGAGCCGGTCGACGTCGCACGCGGTGGGCGACGGCGACCTCGCGGGCGTGGTGATCGACTTCGCCGACGACTGGGAGGACACCCGTGACGACATGCTCGAGGCTGTGCGCAACATCAGCGACGCCGTGCACATGATCACCGACGCGTTCGACACGCTCGACTCCGAGCTCGTGAAGAGTCTGCTGGGCCGGCATGGCTGATCTCGGCCCACTCCCCGGCGACCCCGACATCGTGCTGCGCGACGCCACCCAGTATCTCCGCGCGGCCGAGGCCATCGCGCAGGCCGCCGACCAGCTGCGGCAGCTCTCGAGCGACCGCTTCCGCAGCCAGGCCGTCGACGCCATCGTGGGGTCGGCGGCGGATGCGGCGGGCACCATCACCGAGGCCCACCACCGCTACTCGGAGGCGGCCCAGGCGCTGCTCGACTACGCCACCCCCATGCGCGAGGCGCACGACCGCGCGAATGCGCTCACGGCGATGAACCGCGATCTCGTCGATCGCGCGAACGCCTTGCGCTACCAGGTCGAGGACGCCGACCGGCAGGCCCAGGCGCCCGGCCCCGACCAGGTTCTGGCGATCGCGCACGCTCAGCAGCTGCACCAGGAGTGGGACGCGCTCGCCCAGCAGATGAGCCAGGCCGAGTCGGAGTGGAACGCCGCCCGCGACCTGATGCACCAGGCCGCGCGAGCGGCCGCATCCCGCATTCACGACGGCAACGAGTTCGGCGACCTCAACGACAGCTTCTGGGACGACCTCGGCGACCTGTTCGACATCGTGAAACTGGTGGCGAACATCGTCTCGGTGGTGCTCAAGATCGTGTCGCTCGTGCTGACGGTGCTCGCCGTGGTGTTCGCGGTGCTCGCTGTGTTCTTCCCGCTGCTGGCGGTGATCTCGGCGGCGCTGTTCCTCTATGCGCAGGTGGTGAACATCGCGATCGCCATCCTGGCGCTGCTGCAGTTCGCGATGAACGGGTTCCACCTGCTCGACCTCGTGCTCGCGGGCGTCGCGGTTCTCGCCGCATTCGGCGGGGCGGCGCTCGGCAGCGCGCTGGGGGCGGCGGCGCGAGCGGCCGCATCCGGAGCCACGCAGGCGCTCGGCAGCGCCGCGAGCTCGGCCATCGGCGAGATCGCGAAACAGGCGGTGACCTCGGCGGTGGAGTCGGTCACCGACACGGTCGTCGACGGCGTGCTGGATCTCGGCAGCGCCGAGGCGCGCTCGCTCTACGAATCGCTCGACCCGATCGCGGGCGACTTCCTCGACAACGCCTTCGGCTCAGACCTCGAGGGCTTCACGGACACGATGACCGGGCTCGGCGAGAAGGTGGGGGCCGACTTCGCGGAGGGCGTTCAGGCGAGCGGCCTCGGGAATCTCGTCGATGCGATCGGGGGGATCGCGCGGCCTGGTGCGTCGGCGTTGGGGAGCGTGTACGACTCCGTCTACGACGTGGGTTCTTCGATCGCCGACACGGTCGGGCAGGTGCGCGACTCCGTGTCGAATGCGCTCTCGCAGGCCTCGAGCGACGCCCTCGGGCCGCTGCTCGGACAGGGGCTGGATGGCGTCTCGTCGCATCTCTCGCACGACCTGGGCCAGGTGCTCGGCGGGCCCGACGTCGGTGAGACCATCGGTGGAGCGGTGCAGAAGCAGCTCGCCGATGTGATCGGCGGCCTGCCCGGTGGCGACTCGGTGGCGCACGCGATCGGCGACGAGTTCGGCGGACTCGCACAGCGCGCCTACGACTCGAGCACCGACCCGAAACTGCTGGCGACGACGGGTGGTGCCTCCCGTGGCTGAGCAGGTCGGCTTCACACTGCGCTTCCCGGAGGGCTGGAGCGAGGTGCCTGCGGCTCCGGATGCGGCGGCGAGTGCCCGGCGCCGCTTCGTGTTCGCGCCCCGGGAGGCCGCCACCGGCGCCCAGCTCGTGAGGGCGATCGCCTCGATCGAGGTGCGGCCGCGGCGCGGCATCACGGTGGAGCAGTTGCTGGCCCGTGCGCTGAGCGAGCGCCCCGACGCATCGAGCCCGACCCCTCCGCCCTCGGCGGCGACATCGGGGGCGGTTCCCGGTGGCTACCGGCTCTGGCGCCGCGAAGCCGACACGGTGGAGCTCGCGGGCCTGCCCTGCGTCGTGGTGCACGACGTGTTCCGGCCGGCGGCCGGCGGGCATCCGGCCCTGCAGCAGCGGCTGCTCGTGACGTATTTTCCGCCCGGCGGGGAGGTGGCTGTGCAGTTCACCCTCTCGAGTCCCGACCTGCTCGCCTTCGACGACTTCCTCGCCGACGGGCTCGCCATCGCCGCCACTCTGACGCTCAGCGCCCCTCCCATCGACCTGAAACGGACCCCCGCATGACCACGAGTCCCGAGGCCGGGCCCGAGGCGAACCCCACGTCCTCCCGGGCGGCGACCGGCTCGACGGAGTTCGGCTTCGACGTGGCACTGCCCGGCACGTGGTGGGCCATCCCGGTGGCCGACCCGGCCGAGACCGAGCGCGCGGTGGGCGACATCGTGAGCGCCACCATCGGTCGCCGCGATCAGGATGCCCGGCTGCGTGCCGAGCTGCGAGCCAGGTTCCTGTACGCCGCCGATCGGGCGCGCTCGAGCGGTGCCGTGCAGCTGCACCTCTGCCGCGAGGTGATGCCCGACGTGCCCCTGCCGGCGACCCTCACGGTGTACTGGCCGCGGATCGCCCTCCGGGCATCCGATGACCCGGTCGAGGCGCTGAGGGGCGTACTCGGCACCATCACCGAGGCGAGCGATGCGGGTGCCGAGAACCTCGGCGACGACGACCGCGCGTTCCCGTGCGGGGCCGCCGTGCGGCGCCGCCGCATCGTGACGGCCGAGCCCGGCAGCCCGGAGGAGGGCGTGCGCACGGTCGAGATCGACTACTGGATCGCCACCCCGTCGCACCGCGTCCTCCTCCTCTCGTTCGCGTGCGGCCTCCCCGACCTGGCCGAGCAGTTGGCGTCCCTCTTCGACCTCGTGGTGACGACCCTGACCTGGACCCCGCGCGCCTGACCGTCCCGCACCCGTCCCCGACACCTCGAACGTGCGCCGGATCGGCCCCGGAAGCCCACTTCTTCGACCTCCCCGCGAGCGAGAGCACAGCGGATGCCCTGTGAACGCCCATGTCGGCCCGCTACGGTGGGCCGCATGGCCCGCCGTGCATCCGAACCCGTGTACACCCTCGCCATCGGTCTCGGCCGAGCGCTCTTCGCGAGCTGGCGGCTGAAACGCCACGCATCCGGGCTCGAGAACATCCCGGCCACGGGAGGTGCCGTCTACGCCATGACGCACTTCGGCTACCTCGAGTTCGCGCTGGTGGAGTGGCAGACCTGGCTGCACAACCGACGCCGGGTGCGGTTCATGGCTACGAAGCGCGCCTTCGACAAGCCCGTGGTGGGCGGCCTGCTGCGGAGCATGAAGCACATCGAGGTCGACATGTCGGCCGGCGGCGACGCGTATGCGCAGGCGGTGGCGGCGCTGAAACGGGGCGAGATCATCGGGGTGTTCCCCGAAGCCGGTGTGAGCGCGAGCTTCACCGTGCGCGAACTCAAGTCGGGAGCCGTGCGGCTCGCCGCAGAGGCCGGCGTGCCCATCATCCCTGTGGCCGTGTGGGGCGGTCAGCGGCTGCTCACCAAGAACCGCACGATCCGGATGCGCGACCGCTTCGGCGTGGAGGTCGACTTCGCGTTCGGCGCGCCGATCACCGTGACACCGGCCGACGACGTGGCCACCGCCACCGCCGCTCTGCGGGAGACGCTCACGCACCTCTCCGACACTCTGCAGCGCGACTACGCGCAGGACGGCAGCGGCCAGTGGTGGCAGCCCCGCCACCTCGGCGGCTCGGCGCCCACCCCCGAGGAGGCCGCCGCCGCCGACGCGGCCCGCGCCGAGCGCCGCGCCGCAGCCGCAGCGGGCTGACGCCGCAGCGCCACCACCGCCCGACCCTGCCGGAGGAAACGACGGAGTCCGACGACGAATCCGCCCTGAGACTCCTTCGTTTCCGTCATCCGCTGCGAGACTCCGTCGTTTCCGTGCCACGCGCTGAATGCGACCGATGCGGCCGACAACTCCTGCGCCCCGCAACCATAATGGAGCCATGAGCGGTGCGAACCTCGAGGAGCTGCGGCGGCTCCGCCGCGCCCGCGACCGGATGGACCGCGAGTTCGCGCGGCCCCTCGATGTGCCGGCCCTCGCCCGCACCGCGCTCATGTCGACAGCCCATTTCAGCCGCCGCTTCCGCGAGGCCTACGGCGAGACCCCCTACTCGCACCTCATGACGCGGCGCATCGAGCGCGCCAAGGCGCTGCTGCGGCAGGGATCTAGTGTCACCGACGCGTGCTTCGCCGTGGGCTGCTCGAGCCTCGGCTCCTTCAGCTCGCGCTTCACCGAGATCGTGGGCGAGACGCCGAGCGCCTACCGGGCGCGGGATCACGACGACATCCTGGTGGTTCCCGGATGCGCGGCCATGATCCTCGGCCGCCCCCGACGCGACCTCGCGCGGGCGGGCACCGGGTAGCCGCTCCGCCGGAGCGACGCACCAGGTCGAGCAGGATCGGAGAAGCATCCGTCGATCTGTCTCACTACCGTGAGGCCATGACCATTTCACTCAGCCACGTTCACGTGCTCGTCGACGACCCCGATGCCGCACTCGCCTTCTACCGCGACATCCTCGGTCTCGAAGTGCGCAACCAGGTGGCCAACGACGGATTCACGTGGGTCACGCTCTCGACCCCCGACCAGCCCGAGGTCGAGATCGTGCTCTCGCAGCCGCACGCGGGGGTCTCGCAGGAGGACGGCGACGCCCGCGCGGCGCTGCTCGCGAAGGGCGAGCTGCCGGGCGTGCTCTTCCGCACCGACGACCTCGACACTCTCTTCGAGAGGGTGCAGGCCGCGGGCGACGCGGAGATCCTGCAGGAGCCCACCGATCAGTTCTGGGGTGTGCGCGATGCGGCGTTCCGCGACCCGGCGGGCAACCTGGTGCGCATCAGCCAGGCCTGACGCGGGCGCGGGCCCCTCCCGCCCTGACCACAACCGGTCGACACCCTCCCGTGCGGCCGACCGTGGGAGTGCGACGGCAGGTGCAGCCGGGGTCGTCGCTGCCGGGCTGCGGCGACGGACCGGCACCGGCGAGTCCGGCTAGTCGGCGGAGTTAGCGGCGGCGGCTTTCGCGGCGCGGCGGCGGTCGCGCGCATCCTTCGCCACGTCGACGGCCTTCTTGGCGGCCGAGCTCGCCTTCGTGCGGGCCTTCTTGGCGCCCTCGAACTCGGTCGACAGGATGCCGAGGCCTCCGAGAGCCACCAGAGCGCCGGGCCCGGGCAGCGGGATCATCACGACGCCGAGGGCGACCGTTCCCCCGCCGACCACACCCACGCCCGTGCGGTACACCGCGTTCGTAGTGGGGTTACGGCGGATGCGCTCGCGTGCCCCGTGCGCCGCCTTGCCGGCGGTGCGACCTGCGGCCCGGCCGACCGCGCGGCCGAGGTTCTTCGCGGCGGTTGCGACGTCATCCTGCGAAGAGGCCTTCGACGAGGACGGCGGAGTCGCCGACGATCCGGCGCTCGGCTCACTCGGCTGGATGACGATGGTCTCAGGCCTGCGTGACTCGCTCATGCTCCCAGCCTAAGAAGGATCGCCGTGATCGGGCCGCCGCAGCACCATTCATCGGGCGGATTCCCGGGAGGAGCACGCCCGCCCTATTTCGGCAGGATCGCCGTGCCGCTCGCGGTGCAGCTGGCGGTGGAGTACGAGCCCGTGCTCGTCTGCTCGGCCACGACCGTGCCGTCGAGGATGATGCGGCACGTGACGTCGCCGTCGACCGCACCGTTGGTGGCGGTGAGTGTGTAGCTGTTGTAGGTGGCGGCGCCGCCCGTGCCCACGGTGTACTCCTGCTCGAACGGGAGGGTCTGGCCGGTCTGCTGCTGCGTCGCCGAGATGCCGTCGGCGTAGGTGGTGTAGCTCACCGAGACGTCGGATCCGGTGCCGCCGACCTGGTAGATCAGCGAGATCTGGCGGGTGCTGCCGTCGATGCCGGTGCCGCTCGAGCCGGAGCCGGAGCCGGAGCCGATGCTCGTGGCGAGGTTGCCGAAGAACACGAACGTGTAGACGATGGCGAGAACGATCGCGACGAGGAGCGCGATGAACCCGATGATGAGACCGGCGATGGCCGTGCCCCGGCCCCGGCCCTTGATGAAGAGCGCGATGATGCCGAGCACGAGCGCGACGAGGGCGATGAGACCGGCGACGTAGTTGAAGAACGGGATGAACGCGCCGACGAATGCGACGATCGCCAGGATGAGCGCGACGAGCCCGAACGTGTTGCGCCGCTTCGGCGATCCGGGCGGCGGAACGGGCTGAGGCGTCGTCGGATAGGCGGGCGGCGGCGAATAGCTCATGATCCGATGATGCCAGAGACTCTCGGCGGCGTCCGATAGTCTCCGGCTACGCCACGACGATGCGGAGACCGCTGATGGACAAGAGCGACTACAAGATGACCCAGACCGAGATGCACGCGTTCGAGATCCACGACAAGCCGAGCGGAGCACTGCTGGCGACGATCACCCGCGAGCCGGGCGGCGCGTGGTCGACTCAGCCCGCAGACTCCGTCCCGGGCGACCCGTTCGACGACCAGGCCAAGCCCCAGGCGGCCTTCGACGCGTTCATCGCCCGCATCACCCCCGACGCGGATCCCGACTCCCCCGAGGCTTGAACCCGCTCCGGCACGCTGTGCGGAGGACCCCGGTGGGGAAGTCATGGTGCGCAAGCACGACGCCGGTCACGATCAGCGCCTGATCACGGCGACCACGAGCAGGACCACGCCCACCATTGACGTCAGCACTCCGATGCCTAGCGACACGAACAGCGGAACGAGGCTGATCGGTGGGATGCGCTGCTCATCGAGCAGATAGCCCGCCGCCACCATTGCCACGGCGCTGATCAGGGCGATGGTGGCTCCGGCGATAGCGAGACCAGCAGCCCACCGCCCTCCTGATGGCCGGATCATGTCACGCTCCTAGTTGCATCCGTGCGCGACGTAGTCGGCGTAGGAGCCGCGCACGATGTAGCTGTCGAGGTTCCACTCGCTCTTGAGCGGCGCGAACTGCATGTGGCAGCCGAGTTGCCACCACATCCCGTTGGTGCGGTACGGGCTCGAGACCTTCGAGAAGTACTCGTCACGCATCCCATTCACCGCGGTGGGGTTGTTGCCGTTCAGCCGACCCCACGCCGTGGGAGTGACGACCTTGGTCACACCTCGCGGGTCGCGATACGCGTTTCTGATCGAGTCGATCTGGGCTAGGCCGAGATATGGATCGGCGACGACAGGGTACTGTGCGCCGGCATGCTCGACGACCTGAGTCAGAATCGGCCCATCGATCACGTAGTGCGTTGCCACGGTCCGCTGCGCCCCGTCGGTGGCCCACGCGGCGCCGATGATTCCTTCCAGCTCCCCGCGCGCGTCGCGCACGGTCACGAGCCCATCGGGTTGCAGTTCAAGGGAGGCGTTGCCGAACGAGTAGGAGTACGAGAGTGGTGCCGAGGCGTCGTGGATGACGGTCGTGAACTGAATGGAAGCATCTGTCTTGACCAACGGCACGGTGCTGAATCCAGCGTTGTCGTAGACCACGATTCCTCGGCCCGTGACGTGCGGGCGGGCAGCCGTGGTTGCAGCAGGCAGGGTCACCTCGATCACGTGGCCTGCCGACGCGAGACGCACCGGCCGCAGTGAATCGGTTGGCAACGAAATCTCGGATCCCGCGATAGACGCGTGGAGACCAGAACTCTGCCCGTTGTCGAACGGCTCTTCGACGAGATCGGAGAGCACAGACTGCACACTCCCGACCGACGCCGACTCGGTGAGCGCCGCCAAGGCGTCTGCAGTCGGATCGACAGGCGCCGAGGCGAAAGCGGGAGGGGCGCTGTACAGGGCGGTGCCGACGACCACAGCCACTGCGAGGAACGGGGTTACTCGGAATCGCACAAGAGCTCCTTTCAGAGCCCGCTCCCCCGAGTAGAAGAGAGCATCTCACATATTCGAGTATTTGTCAGCATCCGCGTGAAGCCGGGGTCCAAATAGCTATGGCGCTCAGGTCTCGACGACCTGGCCCGCCTCCACGTGCCAGTGCCGGTTCAGACGCACCGTCGAGAGCATCCGCCGGTCGTGCGTCACGAGCAACAGCGTGCCGGTGTACGACTCGAGCGCCTCCTCGAGCTGCTCGATCGCCGCGAGATCGAGGTGGTTCGTGGGCTCGTCGAGCACGAGCAGGTTGACGCCGCGCGCCTGCAGCAGGGCCAGCCCGGCGCGGGTGCGCTCCCCCGGCGACAGCTCGTCGACCGGGCGGCTCACGTGGTCGGCCTTCAGCCCGAACTTCGCCAGCAGCGTGCGCACCTCCGCCACCGGCCACTCCGGCACCTGCGCCTCGAAGCTCGACGCGAGCGACGCCGAGCCGGCGAGCACGGCCCTCGCCTGATCGATCTCGCCGATGGCGACGGATGCCCCGAGGCTCGCCATCCCCTCCGTCGGCGCGACCCGCCCGAGCAGCAGCCGCAGCAGCGTCGACTTTCCCGCCCCGTTCGGCCCCGTGATGCCGATGCGGTCGCCCGCATCCACCTGCAACGACACCGGCCCGAGCGTGAACGAGCCCTGCGCGACGGATGCCGCCGACAACGTCGACACCACCGACGACGAGCGGGGCGCCGATCCGATGGTGAACTGCAGCTGCCACTCCTTGCGCGGCTCCTCCACCTCGTCGAGCCGCGCGATGCGACTCTCCATCTGCCGCACCTTCTGCGCCTGCTTCTCGCTCGACTCGGTTGCGGCGCGCCGGCGGATCTTGTCGTTGTCGGGTGACTTCTTCATCGCGTTGCGCACGCCCTGGCTCGACCACTCGCGCTGCGTGCGGGCGCGCCCCACCAGATCGGCCTTCTTCTCGGCGAACTCGTCGTACTCCTCGCGCGCGTGCCGCCGGGCGGTTTCGCGCTCCTCGAGGTAGGCGTCGTAGCCGCCGCCGTAGATGCGGTTGCTGCCCTGCGCCAGATCGAGCTCGAGCACCCGCGTCACGCTCGACGCCAGGAACTCGCGGTCGTGACTCACGAGCACCACACCACCGCGCAGGCCCCGGACGAACGCCTCGAGCCGGGCGAGCCCGTCGAGATCGAGATCGTTGGTGGGTTCGTCGAGCAGCACGATGTCGAACCGGGAGAGCAGCAGAGCCGCGAGTCCGACCCGGGCGGCCTGCCCGCCCGAGAGCGAGGTCATCAGCGCATCGGATGAGAGCTCCAGCCCCAACTCGGCGAGCACCACCGGCAGCCGTTCCTCCAGATCGGCGGCGCCGCTGGCGAGCCACCGATCGAGGGCGGCCGAGTACACGTCGGCCGGGTCGGCGGCGCCGGGTTCGGTCGGCGCCGGTTCACCCAGGGCCGCGGCCGCGGCATCCATCTCGGCGGTGGCGGTGGCGGTTCCCGTGCGCCGCCCGACGTAGGCGGCGACGGTCTCGCCCTCGACCCGCTCGTGCTCCTGGGGCAGCCAGCCGATGAAGGCGTCGGCCGGCGCGAGGCTCACGCTGCCCTCCTGCGGTTCGTCGATGCCGGCCAGGATGCGCAGCAGCGTCGACTTGCCGGCGCCGTTCGCGCCCACGACCCCCACGACGTCGCCGGGCGCCACCACCAGATCGAGCTCGCTGAACAGGGTGCGGTGGTCATGCCCTCCGGCGAGGCCTTTGGCGACGAGTGTTGCGGTCATACCTCAATGCTCTCGCATCCAGCCGCCCCTCCCGGCCGCGACTCAGGTGGCGGCGCGGAGCGGGGCGATCCGCTCGATGACGGCCGTGAGGCGCGCCTGCAGCTCCACGAGTTCGTCGAGATCGACCCCGAGCGCCGCCACCACCTGAGGGGGCACCGTCTCGGCTTGGGTGCGCAACGACTGACCGGCCGGCGTGAGACGCACCGCGAGATGGCGCTCGTCGTCGGCCGAGCGCTGGCGGGTCACCAGCCCCGCCGACTCGAGCCGTTTCAGCAGGGGAGACAGGGTGGCGGGTTCGAGCCGCAGCACCTCGGCGAGATCGGAGAGCGACCGCGGCTCCCGCTCCCAGAGGGCGAGCATCACGAGGTATTGCGGATGCGTGAGCCCCAACGGTTCGAGGATCGGCTTGTAGGCCCCGATCACCGAGCGCGACGCCACAGCCAGTGCGAAGCACAGCTGCCGATCGAGGGCCAGCAGATCGATCTTCTCGAGGTGTCCATCCGTCACAATTGATTAGTATACTAATCGTTATGACACGAAGGAAAGATGAGGCTGCCCCCGGTGCGCCGACGCCGGCTCCGAAGAGCGGCGGGCGCACGCCGAACCCCATGAACCCCTTCGACGGCAAGCCGGGCTTCATCAACAAGCTGAACCGCATCGTCTTCACGTTCACCGGCCCCGCCCAGGTGGGCATCGGCAGGCCCGAGGAGGCCTACGTGCCACCCGCCGACCCCCGCTGCCCCCTGTGCGGCAAGTCGATGAACCTGCACGAGATCGACCGCTCGGGAGAGCGCACGCAGCTGCACTGCCCCGCCTGAGAGACACAGTCGGAACACCGCTCGACGGCGCATCCCGATAGGTTGAACGGATGCTCGTCATCGCTGCGGTCGCCGCCCTAGCGGGTCTGTGGTGCCTTCTCGCCCCTCCCCGCGCCATGCTGTTCGGCTCGCGCTGGCAGCTCCGCGACGGAGACCGAGCCGAACCGAGCCAGGCGTGGATCACGTACACGCGCGTCTCCGGCGTCGTTCTGCTCGTGGCCGCCGCGGGTCTGGCGGTGTGGTTCTTCGTGGCCCAGGCCCAGGCGCAGACCCGCGAATCGCTCAAGGAGGCGTGGGACATCGGTCAATACAGCGCGGTGGGCGACCTGGAGATCGAGCTCGATCCCGCCGTGCAGGAGGTCACCGACGTCGAAGCGACCCTGGCCGGCTACCCCGGGACCGAGCAGGGCCTCCGCGTGTGGAAGTCGGCGGTCGTGGGCACGGATCCCGTGGGCGATCTCGGGGGCGATGTCGCCGACGGCGACCTCGTGCTGGCGGTGCACGCGGGCGGCTGCCGCCCCGGCCCGGTGCTCGTCGACGAGACGGATGAATCCGTCACCGTCTCCGTGACGGGGATCGGCAACACCCTGTCGAAGGGCATCGTCATCACCTGCGGGGCGAGCAGCACGCGTCTCGGCGTCACACCGAAGGCCACCGAACTGAGGATCGTGCGGGTACTCCTCTCCTCCCCCCTCGGCGACCGGGAGCTGATCCTCCCGGATCCGCCGGAGCGCGACCAGCCGTCGTTGTTCCCCGTGCCGGATCTCACGCCGTCGACCTAGGATCGAGAGGATGACGGGGGAACACGGCGAGCACGGCGACGGCACGGAGCCCTCCGCCCTCGAAGAGTCGATCGCTCCCCGGGAGACCCGGCCCGACGACCGTATCGATGACCCGGCGCCCCGGCACACCCCGCTCTGGGCTCTGCTCTCCCGCTGGCTCCTGGCGCTCGAGGCCTGGCTCCGCTCGCACGGCGGTCGTCGCCTGCGGGGTGCACTCTGGGCGTTCTGGGGCGTCGTGGGCCTGGCCGGAGGCATCCTGCTGGTCGGTTCGGTGATCAATCCCCCGATGACGCTCGACGACATCACCGACTCGGCCTCGAGCGCCACCGACCGGTGGATCGCCCGCGACTTCGACGTCGACTACACGATCGGCCGCACCGACGACGGCCGGCTGGTGGCGGATGTCGTGGAGACGATCGGTGCTCTTTTCCCCGACGACGTCGACGAGACCGGCATCGTGCGCGTGCTGCCCACGCAGTACCAGGGGCACGCTCTCTCTCCCACGGGCATCGAGGCCACGATCGACGGCGAGCCGGCCGACATCCGTTCGTCCGAGAGTTCCGACCAGCTGACGCTCACGCTCGATTCCGCGGCCGGTACGCGCCTCGATGGCGACCATCAGTTCGTGATCCGCTACCAGCTGCACGACCTCGCCTACACCTCGACCGACGAGGCCACCGGCGCCCCGGTCGACCTGCTGGCCTGGGACGTGTTCGGCCCGTCATGGCCGCAGGCGTTCTCCGCGCTCGATGTGAGCATCACCCTCCCCGACGATCTGGACGCCCAGCTGCTCCGCCAGCCCCGCGGCTACCTCGCCTGGACCCTGCTGAGCGCCGGTTCCTGGCTCGACCCCGACAACCCGAGCCCGCCCGGCACGGTGACCTACGGCTTCACGAACGACCAGAACATGCCGCCGCACGCGTCCGCCGGCTTCACGCTGCCCTTCGAGTCGGGCACCTTCACCATGCCGCCGCCCACCCCGCTCTTCCTGCTGCAGAGCTTCGGGCCGCTGCTGCCGCTGGCGTTCCTCGCGATCACTCTGCTGCTGGCGCTCGCCGCCCGCGCGGTGGCGTGGAGCGACGAGCGCGGGCGACCCTGGTTCGTCGCCCAGTCCGAGCCGCCGGATGGCGTGTCCGCGCGCCTGGCCGCGCAGATCCTGCGCACCCCGAGAACGCGGGAGCTGGCATCGGCCCTCGCAGATCTGCGGGGCGGCGGAGGCGATGGCGGCGGCCGTGGTGGGAGAGCTTCTCGAAGCCGCGGACGCGCCCGCCGCGCGCCAGCGGGCATCCCCTCCGATCGTCTGCGGGCCGCAGCGCGCGCCGCGCAGCGCACCGGCCGCATCGGCGACCTGCTGCGCGCAGGTATCGCCTACCTCCGCGCGCCGGAGCACGCGGCCCAGCTGGGTCGCGGGCTGCGGCGGGTGCCGACGGGCTTCGTGCGCGACCTCTTCATCGCCGCCCCGATCGCGCTCACCCTGGTGCAGTGGGGGCTCGTGCGCCAGCTCTCGCACCAGACCACGCTCGCGGTGGTCTGGTGGCCGGCCGCGTTCGTGCTGCTCTCCTCCGCCTTCGCGCTGATCATTCTGGTGATCGCCCTCTCGGCACGCCCGCTCACGAAGACCGGTGCCCTCGTCAAGCAGCATCTGCGGGGAATCGCGGTGTACGCCTCGCGCACGTCGCTGCTCGACCGCACCACGCTGCGCGATCCGGTGCTCCCCTATGCCGTGCTCGAGGTCGAGCCGCGCGACGCCGGGCGACGTGTGCTGGCTCTGATCGAGGCGGAGCCGGCCGTCGCGGGCGTCGCGGGCGGGAATGCCGGCGCGGGAGACGGAGCCTCGAGCGGATGGCGCACGCGCGACTTCCTCAGCTGGCCGCGCATCCTCGTGCGGGTGTTCGCGGTGCTGCTGGTGGCGGGGTCGATCACGGCGGCGGCCGTGCTGCCGAACCCCTATCCCCGCTCCCCCGATTACAGCGCGAACTCGGGAGACATCCCGGGCACCTACTGGAACCATGTCGACGCGTTCGATGCGGCAGCGTCGCTCAGCCACGACGACACCGGCCGTGCCTCACTGGCCGTCACGGAGACGCTGACGGTCGACTTCTCGTCGGAGGAGAGCTCCGAGGTGCCGCAGTTCGCCCGGCAGTGGCCGGCCGAACTCGACGGCCAGGATCTCGGCCTGCGCATCGAATCCGTGCGCCTCGACGGAGCGGATGCCGGCTACACGACGGTGCGTGAAGGCGACTCGCTCCTGCTCACCACCACGTTCGCACAGGTGCTGAGCGGCACGCACGACATCGAGATCGGGTACGCCGTCGATTCCCCGGTGGTCGCAGCGCACGGCTCCGGGCTCAGCTCGGATGCCGCGACGGTCGACCGCCTGCGCTGGGTCGCTCTGCTCGAGGACTGGGACGACAGCTCGTCGTGGGAGGACCCGGCCCCGTCACCGCTCACGATCTCGCTCACCGTGCCCGACGACCTGGCGACGACAGCCCTGGCTGCGGGGTGGATCACCGTCGACACCGACTCCGCCGAGAGCCCGCGCCAGTGGGAGGACTCGGTGCTGCCGTTCGGCACCCTCGCCGACGTGGTGGGCGACCAGGGCACCTCCGAGTCGAGCAGCGCCTCCGGCGGCCGGACGACCTACGCCCTCGACCTGCACGACGATGTCGACACCGGCTATCCGTTCGAGCTGAGGGTCGACGACCTCGGCGCCATGCTCGACTTCCCCGCGGGCACCTTCACCGGCCCGGATGCCTCGGCCCTGTCCGCCGCCGATCTCCGCGGCGTGCTGCCGATGGTGGTGGTCGTCTCCCTCGGCGTGTTCGCGCTCCTGCTCGGTCTCGTGAGCCTGCTCGCTGCCGCGCGGCGGGGATCGCGGCGCACCCGGCCGGGCTTCCTGCGCGACCTGGCCTGGTGGCTCGGCACCGGCTCCGCGGTCTCCGCGGTCTGGCTGTTCGTCTGGGCCACATCCGACATGCCCGACGACTGGCAGGAGTTCCCGCCGCTCGCGCTCGCGGGGCTCGCGGGCATCGTCGGTGGCGTGCTCAGCCTCGTGATGACCCGCGGCGAGACCGCCCCGCCGCCCCGCCGCCCGTAGGGCGGCCGGCTCTGATCCGATGACCCTCAGAAGCTGCGGCGGCCCGAGAACACGGCGTGCAGCAGCGGCAGCACGCTCGCGATCATGAGCACCGTGCCGAACACCGCGTCGTCGGCACGCACGATCGCGCCCGCCACGAGCAACGCGCCGAAGAGCACCGCCGACACCACGCGCCCCACGGAGCGCTCGACCCGCGCCACCCGCCGCTCGAGCGTCGGACTCGACACCGAGAGGGAGCCCTCGTCGACCCGCGTCACCAGTTCGTCGAGGCGCTTCGGCAGCCGCCAGGCGATGCCGAGGTTCTCGAGGGCCTGCTTGCCGAGATCCTGAGCGAGGTTGCCGCGCTCCTCCCGGATCAACTGCTGCGCATACGGCTCCACCGAATTCCACAGGTTGAATCCCGGATCGAGCGCGCTGCACACCCCCGAGGTGAGCGACATGGCCCGGATGATGAGCAGGAAGTTCTCGGGCAGCTGGAACGGCAGCGACCTCACCACGTGCCCGAACTGCTCGCCGAACTCGCGGAACTCCCGCGGATCCACCTCGCGCAGTTCCGCGAACCCCATGCCGCCGAACCGCGCGAAGAGTTGTGTCAGGGCGCGTTCGAGCTCGGCCGTCTCGGCTGTTTGCAGCAGCACGCCGAGCTCTTGAGCCGCCGCCACGAGCCCCTTGCCGTCGCGCGACGCGGCGGCGATGAGCATCTTGCGCAGACCACTGCGGGTGGTGGCGCCGACCTCGCCCATCATGCCGAAGTCGATGAAGGTGAGCTTCCACGACGGTGCGCCCTCCGGTGCATCCGCAAGCGGGGTCACGAAGATGTTGCCGGGGTGCGGGTCGGCGTGGAAGAAGCCGTTCGTGAAGAGCTGGTCGAACATCACGGCGGCGAACACCGGTGCCACCGTGGCGGGGTCGATGCCCGCAGCGGTGAGGGCAGCCGCATCCGTGATCTTGATGGCCGTCACGTCTTCGAGGGTCAGCACCTTGCGGGTCGACCGCTCCCACACCACCTCCGGCACGCCGACCCGCGGGTCGTCGGCGAAGGCGGCGGCGAACCGCACCGAGCTCGCGGCCTCGTGCAGGTAGTCGATCTCTTCGAGTGAGGTGGCGGCGAACTCCTCCACGAGCGCCGGCGCATCGACGCGGGAGTAGACGAGGCGCACGTGGCTGAGCCAGCCTCCGACGCGGCGCAGGGCCGCGAGGTCGACCGTGACGATCTCGTCGATGCCGGGCCGTTGCACCTTGAGCACCACGGCCTCGAGCCCGGTGTCGGCGGCATCGGACGGTGCCAGTCGCGCGCGATGGGCCTGGCCGAGGGATGCGGCGGCCACCGGCGTCTCGTCGACCCACGCGAAGGCGCGCGACAACGGCATCCCGAGTTCGGATTCGGCCAGCTGTTTGATCAGGGCGAAGGGAACCGCCGGCACCTCGTCCTGAAGCCCTTCGAGCTCCTTCGTGATCTCGGGTGGAAGCACATCGAGGCGCGACGACATGAACTGCCCGACCTTGATCATGAGCCCGCCGAGATCGACGGCGAGCACGTGGAAGCGGCGCGCGAAGCGCGTCATCCGTCGCGCCCGGGTGCGTTCGGTGATGCGGGTGAGACCGATGCGTGGCAGCAGCAACTCGTACCACCACGTCACCGCGAGGTTCCAGCCCGCGAACCGCAGGATGCGGCGGTAGCGGGCTTTCGCCACCCGGGCATCGGGAACGGCGTCGCCCCGGTCGGGGCGAACGGATGTCACCCGGTCAGTCCTGGGCGAGGATCGAGTAGAGGCGCTTGCGCGACTCCTCGAGCTCGGCGACGGCGGCCTTGATCTGCTCCGGGGTTCCGGTGCGGCCCACCTGGGCTGCGGCCTGGGCGAGCTCGAAGCCGGCCTTCGGCAGAGCGCCGAAGTCGCCACCCCTGCCGCTGCGGCCACCGGCGCCGCTGTCGTCTCCGGATGCGGCCCATGGCGAGGCGTCGGCGCTCGCCACGGCACGACCGGCCTCGGTGAGCGAGTAGGTCTTGCGGCCGTTCGATTCCGCGGCTTCGACGAGCCCCTCATCGGCCAGCAGCTGGAGCGTGGGGTACACCGAGCCGGCGCTGGGCTTCCAGCTGCCGCCGCTGCGCTCCTCGATCTCGTGGATGATCTGGTAGCCGTGCATCGGCTGCTCCGCGAGCAACGCGAGCACCGCCGCCTTCACGTCGCCGCGACCCATCCGGCTGCCGACGCGCTTCTCGAACTTGGCGCGGAACTGCTCCATCGCCTCCCAGATGCCGTCGGCGCCGCTGCCCCTACCGGCCCCGGCTCCGCCGAACCCTCCCGCTGAGAACCCACTCATGACGAACCTCCTCTGTAGCGCCGCAACGCGCGAACGATACTCAACGATATACACCCCGCCGCGCATCCGACGTGCCGGAATCCGTTCATTCAGCCGATCACCAGCCAGCGGCCGATGGCGACGGCGCGATCCCGACGAACTCGATCATCGGCGCGCCGGGCGGTCACGGCTCGAAGACGTCGTTCAGGGTCACCGTGCGGAGGCCGCGCGCGGCGATGAGTGCCTCGAGCTGCGGGAAGACGTTCGTCACCGTCATGAAGTTGAGGTGCCCGATCACGATGTGCTGCGGCAGGAACCACTGCGTCGCGAAGTCGACCTCCTGCTGCTCGGTGATGAGCCCCGAGTCGGAGAGCGAGCCGTACCAGAGCACCGGGCAGGTGTAGCCGATGCTGGCGGCGAGCGCGTCGACCCGGTCGTCGTGATAGCCGTACGGCGGCCGGAAGTACGGCCGCGCATCCACGCCGAACGTGCTCTGGATGAAGTCGTGGTTGCGCTGCAGCTGATCGATGACGCCCGCGTCGCTCAGGCTGGTGAGGTCGGCGTGGTCGAACGTGTGGTTGCCGAGCTGGATCTGCCCCGACTGCACGAGAGGCCGCAGGATGTCGGCGTGCTGCGCCCAGCCCGGGTAGGTGGCGTTCAGGAAGAACGTCAGTCGCGTGCCGCTGCGGGCGGCGAACTCGGTGTAGAGGCGGATGACCTCCGCATCCGACCCGTCATCCACCGTCCAGGCGAGCAGGTTCCCGTCGCCCGGCAGCCCGGTGAGGGTGCCACCGGGAAGCGGCACCTTGTCGAGTGGGGGCACGGATGCTACGAGCGTGGCCGTCGGTGTCGGCGTGGGGGTGGGGGTAGGGGTCGGTGTGGGCGTCGCGGAGGGGCTTGGCCCACCACTCGGCGTCGGGCCGCCCGACGCCCCGGCAGCTGTCGTGCCGGACGGCACCGCGGCGACCGACATTCCGACCACGACCGTGCCGACCGCCACCGCACCGAGCCCGAGCGCCCCGAGGAACACCCGCCGGGTCACGACCCCGGACGGCTCGGGCCCACGCGCGTGCCGTGGGGTGGTCACCATCAACTCCAATGCGCCAGACCACGATGGCCGACCCACTCACCCTAGGTGAGACCCGCTCACTTTGATACCACCCGTTCGGGTGTCACCCTCGAGACGACGGCCCCGGGCGTCAGAGCTCGTCGGGCAGACCTGCTCTGCGGAGGAAGGCGGCGCGATCGGCATTGCGCGCCGGCGGCTTGGCCGGCACGCGACCGTTCGAGCGCCCGGGCAGAGCACTCGCCGCGGGGTCGACGGGCATCGTGGCGTCGGGGTCGAACCCGAGCTGGGCCAGATCCGCGGTGAGATCCGCCGTGGCCCCGAGATCGACCGCCACGAACGGTGCGGTGGCCGCATCCTGCAGCGATGCGCGGTCGGGCGCAGGGGCGATCTGCCGCGCCGACGCGGCCGGGGCCGCCGCACCCGCGGCGCTCTCCGACTCCTCCAGCTCGCGCTCCCACTCCCCCATGCGCGCCGCGGCCCGCTCCGACGCGTACGAGCCCCACACCTCGAGCGCCCGCGTGATCACGGCCTCCTGCTGCGCGAGAACAGCCTTGTTGACCTTCTTGCCGAACTTCACCTGACGCGCCGCCCGATCCTCGGCCACCGCGACCTGCACCGAGGCCTCGACCCCGATCGCATCCGCGCGGGCTGCCGCCCACTGGGCACCGCCCGACACCTCGCCGTCTTCCCGCAGCTCGAGAATCCGGTCGTACGCCGTCGGCACGCCCAGGTTCGACAGCACCTTCACGATCACCGGCAGCAGTTCGATGCAGATGAACAACAGCGCGATCATGATGTGCGCCACGTTCAGCAGCGCATTCGTCTCCCCGAGCCGGAACAGCGCCTCGAGCCGCGACAGCAGCCCCGCGCTGTTGTCGACGGCGCTGTCGTACGCCGCCTGCTCCGAGTCGCGCTGCGACTGGGCGGTGGCGAGCGTCTGCTTGTCGGCGGCCAGCTGTTCGGTGGCGGCATCCAGCCGGCTCTGGGCGGATGTCGCGAGATTCGCCGTGGCCGTGGCCTCGGCCGCATCCTGAGCCGCCTGCGCGGCGGTGAGCCGCGCCTCGGCGGCCTGCATCGCGGTGAGCTTCGACTGCGTCACCGCTCCGTCGCCCCGGATGCCCGTGCCCCCGGTGCCGTCGATCTCCGCCAGATAGGCCGCCTGAGCCGCGTCATAGGCGGCCTGAGCCGAGGCCGTCGCCGCCACCGCGGCGGCATAGTTCGGGTCGGACGACAGATCGGTCTGAAGCCCCTGGTCGACGATGGCTTGATTCGACGCGATCGACGTCTCGAGGTCGGGGATCGCCGCGAATCGCGGATCCGACGCCATCCGCTCCTCGAACGCCGCCTTCTGCTCGGCCTGCATCACCTGGATCTCCGAGTTGATCTCGGCGGAGAAGATCTGCAGCGTGAGCGGTGTGGAGATGACGGTGCCGATGATGAGCGCGAGGGCCACGCGGGGCAGCGCGAGCCCGATGTTGCGCGCCACGCCCTTCTGCTTGGCCATGCCGATGATCAGCAGACGGTCGAGATTGAGGATGATCACGCCCCAGAAGACACCCACCAGGATCGCGACGGCGATCGGCGCCCCCACGGCCATCTTGAGCGCGAACGCCGCCGACACGGCCGACAGGAACGCGGTGCTCAGGATGACGCCGCCCATCGCGACGAAGCGCGCGCGATCGCCGGGCGAGTCCCTCAGCACATCGAGCCGGGCACCGCCGAGCCACGACATGAAGTCGGAGACGGGGTTGGTGGTGTTGCGACGAGCCATGCGGCGGCGACCTTTCGGGAGGTGACGTCGGCCAGGACGACGGATGCGCGCCCGAAGCCGCGCGCCCGGCCTTCCCGACACGAGGAGCGAAGCTACCCCATGAGCATCCGCGTTCCCTGGCATGCGCCTGTGCCCTGACTTTGGTCCCGCTGGTCAGGCGGGCCCGGGAAGAGGATGATGTCGCTCACCCGAGTTGCAGCCCCGTGGAGGACGTCGAACATGAAGAAGTGGTCGGTGGTGATCATCCTGGGCGCCGCGCAGTTCGTGATGGTGCTCGATGGCACGGTGATGAACGTGTCGATCTCGACCGTGGTGCGCGACCTCGACACCTCGGTGGGGGCCATGCAGGCGGCCATCACGTTCTACACGCTCACGATGGCGGCCGTGATGCTGCTCGGTGCGAAACTCGGCGACATCTGGGGTCGTCGCCGCGCGTTCGTGATCGGCGCCTGCGTCTACGCCACGGGTTCGCTCATCACCGCCCTGAGCCCGAACATCGCCTTTCTCTTCTTCGGGTGGTCGATCATCGAGGGCCTCGGTGCCGTTCTGGTCATCCCCGCCATCGCCGCCCTCGTGGCCGACAACTACAAGGACAGCGATCGCATCACCGCGTATGCGATCATCGGCGCCGTGTCGGGGGCCGCGGTGGCGGCGGGCCCGCTCATCGGCGGCTTCGTCACCACCTACTTCAGCTGGCGCTACGTCTTCCTGGCCGAGGTGGTGATCATGGCGGCCGTGGTGCTCTTCTCCCGCCGGGTGACGGATGCGACCTCCCGCGTGCCCGGCCGCATCGACATCCCGAGCGTGCTCCTGTCGGCCTCCGGCCTCGTGTTCGTGGTGTTCGGAATGCTGCAGAGCAAGACCTGGGGCTGGTTCCAGCCGCTCGCCTCCCCCGAGATCGGCGGGGTCGCGATCGCGCCGCTCGGCATCTCACTGACCGCGTGGTTGATCCTCGCCGGGGTGGTGCTGATCTCGGCCTTCATTCGCCGGCAGTCGTCGCTCGTACGACGTGGTCGGGATCCGCTCGTGCACGTCGAGATGTTCTCGATCCGCCAGCTGCGGAGTGGACTGTCGGTGCTCGGCGCCCAGTATGCGGTGACGGCCGGGCTCTTCTTCATGGTGCCGGTGTACCTGCAGATGACGCTGGGCCTCGACGCCCTCGACACGGGCATCAAGATCTTTCCGCTCTCGGTGTCGCTCATCCTGTTCTCGATCGTGGGCACACGGCTGTCGACCCTCTGGTCGCCGCGGCGGATCGTTCGCGTGGGGCAGCTGACACTCGTGCTCAGCGCGCTCCTTCTGCTGGCGGCGGCGACGGAGGATCTGCGCAGCGCGCTCTTCGCCGCCGGGATGTTCCTGGCGGGTGCCGCGCTCGGCCTTCTCGCCTCCCAGCTCGGCAACGTGAACATGTCTGCCGTCACCGAGAAGGAGTCGAGCGAGGTCGGCGGCCTGCAGGGGGTGTTCCAGAACCTGGGTTCGTCGCTCGGCACCGCGCTCATCGGGTCGATCCTGATCGGTGCGCTCGCCACGTCGTTCGCGGGCGGTGTCGCCTCGAGCGATCTGCCGGCGCAAGCACGAAGCCTGATCAGCGAGGCCACGGAGAAGGGCGTCACGATCGTGCCCGCCGACACGGTTGCGGCACTCGGCGAGAAGGCAGGCCTCAGCGACAGCGAGGCCGGGCAGCTCGCCACGATCTACCGGGACTCGCAGCTGTCGTCGTTGAGGGTCGCCTTCTTCGGGCTCATCGTCATCTCCGCGCTGGCGCTGCTCTTCTCCCGGGGCATTCCGTCGGAGGTTCCGCGGCGACCGAAGAGGGATCCGCGCCTGAGCGCTTCCCGGCGCGCCTGATCACTCGGCGCCGCGGCCACCGGCGCGACGCCTCCGTGGGGCGGCCGAGCGCGGAGGCGTCGAGCGCATGTGGTCTCGCACCACCGTGAGCGAGCGCCCCAGCTGCTCGACGTCGTCGCGCCGGAGCGGGGCCAGGAACATCTTCTTCAGCACGTCGATGTGCCCGGGGAAGACCTTCGCCAGCACGGCGCGCCCCGCATCCGTGATCGTCACCGTCACGCTTCGCTCGTCGTCGACCGAGGGGGCTCGGGTGACGAGGCCGGCCGCCTCGAGCAGCCCCGCCTGGTGGGTGAGCCCGCTGCGGCTGTAGACCACGCCGTCGGCGAGGTCGGTCATCCGCTTGCTGCCGGCCGGCGCGTCGCCGAGCGTCGCCAGCAGCTGGAACTGCACGTAGCTGAGACCGCCCGCGTCTTTCAGCTGCAGCTCGATGGCATGGCGCAGCAGGCTGCTCACCTCGATCAGGGCGAAGTAGGCGCCGAGCTCGGCGGGGTCGAGGGAGGCGGCGTCATCGGTCATGCCACCATCCTACTTGCTTCGATATCGAAGCAGTGCTAACGTCATCCTCAGTTGCTTCGACATCGAAGCACTCTTCGACGAAGCGAAAGCGAGATCATCATGAAGGCAGCACGTTTCCACCAGCACGGCGCACCCGAGGTTCTGCAGGTCGAGGAGGTCGCGACGCCGAACCCGGGCCCCGGCGAGGTACGCATCCGCGTCGCCGCAGCGGCGTTCAACCAGGCCGACAACGGCATCCGGGCCGGCTACCTGCCCATCCCCGTGACGCTGCCGCACACGCCGGGCTACGACGTCGCAGGAACGATCGACGCGGTCGGGGCGGATGTCACCCTGCTCGCCGTGGGCGACGCGGTCATCGGCTTCCTTCCGATGACGGCACCGGGCGCGGCGGCGGAGTTCGTGATCGCCCCCGCGAACGTGCTGGTGGCCGCACCCACGAGCATCCCGCTGACGGATGCGGCAGCCATCCCCTCGGTTGCGCTCACCGCCTGGCAGGCGCTGCTCGAGGAGGCGGCCCTGCAGTCGGGCCAGCGCGTCCTCATCGTGGGAGCGGGCGGAACGGTGGGCGGATACGCGGTGCAGTTCGCGAAGCGCGCGGGCGCCCACGTCATCGCCACGGCCAGCCCGCGCAGCAGCGCGAGCGTGCGCGCGGCCGGGGCCGACGAAGTCATCGACCACACGTCATCCGCTCTTCTCGACGCGGTCGCCGAGCCGGTGGACGTGCTGCTCAACCTGGCTCCGATCACGCCGGAGGAGTTCACGGCGCTGGTGGCGCGGGTGCGCGACGGTGGAGTGGTGGTGAGCACCACGGCGTGGATGCCGGCGCCCGACGACGCCGACCGCGGTGTTCGCTCGGTGGTCGTCTACGTGCGGAGCGATGCCGCACAGCTCGCCGACATCGTGTCTCTCGTCGATGCGGGTGAACTGGGAGTGGAGGTGGCCCGCCAGGTGCCGCTCGAGGAACTGGCGAGCATTCACGAGCAATCCGCGGCGGGAACGCTGCGCGGCAAGGTCGTGGTGGTGCCGGCTCTCGCCTGAACGAGACGAGGCCGCGCCCGTGAGCAACTCACGGGACGCGGCCTCTCGATCGGCGGGTCAAACCCCTCTAGGGCCTCCAGCGCTGAGCGCGACCATCGTGGAGCCCACCGGTGACGGGGGAACTCCGCGGCGTGGCGTCGGTGGCGGTGTTGCGAGGCTCAGACGAGCGGATCGTTGCTGTCACGCGTACTGCGGGTGACCTGTTCTCCACTGGCGGGGTCGACCGCGGTGCGGGTGGTCGCGACCGTCTGGCGGCGACGCAGCACGAAGATGAGGCTGAGCAGGAACACCACGACGCCGGCACCCATGAGGATGTATCCGATCAGCGCGAGGTCGACGACGCCGCCGAGATCGATGTTCACCGCGAACGCCAGAATCGCTCCGATCACGAAAAGTGCGATGCCTGTGCCGATACCCATGATGTCCTCCGAGTGACAGGGCGAGATTTTCGCCCGGTCGAGACGGCGTGACTGCACATCACGTGATGATGAAGTGGTCGTTGCCGCCGTCTGCGGTCATGCCTACCATGACGCGTGGTGTTCGGTGCACGGAGGATTCGGGGCGATCGCAGCCGGCCGAGGTGATCTGGCGCGATCCCAGCGACATCCCCACGGCGTCGGCGGGCCTGCATCCGGGCCCCTGAGTGAACCGCGGTGCAGCCGAGGCCCAGCGGGGTCCGGCGTCAGTGCGGGATGCCCTGCGCCGATTTCGTGGGGGCGCCCGAGTCGGGCTGCGGCCGCATCCGGCCCGTGGCCCAGGCGGAGAACGCAAGAGCCACGACCGCGCCGACCAGGAGCGCGCCGTCTTCCCCCGGAGCGAGCAGGCCCGACTGCAGTCCGAGCGTCACGGCGGCGACCGGCACACCCAGTTGGCCCGCCGCCGCCACGGCCTGCACCGCCGGCAGTCCGGTGGCCCGGGCCGCCAGGTGCGCGAGCACCGCAGCCGCGCCGAGGGCGAGGCCGAGCAGGATCATCGACGGCTGGGCGACGACCGCCCGGAGGTCGACCGAGGCGCCCAGCCACACGAAGAACAGAGGACCGAAGAACCCCTCGGTCAGCCCGAACAGCTGCCGCGCCAGACGCCGCGGCTCGCCCACGGAAGCCAGCACGAGCCCGAAGGCGAAGCCCGCGAGCATGATCGACAGGCTCGCGAACTGCGCGATCGCCGCAAAGGCGAACAGCACGAGCAGGCTGAACCGCAGCTCCAGGGCGAACCGACGGCGCTCGGAGAAGGCGTGGAATCGCCGGCGCCGATCGGTGTGCCGGCCCACCCGTCGCAGCACGACGGCCAGCAGAACGGCGGCGATCGCGATCACGATGGCCCCCACGGCCGGCCACAGCGCCGCATCCGGAGCGATGACCAGCGGGAGCAGCACGATGCACACCACATCGGCCACCGCGATCTGCGCCACCAATCGGGTGAACGACGTGCCCTTCAGCCCGAGCGACTGCATCATCGGCAGCACGAGCGCCGCCGACGACGACGCGATCACCACCCCGTAGAGGGCGGCGTGACCGGTGCCGAAGCCCACGGCGATCGCGGTACCCAGCAGAGCCGCGGCGGCACCCACGGCGACGGCCCCGAGCAGCCCGCGCACCAGCGCCTGCCGCACCGTGGGGTCGGATACGGGGACGTGGGATCCCGCCACCACCATCGTGAGGCCGAAGCCGATGTTCGCCAGGAGCTGGAAGTCGTCGAGCCGAGGATCGACCAGCTGGAACCCGGTCGTGCCGATCACCAGTCCGCCGACGATCTCGCCCACGACGACCGGAATCCGCCATGCCGACCGCGCGGCGAGGAGCGGGCCGAGCAGGCCCACCAGCACCACGAGTGCGAGTAGCAAGAAGCTCACATCTGCAGGCTAGTGCCGCCGTGCACTCCCGCGTCGCCTGTCTCGCCCCGTCAGATGAGTGTGGAGCACGCGGTCGAGCCGGAGGGCAGGGGCGTGGGCGTGGGGGTGCGGATGCCGTCGAGGATGATGTCGAGGTGCCGGCTCCAGGCGAGCGGATCCAGGTCCTTCGTCGCCTCGATCACGCCGGCCACGGAGAGGATGATCACCGCGAAATCGGCCGCGACGACGTCAGCCCGGATCGACTTCTGCTCGTGGGCCCGCTCCACCAGGGCGTCGATGCTGTTCCGGATGCCGGCACGCAGCTCGGCCAACCGGGGAGCGCCGTCGAACGAGGCGGTCATCAGGGTGGTGAAGCCCTCTTCCTGGGCCTCGAACTCGCAGAGGCCGCGGAGGAACTGCTCGAGACCGAGCCACGCATCGTCGCGCTCGAGGGCCGCCGCGGCGAGTTCGGTGACCTCGAGCAGCGGGTCTTCGAGAACGCTCTGCCAGAGATCGGCGCGGGTCGGGAAGTGCCGGTAGAGGGTGGCATTGCCCACGCCGGCGGCGCTCGCGATCGGCTCCAGGGGCGCATCGAGGCCGTGGCGCGCGAAGGCGTCACGGGCGGCAGCCACGAGGCGGGCGCGATTGCGCACGACGTCTTTGCGAGGCATCCGGTTCTCCGCTCTGTCGGTTGCGGTCGTCTTCAGATGCTACGGAAGAAATACACGAAAAGGAGGAATACGGAGAGTACTCTCCGGATTGAAACGGAGACACCTGTTCGTTTCACACATCGGAGCACTCATGCACATCATTGCCATCGTCGTCTCGATCCTCCTCGCCCTGGCCCTGGCCGGCTCGGGAATCCAGAAGCTCCGCCGCGCGCCCGCCATCGTGACGCAGCTCGGCGGCCTGGGCGTGACCCCGCCGATGTTGACGGTGCTCGGTTCGCTCGAACTGCTGGCGGCGATCGGCCTGATCATCGGCATCTGGTGGATCCCGCTGGCGATCGCCGCGGCCATCGGCACCGTGATCTACTTCATCGGCGCGATCATCGCGCACGTGCGCAAGCGCGACCGCGGCGTCGCACCGGCCGCCGTTCTGCTCCTGCTCGCGATCGCGACCTTGGTGCTGCTGATCCTGAGCGTGTGACCGACGGTCGTGGCCGCCTCGGTCAGAGGCGGTCGCGGTTCCTCGGCGGGTCATCCGTTCGGGAATCGGGTTCGACCACCTCGTCGGTGGCGGACGCCACGTCGTCCAAGAACTCCTCGAACGACGGGAAGAGGCGCTCGCGGCTCACCCGCTCGGCTTCGACGCCGATGCGCAGCACATCCCTCAGCGGCATCGCGTCGGCGTCGAGCCCTCGTCTCAACTCCGCCACCCGGTCGAACGGCGAGCGCGCCTGGGCCTCCGGCCCGGAAGACCCGGAAGCACCGGAGGACCCGGAGGCACCGGACACCGGCGCCAGCGAGATGCCCATCGCCGCCTCCAGCGAAGACAGATCGGGCAGCACTCCGAGACCTTCCGGCACCACGGGGGTCGCGACGGCGAGGTGCGACGGTGTGGGCACGGGCAGCACCCGCACCACGTTCGTCACCGCGGTCGCCTCCCCGTGCTCGTTCGAGACGCGGATGCCGATGCGCCCGGTCTGCCGCGCTGTGAACCGCTCGGTCACCACCCGCGACCCCACATCGCGCGTGATGTCGGCCCGCCCGGGCATCTCGATGGTGAGCCGCGACGCGCCCGAGACCTCGACCGTCAGCCGCACCTCGTCGCCCTCGGCCACGAGAGCCGGGCTCACCGAGACGCGCGAGATCACGGGTGCCGAGAGATTCGCGATGATCACTCCGCGCAGGTACTGATACCACTCCGATGCGGTCGGCCGCCCCACGGGATCGTCGCCGAGCCCGTCGTGCATCATCCGCTGCCCGGTCTCGTCGAGCACGCTCCGCATGCGGTCGGCGTCCCGGCTGCGCTCGAGCCCGTCGCCGGCCGGCGCGAGCACCCGCAGAATCAGCAGGGCGAGCTTGTACCGATCGGTGCCGACGGTCTGCACCGACGGCACCGTCGAGAGCGAGACATCCGTTCTGTCGTCGCCCTCGGGCATCTCGGGGAACGACTCGGGCGCCGCCCACCCCGCGCTGTTGCGCTGAAGCCGAGGCTCGTCGTCACCGGCATGCGCCACCGCGGCGCCTTCGCCGCCGACCACGAATGCCTCGGCGACCTCACCGGCGCCGAACAGCACCGATCGCTCCGACAGATCGCCGAACACGATCCCGTTCCGATGCAGCAGCTCGAACAGCAGGCTCACCCGCGCGAGCACGGTGCAGCGGGCAACCAGATCCCGTTCGCCCAGTGCGGCGGCCCCGGCGCGGCGGGCTCGCTTCGGCGCCACGACGAGCCACTTCGCGCTTTGAGGTGCTTTGTTCTGTTTCGAGTCATCCGAGGGCACGTAGTAGAACGGATGCGGCGCCAAGGGCACGAGGCACCCCACCACGGCCCCGTCGTCGCCCTCCACGACAGCGACAGGCCAGGCGGCGATGCCATCGAGTGTCGCGCGCTCCCCCGCGTCGAGGGCCCACCGCATCGCCACGAGCTGGGAAAGGGCGGCCGAATCGCTCTGCGTCGCGGCCCGATCACGGATGCTCACGAACGCGAGCCCGCCCTGATGCCCGGGCACGGTGAAAGCCTGGAGCCGGTGCACCTCGGTGGCGGCTCCGCTCCCGATGAGGGAACGGGCCCCGAGGTCGGCCTCGCGCACGCGGATGCCCGCTCCGCGCGACACCCGCTGCTCCTGACCCGCTTCTTTCGACACGAACAGCGACGCTAACGCATCCGAATCCGTGTTGCCTGGGGCAAGCTCGGAGGGGGCCCAGAACCGGCCCGGCTGATTCAGAACACCATCTAGGGGGAACTCATGGACACATCCGGCGCGATCATCGCCATCGTCATCTACGTCATCGGCTTCGTCATCGCGATCCTGATCCTCTCGGCGGTCATCCGGGCCGCCGTGAGACGCGGTATCGAAGACGTTCTCTACAAGAAGGGTAAAGACGGCCTCTGGTCGGCGAACCCGTGGGTGGTGTCGATCGCGAAGGAGATCGCCGCGGAGACGCGCAAGACCGACTCGTGAGGCGGCCGGGCGACCCGGATATCCCCCGAGCGGCGGACCACTCTCAGCCCAGGGCCTGATCCCCGTCGCCCTCCCGATCGCGAGGATGGGAACACCGCATCCTCCCGGGCGGCTCCACCCTGCTCTCCGCGATCGGTTCCCATGCACAAGCCCATCACGATCACCCTCCTCTCCCTCGCATCCGTGGTCGGGATCCTGGCGCTCGGCCTGGTGACGACCACGACGGTGAACGCCGTCGCCTCGGCGTCGGAGGACGCCGAGCTCGAGACCTACGGGCACCTGGTGCCGGTCGACGGCAAGAACATGAACGTGGTCGTCAGCGGCAGCGAATCGGATGGGGCCGACACGATCGTGCTCCTGCCCGGCCTCGGCACCCCCTCACCCGCACTCGATTTCGCGCCTCTCGTGCATCGGCTGGATGACGACTTCCGCGTGGTGGTGGTCGAGCCGTTCGGGTACGGGCTCAGCGACCAGACCGACGCACCCCGCACATCCGCCGCCATCGCCGGCGAGGTGCACGAGGCCCTTCAGGCCCTGGGGATCGACCGCTACGTGCTCGCCGGCCATTCGATCGCGGGCATCTACGGGCTCGAGTACCTCAGCCGTTTCCGCGACGAGGTGACCGCGTTCGTGGGCATCGACACGAGCGTTCCTGGCCAGCCCGGCAGCGAGGAGCCGACCCCGGTCGACGGCCTGGATGCGCTCAAGCAGCTCGGCATCCTCCGTGTGCTCAGCTCTGTCTCCCCCGGCGCCTACGACGGTCTCGCCGACTACGACGATGCCGCCCGCCGCCAGCTCGCCATCCTCAGCAACCGCAACACGATGACCCCGACCCTCCTCGACGAGATCGCCCGCACCCCCGAGAACTTCGCCGCGGCCCGCTCCCAGCAGTTCCCTCGCGACCTGCCGGTGCTGCTGTTCGTGGCCGGCGACGATCCGGAGGTCGCGGGCTGGGTGCAGCTGCACGAGACCCAGCTCGCCCAGGTCGATCGTGGCGAGCTGGTGCAGCTCGATGGCGGCCACTACCTGCACCAGACCCTCTCGGCCGAGATCGCGGCGAAGACGACGGAGTTCCTGAGCCGCTGACCCGTCGGCTCCGGCACGATGCTCCTTCGGTCTCGCGCTGCGGCACTCGAGCGGCGAGAATCGGGTGGTGGCCGATGTGAGCGAGACGTTTCCGGATGCGCCGACCCGCGAACCCGACGTGCGCGACGACTTCACGTCGACGACGCTCCGGGACGATCTGTGGATCGGCCACTACCTCCCCCACTGGACCACGCCCGAGAGATCCCTCGCCCGCTATGAGCTGACAGGCGAGCCGGGCATCCGTCTCCTGATCGAGGAGGATCAGCCCGACTGGAGAGAAGAGGATGCCCCACTGCGTGTCTCGAACCTCCAGACCGGCGTCTTCTCGGGCCCCGTTGGCTCCGAGCGGGGAACCCAACGGCATCGGCTTGACGGTCTGACGGTTCGAACGGAGACTCCGGAGCGGCTCCTCTGGGCGCCATCATCCGGCCGCATCGATCTGACGGTCAGCGCCAGCGTCGACGAGGGCTGCATGCTCGCGGCCTGGCTGGTCGGTGCAGAGAACCTCTCAGCCCTCCACAGCGGCGAGATCTGCCTCTTCGAGATCGACGCGGCCGCAATCGGACGCACCCAGACGCGGGCGCGCTGCGGCATCAAGGCCCACGGCGACGATTCACTCGTCACCGACATGACGGAGGTCGCCATCCCCGTGAACGCAGCCCAGCCGCACACCTGGTCGGTGATCTGGGGCCCCGAGGGAATGCTGATCGGCTGCGAGGGCGTGGTGGTCACACGCTCCTCGCAGGCTCCGGACTACCCGATGCTGCTGATGCTCGACCTCTTCGAGATCGGCCCGCGCTCGACCACCCCCGGCGCGTACCCGAAAGCAGCCCGAATCCACTCCCTCCGCGGCTGGAACGGGATCCACTAGCGGAGCCCTGGCTCACCCCTTCCGGCGCAGCACCCGCGCGATATCGGCCACGGCGGTCTCCCCGAGCGCGTGCGCAAGCCCGATGAACACGCCCACGGCGACGATTCCCCCGATCCCTGCACTCACCAGCGCGGTGACCTGAGTCGACCACCCAGGATCTCCCACGGGAACGGATGCGGCCAGCCAGGCGCATCCCGTCGCAACGAGCACCACGACGGCCAGTCTGATCGATCGAGCCATCGCGGAGTGACGGACCGATCTCATGGCGTCGCGAAGCCGCGCACGCCGTTCCAGAAGCGCGATCCCCACCAACAACCCCATCCAGGTGGCCGCGCTGATCACCAACGCCACGAGCACGACCACATGGGCCGGCTGCGCCACCAGGCCCACCAGGAGCACGCCGAGAACTGTTGCCACCGCGATGACCAGCTGCACGATGAAGGGCGACCGCGCATCGCCGAGGGCGTAGGAAACGCGTTGCACGAGCAGGACGAGACTGAACGCTCCGAGCCCTGTGCCCAGCGCGGCGAGCACGCCTCCGATGGGCGCGGCATTCCAGACTGCGACGCCGATGTGAGGCCCGAGCGCCACGAAAATCACGGTGAAGAGCGCGGAGACGACCGCGACGAGCCGAGCAGTGCGCCGGATCTCAGCCCACGCGGGCGTGATCTCGCCCGCGACGAGGTGATGACTCATCCGGGTGTACGACGCCGTGATGAGCGAGACGGCGATGACTCCGTGCGGCACCAGGAAGAGGAGGTAGGCGTTCGAGAGGGAGTTGAGGCTGGCCCCGTCGATTCCGGATGCCGTGAGGTGCGCCCCGGCTGCGGAGGCGACATTGGAGATGACGACATACGACCCCTGCCAGCACAGCACGGCGAGAAACCCCCACAGCACGTTGACCCCGATGCGGGCGAACCGCTGCGGCCGGATGCGGAACCGCGGTCGGTGGCCAAGCCGGAGCACGGGAATGCCGACGAGCACGAACTGGGCGATCGCTCCCAGGGTGGCACCACCGCAGACGAGAGCGACCATGGAAGGGGTCCACTTCTCCACGTCGACGAGCCCGCTGGGAACCACGGCCAGGAACACGAGTAGCGATCCGATCGTGGCAGCGTTGGAGAGCGCCGGCGCCCAGGCGACGAAGGCGAAGCGCCCGTGAGCGAGCAGCACCTGGGAGAACGTGCCGAACTGGATGAGGAAGAACACCTGGGGGATGCACCAGAGCGCCATGAGTGTGCCGAGCCGCAGCCACGATTCCGGCCAGGCCAGGGCGTAGACGTTGACCAGCATCGGAGCGAACATCAGGAGCGCCGCGGTGAGGATGACGGCTGCGAAGGCGGTGAGGCTCAGAATCTGGTCGATGTGCTCCTGCCCGGAGATGTCGTTCGCGACCGACGATTCGCCGACCTCCCCGGCGTGGTCGCGTCGGATGGCGCCGGCGATCTCGGGAATCAAGATCGACGAGAGCGCCCCGCCGGCGACGAGGGCGAACAGCGCGGTGGGCAGCGTGTTGGCAACATCGAAGATCTGGCCGCCGGCGGTCGAGCTCGTGCCCCCGATGGCCGCCACAAGCAGAATCGCCTTCACAAACCCGAGCGCGCGAGACGCGAGAGTACCTGCCCCGAGCAACAGCTCGGGACGGGCACGCCACCGCGTCACGCAGCGACTGCGCTCATCAGCAACCGCAGCCGATCTTCCGCGACAAGCACATCTACGTGTGAGCAATTCGCCAGCTTCGGCGCCCCCTCGAAGGCAATGGTGACTTCTTCCGGCAGCACCATCCCGCCCGACGTCGCGGCTCGAAACGGGTAACGCGCCCCCTGATCATCGAGCAATTCGAACTCCAGCTGAAGCACTCGACGCACGAACCCCTCAGCGAGCCCGACCATGCGCACCACCACGCCCGACTCCCACAGCTCCACGAACGAAACCACGTACGGAGATCCATCCGGCAGGGTGAAAGCCCGGTTGACCGTGATCAGGACAGGGCCTCGCGGGGCGTGTTTCTGACTATTCCTCATACACTTATTCTGACCGATTTCCTCGTGAACTCCACCGAGTTCGAACCCTCCTCCTCGAGGCGGTGATCACGCCGCCGCGCCTCGAGCTCCGATCCGCCGCACCTGAACACTGGAGTCCACATGCCCCCACGCCTCACCGCCCGCCAGATGTTCATCGCGGGAGCGACCCTGACGGCAATCGGCACCGCACTCGCTCTCGTAACCGACGGCTGGCTAGCCTTGATCTTCGAGTCTGCCGACTTCCCCCACGCAGTTGCCGGCACGATCGCCACCCTCCTGCGGGAGATCGCCATGACGCTCGGCCTCGTGCTGGTCGGAGGATCGGTTGTGACGAGGTCACTCGGCGAGACGAAGGCGACGGAATAGGGCCTTGGCGTCTCCACCGCGATCCCCGACCCTTCGGCAGCACGCGCACAGCACACTTATGCCCGGCCGATCACACGAGTAGCGTGACGAGCATGACAAGGGGAGCCGGGCGCATGACGCTCATCATCGTCGGTGTCGTCGCTCTGCTGATCGGAGCCCTCTTCGCCGGCCAGGGCGCGAACCTCATCCCAGGAAGCTCCATGACCGGCGACCGCACCTGGCTCTACATCGGCCTCGTTCTAGCGGTAGTAGGCATCGTGCTCCTCGTGGTCGGAGTGCGACGTCGCAGGAACGACCGCTGACCCCGGGACACCTCCACAGAATCGCGCAATCTCAGCCGGCACCGCCGCCGCCCTGAGCGACCGACAGCCCGAGAGACGACCGTTCAGAAGACGGGTCGGTCCAGAACCCCAACGACGATAGGCGCACCGACGGCGAGCAGTGTGCACACAGCTGCGGAGATCCACATCCAGCGCGCCGCGGGTCGTCGGAGAACGACGATCAGGTGAGTTGCGAGCGCGACCACGGCGAGCGAGGCGACGACCGTACCAACGATCGCGGGACCGAAGAACGCGACCTGCTTGGTCGCAAGCCCAGAATCGTCGGGAGCCTGGTAGTACGTCGCGGGAATCTGAGAGGCGACGGCCGCGAGACCCAGCACGGCGATCACGAGAAGGATGGAGGCGACGATGACGCGAACCCGCTGGGACATCCACCCATTATGCGAGGCGCACGAGCCCTCGCCTATCTCTCCGCCGCCAGGCCTCATTCCCTCCGACCGCGGCGGCAGCTGGTCCGTCTCCCCCAGCACCCCCGACAACGCCACAAAGATCCGCAGCGTCGCCGACGCGCACATGCCTGTAGCTCAATCCCCGCGCGTACCCCCCATCTAGGGTGAGAGCGCACCGACACCTGTCGGATACGGTGTGCAGATGAGCGCTCCCGGCTTTGCCACCATCGACTTCGAGACCACCGGCCTCTTCCCCAACGGCAACGACCGCGCAATCGAGGTCGCAGTCGTCCACTCCGACCCCGACGGTACGATCACCGGCCGCTGGGACACCCTCCTCAACCCAGGCCGAGATCTCGGGCGCCAAGACATCCACCGCATCTCAGCCGCGGAGACCCTGCGAGCTCCCACCTTCGCCGACATCGCACCAGAACTGATCGAGTTGCTCGACGGTCGCGTGCTCGTCGCGCACAACGCCAGCTTCGACACCCGCTTTCTCCTGGCGGAGCTCGCACGTGCAGACGTATGGGCCAGTCAAGATCTGGTCACCCTCTGCACAATGCAGCTCGCTCGCGTCTACCTCCCGGGGTCGGGCCGAGCGCTTGTCGACTGTTGCGCAGCCTTCGACATCCAACTCGAGGGGGCCCACCGGGCTTCCGTCGACGCGGGTGCGACGGCACAACTGCTCGCCTCCTACATTGCCCACTCGGAAGATCGCTCCGGATGGACCGATCACCTCGACCGCGCAGCTGCATACTCGTATGGCCGACTCCCCAGCCGGGGCACCGCGTGGTATCCGCGGGAGAACGCGCAGAGCGGCAACGATCACCACTTCCTCGAACGCATCACCGATAACCTCGGCGAATTCTCGGGACCAGACGAACACAACGAGTACCTCGCGCTGCTCGACCGTGCTCTCCTCGATCGAATACTCTCAGCGCACGAGGCCGACGGACTCATCGAACTCGCCGACTCCCTCGGCATCAGCCGCTCGGCCTGCGAGAAGCTCAACCTCGAGTACTTCTGGGCGCTCGGTGCGGCGGCCTGGTCGGACGGCATCCTCACCGAAGCCGAGACCGCCGACCTGATTGCCGTCGCTGGACTCTTGCGTATCCCACCCTCTCAGATCGAGAAGGTACTCACTCCTCCAGATGTTCTCCCGACCTCACCGAAGCGGCCTGGTTCCTCCATCGGAGGCTTCACCTTGAACCCGGGCGACCTGGTCACCCTCACCGGAGAAATGTCGCTCCCCCGCGAACGCTGGCACGACATCCTCGTGGCCAATGACCTAGTGCCGAAAGATGCGGTTACGAAGAAAGTCAAGCTCGTCGCGGCCGCCGACCCTGACTCGCTCTCTGGCAAGGCAAAGAAGGCACGCGACTACGGCATCCCGGTGGTCAGCGAGCAAGGCCTTGCCGGCATGCTCGGTATCTAGGAACGGAAGCTACGATGGCGAAATCGGACTGGAAAGAAACCGGCTGGTATATCGAGGCGAAAGGTTCACGCCATCTCTTCTCGGTGATCGGATCGATCGGGGGTTATAGCTCCGACGCCAAGATCGCATGGCGAGGACAAGCCAGTACGGAATACGACCTGGTCTCGTCGCTGCAGCGATCACCCGGTATCAGCTCCGAGGAGGAGATGCGAAAGCGAGAGTTGTTGCTGTTGAAGTCCGCGCGACAATGGGGACTCGGATTCGGGCCGTCCGGATGGGCGAGCGACCTCCAGCTCTTGGCGGATCTCCAGCACTACGGCACGGCCACCCGGCTCCTGGATGTGACGAGCAATCCCATGACCGCGCTTTGGTTTGCATGCCAAGACGTGCAGCCAAAGGGATCGACCATCAACGACGGGATTCTGCTCGCGTTGAACACCGCGGGATGGAAGTCGTACGGACGAAGTCATCCGTCCGGAAGCTATAGGGCCGTTGAGAGTCCGCTGTCATGGGAACTCGAAGCGGCACTGGATTCGGCACAGCCTTTCATTGTCGAGTCGCTGTCTCCGAACGATCGACTTAGAGCGCAAGAGGGCTTCTTTGTGGCCGGCCGAATTCCCGAGCGATCCGCGCGGGATCCGTTCAAGAGCTTCCACGTCAACTACGAACCCACAACCTACGAAGAACTATCGACGAGGCTCAACGATCAAGTCGGTGGGTCAGAGCAACGCAGAAGGCTCCCGTTCGTCGCAGTGATAATCCCAGCATGGCTCAAGGGGCGTGTGCTGTTGCGCCTGGCGAACTCGTACAACAGACGCCCCAATGTGTTGTTCCCCGACTTCACGGGTTTCCGCGATCACGGTGCGTATGTGGAGCCCCGCAAGACGTTCGAAGGCTCCTCCTAAGTCGATTGACCCCGAAAGGCACTTCTACCGATCGTCGTCTTCGCGTTTCTTCGACCGGAACCGATCCCGAATGCCCCCACCCACCGCACCGGCAGCGCCCGTGATGGCTCCGCCAACGCTCTTAGCGGCTGTGACGGCCCGCGCTTCATCGGGTATGCCATCGCCATCGATGTCGACGCTCCGGAATGGACTCGACACTGTTGCAGCGGCGGTGGCCACGCCTGAGCCAGCGGCAACCGCTCCCGCCGCAACGCCACCTCCAACAGCACCGGCAGTTCCCGTTATCCGGCTCCCAGTGGACTTCGCTGCCTCCTGCAGGGCTGCGACCGCCGCATTGCCCTCGGAGTCATCGTCGTCTGGCTTCGCCTTCACCGGTATCGCAAGATTCTCGGGGAACTCGTCGGGCGGCTCCGGGAACGCAGTGCGCGACGAGAGGATGACATCACGACCGAACACGAAGCGCGTGATCCCACTCGACAAAGCGGCCACTCCGTAGTCCACCGCGGTTTGTTGTTTGCTGCTCAGGCTGTCGCGAACAGGGTCGAGTTGCCCTGTCTGCATGGTCCGCACCAGACTCTGAGCGCGCCCAGCCGGAAGCGAATTCGCGAGAGTATTCGCCCAGTCCGAGCGACCAGCGGCAGCATCCGTCCCGGCCGCGACCACACCGTCCGCAGATATCGTCGCGACATCCGCAGCCATCGTAGCGATCTGCTCCTGACTGATTCGTTCATTCGACAATCCGAACACCAGAGCCTGTGCCTGATCCTGATCGAGGCGCATCCCATGAATCTCAGCGAGCCCAAGGCCGAAGATGGCAGTGATCTCAAACTGCAGTTGCTTGTCCCCAGCGGGAAGGTAGGTGGAGACGTGTTGCGCACCCGTCTTCGCTGCGCTCAGCCCGACGTTCTTTGCCGCCGCCTTAACCGCAGCTTTTCCCGTGTGCGCGCTCACGCTCTTGACGCCGGCGGTCGCGGGCCCAGCGACGGGAATCATCGCGATGCCGACATCCGCTGCGATCGCTCCGACCGTGATTGCTGTACCGGCCGCGGTGATGGCGGACCCGTAGTGGCGTTCGAGAATCCGGATGATCTCGGCTGGTGACGCGTCGGGCTTCCTGCGTCGAAGCCACTTCACATACCTACGCGCGATCGAGTGTCGCGCACTGACCGCCTTCGCAATCTCGTGCGAAGCCTCGTCGCTGTCCAGGTCGGCCCCGACTGTGATGACCTCGGCATCAATCGGCACGTTCGCTGATTCGCCGTCGATCGGCGGCACTGGCGTTTCACTCATCGAATCCCCCTCGACAGCCGTCGATTGCAACGCTAACGATAGAGCAACGCTCGGTGGAGACGCCCTTGTCGCTCTTAGTCAGCGAGGCCATGCGCGTCTGCAAGCTTGCCTGCACTGACTCCCGTCTCAGCATTCGCCCTCTTCTCCATCAACGATACGAACCTCGTACTCCCGCGCGGGGCCGCCCCCACCGTCGAGGAATGCCAGTACGAGCCGCGTGCTCGCACCCGTAGCAGCTATGAGGGCCCGCCCATATGCGAGCAACTGCGGAGCGTAGTACGCAGCCCGAACCGGTATCGCAGCATCCGGCACCGTATCTGTCTTATAGTCCACCACGACGAGAGTCCCATCTTCCTCGCGCACGATCAGGTCAACATACCCTTCGAGCACTGTCCCGTCCTCGACCGTGCCAACGAACGATTCCTTCCAATGCTGCAGCCCGCCCGCTCTCTGCACGATCGGCAGCCCGAGCGCAGACAGTACATAGCTCAGTACCACGTCAGCATGCTCGGTCACTCCCTCCGCCACGCACTGCGCCGCGACGAGAGCCTCCAAACCCGTCGGTAGCGCCAGGTCCACAGACTGCAGCACCCCATGCACCGCGCGCCCTACCAGGTCGCCGTAGCGCCCCTTGAGCCACGGTGCCGTTTCCAGATCACGAGCGCCCTTCGCCGCTCCCGCGATCTGCTCGGCGAGACCCGGATCCGCCTGCAATGCGATCTGCGGATCCGACCCCTCGAGTCCCGACGCACTCTGAGAGGCCGCCCGCGCTCCGAGCACTCGTGCAGCATGAACTCCCGCGCTCCACTCCGCGAACGTCAACGGCGGGTCAACCGGAACCGCTGTAGACATAGCGAACGGCACGGCCGTCGGCTCGAGAACGGCCGCGCCGAACGCATCCACCGCTCCCGCTTCCACAAGCAGTCGCGCATTGGTCTGGGTCTTGCCGACCTTGCGATGGAGTGACACCACGAGATGATCCGTCGCCCTCGTCGCAGCCACATACAGCAGCCGCTTCCGCTCGAACGCGTCCATCTGCTCATCGAGCGGCTGCACAGCATCGAAGTCGTTTGTCTGCATCCGCGAATTGAGCTTCACCGCGTAGTCGCCATCCGTCCACAGCAGCTGCACTCCCCGCGACGTCGACGGCTGCGACGACATACCTGAGAGCACCACCAGCGGAAACTCGAGCCCCTTGGCCGCGTGCACGGTCATGATCCGGATTACGTCCACATCCGTCTCCGGCAATACCGCCTCGATCACGCGCGACGAGTCGTCCGCCTGCCGCGACGCCCAAGCGAGGTAAGCCCGCAGCCCGCCATGCTGCACGCCCGACCACGCCCGCGCCTGATCCACGACGAACCGCAACCGTCGCCACTGCTCCCGCCCGCGCGGCCCCGCGAATGATTCCGCCACCTCGAGCATCCGCCGATCGGCGATGATGCGATCGAGGATCTCCCCGGGCGGCAGCCAGCGCGCCTGATTCCGGATGCCTCGCAGCGCTCCCAGTGCACGACCCACAGGATGCTGCACCAATTCGGGCGGCACGGACCAGTCGAGCGATATCCGGCCCCCGGCCCGCTTGTAGGTCCACAGATCGTCATCGCCGCATCCGAAGAGCGCCGACCGCAGCGCCGAGACGCAGGCCAGCTCATCGCTCGGGTCGGCGATTGCTCGCGCTGTCATCATGAGGTCGCGTACCTCAGCCCCCTGGTACACCAGCGAGCTAGACTCCGCGCGATACGCCAGACCCGCCGCGTCGAGCGCTTCCTCGAGGAACGGCAGCGAGGTCCGCGCCGGCACCAGCACGGTGATGTCACCGCGGGCGATCGGCCGCCACAAGTCGCCATCGCGCACGGTCCATCCCTCGTGCAGCGCCTGCGTGATCGTGGCAGCCACGTCAGTCGCCTCGAACTCGCGCAACTCGGCCGCGTTGGTGTCTTTGTCGTGCTCCTCGGCGCCCAGGATGCTGACGGCCGGCCCCGAGAGACCGTCCTCAGAGCGGTGCTCGTCGAGCGGCTGATAGCGCGGCTGTGAGTTGTCGGTTTCGACGATCAGCTCGCTGAAGACTGCGTTGACCCACCCCAGCACCGACGGCACCGTGCGGAAGTTGGTAGTGAGCTGCACCTGCTCACCGATGTGCTGCGAGGCCTCGAGGTAGGTCTCAATGCTCGCGCGGCGGAAGCGGTAGATCGACTGCTTCGGGTCGCCCACCACGAAGACCGATCCGGCCGGCACCACGATGTCGCGCCAGTCGTCGGCATCCCCCGACTCCCCGGCCGCAATGCGCAGCGCGAGCTCGAGCTGAATCGGATCGGTGTCCTGGAACTCGTCCAGCAACAGGTGGGGGAAGGTCGCCTGCAGCTCCCGGCGCACCGAGGCATCCCGCCGCACTACATCGCGAGCAAGCACGAGCAGGTCGTGGAACTCCAACGCACCCTCAGCCCGACGCGCCGATGCTGAGTCGAGCACAGCCTGAGCGATCCACCGCACCAGCGGGCGCAACGCTGCATCAGCGATGCGCTGGTACTCCGTTGCGACGCGGTCCTTCAGATCGATGCAATCCCTCCTGAGGTCGGCCAAGGGTGTCCTCCAATTGCCTGCCTGGCCGTAGCTCGTCTTGAGGTCGCCGACGTCCGCCAGAACGCCGAACACCTCGGCTCGGCTCGTCGCTGCAATCAGTCGCTGCCCCCACACCTCGAACCGATCGAGATTAGGCAAGTACTTGTCGGCAGGGTCGCGGCAATCGGCGCGCCGCCACGCAAGCGCCACGGCCTCCTCACCGAAGTGCGTCAGCGGCGGCACAGTCATGGCGGGAGCCGGATGGGCGAGCACGTGCGACTCGATCAGATCCCAATCGTTCCCCAGCGCCATCGCCAGCGAGCGCAGGTGGTCGAGGCTGATCCCGGCCGACAACGCCAGCTCGACGGCATCCGCCAGCACTTCGTCGTCGAGCAGCGCCCGCCGCACCTCCGTCCAGCGCGACTCGAACGCCACCGATGACCCCACCTCGTCGAGCACCTCGATCAGCGGAGGCAGCCCCGCCTCGACCGGAAACATCGATAGGATCCGCTGCGCGAAGGAGTGCAGCGTTCCGAAGGCGGCCGAGTCAAGATCATCCAGCGCGCTTTCGAGGCGAAGCCGCCGCGCGGCATCCGTCACCGACTCGTCCTGAAGCATCGTCTCGAACGCCACCCGCAGTCGATCACGCAGCTCGGCGCCCGCCTTCTCGGTGAACGTCACCGCGGCGATACAGCCGAGCGGCACCGCTTCTCGGTCGACGAGCGTAGTGACCCGGTCTACGAGCGACTTGGTCTTGCCCGACCCGGCACCGGCCTCCACAAACAGCGACGAGGCTGTATCGAACGCGATGCGGTCACGAGCAGGCCGATCACGCAGCGAGGGACTCATGAGGTGGCCCCCGCATCCACAAGAGCAATGAGCGAGGCGAGCGCAGGATCGTGCCGCTTGCGTTCATATCGCAACCGCGCCTCCCCGTGACCGATTTCGTCGGGGTTGCAGTATCGGCATCGTGTGAACATCACATCCGGCGCCTCGGGCGGCTTCGCAGGGAACAGCCCCGACGCGATCGACCCCACCACCGTGCCGACCACATTCCGGTACCGCTCGCGCCGAGCATCATCGAGTGCAGCGCCGATTCGCGTTCCCCGGTCGCGCCGCACGAACCAGTACTCGGCTTCGATCTCGTCGGCATCCACACCGAACTCCCGCGCCGCCGCCGCGACATACACCGGCAGCTGTAGCTTGGTGCCGCCCACCACGATGTCGTCCTCGATGCCCTTGAACGAGGCCGCCTTGCCGGTTTTGATGTCGGTGACGATGAGCCTGCCGTCGCTCGTGCTATCGACCTTGTCGATGCTGCCCGCCATGTGAACCACCCCGCCGTCGACCGCAACCTCGACCGGCGGCCGGCCCCGCATTCCAAACACCACCTCTGTCGCAACGACCTGCGACGAATTCGCCGCCCGGTACTCCGAGTCGGCGTCGAGCATCAGGTCGAGATCGTGCAGGATGGCGGCCCGCTCGCGAGCCCACAGCCGCGGATGCCCGGCGAGACCCTGAGCAACGTACTGATCACCGAGCCCTGATGCGATATCGCGCAGCAGCAGCTTGTCGGCATCCGTCCATGGCTGTCCGAACCCTGGCAGACCGCCCTCGTCTGTCAGCTGCCGCACGAACCGGTCAAAGGAGTCGTGCACGAGTTGTCCGCTGTTGAGCGGCGAGATCGTCACGATCTCCTCGGGCAGTTCGACCGGTTGGATGCGCAGCAGCCGCTTCACGAAGTAGGCGTACGGGCAGTCCGCGTACTGCTCGAGTGTCGTCGGCGCCACCGTGATCGGTTCACGCGCGTAGTCGGGCAGCCCCTCGACGCCACGAAGATCGCCGTCGAAGCGCGAAAGCCCATCGGCGGCACGGGCCTCCAATAGCACGAGTGACGAGTCGATGATCGCGTCGCTCGGCGGCGTGCCCGCGGCAACGGCCCGGATGCGCCACTCCTGCTCGGTGGCGGGTTCAGCGGTAGTGCGCAGCTCATTCCAGTGCGAGGGCGCGACGAGGATGGCGTCGGAACGAGCGTCCTCCCACTCTGTCGCCGCAAGATCGGGGCGCCCGCTGAGCGCGCGAAGCGTCGGCAGTAGCCACCGACTCGGTAGCCGCCCCACGTTGCGCCGCAGGTCCCCGCGCGCAAAGGTCGCCACGACATCGGGCGCACTGCCAAACGCGATCAGCAGCTGCCGCCGTTTGTCGGCGATCGATTCCCGAGCAAGCGGCAACTGCCCCGGCACCAGCCGGCGCACGCTGTCGGGCAGAATCGGATCGGGCGTCAGCCGTCCCGGGAAACTGTCTTCGGCCAACCCCACCACGTAGGTGATGTCGGTGCTGAGCCCCACGGATGCCGAGATCGGCGCGAGATATACGCCCTCACCGAACCGCCCCACGTTCGAGAGGGCATCGTCGAACTCGAGCTCAAGCACATCCTGCAGCAGCGCCAGTGAGGCGGTCGGCTGCACTGCATCGAGTTCGCCGAGCCGACGCAGCGTCTGCTCGAGCACTACGGCGGCGTACTGCTCGTCGAGGGGTAGGTGTCCAGCTAGTTCCTCGGGCGCCCCGAAGCAGCGATGAAACATCTCGACCGCCCAGGAGGAGAGGGCACTCCACGATCCAAGCTCCTCACCGCGCTCAAGCTCCGAGCGCAGCCCTGCCACGAAGGCCCGAAGCTTCTCGATCGACTGCACCCTGCCGTTGAGGCGTACGACCCGTTCCCGCGTCTCGTCATCGAGTTCGGATGCGGCGGCCACTTCCTCGTCGCCGCCCCGGTCGACGCCATCACGCGCCACCAACTCCGAGGCCTTGGCCTCGAGCTCGCCGATGAGTCGCGAAAGCCGCACTTCCCAGTCGTCCCCGCGCACCACGCCGGCCTCGCGTGAGATCCGCTCCCACCGCGCCGCCGGTATCCGTCCTCCATCAGCCGCCCGAATCGGCGCTTGATCGATCGCCGCGAACACGTCGGCCCGCGCGAACTCACCCCGAGGCAGGTCGAGCACTGCGAGAAACCCGCGCACCAGCGCGCGATCTCGGATGGCGGCCACGCCCGGCCCGTTCACCACGATGCCCGCGGCAGCGAAGTGGTCGTGCAACAGTCGCGCGTATGGCTCGCGCGAGGCGTAAAGCACGGCTATGCGATGCCCGGGTGTCGCGCGCATCCGCTCGAGCACCTGGCGGGCCACCCACCGCACTTCGTCATCGGAATCGGAGGCGTGAAACACGAGCCCAGCCGTCGGGAAGGCGGCGGCGTCATCGCTATGCTCAACGTCGACTCCCGCGAGCCGAAGGGAGTTCACGACGGGTTCATCCGCCGCTCGATCCCCGATGACCCCGACGATGGCCCGCCAATCGGCAGCCTCAGTCAGCACCTTCAGCAGAGCCGTTTCCCGATTCGAGAGCACCTGCGGCAGATAGATCACCACCTGCCCGAGTCGCTGAGCCCGCTGAGGCTCCCGCTCGAGCACGGCCCGTGCGACATCCAGCAGCTCTGGAGAGTCATACCATCCGGATGCGCGCCCCCACGCATCCCGGTGCAACCGCACCACCTCTGCGGCGAGCGTCTCCGATCCCGCGAGCACGTCGAGCGCCGGCTCATTCAGATCCCTCAGAGCAAACCCGGCTCGCACCAGAGCCCTCACAGTCGACGGATGCTCGGCTACAGCCACCAGCGATCCAGGCGCCTCCCCAAGCGCCGCCCGATACAGCGCGGCCGTCACTGCCGAGGTGGCGGGCCGCCGCTCCCCCAGTTCGCCCACCGTCAGCTGTTCAGCGAGCCGCGCCAGCGTGGTGACCTCGATCGCGGCGACCCCCTCGCGCCCGCCCACCCCCCGCGCGAGATGCCGCCGGGCCACCATCCCCGCCGCATTCGACGGCACGATCACGGTCACCGGCGCCAGCGAATCCGCAGCCTTCGCCTCGCCGACAACCTCCGTCAGCGCCGCGAGCGCCGCCGCCCCGTATCGCGTGTATCGAATGCGCTCAGTCATACTCTGGCCCCCCGGCCCATGTCACGCAGAGCCCCATCGACGCCTGCGAGCCTCAGGTTAGTCCCCACCGGTGACATCGCGTCGCGCGCGATCTGCCTGACCCAGATCTTGCTTGAGTAGTTGCTACTCAAGCGAGCTATCGTTGAAGAGGAATGCCGGGACCCTAGTCGGCGTGCGAATTTACGAGTCGGGGGACTCCATGGCGATTGTGTTCGGTCGAATTGACGGAATTGAACCCGGAACCCCGTCGTCCCGAACGACGTGCGCTACCAAGCTGCGCCACAACCCGGTAATCACCGATTTCCTAGTGTTAGTAAGGAACTCGGCTGAGAACCACTTCTCATTATAGTCAGTCATTTTGGGTTGCTTGCGGTTGTTTTCCATGAGTTTCGCGTGACCATTCGCGCCGGTTCACGCCGCATGGGAACCTCGTTCGTGAAGCCACCGCTACCCGACTCTCGCAGTTGCGCAAACACGATGGGCTCACCCCCGTGAACAGCTTACTTCTCGGTCTCCGTGTTCTACCTCTTGGATGCTCCAGCATCGTCAGGAAGGAACCCCGGATATGGCCGAGAGCTTCTCGTTTGAGAACATTTCTGATGAACGCATTGCGCGACAAGTGCTCGCCTGTGTGGTTCCACCCGAGGACGAGATCACCGGGGATCTGCTGCGTAAGCACTCCGCCGTTGAGACAATACGACTCGCGCTCTCCGACGAACCTCTGCCGAGGGTAGACCGAGCGAAGACGCTGTTATGGCGTCGCCGGTTCGACATCGCGGATCGTGATGAGATTCGAGAGAGCTTCATCCGGGGAGTGGAGGCTGGGTGCGGGGTACTGATTCCCGGCGACAAGGACTGGCCGACAGTTCTCTCAGAAGTCGAACCGTCACCGCCCTATGCGCTGTGGGCTAAGGGGGACACGTCGCTCCTGCGCCTCAGAACCCCCGGGCGCATTGCTTTCTTGGGCACTGACACCCCGAGCGAGTATGGCACTTGGTGGGCGTCCACGGTCGCAGACGAGCTCTCCGGTGAGGGTCTGCACGTTGTCGCCGTGGGAGGCAAAGGGATTCCCGCTGACGCGGTGCAGGCGGCATTGGATGGCGGAGGAAAGCCGCTGGTTATTGCGCCGCACCCGCTCGATGCGCCAGACGACGAACTGCTCCCCATGTATGAAGCCATCTCAGAGCAGGGGCTGCTGTTGAGCGAGTGCCCTCCGGGTATTGCTCCTCGGAGGGATGCCGTGGAGAAGAGCCACAGGATCGCCACTGGGATCTCGGGAACCACGCTTGTCGTTGAGACCTCGGACGACGCAGCGCCGATGGCAGCCGCACGTCGCGCGCACGCAGTGGGGGCTGACGTGTTTGCGGTTCCCGGCGACGTGCGCCGCGAACACCTTGGAGCGAATACGCTGATCGCCGAACAGACGGCAGACCTCGTGAGCGACGCCGAGGACATCTTTGGGATCGTACACATCAAGATCAACATCGACCTGTTCGGCCCAGAGAGACGACCCACTGAGCGATCTACCGCGCGCCCCGTATTGAGTAGGTGAGGTTTCCAGACGTGCCTATCGACGGTCAACTTTCGTTTGATATTGACGAACTCATCCGCGAAGACCTGCGCGCGAACGCACCTGAGTGGCAGGGCGCGCCGTTGTACTTCACCACGGACTATTACTCACCCAGCGAACTGGACGCAGCGTTCCAGCATTGGAAGGTGCTCTACGGGAACTTCGGCTGTATTCCGCTCAGCCATATGTGGCACCGGGGGTTCTCGGGAATCAGCGACCGTCTGACGTTCCAAGAGCACAGTATCGCGATGTTCACCGCCGATCTCAGAGCCGAACCAGAAGCCGAGGGCCCAGGGGACTTGATCTATCAAGCGGTCTGCGAACCTTGCGATTGGCATCACGTCAGCGGTACGGAAAATGGCGCTGTGGAGGGATGGCATGATCACGCTGTGCCTGGGTGGCGCGAACTTCCGGTGATCCCGGCGCAGGTTCGGGTGAGAGAGCAATCCAGCCTTACCAAGCTTGGCCGAAGATGGATCGAAGCCCACTACCCACCCGAGATGCAGGTGCCCGGTGCACCGATGATCACCGAGCGGGCACGCTACGCGACTCGGCATGTCGCCGGGCACTCGCCCTGGGGAGGCTATGACCTCTCATCTACTGCACTCGGCCAGCCCGCGTCAGACGACAACGCCGTTGCGCGTTCCTCGCCCAAGCTCCTATCTGCGCCAACCGCACAACCAGCGGTTTCTCCTGGGGCTCAGGTTCTCAGGCGGTAACACCGTGTTCGGAGCCGTGCTGCACTCGATGAACCGGGCAGATACTGCTATCAAACAGGGCCGGGCGATGTTCAGCGAGGTAGCTGCCGTGGTCGTTGCGTCTCGGGTCGAGTGCTCGGCCGAGCACGATCACTCGTGCTGACACGCCGATGGCCGCAAAGGCTGCCGCGAGTGACTGCGCGTGGCCGCCGGTCACCCAGGTATCGTCAAGGATCAGCACCCGCTCTGCCCCTTGCATCTGGGTCGGGTCGATGCGCCAGTTACTCGGGTTGAGCTGCCGCCGGTGCGCTCGAGGCGCACCAACTTCACCCACATACTCGGGTGTGACGCGGGGGCGGTCATCACGAAAGTTGCCGTAGAGCAACGTCTCAATCGGATGCGTGCCATTTCGTTGTCCGCTGGTGCTCGGCACATGCGTGATCGCGTAGGCGCGGCTGTCTGAGTCGGGCACAATACATGCGCTGTGCTTCGCAAAGGCAAGGATGAACAAGGATCGCAGTCGACGCCATTGCGTCTGTACCGCCTCCGGTGTCTTGTACTGGCGAAGATCGAGGTAGCCCTGGCCGCTATAGCTGTGGGTGCCGTAGTCGAGGCCCTCGGGCATGGGTGCCCAACTCAGCGGCACCACATCATGTGCGAGCTGGTGGCCGCTCGACTGCGCGCTCTCGCATGGGGAGCACAGAAGATACTGCTCGCTCGTGGTCGGCGCGGTGCAGACTTGGCACAAGCCTGGCGCTGCTGGCGGCGCGTTGTAATACGCGCCGCGTATCTCGGCTTCGAGACCGGCCAGGAACTCCTCGTTCACAAGCTCAGGAAAGATCCCGCTGAAGCTGCGAATGCGCGGTCGCGGTCAAGAATCTGCCGCACCGCTTCGTGCGCCTCATCAGCATCGCCAACGACAGAGATGTCAAGACCCGCATCAACCATGTCTCGGCCCCAAGTGGTATGGTTCACCACAGCCCGCGTCAGGATCAAGGGGCGACCATGCTTCACCGCGACTCGCGCCTGGATGCGGGTGCCCGAGTGTTCACCAGCCTGCACGATGACCGACATCGCTGAGCAACCACTCATCACGACGTTACGCATCGGGAAGTTGCGCTTGTGAATCTGCGTGCCCGGCGGGAACTGCGACAACAGAAGATGCCCGGCCACCTCGGCTTGAAGCGCGCGGTTCTCGGTTGGGTAGCTGAGATCGTGCCCGGTGCCGATCACACCGATGGTGCGGCCAGGCGCGTCGAGCGAAGCTCGCATTGCAGCCTCGTCGATGCCTTTGGCGAGGCCACTGATAACTGGGGTGTTATCGTTCGCGAGTAGTGTCGCGAGTCTGCTCGCAAAGTCTCTCGCTTCGGGCGCTGGGTTGCGCGTGCCGACGATCGCGACCGCATCTGAATCGCGCACGTCCATGTGCCCTTGCCAGTACAGCACGGGTGGGGCATCGTGCGCCGTGCGCAGCTGACGCGGGTAGTCGTCGCCCCAGAGCGTCGTGACGTGCACGCCCTGCGCTTCGAAGTCGCGCATCAGTTCTGCCGCCCCGTTGAGTGCCGCCTCAACGCGGTCATCGAACAGAGCGTTGCCGAACTGGGCTTCGAGCGCGGCAGACGGGGTGCCACATTCCTCGATCAGACGCCGCGTCCTCGCCCACGAGAAACCGGGGGCGCTGGCGAGAGCAAATAGCGCCAGATTCTCCGATTGATTCTCCATGTTCCAAGAGTAGTCTCGACCGCTGACAAAGTGGCTCCGCGCGCCAGAGAACTATGGACTCTGATAAGAATCGAGTGCATTCTCTTGCAGTCAGGCGTACAGTGGGAGTCACACAGGCGATCTTCTTTAGGCCCTCAGCGGCATGACGGAACGGTCTTGACCGGGATGTCCTTTTCTCAGCGTGTACGTCGCCGCGAGAATCAAGGACGCCCAAAATGCTCACTCTCATCTGGCATCTCAGCAGCTTCGCGAACGATCTGTTGCAGCGGTACGCTCCGACGAACCGGCTGATCGGCTTCCTGCGCCGCCGCGAGAATCTCCGCTTCGGCGTACCGGCGATGCTGCTCTCGATCCCCTACCTGTTGATCGCACGCGGCGCTCTCGCTCTGATTGAGGTGGGCGCTCCCGAGTGGCTATATCTCGTGTTCATTCTCTGCATCTGGAACGCGATCAAGTTCCTCGTGTGGGGGCCGATCAGCCTGACGGTACTCGGCAAAGCGAGGTTGCGCGAGGCACGCGAGCTGAAGCGCATGGCGCAAGAGACCGTCGTTGACGAGTGCGGCGCCGAGCCTACGACTTCTCGCCGGTAGCGGAGCCACTTGCTCAGAACAGTGTCGGGCCGTCGTACTTTGGTGCGGCGGCTCTATGCGCGCCGGATGCCGTTCGAGCGGTTCGCGCGGCGCGCGCGGTCTGAGGTTCGGATGGGTTCAAGCGTTCGGCGAGCACGGCTTTCACGTCGCTCCAGATGTCGGGCCGGTCAGTGTGGCGGTCTCGCTCGCACGAGCGGCGCAGGTCAGCGAGGAATCTGGTGCGCCGCTCTGGTGTGGAGAGTTGCTCGTAGTAGAACCCTGCACGGTCGTAGTGGGCGATGAACCCGAAGTAGCCCGAGTTGTATAGGCCCTCGTAGAGCTGGTTCGTGAATCTGTCCTCCGGGTAGTCGTCTGCGATGAATCGGAGTAGCGCGTTCACGAATCGGGCTTTGCGCGCTGCGGTTCCTGACGGATAGCCAGAGTCGAGGAACTTGTCGACGGGTTCTCGCTTCACGGCCATCGCTCACTCCTCGCTCACGGTTCTCGGGGTGAGAACGAGGTGCGCCTGACTGGCCGTGCTCGCTATCGTGCCGGGCCGCGATGCGAGCGCCCGGCTGCCGGTCTCGGCATGTCTGACGGTGCAGTTTGGCGGGCGATCTGCTGAGCACGGATAAGCGCCGCCGCAGCGCGTTCGTAGTCGATGCGTTGCCCGATGCTCTCTGGCTCGGCTCCGAGCGGCTGTGTCTCGTTGGTGTCGATGCCGTGCCGGTCGCGGTATGCCGCAACGGTCATCAGCCCAGTCCGCCAGCGCGCCCGATCCTGCTCATTCTCCGGCGCGGCACCGACAGCGGTCACCCACTGCTCGCCGCGTTCGAAGGCGGTGTCGATGATCGCGGCGGCGCGCGCTTCGATGAGTTCCCGCCGCTCATCGAGTGCGGCACGCATCTCGGCGCTCATCTCTCCGACCGCTTCGGGCAGTAGTCCTACGATGAACCGAGCGCGCGGCAGCGCGCCACCCGTGCCGAGCCGGGTCACGGCTTGTTCGAGTCGGTAGTGCAGCACGGAGGCGATGTCGTCGGCGTCCGCGAAGCCACGCGCCCGCACAAGCCTCGGCATGAGCGTATCGACCGGGTGCCTGCTGGCCTCTGCGCGTCGGAGCTCAGCGACAAGCGCCCCGAACGTCTCCGCACTCACCGCCTCGTCTACCTGCGCGTCGGTCAGCCCGGATGCCGCAAGCAGCCGCGCCCATCTGTCTTGTTGCGCGGCGGCGGCGATGGTCTCGTACTCGGCGACAAGCTGCGCGATCCCGCCCCAACGTTCCTGCTCGGCAGTGATCGTCTCGTGTGCCGAGAGTTCAGTCCCGACATGCTGAAGCACGCCCTGGAGCACGGTGCGGGCGGTCGCGTCACGGTTCTCGCCGGGCTGCGGCACGCTGTGCGCGGGATCGAGCCGATCCGTGGCGACATAGGCTCGGTTCGAGTATCGGCCGCGCGTCATGGAGACGTAGAGCACTTCCCTGGTCGTGGTGGCTTCGACAAGGGTGTGCGCGGTGTCGACGGTGACGCCCTGGGCGCGATGCGCGGTCACGGCGTAGCCGAGGTCGACGTGCTCGGCAACGTAGGCGGCGGGCAACAAGATCCCGCCCCCGCGTCGCATGGTGGGTGGTCGCACGAAGACCGAACCGTCATCGCGCACGTTCGTCACTACCCAGCGTTCACCGTTGCGCACCCATCCGTGTGCCGAGCGCAGGCGGCGGTCGTTCTTCCTCGTGATGATCGTGTCTCCCACACTCATGCGGCTGCCGTCGCCCAGTTCGATTTCGCGTTCGGCGTCGACAAACCCGTGGGCGATGAGGTCGCGGCGTGCCCGTTGGTTCAGTTCGGTGACATTCTCGACGGTTTCTGCGATCAGGATCGTTCCTCGCCCTGCCTGCCGGTCTTCCCACCAGGCCCGGTATGCGGCCTCGGCCATCTCGTCAATGGTGCCGCCCCTGATCCTGCCGTGCTCCATATAGGTGTCGATTACCGGGGCGCGGCGGTGGCGCAACTCGAGCGAGGCGCGCTTCTCCCAGTCGTGTTGCAGCCGCCACACCTCCGTCAACTCCGGCGTGCCCTCAGCGCGGTCGTTCACGATCAGGGAGAACGCGCCGCCCACGCCGACCGACTGCAACTGCGCCGGGTCACCAGCAAGCAGCACTTTCGCCCCGGCCCGCTCAGCCTCACGGGTGATGAGGTCGAGCGAGTGCGTGCCCGCAAGCGACGCCTCATCAAGAATCACCAGCTGACCGCGCGTGAAGGTCTGCCCGGTGCGCTCGAACACTTCCCGCCATTTCGCGGTGTTATCGGTCGGGATACCAAGTTCATCAGCGAGCACCCCTGCCGCAACTGCTGACGGGGCAAGCCCCACCACTGACCCCTCACCGTGCTTCCATTCCCAGGCACGACGCAAAGCGCCCAGCGTCGTAGTCTTCCCAGTACCTGCAGGCCCCACGAGAACATCAACGATGCGCCCTGAGACCGCGATCCGGGCGAGCGCGTCGCGCTGGTCGGGGCCGAGAATGCGACCCTCATCATCGGGTTCACTCGCGAACCGCTCGATCGTGTCGAGCGCGAGCCTGGGGCCGGCCATGCCCCGCGCTCTCGCGATCAGCCAATCCTCCGCAGCAAGCAACGCCGTCGATGAGAACAGCGTCGAGTGCTTCGGCCGAAATCTTGTAGAGCCGTCAGCACGCTGGAACTCGGCGGGAGTAACGGCAAGATCGGGCGGGGTAAGCGTCAGCGATGCCTGCTCGGCAGCATCAGCGATCATGCCGACTACGCCCTCGCGATCCTCGGTCGACGCGAACCTGAGCCACATCGACTGCCGGGATGCTTCGGCCATGAGGTTCCAGCGCCGCCAGGTCGAACGCTTCTCACCCACCGTCTCGATGACCTGTTGCCCGAGTGCTGCGATCATGTCGAGCGGCACATCGTCGGCGCGCAACAACCGCACGCCCGAGCTTCTGGGGTCGTGTTGCCACGCAACACGGATCGCCCACGCCGTCGCATCTTCGCCGAGGATCACTGTTGCACGATCCCGCCACTCGCTCGTGAGGTCATCCAGCGATCGCACGTCTTTCTCGGGGCGTGTTGCGAGCGTGGCCTCCTGCAACAGCTTGATGACCTGAGCCGACGACGGCCTGCGACCATGACGCGCCACGAACTCCTCGATCAGGCGTTCTTTCTCGACTTCAATATCGCGTGCGCGTCTCGAGAACGCTTTGATCAGTTCCTCCGGCACATCACTGATCGCCCACGACTGATTCCGGCCCGCGCTCTGCTCGCGTGATTCCCACGAGACCCCGAGCAGCCGGGTGAGTGAGTCAGCGAAGATCGCCTCATGCAACTCGCTCAGCGCGACCGTCGCCGCGTGCAGGGGTCGCCCGTCAAGCGCGAGCCAACGCCCGGTCTGGGCGTGCTGCACCTTGTTCGACACCACCACATGCGTATGCAAGTAGGGGTCGTGCAACCTGGAGTCGTAGTGGTCATACGCGGCTGCAACAACCCCGGTGACGTCGAGTTGCAGCACCGCACCGTCAGGGCCGCGTGCGCCACCCCGTGTTGCAGCGACCTCGCGCTCCATGAACTGCAACACATCAGCTATGGCGGCGTGGTGCGCTTCCCAGATGAGTTGTTGCGTGCCCCCATCAGCCACCGCCCACAACACCGATGCCGACTTCGGGATCGAGAACGTAAAATCGAAGCCCGCGACCGCTTTACGGCTCTTCTTCGCCGCTTCCTCCGCTTCAATCACGGTGACCGCTTCGGCGCGCTGTGAGGGCGTGAGTTCAGGATCGAGCGCGGCAATGCGAGCGGCAACGCGCTCATCGAGCGTCTGGAACTGGCTGTAAGGTCGCCCCAGCGCGTCGCCGGATACCGGATCTCGGCCCATTCCGATGAGCAGTTGGAGCTGCGTCTCGGTCACCGTATCGCCAGTCACAATCTGCCCGTCAGCGAGGCCGCTCAGACCCGAACCGAGCCACCTGCCAGGCGGGGTACCTTCTTCGCTGTAGTAGCGCGTCAACGGGGTCGACATGGCTCTATCGCCGTCACCATACGCGACCGACTTCAAGAGGTACTTGTACCCGTCACCCGCCGTCATGCGACGCATAGAAACTGTCATCGGAGGCCACCTTTCACATTCGAAAGGTGGCCTCGACAGCCCTCGCTACGCGGTCAAATCAGAGTCGACTCGCGGCCTTTCAGCCATGATTGCAAGATATGTGAACCTGAAGGAAGTGGTGGCTTGAAGCATCCTACGAAAAGGACATACATGTCATCTCTGCACCGTGGGCTGAAGAACTAATGGGTCTGATGCACGTTTAGGTGACATTCTGACCTGACCTACAGTTTGGTTTCCACTCGGGGTAGCTAGTCGATGGCCTCCATGAAAGGCTCACCAACATGCCACGCCCGTATCCACCAGAGTTTCGTGCACGCGCGATCGCGCTCGTCCGCGAGGGCCGACAGGTCACGCAAACCGCTGCACACCTCGGCATCCACGAGGTCACGCTGCATTCCTGGCTCCGTCAAGACGATATAGATTATGGCCGCAGACCCGGTAGATCTACCAGCGAAGACGCTGAGCTGCGAGCAGCACGACGCCGAATCAGACAGCTCGAGCAGGAGCTGAAGATCGTGAAACTGGCATCGAAATGGCTCTCCGAGGAGGAACGAGTCGACCCAAAAGGGCGCACCCGGTGATCGACCGTCTCGTCGACACCGGGGCACCCGTAGAGACCTGTTGCCGCCTTCTGGGCGTCTCCCGGCAGGGCTATTACAGATATCGGAAGCGTCCCACGAGCGCCACGCAATTGCGGAGGCAGTGGCTCACGGGTCTGATTCGTGAAATTCACACGGCCTCGCGCGGAACATACGGGTACCGGCGCATTCATGCTGAGCTCACGATCGGGATGGAGATACCGTGTTCGAGTCGACTGATCTCAGTGCTGATGACTCGGGGCGCGATGTACGGGCTTCCGGGCCCGACCCGGGTGAAGCGATTGAAGGGAGTGGCTACTGCTGATGATCTCGTGCATCGCAAGTTCCACCGGCTGTCGCCGAACGAGCTCTGGGTGACGGATATCACGGAGCATCCCACACGGGAAGGAAAAGTATTTTGCGCGGCCGTACTTGACGCGTGTAGCCGCAAGATCGTGGGATGGGCGATCGATTCCAAGCAAGATTCAACTCTTGTGGTGAATGCCCTCGATATGGCGCTTCGCGCGCGAAAGCCTGCCCCTGGTGGCATCGTCCACGCTGATCATGGAGTTCAGTTCACCTCGTGGGCGTTCACCCAGAAGATCCGCTCTGCAGGGCTTCTGCCGTCGTTCGGAACCGTCGGTGATGCCCTTGATAACGCGATGATGGAATCGTTCTGGTCATCGATGCAGATCGAGTTGCTGAACCGGAAGAAATGGAGAACGCGGATTGAGCTCGCGAACGCGATATTCGAGTACATCGAGGTGTTCTACAATCGCAGACGAAGGCATTCGTCGTTGGGATATCAAACGCCCACGGACTTCGATCTCGCCCTCTCAAAGCAGTTAACATCCGCCTGAAGCTAGCGACCGGGACTGGAAACCAAACTGTAGGTCAGGTCAAACTGTCACCTAAACGTGCATCAGACCCCCCACATTCGGTTCCTCCGACCTGGACGATTTGATGACATCGTCGAGGTTGCTGTGGTTTGCTCTCACGTCGGCACCTCGAGCTTCACACTAAGCATGCGATTGGCTTGCGAGAACACAATCCTCGCCGAAATCAAGAATGTCTACGTCAACGTCGATTCTGCAGCGGCGAGATCTCGCCCTCTTCCCCATGCAGTGGCGACAGCACTTCATGGCGAGATGATGTCATCCGCACTGCTTGACGTCGACCAGCAATCAGAAAGCTGAGCAAGACAATGGCGCTCAAGCCCTACGAGCAGGAGCTGCTCGATCGCGTCAAGTCCGGTCGCGGGATCCTGCACGTCGAAGGTCGCGCCGGAGATTGACGGCATCCAAGACCCGGCGACTCCAAGACCCGACTGCACCCGTTCGAGCAGCTCTCGCTCGAGTTGGGACAAGGCCGTTGCGCCCGTCTCGCTGGTCCTCGTTCTCATCACGGCCGCGCTCACCGCCCACTCACGAGATTGGCGGCGCGCGCGGTCCAGTGCGTCTTCGACTCGTCGCGTGCGTACTCACGGCTGTCGGCATAACCGTAGACCTTGTAGAGCGCGGTCGCCCCGAGCCATCGCACCGGCTCGAACTCCCAGTTGCGCGCCTGACGCCCGACCCAGGGCAACTTGGTCAGCTTCGTGTCCTCTCCTAGAATCAGGTCGCGCATGGTGCGCGCAGCGAGATTGGTGCCTGATAACCCGTGGCCCACGTAGCCACCGGCGGACAGCACTCCACTCGAGCGATCGAAGTTCACGGCGGCGCACCAATCTCGGGGCACCCCGAGCACGCCTGACCACGACTGCGCGAGGCTCACATTACGCAGAACCGGGAAAACCTCGCCGAGGCGTTTCTTCAACTGCAGCACTGCCGAGTCGGCGGTACGACCGTCACGATCGAAGCCCGAACGGAAATTGTACGGTACGCCGCGGCCGCCGATCGCAATGCGTCCGTCTTGTGTGCGGTGCATGTAGGTGAAGCTGTGAGCCATGTCTCCGACCAGCTCGGCGCCGTGCCAGTTCACCGCATCGAGCTGGGCGTCGGTTAGGCGTTCGGTAACAACCATGCTGCTGTTCATCGGCAGCAGCTTGCGCGCCTTGCCTTTGAGCGAGAGTGTGTAGCCTTCGAGCGCCTCCACGACGAACTTCGCAGAAACGACGCCGCGGTCGGTGTTCACGCGATGCGGTTCCACGCTGAGCGCCGTGGTGCCCTCAAAGATCGTGACGCCGAGCCGTTCAACCGTTTCGGCCAGGCCCCGCGTGTACTTCGCGGGGTGCACCCGGGCGCAGTGCGGCGTCCAGTAGCCTCCCCGCGCACCTTCGATGCGTACCCGATCTGCGAGCTGCGATGGCGATAACTCGAACACGTCCTCATCGCCCCAGCCCTGCTCCTTCATTTCCGAGATATGTGCGCGAGCACGGCCGAGCTGCGCGGCATTCGTCGCCGCGTGGATCAGCCCGTCGTGCACCAGGTCTTCTGCGAAGCCTTCCGCACGGGCTACCTCGACGGACTCGTGCACGGCACCGAACATCTCGCGCTGCAGTGCCCGTGCGCTTTCGACACCGCCCGATTTGGCGTAGCGGCGGAACTGGCCAGCCGGTTCGGCGCTCATCCAGCCACCGTTTCGGCCCGATGCCCCGAATCCCACTTTTTCCTTTTCGAGAATGGCGATCTCGAGCTCTGGCCTCGCCTTCTTCAGGTAGTACGCGGTCCAGAGCCCGGTAAGACCACCACCGACGATGGCTACGTCGACGGAAGTGTCGCCTATGAGTGGAGCGCGCCGTTCGGTCCCCACCGAAGATCGCATCCAGAATGAGATCTCACCATTTACGGGGCTTGAGTACAGGTGTGTTTGCTGCGTCATGTGTGTCTAGATCCTCTTCGAGGCGAAGGTTCGATGACGCGAGCCTAATTCGAGATTACGCCTCACCTGATCGTGGAAGCGTATGAGAATTGGTGTCGGTTCGTATGGTTGTCTAGTCCTAGCGAAGGGGGTGCCACGCCTTGCCTCATTGGCTTTGGGTGGCCTCCCAGGCCTGATAAGCGATCCAGAACGCTGCGAGGTCGGCCGATCTGGTCGCGCTCATGCCAGTTTCTTCCTCGATCCGATTGAGCCTGTATGAAAGCGTCTGTCGGTGGATGCCGAGTTCGTCGGCAGTGATTTGCCAGTGGCGATCATTCCGCAGGTAGGCGAAGAGGGTTTCCCTGAGTTTTTCGGCAGCAGCGCCGGGGCCCGCCAGGGTGCCAAGCACACCGGAGATGATCTCTTCCGAATCTCGAAGGGATCTGGCGAAGACGGCTATCGTCGTACCTTCGAACTCCACCCACGGATTATCGCTGTGTCGAGAAGCCACGAGCACCTTAGCCGCTTCTTCCGCGGCCGCGCGTGCATCCCGATAGTCAGTGAATACTGAGGAGACGCCAAAACGGATGTCCGATGCCATCGCGAGCTTCTTCATCGATTCAACTGCGGCACGGGGTAGCAGGGCGAGGTGGCTGGTGCGCCCCGGCCCCACGAGTACGGGAGCCTCGCGCAGCGCCACGCTGAGAGCCACCCTTTGGCCGGCTTCTGGCGTGAAAGCCACGAGATGATAACCATCGGCTATCGAAAACCCGCCGAGCAGATCATCCGCGTCATGGGCCTCTGCGCCGGAGAGCAGCAGACTCAACGCGTTGGCGGAGCGTTCGGCTCGCAGGCGCGCAGCATCGAGCAGGCGGTCGACGCCGACTTCTAGCACCTTCATAAGGTGCACCAGGATGAAGCTATCTAGCGGTTCCCCTTCGTGCTCGAGCACGAGCAGGTCCGCCGGGTGGCGTCCGCGCAGGGGATAGCGTCGTTGCGAGCACCCCGCGGCACCGAGATGCAGGGAGTCTGAGTCGAGCACAGACATGCGAGTGATGCCGTCCTCGACAACCAGGCCGACTCGCAGCAAGGTGGAGAGACTCGTGATGAGTTCTTCTGGGTTCTGCGCGTTTGCGGAGACCTGGTAGAGCTTGCTTAGTTTGAGCACCTGCAGAATCTGGGAAGAGGAAGTCGCCGCGGCGACATGCCGCGAAACCACAGCGTAGGGGATCTCGGCGGCAGTGAGCAGGATCGGGAAACCCAGTCGGTCCGCGGCGGCGAGCATGTCGTCGCTGAGTGGCGGAGCGATGTCGTGATCCCCGACCATGAGCCCGGAAAGCCCCGCCATGTCGAGTCGTTCGACGAAGGCGGCCTGATCCTCCGCCCGCTGCGGTATGCACAGCCCTACCGTAAGCAGCAGCTCGTGAGGCCCGAGCCACCGCTCAGGAGCACTCATTTCGCAGCTGTGGGCCCAGAGCACCTCTCGGGAGAGGCCGTCGCGGCCTGCCAGCACCGATATTCCGAGACTTTCGGTCGAGACGAGATCCTCGAGCCGCATCACGGCTTCCGTGTTTGCCATACTCAGATCATGCCACAGAATTCTAACCCAATTCATATCAAAGTATAGTTGAGCAATTTTACGGCATCACTTTTTATGGGAAGGAACCTTTCCCGCCAGAACTACCAACAAGGAAGTTGACCGACTGTGTCTATCGGATCGCGGCGCCCATCGAGTAACCGGCGCCACGAAACAACCACGGCGACCTGCCTCCTCCGTACTTCGTTCTAAGGAGAACCGAATGTCTGCTGACCAGCGCGAACTTGTCCTGGCACTGAGCTGCCCCGACCAGAAGGGCTTGGTCAGTGCGGTCGCTGGATACTTGTTTGCGCATGGTTGCAACATCGTGTCGTGTCAGCAGCATGAGGATGCGCTCAGTGGCAATTTCTTCATGAGGGTGCGTGCCAGTTACCTTGCGACGACTTCGCTAGAAGCGCTGCAAGCGGCATTCCAGGCGACGGCAGACACCTACGGAATGACCTGGATCATGACCGACTCGGCAACCCGTCAACGAGTCGCGATCCTCGTCTCCAAGGCCGAGCACTGCCTCAATGACTTGCTCTTTCGCTGGCGCAGCGGCCAATTGAAGATCGACATCCCGTTTATCGCCTCGAACCATCCCGACCTCGCGCCGGTGGCTGAGGCTGCGGGCATCCCCTTCCATCACATCCCCGTCACGCCGGCCACGAAGCCCGAGGCTGAAGCGAGACTGCTTGAACTGATCGATGAGCACGATATCGACCTCACCGTGCTTGCCCGCTACATGCAGATTCTCAGTGACGACCTCAGCCGTGCGCTCGAAGGCAAAATGATCAACATTCACCACTCGTTCCTGCCCGGGTTTAAGGGCGCAAAGCCCTACCACCAAGCGTATGACCGCGGTGTCAAGCTGATCGGGGCCACCGCTCATTATGTGACGAGCGATCTTGACGAGGGGCCGATCATCGAGCAAGAGGTGCTGCGGGTCAACCACAAGCTGATGCCAGAAGACCTTGTTGCCGTAGGCCAAGACGCCGAACGCGTAGCCCTGTCGCGCGCCGTGCGGTGGCATACCGAGCACCGGGTGCTGTTGAACGGCACGCGCACCGTCGTCTTTAACTAGGTCCGAAACGTAGCTCTGAGAACAAATAGGACATACAGCCGAGCAAGCCGGCTCACGGAAGGAAACCAATATGGAACGCATGGTTGATCGCTCGGTGAGCGCCGCCGCATTCACCGATGAGGCTGGAGCGGCCCTGCCCGAGCACGCCGATGTCATCGTGGTGGGAGGCGGCATCGTTGGCGCGAGCATCTCCTATCACCTGAACCTGCTGGGCAAGACGGACGTGCTGATGCTCGAGGCAAACGTGCTCGCCAGCGGCACAACCTGGCACGCTGCGGGTCTCGTGAACGCGGGGCGAGGCTCGGCAGCGATGACCGAACTCTCGAAGTACGGTGCTCAGTTCTATAAAGAGTTAGAAGAAAAGAGCGGCATAGACGTTTCGTTCGTGGAGGCCGGTTCACTCAGCGTTGCACGCACCCCTGGTCGGGTTGACGAGATTCTCTATGCCAAAGACGTGGCGGATCAGTGCGGAGTGCGCAATGAGTACCTGAGCGAGGAGCGCCTGCGCGAGGTGTGGCCCATCGCGGAGACCGAGGGCGTGCTGGGTGCCCTGCTCATGCTCGACGACGGATATATGAATCCAGGCTGGGCCAGCGTCGCGATCGCGAAGCTCGCCCACGAGGCCGGCACGACTGTGCGCGAGCAGGCAAGGGCCACAAACCTGCTCGTAGAGAACGGTCGAGTCACGGGTGTCGTCACCGAGCGCGGCGCGGTCACCGCGAACACCGTGGTGCTCGCTTGCGGACTGTGGACGAGGGATCTCGCCGACAAGGTCGGCGTGCCGGTTCCGCTGTACCCGGCTGAACACGTGCACGTGCGCTCGAACGAGGTCGAGGGTGCTGTGCCCACGCTTCCCGTCTACCGCGACCTCGACAACAGCTACTACCTGCGCCATGAGCACGGGCGACTTCTCGTCGGCGCGTTCGAACCGGACGGGCTCCCCAGGGGCACTCACGAGTTCTCGACGGAGGGCTTCGCGGAGTTTCCCGAAGACTGGGCGCACTTCAGCAAGATCCGCACCCAGGCAGAGAAGACGGTGCCAGGCCTTGCTGACGCGGGCTACGACCGCTTTCTTAACGCACCCGAAAGCTTCACCCCCGATGCCGAGTTCATTTTGGGTGAGACCGCCGAGGTCGAGGGGCTGTTTGTGGCGGCCGGCTTCAACTCGCAGGGCATCATCTATGGCCCCGGCGTCGGTAAGAAGCTCGCCGATTGGATTGTGAGCGGCAGCTCCGACTTCGCTTCGACCTCGGTCGACGTGCGCCGATTCTCGAAGCAGCAGAACAATCGCCACTACCTGCACGCGCGCACCGTCGAGGCGCTGGGCCGCTTGTACGCCATGCATTGGCCAGCTAAGCAGGTTGACACCGCCCGCTACGTGCGCCGCACGCCGCTCTATCAGCGCCTCGAAGAGCACGGCGCTTGCTTCGGCGAGGTCAATGGCCTCGAGCGGGCATTTTGGTACGGTGATCCGGGATCCCGACCCGAGTACGACTATAGCTATGGGCGTACGAGCTGGTTCGAGAACGTCGCTGCGGAGCATCGTGCGACGCGCGAGGGGGTCACCCTCTTCGACCTGAGCCCGTTCGCCAAGTTCGAGGTCGTCGGCCCCGATGCGCTTGCAGTCTGTCAGCGCGTTGCGACGGCAGACATCGACGTGTCGGTCAACAAGGGTGTGTACACCTTGTTCCTCAACAAGAACGGCACGATCGAACTCGACGGCACAATCACGCGCCTGGCCGAAGACAAGTTTCTTGTGGTCACACCCTCGTTCACCCAGCACCAGACGGAGGCGATGCTGAACAAGGAGGCGAAGGGCCGCGCGGCGGCCGTGTTCAACGCGACGGCGAGCCTCGCAACCATCGCGGTGAACGGCCCCCGCAGCCGCGAGCTGATGCAACTGGTCGCGCCTAACGAAGACTGGTCGAACGAGGCCCAGCCCTATACTCACGGTCGGATGATCGAGATTGCCGACGGCTACGCCTACTGCCTGCGCGTCAGCTTCGTTGGCGAGCTCGGCTTCGAGATCTACCCCAGCGCCGACCTCGCGATCAATGTGCTCGATGCGCTGCTCGATGCGGGCAAGCCGCTCGGTGTGAAGTTTGCCGGCTATCACGCGCTCGATTCCCTGCGCTCCGAAAAGGGCTTCCGCCACCACGGCCACGACATCGGCCCCGATGTCGATCCCTATTCGGCAGGCCTCGGGTTCACGCTTGCGAAAGATAAGCCGGGCGGCTTCATCGGCCTCGAGGCCGTGCGGCAGCTCGATCCCAAATCGCCCCGCCTGCGCACCGTCTACGTGAAGCTCGATGATCCCGAGCCACTTTTCGTGCACGACGAGACGGTGTATTGCAATGGCAAACAGGTGGGGCGCCTGACGAGCGGCGCATACGGACACACCATAGGTGGTGCTGTCGGGATCGCCCTCATCGACCCGAATGTCGACTTCGAGGGTGTATTCGAGGTGAAGTGCAAGGGTGTGCTCTACCCCGCGACCGTGCAGCGGCGACCCTTCTACGATCCGAAGGGCGAGCGACTCAAGGGGTGAACTCGGCGGAGGTCGAAAGCGATCGAAGCTGACCCGCGCCCTTCCAAAGCGTGTAGGCGTTGAAGAATCGTCTCGTCGTGACTGGCGTACAGGCGGGTGACCATCGGGGAGCGACGAACACCGTATACCGAATTGCCCGCGCGCCTGGGGCCCGGGTCGCGACCACGCGATCTCGGCATGAGTACATTTCCTGGAAACATCACAACAAAGGGAGACCCACGTGTCAGACCAGTCCGAATTCTTCAACGAGCCCATCGAGGTCGTCGATCCCGAGATTGCAGAGGTGCTGCAGAACGAGCTAAACCGCCAGCGCACTACACTCGAGATGATCGCGAGCGAGAACTTTGTGCCCCGCGCCGTCCTCGAGGCCCAGGGCTCGGTGCTCACCAACAAGTACGCCGAGGGCTACCCGGGCCGCCGCTACTACGGCGGCTGCGAGTTCGTCGACGTCGCGGAGGAGCTGGCCCGCGAGCGTGCGAAGAGCCTGTTCGGCGCCAAGTACGCGAACGTGCAGCCCCACTCCGGCGCCTCGGCCAACGCGGCCGTGCTGAGCGCCATCGCCGAGCCCGGCGACACCATCCTCGGCCTCGAGCTGGCCCACGGCGGCCACCTCACCCACGGCATGAAGCTCAACTTCTCGGGCAAGCTCTACAAGGTCGCCTCCTACGGCGTCGATCCCGAGACCTTCCTCATCGACATGGACGTCGTGCGCCGGCAGGCGCTCGAGCACAGGCCGAAGGTCATCATCGCCGGCTGGTCGGCCTACCCCCGCACGCTCGACTTCGCGAAGTTCCGCGAGATCGCCGATGAGGTGGGCGCGATCCTGTGGGTCGACATGGCGCACTTCGCCGGCCTCGTCGCCGCGGGCCTCTACCCGAGCCCCGTGCCGCACGCCCACGTCGTCTCCTCGACCGTGCACAAGACCATCGGCGGCCCCCGCTCCGGCTTCATCCTCACCAACGACCTCGAGCTGTACAAGAAGCTCAACTCCAACGTGTTCCCGGGCCAGCAGGGCGGCCCCCTCATGCACGTCATCGCGGCGAAGGCCACCGCCTTCAAGCTCGCCGCCACCGACGAGTTCGCGGACCGCCAGGTGCGCACCCTCTCGGGCGCGAAGATCGTCGCGGAGGCGCTCACCTCCGAGGCGTCGAAGGCCGCCGGAGTCGACGTGCTCACGGGCGGCACCGATGTGCACCTCGTGCTCGCCGATCTGCGGGGCAGCGAACTTGACGGCCAGCAGGCCGAGGACGCGCTGCACGCCGTCGGCATCACCGTCAACCGCAACGCGGTGCCCTTCGACCCGCGCCCGCCGATGGTCACCAGCGGACTGCGCATCGGCACCCCCGCCCTCGCCACCCGCGGCTTCGGCGACGCCGAGTTCGCCGAGGTCGCCGACGTCATCGCGCAGACCCTGCAGCAGGCGGGCGACGTGGAGGCTCTGAAGGCCCGCACCACCGCGCTGGCCGAGGCCTTCCCGCTGTACCCCGGCCTCGAGACCTGGTGAGCCGCGTGACCGCGCAGAGGCTCGACGGGACGGCTGCCGCGGCCGCGATCAAGCAGGAACTGCAGGAGCGCGTCGCCGTGCTGCGCGAGCGGGGCGTCGTGCCCGGGCTCGCGACCGTGCTGGTCGGCGAGGATCCCGGATCCCAGTGGTACGTCGCGGGCAAGCACCGCGACTGCGCCGAGGTGGGCATCGCGTCGATCAAGCGCGAGCTGCCCGAGACGGTGACGCAGGAGGAGCTGGAGGCGGTGCTCGACGAGCTCAACGCCGACCCCGCCTGCACCGGCTACATCGTGCAGCTGCCGCTGCCGAAGCACATCGACACCGACCGCATCCTCGAGCGCATCGACCCCGACAAGGACGCCGACGGCCTGCACCCCACCAACCTGGGGCGGCTCGTGCTCAACGCCAACACCCCGATCGCGAGCCCGCTGCCGTGCACGCCGCGCGGCGTGATCGAGCTGGTCGAGCGCAACGGCCTGTCGTGGGCGGGCAAGCGCGTCGTGGTCGTGGGCCGCGGCGTGACGGTCGGCCGGCCGATCGGCCCGCTGCTCACGCGCCGCGAGTACAACGCGACGGTCACGCTGACGCACACGGGCACCGCCGATCTGGGCGCCGAGCTGCGTCGCGCCGACGTCATCGTGGCCGCGGCGGGCGTCGAGGGCATCGTGCGCGCCGAGGACGTGCAGCCCGGTGCGATCGTGCTCGATGTGGGGGTCTCGCGGAGGACGGATCCCGAGACCGGCAAGAGCCGCGTGGTGGGAGACGTCGATCCCGCGGTGGCCGAGGTGGCGGGGTGGATCTCGCCGAACCCCGGCGGCGTCGGCCCGATGACGCGCGCGCTGCTCCTCAAGAACGTCGTGGAGATGGCGGAGCGCGAAACGGACGCGAAGCGTTCGTGATCACTCGGCCTCCGCTCACAAGCGGAGTTTACGAGCGCACTGCCTCCTTGCCGCCCATCAGCCCCCTGCGGGTGGCCTGTACGATGGCCCCTTCGCGGCGGCCGACGCCGAGTTTGCGGTAGGCGGCGCCGAGGTGGTTTGCCGGTGCCTTGGAAAGCGGGTGTGTGACGATCGGATGCGAAGAAGAGGTAGCGGCAGCGACATGCCGAGATACAACCGCATACGGAGTCTCCGTCGCAGCCAGCAATAGTGGAAAGTCCCGACAGTCTGCCTCAGCGAGCATCTCCGATGCTTACCGGAGGTGCAACGTCGTGATCTCCAATCATCAGCCCTGAGAGACCAGCATCGTCGAGCTTTTGGATGAACTCCACTTGTTCGATTGGATCCGTTGGAACACAGAGGCCTACAGTCATCAGAAGCTCGTGCGGCCCCAGCCACTGCTCGGGCAACTGTATCTCACGGCTGTGCGCCCAGAGAACCTCTCGCGCAAGCCCATCACGTCCCGCCAATACCTTGATGCCTAGGTTGGCGGTCGACACAAGGTCTTCGATCAGCAGTACCGCTCCCGATGATTGCATGATCAGATGATGACTCAATAAATCTGAGCATTTCATATCATCGAACAGAAGAATGCATCTGACGAGGCAGCTCTTGGTCGAGGCACTCCATCGCATTGGGTGGGGGCTGGAGGATCCGAAGACACCTGCTCTCGACGCAAGAACCCATAGCGCAGAGTGATCCGGACCGCCCGTTCAATGCATCTCGATCGGAGGAGAATCCTCGACCGCCCACTTGGAGCTCCACATCCTAGACAACCAGCCCAGAGTTGGCTGCCGACCAGGTCGCGATCCCCGAGCGCGACCTACGAGCCCGTGGTATCAATTATTCACTTTGAGTCGAGTAAGGCGAGAGGTTATCTCAGCAGCCACGTGCGGCCGTAGGACCGCCGCTAAGGCCGGTAAGTGGGACCATTCTTCTCTCCCGCCTTCGCAGACGCACCGGCCAGCTCAAGCATGCTGAAAAGCCGCATCCTGGTGTCACGTGGATCGATGATGTCCTCGATTCCGAACTTCTTGATCGTGCGCCAGGGCGAATTCTGGTTCTCGTACCGCGTCTTGAGCTCTGCGCGCAACGCCTCGGGATCCTCAGCTGCAGCCAGCTCAGCGCCGTGCGCGGCCTCAAGGCCGGCCTCGAGCGGCAAGTCACCCCAAATGCCGGTTGGCCAGGCGAAGTGCATGCTCTGCGGATTTGCATTGCCGGTCGCGGCCGCCGCAAGTCCGTAGGAACGGCGGATCTGGATTGTGTAGACAGGTACGGTAACCATCTGAATCGCGTGCACGGCACGGATACCCGCCCGCATGACGCCGCTGCGCTCAGCCTCAGGACCAATCATGAAGCCGGGCACGTCAGCGAAGTAGACGATTGGCAAGTGGAACGTGTCGCACATCTGCGTGAAGCGCGCCTGCTTCTCCGAGGCTGGCCGATCCAACGCTCCAGCATTGACGAGCGGGTTCGATGCGATCACTCCAACCGGGTAGCCACCGATGCGCGCCATACCCGTGATCACGGCATCACCGAAATTCTCCGCTACCTCGAAGAACGAATCCTCGTCAACGATCTCCTCGACGATCGGCCGCACGTCAAACGGTGCCCTGGTGTCGGTCGGCATCAGGTCTAGTAGCGTATTGCCCTGCCGCTCGAGGCTCTTAACGAACGGCGCACGCGGCGGCAGCTCATCGACGCTGCCGGGCATGTACTCGAGGAAGATGCGCGCCTGATCGATTGCGTCCTCGTCGTCGATCGCCTCATTGTCGATGAGACCGGAGTAGACGGTATGGATCTGGCTGCCTCCGAGATCCAGCTTGTCGATGTCGAGGCCCAGTGCCTGCTTTACAAGCGGCGGGCCACCAGCGAAGAGGCACGCCTGATCCTTGGTCATGACGGAGAAGTGCGACATACCCGCGCGCGCCGCGGAGGATCCGGCAGTCGGCCCCATCACGGCCGCAATCACGGGCACCCGCGTGAGCAGCTCGGCGATCGGGAAGATCGGCTCGGCCGAGACGAGGTGCGGGTAGCCGATCTCCTCTTGAATCGCGACCGTGCCGCCCACGCCATGGATGAGCAGGATCAGCGGCACCCGGTAGGTATAGGCCACCTCCTCGATGAAGCCACCCCAGCCGCCCTTGACCTTCGAGAGGTGCATTCCGGTGCCACCACCCTGCACGGTGAAATCCTCCGCGCCAATCGCAACGAGGCGTCCGTCGACGCGCGCGAGCCCGCAGAGAAAGGACGGTGGCATCTCACCCTCGACGCTCGGAGTCGTCACGAACATGCCGAACTCGACGAATGTGCCGGGATCAGCGAGCCGGTCGATGCGCTCGCGCGCCGTCAGGCGCCCCAGTGCGTGCTCACGATCGATGCGCCGCTGTCCGCCCGCCCGGAGCGCCCACTCGCGGCGCTCTTCGAGATGACTGATCAGACTAGCCCAATCCTCCGACATGGTCTCCGTTTCGGTGCACTTTTCCATACTGCAGTCCTCCTTGACTTTGGTCTGTGTCGTTGCGAGCTTCTACGCGCGTCGGCCGGAATCTGGTGCCGCTCACAAGGCGGCGGCTTCCTCGACAACCAGACCCGGAGCCCCCGGTTTCGCGGCGGCCGATTCGCACACATCGCATCGGGTGAAATTGCGGATCCACGCTTCGACCTTCGTCTCAGGGTCGATGCGGCCCGCGAGGGTGTCGTCGATGATCAGGTTGACGCTAACGCCCCACGTTACTCCGATAAGATCATCGGCCACCGCGCCAGCGTCGAGATGCTCACACACCTCGCCCGCATCCTGCGCCTGGCGCAACGCCTTGAGCACGATCTTGGTCCACGCCTGCAAGTAGGCGCGCGTCTCCTCGCGCAGCAGCGGTTCCACTACGCCCTCAATGTAGAAGAAGAGGAACGTCTTCACTATCGCAACGCGCACCGTATCGGTCGGCAGCGTATCCCGTAGCAACGCCCTCACCGCACCAAGCCCAGAGGAGTCCCGCATAATCACGCGCTGCCGCTCGGCCTCGATCGATGCCGAGCGGCGCAGCACCTCGATGAGCAGACCATCGCGGTTGACGAAGTAATGGGCGATCACGCCCGTCGACCAGTTGGATCGTTGCGCGACCTCGCGCAACGTCACTCCGTCGAGCCCTTTCTCGCTGATCAGTTCAAGCACTACGTCTGAGATCTCCCGACGTCGCTCCTCGTGATCGATGACCTTTGGCATGTACACACTCTCCTCACAGCTCGCGGCGTAAGGCGAGCATCTCACGCCGCTGAAAGGAGAACGACCGCGATAACCGTGGTCGACATCATTGATGCGGCGTGCATCTTATTTATAACATACGTTCGACATACTTGCGATTTCCGCTTAGTATGCAAATGCGGCATCCGATTCTCTACCTCAGAGGCGCGGGTCCGCGCTCAACCCGACAGGGGGCCGCACCAGTCCGCGATCCCTGCACATCCAAGGAGCAATCATGAAACAACGACGTTATCTTCTCCCCGGAATCGCTCTCGCCTGCGGACTCGCACTTGCCATCACCGGCTGCAGCGGCAATGGCGGAAACCGAGCCAACGCCTCCGATTTCGATCCGGAAGTCTTCCCGGATTCCACCTATGGCGATCTCTCAGGCGACATCATTCTCCACGACGGCAGCGGTGGCGCGACGCTCGACGCCTACACCGACACCTTCCTCAAGCGTTTCCAGGAGCGCACCGGCGTCAACACCAAGACCGAGTTCAACGGAGACCAGTCGAAGTTCTTCGCGGCGGCGGAATCGGGCAACGTACCGTGGAGCGCGATCGCCTTCCCGACTGTCGCCGACTTCGTGAAGGCACGCGACGGGGGCTACCTGCAGAAGATCGACACCTCGAAGGTGCACACCGACGAACTCGAGGACGGCACTTACGACGACTATGGCTTCTACACGCAGCGCTACACGGCAAACATCGCGTACAACACCGACTCTTTCCCCGACGGCAAGGGGCCTCAAAATGCGAAGGACTTCTTCGACACGGAGAAGTTCCCCGGCAAGCGCTGCCTCTACGACTACCCGCAGCTGGCAAGCACCCTCGAACTCCCTCTCATCGCCGACGGCGTGAGCCACGACGACCTCTATCCGCTCGACCTGGATCGCGCGTTCAAGAAGCTCGACACCATCAAGGACGACATCGTCTGGTACAGCGACGGCGATTCCGCGATCCGATACCTCACGAGCGGCGAGTGCGACATGGGCACCATTTGGAGCGGCCGGGGATTCAACGCGGTGGTGAAGGATGACGCACCCATCGAGATGGTGTGGGACGATGCGCAGATCGCTGACGCAGTGCTCGCTGTGCCGAAGGACGCGCCGAGCCCCGAGGCCGGCCAGGCGCTACTCGCGATGAACATCGACGACAAGGAGTCGTACGCCAACTTCGTGAACAAGATCACCTACACGACCCAGTTCACGGACCCGGCTGCACTTGACGGCGTGGATGAGGACGTCAAGCCGTGGCTCGCGACGAAAGAGAACACAGCGAACGGATACAATCTCGATTCTCAGTGGTACGCCGAGAACCTCGACGATATCCTCAGCAAGTTCAACGCCTACTTGCAGAGCTAGGGAAGATTCGGCCTCTGAGCTGACCCCGGGAGTCGGACTGAAAGAATCAGTTCCGCCTCCCGGGGTCACTGCTTTATGACGAACAGAGTTCCTTGACCCAACCGCAGCGCGAACGAGCGTACGTCGCTCAAAGTGATATGGATGGCAGAGCCGTCCCGACACGCAGATGTGGCCTCACGCTGGGCGGTAAGGCATCTCTATCAGCGATGGAAGATGCATAAGTGATGAAGCAGTCGTACTCGTTCGAGGTGAAGTCCGCTCTTGCAACGGTTCGTTGCGGGCGAGTCTCCGTTCGCGTCGGCAGAAGAGACAGAGCTGCCAGTAGCCGGCATTGCCCGAGGTATCGAATTCAGGGCGAGAAAGACTTGCGTCCAGAGCCGAGGGGTCAGCCCGCGAAGATACCGGACGAGACATTGGAGCTGATCGAGGTCGAGCGGCTTCTTCGCGAAGTCGAGTACCTCCAGGGAGAGAACTTAGCTGGGAAAATCGCGGAGCTGGAGGGAACACGAACATGGCTCCGAGCCACGGCCTCCGTGATCCTCAATGCAGAGCACGCTCTCAACGACCCCCTGCGCGGCCGCGGGCTTGGCGAGGCCGACATGTATCACCAAGGCCAAGCTCGATGCGGAGGATCCGCATACGAAGTTCAAGGCCGAGACCCGGCATCAGTTCAACCGGTTCAAGCACCGTTACGGGCATCGCGATAGTCCTGACAGTCTGCGCAAGGCTAACTGGGTGTTGCATAGATGAGGAGTGTTGAAGCTCATCTGCACGTTGGGGCCACAGTGTAAGGTCCCGTGCCGGAAATATTGCGACTCAGGCTAAGGCGAAGTCGGCAAGACTGTGCCGAACCCGGCCGCCTTCGAAAACGCCGCTGGAAACTTCCCTGGCTCTTCTAAAGCGGGGACAGAAATCGATCGTTCTCGGTATCGGGGCGTCCAGTTCTCAGCAGGCCACTTGGCGCAAGCTCGGCACCGAACGTGCTGATGTCTCGCGAGGACGACTGTCTCGACTACACCATCATGGAAGCGCTTCTTGGGCACCTCAAGGACGAGTTCTATTTCAGCACCACATTCACCTCGACGGACCTCTTGATCGCCACGATCGATGTCGAACAGATTCAGTACCGAGCAAGGACCCTTCAACGCTGAAGGGCCTGTTCCCGGTACGTTGTCGGGCCCAGGTACTTACCGTGTGACCCGCTGCCACCGCGATTGACCAGCCCAACGAAACGGGGACCAGCCAGGTCATCATGAGCCCGGGGCGCCTTTCGTTGCTCCGAATCAAGCCGTGGCGGGTGCCCGGGTCTCGAGGCGCACCATGGCTTCTGGATCCCAAGCGACCGTGACCGGCGCCCCTTGGGTGAGATGTTCGGCGCTCAGGTGGGTGTCAATATGCAGCAGCGCCTCTCCCGCTCGCACCGTCACCTTGGTTGAACTGCCCATGAAGTTCACGAGCTCGACCGTGCCGTCGAGCGCGTAGTGGCCAGCCGGCTGCGACTCCCCCATCGCGTCCACGACAACTATGTCCTCGGGACGCAGTGAGTATCGTCCATCGCCTTCGAGCTCGACCGGATCACCACCGACCGCGCGGATGCCTGCCAGGTCGCTCGCCAGAATATTGGTATCGCCGAGGAAGCGCGCCACGAACTCGGTCTCGGGGTGGTTGTACACCTTCTCAGGGGCGCCTCGCTGCACGATACCCCCGTCGTCCATCACGACGACCGTGTCAGAGAGGAGGAAGGCTTCCTCCTGGTCGTGTGTCACATATACGGCGGTGGTGCCGGTCTCCTGCTGAATCCGCCGGAGCTCAGCACCCAGCTGCTGCCGGAGCTTGCGATCGAGCGCGCCAAGAGGCTCGTCAAGCAGCAGTACGTCGGGCTCATAGACCAGGGCGCGCGCGATCGCGACGCGCTGCTGCTGGCCGCCGCTGATCTGGCCTGGCATGCGGTCCGCGAGGTGGCTGAGTCCCACCAGATCGAGCACGCGATCCACTTTCTCCCTGCGTGCCGCTTTGTCGATCTTGCGGGTCTTGAGCGGGAAGTCGATGTTGTCGCGCACGCTCAGATGCGGGAAAAGGGCGTAGTGCTGGAAGACGAAACCAATGTTGCGCTCCTGGATCGCGACATTCGTGACGTCACGATTTCCGATGATGATAGCACCTTCGGTGGGGGTGATAAGCCCGGAGATGATCCGGAGCAGTGTCGTCTTGCCTGAACCGCTCGGTCCGAGCAGCGTGCAGAAGGTGCCCGGCTGGATCATGAGGTCGGTCTCGTGTAGCGCTTGGAAGCCGTTGTCGAAGGTGTGGGCCACGCCCTGGATCGTGACTGGGAGCGCAGTGCGCTCGGATACGTTCGCCATGAGGTTCTCCGTGTTTCTGTTCTGGCCTGTTCGGGGGGGAGGTATCGAGTTCTGGACGTGAGGATCAGTGGTACTGCGCCGTCATCCGTCCCCTTCGAGAAGCACGAGCAGGTCTCCCGAAGTCACGGGCTGCCCGGCGGCGACCTTGACCTCGCGTACCGTACTCGCGGCCGTCGCACGGATTGGGAGCTCCATCTTCATCGCTTCGATCACAAGGAGCACGTCGCCGACACCAACGGCGTCGCCCGGTACGACGTCGACGCGCGTCACCTCCCCGCGCATCGGAGCGACGAAGACGCCGCTGTCAGTGTTGCCCGCCACGGCCCGGCGGCGCTTCGCGCGGGGACGTTGGGGGACAGCCTCAGCGGCCTCGACAGCAAACGCTCCCGGATTTGCGCGCACCGTGGCGCGGCGTCCGTCGACCTCGATCACGAAGGTGTCGAGTGCGAGCGGGGCCGGCGAGGCGATCTCGCCGGAGTCGGCCACCACGCCTTCGGGCGTCCACTCGTTCTCGATCCACTGGGTGTAAACCTCGAACCCACCTTCGTAGCCAGTGAACGCCGGCGTCTCGACGATGGATCGGTGGAACGGGATCAGCGTTGCGATGCCATGCACATGGTATTCCGCCAACGCGCGTCTAGCCCGTTCGAGGGCCTCCTCGCGCGTGCGTCCAGTGACGATGAGCTTTGCGAGCAGCGAGTCGAAGGTGCCGCTGATCTGCGTGCCGGACCCTGCGTCGGTGTCAAGGCGAACACCCTCGCCCTCGGGAGCGATCCAGGCAGTCACCCGCCCCTGACTGGGCAGGAAGCCGGAGAGCGGATCCTCCGCGTTAATGCGGAACTCGATCGCGTGCCCAATGGGCTCCGGATCGGCGTCCAGGCTCAGCCGCTCGCCGCGGGCGATTCGGAACTGCTCGCGCACGAGGTCGATCCCGAACGCCTCTTCCGAGACCGGGTGCTCAACTTGCAGACGGGTATTCACCTCGAGGAAGGTGGAGCGGCCGTCCGGCGACACTAGGAACTCGACGGTTCCCGCCCCGACGTAGCCTACCTCACGGAAGATGCGGCGCGATCCCTCGACGAGGTCGGCCCGGATGCCTGCGTCGAGGTACGGCGCGGGCGCCTCCTCGATCACTTTCTGATTGCGCCGCTGCAGCGAGCAGTCGCGCGTGCCGACGACCACAACGTTACCGTGCTCATCGGCGATGACCTGCGTCTCGACGTGACGGGGGCGATCAAGGAACACCTCGACGAAGCACTCTTCGCGGCCGAATGCCGTGCGGGCCTCGTCGCGGGCGCTCCGCAGCTGCGACTCAACCTCGTTCTCCGAGCGAACAACGCGCAGCCCACGACCACCGCCCCCAAACACCGCTTTGATGGCGATGGGGTACCCGTGCTCGGCGCCGAATGCGGCGACCTGCTCTGCGGACTCCACATAGCCGTCGGTTGACGGCAGCAGGGGGGCATCTGCGGCAGCGGCAGCGGCGCGGGCTGACACTTTGTCACCCAGTCGGTCGATGACTTCGCCACTCGGGCCGATCCAGATGAGCCCCTCCGCGGCCACTCGCCTCGCGAAGTCCGCGTTCTCGGAAAGGAAGCCGTAGCCGGGGTGGATCGCGTTGGCGCCGGAGCGGCGAGCGATGGCGATGAGCTTTTCCGCGTCGAGGTAGGTTTCCGCGGGCGTCTCGCCGTCGAGCGCGTACGCCTCATCCACGAGTTCCAGGAAACCGGCGTTGAAGTCCGAGTCGGCATAAACGCCCACCGAACGGATACCCTCCGCTCGGGCTCCGCGCGCGATCCGCGCGGCGATCTCACCGCGATTCGCGATGAGGACCTTCGTGACATTGTGGTTCATGCTTCTCCTGGGATTCGGGGCCACGGTATGCTCACCGGCCGGTCGACGATGGGAAGAGATGTTCGAGGGCGGCCTGCGTGTTCTGCAGCGCTGCGGGGCGGAGGGCCGGGGCGACTCCGGGATAGCAATGGTCGACGATCCGTTCGGCATCGCGGTGGAGCTGGTCGGCAACCTCACGGACGCGGTCGACGCGGGCTCGGCGATGGGCGAGGTTCCAGCCGAGGACCTCATAAGCGTCCTTACGCGAGCGGCCGTGGCCGGGGTGCACCGCCCGCAGCCCTGGCAGGGCGAGCGCCGTCTCGAGCGAGGTGAGGTAGTCGGTCGCCGAGCCGTCGGGGTAGTCGATCATGGTGGGACCATCGCCGAGCGCGGTATCACCCGTGAAGAGCACGCCGGCCTCCTCGCCCCAAACCATCACCGAGTCGTGGGTATGACCCGGTGTCGGGATCACGCGGAGCTCGCCAAATGAGGTCTCGATGCACCCAGGCAACCCGGTGAAGAGGCTGTGCAACCGCACCTCAGGTTGGCGCAGCGCGACCCGCCACAGATTGCCGAGATGATCGTCGTGGGCGTGTGTGACGATGACGTCGCTCAGGCGCATGTCTCGACGCTCGAGCTCGGCCTCGACAGACGCGAGATGCACTGGGTCGTCGGGTCCCGGGTCGATAAGCACGGCATCCGCGCATCCGGGCGAACCCACGATCCATGAGTTCGTGCCATCCTGGGTGTACTCCGAAGCGTTGGACGCGGTCACGCGGATCACATCGTACGGGCTGGCACTCATCCTCGATCTCCTGCATTCCTACTTCGACGCGAACCGTGGCTCGCTGAACTGTTCGATGTCGGGGGCCGTGCCGGTCGCCCACAGCTCCAGGAACTGGTACACAATCGCACCCGTCGGGGGAAACAGGGCGAACTCTCCGACGCTGCACTGCATGCTGCCGTCGGCGAGTTCGTGGGAACCGACCTCCTCGAGCAGATGCAACCCGTCAATCGGGATTCGGTAAGCCTCGGCGACCTCGTCGGCGCTCGGAACAATCGCCGCCGTCCCCGTCTCGTGCAGCAACACGAACGCCGCGATGACTGTGCCGTTGCGCATCACGAAGTCGTCGAGCCGACCGATGGTCCGCCACCGCGCGTCGCCAATCTCCTCAGCGACCTCGCGGAGGACAGCCTGCTCGGGGGTCTCTCCCGCCTCGATCTTCCCCCCGGGCAAGGCGAATTGCCCTGAGTGGGCCCGCAGCGAGCTCGTTCGCAGTGTGAGCATAAAAGTGGGCTCGCCCACTTCAGCCTCGACAGAGCCCCACTCCACGGCAACCGCGACCGCCGCCCGGGGGCCACCGGCGGCGACCTTCGGAGCGTACCCGGAGATCCGATCGATTGAGGCGGAGAGACTCAATGCTTCGCACCTCCGTCGATCGCGAGGACGTGGCCGTTGACATAACTGCTTCGGTCAGAGATCAGGAAGTCGATCACTTCTGCCACCTCCTCGGGCTGGCCGAAGCGACCGAGCGGGATCGTCGCCAGCCATTCGGCCTTAACGTTCTCGGGGACCTCCCCCAGGATCTGGGTTTCGATCGTGCCCGGGGCCACGGCGTTGCAGCGAATCCCCCGGCGACCCTGCTCGAGAGCGATCGAACGAGTGAGGCCCACGATGCCGGCCTTCGCCGCCGCGTAGTTTGTCTGCCCGAAGTTGCCGTCCTTCGAATCGGAGGACAGGTTGACGATCGCACCTCCCTCGGCCATCAACGGAATGATGTATTTCGCGCCGAGCCAGGCCCCCTTGAGGTTCACGTCGATGACGAAGTCCCACTGCTCCTCGGTCATCTTGAGCATGGTCTTGTCGCGCACGAGACCCGCATTGTTGACGAGGCCCGTGACGGTGCCAGGGAGTTCAGCGAGCTTGGCTGCGATACCCTCCCACCCATCGCGACTTGAGACGTCGAGCGCCATCGTCGTCGCCTGCCCGCCGGCCTCGACGATCGCGGCCGCGGTTTCTGCGGCACCGTGAGTGTTAACGTCGGCGCAGATAATATGCAGTCCGTCCGCGGCGAGCCGCTTCGCTGTCGCCCGTCCGATCCCGGAGCCGGCTCCTGTCACCACGCAGTAGTGGATATCGCTCATGCGTTCTCTCCTGTCTCAGTTCGCCGCGCGACCAGGTAGGTGTCGAGGCCACGCTGTAGCACGACTCCGTCCTGATTGAACAGCTCGGTCTCGATAGCCACAATCCCCCGGGTGGGATTGCTCGATGACGGGCGCGTCTCCATCACCGTCGATACCGCGTGGACGGTGTCCCCCGGATATGCGGGACCGACGAAGTCGCGTGACACCGCGAGGTAGGCGAGGATCTTGAGGTCGTCGAGACCAGGAGACGATAGACCCGAGGTGATCGCCGTCATCAGCAGACCGTGCGCGATCACCGAGCCGAATCCGGTGTTCGCTCTCACCCATGCCTCGTCGACGTGCAGCGGGTTGTGGTCGCCCGAGAGCTTCGCGAACTTCACGATGTCGTCGTTCGTGACGGTGCGCTCGACCGTTTCGAAGCGGTGTCCCAGCTCGAGGTCGTCGAAGTACATCGCTATGCTCCCTCGACCGCGGCGCCCGAACGGGCGGGCCGGAACACCGGGAAGATCGTCTCGCCTCCCAGGGAGCGGAAGTCGACCTCGACGGGCATGTCACAGCGCACCTCGTCGGGATCGATGTCGACAATGCGGGTCGTCATGTGCGGTCCCTCCTCGAGCTTCACGATCGCGAACACGTACGGGCAGTCTTCGCGGAACTCGGGATTCGCGTTGAAGTTGACCACGCTGAACGTGTAAATAGTGCCTCTTCCCGAGGCCTCGACCCACTCGGGCCGCTCGGCGAGCGTACCGGGCGTCAGCCAGCGGGGGTAGAAGAACACCTCGCCGCTCGAGGGCGAGCGCTGAATCAACAGCTTGCGTTCGGCTGCGGCATCCCACCACTCCTTCGAGTAGTCGTCCATCAGCGGCTCGAGCCGGATCTTCTCAGCAGTCATCATTCACACTCCCAGGATCAGCGTCGAATTGGTGGAGAGGTTCGCGCCCGTACCGTTGACGAGAGCGATCTTTGGGTTGTCGAGCTGCACACCCGGGCTGCGGCCCTGCAACTGGCGCACGGCCTCGATGGTCGCGAGCGTGCCGCGTCGCCCCGGGTGGTTCGAGCTCAGGCCGCCGCCATCGGTGTTGAAGGGCAGACTGCCGGTTGGCGCCAGGTTGCCATCCTCGATGAAGGCTCCCGCCTCGCCGGGACCGACGAACCCGAGATTTTCGAGCGCGAGCAGTACCGTCACGGTAAAAGAGTCGTAGAGCTGGGCGACGTCGACCTCGTCGTGCGTAATGCCGGCGCGCTCGAACGCGTCGCGAGCCGAGCGTTGCGCGGCTGTCTTCGTCATGTCGTGCATCTGATTCATCTGGATCTGGCCGATGGCTTCGCCACCGCCGAGCACGTAGACGGGCTGTTTCGTGAATTGCGCAGCGCGCTTGGCGCTCGTAAGCACGATTGCTCCGCCCGAATCGCTGACGACGCAGCAGTCGAACTTGTGCAATGGCGACGAGAGCAACGCGCTGTTCAGCACGTCGTCGACCGTAATCGGGTCTCGGTACATCGCATCAGGGTTACTTGCCGCATTTGCCCGGGCCTGCACCGAGATCTGTGCGAAGTGTTCGGGCTTGGTGCCGAACTCGTGCATGTGGCGCTGAGCGGCGAGCGCGTACGCCGTGATCGTGCTGAGGCCGTAGGGCACCTCCCACTGACCGGGGCCATCGTGGCCGGAGTTGTAGTCAGGCATTGGGAGCAGCGAAGAGCGACCGAGCGCGCCATAGCTGATGACGACCGTCTCGCATAGGCCCGCATTGATCGCCGCGACTGCGTGCGTAATCTGCGACAGGGTGGCTGGACCGCCAACGTCGGAGTTGTCCATCCACTTAGGGGTGATCCCGAGGTACTCAGCCAGCTCGGCGGTCGCAAACTGCCAGGCGGACTCGGTCGCGAGGCCGGCCGCTGTAGCGAAACCGTCGACCTCGTGCGGCTCGATGCCAGCATCCTTCAACGCACCGGCGACGACCTCGGCCTGGATGTAGAAGGGGTGCATACCCGGCGCGCGCCGACGCGGGGATTCGTAGACGCCGACGATGGCGACCGAACCGGAGGGGAAGGTCATGTTCGATTCCTTACTACTTGTGGAGAGACTCACTGGGCGGCCTCGGCCGGGTTCTGAAGCTTCTTGGACTTCCGGGGGAGCTGTCGGATGATGAGCACCAGCGTGACGATGACCACAGGCAGCATGAGCAGCACCGAGATCGCCGGCACCGCGGGCGTCACGCCGCTCTTAATGAGCGAGAAGATCTGCACAGGCAGGGTCGGGTAGCTGCCAGTCTGAAAGTAGGACAGCACGGCCTCATCCCACGAAGTCACAAACGACAGCACGGCAGCCGCCATGAGCGCGGGCACGATGCTTGGCACGACTATGGTCCAGAAGGTGCGGATCCTGGAAATGCCCATCGACCACGCCGCTTCCTCGAGCGCGCGATCCTGGCGATTCAGGGCGTTGGTGATTACGAGCAAGGCGAGCGGATAGGAAATGATCACGTGCAGCGGGATGAGGCCGATGGTGGAGCCAGTCATCCTCAGACCGTTCTGCACGTCGAAGTTGCCGATAGCGAGCAGGATCACGGGGATGACGAGCGGCGCGAAGGAAACCACCATGAGCAGAGACTTCACCCATGGGCGCCGTGTCTGCTGGATGACCCGGGCGACGCCCAGCGCCATGAGGGGCGAGAGTATCGCGACCGAGAGGCCGACAACGAAGCTCTTACTGATCGCGTCGGTCCAGGTGGGGCTCGTGAGGACCTCGCTGAACCAGTCCAGCGTGAACCCCTTCGGTGGGAACTGCACCTGAGAGGTGTCGCCAAAAGCCGTAGGAACCACCACCAGCAGCGGCAAGATCATGAAGGCCATGAGCGCGACAGTGAAGATCCAACTGACCGCCGTGGTTGCGTTCTTCGGGAGCGGTTCCGCCTGAGTCGAGCCCTTGCTGCCCGCTCCCGCGGACGGGATAAAGATCGAGGTGCCTGCGATCCGCATGGCGATCGCGTAGCCGATAAGGCTGACCACCGCAAGCACGATGCCCGTGGCGCTCGCTGATCCCCACTGGTAGATGCCAATCTGCTGCTCGATGTAGACCGGGATGGTCATGTTTTTCGGCCCGCCGAGGATGGCTGGAGTGAGGAAGAAACCGAGGGCGAGCACGAAGACGAGCAGGCTCCCGCTGATCAGGCTCGGCATAATGAGCGGCATGATAATGCGGCGGAAGATCTGCATCCCGCTCGCCCCCATCGTCTTCGCGACGGTCACTAGGCTCTGGTCGATGCCGGTCATGCCCGCATAGAGAATGAGCAGCATGTAAGGCGAGAGGTAGGCAATCATGCCGATGACAACCGCGGGGGTGTTGAACAGTAGTTCTACTCCGTCGCCACCGAAGAACTTGATGATGCCGTTGATGATGCCGTTGCGACCGAGGATCGTCGTGTACGAGAACAGGCGGACCAGGATCGAGACCCAGAACGGGAGGAGCAACACGAGCAGCAGGACTCCGGCCGTGCGTGCCTTGAGCCGCGAGAGCAGGTAGGCCACGGGGAAGGTAAAGATCACCGTGCCGACGGTGGAATAGACGCCGAGCTTCAGCGTCCCCCAAGTGACGTTGCGAAGTACGTCATCGGCGAAGATTGAGGCGTAGTGTTCGAAGGTGAAGCCGTCGGAGAAAGACGCCGTGCCCTCGGGCGTGAAACTGCGTAGCAGGATGCTCCCCATGGGCCAAAGGACGGCCAGACCGATGATGACAATCAGCGGTAGCACGAGCAACCAGCGCGTGAACACAGCGCGCGAGGGCGGACGCTGCCGCTCCATGACAGGGATGCTACCTGTGACAGGAGCAGGGGCAATTCCGTCCCGCAGTTGTGATGTGCTCATCGGCTTGTCCTTTCGATCACAAGCTCCAGCACTTGGTCCTTAAGGACCTTCTGTGAGGGATTGCGCGGCAGGGTTTCGAAAAACTCGACGCGGCGAGGCTTCTTAAATGACGCGATGTGATCACGAGAGAAGTCGATGAGCTCTTCGGCGGTGACGCGGGCACCGGGCTCTAGCACCACTGCTGCGCATACGATCTCGCCGAATTCGTCGTCAGGAAGGCCAACGACAGCGACGTCTGCGACATCCGGCGACAGCCGCAGCGCGTTCTCGATCTCAGCCGGATAAATATTCTGACCTTTCGAGATAATCATGTCCTTGCTGCGACCCGCGAGATAGAGATAGCCCTCTTCATCGATGCGGCCAAGGTCACCCATGCGGCACCAGCCTTCGCGGAAAGTGCTCGCCGTGAGTTCGGGGGCCCGCCAGTAGCCCGAGCTCGTACCGGGGCCGCGCGTCCAGATTTCTCCAGTTTCTCCAAGCGGCAACGGATTGCCTTCGAGGTCGCCGATGTAGAAGGTCTGTGTCGCGGCTGCCTGGCCGACCGAGCCGGGGTGCTCGAGCATCTCCTCGTTCGAGATAACCGACATGAAACCGCTCTCGCTCGAGCCGAAGGCCTGAAGGAAGTGCACGTCGGGTAGCGTGCGCAGGAACTCTTCGATGAGTACCGGCGGCAGGTTCTCCCCGCCCGTGAGCACGAACTTCAGGGACTGCATACTCTTGGTTCGGAGCCGGTATGCGGCAAGAACCGCCTTGATCATCGAGGGATAGATGATGGTGTGCGTCACCTGCCAGCCGTCGATGTGGTCGATCATGCGGTCGGGCGTCCAACCGCGACTCGGCAGGATCGCGACGGTGGCCCCCATGACGAACGTGGGGAGGCTCTGCTCGTTGATTGCGGCCTGGTTGTACATGGGACCGGTGAGCATTGTCACGCTGCGCCGGTCGAAGTGCTCGAAGAGGTAAGCCTGCTGCATGGCGAAGGTCATGACATTGTCGTGGGTGAGCACGACGCCCTTCGGCGTGCCTGTGCTTCCGGAGGTGTAGAGGATCACCTGGATGTCGGTGTCGTGGCTCTCGGCGAGCAGACCGGTCGCGGTGGAGATCCTGTCATAATCCACGCCCGCCTGCTCGTCCTCGAGCTCGACAATGGAACAGCCGGGGAGGTCCGCGTCGACGACCGAGCCTCGCGCAACATCCGCGAGCTCGCGCGCTACGAAGACGGCCTTCGGCTCGCAGTCGGTAAAGACCTTGGTCACCTCGTTGGAGTGCAGGCGGAAGTTGATGGGCACGTAAGTGAGACCGGCGAGCGCGCACGCGAAATAGATGTCGAAGATCTCACCGCGGTTGTACATGAGACCGGCAACTCGATCCCCATCCTGCAGTCCCTGTTCGCGCAACCAGCGGGCGATGTTGAGCGCGCGCTCACGTAGCTGCCTATAGCTGCGCTCCCCGTGCTCCCACAGCACCGCCGTTCGATCCTGCGTTGCTAGATGGCTTGGGCTCTGTGCATCCCCGAGGATCCATTTCACGCTCATCGTCGTTCCACGCTGCGAAGCGGTGAGGCTTTCCATCGACACTCCTTTATGTCCAGATACAGGCGAGCTCATGCACCCGTGCGCCATCATATTATTTCGCACGTTTGTTATAAGTCAAGTCCTCGACGCCGACAAGGGACGAGGCGCAAGAAGCGATCGACCGCCCCGCTGGGTCGAACTCGTATGTCGACTAGGCAGCATGCCGTGGATAGACTCGCGAAGAAAGACCCCTCCAGCAACCAAGTCTTAGCCAGGTGCGTTTCACTTGCGGCAATGGTGAAGGCCAGAATTAGACCCCGCTTCATAGGCAACCCATCAGCGATTTGACAACCCTGATAGAGGATAGAGCGGCTTAGGAGTCGCCCTGGCGACGGGCGGCGTAGCGCCCTTCATACTAGTGCGACCATATTGCGCGCTGTTCATACAATCGCACGAATGCCTAGGGTTCTTGGGCAAGTTACCTTCGAACTAGCACCCCAACAGATCGATGAGGATGTGCATTCGATATGACACAACAGAGTGGTCCGACCACCAGATTCGTCAGCGGCGAAGTGTCGCTCTGGTCGCCAAGCCTGGAGAGCCTACTCCACAACGCACGCTGCCAGATTTCGCCTGCCCGGATCTCAATACTCACTTGACAGCTTTAGGGAAATAGGGCCGTCAGTCACGTGAAGTTAGTCACGTCCGAATCTAGAGTCGCCACCGTAAAGCAGAGGTTCGCGACGCATGGCGTCTGATCGCGAGCGTGTTGTCCATCAGCGCCGACTGAGCTTGGAACGCTGCGAGGCAATCCCCACGCTCAGCTTGACCTCACGTGTTCGATGCTTCGACGCAGAAAGAGTAGGGAATTCGAAACCCGTCACCCATTTGCATGACAGTCAATTTCAGTCGCTCAGGAACTCATGCATCCCGGAGCCAGGTAGCCATCGATGTGTGAACGGCACCTCACCGGCTACCAAGCGCTAATCGCACGCACCTACACAATTCGCCGCTCAATCAGTCCGGCGGCCTACGACTGTGTAAAACTGATGGCCGTTCGTTCCGGCAGCGCGACTCTTTGGAGCGAGTTCGGTGAGCGCTCTATCAGCGTGGGGGACATGGTGTTACTCGGCTCAAATGTGCTGTGCGGACTATGTCCGGAACGGACTGTGACGGTGACAACGATTTACTTGGACACCGATTACGTATTGGATCAACTGCTATGGCAATACGTTGGCACCCTACGGGACCGACTAGATGTAATTCCTCGTGAGGTTGTGAACACGATCTGAGGGTGTCAGCCCTCCGATCCCGGTATGGGGTCGGTGATGATTGTAGTGATGGAGCCAGGCGGCGTAGGTTGCGGCCCTGGCCTCATCACTGCCGTAGACCTCGGCGTACGCCCATTCTTCGCAAAGGGTGCGGTTGAACCGTTCGACCTTGCCATTGGTCTGCGGACGATATGGGCGTGTACGACGATGCTTCACATCCGGCCCGATCGCGGCAGCGAACGCGTGTGAGCGGTAACGGGCCCCGTTATCGGTCATCACCCCGGTTACGCTCACCCCGGCATCGGCGAAGAACGTTCGCGCTCGCTTCCAGAACCCTGCCGCGGTCTCTTTGCGTTCATCGCCGAGGATCTCGGAATAGGCCAGGCGTGAGTAGTCATCGACGGCGTGATGCAGATAGGCGTACCCGCGGCCCTGCTTCTTGTTGTTCTGATTCCCCAGCGTTCTGCCGAGCATGCGATGCCCGCCACCGTCAGGGATCCGGCTGAGCTTCTTGATGTCCACATGCACCAACTCGCCCGGGCGGGTCATCTCGTAACGCGTGGGTCGGACCTTTCGGACCGGGAGGCCAGTCGCCTGATCAATGTGGTCCAGGCGCGGCATTCGGTAACGCTCGAGGACCCGGCTGACGGTCGAGCGCGGGATACCGAGGTGATAGCTGATCCGGTGCGGACCCCAACGGTGGTTGAACCGGAGCGAGATGATCCGGTGCTCGCGTCTTCTCGGGAGACGGTTCGGGGTGGTGTGTGGGCGTGAGGAGCGATCCGTTAGCGGGAGGCGGGCCCGATACCGGGCCGCCCATTTCTGGGCGGTCGCGGGTGAGACTTGGAAGCGTTCGGCTGCACGCCGGATCGGCCAGCCCTCCTCGACGATTACCACGGCGAGACGGCGGCGTCCTTCTGGGGTGAGGGGTGCGTTAGCGTGGGGCATGAAGACCTCCGGTGTAGGGATGCGAGTGTGGTAACCCACATCCTGCCCGGAGGTCTTCGCCTCAGTTCAGGCGTTCACAACGTCCCAGGGAACTACAACTAGGTATCAACGGAGCATTGATCCACGCTGCTTAGCGTAATAGTTGGTCGCCATGATCGCCGTCTCCCGCACCGCGTGGATGAGGGGCATCTGGTCCTGGCGCAGTCGACTCAGGTCGATCGAAATGGTGAATGAACCCTGAGGGCTCATCGGCGAGTCGAAGTAGGGCGCCGAGATGCACCCGACTCCCTCTTGGAACTCCCCCATCTCGAGCGCGTAGCCGCGATTGCGCGTGTTCGCCAGCTCCACGAGCAGATCGTCGTAGTCGTTGACCGTGTGCGGCGTCAGCTTGCTCAGGGCGACCCCGCGGAACATCTTCTCGATGTCGGCCTCGGCGAGGAAGGCCAGGACCGACCGGCACGACGCACGCGCGTGCATGTTGTAGGTGTAGCCCACGGCGAGGCGGTCGATCCGCACCGACCCCTCCATCTCGATGCTCTGCTTCAGCAGAATCTTTCCGTGGTGCCACCCCGACAGATAGGCGGTCGCGTGCGTCTTATTGTGCAGGCGGGCGAGCAGCATCTCGAGCTCGGGCGGCACGGCGGTGGACTGCTGCAGCGAGCGCCCGAGCGACAGGCTGTTCGGCCCCACGTCATATCGGCCTCCCTTGAGCCTCACGACGTGGCCGGTCGCGCGCAGCGTGCGCAGGATGTGATAGATCGTGCCCGGCTTCAGACCGAGGTCATCGCCGATGGATCTGGCGGTCGCGTTACCTCGATCAGCGGCGACCTCCTGCAGCACCTCCAGTCCTCGCACGAGCGTGGTGAGGACGGTCCCTCCCTCCGACTGCTCTCGCTCCGAGGTATCGGCAGCGGGTCGTGCGAAACGAGAGATTTCGTGCAGCATGAGGCATCCCCTCCATGACCGTGCGGCCGATCGGTCGACTTCGTCGGTGACCGCGGTGACTCAAGCGTCTCTCACTTTACGACCAGGCTGCGAAATTCTCACCAAGCACCTCAAATAGTCGCAATTGTGCGGGCAAGGCCTGGTTTCGAGTGGAACCGAGCCATTAAATCGAAACCGATTCTCACGTTCGACTCGACCAGGGAGGGGAGCCGGATGGCCATGACGGTCACGGAACTCGAGGAGCGGCGTCTGACGCACGACCCCCGATTGCAGTACCTGCACGACATGTGGGTCATCAGATACTTCGAAGACCGCGTGAAAGCGCTGAAGGCGGAGGGTGCCATCGCCGGCTCCGTGCACCTGTGCTCTGGCCAGGAGGCGATCTACACGGGGGCCTGCGCGGCGCTGGACCTGCCCCGCGACGCCGTCTTCTGCACGTATCGCGGCCACGGGTGGGCACTCGGGTGCGGAGTATCCGCGTTCGAGATGTTCTCCGAAATGCTGGGGAGGGCGACCGGGACCAACGGCGGTCGTGGAGGTTCCGCCTATCTCTCCAGCCCGTCGCACGGGATGTGGGGCGAGAACTCGATCGTCGGAGCCGGCGCACCCATCGCCGCCGGCGCGGCCCTGGCCGCGCGCTACGACGGGTCCGAGAGGGTCGTGCTGACCGCGTTCGGCGACGGCGCCGTCAATCAGGGGTCGGTGCACGAGGCGCTGAACTTCGCGAGCCTGCTCGCACTCCCCCTGATCGTGCTGGTGGAGAACAACCGGTGGTCGGAACTCACACCGACCGACACCATGGTGACCAACGATCGGTTGTTCAAGCGCGCGTCGGCCTACGGGATCACCAGTGCGCGCATCGACGGAAACAACGTCGTCGCGGTGCAAAAGGCGGTCACCGAGGCCGCGCGCCGCGCCCGTTCCGGTGCCGGTCCGGTGCTCCTCGAAGCGATGACGGAACGGCTGGAGGGCCACTACATCGGCGACGCGCTGACCTACCGCTCTCGCGAGGAGAACGAGCGCATGCACGCCGATGAGCCGCTCGCCCGGCTGACCGCCGAACTCGCGACCTCTCACTCCACGACCGAGCTGGACGACATCCGGCGCGCGGCACTCTCGCTCGTCGAGGAAGCGGCGGCCGCCGCTCTCGCCGCCCCGACCGCGGACCCCGCTACTGCAGAGGAGCACCTCTATGCCTGACCAGATCGCTCGACTGACATACGCACAGGCCGCCAACGCCGCCCTGCGTCGCGCGCTCGACGAGCTGCCGAAGACGCTGTTGTTCGGCGAGGACGTCGCGATCCCGGGCGGCGTGTTCGGCGTCACGAAGGGCCTCCGCAAAGAATTCGGCGATCGGGTGTTCGATACGCCCATCTCGGAGTCCGCCATACTCGGTGGCGCGGTCGGCACCGCGCTGATGGGGCTGCGGCCGATCGTCGAGATCATGTGGGTCGACTTCTCGCTCGTCGCCCTCGATCAGATCATCAACCAGGCCGCCAACGTGCGGTACCTCTCGCGAGGATCGGTCAGCGCCCCGATCACCATCCGCACCCAGCAGGGCACCATGCCGGGCGCCTGCGCGCAGCACTCGCAGAGCCTCGAGGCGCTGTTCTCGCACATCCCCGGTCTGCAGGTCTGCATGCCGGGAAATGCGCAGGACGCGTACGATCTGCTGTGGACCGCGATCAACACCGATGACCCGTGCCTCGTCATCGAGAACCGCACCCTCTATCACGGTGAGCGCACTGAGGTCAGCGTCGGCGGCCCCGCCCTGCCCGTGGGAGCCTCCCGCCTCGTGCGGCCCGGGCGGGACCTGACCATCGTCTCGTGGGGAGCGACCGTGCATCAGTGCGAGCAGGCCGCTGAGGACCTGCTCGCGCACGGCGTCGACGCGGAGATCATCGATCTACGGTGGCTGCGCCCCCTCGACACCGCGACGGTGCTGGAATCGGTCGCGCGCACGGGGCGGCTCCTCGTCGCTCACGAGGCGCATCGCTTCGCGGGGATGGGAGCCGAGGTGGTAGCGACGGTCGCCGAGTCAGGGGTGCACCTGTCGGCCGCGCCCGTGCGCGTGGCGATGCCCGACGCACGGATCCCCGCCGCTCCCACCCTGCTGGCGGCGCTGGTGCCGAACGCTCAGTGGATCAGCTCGGCCGCGGAGCGGCTCGTCGCCGTCTGACCGGCACGACGGCGAGCTTCGGCGAGCACCTCGTCGGCGAAGGCAGCCGGGACGGCGACAGCGCCGTTCCGGTCGGCCACGACAACGTCGCCGGGGCAGACCAGGGCACCCGCGCAGGCGACGGGCACGTTCACCTCACCCGGCCCCTCCTTCGGTGGGCGTCGGATGCACGTGCCGCGCGCCAGTACCGGGAGCCCAGCCTCCTCGATCTCCTCGATGTCCCGCACGCAGCCGTCGATGACCACGCCCGCAAGCCCCTGATCGCGCAGCCGACTCGCCAGAATGCCTCCCAGCACGGCGAACGAGGATACGCCCTGCACATTCACCACGAGCACGTCTCCCTCGCCTGCGAGGTCCATGGCTCGGGTGCGGACGCTCACGGCGCCCGTCGGGGCTGCGACCGTGACGGCCGTCCCCGCGAATCTCGGCATCCCCGCATACGCCGGACGAAGCGCGGAGTCCATCGAGAAAGCGCCGTTCATGGCGTCCGAAAGATCGGTCGACGTGAATGCGCGGAGTCCGGCGACGATCTCCGCGGCCGGGCCGTGCTGGCGGGGGAATTCGCGCATGCCGAGCGGACGACGCTCGATCGGGTGGGTGGAGGTCATTCCTTCTCGACTTTCTTCGGAGCGACGGTGTTCGCCGGGACCGGTAGCCCGGACGCGGATGCGGCAAGCCGCTCGCTGCGAATGCGACGAGCGGTGACGGGGTCGGGGTCGGGACAGGCGAGAACGAGCTCGCGGGTGTACTCTTCGCGGGCGTCGCCGATGACCTCTCGGGCAGTGCCGGTCTCGACGATCCGCCCCTCGAAGACCACCGCCACGCGGTGGCAGACATAACTGATGACGCCGAGGTCGTGGGAGATGAAGATCACCGTGAGGCCGAGATCCCGCTGAAGCTTCTTGAGCAGATTGAGGATCTGCGCCTGCACCGAGACGTCGAGCGCCGAGACGACCTCGTCGCACACGAGCAGCTGCGGCCGCGCCGCGAGCGCTCGCGCGATGGCGACGCGCTGCATCTGGCCACCTGAGAGAGAGGCCGGACGCACGCCGAGATAGTCGGGATTCAATCCCACCTGTTCCAGCAGGTCGATGGCGCGCGCGCGACGCTCGACGGCGCGCATCGCGGGCTCGTGGATGACCAGCGCCTCCTCGACCAGCTGCTGAATGGTCATCCGCGGGTCGAGTGATGCCTGGGGATCCTGATAGACCATCTGCGCGAAGCGACGAAACTTCCGCAGCTCCCGCCGGCTCAGCGACAACACATCCTGACCTCCGACGACGATGGTCCCCTCCCTGGTGGGGGCGAGGCGCAGCACCGCGCGCGCGGTCGTCGTCTTCCCCGATCCCGACTCGCCGACGATGCCGAAGCACTCGCCGGCGTTCACCGTGAACGAGACGCCGTCGACCGATCGGGTGACGCCTCCGCCGCGACGTGGGTACTCCACCACCAGGTCGCGCACGACCACCAGTTCCTCGGTCGTGGGCTGCGTACGCGGCTCGATCTCTGCCTCGCTGATCATGCTCATGCGGTCGGCCTCCTCGCCGTGCGGTTGGCACCACCGGTCGCCGCGGCGGGTGACGCCTGTGGAGGCAGGTAGCCGGCGCGGCGCAGCCGGGCGATGACGCCCCCCGCCGCGACGATCTCCTGCAGCTCGGAATGCATGGGGGCAACGCTCAGGCTCTCCCCGGTCGTGATGTCGGCAACGGTGCCGGTCACGGGATCGATGGTGACGCGGTCGCCCTCGGTCACCATCCGGGTCACCCCTGGGCACGCGACGATCGGGAGCCCCGCATTGATCGCGCTGCGGTAGAACAGGCCATTGACCGAATCCGCGGCGATCCCGGCGATGCCGAGCTCCTGCAGCACGGTCGACACCGGCCGGCCCGACCCCACGCCGAAGTTCTCGCCGGCCACGATCACGTCGCCCGGTCGCACGAGTTCTGCCCATCCCGGACGGTTCGCGCTGAACACGAGCATCGGACGCTCGTGCACGGGCACACGATAAGCGCTGATCGGCAGCATCAGGTCCGTGTTCATGTGGTCGCCGAACATCCAGGCCCGGCCCGTGACGACCACGCTCCTCTCGGGCGCTGACCCGGCGCTCATGAGAGCAACTCCCTCGGATCCGTGATGAAGCCCCGGACGGCCGACGCCGCGACGGTGGCCGACGATCCGAGGTAGATCTGGGCCTCCGCGGACCCCATGCGCCCCTTGAAGTTACGGGTGCTGCTCGTGATGCAGACCTCCCCGTCACCGAGGACCCCGAGATGCGCGCCCCAACAGGCCCCGCACGTCGAGTTGGTGACGATGGCCCCGGCCTCCGTGAGGTCGGAGACCAATCCTTCCCGCACCGCCTCCCGGTACACGTGCTGAGACGCGGGCGTCACTACCAGGCGTACCCCGGGCGCTACGCGTCGACCGCGTACGATCTCGGCGGCCACGCGCAGGTCGCTGAGCTTGCCGTTCGCACAGGAGCCGATGAACGCCTGGTCGATGCGGCGGGTCACGTCCGTGGCCGGCCCGGTGTTGCCGGGAACATACTCCGGCAGCGCGACCATGGGCACGAGTGCACCGAGGTCCAGCTCGCGGATCGCCGCGTACTCGGCGTCGGGATCCGGGTCGGCCGGTTGACCCCGTTCGGCTCCGATGGCGTCGAGATGCGCAGCGGTGACGTCGTCGAAGGGGAACAGCGCGAACTCGGCCCCCACTTCGGCGCACATGGTGGCGATGGTCGCGCGGTCATCCATTGCCAGCGTCGCGACCCCCGGGCCGCCGAACTCGACGTTCTTGTTGGTGTGGTCACCGTAGCGCCCCGCGAAGGCGAGGAAGACGTCCTTGCCGTAGACCCCCGATGCGAGAGCGCCCGTCAAGTCGTACCGCACCGTCGGCGCCACCTCGTACCAGGTACGTCCCGTACAGAGCACCTGCGTCATCTCCAGCCGCCCCAGCCCGCGGCCGGCGGCGTTGAGGGCGCCCGCCGCGCAGGTGTGCGAGTCCGAGCAGGCGATGATGCCTCCGGGGAGCACCAGCGCGTGCTCCAGCACTACCTGGTGCACGATGCCGCTGTCGCGGCCGACGTCGACGAAACTGCGCAGGTCGAATTGCGAGGCGAAGTCGCGAGCCCGGCGCTGACCGTTCGCGTCCGTGACGGTGGGAGCGGGAATCGCGTGGTCGAGGATCACCGACACTCGCTCGGGATGATCCATGCGCAGCGGCAGCGGCTCGGTCATGGTCGCGAACGCCTGATCGAGGTAGATGATGCTGTCGACATCGCAGAAGGCGATGTCGCCGGGGCGGACGGTCGACCCACTCGATCTCGAGAGGATCTTCTCGGTCATGGTCATGCCCATCACTGCACCACCGGCATCGACGCCCCGCTCAGCACGAGACCGGGAACGAGCTCATCGTGCTCTTCGACCGACAGCCAGAATGCCGCGAGCGCGCCGGCCTCGGCTTCGCCGAGCACCGGCGTCACGAGACCCAGGAACTTCTCCCGCAGCTGGTCTCCCGTGAGCGGATTTCGCCAGTGGCCGGGCGGGTCGACGATCAGCACGTGATGCGTTTCCCCGGTGCGGGTGCGCGCCGAGACGGCGAGACGGATGTGCTCGGGGAAGGCCTTCTCGGACTCGTCGTCCAGGTGGACGCCGATCCGCTGCATGAGGGGACGCAGCACCGGATCGAGGTAGCTCTCCGGCTCGTACGTCGCCTCGGTGATGGTGCCGTCGAGCATCGCTCGAGTGAACAGATACGGCATGCTGTGGTCTGCGGTTTCGCGCGTCCGGGGATCCCACTTCAAGGGGTCGCTGCCGATCTCGTGCCAGGACGACCAGTGCGTGCCGATGCTGATCTTCTCCACGTCCTGCAGCGACACCTTCTCGCGCAGCTGCACCGCGGCGGCGACCGCGGCCGTGGCGTTGTACTCCACGGGCCACGGCTTGAAGCTCGTGCGCAGGATGCGGAAGTCTTCCTCCGCCACCGGGAAATGGTCGAGCGTAAACCGACCGGTGACGAGATCCCACAGACCGTGGCGGCCCTCGATCGGGTCGTCCGGCCCGGTCATCCCCTCCCCAGCCAGCTGAATCGCGAACGTCGCGTTGCGCACCGCCGCCGCGGTCGCCGCGCCCTTCCACATCGACAGCAGACCGGCACGCGTGTTGCGCAGCGGGATGTTCGATACGGCGGTGATCGCAAGCGCATCTCGGATCGTCGCCTCATCGTAGCCCAGCATGGCACCGAGCCCGGCGACCGACCCGAGTCCGATCGCGTACCCCTGATCCCACCCCTTCTCCCGCAGCTGCGTCGCATCCGCCAGGCGCATCGACACCTCGTAAGCGACGACCACGCCGGTGAGGAACGCCCGCCCCGTCACCCCCGGCCGTGCGCCGAGCGCCAGCATCGCTCCCAGCATGTCGCTCGGATGGCCGCCCGGGTAGAAGTCGTTGAAGTCGAGGAAGCGGATCGCGCAGGTGTTCGCGAACGCCGCGAGGTCCGCCGACCCCGTCGGCCCCGATCCGAAGGCCACGCCTCCCCCGGTGCTCTCGGGATCGGAGGCCGGGAGCAGCTTTCGAGCGATCTGCGCCGGCGGTCCGTCCAGGCCGCCGAGGCCGCAACCGAGAGCGTCTAGGGTCACGGACTTGGCTTGGGTCGCCACCGAATCGGGGAGCGACTCCCAGCGCTGGGCGGAGGCGTATCGGGCGATGCTGAGCAGTGTGTGGTCCACAGTGGGTTTTCCTATCCGTTGTGCGATGTCGAGGCGACGGAAGCGGCGGGGATCGGCCCGTGGGCCTGGACCTGCTCGGCGAAATGACAGGCCGACCGGTGATCCGACTGGTCGGCAAGGGGCAGCAGTGCGGGCTCCTCTTCTCGGCAGAGCGCAGCGGCGCGCGGGCAGCGCGGAGCGAACCGGCAACCCGCCATGCGCACGCTCGGGGGCGGCGGCGAGCCCGGGATCGGCACGAGCGGCGGGTGGTCGTATGCATCCAGCCGGGGCGCCGACGAGATAAGCCCGTCGGTGTACGGATGGGCCGGGCGATCGAACAGCCGATCCACCTGTGCGCTCTCCTGCACGGCGCCCGCGTACATCACGGCCACGCGGTCGGCGAAACCGGCCACGAGCGCGAGGTCGTGCGACACGAGCATCACGGACATGTCCCGCTCCTGCGACAGCACCCACAGCATGTCGAGCAGTCGAGCTTGCAGTCGAACGTCCAGCGCCGTCGTCGGCTCATCGGCGATCAGCAGCTCGGGCGCCCCCATGAGGGCGGCGGCGATCACCACGCGCTGACGCATCCCGCCCGAGAAGTGGTGGGGGTACTCGTCGAAGCGGTCCGACGGGCGCGGGATGCCGAGGCTCCCGAGCAGGTCGATGGCCTCCGCCCGAGCTTCGCGACGCCCGAGGCCGCGGTGGCGCCCCGCCTCGACAACCTGGCTGCCGATTGTGCGCACCGGGTCCAGTGACGTCATCGGGTCTTGGAACACCATGCCAATCTTCCGACCTCGAATGCCTCGCATCTCGGAGCTGCTCGCCGAAACCAGATCCTTGTCGCCCATCATGATGCGGCCCGAGATCTGCGCGTCGGGCATCAGCCGCAGGATCGTGTGCGCCGTAACCGATTTGCCGGAGCCGGATTCGCCGACGATCCCCAGCCTCTCGCCCTTCCCGACCCGCATGTTCACCCCCCGAACGGCATGGACCACTCCGCGTGCGCTATCGAACCGCACGTGCAGGTCTTCGATCGATAGAAACGGCACCGGCTCGGAGGCCGTCATGGCAGGAGAGGTCATCATCGCCTCACTTTCGGATCGATGAACAGGTAGGCCAGGTCGACGATGAGGTTGACGAGGACCGCGACGGCCGCGATCACCGCCACACTCGCCGTGATGAGGGGAAGGTCACGCTGCTGGATCGAGGTGATCAGCATGCTGCCAATGCCGGGCCACGCGAAGATCACCTCGATGATCACGATGCCGTTGAGCAGCGACGCCACCTCGCTGCCGATCAGCGTCAAGACGGGGATGGCGGCATTGCGCAGCACGTGCTGTCTGCCGATCGCCCCCTCGGCGAGCCCGCGCGTGCGGGCGGCCGTGACGTAGAGCTTGCCCATCTCGTCGGCGACCGACGACCGGGTGATCTGGGCGATGCGCCCGAGCGGCAGCAGTGCCATCGCGCAGGCGGGCAGCACGGCGTAGTGCAGCCCCCCGTAGCCGTTCGTCGGGAACCAACGGAGCGTGACCGCGAACACGAGGATGAGCAGCAGACCGAGCCAGAACGTCGGCATCGAGACGCCGAGCGCCGAGATCGAGGTGATGAGGCGGTCGACCCACGAGTTGGGTCGCCGGCCGGCAGCGAGCCCGAAGATCACGCCGAGCGGCACCGCTACGATCAGGGTCACCTCCGCGAGATAGAGGGTCTTCGCGAACGACTCGATGGCGAGCGGCAGGGCCGGCATGCCCTGCCAGGTCGACACCCCGAAATCGCCCGTGATCCACCCCGAGAACGACTCGGCGAATTGCACGAACAGCGGGCGATCCAGCCCGAGTTCGGTGCGGAGCGCTTCCACCTGCTCCGCCGTGGCCTCCGGCGGCAGCATGAGCACTGCCGGGTCGCCGATGACGTTGCTGATCAGGAAGACCACTGCCAGCACCACCAACACGGTGGCAACACCCGCAAACAGCCGCTTCACGACGAGGGCTATCAGGGAGTCGGCCCAGAAGAGCCTGATGGTGCGCCAGACCGACGTGCCCGACGACCGCTCCTCGGCGGTCCTGGTGCGCTCGATGGTTGTCATACGTCCGTTCCTCACGCGCCTCGTGTGATCTCGGTCAGCAGCACCAGGCCGTCATTGCGGGCCTCCCAGTCGATGGACTCCGAGATGGCGTTGAACCGGGCCGGCTGCGCCACGGGGATGACCGAGTAGTCGCCCCACAATCGCTCGGCCGCGGCGGCGAAGAGCTCCTGACGCTCGTCGCCGCTGGTCGCCATCGCCTGCTCGGTGAGCGCGTCGAGCTCAGGGTCGCACATCGTCGAGACAGACCCATCGCACGTGAACCACCCGGTGGTCGCGGACATGTCGCCGAGCTGATTACTGTGGGAGTACAGCAGCACCCACCCGCGGTCGGGCGATGCCGGCTTCTCGCGCAATCCTGCCTGCAACTGCGAGTTCTCGGTCAGCGCGGACGTCGCGTCGAACCCGAGCTCGGCGAGCTGCGCCTGGAGCACCTGGATGATCTCTCCGCCCTGGTCCACGAAGCCCGTCCGAGCGACCACCCGCAGTGGAAGGCTGAGGTCCACGCCGTCGGCGCGAGCCTCGTCGAGCAGCTCCTTGGCGTGCTCCACGTCGTGCGGATACGGCTCGAGATCGGGGTTGTACCCCGTGACGCCCTCGCGGATCAGCTGGGACGCGCGTGCCCCCTCCGGCACGTACTGCTCCACGAGGCCGGAGAGGTCGAGCCCCTCGGCGATCGCCTGGCGCACTCGCACGTCCTTGAGCATGGGGTTCGTCTCCGCGTCGAGTCGCAGCAGGATCGTTTCGACGGAGCCGGTCTTGGCGCACGCCGGGAGACACTGGGCGGGCTGCAGCTGCACCCCGATATCGGCGTTCGCGGCCTGCACCGCGGACGCGCGCACCGCGGGGTCGGCGTTGAAGGCGAACCGAGCCGATTGCACCGTCAGAGCCGTCTGATCGGAGTCGGCCTCGAGGCCCCACCAGTCTGGGTTCGCCTCGACGTCGAGATACTGTCCGCGCTCCCACGAGACGAACGAGTAGGGACCGGTGCCGACCGGCGTGGTCTCGTAAGTGCCGTCCTCCAGCGTCTTCGGCGAGAAGATCGGGCTGAAGAAGAGACGCGACGGGAGAATCGGATCCTCCTCGGGTGTGGTGATCACCAGTTCGTGCTCGCCCGACGCTTCGGCCGTGATCTGGGGGCCCATGAACTGCAGCAGCGGGTAGTTGTTCTCTGGCTTCCACGTCCAGTTCAGGGCCGCAGCCGCAACCTCGGCGTCGAACGGAGTACCGTCGTGGAACGTGACGTTCTCGCGCAACTGGAACGTCCACGCGGTCGGGTCGGTCTGCTCCCAGCTCACGGCGAGCCCGGGGAGAGCCTCGCCCGTCTCGGCGTCGCGCATCACCAGGGGTTCCTCGATGTTGTAGATCCAAGGCGATCCCTCGTCAGATACCGCCGCCCAGCTCCCCATCGAGCGGGGCTCCTGCGCGAGCGAGACGGTCACGCGCTCCTGCGTGCCGCCGGATTCGTCGAGGCCCGGCGGCGCGCAGGCGCTGAGCGCGGTGACGGCTCCCACGCTGATAACCGCGGCGAGCATTCGGAGGGCGCGCACCGCCGGACGGCGCGTTCGCAGGGTGTGAGAAGAACTCATCGATGAACCTTTCTCGAGAGGATGGGATAAGCGACACCGTCGTCGTCGTATCACTGCGGCGACGGGGATCAGACGCCGGATGCCTTCGGGAGCGGCATCCGGCGGCCGCTGCGACCACCGGAGGCTCCGATGCGTGCGGCGAGGATGTTGAGACTGAGGGCGGTCAGCGCGATCGCGATGCCGGGAAGCGTGACCTGCCACCAGGCCGTGGTCATGTAGTTCTTGCCCTCGGAGAGCATCAATCCCCATGACGCGGTAGGCGGCTGCACCCCCAGTCCGAGGAAGTCGAGCGAGGCCTCGAGGAGCATCATCATCGCCATCTCCAGCGTGGCGAGCACGCCCACCGACCGCAGCACATTGGGCAGCGCGTGGCGGATGATGACGCGTGCATCGCTCGCTCCCAGTTGAACGATGCCCTCGAAGAACTGGCGCTCCCGCATCGAGAGCATGATCCCGCGGACGAGACGCGCGTAGACCATCCAGCGGGTAATGGCGAGCACGAGGACGACATTGAGGATGCCGGGCCCGAGTACGTAGAGGGCCAGGAGAGCGATCAGGAGCGACGGAAGCCCCATCTGGAGGTCGACGGTCCGCATGATGAGCCAGTCCGCGAACCCGCGGTAGTAGCCGGCGATCAATCCCAGGGTCACCCCGATGAGAACGGATCCCGCAACGCTCAGCACGCCAACCGTGAGAGAGATGCGAGCGCCGAAGATCAGTCGGCTGAGCTCGTCGCGGCCGAGGGAGTCGGTGCCCAGAAGATGACCCGGTGTGCCCGGGCCCTGTCCTGCCCGGGCCACGTCGATGGTCATCGGATCGTACGGCGCGACCCACTCCGCGAAGATCGCGGCGACCACCATGCACGCGAGAAAGGCAGCGGCCGCCACCGCGAACCCGTTGCCCCGCACCACTCGAGGGGCGGCCCGAAGACGCTCGCCGGAAGCCGTCCCGACGCGCGGTGCCCGTCCGACCTGGGTGGAGATCATCGTCCTACTCCTCTCGCCCGGCGGTGACTTCGGTGTCACTCGAGGCGCCGGTGCCTGCGTCGGCAATGCTCGAACGGTCCGCGGCACCGAACCAGCGACAGGCGGCGAGATTTCGTCTATATGAACAAGACCTCGGTTGTTGCGGGTATCTGATACTTCGAGACGAGACCCTGGTTCGCGTGGGCCGTGCGAATGCAGGCTGACGATGACCGGTCAGGTGGCCGGCTGAATCTACTGGAGGTCCCGTGTCAGAGTCGACATCCGAACTCACCGTCGCCGCGCGCATCCTCGACCTGCTCGGCGAGCTGGGCGTGCAGGAACTCTTCGGGCTTCCCGGCGTCCATAACCTGCCGTTCTGGCGGGACCTGGGCGCCGGACGCCCGCGAATCGTGGGCGTGCGCCACGAGCAGACGACGGTGTACGCGGCCGACGGCGCCGCCCGTGCCTCGGGAGGGCTCGGCGTCGCTTTGACGACGACCGGCCCCGGCGCGGCGAACGCCGCCGGTGCCCTCGGCGAAGCTTGGTTCTCATGCAGCCCCGTCCTACTGATCGCGAGCGAGGTCTCCTCTCAGCAGCGCAAACCCGGCAAGAGCCGCCGGCTGCTGCACGAGTCACCGGATCAGGCGGCCATCTTCGAGACCATCAGCAAGGCGGTCTACCGACCGCGCACACCCCAGGAGGTGGCGGAGGTGCTGCCGGAGGCCGTGGCCCTCGCGCTGACCTTCCCGCGCGGTCCCGTCTACCTCGACGTCCCCTTCGACGTGCTGAACATGCCGTGCCCCCCTATCCCCCATCCGGCCGCGCTCGAGCGCGCCGGCGCCGCGGAGGCCGAAGTGCGTGACGCGGTCGAGGCCATCGACGCGGCCGAGAAGGTCGTGATCTGGGTCGGTGGAGGTGCCGTGGCGTCCGACGCCGGGGACGAGGTCGCGAACCTGGCGGATGCCCTGGGCGCACCGGTCATCACGACGTACGGCGGGCGAGGAATCCTGCCGCCGGATCATGCCTCTTCGGTGAGCTATCCCGCGCACGAGCCCCCGGTGGCCGACCTGCTGCGCGAGGCCGATCTGCTCCTCGGCGTCGGATCGGATTTCGACGCGATCAGCACGAAGGCTTGGACGATGCCGCGCCCGCCGAAGCTCGTCTCCATCAACGTGGATGCCGCCGACGCCGCCAAGGACTACCAGCCTGATGCGCTCGTGGTGGCCGACGCGCGCGCGACCCTCGAGGTCCTGACGCCGCTGCTGCGGCGGCGAGACGGAGCGTGGGCCGATGTGCCGGCCCTGCGTGAGGGGGTGCGCGCCGGTCTGATCGACGACCCGCGCACCACCTCTCCGATGACACTCGTATCCGCGGTCGAGACGGGCTGGCCCGACGGGGGGCGCATCGTCTGCGACATGGCGATCGGCGCGTACTGGGTGAACGCCTACGCCCGCGTCCCCGGAGTGCGGCGCATCCAGTGCCCGATCGGATGGGGCACACTGGGCTACGGGCTTCCCGCTGCGATCGGACCGGCCGCGGCGAACCTGGGTCCCACACTCGCGATCGTCGGCGACGGGGGCGTGATGTACGGTCTCGGAGAACTGGCGACGCTCGTGCAGGAGAACCTGCCGGTGACCCTGCTCATCGTCGACGACGGCGGGTACGGGATGCTCCGCTACGACCAGATCCATGACGGCGACGAGGAGCGCGGCGTCGATCTCGCCCGACCCGACTTCGCAGCGCTGGCGGAGAGCTTCGGGATCCCGAGCTATCGCATGGACGGCATCGACGACGGGTCGCTCCGGGACCTGCTCACGGAGTGCGCCGCCGCAGGCGGCCCCAGGGTCATCTGGCTGAATCAGACGCTCATCCCGCCGCGCACCACGTCGCCGCGTTGGAACGACTGAGGAGGCCGACGATGACATCCTCATTCGACGGCATCCGCGTACTCGAGGTCGGCTCTCGCCGATCGGTGCAGGTCGCCGGCCAGCTGCTCGCCCTGCTCGGCGCAGAAGTGCTCGTCGTCGAGCCGCCGGCGGGTTCATCGGAGCGCCACCAGGGCGCACTGGCCCCCGCCGACGGCCCGGCGGAGGAGCGCAGCATCTCGCACTGGTACTACTCGGCGGGCAAGTCGTCGACGATCCTCGACCTCGATGACGATCGGGGCAGGGCCGCCCTCGACGCGCTCATCGAACCCGGCGTGATCCTGCTCGACGGCCTCGACGAGCCGCTCGTTCCGAGTTCAGCGCGGGACGACTGGAACCTTGCCCGCCCGCAGTCGGTGTACTGCCGTGTGAGCGCGTTCGGTGACGACGGACCGTGGTCCGGCTTTCTCGACAGCGACCTCGTCTCGCTCGCGCTCGGCGGAGTTATGGCCTCCTGTGGGTACGACGACGAGGAGGATCTCTCCCCCATCGCTCCCGCGGGCGGGCAGACCGGCCACATCGGCGGCGTCACCGTGGCAATCGCGGTGCTCGCAGCCCTGCGCGATCTCGGCAGGACCGGACTGGGCCAGTCCGTCGACGTCGCCGAGCACGACGTGCTGGCGGTGTGCACGGAGATGGCCAACACCTATTGGGAGGCGCAGCACATCAACCCACGGCGAGCCACCGGCAGGCACGCGCGCCCCTACCCCAGCCCGCCGTGGAACCACCCCACCGCCGACGGCAAGTACTTCTGCTGTCTGCCGCTGTACCTCGATGACAGCCGGTTCCGCGCGATGGTCGAGTGGTTCGGCGCGCACGGCATGGCCGAGGACCTGCACGACGAGAGGTACCGTGTCCTCGCCGAGCGCTCCAAGCACATGGACCACATCGTCGCGGTGATCCGCGACTTCTGCCGCACCCAGCCGGCCGACGTGCTCTTCCGCGAGGCGCAGCGGCGCCGGCTCCCATGGTCCGTCGTGAACGGTCCGGAGGAGCTGCTCGCCGACCCGCACCTCTCGGCGCGCGGCGCATTCGTCCCGGTGGTGGACCGCGACCGCGGAGCGACCTGGCTCGCCCCGGCAGTGCCGTTTCGGCTGCACGGCTCGCCGGCCACCCCGCCCGCCCGCCCGCCCCTGCTCGGCGAACACGACTGCGTCTGGGACTCCGAGGCCCCCGGCTGGCTGGGCGACCTGCCGATGTCTCCGGGAAACGACGCCGCGCGGCCCCTGGACGGCTTGCGCGTGCTCGACTTCTCGTGGAGCGTCGTCGGCCCCACGATCACTCGCACCCTCGCGGCGCTCGGCGCCGACGTGATCAAGGTCGAGTGGCCCGCGCACGCCGATCCCATGCGCACCACCATGTACCGCGCGGGCGAGCAGGCGAAAAGCCTCGACAACGGGCCGTTCTTCGCGAATCTCAACATCGGCAAGCAGGGGCTGAGCCTCAATGCCAGGTCCGAGGAGGGCATGCGCATCGTGCGTCAGCTGCTCGCCGAGAGCGACCTGGTCGTCGAATCCTTCTCGGCCACGGTCTTCCGACGCTGGGGGCTCGACTACGCCGAACTGCGCCGGATCAACCCCGGCATCATCTACGTGAACGCTTCCGGATTCGGGCACTCTGGCCCGTACGAGGAGTTCGTCACCTGGGGCCCGACCGCGCAAGCGTTCAACGGCCTCACCGCCGTCTCGGGCCTGCCGCATCGCCAGCCCGCGGGGTGGGGATGGTCGTTCATGGACGTCATCGCGGGAGCGGTGGGCACGGTCGCGACTCTCGGTGCCCTGTGGCATCGCGATCGCACGGGCGAGGGCCAGGAGGTCGAGCTCGCCCAGGTCGAAACCGGCCTCGCGTTTCAGGGCCCGTCGCTGCTGGCCGCACAACTACTCGACTCGTTGCCGGTGCGCGTCGGCGCCCGCACCATCGACGCCGACGAGGAGATCGCGTGCTTCCGCGGTGAGGCCGGGGTGCCCTACAACGTGTACCCGACCGCCGGCGGCGACCAGAACGACTACTGCGCCGTGACGGTGCTCACCGACACGCAGTGGAGACGGCTCTGCCGGGTGATCGGAGCTGACGACTGGCTCGACGATACCGAGCTCGACCACGTCGAGGGACGCGCGCGCCGACAGGACGAGATCGACGAGCGGATACGCGCCTGGACCGCCGAGCGAGACAAGTGGACGGTGATGGAACTGCTGCAGGCGGCGCGGGTGCCGGCCGGGGCCGTCCAGTCGCCCGAGGACCGGCTGGAGGCCGATCCGCAGCTGCGGCACCGGGCCATGTTCCAGACGCTCGAGCATCCGGATCTCGGTAACTACCGGTTCGAGGCCGCACCATTCCGGCTCTCACGCACACCCCCGCGCCTGTGTGCCGTGTGGCCGTCGATCGGGGCGCACAATGCCGAGGTTCTCGGAGGCATCGGTCTCGATGAGCACGACCTGGCGCGCCTCGACGAGACGGGCGTCACGTGGCCCGTCGGCATGCCCCGCCGTATCACGGTCGAACGGTCGCTGTGGTGATGACGCGCGCTTCCATTGTCGGACGCCAGGAAAGGATGTGATCGTGGACCGGTATGCCGCCCACTGGTGGGCTGCGGTGTCTCGGGGGCTGTTGCTGCTGCAGCACTGCGAGCGCTGCGACACGCTGCAGCACCCGCCCTCCGCCGTGTGCCGCTCTTGTCATGAGGACCGCGGGCTTGGCTGGCGCGAGCACGACGGGGCCGCGCGGCTCACCGCGGCGACCACGGTCCGCTCCACCACGTACCCGCAGTTCCCGCCTCCCTATTCCATCGGAGTGGCCGAGATCGCGCGAGGATGCCACCTCATCGCGGGGCTCCCGACCGTGCTGCCCGTCGGCGCGCCCGTGCAGATCGTCTTCCGCGACTGGGGCGGCAGACACCTTCCCGTCATCGAGCCGAAGGAGGATCGCAATGGCTGACCGCACCGGCCGCGCAGCGATTCTGGGGGTCGCAGACAGCGCGCTGGGCAAACTCCCCGACCGTACGCCGCTGGATATTGCCGCAGAGGTTGCACTAGCGGCCTGCGCCGATGCGGGGATCGCGCTCGACCGCATCGACGGGGTGCTCGTGAACCCGCCGATGGTCGACGGGTTCTCGCGACACGCGCTCGCGCTCGCCGAGTACCTCGGCATTTCGGAGCAGCTGACGCACGCGTCGACGGTGGCGCTCGGAGGCGCAGCGGCGATCGTCGCGGTGCACGAGGCTCTGTCACTCGTGGAGTCCGGCCGCTGCAGCGCCGTGCTCGTCGCGTTCGCCGACACCCCGCGGACCGGGCAGGATCGCAGCTCGTCGGTTGAGAGCTTCGCGCGCATGCGCCACCCGCTGTGGGAACAGCCCTTCGGCATGATGAACGTCTCGGCGTACGGGTTGCTGGCGAGCGCCTATCTCGCGCGCTTCTCGCTCGATGAGGACGCTCTTACGGTGATCCCTCCGGTCTTCCGACAGAATGCCTCGACGAACCCGGCGGCCGTCTACCGGACACCCTTGAGCGTGGAGGATGTGCGGGCGTCGCGACTGGTCTCAGACCCGCTACACCTGCTGGAGTGCAGCCCCATTTCCGACGGCGGCGCTGCGATCGTGATCGGCCGCGCGGGCGCGGGGCGACGCGAGGTGGCGATGCTCGGCTGCGGACAGGGCTACCGCTACGACAGCGTGAGCTTCGCCGGCGACCTGAGTACCACGGGAGCGGGGCTCTCCGGCGCGCGCTGCTATGCCGACAGCGGGCTCACCGCGACGGACGCGGACGTCGCCCTCATCTACGACTCCTACTCCATCACCGTCGCCATGGAGATGGAGGAACTCGGTATCTGCCCGCCCGGCACCGCGCCCCGATTCGTCGCCGATGGCGGCATCTCGATGGATGGGCGGATCCCGGTCAACCCGCACGGCGGTCTGCTCTCGCACGCGCACTGCGGCGGCGCCGCCGGCATCCACCACGTCACCGAGGCCGTCAGGCAGTTGTCGGGTGACGCGGTCAACCAGGTGGCGGGGGCGCGCACCGCACTCCTCCACGCAGAGGGCGGCATCGTCTCCGCCAATGCCACGGCGATTCTCAGCACATGACGTCAGGCCTCAAGAGAAGGAGCACACCATGATCCCGAACGACGCGCCCTCGAATCCCTGGGAGCGCACCTCCCTGCCGAACGGCCGGCATCTCATCGGAGGCGAGTGGGTGCCGGCGCGCACGGGCGAAGTCGTCGACGTGATCGACCCGTCGTCCGGAACCGTCATCACCACGGTCCCCCGGGGCGACGCGACCGACGTGGACGACGCCGCTCGGGCGGCCGAGGAAGCCTTCCCGGCCTGGCGAGACGAGTCGGCGACCGTGCGCGGCGAACTGGTCCACCGCTGGGCCGAACTCTGCCGCGAGCGCGCGAGCGACCTCGACGCTCTCGAGGCCTTCGAGGTCGGGCGCCCGCTGCTCGGATCCTCACCGATTCCGCGCACGATCGCGTACGTCGCCGGTGCCGCCGACAAGGTCGCGGGCCTCACCCTGCCCTCGCACCACCCCGACGCGCTCGGGATGACCCTGCGCGAACCGTACGGCGTGTGCGGCAGCATCATCCCGTGGAACGTGCCCGGGAAACTGATGGCGGCGGATGTCGCCCCAGCCGTTGCGGCCGGTAACACGATCGTCGTCAAACCCGCCGAGGACGCCCCGCTGACGGTGCTCTACCTGGCAGCTCTCGCGCAGCAGGCGGGGCTCCCGGCCGGCGTGCTGAATGTGGTCACCGGGTATGGCGCCGAAGCGGGCGCCGCACTGCCGGAGAACGCGCGCATCAGGCGGATGAGCTTCACGGGATCGCCGGACACCGGACGGCGCGTCATGGAGGCCTGCAGCCGACGCCTCATCCCGGTGCACCTCGAGCTCGGCGGAAAGTCGCCGCAGGTCGTGCTGGGCGACGCCGACCTCTCTCGCGCGGTCCCGGCGATCGTGACGAGCATGACGTTCAACGCGGGCCAGGTCTGCGCCGCGGGCACCAGGGTCGTGGTGGATCGGTCGCGTCACGCCGAGCTTGTAGATCGAGTAGCGGAGCGGGTGGCGAACCTACGCATGGGCAGCTGGGACTCCGGTGCCGACATGGGACCGCTGATCAACGCCCGCCAGCAGGATCGCGTACTCGGATACCTCGACGTAGGGCGGGGAGAGGGCGCCGATGTCGTCGTCGGCGGCTCGCGCCCGAGCGGTGCCGAGTTCGACTCGGGCTTCTACGTGCAGCCGACCATCTTCGACTCCGTCACGCCCGAGATGAGAATCGCACAGGAGGAGATCTTCGGGCCAGTGCTCGCCGTGCTGCCGGTCGACGGCGCCGAAGAGGCGGTCTCGGTCGCCAACGGCACGGAGTACGGTCTCGTCGCCTCGGTCTGGACCCACGACGTCGGCACCGCTGTGCGCACCGCCCGGCGCGTGCAGGCCGGTCAGGTGTACGTCAACACCATGGGCTCGACCGATGTCATCGGCGCACCGTTCGGCGGGTACAAGCGCAGCGGCTTCGGACGAACGATGGCGGCAGACACAATCCTCGACTACACGCAGGTGAAGACGCTCATCATCAAGGCCGAATGATCGGATTGAACGTCGACGCAGCGGTGGAGCGGTAGGCGTTCCTTACCCCATTTGAAGGTTTGGCTAGACTCGAACTAAGAACGGATGCATCATCCATTTGAAGCGCCCTGAGTTTGTTGGAGGCTCCTGATCTTGGAAACGAGGATGGGGTTATGCCGAAGGAACTGGCGTCGGGGAAGCCGACGACGCGTCGCTACTCGAGCGAGGAGAAGGCCGCCGCGGTGCGGATGGTAAGAACGCTGCGCGCTGAGCTCGGCTTCACGCAAGGAACGGTGCAGCGGGTCGCGACGCAGCTGGGTTACGGGGTCGAGTCCGTGCGGATGTGGGTGAAGCAGGCCGACGTCGACGACGGTGTCGCCCCCGGTGTGAGCTCGGTGGAGGCGCAGCGGGTGAAAGAGCTCGAGCAAGAGAATCGGGAGCTTCGCCGGGCCAACGAGGTGCTCAAGCGGGCGGCGTCTTTCTTCGGGGCGGAGCTCGACCGCCACTACCGGAAGTAGTCGCGTTCATCGACGCGAACAAGGATGACGTCGTCGACGGTCGCAGGCTCGGAGTCGAGCTCATCTGCAGACTGTTGCAGGTGGCTCCGAGCAGCTACTACGCCGCGAAGACCCGTGCGCCCTCGGCCCGTGCGCTGCGTGACGAGGAACTGATCCCGCAACTGGTCGACCTGTGGGAGAGCAACTACCGCGTCTATGGGGTCCGCAAGCTCTGGAAGGCAGCCCGCCGCGCGGGGATCATGATCGGCCGCGACCAGACCGCGAGGCTGATGCGCGTCGCAGGGGTCGAAGGTGCGAGGAGATCGAAGCGGGTGAAGACCACACGGCCGGATCCTTCGTCGGCGCGGCACCCGGACCTCGTGAAACGGGAGTTCACCGCGATGGCGCCGAATCGGCTTTGGGTCACCGATCTGACGTTCGTGCCGACGTGGGCCGGCGTCGCCTACGTATGCTTCATCGTCGACGTGTTCTCTCGCATGATCGTGGGCTGGCGAGTCGCGTCGCACATGCGCACCGAGATGGTCCTCGACGCGATCGAGATGGCGCGTTGGTCGCGCGGTGCTCACCATCAGGATCTGCGGTGTCACAGCGACGCGGGCTCTCAATTCACGTCGATTCGCTACGGCGAACGGTTGGCCGAGATCGGCGCCACGCCGTCGATTGGAACTGTCGGCGACAGTTACGACAATGCCCTGGCCGAGACGGTGAACGGCTACTACAAGGCCGAACTCGTCCGCGGACCCGCCCGCTCAGGGCCGTGGAAGACCGTTGAGGATCTCGAGCTCGCGACGCTCGGCTGGGTGCACTGGCACAACACGCAACGCCTCCACGGATACCTCGGCGACCTACCGCCCGTCGAGTTCGAGAACGCGTTCTATGCTGTCCCTAACGACCGCAATCTGCTGATCGGAATCAAATAGCGCGAGTCTCCATCAGACCCAGGGCGCTTCACTGTCGTGGATGAGCCCCGACCTTGCCCCTAACCAGTCTGCGCTGACCCGTCTACGGTCGAGTCAGGGTGCACCCCCAACATATGCGTTCCTGACGATCTCTCCCACAATCTCCGTGTTCGCCTCGAACGGAGCATTTCCTATAAGCCGGGCAATGCCGAGACTCTTCTCGACGATCTCATCAAGCTGCGACTTGGCTACACCCATCTCGCGCAATGAGCGAGGCAGCCCGATAGCCCGAGTGATCCCCGCGACACGACTGATCGCAGCCTCCGCCCGTTCTTCAGCGGTCCCCGTCATCGCAGGGACGAGTGCCGTTCCAACCTCAGCGAGGCGCTCGACTCGCCATGGCATGCATGCCCGCATGACATATGGGAGCAGCAGCCCAGTTCCCATACCGTGAGGCGTTTTCGTGAGCGCCCCGAGCGGATACTGAACGGCATGGCCGAGATGCACCCCCGCGTTACTGAATGCGATGCCCGCGAGTGTCGCGCCGTAGGCATTGTTCCGGCGGGCAGCTCGGTCGCCGCCATCCCGGTACGCATCGACCAGACTCGCTCCGAGCGCTCCGATCGCTCCGAGAGCGAACCCGGAGTTCAGCCGGTTAGCCCCGGTCGCAACGGGCAACGTCTTCGACCAGTCCAGCCGCATATCCCGGGCGGTGTGCGATTCGATCGCGTGCGCAAGTGCATCGATACCGGAGTACGCGGTGATGCTCGGCGGCGCCCCAAGCGTCAGTTCAGGGTCGACGATTGCCACTCTGGGAATTAGGACAGGATCGGAGATTCCCACCTTCAGCGCATGCGAGGGATCGGAGACCACCGCGACGGATGTCACTTCAGACCCAGTACCGGCCGTGGTGGGGACTGCGATAAGAGGCAGCACCGTGCGGCCTACCCGATTCTCACCATAGAATTCGGCGAGAGGCTCGGAAGTGACAAGCCTGAGCGCAACGAGCTTCGCAAGGTCGATGGCGCTCCCCCCGCCATAGGCGAGAAGAGCATCTGGTTCCAGACCGGAGAAGCGGGCCGCAGCAATCTCCACCGAATCGAGCGGAAGCTCAGGGACGACATCCGAAAAAGTCCTGTACTCAATACCTCGGTCATCGAGCGACTTCAGCACCTCGAGGAACTCCGGGGAATCGAGGAAGAACGCGTCCACGATCACGCCAAGTCTACGCCCGAACTTTTCCACCGCAGGCGCGATGGAGACTCGCGCTCCTTCCCCGAAGTGGAGCGCATCCGGCGCGCGCAGCACGCCATGGCCCATTGACACCGGCGCCGGCATTACTCGACCCCCCAAGGCTCGGGCCGCAGGTGCGCCCATGGCCGCACTTGCTCGAATGCGTGCGAAGCTCGGAGCACGAGCGCATCGGCGAGGTGACCACCCGAGATCTGCAGCCCGACGGGTTTGCCGCCGGGAGTGAAACCCGCAGGCACGGAGGCCGACGGGGTGAGCAGCGTGTTGAAGGGATAGGTCAACAACCAGCCGAAGATCTGGTGCCCAGTCGACGAACCTTGGAGCCGCTCAGGCGTCACCATCCCGTGTGGAATCGCCGTGTCGGCGAGCGTCGGGGTGATGAGCAGGTCGTATTCCGAAGTAAAACGCGCCCATTCATCCCACATTTTGCCGCGGAAGTTCGCTGCGTCGGCGCGTTCCCGGCCCGAGACGTTGAGCGCGTACTGGATCATATCAATGAGATTGTCGTCGATCTGACCGCGGTACGACTCCCAGTCGAGAAGCGCATATTCCTCACCCCATCCGGGTGCGAACACACCCGCCCAGAAGGCTTCTTCCGGGTCACCCCAATTCGGTCGATCCTCCACTATTTCAGCACCGAGCTCAACGAATCCCTGGAGCGCATCGAAACACACCGCAAGCACCTCCGGGTCGACGGGACCCAGACCAAGGTCCGGGGACCAAGCCAGCTTGAGACCTTTAAGCGGTCGATCAAGCTCCGCAACATAGTCGACGCCATCAAACGGCAAGCTCGTCGGGTCCTCAGCGTCCGGACCGACCATCACGTTCATCATGAGAGCAGCGTCCTTCACCGTGCGAGTCAGCGGCCCATGGCAGATCCAGGGGTTGTAACGGCTCGCCTTCAGGCTGTGAGGGATGCGTCCACCACTCGGTTTGAATCCGTAAACACCGCACAGCGAGGCCGGGATGCGGATGGAGCCGCCGCCATCACCGCCCTCCGCGAGTGGCGCCATACCTGCAGCAACAGCCGCGGCCGACCCGCCGCTCGAGCCCCCGGCACTGTGACCCGGAACCCACGGGTTGTGTGTCGGGCCGTAGACATGATTGTCGCTGAAGCTCGCGTAGGCAGTCTCGGGGAAGTTCGTGCGACCGAGAAAAAGTCCACCAGCATTTCTCAGGCGTTTGACAACCACTGCATCATAATCCGCGGTCTGTCCTCGAAAAGCCTCAAGACCGAGATCCATTGGGTAACCCTGCATCGAAGTGGTGCCTTTGATCGCATACGGCACGCCGAGGATGGGTTTCGTCTTCCCTTTTCCCTCCGCAACCTGCTGGTCAAGCCGCTTCGCCTCTTCCCGGACCTCGTCTGCCTCGAAGTAGATGTACGCGTTTACCGAGGGGTTTGTGGTCTCGATCTGTTCGATGAATGCTTCGGCGATCTCGCTCGGACGCAAATCACCCGAAATGACAGCGGTTGCCAAATCATCCGCGGTTGACCAGACGATCTCTTGCTGCTGATTCATGTTAATACCTTTCGAGTAGTGAAGATCACGCTCGGCGCCGGAGCCAGACGGTGAGCGCTTCGAGGCCAGCTGCGACGACGAGCACGCCACCGGTGACCATGCCAGCCACTTCCGGGCCGAAATTCATCAGAGTGAGACCGTTCTTGAGAATGGCAAGCAGCCATACGCCAATCAGGACTCGCCAGATACTTCCGCGACCGCCGGTGAAGGGAATACCGCCGAGCAGAATCGCCGTAAGAATGGTCACCTCGAAGCCCAACCCGAGAGTGCCCGACGGAGCGCTGTCGAGTCGAGCAACCTGCAATAAGCCGGCGATACCAACGGCAAGGCCGACAGCGGCGTAAAGCGCGACGACCGTCCATTTGACCCGGATCCCCACGAGGAATGATGCGCGAGGGTTCACACCGATGGCTTGTATGCGCTTCCCGATCGGGAGCGCGCCCATCACGAACACGAGAATGAGCGACACAATAATCGCAACCCATCCGACGTAGGTGATACCTAGGAAGCTCGTGTTCGCGAAGGCACCAACTGGGGGCGGGAACCCAAAAATAGAATCGGGAGCAAGGAACTGTGCCATGGCACGCCCGCCTGCTAATCCTCCGAGCGTCACCACGATCGGGGACAGCCCCAGCACGCCTATGAGAATGCCGTTAACGACGCCAACAAGCAAGCCGACCGCGAGCCCGGTGACCACACCTGCGCCGACTCCGGCCGAATTGAAAACGATAGCGGCCGAAACGCCACTCAACGCCATCATGGATCCGACCGACAGGTCGACGTATCCACTCATCAGTAGCATTCCGGCAAAACCAGCGACGACGAAGGTCGGCGCATTCTGAGTAATAACCGTCGAGATATTCGCGAATGTGAAGAAAGCTTTCGTCGCGAACGCAAAGTAGACCATGAGCACTGCGCACGCGAGCGGCATTATCCAATCAACGAATCCGATCAGCACAGAAGTTCGGCTCTTGGGCTGTAGCGCATTCATACTGATACGTTCCTTTCAGTGGATTCAGGCTGAGCCAGCGCTGTAAGCTCCGCCTCATCGAGTTCGTTAGGACCGGAATATCGGACCTCCCCGTCGACCAAGACGATGACACGGTCGGCGAGCGCCACGATCTCCTCAGGATCGCTCGATGCAAAAATCACCGCCATACTCTCCGCTTCTGCAACACCCCGGATCAGGTCGTATAGGTCGCTTCGAGCGCCGACATCAACGCCCTGCGTTGGCTCATCGAGGAGCAGCACCTGAACATCGGCCGACCCGGCGGCCCACCTGCCGACTGCGATCTTTTGCGCGTTCCCGCCGGAGAAGCTGTCCGCCGGCAACAGCGGGTTGTTCGGGACCAGACCAACGCGACCGGCGACATCTGCGAACTCAGCGAGTTCCCCTGCACGATTACGCATACCCTTCGCAAGTTTGCTCAGGTGCGGCATAAGGAGATTGTCGACAGCGGCCATTTCACCGAAGAGCGACTGCTCCTTGCGGTCTGAGGCAACGAGCGCGATACCTGCACTGATCGCGGCACGGGGCGACCTGTGATCAACCGGCTTGCCACCGAGCCTGATGGTGCCACCTGCACGCGGACGCACCCCCGCAATGGTCTCAAGCAGGTCCGTGCGCCCAGAGCCAAGCAGGCCGAACACACCAACGATCTCGCCTTCTCGGAGCGCGAGGTCGATCGGTCCGGTGAACCCCCCTGACAGCTGTTCAAATTCGATCTTGACAGCGGTATCCAGCGCTCTGTTGCCTTGCTGCTGCTCACGACGATCGGGCGAGATCGCGTCAACGAGGTCGCTCAGGCCGATATCCGCACGTGCGCGGGACCAGAGCACCTCCCCGTCGCGCAGAACCGTCACATCGTCGGAAATCTCGAGAATTTCTCCGAGGAGATGAGACACGTAGACAACCGAGATCCCGGTGCCGCGTGCGAGTCGACGTACCAACGCGAGGAGCGCATCGACTTCATGCACACCGAGCGCCGCCGTTGGCTCATCAAGGATGAGCACCGATGGCTTACGCCGGACGGCTCGGGCTATTTCCACCATCTGCTGTTCACCGACGCTCAGCGTCTCGACCGCGCGCTTCGGGTCCACGTCCAAGCCGAGGAGTCTGAAGACCTCTCGGGTTTCGGCCTCCTGACGTGCACGGTCTGTGAGCCCAAGGTTTGTCTTGAGCTCGGATCCCAGAAATACGTTGTCGGACACTGAGAGCGGTCCGATGAGTTGAAAGTGCTGGTAAATGATCGCGATGCCCGCGTCGAATGCCTGGAGTGGGGTGAATCCCGCATGCACGGTCCCGGCGACCGTGATGTCGCCGCTGTCGGGTCTCGCCGCCCCGCTCAGGCAGCTGAGCAAGGTGGACTTACCTGCGCCATTCGCTCCGAGCAGAGCGTGAACGCGCCCTGCTCGGAGCTCGAGGTCAACACCCTTCAGCACCGTATTCGATCCATAGCTCTTCCACAGATCAGTAACGACGAGGCTGGACTGCTGTTCGCTCATAAATGGGTTGTACCTTTGTTCAATCAGTCGAACTGAGCCAGGAGCTCGTCGATTGTGGCGTCGTCGCCGTGGCGAACCAACACTGGAGGCGTCTGACGATTCGTCTCGCCCTCTCCTGTGATCGCTGCGAGCGACACCTGAAGGATGTCGTCAGCCAATGGGGCCGGAGGGATCGCGGCGGTCACGCGGAATGCGCCGCCATTCTTGATCGCGGCGAGTGCATCAGGCGTACCATCGGAACCCGCGATGAAGACTGTCTCCGGGTCAATCCCTGCATTATCAAACGCTTTCTTCGCGCCGAGCGCTACGTCGTCGTTCACGCCAATGAAGACTCTGAGGTTCGGATTCTCCCGTAGTGCGTCCTCCGCGATCTGCAGGCCACAGGCCTGATCCGCGCAGTTCTGCTGCGACACGACCTCGATGCCATCGGCTTCAAGCTGCGCTGCTGGCTTCTCCCAACGGCCCGAAAGGGTACCGAGCGCAGTGATCTCGGTCACCGCCGCGGAGACATCTCCATCAGGGTAGTTCTCGGCGATCCAGGCCGACATCTCATCGGCGATTGCCTGACCGCTCTCATCGCTGTCGAAACCGACACCGCCGTCCTCGCCCTCCATCGGGCTTGCATAGGTGAGCCACTTAATGCCCTGGTCTTGGGCCTGCTTCTGCAGGGACGTGAATGCGGATTCATCGACCGGCCAGAGCAGGATCGAGTCGACGCCCTGGGTAACCCAGTTCTCGACCGCGGCACGCTGACTCTCGAGATTGCTCTCAGTGGTGTTGTCGAGCAGCACCGTCGTGCAGCCCTGTTCCTCACCGTATTGTTCGAGGAAGTTCTTGACCGCCGCCGGAGTCCCGCGGGGTGGTGGTCTTTCGGGCCCGCGGCGTCGTGACCGCGACGGGGTGAGCCATCGTGCGATGGTCAGTGAGAACGACCAAGAACTCACACAGAAAGACGACACC
>NZ_SCVE01000003.1 GCF_004297105.1 Herbiconiux sp.
CCCGGGCCGTTCCGTCCTGGGCTGGCTCTGACCCGGGCCGTTCCGTCCTGGGCTGGCTCTGACCCGGGCCGTTCCGTCCTGGGCTGGCTCTGACCCGGGCCGTTCCATCTTGGGCTGGCTCTGACCCGGGCCGTTCCATCTTGGGCTGGCTCTGACCCGGGCCGTTCCATCTTGGGCTGGCTCTGACCCGGGCCGTTCCATCTTGGGCTGGCTCCGGCCCAGGCCGGCTCCACCCTGGGCCGGGCTCGGGCCCGCTCCGCCCCCGGGCGGCTTCGACAAATCACCCAGATCTGACAGCACGCCACCTCAGACCGTCAGCACGCTGCCCGCCGAAGCCGAAGCCGAAGCCGATGCCGAAGCCGAAGCCGAAGCCGAAGCGAGTCAGCCCGCCTGGCGAACCGACTCGCGTCGCACGGCCGCCACGTCCCGCCGCGACCACACGATGAGGTGGCTCGAGCTGAACCCCCGTGCGCAGAGGCTGCACGAGAGCCGTGCCTTCGGCCGGCGGTGCCGGTAGTACTCGTGCCCGGCGGGGCACCGCCCCACCCAGGGCGCGAGGTCGTCGGCGCGATCACCCTCGTGCAGCCGCTTGCCCTCGTAGCCGATCTCGCGCGCCACAGCCACCCATCGTGGGCCATGCCCGGCCGCCGACCCGGCCATCGCGTGCGCGATCTCGTGCAGCAGGATCTGGTGGATCTCGTCGTCGTCATACCGCGCCGCGAGATATCGCGACACCGTGATCTTCTTGGCGGTGTAGTTGCACTGCCCCGCCCGGGTCTTCGCGTTGTCGAACCCGAACGACCACACGGCGGGTTCGAGGTGCAGGGCGATGAGGGCGTTCGCCCAGGTCGTCACCCGTGACAGCTCGGCCATGGCAGCCTCAGGCCCCGATGAACGATTCGGTCACGGCGACCGCCACGAGAGAGCTCTCGAGCTGGTCGATGGATGCTCCCTGCCGCTCCATGAGAAAGACGGCCGCCTTGAAGTCGACCAGCGCCGACTCGTAGTCGGCCATCTCGAAGTGCACCTTGCCGCGGCTGAGCGTGGCGGTGGCCTCGAGCGCACCCCACTCGTGGTTCTGCGCCTCCTCGACGCACAGCCCGAGCTCCTGCAGTGCGGCGGCGTACTTGCCCTGGTACTGCTGCACCTGGGCGCGACGGACGCGGGCCCCCAGTGCCATCTCGCGGTCGCCCGAGAAGCGCGCCTGTCGAACGGCTTCGTTCGCGATGATGAACGCCTCGTCGAGGCGCCCCGCAAGGCGCAGCAGCACGACCTTCTCGTTCAGGGCGGAGAGGCTCCGCAGCTGTCCGAGTTCGTCGAGGCGCTCACCCACCGCGCGTTCATCGACCTTCTCGCGGAGGGTGGTCATGTCGTAGCCGGTGATGATGCTCAGTTCGTGCTCCTGGGTACTGCTTCGAGGCCGGCGCCAGGGCAGACGCGGGTGACCACGGGGATTCGGATCCCGATGCGTCAAGGCTACCGAGCGCATCTGCGATCCTGCAGGATCCTCTCGGCAGGTCGCGAACACCGTCTCTCATCTCGCTCTGTGCAGGAGAGGTTGCGCACGCGGCGTCAGCCCGCCGGAACCAGATTCACCCGGTACAGAACGTCGTCCCCCGGGCGCGGGTCGCCGCGCCCGTCCGTGTTGTTGGTGAGCAGATAGATCGACGATCCGTCACCCCGCACCACATCCCGGATGCGCCCCAGCTGGCCGCCGTACCACTCCTGTGCGGCCCCGTCGAAACCGATGGTCCAGAGGCGCTCGCCGCCGAGGCCCGCCATGAAGACGGTGTCGCCCACCACCGCGATGCCCGAGGGGCTCGCGTCATCCGTGGGCCACTGCTGAACCGGGTCGATGTAGTTCGCATCGTTCCCGATCCCTTCGACCACCGGCCAGCCGTAGTTGCCACCGGGCGTGATGCGGTTCAGTTCGTCCCAGGTGTCCTGCCCGAACTCCGCGGCCCACATCGTGCCGTCGGCCGCCCACGCGATGCCCTGCGGATTGCGGTGCCCGAGCGACCAGATCGGCGAGCCCGGGAACGGATTGTCGGCGGGCACGGCACCCGTGGGCGTCACCCGCAGGATCTTGCCGCCCAGCGAATCGAGGCTCTGCGCGTTCGACGTCTGGCTGGCGTCGCCGGCGGTCACGTAGAGCATTCCGTCGGGCCCGAAGGCGATCCGCCCGCCGTTGTGATTGGAGGCCTTCGGCAGGCCGCTCAACACGTCCTCCTGGGCGCCGACGGCGTGCGCGCCGGGAGCGCCGGAGAGCGGGAACCGCACGACCCGGTTGTCGCCCGAGGCCGTGAACATGGCGTAGAGGTAGGTTCCGGATGCGCTCTCGAGCGTCGCGATCCCGAGCAGTCCGCCCTCGCCGGCCGCCGCCATCCCCGCCACCACGACCACGGGAACCGCCTGCCCGTTCACGATCTCCACGATCGCGCCGTCATCGCGCTCGCTCACGAACATCGACCCATCGGCCAGCTGGGCGATCGACCAGGGTGCGGGGAGGTTCGAGGCGACGGCCACGGGGTCGCCGGAGGGCACGAGCGGCCCGAGGTCCGCTGCGACCGGTGTGGGCGTGGCCGAAGCCGTCGCCGAAGGCGTGGAACTCGGCGAGGCCGCCGCAGTCGGTGTCGTCGCCGGAGGCGAGGAGGGTGACGTGCTGCACCCTGTGAGCACGAGGGCGGAGACGCCCAGTGCCGCTGTCAGCCCGACCCGGCGATACAGATTCCGCATGACGTTCCTCCCCGTCGTGTCGTTCCAGTCTCCGCCTCGCTCATTTGAATCGGCAGAGCATCTGAATCGGCGGAGCATCCCGGCGGAGCGTCCCGGAGGAGCAGAGCTTTCCGGAGAAGAGGTGTCCAGAACACGACGAGATCAGCCGTCGGCCGGTTTCCGCCCCACCTGGAAGATGCTGCGCGCCGGCGCGGGCGACTTCGTCGACGTCTGGTCGGTCGACACGGGGGCTCCCGCGATGAAGTTGTGCAGTTCGCGCCCGGCCACCACCTTGGCGGGAACGGGGTCGCTCGCCACCAGGCGGGGAAGCCGGTCGAACGGCAGCGGGGCGTTCGAGGCGAACGCCACCACGTTCCCGAAGCGCCGGGCCTTGAGCATCTGCGGATCGACCACGAGCGCCACATCGGCGAACACATGCTGCAACGTCGCCGCTTGTCCACGCGCGAACGCGAGCCCCGCGCCGTCGGCCACGTTCACGGCCACCAGCCCGTCGGGGGCAAGGATGCCGGCGACCGCCGCGTAGAACTCGGCACTCGTCACGTGCGCCGGGGTGCGCGCGCCCGCGAACACGTCGACCACGACCACGTCCGCAGTACCACGGAGCCCCGGAGGGAGTTTCTCGAGCACCTCGCGCGCGTCGCCGTGCCGCACCCGGATGCTCGCGGCCCGCGGCAGAGGCAGGTGCTCACGCACGAACGCCACGAGCGAGCTGTCGATCTCCACGACCTGCTGCCGTGAGCCGGGCCTCGTGGCCTCCACGTAGCGGGGGAGGGTGAAGGCGCCTCCGCCGAGGTGCACGGCCGTGATCGGCTCGCCCTCGGCCGCCACGAGGTCGATGCCGTGCCCGATCCGGCGCACGTACTCGAACGAGAGGTACTCGGGATCCTCCAGATCGACATGCGACTGCGGTGTGCCGTCCACGATCAAGACGCGCGAGCCCGGCCGGAACCGATCCTCCTCGATGGTGGCGAGCAGCCCGTCCGCCAGCCGCGTCGACGGATGCGCGGGGGCACCGCCGCGCGCATCCCGATCCCTGACCACCCCTCGACCCTACTCGCGCGGCGCGGGCGCCTTCGGCGGATACACCCAGGTCACGAGCACCACGGAGATGATCATGAGGAGGAACCACGACACGAGCTTGGTGATCGACACCAGCTGCCAGCCGTCCTCCTGATCGGGGTAGCTCCACGCCTGCGAGAACGTGGCGATGTTCTCGGCGAACCAGATGAACAGCGCCACCAGCGCGAAGGCCAGAAGAACGGGCATCCGGTAGACCCGCCGGAACACCCGGAATTGCATCATGCTCCGCGCGAAGAGCAGTGCGACCGCGACGAGCAGCACCCACCGCAGGTCCCAGATGTAGTGGTGGGTGAAGAAGTTGAGGTAGATGAGCCCGGCGAGTACCGCGGTGACCCACAGTGGCGGATACCGCGTGAACCGCAGGTCGAACAGCCGGTACACGCGAACGAGGTACGAGCCGACCGCGGCGTACATGAAACCGCTGAACAACGGGACGCCGGCGATGCGGAGGAAGCCGTCGGCGCCGTAGGCCCAGGAGCCGACATCCGTCTTGAAGATCTCCATCACGGTGCCCACGATGTGGAACAGCACCACGACCCGCAGCTCGCGCCAGGTCTCCAGTCTCGTCGCGATCATCACGATCTGGATGGCGACCGCCGCCAGCGTCAGGAAGTCGTTCCGCGCGAGCGCGGCATCCTCCGGGTACCAGAGCCGCGCCGCGAAGATGACCGCGAGCAAGGCGCCACCGAACACACAGGCCCAGGCCTGCTTGAGACCGAACACGAGGAACTCGACGAGCCACGAGACCGGGCCCCGCGTCGGGGCGGAGGCGAGGATACGTCGCCAGCGGCCTTCTAAGAACCGCTCCGCGTCGCTCATCACGCGGTTATACCGGAGAAAATTGATCTGGTCAAGATTGCGACTGGACAGGCGTGTCGATTCCACCTATAGTGGTTCTTTGCGCTCCCAGAACAACCATGCCTTCATATTGAGGTCGGCAGCTGCGCGTCTCACACGCAGCAACACTCTAGAACCATATTGCGGGTTCAGACCACATCTGCGGAGTTCTCGAACAACATCGACCGTAAGTAACGCATGACCCGACGGGGTCCACGGAGGTTATTTCCTTGGCTGCTGCGCGCAACGCAACCACCACTTCACCCAAGAACGGTCGGGCCGCTTCACGGCTCTCGTTCGCCAAGATCACCGACACGCTGACGGTTCCCGATCTGCTCGCTCTGCAGACCGAGAGCTTCGACTGGCTGGTCGGTAACGACGTGTGGAAGGCACGCGTCGCAGAAGCAAAGAAGGCCGGTCGTCAAGACCTGGCCAGCCGATCCGGCCTCGAGGAGATCTTCGAGGAGATCTCCCCGATCGAAGACCTCGGCGAGACCATGCAGCTCAGCTTCACGAGCCCGTTCCTCGAGCCCGAGAAGTACACCATCGACGAGTGCAAGGAGCGCGGCAAGACCTACGCGGCTCCCCTCTACGTCGAGGCCGAGTTCATGAACCACCAGACCGGTGAGATCAAGACGCAGACCGTCTTCATGGGCGACTTCCCGCTGATGACCGAGCGCGGCACCTTCATCATCAACGGCACCGAGCGTGTCGTCGTGTCACAGCTCGTGCGTTCGCCCGGTGTCTACTTCGAGCGCACCCCCGAGAAGACGTCCGACAAAGACATCTACTCGGCGCGCATCATCCCGAGCCGCGGCGCCTGGCTCGAGTTCGAGATCGACAAGCGCGACCAGGTCGGCGTGCGCATCGACCGCAAGCGCAAGCAGTCGGTCACCGTGTTCCTCAAGGCCCTCGGCCTGACCTCCGAGGAGATCCTCGAGGAGTTCAAGGGCTACGCGTCGATCGAGGCCACCCTCGAGAAGGACTCGATCCTCACGAAGGAAGAGGCCCTCAAAGACATCTACCGCAAGCTCCGTCCGGGCGAGCAGGTCGCTGCCGAGGCGGCGCGTGCGCTGCTCGACAACTTCTACTTCAACTCGAAGCGCTACGACCTGGCGAAGGTGGGTCGTTACAAGATCAACCGCAAGCTGGGCATCGACGCGCCCCTGAGCGACTCGGTTCTCACGAACCAGGACATCATCGCCACCATCAAGTACCTGGTCGCCCTTCACGACAACCAGACCGTGCTTCCCGGTGTGCGCGACGGCAAGAAGGTCGAGATCCGTCTCGACGTCGATGACATCGACCACTTCGGCAACCGTCGTATCCGCGCCGTGGGTGAGCTCATCCAGAACCAGGTGCGCACCGGTCTGTCCCGCATGGAGCGCGTCGTCCGCGAGCGCATGACCACGCAGGACATCGAGGCCATCACCCCGCAGACCCTGATCAACGTGCGCCCTGTCGTCGCCGCGATCAAGGAGTTCTTCGGCACGTCGCAGCTCTCGCAGTTCATGGACCAGAACAACCCCCTCGCGGGCCTGACGCACAAGCGTCGCCTCTCCGCGCTGGGCCCTGGTGGTCTGAGCCGTGAGCGCGCCGGCGTCGAGGTGCGAGACGTTCACCCGTCACACTACGGCCGCATGTGCCCGATCGAGACCCCGGAAGGCCCGAACATCGGCCTCATCGGTTCGCTCGCATCGTTCGCGCGCATCAACTCGTTCGGTTTCATCGAGACCCCCTACCGTCGCGTTGTCGACGGCGTGGTCACGGCGAACATCGACTACCTCACCGCTTCTGAAGAAGACGAGTACATCGTCGCCCAGGCCAACGCGCCGCTCACGAGCGACGCGAGGTTCGCCGAGGGTCGCGTGCTCGCGCGTAAGAAGGGTGGAGAGGTCGACCTCTTCCCCGCTGAAGACATCGGCTACATGGATGTCTCGCCGCGCCAGATGGTGTCGGTGGCCACCTCGCTCATCCCGTTCCTCGAGCACGACGATGCGAACCGCGCCCTCATGGGTGCGAACATGCAGCGTCAGGCCGTCCCGCTGCTCCGCAGCGAGTCGCCTCTCGTGGGTACCGGTATGGAGGGCTTCGCCGCGATCGACGCCGGCGACGTCGTCACCGCGAACAACGCGGGTGTCGTGCAGGAGGTGTCGGCCGATGTCGTCACCGTCATGCTCGACGACGGCGGCACCGAGGACTACTACCTCCGCAAGTTCGACCGCTCGAACCAGGGCACGTCCTACAACAACCGCGTCATCGTCTCCGAGGGTGAGCGCATCGAGGTCGGCCAGGTCATCGCCGATGGTCCCGCCACCGAGAACGGCGAGCTCGCGCTCGGCAAGAACCTCCTCGTGGCGTTCATGCCGTGGGAGGGTCACAACTTCGAAGACGCGATCATCCTGAGCCAGAACCTGGTGAAAGACGACGTGCTCTCCTCGATCCACATCGAGGAGTACGAGGTGGATGCCCGCGACACGAAGCTCGGCAAGGAGGAGATCACCCGTGATCTCCCGAACGTCAGCCCCGAGCTGCTCGCCGACCTCGACGAGCGCGGCATCATCCGCATCGGTGCCGAGGTGCGCCCCGGCGACATCCTGGTCGGCAAGGTCACGCCGAAGGGCGAGACCGAGCTGAGTGCCGAGGAGCGCCTGCTGCGCGCCATCTTCAACGAGAAGTCCCGCGAGGTCCGTGACACGAGCCTCAAGGTGCCTCACGGTGAAGAGGGTACGATCATCGCCGTCAAGGAGTTCTCGGCCGAGAACGACGACGAGCTCGGCTCGGGCGTCAACCAGCGCGTCGTGGTCTACATCGCCCAGAAGCGCAAGATCACCGCGGGTGACAAGCTCGCCGGCCGTCACGGCAACAAGGGCGTCATCTCGAAGATCCTCCCCGTGGAGGACATGCCCTTCCTCGCCGACGGAACTCCCGTCGACATCGTGCTCAACCCCATGGGTATCCCGGGCCGCATGAACTTCGGCCAGGTGCTGGAGACCCACCTCGGGTGGATCGCCAAGCAGGGCTGGGAGGTCGACGGCAAGCCGAAGTGGGCTGCGAACCTGCCCGAGCAGGCGCGTTCCGCTGCTCCCGGCACGAAGGTCGCCACCCCGGTGTTCGACGGCGCGTCCGAGGAGGAGATCGCGGGTCTGCTCGACTCCACCACGCTCACGCGTGACGGCGAGCGTCTCATCGGTTCCTCCGGCAAGACGCAGCTCTTCGACGGCCGCTCCGGCGAGCCGTACCCGGAGCCCGTCTCGGTCGGCTACATGTACATCCTGAAGCTGCACCACCTGGTCGACGACAAGATCCACGCCCGTTCGACCGGTCCGTACTCGATGATCACGCAGCAGCCGCTGGGTGGTAAGGCGCAGTTCGGTGGACAGCGATTCGGTGAGATGGAGGTGTGGGCGCTCGAGGCATACGGTGCGGCCTACGCCCTGCAGGAGCTCCTGACCATCAAGTCCGACGACATCCTGGGCCGCGTGAAGGTGTACGAAGCCATCGTCAAGGGTGAGAACATCCAGGAGCCCGGTATCCCCGAGTCCTTCAAGGTGCTCATCAAGGAGATGCAGTCGCTCTGCCTGAACGTCGAGGTGCTGTCCGCCGACGGCACCGCGGTGAGCCTGCGCGACACGGACGACGAGGTCTTCCGTGCCGCCGAGGAGCTCGGCATCAACATCTCCAGCCGCTTCGAGTCGTCGTCCATCGACGACATCTGAGCCGGCAACCACTAGAAGACTTTTTCCAGGAGAGAAGGAAAATTGCTCGACGTAACAACTTTTGATGAGCTGCGGATCGGCCTCGCAACGGCCGACGACATCCGCAAGTGGTCGCACGGTGAGGTCAAGAAGCCCGAGACCATCAACTACCGCACGCTGAAGCCCGAGAAGGACGGCCTCTTCGGAGAGCAGATCTTCGGGCCGAGCCGTGACTGGGGGTGTTCCTGCGGCAAGTACAAGCGAGTGCGCTTCAAGGGCATCGTCTGCGAGCGCTGCGGCGTGGAGGTCACCAAGAGCTCCGTCCGTCGTGAGCGCATGGGCCACATCGAGCTCGCCGCACCCGTCACCCACATCTGGTACTTCAAGGGCGTTCCCTCGCGCTTGGGCTACCTGCTCGACATGGCGCCGAAAGACCTCGAGAAGGTCATCTACTTCGCCGCGTACATGATCATCTCGGTCGACGAAGACGGCCGTCACGAAGACATGCCCGGCCTTGAGAACGAGCTCCGCCTCGAGATCAAGACCCTGTCCGACCAGCGTGACGCCCGCATCGCCGATCGCCTGTCGCGCCTCGAGACCGACCTCGCTGAGCTCGAGAACGAGGGCGCGAAGGCCGATCAGAAGCGCCGCACGAAAGACGGCGCCGAGAAGGAGATGTCGCAGACCCGCAAGGCCTACGACGACCAGATCTCCCAGCTCGAGCGTGTGTGGGAAGACTTCCGCAACCTCAAGGTGGGCGAGCTCAAGCCCGAGGACTCGATCTTCCACGAGCTCCAGGACCGCTACGGGATGTACTTCGAGGCCTACATGGGCGCGGAGGCCATCAAGAAGCGCCTCGAGGCCTTCGACCTGGTGACCGAGGGCGAGAACCTGCGCCTTCAGATCTCCGAGGGCAAGGGCCAGAAGAAGATCCGTGCGATCAAGCGACTCCGTGTCGTGTCGTCGTTCCTCGCGACCGGCAACTCGCCGGCCGCGATGGTGCTCGACGTGGTCCCTGTGATCCCGCCGGAGCTTCGCCCGATGGTGCAGCTGGATGGTGGCCGCTTCGCGACCTCCGACCTCAACGACCTCTACCGTCGTGTGATCAACCGCAACAACCGTCTTCGTCGTCTGCTCGACCTCGGTGCCCCCGAGATCATCGTCAACAACGAGAAGCGCATGCTGCAGGAGGCCGTCGACGCCCTGTTCGACAACGGCCGTCGTGGTCGTCCCGTCACGGGTACCGGCAACCGCGCCCTGAAGTCCCTGAGCGACATGCTCAAGGGAAAGCAGGGTCGTTTCCGCCAGAACCTGCTCGGCAAGCGCGTCGACTACTCCGGTCGTTCGGTCATCATCGTGGGTCCGCAGCTCAAGCTGCACCAGTGCGGTCTGCCCAAGCAGATGGCTCTGGAGCTCTTCAAGCCCTTCGTGATCAAGCGCCTGATCGACCTGAGCCACGCTCAGAACATCAAGGCCGCGAAGCGCATGGTCGAGCGCAGCCGTCCGCAGGTGTGGGACGTGCTCGAGGAGATCATCCGCGAGCGCCCCGTGCTGCTGAACCGCGCACCCACGCTGCACCGTCTCGGCATCCAGGCCTTCGAGCCTCAGCTCGTGGAGGGCAAGGCGATCCAGCTGCACCCGCTCGTGTGTGCCGCGTTCAACGCGGACTTCGACGGCGACCAGATGGCCGTCCACCTCCCGCTGTCGGTCGAGGCCCAGGCCGAGGCGCGCATCCTGATGCTCGCGTCGAACAACATCCTGAAGCCGTCCGACGGCCGTCCGGTCACCCTGCCCACGCAGGACATGATCATCGGCCTGCACCACCTCACCACCATCAAGGAAGGCGCGATCGGCGAAGGCCGCTCGTTCTCCACGGTGGCCGAGGCGCTCATGGCCAAAGACCAGGGGTCGCTCGATCTCAATGCGGTCGTCAAGATCCGTATGAGCGACGTGCACTTCGGTGAGGGCGAAGGCCCCGAGGGTTACGAGGGCGGCCCCGTGCTGCTCGAGACCACCCTCGGCCGTGCGCTCTTCAACGAGGCGCTGCCGGCCGACTACCCCTACATGCAGCAGGTGGCCGACAAGGGCGCCATCTCCGCGATCGTCAACGACCTCGCGGAGCGGTACCCGAAGGTGGAGGTCGCTGCGTCGCTCGACCGCATCAAGGACGCCGGCTTCTACTGGGCCACCCGTTCCGGTGTGACCGTCGCGCTCTCCGACATCCTGACCCCGCCGAACAAGCGGGAGATCGTCCAGGGTTACGAGAAGCAGGCCGCCAAGGTCCAGGGGCAGTTCGAGAAGGGTCTCACGACCGACCTCGAGCGTCGCCAGGAGCTCATCCAGATCTGGACGAAGGCCACGGATGAAGTAGCCGCAGCCATGCGCGCGAACTTCCCGGTCGACAACACGATCAACCGCATGGTCACCTCGGGTGCGCGTGGTAACTGGCTGCAGGTGCGCAACATCGCCGGTATGCGAGGCCTCGTGAACAACCCGAAGGGTGAGATCATCCCTCGTCCGATCATCTCCTCGTACCGCGAGGGTCTGTCGGTGGCGGAGTACTTCATCGCGACGCACGGTGCCCGTAAGGGTCTGGCCGACACGGCCCTCCGTACGGCCGACTCGGGGTACCTCACCCGTCGTCTGGTCGATGTCTCGCAGGATGTCATCATCCGCGAGCCCGACTGCGGCACCGGCCGTGGTCTCGACCTGCCGATCGCGATCGAGGGCGCCGATGGCGTCTGGACTCGCGACGACAACGTCGAGAACTCGGTCTACGCCCGCTCGCTCGCCGCTGACGCGGTGAACGAGAAGGGTGAGGTCGTGGCCGAGGCCGGAGACGACGTCGGAGACGTGCTGATCGACAAGCTGGTCGCTGCCGGTGTCCGCACCATCAAGGTGCGCTCGGTGCTGACCTGCGAGTCCGCCGTCGGTGTGTGTGCGACCTGCTACGGCCGCTCGCTCGCCACCGGCAACCTCGTCGACATCGGAGAGGCCGTCGGCATCATCGCGGCCCAGTCGATCGGTGAGCCCGGCACGCAGCTCACGATGCGTACCTTCCACACCGGTGGTTCCGCATCCGCTGATGACATCACCCAGGGTCTGCCCCGTGTCCAGGAGCTCTTCGAGGCCCGCACCCCCAAGGGTGCGTCGCCGATCGTCGAGGCTGCCGGCCGCGTCACGATCGAAGACACCGACCGCAGCCGCAAGGTGATCCTCACGCCCGACAACGGCGACGAGGCCATCGCCTACCCGGTGCTGAAGCGTGCCACCCTCCTCATCGAGGACGGGCAGCACGTGGAGCTCGGTCAGCAGCTCATCGTCGGCGCCGTCGACCCGAAGGAAGTCCTTCGCGTCAAGGGCGTGCGCGAGGTGCAGAAGCACCTCGTCGGCGGTGTGCAGGGCGTCTACCGTTCGCAGGGTGTGCCGATCCACGACAAGCACATCGAGGTCATCGTCCGGCAGATGCTCCGCAAGGTCACCGTCGTCGAGCACGGCGACACCGACCTGCTGCCGGGCGAGCTCGTCGACCGGGCGCGTTACACCGAGGTGAACCGCGCCACGCTGGCCGAGGGCAAGCGTCCCGCTTCGGCTCGCCAGGAGGTCATGGGTATCACCAAGGCCTCGCTCGCGACCGAGTCGTGGCTGTCGGCCGCGTCGTTCCAGGAGACCACGCGTGTTCTCACGCAGGCCGCCATGGAGGGCAAGTCCGACCCGCTGATGGGCCTGAAGGAGAACGTGATCATCGGAAAGCTGATCCCGGCCGGAACCGGTCTCCAGAAGTACCGCAACGTCACCGTCGAGGCGACCGAAGAGGCCAAGGCCGAGCGCTACCCGAACCGCATCTTCACGGATGATTCGGTGTTCTCGGAGGCCGACCTCTCGTTCGTCGATTTCGACTCGTTCTCGAGCGACGACTACACCCCGGGCACCTACAACTAGTAAGTTTCCGACCCACGAAACAGCCCCCGCAGCCTTCCCGCTCCGGGGGCTGTTTCGTTGGTAGGGTGTCGCCATGAGCAGCGACGACCGACCGAACGACAAGCCGGAGTTCCCCATGCGGAACGACGGCGCCGACGCAGTCGAGCCCGGTTCGCAGGCCGCCGCACCCGTCACTCCACCGCTCCCTGAGATCCCGGCGTGGCAGGCGCCTGCCGCCGCCGATCTGCCGCCCGTCGATCAGCCCACCGCCGCACCGGCCGCCCCCGTCGCTTCCGAGGAGCCCGCTCCGGAAGAGAGCGAAGAGCTCGGGGTCGTGGAGCGCACGGATGCACCGGCCGAGCCCATCGTCGATCAGACGGCCACCAGGGAGCCGCTGGGTGGCCCCTACGTGGTCACCGAGTCCGGTGCCCCCATCGCCGAGCAGGCGGTGATCGCCTACGAGCGGGAGCCCCAGGGTGGGCCCTACGTCACCTCATCGGAGCCCGTGGCCGTCGCGGAGCCCCAGCCCACCCCGTACCCCGCCGCCGCCTTCGCTACGCCGGCCGCTCCGGCAGCGGTCGTGGCCGGAGCCGGTGCGGGTGTCGCGGCCTATCCACCGATGTACCAGCCCGTGCCGCAGCAGATCCTCGCCCCCGAGCAACCTAAACTCCGCAGCAATCGCGGTGGGGGAGTGCTCATCTCGCTCGTGGGTACCATCGTCTTCGCCGTGGTCTTCGCCGCGGTGTCCTTCGTCGTCATCTCCCTCAGCCTCAGCGGTTCGGGCACGAATGCGGTCTCTGCGTTCCTCAGCTTCCTTGCCACGGCGGCATTCATCGTGCCGGTGGTCGTCTACGCGATCATGCTCATCCTGATCGTGCTGATCTTCAACCGAGCCGGCTGGTGGGTCTACGTCTTCGGCGGCTTCTTCGTGGCGGTGCTGGTCTACGTCGCCGGGATCGCCGGTGCCCTCATCCACGTGCAGGCGTGGACCATGCAGCCCCAGGAGCAGTACGACTTCGTGCGGTCGCTCACCATGGACCCGCTGACCCTCGCCGGCGCGATCGTGGCGCGTGAGGTCACCATCTGGATCGGCATCTGGATCGCCCTGCGGGCCCGCAGCGTCAAGGCCGACAACGCCGCGGCGCGTGCCGAGTTCACTCGTAGCCAGCAAGACGCCCGTGCGGCCGCGGAGGCCGCCCAGGCGGCACCGCCCACGAACTGGTAACATCACGAAGTCCCATTCGCCCTCCCCAGGGCGTCTGGCCTCACGGTCATTTGACCGCAGGGGGTCTAGAGGCTATTATTTTCCGGGTGTGTGCATACTTGCATGCCCAGATTTTTGAGCGAAGCAGAACGAAAGTTCCCACTGCTCCACCAACCAGCGATATCAGAACCATTTTGTACCGCCGGTGGGTCACAACATCCTCGACACGCCACATGGCAGCCAGGGTGTGAACGAACGGGTTCCGGATGTCCGTGCCCGACAGACACTGAGCGTTACGAATACAAGGAGTAAGTAGTGCCAACCATTCAGCAGTTGGTCCGCAAGGGTCGCACCCCCAAGGTCACCAAGACCAAGGCGCCCGCCCTCAAGGCCAACCCCCAGCAGCGCGGCGTGTGCACCCGTGTGTACACCACCACCCCCAAGAAGCCGAACTCCGCGCTTCGCAAGGTCGCCCGCGTCAAGCTGTCGAACGGCACCGAGGTCACCGCTTACATCCCCGGTGAGGGCCACAACCTGCAGGAGCACTCGATGGTGCTCGTGCGCGGCGGTCGTGTGAAAGACCTCCCCGGCGTTCGCTACAAGATCATCCGCGGCGCGCTCGACACGCAGGCCGTGAAGAACCGCAAGCAGGCTCGCAGCCGTTACGGCGCGAAGATGGAGAAGAAGTAATGCCTCGCAAGGGTCCCGCCCCGAAGCGTCCCGTTGTCGCCGACCCCGTCTACGGTGCGCCGATCGTCAGCCAGCTCGTCAACAAGATCCTCCTCGATGGCAAGAAGGCCACCGCTGAGCGCATCGTGTACGAGGCTCTCGAAGGCGTCGCCGGCAAGAACGGCCAGGATGCGGTTGTCACGCTGAAGAAGGCGCTCGACAACGTGCGCCCCACGCTCGAGGTCCGCAGCCGCCGCGTCGGTGGTTCGACCTACCAGGTGCCGATCGAGGTCAAGCCTCACCGCGCCAACACCCTCGCACTGCGCTGGCTCACCACCTACGCGAAGGCCCGCCGCGAGAAGACGATGACCGAGCGTCTCACCAACGAGATCCTCGACGCGTCCAACGGTCTGGGCGCCGCTGTCAAGCGTCGTGAAGACACCCACAAGATGGCGGAGTCGAACAAGGCATTCGCGCACTACCGCTGGTAGTCGCTCGCCTCTCTCTTTTCGCTTTTACCCTTTCGGAGGATATCCGTGGCACAGGACGTGCTCACCGACCTGAACAAGGTCCGCAACATCGGCATCATGGCTCACATCGATGCCGGCAAGACCACCACGACCGAGCGCATCCTGTTCTACACGGGTATCACGCACAAGATCGGTGAGGTGCACGACGGCGCTGCCACCATGGACTGGATGGCTCAGGAGCAGGAGCGCGGCATCACGATCACGTCGGCCGCGACGACCTGCTTCTGGAACAAGAACCAGATCAACATCATCGACACCCCGGGTCACGTCGACTTCACGGTCGAGGTGGAGCGCTCGCTCCGCGTGCTCGACGGTGCGGTCGCCGTCTTCGACGGCAAGGAGGGCGTCGAGCCCCAGTCCGAGACGGTGTGGCGTCAGGCCGACAAGTACAACGTGCCCCGCATCTGCTTCGTCAACAAGATGGACAAGCTGGGCGCCGACTTCTACTTCACGGTCGACACGATCATCAACCGCCTGGGTGCCAAGCCTCTCGTGATCCAGCTCCCGATCGGTGCGGAGTCGTCCTTCGAGGGCGTCGTCGACCTGGTCGAGATGCGTGCCCTCACCTGGCGCGGAGACGCCAAGGGTGACGTGCAGATGGGTGCCAAGTACGAGATCGAGGAGATCCCGGCCGACCTCAAGGAGAAGGCCGACGAGTACCGTCAGCTCCTCCTCGAGACCGTCGCCGAGACCGACGACGCTCTGCTCGAGAAGTTCTTCGGTGGCGAGGAGCTGACCGTCGCCGAGATCAAGGGCGCGATCCGCAAGCTCACCGTCAACAGCGAGATCTACCCCGTGCTCTGCGGCTCCGCGTTCAAGAACCGCGGCGTGCAGCCGATGCTCGATGCTGTCGTCGACTACCTGCCGTCGCCGCTCGACGTGCCGGCCACCGAGGGTCACGACATCCGCGACGAGGAGATCGTCGTCGAGCGTCACCCCGACCCGAAGGACCCGTTCGCGGCCCTTGCATTCAAGGTCGCCGTTCACCCGTTCTTCGGTCGTCTCACCTACATCCGCGTGTACTCGGGTCACCTCGACTCCGGCGGCCAGGTCATGAACTCGACCAAGGGCAAGAAGGAGCGCATCGGCAAGATCTTCCAGATGCACTCCAACAAGGAGAACCCGGTCGACTCGGTCACCGCCGGTCACATCTACGCGGTCATCGGCCTGAAGGACACCACCACCGGTGACACCCTGAGCGACCCGTCGAACCAGATCGTCCTCGAGTCGATGACGTTCCCGGAGCCGGTCATCGAGGTCGCGATCGAGCCGAAGACCAAGGCCGACCAGGAGAAGCTGGGTGTCGCCATCCAGAAGCTCGCTGAAGAAGACCCGACCTTCCGCACGGAGCAGAACCAGGAGACCGGTCAGACGGTCATCAAGGGAATGGGCGAGCTCCACCTCGACATCCTGGTCGACCGCATGAAGCGCGAGTTCAACGTCGAGGCCAACGTGGGCAAGCCCCAGGTGGCCTACCGCGAGACGATCCGCAAGACCGTCGAGCGTCACGACTACACGCACAAGAAGCAGACCGGTGGTTCCGGCCAGTTCGCGAAGATCCAGATCGCCATCGCGCCTCTCGAGGTCACCGCGGAGACGGTCTACGAGTTCGAGAACAAGGTCACGGGTGGTCGCGTTCCGCGCGAGTACATTCCTTCGGTCGACGCCGGGATCCAGGATGCTCTCCAGGTGGGTGTGCTCGCGGGCTACCCCATGGTGGGCGTCAAGGCGACCCTGCTCGATGGAGCCTCGCACGATGTCGACTCCTCGGAGATGGCGTTCAAGATCGCCGGTTCGATGGCGTTCAAGGAAGCGGCTCGCAAGGCCAGCCCTGTTCTGCTCGAGCCGCTGATGGCCGTCGAGGTGCGCACGCCCGAGGAGTACATGGGCGACGTCATCGGCGACCTCAACTCGCGTCGTGGCCAGATCCAGTCGATGGAAGACGCCCAGGGCGTCAAGGTCGTCCGTGCACACGTCCCGCTGTCGGAGATGTTCGGCTACATCGGTGACCTGAGGTCGAAGACCTCGGGCCGCGCGGTGTACTCGATGACCTTCGAGAGCTACGCCGAGGTCCCGAAGGCTGTGGCCGACGAGATCATCCAGAAGAACAAGGGCGAATAACACCCTCGTTCTGCGCACCTCGTAGGTTCGCGTAAAATATCAACACACCCCCGCCTGATCCCGGATGCAATCCAGCACCCGGTGTCCGGCATGAGAGTCCTGAGGAGGACCTAGTGGCTAAGGCCAAGTTCGAGCGGACCAAGCCGCACGTCAACATCGGAACGATCGGTCACGTTGACCACGGTAAGACCACTCTTACCGCGGCCATCTCGAAGGTCCTGGCGGACAAGTTCCCGTCGGCGACCAACGTGCAGCGCGACTTCGCGTCGATCGACTCCGCTCCTGAGGAGCGCCAGCGCGGCATCACGATCAACATCTCCCACGTCGAGTACGAGACGCCCAAGCGTCACTACGCTCACGTCGATGCTCCTGGTCACGCTGACTACATCAAGAACATGATCACCGGTGCTGCTCAGATGGACGGCGCGATCCTCGTGGTCGCCGCCACCGACGGCCCGATGGCTCAGACCCGTGAGCACGTTCTGCTCGCCAAGCAGGTCGGCGTCCCCTACCTGCTCGTCGCGCTGAACAAGGCCGACATGGTCGACGACGAGGAGATCCTGGAGCTCGTCGAGCTCGAGGTTCGCGAGCTGCTCTCCAGCCAGAACTTCGATGGCGACGACGCCCCCGTCGTGCGCGTCTCGGGCCTCAAGGCCCTCGAGGGTGACGAGAAGTGGACCCAGTCCATCCTCGACCTCATGGACGCCGTCGACGAGTCGATCCCCGACCCGATCCGCGACAAGGACAAGCCGTTCCTGATGCCGATCGAGGACGTCTTCACGATCACCGGTCGTGGAACCGTCGTCACGGGCCGCGCCGAGCGTGGAACCCTCGCCATCAACTCCGAGGTCGAGATCGTCGGCATCCGCCCGACCCAGAAGACCACGGTCACCGGTATCGAGATGTTCCACAAGCAGCTCGACGAGGCATGGGCCGGCGAGAACTGTGGTCTGCTTCTCCGCGGCACCAAGCGCGAAGACGTGGAGCGCGGCCAGGTCGTCGTCAAGCCGGGTTCGGTCACGCCGCACACCGACTTCGAGGGCACCGCGTACATCCTGTCGAAGGATGAGGGTGGGCGTCACAACCCCTTCTACACGAACTACCGCCCGCAGTTCTACTTCCGCACCACCGACGTCACCGGCGTCATCACGCTGCCCGAGGGCACCGAGATGGTCATGCCCGGCGACACCACCGACATCACGGTCGCGCTGATCCAGCCGATCGCGATGGAAGAGGGCCTCGGCTTCGCGATCCGTGAGGGTGGCCGCACCGTCGGTGCCGGTACCGTCACCAAGATCAACAAGTAGTAGCTCTTTCACTACACGCGAAGGGCCGTGCCTCCGGGCACGGCCCTTTCGCGTTGCGTGGCTCCCGCATCCTGACCCAATGGGCAGGGACATGGGCGAGGATGTCGCTGCTCTCGATGCGGCCATCTCATCGCTGTGGCTTCAACTCCGTCACGGTGCCTCCGCGGTGAATGGTGCTGAGACATCGGAGCTCGTGGCAGCAATCCTGGACGAGCTGGGCCGCCAAGGGACAGCTCGTCACTGCTGGCTTCGAGCGCAGCGCACCTACGGAGTCGCGCATGACTGGCCTGCTGCTGTGCGAAGCGGGCTGGCGGCGGCGAAGCAGCTGGGTGACCCGACATCACGGTCGCGCTGATCCAGCCGATCGCGACGGAGGAGGCCTCGGCTTCGCGATCCGTGAGGGTGACCGCATCGCCGGTGCCGGTACCGTCACCACGATCAAAGAGCAGCACGCGGCGTCACACAAAGGGTTGCGCCTAGTGCGTGGCCCTTTGTCGTTCCTTCGTGCGCCGAATCGCGCTATAAAGTGAGAATGACTCTGGATCGCGGTTGGAGCGGGCCCCCGAAGATTCCCCGCAAGCACCTGGATCGCGAAAGTCGTCTGGTGGTCCTGGCGGTGCACGGCACGGGGAGGTCGGGGACGCCGTGGATGCTCGCGCTCCGGCGCGAACTCCTCGCGCTGGGAATCGCCGGGCTCGATTCGCAGCGAAGACGTGTGGAAGACCGGCGTTACCTGCTCGCGCAGGAGTTGGTCGCATCCGGAGACTATGCAGAGGCGCTCAGTGAGCTCGACGCGCTCACCGAGTTGGCAACCTTGCCCGGTGTCGGCGATGTCGACCTGCTGCGGGCACGAGCCCTGATGGGCCTCGGTGATCTCGAGGCAGCGCGCGGAGTGCTCGGGATGACTCGCGAAATGATGCGAGCGGTGGGATACCGCAAGGACGAAGCCGGCGTGCTCTTGGCCGAACTGGAGGAACGCGCGGGTGACTTTGCGGCGGCCCGTCGATGGGCGGCGACAGTGCTGGGATCCCTGGCGGGGCTCGAAGAGGTGTTCCCCGCGCTCCGAGAGCGCGCCGCACAGGTCCTGGAACGATGCGGTGGGCGGCGGTCGGGCTAGTAAACTGCTGTCCCGTGTCAGAGACTCCGATTGCCGCAATCCGTCCACAGCAGAACGACTCGTCGTTCGCCGACGTGTGGGACGAACTGAACTATCGCGGCCTCGTGCACGTCTCCACCGATGCGGGGGAGTTGAAGGCCCTCCTGAGCGGCCCGCCGATCACCTTCTACTGCGGGTTCGACCCCACCGCGCCGAGCTTGCACCTGGGCAACCTGGTGCAGATTCTGGTGATGCGCCGACTTCAGCTGGCCGGCCACAAGCCGCTCGGTCTAGTGGGAGGTTCGACCGGTCTGATCGGTGACCCGCGCCCCTCGGCGGAGCGCACGCTCAACACCAAGGAGACCGTCGCCGAGTGGGTCGGCTACCTTCAGGGTCAGGTCGCGCGCTTCCTGAGTTTCGAAGGGGACAACGCGGCGCGTATGGTCAACAATCTCGACTGGACGGCGCCGCTCTCCGCGATCGACTTCCTGCGCGACATCGGCAAATACTTCCGCGTGGGCACCATGCTGAAAAAGGATGCGGTCTCCGCGCGACTGAATTCCGATGCCGGCATCAGCTACACCGAGTTCAGCTACCAGATCCTGCAGGGCATGGACTTCCTCGAGCTCTACCGGAGCTACGGATGTGTGCTGCAAACGGGCGGCAGCGATCAGTGGGGCAACCTCACGAGCGGCACCGATCTCATTCATCGCGCCGAGGGCGTGAGCGTGCACGCCATCGGTACTCCACTCATCACGAATTCGGACGGCACCAAGTTCGGCAAGAGCGAGGGCAATGCCGTCTGGCTCGATCCTGCGCTCACGAGCCCGTACGCGTTCTACCAGTTCTGGCTCAATACCGACGATGCCGATGTGATCGAACGTCTGAAGATCTTCACGTTTCTGTCCCGAGCCGAACTCGAGGTGCTCGAGAGGGCGGTCGAGACCGAGCCCTTCCGACGGGAGGCGCAGCGCACCCTCGCCTACGAGGTCACGGCTCTCGTGCATGGCGTGCCGGCAACCGATTCCGCGATCGCGGCTGCAGGCGCTCTCTTCGGGCAGGGAGACCTCGCGGCCCTGTCGTCCGATACTCTCGGGGCGGCCATCGCGGAGCTTCCGTCGTTCGCCGTCACCAGGGAGACCACCATCACGGATGCTCTCCTCGGTACGGGATTGGTCGCGAGCCTGAGCGAGGCCCGCCGTGCCATCGCGCAGGGCGGTGTCTACCTGAACAACGTGAAGGTGGCCGACGAATCCGTGCAGGTGGCGGGCTCTCTTCTCGCAGGCGGATTCGCGGTGTTGCGACGCGGCAAGAAGACCCTTGCCGGCCTCACGGCAGCGGAGTGATTCGGCGCGACACGCCCGGGTCGCAGCGCGATTTGCGAGGGTGCGAAACATCCGCGTAATGTAATCCCTCGTCACCCCACAGGTGCGGAAGAAGCGGAAGAGCTTGCCGGCCTCAAGTGGAGACCAGAACCCCTACAGAATCCGAATCAGATTCAGTCGATTTGACTGAGCTCGATGAAGTGGTAGGGTTGAGAAGTTGCCCGGAGAGTCGCCCTGAGGGGTGTGGCTGGTGCATCCGATCCTTGAGAACTCAACAGCGTGCACAATGTCAAATGCCAAAAACCCGT
>NZ_SCVE01000019.1 GCF_004297105.1 Herbiconiux sp.
TTATCCGCATCCGGGGGAGCGGAAGCCGTCATCCGCAGGTCAGAGGGCGTCGACCACGTATTCGATCGACGCGATCAGCTGGCGCACATCGGATGGCTCGATGGCCACGAACGTCGCCACGCGCAGCTGGTTGCGACCGAGCTTGCGGTAGGGCTCGGTGTCTACGATGCCGTTCTGCCGCAGCGTCTTGGCGATGGCGGCGGCATCGATCGAATCGTCGAAGTCGATCGTGACGACCACCTGCGAGCGATGCGAGGGATTCGCCACGAACGGGGTGGCGTACGACACGCCCTCGGCCCAGTCGTAAAGGGCCGACGACGACTCGGTCGTGCGGGCCGAGGCCCAGCCCAAGCCGCCGTTGCCGTTGATCCAGGAGATCTGGTCGTCGAGCAGCACGAGCGTCGAGATGGCGGGGGTGTTGAGCGTCTGGTTGAGCCGCGAGTTGTCGACGGCGTTCTTGAGGCTCAGGAACTCGGGGATGTAGCGATCGGATGCAGCCACCCGCTCGATGCGCTCGATCGCGGCCGGCGACATCAGGGCGAGCCAGAGCCCGCCATCCGAGGCGAAGTTCTTCTGCGGGGCGAAGTAGTAGACATCGGTCTCCGCGGCGTCGAAGTCGATGCCACCGGCAGCGCTCGTGGCGTCGATCACGGTCAGCGCACCGGCGTCGCCGTGCACGCGCTCCACCGGCGCCATCACGCCCGTGCTCGTCTCGTTGTGCGGCCAGGCGTACACGTCGACGCCCTCGAGCACCTCGATCTCGCCGCGTGAGCCGCCCTCCGACTTCACCACGTGCGGGGCCTCGAGCCACGGCGCGCCCGCGGCGGCCGCGAACTTCGAGCCGAACTCGCCGAACGAGAGGTTCTCGGCCCGCTTCTCGATGAGACCGAAGGATGCTGCGTCCCAGAACGCGGTCGAGCCGCCGTTGCCGAGCACGACCTCGTAGCCGTCGGGCAGCGAGAAGAGGGTGGAGAGGCCCTCCCGCACCGAACCCACGAGGTTCTTGACGGGAGCCTGTCGGTGGCTCGTGCCGAGCAGGGTCGCTCCTCGCGTCACGAGGTCTTCGAGCTGGCCGGGTCGCACCTTGGATGGGCCGCATCCGAATCGTCCGTCTACGGGAAGTCGGTCGCGGGGGATCTGGATCTCGGCCATGGAGTCCATAGTATCGACGCACGAGGCCCGACCGGCACGGGGGGACACTAGGCTGGTTTAGGTACGCCTCACAAGGCCTAGGAGTATGCAGTGACTGATCTGATCGACACGACCGAGATGTACCTCCGTACGATCCTCGAGCTCGAGGAGGAGAACATCAATCCTCTGCGCGCCCGCATCTCGGAGCGGCTCGGCCACTCGGGTCCCACGGTGTCGCAGACGGTCGGCCGTATGGAGCGCGACGGGTTGGTCGTCGTCACCCTCGACCGGCACCTCGAGCTCACCGAGGCCGGTCGCAAGAAGGCGATCTCGGTGATGCGAAAGCACCGTCTCGCCGAGCGTCTCCTGAGCGACGTCATCGGGCTCGAGTGGGAACTCGTGCACGACGAGGCATGCCGCTGGGAGCATGTGATGAGCGAGCAGGTCGAACGGCGCATCCTCGACATGCTCGACCACCCCACGGAGTCGCCGTACGGCAACCCGATCCCGGGGCTCGACGCCTTCGGAGACGCGGCCTCGATCCCCTTCACCAAGGGCGTCGTCAACATCGTCACGCTCGTGCACGGAGCGGTCGGAGCGCAGACGAAGACCATTCGCCGGCTCGGTGAACCCGCCCAGGTCGACCCCGAACTCCTGCTGCAGCTCAAGCAGGCGGGCGTCGTTCCGGGCAACACCGCGGCCTTCACGGCGGTGGGTTCCTACGTTCTAGTCGAGGTTGAAGGTTTCAGCGAAGGCCTCGAGCTGCCGAACGAAGTCGCAAGCCACATATTCGTTGGTATCTAGCCGACCGGGGCATCCGTAGCGTTACGGAATTGTTAAAAAGCGGGCCGGTGGAAGTGACAAACGGCACGGCCTCCCGTATTCTCGGACGAGTCCACGACCCGCCCCAAGGGTGTGGGCACGGGCCAAGACACCTCGTTTCCCGTCTCTTGGCTGCAGAAACCGCACGCTACTCGGTGTGGACGGGAGCAGAGCCCTAGCTGCGAGAGGTGCCGGAGGATTTGATTTTGGCCCAGACTGGTGACTCGCTCGATTCCGAGCGGAACCCCGAGAACCCGAACACACCCGAGACACCCACCCCGCAGGCGATGACCCGTCGCGAACGTCGTGAGCTCGAAGCCCGTGAGGGCGTCGCCGCATCGACCGCCGTGGCCGTCCCGACCTCGAAGGCCGTGGAGCGTATCGCGGCTCCGGCTGTGCCCGTAGCGCCTGCGGCGGCCAAGCCCCGCGCCGATGTGGCCGTTCTGGCCAAGCGCGGCCCGAGCATCCGCAAGCCCCGCTTCACCAAGCGTGGTGCCGTGAGCGCGGTTGTCATGACCTTCGCCGCGGCCCTGATCGCCACGATGGCACTTCCCGCCTACGCCTTCGGTGGTGGCGGCAGCTTCGACGCCGGTGTGGCGACGGATGCCGACCTGAGCGGTGCGCAGACGCTCGTCGTTCCGGATGCCTCCGCGGCCCTCGCGGTGAGCCGCGACAACTACAAGGCACCGACGACTGAAGAGCTCGCTTCGTCGCGCCAGGCCGCTGCCGCCGCCGTCGCCGCCACGGAAGCAGCTGCGGCTGCGGCGAACACGGCCAGCACCACTGCCGCAAAGGGCGCCACCTCGTCGAGCGCCTTCACCGTCAACCCGCCGTCGGGCTCCTACAGCGGGGCTGCGATCGTGGCCTTCGCCGAGCAGTTCGTGGGCGTCGTGCCCTACGGAAGCGGTGCGAGCCCGGACACCAGCTTCGGCTGCGACGGGCTCACCCAGTACGTCTTCGGCGCCTTCGGCATCTACCTGCCGCGCACCGTGAGCAACCAGGCGGCCATGGGCATCCCGATCTCCCCGGCGGATGCGCAGGCCGGCGACCTGATGATCTACCCGATCGGCCACGTGGGCATCTACGCGGGCGACGGAACGATGATCGACTCGCCCGACTGGGGCCGATACGTCGAGCACCGCCCGGTCTGGGGCAGCTACTACTTCGTCAGGATCGTGGCCTAGCCCGCATCCCGACCCGGTGATGGTGTGTAAACACTTCGTTACCGACACATGAAACGGCGCCCACCTAGTAGGTGGAGCGCCGTTTCTGTCGTAACCTGATGCTCTGATCGTCCTCGAGAGCACGGAGAGCCTGATGACACACGGTAGGAGCGTCCGCACCACGGGCCGTCTCCTGCTGCTCGTGCGCAGGCACACGAGTGGACTGAGTCAGAGCCAGATACCTGGTTCTGCATGCAAGGCGCTGTCATCATGACGGCGCCTTTTTTGTTGTCCGCACGTCTCCTGCCCTCCCTGGCGGGCTGTGAATCATCGAACACCTGGAAGCCGTCCAGGTCTCTTCGAAAGGGAGAGCATGCGAACACTTGTACTCAATGCAGGATATGAACCGCTCGGAGTCGTCTCGTTCAAGCGAGCGCTCGTCCTCGTGCTGAATGAGAAGGCGCGCGTCTTGGCGAGCGATGAGGAGCATCCGGTTCTCGGCACCTCGGTCGCCTTCGACCGCCCGGCCGTCATCCTGCTCACCCGCTACGTGCGTGTGCCCCTGAACCGGATGATGCCGGTCTCGCGCCGGGGCGTGCTGCGTCGCGACAATCAGCGCTGCGGCTACTGCAATGCATCCGCCAGCACGATCGATCACATACAGCCCCGTTCGCGCGGCGGCAAGGACACCTGGGAGAACCTCGTGGCCTGCTGCCTGCGCTGCAACAACATCAAGGGCGATCGCACGCCCGAGGAGATGGGCTGGTCGCTGCGCTTCGCCCCGCGGATGCCGCACCAGGCGGGCTGGTCGATCAAGGGTGCCGAGAAGGCGGAACCGCAGTGGGAGACCTTCCTGCCGGCGGAGGCCCTCGCAGCCTGACGCCGTGGTGTGCGCCCGCCCGCTAAACTGGGCGGGTCAGCCTCTGTAGCTCAATGGAAGAGCAGTTCCGTCCTAAGGAAAGGGTTGGGGGTTCGAGTCCCTCCAGGGGCACCCCTCCACTCCGGTAGGGTCGACGGGTGATTCAGAGTCACTCGGCCGATGCGGAGGCCAGGTCGGCGCGACGTGCGCAGGTGCGCGTCATCCTGGCGGGCTCGGTGCCCAATCTCGTGCAGTGGTTCAACCTGTACGTGTACGCCACGTTCGCCCCGTACTTCCGCACCGAGTTCTTCGATCCCGATTCGACGGAATCGCTCGTCTACGTCTACGGGATCTTCGCCCTGACCTTCGTGGTGCGGCCGCTCGGCTCGTGGCTGTTCGGCCGGCTCGCCGATGCGCGTGGGCGGCAACGGGCGCTCGTGCTGGCGGTCGCGATGATGTCGGCCGGATCCGTCGCCCTCGCGGTGACCCCGACTCAGCAGGCGATCGGTGCGTGGGCGGCTGTGATCCTCGTGGTCGTGAGCGTCTTCCAGGGCATCGCGACCGGGGGAGAGTATGCGGCCGCCACGGTGCTGTTGTCCGAGTCGGGAACTCGGGGGCATCGCGGATTCTTCGCCTCCTTCCAGAGCACGACGATCGTCGGCGGGCTCGTGCTCGCCCAGGCGTGCCTCCTGGTGCTCCTGGCGGCGAGCGACCGCGCGGCCATCTCCGAGTGGGGCTGGCGTCTCGCATTCGCCGCGGGAGGTGCGGCCGGACTCGCCTCGTTGTGGTGGGCTCGCACATCCGATCGCGCGCCCTCGACGCAGAAGGTGCCGGGATCGGCCCCGGCGTCGACGCTCGGAGCGCTGTTCCGCCAGCATTGGCGCCCACTCGTCTGGGTGTTCCTGTTGACCGCGGGCGGCAGCGCAGCGTTCTACACCGCCACGGTCACCGTTCCCCTCCTCGTTCGCGAGACGTTCTTCGCCGCCGACGGTTCGAGCGGAGAGGTCACGGCGACGGGACTCGTGCTCGCCGCCCTCGTCGTGCTGATGCTGCTGCAGCCACTCGGCGGTGCCCTGAGTGACCGGATCGGCAGAAAGCCCCTCCTCATCGCCTTCGGGGCGCTGGGCGTGCTGGGCGCCGGACTTCTGGTGCAGGCGACCACGCGGGCGACGTCACCGCCTGTCGTGTTCGGCATCCTGCTTCTCGCGTTCGCGGTGTTGACCTGTTACCTGTCGGTGAACGGCATCGCCAAGGCTGAGGTGTTCCCCGCCCACATTCGAGCGCTGGGCGTGGGCTTCGGGTATGCCGTGGCGAACTCGCTCTTCGGAGGCACGGCGCCGGTGATCTACCACGCCACGGCCGCCGACGACAGCACCGGCTTCGTCGTGTACCTGACCGCACTGCTCGCAGTGACACTGTTCGCCGCCCTCAGGATGCAGGGAGGATCCGCCACCGCACTCGATGCGCCGAAGAGCGCGGCGGGGCGCTGAGCCGCGTGCTCAGCCGAGGGCCGGTACGCTGGCGGGAGTTCGAGTCCATCGGGGCTCTTGACCTCGGGAGTTTTGCGTGCTGGATCCACTTCTCGACCTCAACATCGTCGACGGGCTCGTGCTCGGGGCGTGCAGCGTCGCGAGCCTCGCCTTCGTGCTCTACCTGATCGCGCGCCGGCCCTCGAGGCTCTGGGTGCTCACCGCGCTCGTGGGCATCCTGGGAGCCGCGCTGATCGCACTCGTGATCGTGTTCCTGGTGGAGAAGGTCTGGAACACCTTCGGCGTCGCCTTCTCGCCCACCACCGTGATGTGGATCGTGCTCACCTTTTCGGCCGTGGGTCTCGCCATCGTGAACCTGTGGCGCTCGCGGGTGCTGCGCAAGATCATCGCGATCGTCGCCATCCTCGTGTTCGTGCTCACCGGTGTGGTGGGGGTGAACGCGAGCATCGGCATCACGAAGACCGTCGGTGCGCTGCTCGGCATCTCCACTGCGAAGCCGTTGCCGGTTCCCGGCCCGATCGTGTCCCCTGGGCCCACCAACGCCGGCCCGCTGTACCAGACGTGGTCGCCGCCGGCCGACATGCCCGCGACGGGCAAGGTCGGGTCGATCGACATCCCCAACACCGTGTCGGGCTTCGACGCGCGCCAGGCCGTGGCCTACGTGCCGCCGGCCAACCAGGTGGAGAACCCGCCTCAGCTGCCCGTGGTGATCCAGCTGAACGGCCAGCCCGGCAGCCCCAGCCTCGATGACACGAAGACCGCTCTCGACGCGATGGCCGCGGCCAACAACGGGCTGGCACCGATCGTGATCAACCCCGATCAGCTCGGTGGCGACGGCAGCGTCGATCGGCTCTGCCTCGACACCTCGCTCGGCAACGTCGAGACGTACATCATGAAAGACGTCGTGCCCTATGTGAGGACGCATTTCAACGTCATCCAGGACCCGAAGTACTGGACCTTCATGGGCTTCTCCAACGGCGGTGAGTGCGCGGCCTACTTCGGTGCCAAGTACCCCGACACGTTCGGCAACTTCGTCGACATGTCGGGCGACGAGTACCCGGGCGTGGAAGACAGCTCGACCGCCGCGAACCTCTTCGGCGGCGATCAGGCGGCGTACGAAGCGACCTGGCCGGTGAACATCATGAAGCGCACGACCTACCCCGACTCGGTGGCGGTCTTCACCATCGGCGGCAACGACGAGTTCAAGGCGGGTATCCAACGCCTCCGGGATGCGGCCACGGCCGCGGGCATCAAGGTGACGTACACCGAGATCCCGGGTTCGGGCCACGACGGCGCCTCCGTCACCGGCGGCCTCGACGCGGCCTTCACCACTCTCTACCCGCGCTGGGGCCTCAAAGCCCCCTAACCGAACAGGCGGAATGCCTCGTCGTATCGGTCTTGCGGAACGGTCTTGAGCTTGCCGATGGCCTCCACGAGCTCGACCCTCACGATGGCGGTCGAGCGGGTGGCGACCATGGTCCCCCAGGCCGAGTCGTGCACGGCATCGACCGCCGCCATGCCGAGACGCGTGGCGAGAACGCGGTCGGAGGCGCTGGGGGTCCCTCCTCGTTGGATGTGACCCAGGGTCGTCGATCGGGTCTCGATACCCGTTCCCTTCTCGATGAGCGGGGCGAGCATCTCGCCGATTCCACCGAGGCGCGGCCGGTCGAAGGCATCGAGCCCGCGCTCGGAGTGCGCGTGGTTCATGCCCTCGGGCACGAAGCCCTCGGCGACGACCACGATCGGGGTGCGGCCTCGTTCGAAGGGTTTGCGCACCCAGTCGCAGATCTCTTCGATCGACGCGCGCTGCTCGGGGATGAGGATGGCATGGGCGCTCGTAGCCATTCCTGCGTGCAGTGCGATCCATCCCACGTGGCGGCCCATCACTTCAGCGACCATGCACCGATGGTGCGACTCGCCCGTCGTGTGCAGGCGATCGATGGCTTCTGTGGCGATCTCGACTGCGGTGTCGAACCCGAAGGTGTAGTCGGTGGCCGAGATGTCGTTGTCGACGGTCTTGGGCACACCCACGATGTGGATTCCCTCGTCGTGCAACAGCTTCGCGGCGGTGAGGGTGCCTTCGCCGCCGATCACCACGAGGGCATCGACGCGATGCTCCCGCAGCACTGCCGCGACACGGCCGGGGCCACCGCCCTCCTCGAAGGGCGAGGTTCGCGATGTGCCGAGGATCGTGCCGCCGAGCTTGGAGATGCCACGCACGCTGCGCCAATCCAGCTCGACGGCGACGCCGTCGAGAACCCCCCGCCAACCGTCGATGAATCCCACGAATTCGTCTCCGTATCCGCGGATGCCACGGAGGACGCACGCGCGGATGACAGCGTTCAGCCCGGGGCAGTCCCCGCCGCTGGTGAGTATGCCGATGCGGGTCATCGCGTCACACCGGCACCACGTGAGGATGCCGCACTCCGCCTTGCAGGCGCGTGATGTACTCGCGGTGGCCGGCGATCTCGGCCTCGATCCGCTCGGTGTCCCAGCCGGCGACGGATGCGGCGAAGATCGCGACCTCGCGCTCGACATCCGTGCCGAGGGCGGGCTCGAGGCCGACCATGGTGCGGCGGTGGAGGATGTCGACCAGCGTGAGGGCGCCCTCCGACGTGAGTGCGTGCACGACCTCGGCTGCCGTGACGGCCCCGCGACCCTGGCCGAAGACGGCCTTGAAGCGGTCATCGCTCGCATGCAGCTCCGCGATCCGCTTCGCGCGCGCGCCGTAGACGGCGACCAGGCGATCCGAGATGTCACCGTCCCAAGGCAGCTGCTCCCGAAGTCGTGAGGCGTTTCGCACCTTGGCTGCCCAGGTGGCGGAGTAGGCGCCGGGCAACGGCCGCCTGGCGGTGGCCGACTTGGGCAGCTTCGTGCCCAGGATCTCGCCCGCCTTGTCGGTGACCTGTTGGCCGAGGCTGAGGTGCGGAGTGAGTTTGCCACCCACGATCGTGATGAGACCCGGGACGCTGTCGTGGGTCAGGATGAGATGGCTGCGCGGGATGGATCCCGGCTTGGCGCCGGGCCGATACGGCAGCGGCCGCACGCCGGTGTAGGTCAGCAGCACGTCATCGGTTGTGAGGTGTGCTCCGGGGATGAGGAGATTCGTCTCCGAAAGCAGATAATCGACCTCGTCGTCCTTCCCCCGTACGGCCGAGGCGTCGCCTTCGAAGTGGTCGTCTGTTGTTCCGATGAGGTAGCGGCCGTTCCACGGGATCACCAGGATCGGCCGGTTGTCGGAGCGCGCCTCGAAGTAGATGCACGCTTCCGGTGCGCCGGGAAAGGCATCGACCACGAAATGCGTGCCGGTGGTTCCACCGACCTGGCGGTCGATGCCGTGCTTCGAGCCGAGCTCGTCGACCCAGGGGCCCGCGGCGTTCACCACACATCGCGCTGCGATCTCGAACGTCTCCCCGGTGAGTGTGTCGCGAGCGGTGACGCCGGTCGCGCCGTCAGAGCCGGTCAGCACCTCGACCGCCTCGACGTAGTTGGCGACGTCAGCACCCGAGGCCTGGGCCGAGAGAATCGTTTCGAGCACGAGGCGCTCGGGGAAATCGACCTGGCCGTCGTAATAGCGGGCAGCGCCCGTGAGGCCTTTCTTGTCGAGTCCGGGAAGTTCGGCCGCGATGTCCTTTCGGCCTAGTCCGCGATGGGTGGGCAGCGACTTCGAGAACGAGAGGACGTCGTACATGATCATGCCGATCCTGAACATCCACCCGGGCAGGTGATTGTGCCTGTAGAACGGGACCACGAAGGCCAGGGGTTGCACCAGATGCGGAGCGATGCGCAGCAGGCACTCGCGATCGTGCAGCGATTCGTACACCAGTGGGATCTCGCCGTGCTCCAGATACCGGAGGCCGCCGTGGATGAGACGGCTGTTCCAGGAGGACGTTCCGATCGCGAAGTCCCCCTTTTCGATCAGGGCCACACTCAAACCGCGTTGCGCGGCATCGCGGGCGACCGCGGCTCCGTTGATGCCGCCGCCGACGATCAGCAGGTCATACGGGCGACGGGTCAGACGGCCGGAATCCGCCCGGAAGAAGTCGTTCATGCTGTCTCTTTCTCCATTGACGTTGACGCTCTCCTGGGTGCGGTCGAATGACTGCACCTAAGATGTATATACATCATCGCACAACTTGATCCCGGGCTGATAGATTCGGGATTCCCACCCCGGCGAGGAGGCCGTTCCATGTTGCCCACGACCCTGATCGGGTGCAGTTCGAAGAGCTATTTCACTGCATCCACCGCCACTGAGTGGCTTGACATCGTCTCCGCCGGCTTGGCTGAGATGCCGCTCCGCGGGGAGGGGGTCTTCCTCTGTGTGCCGTTCCCTCTCGTCACCGAGGCGATCCGGGTGCTCAAGCCCTTGAATGCTCTCGTCGGAACCCAGGACGTGTCGTCGTTCCCGAGTGGGCCCTACACGGGGGAGGTGAGCGCCGAACTGCTCTCCGGACTCGGTTCCCGATTCGCGATGGTGGGTCACCCCGAACGGGTGAAGAACAACGGCGAGGGCCCGGCCGATTTCGCGTCGAAGTCGGAGGCGGCGGCGGCTTTCGGAATCGTGCCCATCCTGGTGGTCGGGGAGCCGGAGCGCGGGGCCGACCCCGAGCAGGTCATACGCCCTCAACTCGACGCGGCATTCGGCCGGGTCGATCCTCGGTGCCCGGTGGTGGTGGCCTACGAGCCCACATGGGCCATCGGTCAGGCAGAGCCTGCACCCGGCGAGCACGTGGTCGGAGTCGTGGCACGCATCCGTGAGCTGCTGGCCGATATGGGCCGTGCCGGCACGCGTGTGCTCTACGGGGGCAGCGCCGGTCCCGGGACATTCGACGGCATCGCGCGAGCCGGCCGCGCTGCGGGCAATCCCGCAGGAGTTCCGGATGGGGTCTTCCTGGGTCGTGCCGGCGTCGATCCACATGGATTCCTGGCCACCGTCACCGAGGTGCGAGCGGCCACCGGTTCCTGACAGGCCGGGGTGGGGCGGTGGCCGCCCGCTGGGTGCCGCCCCACCCGCCTAGAGGGTTCCCCACGCGGCGACAGCGAGGCCGAGTTCTTCGTTGGAGGCCGCCGCCTCGGCCACCGGCACTCCGGCCATCCTCGCGTCGACCGCCTGCCGCATGGCGCGGACGCCGGCGGCGGCACCACCGGGGTGACCCTGAATGGCTCCACCGACGCCCAGCACGATGTCGTTGCCCAGGTCGCTCACGTAGCGATCGACGGTTCCGGGATGCACCCCGCCGCCGATTATGGGCATGGTGGGGCGGATGCCCGGACGCTCGAGCAGCAACTGATGGGCGGTGCGCACGTACTGCAGCGGGCGGACGGGATAGCCGCTGTAAGGAGTCGTGACGAGCGCCATGTCAGCCCCTGCGAGGCGCGGGAGCAGGCCCATGGCGAGGGGCGCGCTCATCCCTGTTGAGGCGCCTTCGAAATAGGGCGCCGCTCCCGCGAAGTGGCCGAGCACGGGTACGCCCACGCTCTCGGCGAGTGCTTCGAGTGCGCCGTAGCCCGCGGTGGCATACGTCACCATCACGGCCCGCGCACCTGCGTCGACCGCTCGCCGTGCGGTGTCGAGCATCCGGTCGGGGCGGTCGGTGACATTGGGGATGTAGAGCGTCTCGATCCCGGTGCTGTCGGCCGCCACTCGTGCGGCGGCGGTGAACCGGCGCACGCGTTCGACCACGGGGGAGTAGGGCGGGTTGGCGATCAGCTCATCGTCTTTGATCATGTCGATCCCACCGAGCGCGGTCGCCAGGAAGATCTCGGCGCCGGCCTCGGGGGTCAGCCCCGTGCAGGGCTTGATCATGTTGAGCAGCAAGGGGCGGTCCACCACGCCCAGGAGCTCGCGCAGGCCCTCGACGCCGAAGGAGGGGCCGCTGAACTCGGCGGCCAGGCTGTCGGGCAGCTCGAGTTCGACGAGCTTCGCCTGCACGGAGGTGGATGAGTCATTGCCGATGACCGTGGTGAGGATCATCGGAATCGACGCACCGAAGTTGATCGTCGGGATCGCGATCCGCACGAAGTAGCCGAAGTACTCGGCCGACTCCCCGACGATGACGTCGATCGGCGGAGCGCTGAGCACGCTGATGACCCGAGCTTCGTGCTGTGCACGCATGCGATCGGTGACGCCGGGCACGGGCAACCAGGTACCGATGGTCTGACCGACGGCGAATGCCGCTGTTCTGGCCAAGACATCTGCATCGGAGGGGAGCGCGAGGTAGTAGGTGGCGACCAGGTAGTCGTCGCCCCGGAGCTTCTCCGGTGTCGCGAAGAGGCTGAGTGGGGTGGGCATGTCGTGCTCCTTAGATCTCGGCCGGTGAGCCGGCGGCGATGAGGTTCCGAGTGAGCTCGAGGATGACGGCGGCTCCGTCATCGGCATGGTGGCCGGTCTGATGGCGGGTCACGTCGACGACCTCCTGCCGGGCGTTCCCCATCGCCACCGGGTGGCCGATCTGTGAGAGCCACACGACGTCGTTGCCGCCGTCGCCGAGACCCAGCACGTCGTCGGGGGAGAGGCCGAGGCGCTCGAGCACGAACTGGAGTGCCGCCCATTTGTTGGCATCGGAGTCGACGAGCTCGAAGAACACGTCCATCGATCGGGTCGCGCGAGGGAGGCGCTCGAGAATCTCCGATGCCGTGTCATCGAGTCGCTCCGGTGTGCCGTAGAGCATCATCTTCACCACCGTGGCGGGCTCGATGGTGCCGGGGTCGGCGACGGCGACCTCGTCTTCGTTCAGATCGATCAACTGTCGTCGCATGGGGCCGTCGCGCCCGACGACGATGTCGTCGGGCGTCCACCAGGTGAGTTCGAGGTCGAGGTCGCGATGAGCGCCGATGGCGGCTTCGACGTCACTGCCGTGCATGGTGATCACGCGGGTGTTCTCTCCTCTCACCGGGTCGACGACCACCGCCCCGTTGCAGCACACGACCTCATTGGTGATGCCGAGGTGCTGGGCCAGCTCGAGGGTGTTCTGGCGCGAACGCCCGGTGAGGAGAATGACTGGGATACCGAGTTCCAGAAGTGACCCGATGGCGGCCCTGGTGCGTGGACTCACACGATGGTCGCCACCGGCGATCGTTCCGTCGACGTCGAGCGCCACCACGCGCACCGCCGCCAGCTGCCCGGTATCCCAGTCGGTCATTGAAATCGTCTCCTTGTGTCGGTCAGCTCAGTGCGGTCACGATTGCCGCCGCGCCCAGAACGAGCGTCGTCGCCGGCCAGATGGCCGCCGCCGGGGGGTCGATGTGCGTGTCGCCGTGAGCCAACCACAGTCGGCTGAAGATCTCGGCGAACCACGCGCCGATCAATCCTGCGGCCGCTCCGATCAGCATCGCGATCCACGCTTCCCCTCCCACGAGTGGGAGGAACGTGACGGCTGCAACCCCCGCGGGGAGGGTGATGTGGTGGGTCACCGGCACCGGCAGGCCGATGCTCAGGAAGATGAGCGAGACCGCGGAGATGCCGAACATGAACGTCTGCGCACTGCCGCTCAGCTGGGGCAGAGCCTGCAACAGGGTCACTGCGACGAACGCGGAGAGCAGCCCCACGAAGATTCCGAGCACGGTATTGGGCACGAAGCGCTCCTGCCCCTCGATCCAGCGTCCTTTGTCGCTCGGCGAGTAGGCGGCCCAGCCCGAAGATCCCGTTCCGTTGTGCTGGAAGACCTTCGTCTTGCCGAAGAGGATGCGCACCACGATCGCCGAGATGATCACGGTGACCGCCACCGAGTCGGTGTGGGCGCCGAACCACGGGATGATCGCCACCAGCTTCTGGAGAACGTATCCGAAGACACCGAAGCCCGCACCCACGAGGAGCACGTCGGGTCGCGCGAATTTCGCGAGCGGAGTCACGATGTCCTTGCCGACGAGGTCGCTCTTGCGGGCGGCGTAGGCAGCCGCCGCCACGCCGCCGGCGAACGCGATGTGCGGCCCGAATGCGGGCCCGAACGCCACCTGGCTCAACAGGGTCGAGTTCGGGTCGGCGATCAATGCCACGACGCCGACGAGCACGAGGATGCCGGTGAAGATGAAGGCTTGGAGTGCCCCGATCGCGGCACCGAAGAAGCCGCCGGCGGCGGCGGCGAGAAGGGAGGCGAAACTAATGTCCATTGAAGGATCCTTTGCGTCACGTCGTTGTGCTGCTGTGGGCGGAATGCCCTGAAGACTCCGGCACGATGCGGGAGCGAGGGGAAGCGTATCGCTCGGATGTCTATCCGGGCAATACTTGACTATACAGCTACGTACGAATACGTTTACGCCAGTCATACAGGTCCCGTGCATTCGCACGGGCCGGTCTTTAACACGACGAAGTGGGAGACATGGTCAAATACATCCTCGGTATCGATGAGGGCACAACAAGCGCGCGCGCATTCGTGATCGATGAAGACAGCAATGTGGTCGGCTTCGGGCAGGCCGAGCTGACGCAGATCTATCCGCGACCCGGTTGGATCGAGCACGATCCGATGCAGATCCTCAACACTCAGCTCGAGGTGATCCGTGCCGCGCTCCGAGACGCGGGCATCTCGCCCGACGAGCTCTCCGGCGCCGGCCTCACGAATCAGCGCGAGACCGGCATCGTTTGGGAGAAGGAGACGGGCCGGCCGATCTACAACGCCGTGGTGTGGGCATCCCGGCACTCCGTCGACGTGGTGCAGGGCTGGGTCGACCAGGGCATCGGCGGGCTCATCCAGGAGCGCACCGGACTGATTCCGGATGCCTACTACACCGGCTCCAAGATCCGCTGGATCCTCGATCAGGTGCCCGGAGCGCAGGGTCGCGCCGAGCGCGGAGAGCTGCTCGCCGGCACAGTCGACACCTGGCTCATCTGGAACCTCACCGGGCGCAAGTCGTTCGTCACCGACTACTCCAACGCCTCACGCACGATGATGATGAACCTCGAGACCCTCGAGTGGGATGAGGAGCTGCTCGGCCACTACGGCATCCCGAAGCACATGCTCGCCGAGATCCTGCCTTCGGACTCGAACTTCGGTGACCTCGAAGCCACGTTCGGAACCTCCATCCCCATCGGTGCAGACCTCGGCGACCAGCAGGCCGGGCTCTTCGGACAGGCCGCATTCCGCAAAGGCCAGGTGAAGATGACGTACGGCACGGCCGGCGTGCTCAACATCAACACCGGCGACACTCCCATGCGCATCGAGGGGCTCACCCCGAGTCTCGCGTGGGGGGTGCAGGGCACGACGGCCTACGAGATCGAGGGCGTGCTGTTCTCGATGGGCAAGACCATGCAGTGGTTGCGTGATGATCTCCAGCTGATCCACGCCGCGCCTGACAGCGAATGGTATGCCGGTCAGGTTGCCAGCACGGAGGGCGTCTACCTCATCCCCGCCTTCACGGGGCTCGCCGCCCCCACGTGGGACCCGTACGCCCGTGCGGCCCTGATCGGGATGAGCAACGCCACCAACCGCCTGCACATCATCCGCGCCGCGGTCGAGTCGATGGTCTACCAGACCCGTGATGTCGTGGATGCGGCGATCGCGGGTTCGGGCATCACGATTCCCGAGCTACGCGTCGACGGTGGCGCAGTGAAGAACAATCTCCTCTGCCAGTTGCAGGCCGACATCCTCGGCATTCCGGTCGTGCGGCCCAAGGTGGCCGAAGCCACGATCTTCGGAGCGATGCTGATGGCCGGCTTGTCCACGGGCGTCTTCTCGAGTCTCGAAGAGCTCGAGTCCAAGTGGGCTGTCGATCGGGTCTTCGAGCCGGAGATGAGTCGCGACGAAGCCGAATCGCTCTACGCGGGCTGGACGGCGGCACGGGAGCTGACGAAGGGCTGGACCAAGAAGGTCAACCTCGCGTGAGCGGGTCGACCCTCTGAACACCGGGGCGGGGCGGATGCGATCGGTCGCGTCCTCCCCGCCCGCCTGGCCGCCCCGGCCTCCCCATCAGACACGATGAAGTGAGAGAACTATGACGCAGTACATCCTCGGTATCGACGAAGGAACGACGAGCGCTCGCGCGTTCGTGATCGACGAGGACGCGAATGTGCTCGGTTTCGGACAGGCGGAGCTGACGCAGATCTATCCGCGGCCCGGCTGGCTCGAGCACGACCCCATGCAGATTCTGAACACCCAACTCGACGTCATGCGCACCGCACTCTCACAGGCAGGCATCAGGGCTGATCAGCTGAGTGCCGTCGGTCTGACCAACCAGCGTGAGTCCGCGATGGTCTGGGAGAAGGACACCGGCCGCCCGATCTTCAACCTCATCGTATGGGCATCGCGTCACTCCGACGAGATCGTGCAGGGCTGGGTCGATTCCGGCTTCGGGGAGCTGATCAAGGAACGCACGGGACTCGTGCCCGATGCCTTCTATGCAGCCTCGAAGATCCGCTGGATCCTCGACAGTGTGCCCGGCGCCCAGGAACGCGCCGAGAGGGGCGAGTTGCTCGCCGGCACGGTCGACACCTGGCTGATCTGGAATCTGACCGGACGCACCTCGTTCGTGACCGAACCCTCGAACGCCTCTCAGACCATGATGATGAACCTCGACACCTGCGAATGGGACGAGGACCTCTTGCGAGGCATGGGAATCCCGCGCCACATGCTCGCCGAGATACTGCCCTCCGACGCGACGTTCGGCTCGATCGAAGCCACTTTCGGGGCGGATGTCCCGATCACGGCCACTCTCGGCGATCAGCAGGCCGGTCTCTTCGGTCAAGCCGCGTTCAAGCAGGGCCAGGTCAAGATGACCTACGGCACGGCGGGTGTTCTCAACATCAACAACGGGGCGACTCCGTTCCGGCCGGAGGGTCTCACTCCGAGCGCCGCCTGGAACATCCAGGGCCGCATCAGCTACGAGACCGAGGGCGTGGTCTACGCGATGGGGAAGACCATGCAGTGGCTGCGCGACGACCTCCAGCTGATCCATGCCGCGCCCGACAGCGAATGGTACGCCGGGCAGGTTGCGAGCACAGAGGGCGTGTACTTCGTGCCGGCCTTCACCGGTCTCGCGGCTCCCACCTGGGACCCGACCGCTCGTGCCGTCCTGGTGGGCATGAGCAACGCCACGAGTCGGCTGCACATCATCCGTGCCGCCGTGGAATCGATGGTCTACCAGACGCGCGATCTCGTCGACGCCGCGGTGCAGGGTTCGGCCTTCGACATCCCGGAGCTTCGCGTCGACGGGGGAGCGGTGAAGAACGATCTGCTCTGCCAGCTCCAGGCAGACATCCTCGGTATCCCGGTGATGCGACCGAAGAACGCCGAGGCGACCATCTTCGGTGCGATGTTGTTGGCCGGGCTCTCGGCAGGGGTCTACACGAGCCTGGACGAGTTGGAGACGAAGTGGGTGGTCGACCGGGTGTTCGAACCGGGCATCAGCCGGGACCACGCCGACTCGCTCTACGCCGGCTGGACGCAGGCGCGCGATCTCACGGGCGGCTGGACCCGCAAGTCCGCCTGAGTGCGAGGAACAGAAGAGACGATGCGCGGCACAGCACTCCCCGCTCTGAGCGGGCACCCCATCGAATTCGATTCGTACGTCTTCGATCTCGACGGCACCATCTATCTGGGGGAGGCGCTGCTCCCCGGAGCCGAAAGGCTCGTCGAAGGCCTCCGCGACCGAGGGAAGCGGGTGGTCTTCTGCAGCAACAACCCCACCAAACGGCCGGAGGACTATGCGGAGAAGCTCACCCGGCTCGGTCTGAGCACAGATCCCTCAGACGTCTACACCAGCCTGACGGCAACGGTGAGCTGGATCTCGCGGATGATGCCCGAAGCCACGGTCTTCCCGATCGGTGAGGAACCACTTGTGATGGCCCTCGCCGAGGCGGGAATCGCGATGAGCGACGATCCCGAGCGCGTCGATCTGGTCGTGACCTCGTACGACCGCGGGTTCGAGTACCGCAAGCTCCAAATAGCGTTCGACGCGCTGTGGTTCCACAAGCGTGCCCGGCTGGTCACGACGAACCCCGACCGATTCTGCCCCTTTCCGGGAGGCCGAGGAGAGCCGGATGCGGCCTGCATCACGGCCGCGGTCACGGCCGGCACCGGGGTCGAGTGCGAGGCCGTCTTCGGCAAGCCGTCGAAGGATCTGCTCGACATCATCAGCGCGGAGACCGGCCTCGACCCGGCCACGAGCGTGATGGTGGGGGACCGGCTGGCCACCGACATCCTGTTCGCCCACAACACGGGCATGTGCTCGGCTCTGGTTCTCACCGGAGAGGCCGACCTCGACCAACTGAGTGCCGCGCCGGAGGAACAGCGGCCGACCTGGGTGCTCGAACGAATCGACGATCTACTCGACTACGACCGTGTGAGCGCCTGACCATGGTGCGCACGCCGAAGGGACCCATGACAACCGCCTCCGAAACCGCACACCCGGCCGGATTCGCCGACACGCTCGCGGAACACTCGCTCTCCGCCTCCGGTGGGTCGATGACGACCGTGGCCGGACCGGGCGCACTCGCTGCACTCACCGGTCTCATCGCCCACATCGCGCCCGAAGGCGAGATCGTCATTCTCTCGGACGGTGCACCGAAGACGGTGGCCGGCAGCGCTGTGATGGACGCGGTGATCGCTGTGCTGCCTGCCGGGCGAACCGCCCGGTGTCTCGTCGCGGCCGAGTCGGGCCACGGCGTGGTGCTCGACGAGACGACGATCGCCGAGGTCTCCACTCGCGCACGGGGTGCGGCGGTCGTCGTGTCGGTGGGATCCGGGACGGTGAGCGACCTCGGCAAGGTGGTGGCCGCAGCCGTCTCCGCTCCCCTGATCTCCGTGCAGACCGCGGCCTCGGTGAACGGGTTCGCGGATCCGCTCTCGGTCGTCGTCGTCAAGGGCGCCAAACGGACCGTGCCGACTCTGTGGCCCTCTGCGCTGGTGATCGACCACGGTCTGGTGGCCGAGGCGCCTGCGGCGCTCACCCGCGCAGGCGTGGGTGATGCGGTGGCCATCTGGTCGGCACCCGCGGATTGGTATCTGGCCTGCGAGATCGGTATGGATCCTGGGCGCTACGACGACCGGTTCGTGGAACCGGTGAAGCGCATCGCGCCGCGGCTCTCTGATGGATCCGTCACCGAAGCCGACAGGATCGCCGCACTCATCGAGGTGCTCACGGTGGGCGGTCTCGTGATCGGTGACGCCGGCACCACGGCGCCGCTCTCGGGAGTGGAGCACCTGGTGAGCCATGTGCTCGACATGGCGGCGATGGCAGAGGATTCCCCGCACGACCTGCACGGCGCTCAGGTCGGTGTGGCGAGCATCCTCTCGGCAGCTCTCTGGGACATCGCTCTGCATGAGGAGAAGATCCTCGACGCGGATCCCGCTGACTTCGCGGTACCAGAAGGTCTGCGTGAGCGCGTCCTCGCCACCTGGGCGAGCTGCGATCCGTCTGGTGTGCTCGGCGAGGAATGCTGGAGCGCGGTGCAGAAGAAGATGGGGCGATGGAACGATGAGCAGCCGGCGGTGCGTGCGTTCTTCGCGGAGCGCGACCGCCATCGTGCACGGCTCGACGAGCTGGCAGGAGACCCTGCCGAGCCGGCGGCGGCGCTCGCGCTCTGGGGGGCTCCTCGCACCTTCTTGGCTCTGACGCCGGCGGTCTCACCCGAGCGCGCTCGTTGGGCGCTCGCGGCCCTGCCGTTCATGAGAGACCGCATGAGCCTCGCCGACCTGCTCGTGCTGAGAGGGTGCTGGAACGACGAGCTCTTCGACCGGGTCTTCGCGCGAGCCGCCGATGTCGGAGGTGGGTTGTAACTAGATGTATAGAGTTGCCTATACTTGTTATATTGGTAGACGATCCGTGCAACGCTGCACGATCCTCGAGGAGGGAATACCTGCATGACTTTCGCCAGCACGAAGAAGCTCGCGCTCGCCGCCCGGGCGGGAGGCTACGCGGTTCCGGCCGTCAACATCGTCGACAGCATCTCCATCGCTGCGGCGGTCGAAGCTGCCGACGCCGCGGGTTCACCGATCATCTTGCAGACGTCGGTGAAGACGGTCAAGTACTTCGGGGCCCCCGTGCTCGCTGCGGTGGCGCGATCGGCTGCCGAGGCCGCATCGGTTCCCGTGGCGCTCCACCTCGACCACTGTCCCGACCGATCGGTGATCACCGAGGTGATCGCGCACGGCTGGTCGTCGGTTCTCTTCGACGCCTCCGATCGTGCATTCGAGGTGGCTCGGGGCGAGACCGCGGAGGTCGTGGCCGAGGCGCACGCGGCTGGTGTCGACGTGGAGAGCGAGATCGAGAACATCGTGGGAGTAGAGGACGGTGTCGGATCGGATGATCCGAACGTGCACTTCTACTCCGACGAGCAGCTCGTGGGAGTGGCTCTGGAGACGGGAACGGACCTCATCGCGCCGGCGCTCGGCACGGCCCACGGTTTGTACAAGGCCTCACCCGTGCTCTTGGTCGATCGTGTCAAAGCGCTCGCCGCTCTCACCGACGTCCCTATCGTGCTGCACGGCGGCACCGGCCTCTCAGCGGAGGACTTCAGCGCGTTCATCTCCGCCGGTGTGTCGAAGATCAATATCTCGACCGCTCTGAAGCTTGCCTACATGCACTCCGCCCGCGACCACCTCGCCGAGGCGGAGAGGGCGGGCAAGTGGGAGCCCGTGAAGCTCTTCGACCAGATCGGCGGAGCTGTACGGGCCACGGTTCAGGAGAACATCCAGCTGTTCGGCTCTGCCGGCCGAGCGGGGGAGTCCGCATGAGCGCCGCCCCCCGGGCCTTGCTTCTCGACTGCGACGGCGTTCTCGCCGAGACGGAGCTCGACGGCCATCTCGTGGCCTTCAACCGCACATTCGAGCAGCTCGGATTCCCGTTCCGCTGGACGGCCGAGGAGTACGGACCGCTGCTGCGCATCGGAGGCGGCAAAGAACGTCTGAAGGCGTACCTCGCCGCGCATCCGGAGATCGACCTCGGCTCGGGCGACGAGCTGGACGAGAAGATCCTCGCGGCACACAAGCTCAAGTCGGCGATCTATGTCGACCTCGTCGACTCGGGGACCCTGCCGGGCCGTACCGGGATCGCCCGCATCATCGGCGAAGCACTGGATGCGGGCTGGCAGGTGGCGTGTGCCTCCACATCGGCGCAGAAGAGTGTGGAGGCCGTTCTGGCATCGGTGATCGGGCCCGAGCAGCGCGAGCGGATGGCGGGCGTGTTCGCCGGCGACGTGGTGCCTGCCAAGAAGCCGGCACCGGACATCTATCTGCTGGCAGCCGCCTCCCTCGGACGGTCGATCGACGAGGTCGTCGTGGTAGAGGATTCGCAGTCGGGTGCTGCTGCTGCCGCCGCCGCCGGGATGGCCCACGTCGTGACGGTGAGCCACTTCACCGGGGATGACGACTTTCCTGACGCGACCGTGGTGGTCGATTCGCTCGGCGACGCCGGTTCACCCTCGAAGCTGCTCGCCGGCCTCGACGTGCGCAATGCCGATGGCTTCATCGACCTCGACGGTCTGGAAAAGGTCATCGAGGCCGAGGCCGAGGTCGTGGCCCGCGGCTGACTCGGGGTGCGGCGTGGTCCCGGTCGCCTCAGAGGTCGTAGTGGAACTCGAGGCGGATCATGTCTCCACGGAAGTGGATCCGTGAGAACTCGAACGGCAGCCCCGAGGCCGAGGAGATGCGCTGCTCGAGCAGCAGCAATGGCGTACCGACCCTGTTGCCGAAGAGCTTGGCCTCGACCTTCGTTGCGGACGAGGTCTCCAGAGTCTCGGTGACCTTCGCCATCTGCAGGCTGTAGTCGAGTTCGAGCACCGTGCACAGCTGCTGGGTGGCCAGATCGCGATCGATGATGCCCGGCGCGAGCGACTCGGGCACGTAGGACTCGTGCAGGCTGATGGGGGTGTCGTCGACCCGGCGCAGTCGCCGGATGGCATAGACGGGCGTGCCCTCGGTGAGCGAGAGCTCGCGCGCGACCCGGCCGTCGGCCTCCACCAGCGCTTCACTCAGGATCTCGGTCTTCGTGGCGTAGCCCTGCTGCTCGAGCTGCTCACGAATGCCCATGTAGCTGGGAGAGCGGGTGCTGATCTTGCGATGTGAGACGAAGGTGCCCTTGCCCTGCACGCGGAACAGCAGGCCTTCATCGACGAGACGGGCCAAGACCTGGCGTGCGGTCATGCGGCTGATGCCGAAGAGCGTGTTGAAGTCGTTCTCCGACGGGATCTTCTGATCGGGTACCCATTCGCCACCCGTGATCTTCTCGCGGATGAGGTCGGTGAGTTGCACGTAGAGCGGTATCGCAGAGTTGCGATCGAGTGTTTCCGGGCCCGCAGACCCGCCCATCGTGGCCCTCGAAGTCTCTGTCACCGTCGGAATCTCCTTACATGAGACCAGCACGCTCGGACCGATTTGCCGAATCCTGCCCACGCTCTCGCATTGGCGATGTGTACATGTATAGAGTTGTACGGTAGCCTGATTGATGCGCGACGCAATAGTTGTGCTTCGCTCAAGCATACCGGACGCCTTCGGCGACGAGGCCGACAGTCAACTCCGCACTCCCTGCGGCGGATTCATCAAGGATGAGGATTCATGGCAACCACCACACGACTGAAGCCTGCGGCCCAGTGGGTCGAGCTTCGCACCACGAAGTCCGACTGGGACGCTGCAGACCCTGCCCTGCTGCAGACCATGCTCGTGCAACTCAATCTCATTCGAGCGTTCGAGGAATACGTGCTCGAACTCGCCGGACAGAAGCTCATCAACGGTCCCGCGCACTCGTCGATCGGCCAGGAGGGTGGCGCCGTCGGATCGATCCTCCCGCTCGTCAGCGCCGACCAGATCAATGGCTCGCACCGAGGCCACCACCAGTTCATCGCCAAGGCGCTCGGCCACATCCAGCCGGATGGATTCGACGCCACGGCGGAGTTCTCGCCGGCAGTGCGTGAGGTGCTCTACCGCACACTCAGCGAGATCGCGGGCCTCGCCGACGGCTACTGCAACGGTCGAGGTGGCTCGATGCACCTGCAGTGGACGGAGGCGGGCGCCATGGGCACCAATGCCATCGTCGGTGGTGCCGTGCCGTTCGCCGTGGGGTTCGGCTGGGCCGACCGTCACGCCAAGACCGACAATGTCGCCTTCTCCTACTTCGGTGACGGCGCGATGAACATCGGTTCGGTTCTCGAGAGCTTCAATCTCGCCGCGGCCTGGACGGTGCCCACCTGCTTCTTCGTGGAGAACAACCAGTACGCGGTGTCGACCAGTGTGCAGGAGGCGACCGGCGAGGCGCGCCTCTCCGGTCGCGGACTGGGGTTCGGCATCCCGTCCTGGCGGGTCGACGGGCAAGACACCCTCGCGGTGTATCTCGCCACCAAGGCGGCGGTCGACTACATGCGCGACGGCGGCGGCCCCACCATCATCGAGGCCGACACCTATCGGTACTTCCATCAGAACGGTCCGTTCCCGGGGAGCGCCTTCGGCTACCGCAGCAAGGACGAGGAGAAAGGCTGGCGCGACCGCGACCCGATCGCGCTCGTGGAGCAGCACCTCGTGCGCCGCGGCATCCTCGCCTCAGACGACGCGAAGGCACTGCGCGCCCGGTGCAAGGCCATCATGCAGGAGATCGGCACGACGGTCGTCGAGCAGGACCCGAATGGCAAGCCCGGACAGCTCCGGATCCAGGAGCAGTTGTGGCCGAGCCCGGAGTTCATCAACGTGGGCATCCGAGGCGAGATCCCGTCTCTCGAAGGTGCGACCGTCAAGCGCGTGAGCGACTTCACCGCCGACGACCTGGTCGAGAAGAAGTTCGTCGATGTGGTCGCGGATGTGATGCATCGCCGAATGGAGCAGGATCCGTCGATCGTGGTACTGGGCGAGGACGTACATCGTCTGAACGGCGGTTCGCGTGGAGCCACCAAGGGGTTGGCCGACGACTTTCCCGATCGCACGCTCGGCACCCCGATCTCCGAGGCCGCGTTCACGGGCTTCGGCGGAGGGCTCGCCCTCGACGGTCGCTACTACCCGGTGGTCGAGCTGATGTACGCCGACTTCCTCTGGGTGGCGGCAGATCAGCTCTTCAATCAGATCGGCAAGGCGCGCCACATGTTCGGCGGCGAGCACGACATGCCGTTGCTGCTGCGGATCAAGATCGGCACCAATACCGGGTACGGATCGCAGCACTCGATGGACCCTGCCGGCATTCTCGCCACCAGTGTGGGCTGGCGCATCATCGCGCCGTCGACACCGCTCGACTACGTGGGCCTGATCAATACCGCGATGAAGCTGAAGGACCCGATCGCCGTGCTCGAACACGACGCCGACCTCTACAAGGCCGTGGGCCAGGCTCCCAAAGACCTCGATTTCTGTCTGCCGTTCGGTGAAGCCGAGGTGCGCCGAGAAGGCTCCGATGTCACCGTGATCAGCTACCTGGCCATGGTGCAGCGCTCGCTCGATGCCGTCGAGGCCGCGAACGTCGATGGCGAGGTCATCGATCTGCGGTGGCTCGACAAGGCGAGCCTGGACTGGGCGACCGTCGGCGAGTCGATCAAGAAGACCAACCGCGTGGTGATCGTGGAGCAGGGCTCGGCCGGGACCTCCTATGGCGGATGGCTGGCCGACGAGATCCAGCGGCGCTATTTCGACTATCTCGACGCTCCTGTCACCCGGGTGACCGGTTCCGAGTCCTCGCCCAGCATCTCCAAGGTGCTCGAAAAGGCCGCTCTCGCGAGCGCCGACGACATCGTCGCCGCGCTCGTCGGAATCGTCTGAGCGCCGAGTGCTGAAGGAAAGGAACTTCTGACATGGCACGTCTACTGAGGATGCCTGGCGTCTCCGCCGATTCTGATGAGGCTTCGCTCGAGGGATGGCTCGTCGAGGCCGGCGCCACACTGGCCGCCGGCGACTCCGTCGCATCAGTCGAGACCGAGAAGGCCGTCGTCGACATCGAGGTCGACGAGGAGTCGATCATCCACGCCCTGCTCGTCGAGTCCGGCTCGATGGTGCCGGTCGGTGATCCGATCGCGGTGCTGCTGTCTCCGGGGGAGCCGGCCAGCGCCGGCGACGAGCTCGTGGCCCAGCTGAACGGTGGCGCGGACCCGACGCTGAGCCCGCGCTCGGAGGTCGCGGAGGCCGTGGCCACAGGCGACAGCGGCGGTGGTGCGAGTGCGCTACCTTCCGTGGAGTCGGCCGAGACGGTTCCGGGAGTGGTGCCGGTAGAAGCGCCCCCCGTCGCTGCGGCGAGCGAACCGACGGCGATCCCAGCCTCGAGCACCGAGCCGACGTCGGCCACGTCGGAAGGCACATCCGCACCGCGCGCGGGGGAGCGGCTGTTCGCCAGCCCACTCGCCCGGCGGCTGGCGAAGGAGTTGGGTGTCGACATCGTGTCGCTCAGGGGCTCCGGACCCGGCGGGCGCATCGTGCGCGACGACGTGAAGGCGGCAGTGCCGGCGCAGGCCTCGCCCGCTACTCCTGTCCCGGCGGCAGCCGAGGCGGTCTCACCCGCCGCGGTTCCGGTTCCGGTTCCGGTCGTTCCGGCGGCCGTACCCGCCGGGGGGACTGCCACCCCGCACTCGAAGCTCCGGAGGCTCATCGCGACGCGGCTCCAGGAAAGCAAGCGCACCGCGCCGCACTTCTATCTGACGCGCCAGTTGGATGTGAGCGCCTTGCTGGCGCTCCGTTCCCAGCTGAACCAGCAGTCTGCAATACGGCTCTCCGTCAACGACTTCTTCGTGAAGGCCGCCGGCCTGGCGCTGGTCGACGTGCCGGAGATGAACGTGATCTGGACGGAGGACGCCGTTGTGGGCTTCGCGACGGCCGACATCTCGGTCGCGGTCGCGAGCGATCGAGGACTGGTGACCCCGACGATCCGTGGCATCGAAGGTCTTTCGTTGACCAGTCTGTCGTCGAAGATCAAGGATGCGGTCGGCCGAGCCAACGAGGGGCGATTGCAGCAGTCGGAACTCGAGGGGGGCACCCTCTCGATCACCAACCTCGGCATGTTCGGCGTGGATGAGTTCGCGGCGATCATCAACCCTCCGCAGGCCGGGATCCTGGCCATCGGCGCGGCACGGAGACAGCCGGTGGTGCGTGAGGATGGTTCACTCGTCGCCGGCGATGTGATCACCGTGACCCTTTCGGTCGATCACCGGCCTGTGGACGGTGTGGTCGCAGCGAAGTGGCTGGCCCGCCTCGCCGAGCTCGTCGAGAACCCGATGCAGATCCTGCTCTGAACCCGCACGACGTCTCGCAACCTCGCTCGGCCCACGTGCTGAGCGAGGTTGCGCATCGTCGAGCCGCATCCGGCGCCAATTGGTGGGTTCGCGCCGGATGTGATGTGCTTGAGCAGCGGGTCGGCGGATGCCTCGGCCGACGAGACGGGGACTGATTCTGGATACGACGAGTGCGGTGGACAGCGAGACGGGCACCCGTCCCGCGGTCGCCGCCCCGGCGAGACGCGCGATCTGGCTCGACGTGGCGCGGGGCGCCTGCGTGATCGCCGTGGTGATGCTGCACGTGCGCATCTTCGTGTACGACCCGCTCACGCCGCCGACCGCGGGCACGGATGCCTGGCGGCAGTTCACAGAGTTCTTCGGGCCCTTCCGGTTGCCTCTGCTCTTCACCATCTCGGGGCTGCTCGTCTCGAGGCGGGTGCGGGGCGGGTGGGGCGACCGCCGGAACGTGCTGCGGGTCGCATCCTCGTACTGGATCTACCTCGTGTGGCTGTGCGTGTTCGGGGTGATGTCGGCCGTGGTGGCGGCGACCGAGCTGCCCTTCCAGATCGAGTCCACGGCCGACTTCCTGCGCCAGCTCGCGATGCCCGACACCACTCTGTGGTTCGTGTTCGCTCTGGCCCTGTACGTGGTGGTGATCACCTCGCTGCAGCGCTTTCCGCCGATGGTGGTTCTCGGATGCTTCGCCGCCCTCGCCGTGCTGTCGGGCTTCGTGCCGGCCGAGCACGCCGAAGAGCAGTGGCTGCACATGATCTACTTCGCGGTGTTCTTCGCCGCCGGTGTCTACCTGCCGGCTCTGCTCGTGTGGTTCTCGGCCGGGCGCATCCCCACCAAGCTCGTCGGCACCCTCGGTGCGTTCGTGCTGTTCCAGCTGCTCTGGCAGCTCACCGAAGAAGGCACCGTGTTCGAGACCTCGGCGCGGCTGGTTCGCGATTCGGCGGCCGTCACCCTGGCGATCGTGGTGTGCACGGTCCTCAGCCGCATCCCCGCAGTGACCCGTGTGCTGGCGAAGGTGGGGCGCCGCACGCTGCCCATCTACATCCTCCAGCTCCCGGTGATCTGGCTGCTCTTCCTGCTGCCGATTGTTCCCGAGCTCTACGAGATCCCCGTGGTGCGCTACTTCGGCCCCGTGTTCGGCACGGTCGTGGTGGTGGCCGCCTCGCTGGCGGTGTTCTGGCTCATGGACCGCACCCACCTCCGCTACATGTTCCGCCTGCCCGGCCGCGTGAGCGCCCGCATCCTGTCGCCGAACGGCGACAGGTGCTAATGTAGCCGTACGGCGTCAAGTGATGATGTCGCCGAGCGGCTACAGGCGGGGAGAAGGATGCTCACGGTTCGAGAAGCGGCGGCGGTCATCCGTGAGCTGCGAGAAGAGAAACGCTGGACACAGGCAGACCTGGCACAGCGGGCCAGAGTATCGCGATCATTCATCGCGGACTTGGAGAGCGGCAAGCCGACGGTCGAGGCCTCGAAGCTCTTCGATGTCTTCCAGGCGTTCGGTCTCGAGATGGCTCTCCGCGACCGAGAGACCGGCGAGGTGCGCTGGTGAGCGACCTCGAGATCTACCTCGATGGCGTCGAATGTGGCGTCGTGACGCAGACCTCTACTGGGAACATCACGTTTCACTACGACGAAAGCTATCGCCGAACGCAGAGAACGCCTCTTTCGCTGTCGATGCCGCTCGCCGCGTCGACTCACAAGAAGCGCGCGATCCTTCCCTACCTACAGGGTCTGCTGCCCGACAGTGAGGATGCTCTGACCGCAATCGCTCGACGGTATTCGGTCTCTGCGAAGAGTCCGGTCGCGCTTCTCTCCCACATCGGATCAGACGTTGCGGGGGCCGTGCAGATCGTCGTCGAGCAGGGGACTTCGACGGATGCCACCTTGTCGCGCTCCGATATTCGACCTGTCGACGACGCCGAGGTCGGACGGATGTTGCGGCACGTGATGTCGGAGTACTCGGAGGGTGTGCCCTACTACGATTCCGTGGGTCACTTCAGCCTTGCTGGCGCTCAGCCCAAGATCGCGCTGCACAAGGACGTGACAGGTGGATGGAACGTTCCTCAGGATGCCACACCGACGACGCACATCCTGAAACCCGTCGCGGGAACCGTTCGGCGCATCGACGTCGTCGAACAGGTGACGATGCAGGCGGCCCGAGTCCTGGGAAGTCAGGTCGCCAAGTCGGATCTCGAGACCATCGACGGCGTCGATGTCTTCGTCTCGGAGAGATATGACCGCCGCGTTGTCGACGGTGAATGGCGACGGCTCCACCAGGAGGATCTCTGCCAGGCACTCAGCGTGCCGCCTGACAAGAAATACCAGCATCGCGACGGCGGTCCGGGACTGGCGGTGATCGCGGGCCTGATCAGGTCACTCCCTCTCGAGCGAGACAGGCGCGAAGCCGGTCGTGCGTTCTATCAGGCGTTCGTCTTCAACGTCGTGGCTGGGTGCACTGACGCTCATGCCAAGAACTACTCACTGATGTTAGACGGAGAGTCCGTCCGGCTGGCACCTTTGTACGACCTCGTCACCTCTGCGCCATACTGGAATGGCGAAGCCGGGATCGACAGCGCGATGAGTGTCAACGGCGAGTATGCATTCGCGCGGATCGGTGCCGAGATGCTCTCGAAAGCCGGCAAACAGTTCGGAGTCGGAGATGAAGCGGCGGATATCGTTGCAGCGACCCGCGAAGGGATCTTCGAGGCATTCGAGTCGGCGGTCGAGGGTCTGCCGGAAAGCGTGAAGAACTCGCGCGACATTGTCGACGACCTCTTCAGTGGGCTGCGAGCCCTGCCACTCGTGATCTCCTGACGCCGGGGAGGAGAGGGAATGCCGCCGCCGTTTCGTGGCGGTTACCCTGGCAGATTTAGGAAGGGCGGGTGAAGAGAGCGCGGAACCAGGCGCGGAAGCGGGCCGTGTGGTGGTCGGTGAATTCGTTCGAGAGCGCGAGGGTCTCCTCGCCGAGATGGGCGCCCGCGTGGATGGAGGCGAGTGCGTCGAGGGCGCGCTTCTCCTGCTCGGCGGCCCGCCGCATCCGTTCGCTCTCCTCGGTCGCCATACCGCCAGCGTACGTCGCAGCGAGAGCTCAGTGCGTGAACGCGTGCGTCATGCCCTCGGTGGGCATGGGTGCGTCTAGTGCGTCGAGGTAAGCCACGGCGTCACGGATGTCGGTCATGAGGCTCTCGGCCAGGTTGCGACTCAGCCCGTTGCGCACCACGATGCGCTGCACCACGATCTCGTCGAGATCGGCCGGCATCGGGTAGGCCGGGATGAGCCAGCCTTTCAGGCGCAACCGCTCGGAGAGGTGGTACAGGTTCCACGTGTCGGTGTAGCCCGCGGTGAGCTGCCAGGCGAAGACGGGGATGTCGGTGCCGTCGTTCCAGAGGTCGAACGCCGGCATCGTGGCGATCTCGCCGGCGAGGTACACCGCGACGTCCTGCGACGCCTTCTGCACCTTGTAGTAGCCGTCGAAGCCGAGCCGCAGAAAGAGGTAGTACTGGAGCAGCACCTGGGCGCCCGGCCGCGAGAAGTTGAGCGCGAAGCTCGGCATGTGACCGCCGAGGTAGGTGACGTCGAACACGAGGTCGGACGGCAGGTCGTCGACCGTGCGCCAGATCACCCAGCCCAGCCCGGGGTAGACGAGGCCGTACTTGTGCGCCGACGTGCTGATCGAGGCCACGCGCTCGACGCGGAAGTCCCACGCCAGATCGGGCTGCAGGAACGGGGCGATCATGCCACCGGATGCGCCGTCGACGTGGATCGGGATGTCGAGCCCCGTCGTCTCCTGGATGCGGTCGAGCGCGGCGGCGATCTCGGCCACCGGCTCGTACATGCCGGTGTAGGTGACGCCCATGATGGCCACGACGCCGATGGTGTTCTCGTCGACGTAGTTCTCGAGGTCGTGGCCGTCGAGCACCTTGTGCTCGAGCGAGATGGGAATGTAGCGCGGCTCGACGTCCCAGTAGTTGCAGAACTTCTCCCAGCACACCTGCACCGCGCTCGACAGCACGAGGTTCGGCTTCTCGGTCGAGAGCCCCGCCGCCTTGCGCGCGTGCTGCCAGCGCCGTTTCAGGGCGAGGCCGCCGAGCATGCAGGCCTCGGACGAGCCGATGGTGGAGGTGCCGATGGCCTTCGACGCATCCGGAGCATTCCAGAGACCGGCGAGCATGGTCCAGCAGCGGGTCTCGATGGCCGCGGTCTGTGGGTACTCGTCTTTGTCGACCATGTTCTTGTCGGCGGTCTCGGCGTAGATGCGGTTCGCATGCGAATCCATCCAGGTGCCGACGAACGTGGCGAGGTTGAGACGGGAGTTGCCGTCGAGCATCGCCTCGTCGTGCACGATCTGGTAGGCCGTCTCGGGCAGCGACTCGCCGTCGGGCAGCACTCCGAGCGGGAAATCGGTGGCTTCGCCCTCCCGTGCGAACAGGGGGTTCAGCTGATTCTGCCGGGTGAGATCGGCGTGCGCGTGAAACGGGTTCTGCGGCGTGCGAGGCGTGCTCATGGCTTGAGACTAGGGGTTCGCTCCGCCGAGCGACACCCGCCGGATGAGGCGTAATCTTGCAGCATGGCACGCGAATTCCTGCACGATGAGGCGCAGCACCGCTATTCCCTCCGGGTCGATGGCGCGATGGTGAGCGCCGTCGACTACGTCGTGAACGACGGCCACATCTCGTTCACCCACACGTTCACCGACCCCAAGCAGCGGGGCCACGGGTACGCCGGCGAGATCGTGACGTACGCGGTCGACGACGTGGAGTCGACCACCGACTACCGCATCGTGCCGATGTGCTGGTACGTGGGGAAGTGGTTCGACGAGCATCCGGAACGCGCCGGGCTGCTGTCGCGCTGACCGCGTTCCGTCGATTGGCCCTCGGGCCGGTGGGCTTGATATGCTTCTTCGTGGGGAGGGCTTCGGCCCTCTCCACCACTCTTTAACCCGCGGTCCGGCAGGTGCCGTTGGTGGTGAACGCCGGCACGGGGGCGCCGCTCACGGTGGCGACGTTGTCGCACTCCACCACATTGCCGGCGGAGCGCGCCGCCCCCTCGAGCAGCACCGCGTAGCCGTCGGATGCGACCGCGAACGTATTGGCCGAGAAGCGGTTGCCGGCACCCCATCCCGCGAGGATGACGTGCACCTGGGCGCCGTCGATCGGTGCTGCGGTGCCCGTGTTGCCGGTCACCAGCCACTCGGAGCCTTTGACGTCGAGGAGCGAATCGACGGCGGTGGTGCCCGCGCCATCGACCCGGTTGTCGCGGATCTCCCCGCCCGTCGTGCCCTCCTTGACGTCGATGCTCTCGGCGGGGGTGGCCGAGATGGAGTTGCCCAGGAGGCGATTGCGGTCGCTCGCATCCGGAGCGCAGTCGCTGATGTCGCACCAGTTCGACTCCGCCGTGCCGACGTAGATGCCCTCGCCGAACTCGGGGGAGCGGAGGCCCGTGCCGGAGATGGTGCTGCCTTCGACGAGATTGTCGCTGCTGCCGGCGCGCAGGTGCAGGCCCTCGTCTCCCGTGCCGGAGATGGAGAGGCCGGTGAGCTGGTTGTTCGACGAGCGGTCGAGCATCACGCCCTTCTGGCCGCCGGAGACGGTGAGCCCGTCGATAACCCAGAAGGAGGCGCCGTCGAGGTGCAACGTGTAGCCGTGATCGGTCGAGCCGCCGTCGAGAACGGCGCCCGGGCCGGCGCACAGGGTGATCGGCGCGTCGGCGGTGCCGCTCCTCGTGATGGTGAATTCGCCGGAATAGGTCGCATCGGCGAGCACGATCACCGCGCCCGGCTCGGCCGAGGAAAGGGCGGCCGAGAGCTCTCCGGCGGAGGTGACCCCCTGACCCGCGGGGCAGGATGGCGGCTGGACGAACTCGATGGCCGGTTCGGCGTCGGGCGAACAGGCAGAGAGGGAGATCAGGAGAACGGCCGTCAGCAGCACTGCGGCGGTACGCCCGGTCGCCGTTCGCCAGGCCATCATGACCCCAGCATACAAAGGGCTCCCATGCGCCACGGCCAGCCCTGAACTGGGGGTAGCGCATGCATCGTGAGGTATATGTCGCGCTCACTACACTGACAACAGCTCCGGACCCCTCTTCTCTGCTGACCCACGAAAGGCTGGCGGCAACCCCGATGCCCAGCGACCTTTCCGCCTTCTTCGACGACCTCGGCCGCACCCTCGTGTGGCTGGTGCCGTTCGGCGTGTTCGGCGTGGTCTCGTGGAGCTTCTGGTTGATCCGCAAACTCATCTCGGCCAGCACGAAGCCGGTTGTGAACGAGTACCGCACCACGACCACCGTGGTGGTGCCGTCGTACCACGAGGATCCGGATGTGCTGCTCCGCTGCCTCGACACCTGGCGGGTGCAGAATCCGTCACGCATCGTGATCGTGCTCGACGTGGCGGATGTCGAGGCCCAGCAGCGGATCGAGGCGCTGAAGCTGCCCCGCGTCGACGTGATGATGTTCAAGCACCACGGCAAGCGCTCGGCACTCGGCGTGGGCATCCGCTCGGTCGACACCGAACTCGTCATCCTCGTGGACTCCGACACGGCGTGGGAGGACGGGATGCTCGACGCCATCCAGATGCCGTTCATCGATGCAGCCGTCGGCGCCGTCAGCACCCGTCAGAACGTGTATCTGCCGAAGACGAGCGTGTGGCGCCGCGTGGCCGACTGGATCATCGACCAGCGCTACTTCGACTACGCCCCCGCGATGGGGCGGTTCGGCGGGGTGATCTGCGCCTCGGGACGCACGAGTGCCTATCGCCGCGAGGTGATCCTGCCGAAGCTCCCCGACCTCGAGCACGAGATCTTCATGGGCAAGGAGTGCGTGGCCGGTGACGACGGCCGGCTCACCTGGCTCGTGCTCTCCGAGGGCTACCGGGTGACCCACCAGGACTCGGCGCGGGCGCTCTCGATGTTCCCCGACACCTTCCGGGCATTCGTGAAGCAGCGCGTGCGGTGGAGCCGCAACTCGTACCGGTGCTATCTGACGGCCATCCGGCGGGGCTGGATCTTCCGGGTGCCGTTCATCTCGCAGCTGACCGTGATGCAGATCCTCTTCACGCCCGTGAGCATGCTGATCGCGCTGTTCTACGTCTTCCACGCGCTCACCGCGCCTTTTCCGGCGCTCGCCTTCGGCATCGCGATCCTGTGGGCGATGGTGGGGCGCGGCATCCGGGGCGTCTCGCATCTCTGGCGTCGCCCCGAGGACATCGTTCTCCTGCCGCTCGTGACGGGGATCATCGCGTTGGTGGCGTTGCCGATCAAGCTGTTCGCGCTCTTCACCATGAACACGCAGGGCTGGCTGACGCGGTCGGCCGATTCGATCGGTGGCGAGGGGCAGACCGAGTCGACCCTGCGCACGGTGACCGAGGCATGACGGGGACCGACGGGGAGACCGCGGTGCCCTCTGAGCCCGGGGAGTCCGCGGTGCCCTCTGAGCCCGGGGAGCCCGCGGCGCCCGGTGGGGAGACCCCGTCGGCCGTTCCTGAAGCGACCGCCGCGGTGATGCCCGAATCGGCCCCTGCACCTGGTACGAGGCCCGTCGTCGGGCTCACGGCTGAGGAGCGCGGCGACACGGTGGGCCGGGGGCGCCGGGCGCTCGTGCGCGTCGTCGTCGCCGTCGTGATCCTGGGCGGCATCGCTGCCACGATCGTGGTGGCGAACGGGATCCCGGCCCGGGTGAGTGGCTTTGTGAACCAGGTCGCCGCGGGGGTTCTCGGCGGGGCGGCGACGGCGATCCCCTCCCCAGGTGCGAGTGGGCCCGCCGCGACGCCCGCCGCCACGCCGAGCCCCACCCCGACGGCCGAACCGATCTCGGGCGACGAGCAGTACATCGCGACCATGAACGGGAACGAGTCGGCCGCCCGGCCCTCATCGACGCTCGCCCCCTATCCGGTCGACGCGGATGCGAAGCACCAGAGTGATCTCGTCGCCGCGAACGATGCGCGCTGGTCGTTGATCGCCCGAGGCCTCGGGATCGACACCGGCTCGACCGACAAGGTATTCGTGCTCGCCGGGCTCGATCGCCCGTGGACCCTGGCCGACCTCGTGGCGAACGGAGCGGTGCGGCAGCTCGACGACACGACCTACCTGATGACCAAGACGGTGTTCGTGAGCAGCGGCTCCACCCTCGATCTGAACGCCCCCGGGGTGACACTGCGGCTCTCGAGTGGGGCATCCGGATACACACCACTCGTGGCGTGGGGTGGTGCGATCTCGTTCGCGGGCACCGCGGAGGCGCCGCTCACGATCACGTCGTGGGACACGGCGGCGGATGCGGCCGACACCGATGTGACCGACGGCCGCGCGTACGTGCGTATCCACGAGGGAACGGTCACGACGAGCCACACCGACTTCAGCGACCTCGGCTTCTGGAGCGGGCGCACGGGTGGGTTCGCGCTCACCGGTTCCAGCATCCTCCTCTCGACCGGCACGATCGACTCCACGACGTTCTCGGGGATGCACATCGGTCTGTACCTCGACGCCGCGGAGAAGGTGGCGATCACGGGCACCTCCATCCGTGACTCCCTCGAGGAGGGCATCGAGCTCGGCGACGGTGTCATCGGCACCACGATCACCGACACGAGCGTGGTCGGTTCGGCCACCAACGGCATCGACGTGCGCAAGGGCAGCGACGACCTCACGGTCACGGGCGCCACGCTCTCGCGCAACGGCGGCTACGGTCTCCGGTTCGACGGCGCCCCCCGAGCGGATGCGGCCAACTCCTCCGGCTTCTCCGTCGACAACTCCTGGGGACTCACCGTGGCCGACTCCACCATCGGGGACAACGGCTCGGGGGCGATCTCGGTGATCGGTACCAGCCAGGTGGAACTCCGCGGCAACACCGTCGATCAGAAGACCGTGGGATTCCTTCTCCGCGACTCGCAGGCCGAGATCACCGGCAACACGGTGGCGGTGACCCCGGGCAACGGCATCGTCTTCGATGGCGCCCTGTCCTCGGCGCGGGTCGCCGGCAACACGATCTCGGGTGAGGGCCCGAACGCGATCGCGCTGAGCAACGGCGCCGATGACGTGGTGCGGGCCGACAATGACGACTCGGGATGGACGGAGCGGTGGGAGGTCCTCGTGTGGATCGAGGCGCATCCGCTCGCTCTGCTCTGGGGGCTGCTGCTGATCATCCCCATCGTGGGCATCGCCTTCGTGTTCTACCGGGTTCGGCGCCAGCGCAAGATCCGTGAGCTCGTGGAGTCGGCCACGATCGCCGTGGCGGCGGCCGAGAAGGCGAGCTACGAGGGGGCGCGGGGGATGGCTGCCCCGGATGTCGCGGGCGTCGCCGAGGGGGAGGTGCCCGCATCCGCGGCTGCGCCCTCGCCCCTGCCTGCGCCTGCGCCTGCGCCGAAGCGTTCGCCCGCGCCGAAGCCGGCGCGCGCGGCCTCGGTGACACGTGCGGCCGCGGCACCCGCGCCGCCTTCCGTGGTGCGCGCCATGCCCGTGAAGTCGCAGAGACCCATCGACGCGCGCGCCCCGCAGAGCAGCTCGGGGCCAGGTGCCGCCTCGACGTCATCGTCTGCCGAGCCTGCGTTCGGGCGCTTCGCCTCCGTCGAGGAGCTGGCCGTCGCTGCCGTGCTCGACGCCGGCAAGCCGATCGACCGGGTGGCTCACGCACTGCGGGTGCCCGTGGGCTCGGTGGCCGGATGGGTCTCGAAGGCGCGCCGGCAGCGCGAGGCCGCGGAGCGCGAAGCCGCCGATCGCGACCGATGACGTCGCCGGTCTCGCGTAGCGTTGGGGGTATGAGCACCACCGACGACTACGTCTTCCGCACCTTCCCGGCACGGGCGCCCGGCGAAGACCAGCACGATGCCACCCGCGCCTGGCTTCAGGCCGATGCGCAGGGGTTTCACGACTCCCGGCTCGGCGACGCCTCGCTCGATCGGTCGGCCACGAACCTGGCCAACGACCATCAGCAGCTGACGGCGGTCTACACCACCTCTCCTCGGCCGTCGGCGCTCGGCGCGGATGTGCCGGTCGCCACGTTCGCGAGCTTCGAGCGCAGCATCAACGTCGGCGGCGCAGTGCCTCTGCCGGCGCACCTCATCTCGTCGATCACGGTGCGGCCCACCCACCGCCGGCACGGCATCCTGCGTCGCATGATGACCGACGACCTCCGGTCGGCGCACGAGGCCGGCTATGCGGTGGCCGCCCTCACCGTCACCGAGGCCACCATCTACCGCCGCTTCGGCTTCGGGCCGGCCACCACCGTGCACGAGGTCACGGTCACCACCGACCAGCGGTTCCGCCTGCTCACTCCGGCATCCGGTCACACCGAGCTCATCGACCCGGCCACCCTCCTCACGCTGAGCCCCGAAGTATTCGCGGGCTTCCACCGCGTGCGGCCCGGTTCGGTCGACCGGCACCACAGGTACCCCGGGCGCGTGTCGGGGCTCGACGGGCCGAACGGCGAAGAAGACCGCACCGTGCGTGCCGCCGCCCACTACGACGAGAGCGGTGCGATCGACGGCTACGTCTCCTACCGCTTTCTCGGCTGGGACACGAGGCCGCACACGCTCGAGGTGGTCGACCTCGTGGCCACGACCGATGCGGCCTACCTCGGCCTGTGGGAGTTCCTGGGCTCGGTCGACCTCATCGAACGCGTGCGCTACGACGCGGCGCCGGCCGACGACCCGCTGCGCTGGGCCCTCGTCGACCCCCGCCTGATCGAGACGCGCGATGTGGTCGACTGGCTGTGGATGCGCGTTCTCGACGTGCGCGCGGCGTTCGAGGCGCGAGGCTACACCGCCGATGCGGCAGGCGAGGTGGTGCTCTCGGTGACGGATGCGCTGGGCTACGCGCAGGGTGCATTCCGCCTACGGGTGGCCGACGGCCGCGCCGTCGTCGAGGCCGCCGACCGGTCGCAGGCCGAGCTCGAGCTCGACGTGTGGGTGCTCGGCACGCTCTACCTCGGCGGGGTCGACCCCGCCGTTCTCGCGGCGGCGGGTCAGTTGCACGAGGTGGCTCCGGGTGCCGTATCGCGCCTGCGCACGCTCCTACGCCCGGTGGCCCCGGTTCACGGCATCACGCACTTCTGAGCGGCGTCCCCTTCCGAACGGTATGAGATTCGGGGTTCGCGTCGACAGAGTGTCGATCGACCCCACGATTCTCATACCGTTCGGCGCGGGTGGCGCAAAGGACTAGTGCTCGAGGGCGCGGCGGGCCGTGCGGAGGAACGTGGCGCGGGTCGCCGTGGCCCCGTCGAGGTAGCCGCCGATGAGGGCCGCGTCGCGCAGCAGCACGAGCGCCTCGGTGTCTTCGGCGGGATCGGCCGCGCCTGAGGCTTCGAGGGCGGAGTGCACCGCGTCGCGGAACCAGGCGCGGTGCTCGGCGACGATGCGGCGCACCTCGCCCGTGGCATCCGGGTACTCCACCGCGGCGTTGATGAACGGGCAGCCGCGGGTGTGGTTGAGCGCGATGTCGTCGGCGATGGCCTCGAGCAGGTGGTCGACGAGATCGGAGGGCGATGAATCCGGCGTCATCGCGGCCGTGAACGCGGTGCGGATGGCGTCGTCTTCCCGCCGCAGGTAGGCGGCCACGAGGGACTCCTTGCCCACGAAGTGCCGGTACATCGTGGCGCGGGTGACACCGGCATCGGAGAGGATGCGATCCATGCCGGTGCGGTGGATGCCCTCGCGGTAGAAGAGCTCCGACGCCACGCGCAGCAGTCGCTCCCGCGCTTCCGATGGACGCGCCGACGGCACCTGCGTCTGGCCGGCGGCGGTGTCGAGCGTCATGACCTCAGCCTAGAACAGTCGTTCTACCCGAGTGTCGATGTGAGGTGGCCCGCGAGCTCGGGGAACTGCGCGGCCAGCAGCTCGAGTGATCGCACCCGCGCCGGAACAGCGTCGATGGGGTCCCCCTCGAACGCGCCCGCGACGGGCGACACCATCACTTCGTCGACCCCGTACTGCGTGGTGAACTGACGGATACGCTCCGCCACCGATTCGGGCGTGCCGATCAGCCAGCGCCGCGACTGCTCGAGCACCGAGTCCTGCTCCACGGGCGAGAGGTCGGTGCTGCGCGCCTCCTCGATGGTGAGCTGAGCGGCCAGCGTTCCGCCGGTGCGGAGGCGGGCCATCGAGATGAGCTGGGGGAGTGCCGCCAGCTGTGCCTCGTCGGCCGACTCGGCCACCGAGATGTTCGTGGTGAGCAGGGTCTTCGGCGCCGCCAGCGACTCGGATGGCTGAAAGCCCGAACGATAGATCTCGAGTGCCTGCTCGATGCCCGGCTGCCCGAAGTGGTTGGCGAACACGTAGGGCAGCCCGAGCTTGGCGGCCAGGGTCGCGCTGAAGTTGCTCGACCCGAGCAACCACACCTGAGGTGCCGAACGCACCAGCGGCGTGGCCTTCAATTCATAGGATCGGCCCCGGATGCTGAGCCCCACGCCGGGCTGGTCGTCGGCCCCGAAGGCATCCGGAGCAGGCGCGCGGTCGGAACCGAGCAGCGCCGCCACGGTCTCGACGTCGGTGGGGAAGGTGTCTGCGGGGTCGCCACCCTCGCCGCGCTGCCCGCGCAGCATGTAGGCGGTGACGGGGTCGGAACCGGGCGCGCGGCCGAGCCCGAGGTCGATGCGCCCCGGGTGCATGGCCTCGAGCAGTGCGAACTGCTCCGCGATCGACAGGGGGGCGTGATTCGGCAGCATGACGCCGCCCGAGCCGACACGGATGCGCGACGTCTGCGCCGCGAAGTGCGCGATGAGCGTCGACGGCGAGGTGGAGGCCACCGCCGGCATGTTGTGATGCTCGGCCATCCAGAAACGCGTGTAGCCGAGCCGGTCGGCCGCCTGGGCGAGCGCCAGGCTCGCCGCCACGGCGTCACCTGAACTCTGCTTGGTGCGGACGGGGATCAGATCGAGAACCGAGAGGTGCGTCATGGTCTTGTTCTCAGCGGTCGGGAGGGCGTGTTTATTCCGGGCCTCGGGCATCCTCTAGCATCGGGGGATGGCCGTCGATCGTGATCATCCCGCCGTCGTGCGCGTGCGCGCCGCCCTCGAAGCCGCGGGGGCGCCCGCCGAGGTGGTCTGGCTCGACGATGCGGCGAGCACGGCGGCGCTCGCCGCCGAGGCGCTCGGCATCGAGGTAGGTGCCATCGCCAACTCGCTGGTGTTCCTGCTCGACGGCGAACCGCTTCTGGTGCTCACGAGCGGCTCCCACCGTGTCGACACCGCGTGGCTCGGCGAGCAGCTGGGCGGCCGCATCACGCGCGCCGATGCCGGCCGTGTGAAGGATGCCACGGGCCAGGTGATCGGCGGGGTGGCCCCGGTCGGGCATCCCGCGCCCCTCCGCACCATCGTCGACGTGGCCCTCGCCGCCTACCCGCAGATCTGGGCCGCCGCCGGCCACGCGCACACCGTCTACGCCACCACCTTCGACGAGCTCGTCCGGGTGACGGGTGGCACCCCGTCGGAGGTCGTACCGGGCGACTGAGAGCCCGACCCGGCCCCCGACCACACCACGACGCGCCGCGGATCTTCGCGAAACCCCCACCGATTGCCGGGCTTTCCGGCCTCGCGCACGTACGGTAGCGGTGTGTGGCGTGCCGATAAGAAACGAGAAGCAGACGATTCGACGTCTGCCGCCGACTCCGTGGAGTCGGTGTGGGGCCGCAACGGGCAGACCGCCGATGGCGGCCCGGTCGGCCAGGTATTCACGACTGAGAGCCTGGTGGAGCCCACCCGCGAGCGCTGGCGCGAGGAGATCGCGTCGCTCGGCGGGCCATCGCCCTTGCTCCATTTCGATGATTCGCCGCGCTCGCGCATCGAGCTCAGCACCACGCATCCCGGTGGTCTCGCCCAGTTCATCACGGGCAACGCCACCCTGCTCTCGAGCCTGATCCGCGACGAGCTCGCGCTCCGCAATGCCCGCATCGCCGCGGGAGCCATCACCGATAAGGGCGTCGAGCTGCGCTCGGTGCGTGGCATCGACTCCGTGCACCTCGCCATCGGCCTCGCCGAGTGGCGCGTCACCCGGCCCGATGGCACCGATGAGGAGTTCCGTGCCCCGGTGCTGCTCCGGCCCATCTCCGTGCGTCGCTACGGCCGCGACTTCGAGCTCAAGCTGCGAGGCCTGCCGTTCGTGAACCCGGTGCTCGCCCGGGTGCTGCAGGAGCAGTTCCAGATCACGGTCGACCGTGAGTCGCTCGTGGCGCTCGCCGCGCAGAACGGCGTGTTCAAGCCGCAGCCCGTCATCGACCGGCTGCGCAGCCTCACCTCGCACCTGGCCTGGTTCCAGGTGCACCCGCGCCTCGTGGTGTCGTCGTTCGCGGATGTCGCGAGCAGCATGCTCGCCGACAGCGTCCAGCTGGCGCATCCGGTGCTCGACGCTCTCGCCGGCAACCTCACCTCGCGCCGCGCGGTGCAGGACGGGTACCACCCCGTCGACCCCTCGCCGCAGGATCACCGTGCCCCGGCCACCGACACACTGCTTCTCGACGCCGACCCCGAGCAGGAGAACGTGATCGCCCAGATCTCGGGCGGCAACTCCCTCGTGGTGAAGACGTTGCCCGGCACCGGCGGGACGCAGACCATCGTGAACGCCATCGGCGCCCTCGTGTCGCAGAACAAGCGCGTGCTCGTGGTGAGCCCTCGCCGGCTCAGCCTCGGCGGCATCAACCGCCGCCTCTCGGATGTGGGGCTGCCCGGCGTGGCCGTGTCTCCACGCACCCTGCGCCGCGACCTCATCCAGTCGATCGGCCGCAACGAGAAGGCGACTCAGCCCCGCGTGGCCGACGTCGACGAGGCGCTCGTGCGCCTGCGCAGTGTGCTCGTCGACTACCGCAGCTCGATGGCGCGGGTCGACCCCGTGCTCAAGGTCTCCGTGCTCGACGCGCTGCGCGAACTGGCTCGTCTCGCCCTGCTACCGAATCCGCCGGCCACCACCGCGCGGCTCGACCGTTCGGCCCTCGAGTCGCTCGCCTCCGGGCGCGCGAAGGCCGCCAAGACGCTCAGCCGCGCAGCCGAGCTGGGTCAGTTCCGCTACGGCCCCGACGACTCGCCCTGGTACGGCGCTCAGTTCTCGTCGAGCGACGACGCGCACCGCGCCCACCAGCTCGCGAAGCGGCTCAACACGTCTGATCTGCCGAAGCTGCTCACCGGCGCCTACGACCTCATCGGTCAGACGCGCATGCGCCCCTTCTCGTCGCTCAACGAGCTCGGCACCTACCTGCGGCTGCTCGCCGAGCTGCGCGAGACGCTCGACAAGTTCTTGCCCGTGGTCTTCGACCGCTCGCTCACCGACCTCATCGCCGCCACCTCGGCGCGCCGCGATGCCCCTCAGATGTCATCCACCTCGCGCCGCCGCCTCAAAGCGCTCGCGAAGGAGTACGTGCGACCGGGCGTGCACATCGGCGACATCAACGAGGCGCTGCGCCGCATCCAGCAGCAGCGCACGCTGTGGTACCGCTTCGCCGCGGCGGGCATCCCGCCGGAGATCCCCACCGGCATCAACGACGTTCAGGTCGCGTTCCAGCGCGTCACCGAAGACCTCGCTCAGCTCGACCTGCCGCTCGGCACCGTGGGCACGTCGCGTCAACTCGCGTCGCTGCCCATCGACCAGCTCATCGGCATGGTCGAGGGCCTCGCCGCGGAGTCCGAGGTGCTCGCCAACCTGCAGGAGCGCACCGCCCTGCTCGACTCGCTGCACGAGCACGCGCTCGACCCGCTCCTGGTCGATCTCTCGAACCGGCACGTGCCCGAAGCCGGCGTGGCCGACGAACTCGAGCTCGCCTGGTGGCAGTCGGTACTCGAGCAGATGCTCGCGCACGACCGCGCGCTGCTCGGCGCCAACACCGGGGTGCTCGACAGGCTCGAGGGCGACTTCCGGCTCGTCGACGAAGCGCACGCCTCGATGAACGGGCAGCTGCTCGCCTGGCAGCTCGCCGAGACGTGGAGCGTGGGCATCCTCGACCACGCCGATGAGGCTGCAGCGCTGAAGGGCCTGCTGCGATCGGATGGCGTCACCTCTGCCTCGCTGCACGCCGCGGCCCCGCACCTCGGGAAGACCCTCGCGCCGGTCTGGGTCGCCTCGCCCTACGAGGTGTCGGAGATCACGGATGCGATCACGTTCGACACGGTGATCCTCGTCGACGCGGGCGCCACCACCCTCGCGGAGAACGTGGGCGCCATCCGTCGCGGCCGTCAGGTCGTCGCGTTCGGAGACCCGGTCACGCAGACCCCCTCGCACTTCGAGGTGGCCATCCGGCCGATCGACGAACAGCGTCTGCGGCCCTCGGCCGAGGCATCCGCCGTCGACGACCTGCATGCCGACTCGGCGTTGGCGAAGCTCGCCGACCTCGTGCCGACCCTCTCGCTCACCCGGAGCTACCGCGCCGGCGGCGAAGACCTCGCCGAGCTCGTGAACCACCGCTTCTACGGCGGCAAGATCGACTCCCTGCCCTGGGCGGGAACGTTCCTCGGGCACGGCTCGCTCGCCCTGCACTACGTCGAGGGCCGCGGCGGCATGCCCGACGCCGAGACCGGCGCCGTGGAGTCGATCGACGCCGAGGTCGACGAGGTCGTGGCGCTCGTGCTCGATCACGCCATCAACTACCCGCGCGAGTCGCTCATGGTGATCACGGCATCGCCGAAGCACGCCGTGCGCGTGCAGCAGGCCGTGCTCGCGGCGTTCGCGAAGCGCAGCGACCTGGCCGACTTCATCCTCAAAGAGAGGGCCGAGCCGTTCATGGTGGCGACCCTCGAGCAGTCGGTGGCGCAGAGCCGCGACCGGGTCATCTTCTCCGTGGGTTATGGCAAGACCGCGCACGGCCGCGTGCTCACGAACTTCGGCGGACTCGCCAAGCCCGGTGGCGAGCGACTGCTCGCGGTGGGCATGACGCGCGCCCGCCGCTCGATGGACATCGTGAGCTGCTTCACTCCCGCCGACATCGACGAAGACCGCATGAACTTCGGCGTCGTGGCGCTGCGCCAGATCCTGCAGGAGGCCGAGTCGGGCCCGACGCCCGACACCTTCTCCTCTCCGGGCGACGCCCTGCTCATCGACCTGGCGCGCCGGCTCGGTGCGCGCGGTCTCGACGTGGCGTTCGAGCACCGTGGCAAGCTCACTCTGGTGGCGTCGCACGACGGCCGGGCGATCGCGATCGAGACGGATGCGGTGGTGCACTCCACCTCGTTGCGCGAATCGCTGCGGCTGCGCCCCGACATGCTGCGCCGCCTCGGCTGGCACTACCTGCGCGTGCACTCCTTCGAGCTGTTCTCCAACCCGGAGGCCGTCGCTGCACGTATTGCGTCGGTCATCGGGGTGCGCGAACTCTCCCTCGTGGAGACGTCGCCGATCACGGTTCGCGTCTAGGCACCTCAGTGGCAGGCAAGCACGCGGGTTCACCGGAGCCCGAGGAATTCGGTGAGTCGCCGCATCCGGAACCGCAGGATGCGGCGGAAGCGGATGTGCCGCCGCCACCTGTTGTGAACGTGCACCGAACGGGCTCCCGGCGGGTCTCCACCGTGCCGGCGCCGGGCAGTGACCCGACGCCTCAGGCGACGCCCGAGAGCACGCCGGTTCGTGCATCCGAGGACACCGACGAGGCCTGGGGCTCCCGCCCCTCGTCCGTGGGGGCCGCGGGCCCCAACGACGACCGCCTCAAACGCGACGTCCCACCCCACTGGTAACTCCTCGCGACTCGCCAAAAAGCGGCCTGTTTCCTTCACAATGCGCCATATTTTGGCGAGTCGCGAGGAGGGTCAGTGCTTCGGGGTGGTGGGGGAGGTGAGGGATTCGCCTGCGGCCGCGGCGCGCTCTGCGGCGAGCAGGTCGCGGATCTGGATGAGCAGCTCCGTCTCGGTGGGCGGCAACTCCTCGTTCTGCTCCTCGAGCGACTCGGCCGGGGTCTTCTTGAGGGCGAAGGCCGCCTTCTTGAGGTGGTTGATCGGAACCACGAACACGAAGTAGACGACGATGGCCACGAGCAAGAACTGGATGATCGCACCGAGCACGGAGCCGAACTTGATCTGGGCGTCGCCGACCGTGACGATGGCGATGCCGTCGAGCGTCTCGGCCTTGAAGATCGCGCCGATCAGTGGGTTGAAGATGTTCGTGACGATCGAGTTGACCACCGCGGTGAATGCAGCTCCGATGACCACCGCGACGGCCAGGTCGATGACATTTCCGCGGAGGATGAACTCCTTGAATCCTTTGATCATGCCGACAAGCCTATGGTGTGGTCTTCGGCGCGGAGGGTGTCGAGGAGGGCGTGGTGGAAGCGGGCGCGCTCGACGACTTCGACGAGTCGGAGGAGCTCGACGTGCCCGACGAGCTCGATGAACCGGAGCTGCTGCCGTCGCTCGACGACGACTTCGCGCGGGAGTCGGTGCGGTAGAAGCCGGACCCATTGAAGGTCACGCCCACCGGGCTGAACACCTTGCGCAGCTTGCCCCCGCACACCGGGCACTCGGTCAGGGTGTCGTCGGTGAAGGCCTGCTGGATGTCGAACGCGTTGTCGCACTCGGTGCAGCGGTAGGAGTAGGTGGGCACGGGAGCCTCCGGGAGAAGAGTGACGAGGTGGAACGGATGATCGCGCGAAGCGGTGGGGTTCAGGACGGGAAGCGCACGATCCTCGTGGGTGTGACGGCACCGTCGACGGGTGCGTCATGCACTTCGCGCGGCACCTCGTCCAGGATCTCATCGTCGAAGACCACCGCAAAAACGGGCGGGCACTTCTCCATCGAACCGAGCGTGCGGTCGAAGTAGCCGCGGCCCCAGCCCATCCGTGTGCCCCGCTTGTCGACGGCGGACGCGGGGATGAGGATGAGGTCGGCATCGTTGATGGCGATGGGCCCCAGAATGCCGCCCACGGGCTCAGGCAGGCCGTACAGGCCCTCGGTCTCCGTCTCGCCGTCACCCTCGGCCCAGTCGAGCAGACCGTCTTGCCGCGCGATGGGCAGCAGCACCCGTCGGCCGTGGGCCAGCGCCCAGTTGAGGAAGGGGCGGGTGTTGGGCTCGAAGGAGGTGGAGAGGTAGGCGGAGATGGTGCGGGCATCCGTCGCCGTGGCGAGTTCGATGAGCTTCTCGGTGAACCCCTCGTTGGCCGTGTCGACGACGTGGGCCGGGCGGGTGCGCCTGCGCTCGCGCAGTTCCGCGCGGAGCGCCCGCTTGTCGTGCGAGACGTCGTCGGAGGCCATGCGAGCAATTCTAGGCGCGCCCAGATGACGGGTGTGTTTCGTGCGGCGTTGACGAACCGGGAATCTGGCTACGCTGGTGACCATGGGGAAAAAACTGACCAAAGCTGTCATTCCGGCGGCGGGCCTCGGCACCCGCTTCCTTCCGGCCACCAAGGCGATGCCGAAGGAGATGCTGCCGGTGGTGGACAAGCCGGCCATCCAGTACGTGGTGGAGGAGGCCGTCGATGCCGGTCTCAACGACGTGCTCGTGGTGACGGGCCGCAACAAGGCCGCCATCGAGAACCACTTCGACCGGGTGTACGAACTGGAGTCCACGCTCGAGCAGAAGGGCAAGGGCGACATGCTCCGCGTGGTGAACGAGTCGACCTCGCTCGCCGAGATGCACTACGTGCGTCAGGGCGACCCGCTCGGCCTGGGCCACGCCGTGCTGCGCTCGCGCATGCACGTGGGCGATCAGCCCTTCGCGGTTCTGCTGGGTGACGACATCATCGACGCCCGCGACCCGCTTCTGAAGCGCATGATCGAGGTGCAGGAGAACCGGAGCGCGACGGTGATCGCGCTGATGGAGGTCGACCCGTCGATGACGCATCTCTACGGCGTCGCCTCGGTGGAGAAGACCGATGAAGACGACGTGGTGAAGGTCACCGGCCTCGTCGAGAAGCCCGAAGACGGCACCGCGCCGTCGAACCTGGCCGTGATCGGCCGTTATGTGCTGCAGCCCGAGGTGTTCGACATCCTGGAGAAGACGCCTCCCGGCAAGGGCGGCGAGATCCAGCTGACGGATGCGCTGCTCACGCTCGCGGCCGATGACTCGATCGCGAACGGCGTCTACGGCGTGGTGTTCCACGGCCGCCGGTACGACACGGGAGACAAGCTCGACTACATCAAGGCGATCGTGCAGCTGGCCAGCGACCGCAACGATCTCGGGCCCGACCTGCGGCCCTGGTTGAAGGACTTCGTGGCCGGTCTCTGACCCGCCGCGAATCCGAGCGCGACACACTCTCCGCGGCGCTCGCGCACGCGGTAGTGTTCGAGCAATGTTCGTACCCACACTCTCCGAGGGGCCGGTCTCGATCCGGCCGATCCGCGTTCGCGACGCCAAGCCGCTCGAACGCGAGCTCATCGAGAACCGCAGCTGGCTGCGCAAGTGGGAGGCCACCAACCCGCAGGGGCCGATGTCGTTCGATACCCGGGCGAGCATCCGATCGCTGCAGGCGAACGCGCGGGCGGGGCTGGGGCTGCCGTTCATCCTCGAGTACGACGGACAGCTCGCCGGTCAGTTGAACGTGTCGTCGATCAGTTACGGCTCGGTGGCCTCGGCATCGATCGGGTATTGGGTGTCGGAGCGGTTCGCCGGCAAGAACATCACGCCGATCGGGGTGGCGCTCGCGTCGGACTACTGCTTCTACTCGGTGGGCCTGCACCGGATCGAGATCTGCATCCGGCCTGAGAACGGGCCGAGCCTGCGCGTGGTGGAGAAGCTCGGCTTCCGCTACGAGGGTCTGCGACGGCGCTTCATCCACATCAACGGCGACTGGCGCGACCATTTCTGCTTCGCGCTCGTGCGCGAAGAACTGCCGGTGGGGGTGCTCCGACGCTGGCAGGAGGGGCGTATCCCTCCGGGCGACGGATCGGTGCCGGAGTCGGAGCGCATCGCGGCCCAGCGGCAGTTGCCGATCTAGCTGCGCTGCTGCTTCATTCCCGTGGCGGAGTGCGGGACACGCTCGCTGGCGTGCCGCGCTGTGAGCGTCTCTGCGCTTACCGTGGGGGAATGACAACGGAATGGCTCGGCGGAGGGTTCATGATCGCCCTCGCGGCGGTGCTGTGGCTCGTCTACCTGGTTCCGTCGTGGTTCCGCAGTCGGCAGTACCAGGCGACCGAGCGCAACGCGGTTCGGTTGCAACAGACCCTGCGCATCCTGGCCGAGACCGCCGAGGTGCCGCACGAGGTGCGCGTCGAAGCGAATGCCCGCAGCATCGCGGAGCAGGAGCGCGTGCTCAGGCATCGCGCCGCCGTGCGCGAGATCGAGACGGTGCCTGCGGCCGTGCGCACCGCCGACCGCATCCGCCGCTCCCGCGCCGTCACCGCTCTCGTTCTCGCGATCTCCGTCGTGGTGGCTGTGCTCGGAGGGGTGCAGGTGGTGTCGACCGGCACCTGGATCATCCTCGCCGCCGGCGTCATCGCCTCCGTCGTCAGTTTCACGATGATCCTGAAGCTCGCGAAGGCGGGCAGGCGGCTTCGGCTGCCGCGTCCCGCCGGACTGGTGTCGCCCCCGCTGGTCGACCACGGCGATGCCTTCGAGACCGCCGAAGCCGTGGCATCCGCCCCCGAAGAGGAGCAGGCCGGACTCGAGCAGGCCGACGACGACACGTCCTGGGTTCCGGTGGCCGTCCCTCGTCCCGCTTACCTCGCGCGCACGGCATCCGTTCCTCGGGGGCTCATCGACGACCTCGATGAGGAATCCGCGTCGGAGCAGGCCCCGGTCGACGTCGAGACGGATGCTGCCGCCCATCACGAGTCGCTCCGTCGCGCCGCCGCTGCGGCCGAGGCCGCGCTCCGCGAACGTCTGCGCCTCGAGCACGAGACGGTGGCCGAGCTTCCCTCCGCGACATCGGCGCCCGCATCCGTCGTGGAGCGACCCGTGCCCTCGCGCTTCGCCCGCATGGGCATCGTCGACGGCGACACCGCGCCGCACCTCGACCTCGACGCCGTGCTGGCCCGCCGCCGCGCCGGCTGATCCACCCGACGCCTCGTCGTGCGGTGGTATTCCGTGCCGGCGATACACCCTCCTCCTAGGATGACTGCATGAGCGACGCCGGAGTCCGACCCTCGCCGACCGCCACCAGCGCGGCGGGCACCTCATCCTCGATCGACCTCTCCAAACGCGATCTCACCCTCGACCTGGCGCGCGTGTTCTGCGTGCTGCTCGTGGTGGTGATCCACCTCCTCATGGTGGGAGTGGGTCTCGGGCCGGATGGGCAGGTGCTCGTCTCGCGGCCGCTCGAATCCCAGTGGTGGTTCGCGCCGGTCACGTGGGCGGGGCAGATCATGCCGCTGTTCTTCGTGGTGGGCGGATTCGCGTCGATCACCGCGTGGCGGAGTCTGGTGCGACGCGGAGGCACGGGCGTCGACTACGTGCGCGGCCGGGTGCTGCGTCTCGCGCAGCCGGCGCTGCCGCTGTTCATCTTCTACGCGGTGGTCATCGGCGGAGCGCGGCTCATCGGAGTCGACCCCGAACTGGTCGACGTCGCGGTGGTGGGGGCTGCTTCGCCGCTCTGGTTCCTGGCGGCCTACACACTGTGCCAGGCGCTCGTGCCGGTGATGGTGTCGTGGCACCAGCGTGCCCCACGGGCGACGCTCGTGGTGCTCTTCGTGGGTGCCGTCGTGGTCGACACGATCCGTTACTCGACCGGCATCGACGCGATCGGACTCGCGAACCTCTTCTTCGTCTGGCTGCTCGTGCAGCAGCTCGGCTTCTTCTACGCCGACGGATGGTTCGCCGCACGCCGCTGGTGGACCCTCGTGATCATCGCGGTGGTGGCCTACGCGTCGCTCGTGCCGATGACGGCCATCGGTCCCTACGCCGACGACATGCTCACGAACCTCAACCCGCCCACGGTGCCGCTGATCGCGCTCGCGGTGGCCCAGGCGTGCATCCTCCGCCTCCTGCGGCCCGCCCTGGCCCGGCTCATGAACACGCATGCGGCACGGGCGGTGGTGTTCCTCGTGGGCACGCGGCTCATGACGATCTACCTGTGGCACCTGCCGGTGATCCTCCTCATCTCGGGCATCGCGCTGCTCATCCCGGGCGCGAGCCCCGAGCCCGCCAGCCTCGTGTGGTGGTGGACGAGGCCTCTGATGTTCCTGCTCGTGATGGCGGCGGTCTTCGGGCTCTCGTTCCTCGTGGGCCGCTGGGAGGCTCCGCGGGAGTTCGGGCCCAAGCCGCCCACACCGGTGGTGGCGGTGGCGACGGTTCTGGCCTTCATCCCGCCCTTCGCGGTGATGGAGTTCTTCATGGATCTGCCCCTCGCGATCGGCGGCAGCGTGCTGCTCGCGGTGGCCGTGCTGCTGCTCGGGCGGTGGCCGGCGGCGAGTTCGCGTTCCGCCCCGATTTCGTCGTAGACTTTCGGGGTTGTCGTTTCGACGTCAGCGGGGCTATGGCGCAGTTGGTAGCGCGTCTCGTTCGCAATGAGAAGGTCCGGGGTTCGAATCCCCGTAGCTCCACCACAGAACCCCCGGGATCATCGCGATCCCGGGGGTTCTTGCGTTCGTGCGCCGATCGGAGTCGACGCGTGCGGGTCAGGCCTCCGGGATGTCGCGGCCGAACGTCTCGAGGGTCACGGCCTCGGGCGCCGGTCCACCACGAACGCCCGTGTCGAGGGCGTCGATCGCAGCGATCTGCTCGGGGCTCAGCTCGAAGTCGAAGACGTCGAAGTTCTCGGCGATGCGCTCGGGCTTCGTCGACTTCGGGATGACCGAGCGGCCGTCCTGGATGCCCCACCGCAGCATCACCTGAGCGGCGGACTTGCCGTGCGCATCCGCGATCTCCAGGATGGCCGGATCTTCGAGGGCGCTCTTGTCGGAATCGCGGTAATGCGTGATGCCGCCGATCGGCGACCACGCCTGGGTGAGGATTCCGCGCTCGGCGTGCAGGGCCTGCACCTCCTTCTGCTGGAAGTAGGGGTGCAGCTCGATCTGGTTGACCGCCGGCACGACGGCGGTCTCGGCGAAGAGCTTCTCGAAGTGCTCGGGCATGAAGTTGCTGACGCCGATTGCGCGCACCCGGCCGTCGGCGAGGAGTGTCTCGAGCGCCTTGAAGGCGTCGATCGTGAGGTCGAACCGGCCGGGGAGGGCCTGGTGCAGGATGAGGAGGTCGATCGTGTCGACGCCGAGCTTGCCGGCGCTCTTGTCGAAGGCGTGCAGTGTGGCGTCGTAGCCGAAGTCGTTGATCCACACCTTGGTCTCGATGAAGACGTCCTGCCGGCGCAGGCCGGAGCGGCGGATGCCCTCGCCGACCTCGCGCTCGTTGCCGTAGGCGGCTGCCGTGTCGATGTGGCGGTAGCCCGTGTTCAGGGCTGCTGCGACGGCGTCGGTGGTCTCATCCGGCGGGGTCTGGAAGACGCCGAGGCCGATCGTGGGGAGTTCGACGCCGTTGTTGAGCGTCAGGATGGGGACAGTCATCGTGATCTTCTTTCCTACTCGGTTCGCCACTCACGCTACGCCGCACCGGGCGCGACTGAGGGGCACTGATGGTACCCGCCTCCGGGGAAACCCGTGGCACGCTCCAGGTGCGGTGAGGCGGGGTGCCTTTCCTGAGGCGCGTCAGGCGGACGTTGGGGCGTCGAGGGCGTGGATGGCTTGCACGAGCGGCGCGAGCTCGGGGGTTCGGTCGGCCTCGGCCAGGGCCTCCTCGAGCACGGTATCGTGCACCGGGCGCGCCTTCTCGAGCAGGCGGTGGCCGGCGGTCGTGAGCTCGGTGTAGATGCCGCGGCGATCATCGGCGCACAGGATGCGCGTGAGAAGGTTGCGGTCTTCGAGACGGTTCACGAGACGCGTGGTGGCGCTGCTGCTCAGAGCTGCCGCTCGGGCGAGTTGCTGCATCCGCATGTGCCAGCCGTCTTGGCGGTTGAGGGCGTCGAGAACGGTGTATTCCACAACGGAGAGGCCCGCCTCGGCGCCGAGGGCCTGCTCGAGGCGTGTCTCGATGAGGCCGTGCAAGGCGGCGAGGGTGCGCCAGCCCTGGGCGCGGATCTCGACTGCATCGTCGGCGATGCCCATGGGTGTCTCCTTCCGGCGCGGGATACTTGCTTGCGCTATTAGCTAGCGTGTGCAACTATTTTACCCAGCGCCTGCAACTAATACTAGACGAGGAACACACTCATGCCCATCGGATTGATCGCACTCGCCATCGGCGGCTTCGGAATCGGCCTCACGGAATTCGTGATCGCCGGTCTGCTGCCCGAAGTGGCGGCCGACTTCGCCGTCGACGAAGCCACCGCGGGCTGGCTCATCACCGGCTACGCCCTGAGCGTGGCGGTGGGCGCCATCGCCCTCACCCTTCTCGTCACCCGCCTTCCGCGCAAGCAGGTTCTGATGGGGCTCCTCGGCCTCTTCATCCTGGGCAACCTCGTGTCGGCCATCGCCCCCGACTACTCCGTGATGCTGCTCGGCCGCATCATCGCCGCCCTGTGCCACGGCGCCTTCTTCGGCATCGGCGCGGTCGTGGCGGCCGACATGGTCGCCCCCGAGAAGCGCTCCGGCGCCATCGCCATCATGTTCACAGGACTCACCCTGGCCAACGTCCTGGGCGTGCCATTCGGCACCTTCGTGGGCCAGGCCTTCGGCTGGCGCGCCACCTTCTGGGCCATCACCGTCATCGGCGTCGTCGCTCTGGCCGGCATCGCCGCCCTCGTGCCCGCCCGCACCGGCAACGCGGATGCCCCGGCACTCAGTGTGCGGCGGGAGCTCAGCGCGTTCCGCTCCCGCCAGGTGTGGCTCTCGATCATCGTGACGATCCTCGGCTTCGGCGGCATGTTCGGCGCCTTCACCTACATCGCCTACACGCTCACCGGTGTCTCGGGATTCGATGCATCCGTCGTGCCGTGGTTGCTCGTGGTGTTCGGCGTGGGGCTGTTCGCGGGCAACCTCCTCGGGGGCAGGCTCGCGAGTCGCTCGATCGACGGAACCCTGATCGCGCTGCTCGCCGGCCTCACCGTGGTGATGGTGGCGTTCGCCCTCCTGGCCGCCAACCCGGTGGCGACGGTGATCGCCCTGGTGCTCATGGGGGCGTTCGCGTTCGGCACCGTGCCGGGCCTGCAGACCCGGGTGATGGTCCACGCGGAGCACGCGCCCACACTGGCTTCGAGCGCCAACATCGCCTCGTTCAACGTGGGCAACGCGCTCGGCGCCTGGATCGGCGGCCTCGCCATCGCCGCGGGGCTCGGCTACACCTCCCCGATCTGGGCCGGCGCCGCCATGACGGCGGTCGCCCTCGGGGTGATGGTGTTCGCAGCCACCCGCCGCTCGGCGAAGCCCGCCGGGACCGTTGGGGCGCAGTCTGCGCCTGCGTCGGCCGTGGCCTCGGCGACTGGCGCGACCCCGCTCGCGCAGTAGTGGTGGTCGCGGGTGCTGCGCGTCGTCTGCGGGGGCGTCGGCCACCGGTGACGCTGCTCCCCGCGGTGACTCAGCTCGTGGGTGCTTGAGTCCTGTGCTCTGGTGCTGCTGATTGTGGTGGGGTGCGCATCCGTCGCGACTCGGCGGTCGGAGACCGGAGGTCGGGGCTCGGAGGCCGGGGCTCGGAGACCGGAGGCCGGGGCTCGCTGAGCGGCCCCATCCGCTCGGCGTCGCGCGCTACTTGAGGAGGCGGGAGAGCACTCGGTCGGCCAGTGGCTTGCCGCCCGTCTGGCAGGTGGGGCAGTACTGCAGGCTCGAGTCGGCGTAGGTGACCTGCCGCACGGTGTCGCCGCACACGGGGCAGACCTCGCCCGTGCGACCGTGCACCTGGAGGTTCGACTTCTTCTCGCGCTTCAGCTCGGAGGCCGCGAGGCCGTCGGCGCGCTCGATCGCGCCGCGGAGGGTCGACTGCACCGCGGCGTAGAGGAGTGACGCCTCATCCGGGGTCATGGCCGCGGGCTTGAAGGGCGACATCCGTGCCGCGTGCAGGATCTCGTCGGAGTAGGCATTGCCGATGCCCGCGATCACCGACTGGTTGCGCAGCACTCCCTTGATCTGCGAGCGGCCCGCAGCCGCCAGGATGCCCGCGAACACCTCCTCGGTGAACCCGGGCTCGAGCGGGTCGGGGCCGAGGCGCGCGATGCCCGGCACCTCGGCGGGATCGCGCACGAGGTACAGAGCGAGCGACTTCTTGGTGCCGGCCTCGGTGATGTCGAGCCCCGACCCGGATGCGCCGAGCCCGTCGTCGGCCAGCACGAGCCGAGCGGCGAGCGGTCCCTTCGACGGGCGACCGGAGGGCGGGGGAGGAGGGCCCTCGCGCCAGCGGATCCAGCCCGCGCGGGCGAGGTGGAGTACGAGGTGCAGGTCGCCGATCTCGAAATCGAGGAACTTGCCGTGCCGCGACACCCCGCGAACGACTTCGCCGGCCACGGCGGATGCGGGCGGATCGAACGTCTTGAGCGCGGCGAACGACACCAGGTCGAAGCGCTCCACGGTGCGCCCGCTGAGGCGCGCCCCGAGGTCGCCCACGAGCGCATGCACCTCAGGCAACTCCGGCATGCCCCCAGTCTCCCCCCACCCCCCCCCGACACCCGCCAAACCTCCTCGCGACTCGCCAATATCCGTTCAAAGTGCGCAGATCTAGGCCTGATTTTGGCGAGTCGCGAGGAGGGAGGGTGAGGGAGGGGGAGGGCTACAGCACGAAGAGCATCTCCTGGTAGGTGGGGAGCGGCCAGAGGTCGTCGGCCACGATCTCCTCCAGGGAGTCGGCCGCGGCGCGCACGGCGAGCATCGCGGGCAGGAGCGTTGCCGCGTGCTGGGCCTCCGCGAGCGCGGAGTGGCCGTCATCCGACGCCAGCGACGTCTTCAGTGAGGCCAACGACGAGCGGAGCGCCGCGACCGCCGCCGACACCTCGTCGAGCGGAGCGGTGTCGGGCTCGACCCCGGCCGCCTTCAGCGCCACCACGTTCTGTGCCACCTCGGTCTGGTGCCGCACGGCCGCGGGCAGCACGATCGTGGTTCCCATCTCGAGCGTGAGGCGCGCCTCGACGCCGATCGTGAGCGCGTACTGCTCCAGGCCGATCTCGTAGCGCGAGTGCATCTCGCGCTCATTGAACACCTTGTACTTCGAGAACAGCTCGAGCGCCTCGGGCGTGATCAGCTCGGGCAGGGCGTCGAGCGTGGTCTTGAGGTTCGCGAGACCGCGCTTCTCCGCCTCGATGGGCCAGGCATCCGCATAACCGTCGCCGTTGAACACCACGGCACCGTGCTCGGTGATGATCTCGGTGAGCAGCGCCTGCACGGCCTCGTCGAAGTCGGTGCCGGATGCCACGGCCTCCTCGAGCGCGGTGGCCACGTAGTCGAGCGAGTCGGCCATGATCGTGTTGATCGTCACCATCGGCCCCGAGACCGTCTGCATCGAGCCCGGCGCGCGGAACTCGAAGCGGTTGCCGGTGAAGGCGAACGGGCTCGTGCGGTTGCGGTCTCCGGGGTCGGTGGGCAGGTGGGGCAGCGTGTCGACGCCGATCACCATCGTGCCCTTGCCCTTCGACGACTTGGCCGGCCCCTGCGCGATCTGCTCGAAGATGTCGGCGAGCTGGTCGCCGAGGAAGATCGAGATGATGGCCGGGGGAGCCTCGTTGGCGCCCAGACGGTGATCGTTGGTGGCGGATGCGACCGACGCGCGCAGCAGGCCGGCGTACTTGTGCACGGCGCGGATGACGGCGGCGCAGAACACGAGGAACTGCGCGTTGTCGTGCGGGTTGTCGCCCGGTACCAGCAGGGAGCCGAGCTCGGAGTTGCCCAGGGAGAAGTTGACGTGCTTGCCCGATCCGTTGACGCCCTGGAAGGGCTTCTCGTGGAACAGGATCTCCATGCCGTGCTTCTTGGCGATGGTCTTGAACGTGGTCATGAGCAGCTGCTGGTGGTCGGCCGCGATGTTGCCGCGCTCGAACATCGGAGCGATCTCGAACTGGCCGGGGGCCACCTCGTTGTGACGCGTCTTCGCCGGGATGCCGAGCTTGAACAGCTCGCGCTCGGTGTCCATCATGAAGCCGAGCACGCGCTCCGGGATGGCACCGAAGTAGTGGTCGTCGAACTCCTGGCCCTTGGGCGGCTTGGTGCCGAAGAGCGTGCGGCCCGCGTTCATGAGGTCGGGGCGGGCGAGGAAGAAGTGGCGGTCGACCAGGAAGTACTCCTGCTCGGGGCCGCAGAAGGAGACGACCTTCTCGATGTCGGTGTGCCCGAAGAGCGCCAGGATGCGCTCGGCGTGCTCGCCCATCGCCTGCTGCGAGCGGAGCAGCGGCGTCTTGTGGTCGAGGGCCTCACCCGTCATCGACACGAACACCGTCGGGATGCAGAGGGTGTTGCCATTGGGGTTCTCGAGCACATAGGCGGGGCTCGTGACATCCCAGCCCGTGTAGCCACGGGCCTCGAACGTGTTGCGCAGCCCGCCGTTGGGGAAGCTGGAGGCATCGGGCTCGCCCTGCACGAGGGTCTTGCCGGCGAACTCGGCGAGGGCCGATCCGTCGCCGGTGGGCTCGAAGAAGGAGTCGTGCTTCTCGGCAGTGAGACCGGTGAGCGGATAGAACACGTGGGCGTAGTGGGTGGCGCCCTTCTCGAGCGCCCAGTCCTTCATGGCGCTCGCCACGGCATCCGCCACCAGGGGGTCGAGGCTCGCGCCCTTCTCGATGGTGGAGATCACCGACTTGTAGACGGATTTCGGCAGGCGCTTCTGCATCACGGCCTTGCTGAACACGTTCTCGCCGAAGACCTCGCCGGGCGCTTCGGATTCGTCGAAGCTGTGCGCAGGAGGGACGTATGCCTCCACGTCGCGGATGGCCTGCATTCGAACGGCATTACCACTCATCTGAATCTCCCTCGGCGCGGCGCGGCCTCTGGGTCCGAGGCTGTAGTCGGACACCGCTCCCTCAATCTAGGGATGTGTCATGGCGGGCTTGTTTCGGGCGTGTGACGGTTTGAATCCGCGTGATTCCGGGGATCTCGCCCGGTGCCGCCGTGCTGTCGCCCGATCGGGGGACGTCAGGGCAAGCGGCGAAGAGTGTTCTCGGGATCAAGCTTCTGCAGCATCGCCTGCATGATGTCGTCGAGCTGGCGGAGCTGCTCGTCGCTGAGCACGTCGATCACGTGGGCACGCACGTTCTCGACGTGACCCGGGGCGGTGGCGACGACCTTCTGCCAGCCCGCCTCCGTCAGGTGCGCATTGGTGGCGCGCCGGTCTCCGGGGCACGGCACCCGTTCCACGTAGCCGCGTGCCTCGAGGCGGCTGACGACGTGCGAGAGACGGGGGAGCGTGGAGTTCGTCGTGGCGGCGAGTGCCGTCATCCGCAAGAGGCGCTCGGGGCTCTCGGAGAGCTTGGCCATCACGAGGTACTCGAAGTGGGTGAGCTGCGCGTCGCGCTGCAGCTGTGAGTCGAGAACGGTGGGCAGCAACTCCACCACGGCCTCGAGCCGGATCCACGCCCTGAGCTGCTCGGGGGTCAGCCAGCGCGTGTTCTCCATGGCCTCCAGTCTAAGTCACTTGTAGATACAACTAAAGCGGCGTAGTGTTCTGATTATTAGTTGTAGCAACAACTAAAATCATCGGAGAGCAGGAGTCACCATGTCAGACATCACCATCATCGGCGCCGGGTCCATGGCGGGAGCCATCGCGGCGCTCGCCGCCAAGGGAGGCCGCAGTGTGCAGGTGCTCGCACGCGATGCGGATGCCGCAGCGGCGGTCGCCGGGCCGCTCGAGGGCGCGACATCCGGAACCGTCGGAGACGATCTCGCCAGCGAGATCGTGGTTCTCGCCGTGCCGTACCCGGCCGTGGCCGACCTGCTCGCCGCGTATGAGGGCCGCCTGAACGGGAGCGTTCTCGTCGACATCACGAACCCCCTCGACTTCTCGACGTTCGACTCGCTCGTGGTGCCCGCCGACGGATCGGCCGCCGCCGAGATCGCCGCGGCCGTGCCGGGGGCCCGCGTGCTCAAGGCCTTCAACACGACGTTCGCCTCGACGCTCGCGAGCGGTTCGGTCGGCGACGCGCAGCCGACGACGGTGCTGATCGCGGGCGACGATGCAGCGGCGAAGGCGGCGCTCGCTGCGATCGTGACGGATGGCGGCCTCCGCGCCGTCGACGCCGGCGCCCTGTCGCGGGCTCGCGAGGCCGAGGCGCTCGGCTTCCTCCAGCTCACGCTCGCAGCGCAGGAGAAGATCGCCTGGACGGGCGGCTTCGCCCTCATCTGACCCTCCCTCCCTCCCAGATCCGTCACTTTTTGCTCAAATCCGCCCAGTTTCGAACAGATTCTGACGGATCTGCAGGGTGGGGGTGCGCGGGTTCGTCACTTTTTGTTCGAGAATGCGCGCATTTGAACAAATACTGACGGATCTGGGAGGGGGTCAGCGGGCGAGGGTGAGGAGCTGCCACTGGCGCACGCGGCCCGGCCGCGTCGCCGCACAGGTGGAGAGGAGCGGATCGGAGAGCGCCTCGGTGAGGTCGACCGTGATCGTTCCTTCATCGTCGTGCAGTCGCACCGTCCAGCGGGCGTGGCCCTCGCCGCCGTCGTGCCAGGCCTCATCGAGCGGCGCATACGCCTCGATACGCGTGTCACCGAACCGTTCGCGCGCGAAATGCTGAGCGGCCTGCACCGGATGCGTCAGCGAACTCCGCCCCCGGAACCACTCCTCCTCGACCCGCCCGTCGAGATAGCTCTCGGCGATGCGGGCGGCATCGCCGTCATCCACTCGCCCGTAGTAGAGGCCGTGCGGGAAGAGCACCATGGTTCCGGCGAAGCGGTCGCCGCCGAGGTGCGAGCACTCCCAGGTCTCTTCGGGGTAGGCCTCGGCGAGGCGCGCCACCACCTGGCGCCCGCGCACGGCGCAGCACTGGTCGTGCCGAGCATGTGCGCACACGGCGAAGAGCGGTTGGTCGGATGCGGCTCCCGAGCTGCCGTCGAGCGGCACGTCGAGGAGGTCGTGCGGGTCGGCCACCTCGCCCCACCGAACGGTCTCGTGGCCGGGTCGTGAGTCGACGAACGCCCAGCGCCAGCGCTGCTGGGTTCCCCGCGCGCCGCCCGGGCGGTCGACGCGCTCAGGGTGACGACCGGTGCGGCGGATGGCGAGCGGGCGCATGCCGGCGCTCTCGATGCGCTTCACCAGAGCGGCGCCCAGCTCGACGTCGAAGGGCGGGTCGAGCAGGGCGCGCGTACCCCACGCGCCTTCGTACTCGACGAGGAACCACTGAAGCCCCCGCCCCCCTGTGGCCGCGAGCGGATCGTCGCGCTCGCGCGACCGATCGCTGCACGGCAGCCACTCCGGCGCCTCGCCCGTCTCGGCCTCGCCTGGCGAGGGAGCGCCCGTGGAGGGCAGTCGGCTGGCGCTCACCGCGCCCCACCGTGCGCGCACAGAGGGCGGGTGGCCAACCGGCATCCAGCGGGGTTCTCTCCATCGCGCGCAAACCGGCGAGACTCCAGAGTGCCCCTCGCCTGAGTCGGAGGAGTTCCGAGACGGATTCCTGCCGTGACTCCTCCGTGTCGTGCGAGCGGGCGAGGCTCCTCCGTTCCGCGAGGATGCGTCGTGATCACGCCGGAACCAGGATGCCCTCGCGCAGCAGGCGGCGCGCCACGACGATCGCGCTGGCGAGGTCGAGGCCCGGGAGGTCGGCGAGTGCCACCACGCCGCCGTCGTGCAGGCGGCGCACGGCGTCGGCGGCCTCGGCGGGCAGGGAGACGGTCTTCGTCGACGTGCGGATGCGCACCGAATCACCATCGGTGGAGAGCTCGACCGAGGCGTGCAGTGAGCCGCGCCACCGCACGCGGGAGCCCGCATCCAGGGCCGCGATGAAGTCGACCGTCGCCAGGGGCGACACCGGTTCGGGCCGCGTGGCGGAGGCGAACCGCGAGGCGAGGCGCTGCGAGACGGTGACGGCCGCATCCGTCGAGGGAAGAGCGCCGGCACCGCCCGAGGTCTGGCCGGACAGGGCACCGAACGCCTCCTGCATCGCGGCCAGTGTCTCGTCGACCACCGGGCGAAGCGCCTCAGGGTCGGAGAAGTCGAGGCCGGCGGGGAGCGAGGAGCGCAGCGCGGCGACATCGCTGAGCGAGGCGATCAGCGCCTGGACCACGTCGGCCCGCGTGTAGGCGGCCACGCCGATGGTGAGGTGCACGCTGGTACCCCCGAGGGCCTCGGCCGAGTGGATCCAGCCGCGCGGGAGATAGAGCGCGTCGCCGGGGCGGAACACCGCGTCGATGACGGGCTCGTGTGTGGCGGCCTCGGCCACGGCGTCGCGATGATCGCCCCAGGGCTGGTCACGCAGGGGATCGGGGTGGACAGGGGCGTGGATGCGCCAGTGCTTCTCACCGGCGATCTGAAGCACGAACACGTCGTGCACGTCGTAATGCGGGTCGAACCCGCGTGACGAGGCGGGGGTGATGTAGGCGTTCACCTGGATCGGATGCCCGAGGTCGTCGACCAGACGCCGGGTGAAGTCGATCAGTGGCGGCCAGGTGCGATGCAGGCCCTGGAGCACGATCGTGGCGCCCGCGGCGAACTCGGCGAGAACCTTCTCGGAGCTCACCTGGTCGCCGACCTCGGCACCGAATCCGCCGGGAGCGGTGTACGCAGCAGGCGAGAGCACGGAGCCCTCGTGAGCCATGCGGATGAACGGGGTGCGCAGTCCGCGCTCGCTCACCAGTTCGTCGACCGCGGCTTCGGTGATCAGGTCGTCGAACGACTCGGGCAGTGTCTCCGCTCGCGACAGGAGGGGACCGCGGCCCCAGAACTCCCGGTCGAACTCCGCCGGAGCCACCGAGATGCAACGGGAGAGCGCGGGCCGGGCGACCGGCCCGCGCTCGAAGACGCTCGTCACGCCGAGCCGTCGGCCCCGCCGTCGTGGCCGTCGGGGTTGGCGCCGCCATCGGCGGTGCCCTCTCCCTCGTCGGCCGAGCCGTCGGCTCCGCCGTCGTGGCCGTCGGGGTTCGCGCCGCCGTCGGCCGGACCTTCGCCGCCCGCAGCCGAGCCGTCGGCTCCGCCGTCGTGCCCGCCCGGGTTCGCGCCGCCGTCAGCGGTTCCCTCTCCGCCCGCTGCCGCGTCGGTCGTGATGTCGTCGTCGTCGATTGCCATCTGGATCTCCTCTCACCGGCGGCATGGTGCCGTCGCTCGAAGCGTACGCCCGGCATCCGACGTCGCGCATCCTCCTGGCGTCACGGATAGACACCGCGGTGGGACCCGGTTGGAGACTTGTCGGCTCGCGATGTGACGTGATAGGTGTCGACGAACCAGCCCTCCGAAGGCCCATCCGACGGCAGGCGCATGCGGGAGGTCTTGATTTCCGCCGGACACGGGACCACTGTTGTCTAGTCTGTCCATACGCATGGCAGGATCGGGTGATGACGCAGTCGAGGGAGGGTCTTGGTCCAGGCGATTGAGAGGGACTCTGAGGTTCCCTATTACGAGCAGCTGTTCGCGATTCTGCGCGAGCAGGTCATGGCAGGGGAGTTCGACGACGGCGAGAGACTGCCCAGCGAGCTCGAGTTGTGTCGCGAGTACGGTTTGTCCCGTGCCACGGTTCGGCAGACCTTCCTGAAGCTCGAGAGCGAGGGGTACGCGCGCCGCGTGCCACGGCGGGGCGTCTTCGCGGCGAAACCCTCGGAGTCGTCGGGATGGACCATCCAAGACCCGCAGGGCTTCCTCGAATCTCAGATCCAGCACGGCCAGGTCGGGATCGAGACGGCGGTGCTGCGGGCCCAGTTCGTGGTTCCGCCCGAGCATGTCTCCCAACTGCTCGACACGGGCGCCGCTGAGAAGGTGTTCGAACTCGTGCGGGTGCGTTCCCGCGAGGGAAAGCCGGCGATGTACAGCACGAACTGGTTCCCCGGCCCCAGCGGCGAGGTGGTCTCCAAGGCGGCGGATGTTCTCGACGGCTCCGGATCCGTCAACCAGGCCCTGCGCGGTGCCGGGTACGTCACGGCGGGTGCCCGCCGCGTCGTGCATGCGCTGCGCACCCCGCCCGAGATCGCCGATGCTCTCGGCGTGGACAACGACGAGCCCATTCTGAGAGTCGGGTCGCTGTCGTGGGACCACGAGGCGACCCGGTTCGACTACTACGAGACCTGGGTGCTCACCGACGTGGTGCCACTCGAGGTGAACGTCGCCGCGAGCTGAGTGCCGCCGAGCGCTCGCGCCGGATCCGGCTCCCAGCCTCGCGCCTTCGCCGCCAGGAGCGCCGCGCCCACGGCCGTGACCTCGGGCTCGAGGATGGCTGCGGTGCGGTATCCGTTCACGGCGGTCTTGATCTCGACCCAGCCGGGGGAGCGCACCCAGCCGCCGGCCAGGCGCACCTCGCTGCCGGCACCCGCGCGGGCGTCGAGGGCGGGGGCACTCGTCCCGCCGCCGGGAGTTCCGGCGGTCGATCCCACCGCGTCGAGCCCGCCCACGAGGGCCGCCCGCACGGCATCCACAGCGTCCCTCCCCGCGCATGCCAGCGCCCCGAGCACCGCCGAGGCCCGTGCCAGCGGATCGCGCGGGGCATCGAGCGCGTACATCGGCCGGCCGCCGCCTCTGCTGCCCGGTACGAAGAATCCGTCTTCCAGCACGGGAACCGGCGCCGCACCTCCCTCGAGCAGCGCCCTCAGCTGCCGTGCCACGGCCGGGTCCTGGGCCGCCCACTCCACGTTGCGACTGAGTTCCTCCACCCGGAGCAGTGTGGCGCCTGCCGACCGGATGCCGGGTGCGACATCGATGCCCTCGCGCCGACCGGCCACGGGCCGAGGCGACTGAGCCACCACCACCTCGGCGGTGCCCATCGAGTCCAGCACCGCTCCCGGCACCAGTTGGTCGACGCCCCAGCCCCCGATCGGATGGTCGTGCCCACCGGCCACGACCATCGCGTCGGCCGCCAGTAGTCCGGCCGCTCGCAGCACGGCGGAGTCGAGTGCACCCACGGGCTCGCCGGTGCTCACGACCGGCGGAAGAAGAGAGGACGTGCCCAGGGTGAGCGCAACCCGCTCGTCGGCCCAGGCGCGGTCGCGCGAGCGCCATGCCCCCGTGCGGGAAGCCAACGTGTCGCTGAGGAACGGCCGACCACTCCAGCGCACACCGGCGAGGTCGCTGAGCGCCACCCAGCTCGCCGCCGAATCGGCACCCGGCTGGCGGCGGGCCCAGCTCCAGCCCACCAGCGTGCGCACCGGATCCGCGGCGGTGTCGAACTCCCCGTCTGCCACGAGCTGGGGCTCGAACGTGCGGTAGATACGGTTGCGCCGGGGGTCGAACCAGGCCAGTGCTTTGGTGAGCGGATAGAGCGCCGCATCCACGAGCACGCCGTCTTCGCCCACTCCGGCGGAACAGATCGCGTGCACCTCGAAGCGCTGCCCGCACACCTCGAGCACCATCTCCTCGACCGCCGCGAAGAGGGCATCCGCGTCGATCCAGAGCCCTTCGGCATCGCGAGGGGTGCGCCGTACGGCGCGCGCCACCACGGTGCCCTCGCGGTCGAGCGCCACCACCTTGGCGTTGGTGCTGCCGATGTCGACACCGCACGCGACGGGAGTTCTGAGGGTGCTCACAGCCTCTCCCTCCGCGCGATTCCGGGGCCGTAGTGATCCTACTGGCGTGCGGCGGCGAGCGGAGTCAGGGGGTGGGCGACAGTGCGCGGGCCGGGCGAACCGCCGCCGCACCAGGGGTCGACGGGTACCCGAGCGACGTCTTCGCGGCCTCGTGCTGTTCGGCGATACGAGGCTCGAACGGCGGTCGCGCCAACTCCTCCACCGTGACCTCCCAGGACGGGAACGAGCCGGTCAAGGCGCAAGCCGCCTGCATGGCGGATCCCTTCGCCACGTACTCGTCGGCGGCCGGCACCGTCACCGGCAGCGAGACCATCTGGGCGAGGATGCGTTGCACCGCCGGACTCTCGGCCGCCCCGCCGATGAGCAGCAGCCGCCCCACCGGCACATCGCAGGCCGACAGGTTCCCCAGCATGGCCACCTGGCTGGCGAGGGTGCCCTCGATCACCGAGCGCGCGAAGTTCGGCCGGGTGAAGTTCTCGAGCGAGGCGTTCAGCAGCGAACCGCGCTCGTGCGGCAGATCGGGAGTGCGTTCGCCCACGAAGTAGGGCAGGAGGGTGAGTCCGTCCGATCCGGGCCGGGCCTGCAGGGCGAGCTCCGAGAGCTCTGCGAGCGTGCAGCCCAGAAGGGAGGCGCCGAGCTCGAAGTTGCGGGCCGCGTTCAGCGTCGCCACGAGGGGCAGATGGTCGCCGGTGGCGTCGGCGTAGTTGCACACGTAACCGTCGAAGTCGTGCACCGGATGCGCCGACCGCGCGTACACGACGCCCGAGGTTCCCAGCGAGAGCACTGCGTCGCCTTCTGCGAGCCCCAGCGCGAGGGCGGCGGCCGCGTTGTCGCCGCTGCCCACGCCGACCGGGATGCCGGCCGGGATGCCCGGGATGCCGTGTCCCGTCACTCCGGCCTGGTCGAACGGCCCGAGGATGCGCGGCAACAGGGCCCTCTTGCCGAAGGCGAGCTCGAACAGATCCATCGTGTACTCGCCGGTCTCGGGCGACCAGTACGCGGTGCCCGAGGCCTCGGAGCGGTCGGTCACGAGCTCGTCGAGGCGTCCGGCCTGCGGGGCGTTGCCCATCAGCCGCCAGGTGAGCCAGTCGTGCACCACGGCCACGGCCTCGGTCTTCGCCGCGGACGCCGGGTCGACATCGCGCAGCCAGCGAAGCTTCGGCGCGGTGTCGGAGAGGGTGAGGGGGATGCCGGTGAGCCGGATCCACTCCTCGCGCCCGAGCTCGTCGTTCAGTGCCACCATCGCGGCGTGCGATCCGGTGTCGTTCCAGAGCGGGGAGTCGCACACCACGTTCCCGGCGGCGTCGAGGAACACCGGGGTGTGCTGCTGCCCGCTCACCGAGACGGCCGAGACGTCGTCGAGCCCGCCGGCGCGCTCGACGGCGGTGAGCAGAGCGTGCCACCACACCTCGGGGTCGACGATGGTCTGCGGCGGGTGCGAGGCCTTGCCCTCGCGCACGGCGCGGCCGGTGGCGAGATCGCGCACCGTCACCTTGCAGGCCTGGGTGGAGGAATCGATACCGGCCACCAGCGTCATCGACCGGCTCCTTTCAGGGTGTCCCAGAGGGGACGGATGTCGTCGTGCCAGGCGGCGAGCACCGCGGTGCGCCCGGCATCGGGTGCGACCTCCTCGGGCGAGCACTGCTCCCACGACCGCCGTTGCCCGGAGGCGAGGGCCTGAGCGCCGACGGAGACCACCTCGGGAAGGAGGGAGACGCTCAACGGGGCACCCAGGAGATCGGCTTTGAGCTGGAGCCAGAGGGGGTTGCGGCCGGCGGGGCCGATCACCTTGATGGCTTCGGGACGCTCGGGGAAGAGTGCCAGCACGTCCTGGAACTGGAGCGCCATGCCGAGGAATGTGCCCAACACGATCTCATCGAGGGTGGTACCGGAGCCGATTCCCGCGATGATGCCGCGGGCCGCGGCGTTCTTGGTGGGAGGCGGGCTGCCGCGGAACTGCGGCAGCACCAGGGGGGCGCGATGCGCCGAGAGGTCGCCGACGACGTAGCGGGCGTGCACCCGTTCGACGGTCGCCGTGAGGGCCGCGGCATCGAGACCGAGCATGCTCTGCAGCGTGGCGAAGGCGGATCCGCCGGTGGGGATGGAGGCGAACAGCGTGTAGTCGGTTCCGGTGGGCGAGATGCCATTGGCCAGCATCGTCTGCTCGGTGTGCTCGTCGGTTCGGGGGGAGTCACCGAGGAACAGGAGACCCTCGGTGGTGCCCGTGGAGTTCAGTAGTTCGCCGCGAGCGAGACCGGCGCCGGCAGCGCCGACCATGTGGTCGTGGCCCGCCACGTGCACCTCGACGTCGGTGCCGAGACCGGTCGCGCGGGCGAAGGAGGCCGTGAGGGGGGATCCCTCGCCGGCGCTCCGGAGATCGGGGAACACGTTCACGGAGACCTCGAGCAGCCCGGCGATCTCCCGAGACCAGGTGCGCCGCTCCAGGTCGAGCGCCATGGTGCGACTGGCGAGCGAGTACTCCGACCAGCGCTGGCCGGTCATGCGGGCCGCAAGGTATTCGGAGATGTTCAACCACTGTGCGCCGGCGGCTTCGGTGCCCGCGTGCGCCACCGCCCAGGCCGCTTTCGACAGGCCGTAGTTGGCGTTGGCCGGGAGCCCGGTCACCCGGTAGATCTCCTGCCGCGACGCGGCGTCGAGACCGGCCAGCCGTCCGGCGCCGCGATGGTCGTGCCAGAGGATCATCGGGGAGGCGAGGGAGAGATCCTCGTGCACCAGGCCGCCGGACTCACCCACGCCGGTGAGGGCGATCCGCTTCGTCGCCGCGCGCTGCTCCGGTTCGAGGCTCCGCACGAATCCCGCGATGACGGCCTCGAGGGCATCCACGTCGTAGACCTCACCCCAGGCATCGGCGGCGGTCGGCGTGTCCTCCCGGGCGCTGGCCTGGAGGGTGCTCGCGGCGTCGAACAGGCACAGCTTCACGCTCGTCGTGCCCACATCGACCGTGATCGTCGGCAGCATCGGAGGCGTCCTACGCCACGGAGGGGTTGAGAGTGCGGATGCGGGCCTCGACCACGTCGGCGATGGCGGCCACGGCCCCTGTGGAGACGCGGATGAGCGACACCTCTTTGGGGTTCGCGATGTAGGCCTCGCCGAAGCTCCGGATCATCGCGTTGCGCAGATCGCTCGCCACGTTCACCTTCACCACGTTGAACTCGTGCAGGCGGCCGAGCTGTTCGGCGGGCAGCCCCGATCCGCCGTGGATCACGAGCGGCACGGGGCTGGCGTCGCGCACCTGGGCCAGGAGGTCGAAGTCGATGCTGGCGTTCGGCACATAGCCGTGCTGGTTGCCCACGGAGACGGCGAGCATGTCGACGCCCACGGTCTCGACGAAGTGCGCCACCTGTGCGGGGTCGGTGGTGGCCGCGAACTCGGGGGCCACGTCGTCCTCCTTGCCGCCGATGCTGCCGAGCTCGGCTTCCAGCGCGAGTGAACGGGGGGTGAGCTCGCGTGCCCGCGAGGAGGTGGCGACGTTGTCGTCGTAGGAGGCCTCGGAGTCGTCGATCATGATCGAGGTGAACCGGGCGGCCAGCGCATCCTCCACCGACTGGATGGTCTTGCCGTGGTCGAGGTGCAGGGCCACCGGGGTCGTCGCCGTGGCGAGGCGGCGGGAGACCATGTCGTAGATGTACTCGTAGCCCGAGAGCGCCACATTGGTGGGCGCGACCTGGATGAAGGTGGGCACTCCCACGCGCTCCACCGCCTCGATGATGCCCATCGTCGTCTCGAGGTTGGTGGTGTTGAACGCACCTGCCACGAGGCCGCGCGACGTGCATTCCTCGATCACGTCGATGCCGGAGACCAAAGCCATTGTGAACACTCCTTCACTGAAGCGCCCGCAAGGCGCCGTTCGAGGGGCCACGATAGCGGCAAAACGTCCGTATTGTCGAGTCTGTCCGTACAGAACAGTCAATCGTGTCCCGCGACACGGAATCGGCGGCTTTACAAACCCTGTCGAGCCCATGTATGTTCCGTACGTACAATCCGTACGAACTGTTCGGACAACGCCGGCGCACCGCCGGAGACCTACTACGTCCTGCCACTTCAGAGAGGAAGTCTGCAATGCGAACCGCAGCCAAAACGGGAGTCGTGCTTGCCGGCCTGACCGCGAGCGCACTACTGCTCGCCGGGTGTTCCAGCGATGGAGCCACCGCGACCAGCGCTGACACCAACAAGGCCGACATACTGCTCAGCTACTCCCAGCCGCACACCGACCCGTTCCAGAACGCCGAGAACGTGGGGTCGATGGAGCGCTTCGCCGAGCTCGGCTACGGCACCATCCCGGCCACCAACGCCGACCGTGATGCATCGCAGCAGCTGACCGACATCCAGACCCTCATCAACAAGGGCGCAAAGGGCCTCGTGATCTCGGTCGGCGATGCGGATGCCATCGTGCCGGCGATCGAGTACGCCAACGACTCGAGCGTGCCGATCGTCGCCATCGACGAGGCACCCGCCTCGGGCAAGATCGCCATGATCGTGCGCGCCGACAACGTCAACATGGGCGCCCTCGCCTGCGAGGAGATGGGCAGCCGCGTGAAGGCCGGCGATGCCGTGATCACGCTGGACGGCGACCCGGTCACCTCCAACGGCCGCGACCGCACCAACGGCTTCAACGACTGCATGGCCGAGAAGTACCCCGACGTGAAGCTCGTGAACGTCGCCACCGAGTGGGACCCCGCGAAGGCGGCGGCCGGCATCGAGACGGCGATGAACCAGTACGACAACATCGCCGGAATCTACAATCAGAGCGATGCAACGTTCTTCCCGACGATCCTCGACACGCTCGACTCCCTCGGCAAGCTCATCCCCGTGGGCCAGCCCGGACACGTCGTGCAGGTGTCGGTCGATGCCAGCCCGATGGCGATGACCGCCATCCGCGACGGGTGGCTCGATGCCGCCGTGGCGCAGCCGATGACCGACTACATCGACTACGGCGTCGACTACCTCACCCGGGCCATCAGCGGCGAGACCTTCCAGGCCGGCGAGACCGACCACGGAAGCGTGATCGAGGAGCGCAACGGCAACCTCGTCGACCTGCTGCCGACACCGGTCGTCACGTCGGAGAACGTCGACGACCCCGACCTGTGGGGCAACAAGGAGTTCGCTCTCGAGGCCTTCGGCGTCACGAAGTAGGCGGTGTGGGGGCCGTGCGCGGCCCCCACATCCCGAATGCCCCGCAACCCGAACGACCGGACGAGAGATCCGAGACGGAGACGTCAATGACCACCACTTCACCGAGCATCGTGCCCGCCATCCAGGTCGATGGCGTGAGCAAGACCTATGGGGCCACGAAGGCGCTGCAGGACGTCTCGGTCTCGATCCTCCCCGGCCAGGTGCACGGCCTGATCGGGCGCAACGGGGCGGGCAAATCCACTCTGCTGAGGATGATCACGGGGCTCGAGCAGCCCGACACCGGGTCGCTGAGGTTCTTCGGCGAACCCGCTCCTGCGGCGTCCGACCCCAAGGCCTGGCAGCACCAGGTGGCCTGCGTCTACCAGCGCCCCTCGGTGTTCGCGAACCTCACGGTGGCCGAGAACCTCTTTGCGGGGCGGCTGCCGACGGACGGCGTCAAGGTCTCCTGGCGCCGCATGCAGAGCGAGTCGGAGCGGATCCTGGCGGCCTGGAACATCCAGCTGAACCCCCGCACCCTGCTCTCCGACGCCCCGATCGAAGAGCGGCAGATGCTCACGATCGCCAAAGCGCTCGAGGCCGGCAGCCGTATCGTGCTCCTCGATGAGCCCACCGTGCAGCTGGAGGGCGCCGCCATCCGTCGTCTCTTCGACAAGGTGCAGGAGCTGCAGCAGTCGGGTGTGACCTTCGTCTTCGTCTCGCACTTCCTGCGCGAGGTGTCGGCCATCTGCGACTCGGCCACGGTGCTCCGCGACGGAAAGCTGCTGTGGTCGCGCACCGGCGACGACATCCGCTCCGACGACCTCGTCGAGGCCCTCCTGGCGGGCCAGGAGCAGCAGCGCCACCGCGCCGACACCAAGTCGATCTCCCTCGCCGGATCCCCGGCGCTGTCGCTGAAAGGCGTCACCGACAAGGGCGGAGCATTCACCGGCATCTCGTTCGACCTGGCCCCGGGCGAGCTCATCGCCATCGGCGGCAGTGGTGGATCGGGCAAGTACTCGGTCGGCGAGGTCATCGCCGGGCTCCGTAAGTCGTCGGACGGTGACATCCTCGTCGACGGCGAGAAGCTCGCCACGGGCAACGTCAAGACCAGCCAGCGCGCCGGCATCGGCTTCGTGCCCGCCGACCGCCACCGCGACGGGTACGTTCCCCAGTTGAGCGTGGCCGAGAACATGACCATGGGCATCATGGATCAGATCGCCCCCGCGGGCGTGTTCTCGCCCCGGCGCCGCACCGCGATCTCGAAGCAGCTCATCAGCGACGTCGCCCTGGTGCCGCCGAACCCTGCTCTGGCGGTCTCCGGGCTCTCCGGCGGCAATCAGCAGAAGGTGGTGCTGGCCCGCGCGCTCGCGCGCAAGCCGCGCGTGCTCGTGCTGATCTCGCCCACCGCCGGCGTCGACATCGCCGCGAAAGACGCGATCTACGCCCTGATGCTCCGCGCGCTCGCCGAAGGCGTGGCCGTGGTGCTCATCTCGGACGACGTGGAGGAACTCCTGGTCAGCTCCCGCGTCCTCATCATGCGAGAGGGGCGGATCGCCGCCGAGCTCTCGGAGCCGATCGAAGAAGACATCGTTAGAGCCATCGAAGGCCTGGAGTGAACACCATGACAAACACCACCGCCACCGCACCGTCGTCGCGCTCCGCCGTGCCGAAGAACCGCGCCCTGGGCGCCGTCGTGCAGAACGTGCGCGAACTCAGCGTGCTGCCCGGTCTCGCCATCGTGATCGTCGTCGGCGCGCTGGTGAGCCCCGCGTTCCTGTCGGCCGCGAACCTCACGCTGATCCTCCGCCAGTCGGCCGAGCTCGGCATCGTCGTGATCGGGCTCACCTTCATCCTGCTCACCGGAAAGCTCGACATCTCGCTCGAGTCGACCGTCGGACTCGCGCCCATGGTGGCCGCCTGGCTGGTCATCCCCGCGGCCGTCGGCGGCCTGGGCACCGAGATCGATCCGCTGCTGGCCATCCTGATCACCCTGGTGATCGGTGCCGGGATCGGGCTCTTCAACGGCTTCATGGTGGTGAAGGTGAAGCTCGATCCGTTCATCGTCACGTTGGCGATGCTGATCCTCCTGCGCGGCATCACGCTCGGCATCAGCCAGGGCAAGACGCTTGCCGGTCTGCCGGATGCGTTCCGGTACATCGGCTCGGCGCGCTGGGCCGGCATCCCCGCCGCCATCTGGGTCACCGCCATCCTGTTCGTGATCGCCGGTCTGGTGCTGCGCTACACCTCGTGGGGCCGCGCGCTGTACGCGATCGGCGGCAACGCCGACGCCGCCAAGGCCGCCGGTATCCGGGTGGACTTCGTGCTGATCACGGCCTTCGTGGCGGCCAGCACCCTGGCCGCGTTCGCCGGCCTGATGCTCGCCGGCCGGCTGGCATCCGTCACCAGCGGTATGGGCGAGAACATGATCTTCAGCGCCCTCGCCGCCGCCGTGATCGGCGGTGTGCAGCTCACCGGTGGGCAGGGTCGCATCATCGGCGCTCTGATGGGCGTGCTGCTGCTCGGTACGCTCACCAACGTGCTGACGCTGGCCGGCGTGCCGACCTTCTGGATCAACGCCGTCTACGGCGCCGTCATCCTCATCGCCCTGCTGGTGGGCCGCTTCGGCTCGAAGCCGGGCCTACGCTGACCCTGGCCCCTACGCACACTGGAAGAGAAAGGACCGGAGATGTCGGAATTCCGCGAGATCAGTTCGACCGTCGTCGAGGAGCTGGGGGAGGTGTTCCGTCGGGTTCCGCTCGACAACATCGACGCCGCGCTCGACGCCCTCGAGAAGCACCAGCGCATCTTCGTGCTCGGCATCGGCCGCGAAGGACTGGGCTCGAAGGCATTCGCGATGCGCCTGACCCATTTCGGCAAGACCGTTCACTGGGGCTGGGATGACACGACGCCCGCCGTCACGGCCGACGACCTGTTCATCATGCCCACCGGGCCGGCGAACATCCCGCACCTGCACTACATCGCCGAGCAGGTGAAGAAGACGGGCGCGACCCTGCTGGTCGCCACCGCGATCCCGGATGGGCCCACCGCGCAGCTGGCCGACATCGTGCTGACCATCCCCGCGCACACCTACGGCGCCGAGGGCGATGTTGTTCCCACTATCCAGGCCATGGGCAGCCTGTTCGAGCAGTCGCTCTGGATCTTCTGGGACGTTCTGTACCTCATGCTGGTGCGTCGCACCGGTGCCCGGTTCGAGGACCTCGTGGCCCGTCACCGCAACTTCGAATAGGCCCGGCGGGGCTGAGACCTCCCAGGGCGCGCGTAGCCTGGAAGCATGCACGCACTCACCCACGCCACCTTCGGCGAAGCCACCGACGTACTCGAAGTCACCGACCGGCCCCTTCCGGAGCCGGGCCAGGGCGAGGTGCGAGTGCGCACGGTGCTCTCGCCCATCCACAACCACGACCTGTGGACCATTCGCGGCACCTACGGCTTCAAGCCGGAGCTGCCCGCCGCATCCGGAACCGAGGCGGTCGGCGTGGTCGACGCCCTCGGCGAGGGTGTGACCTCCCTGGAGGTGGGCCAGCGCGTCGTCTCGGGCGGCACGTTCGGTGTGTGGGCCGAGTACTTCGTGGCCAAGGCCGCCGGTCTCATCCCCGTGCCCGACGGCATCGCCGACGAGACCGCGGCGCAGCTCATCTCCATGCCCTTCAGTGCGCTCAGCCTGATCGACCACCTCGGCGTCGAATCCGGCGACTGGATCGTTCAGAACACGGCGAACGGCGCGGTCGGCCGTCTCGTCGCACAGTTCGGTGCGCTGCGCGGTGTTCGCGTGCTCGGCCTGGTGCGTCGCGACGCGGGCGTCGACGAGCTCGCCTCCGTCGGCATCCGCGACGTGGTCTCCACGGAGCACGATGGCTGGCAGGATGCCGCCGCTGCGGTGCTGGGCGGCGCGAGCCCGAAGGCGGCCGTCGACTCGGTGGGGGGCCGCTCGGCCGGCGACCTGGTGGGCCTGCTCGGTGAGGGCGGCACGCTCTGGTCGTTCGGCGCCATGGGCTCGGGTGACCTGCAGATCTCCTCGGGCGCCCTCATCTTCAAAGACATCACCGTGAAGGGCTTCTGGGGCAGCCGCGTGAGCAAGGAGATGGATGCGGCCAAGCGAGGCACTCTCTTCGCCGAACTCTTCGAGCGGGTCGGCTCGGGCCAGATCGAGCTGCCGGTCGAGGCGGTCTTCTCGTTCGAGGACGCCCGCGCGGCTGCGGCTGCGAGCGACACCCCCGGCCGGGTCGGCAAGATCCTCCTGCGCTTCTGACCGGCACCGAACGGATGACCGCCATGACGTCCGACGTTCGCAACATCTCCGCTGCCCTCGCCACCATCAAGGAGCCATGGCAGCCTCATCGACTCGCGAGCGTCAACGACTACGACGTGAAGGTCGTGAAGCTCCAGGGCGAGTTCGTCTGGCACAGCCACGACGAGACAGACGAACTGTTCCTTGTGCTCTCCGGCGAGCTCACGATCCAGCTCCGAGACCGCGACGTCGTGCTGGGCCCGAATGACATCTTTGTCGTGCCCAAGGGCGTCGAGCACTGCCCCCGCGCCGAGGGGGAGGTGCACGCCGTGCTCATCGAGCCCGCCGGAACCGTGAACACGGGCAGCGCCGGCGGAGACCGAACCTCCCCGCTTCGCGATCTCGACTGACCCGTGGGCCGGGTTCGCGAACGGTGGCGTCCGTCCAGCGTGATTGGCGTGGCCGTCGTGGGGCTGTTCGGCCTCGCGATCATGGCGCTCGCCGTGGCCACCGTCGTCACGGAGCTCTGGGGCGAACCTCTCCTCGCCATCGCGGGCGTGGCGCGCCGCGTACCCGTGTGGCTGGCGTGGCTCGGTGTGGCCGCTGCTCTGGCCGGGGGCTTCTCCCTGTTCTCCGCGAGCGCCGGGTACCTCATCCGTGTGGCGCGCGGTCGCGTGCCGCGCGTGCCGCCATCGCGCGAGAGCAGACGTCGGCGGGATGCGAAGCGCAAGCGCGAGTACGACGCCCGAAAGCGCGCCGGCTCCGCGCAGTAGCGCCGCGGGTGCCGGGAGGTGTGTCGTCGGTCGTCCACGTTTCCGGGCTTCCGCGACGACCCCTTGGCGTGGCGGGAGGCCCGGCGTAGCGTGAAGCGCCTCACCCCCTGAATGGAGCGCACCATGACCGGCACCGACGACATCGAGACCCTGGCGAAACTGCTCGACGACTTCCCCATCACGATGGTCGTGACCCTCGATGACGAGGGGCATCCGGTGTCGCAGCCCTTCGCCATGCAGCAGCAGCATCACCGCTTCGATGGCGACCTGTGGTTCATCCTCAGCGCCGAATCGTCGACGGCCACCCGCGTCGCCACGAACCAGGTCGTGAACCTCGCCTTCAGTGCGAACGACTCCTGGGTCTCGGTGACGGGCCACGCCGAACTCACCACCGAGCAGAGCTATATCGACGAGATGTGGGACCCGAGCGTCGAAGCCTGGTTCCCGGGCGGACGCACCGACCCCAGCATCCGTGCTCTGATCGTGCACACCGACTCGGCCGAGTACTGGGACACCCCGGGCTCGACCATCGCCACCGTCTTCAGCTTCGTGAAGTCGAAGGTCACCGGCGCACCGATGGAGATCGACAACGAGAAGATCGAGCTGTAACGGTCTGCTCACTCGATCCAGAGCACGATGCCGGTCGTTCCCGTGAGCACGGCGGCGGCGCCGGCCCGGATAGCGTCGGCGCACCGCTCCGGGGTGAACGAACTCTCGTCGAAGTGGGTGGCCGTGCCCAGGCCCTCGCCCCGGAAGCCGGCGCCCGACCAGTCGACCGCGGTGACGTTGTAGGTGGGCTCTGCGAGCTCGGCGCCCAGCACCAGGAACCGGATGTCGAGGTGGTTGGGCGTGACGATCGCGAGAGCGTCGATCAGATCCTCACCGGCCGTGACGATCAATTCGGGTTTCATCTCCATGGCGTCGACGATTGCGACGATCGGGTCGGCGCCGGCCTCGACGCGGCGCAGGTCGACATCCGATTCCTGCGCCCACTCGGTGACCGCGGTCGAGATGCTCTGCGTCGTGACGTCGTCGCCGGAGGTGAGGAGCACCACGCGATAGCCGGGTGAGGGCCGCACATCGGCCCACGAGCCTGCATCCGGGTTCACCGTCGCCTCGGGTGAGGGCTCGACCTCGGGCATGAAGCCGGCAGCCGGGGTGCCGATCGGCGTGGTCGGGGGCTGCGGCGAGTTCCAGTCCGCGGTCGCGCATCCCGCGAGACCCAGGACGAGCGATACCGCCGCGACAACGGCGACGAGGTGGGTGCGAGGCGGCACAGAGGTTCCTTGCGAGCGAGGGACAGGTCGCGTGAAGCCTGCCGCACCGGGGTGTCGGGGCGGTTGCGAACGAGTCCCTTTCTGGCAAACGTTGCGCAATCCGCCGGCCGGTGTGCGCGCTGACGTGCGATCGCCGACGAACCGCGACCCCGCGCCGCCACCTCACCATCACGGGTTGTTCGCCTGAGCGACAGAACCAGCAACACCGCTCGTTAAGTCACAGGAAATCTCCAGCCTCGATAGTTCCCGTTGGGCCTGCACGTCGTGGACCCGCACCATCCACATCACCTCCTCTTTTCTACAGAAACGGAAGACTCATGCTTCTGGTAGTCCCCACCCGGCCGAGCGGCCGAGCGGCCCTGTGGCTCTCCGCCGCAGCGGTCAGCGCAGCTCTGGTCTTCGGCGGCACCCTCGCGGCCCCGACCGCCGCGTCTGCCGCCGACACCGCCTCGTACACCGGCATCGTGCTCGGCGTCGGTTCCGACGAGGCCCAGCGCAACATCAGCTGGTACTCCACGGCCGACACCGCCCAGCTCGTTCAGCTCGCTCCGAGCTCTGCTCTGGTCAATGGCGACTTCGTGACGTCGGTGACCACGTTCGCCGCATCCGGAGCCGCGAACACCACCACCACCGGATTCAACCGTCACGCCACCCTGTCGGGGCTCGCGGAGAACACGCAGTACTCGTACCGCGTCGGCTCCGAGGGCAACTGGTCGACCACCTACTCGTTCAAGACGCAGTCGTTCGAGGGCGACTTCGACTTCCTGTTCTTCGGTGACCCGCAGATCGGATCCTCGGGCAACGTCGCGAAGGACCAGGCGGGCTGGGCAGACACCATGAACGTCGCCCTCACCGCGAACCCGAACGCCGAACTGCTCGTGTCGGGCGGCGACCAGGTCGAGACCGCGAACACCGAGCCCCAGTGGGACGCCTTCCTGGCGCCCGACCAGCTGCGCCAGTACCCCTGGGCTGCGACGATCGGTAACCACGACGTGGGCGGCAAGGCCTACGAGCAGCACTTCTACACGCCCAACACCGACCGCTCGGCGGCGTACTACCGCAACGGCAACACGGCGACCGACTCGGGCGGAGACTACTGGTACATCTACAAGGATGTGCTCTTCATCGACCTGAACAGCAACAGCTACAACTCGGCCACCGGTGGCGGTGACGCGGCGCACGTGCAGTACGTCACCGACGTCGTCAACGCTCACGGTGCCGACGCGAAGTACACGGTGCTCACCTACCACCACTCGATCTACTCGGCGGCCGACCACGCGAAGGATGCCGACAACAAGGTCCGCCGGGTGGACTTCCCGACCACCTTCTCGAACCTGGGTGTCGACCTCGTTCTGCAGGGGCACGATCACGTGTACACCCGCAGCTACGAGATCGCGAACGGCGAGAAGGCCAACCCCGACGAGCAGCCCGGTCAGAACGACGTGTTCGTGGGTGAGGGCGGTGTCATCTACATGACGGCGAACTCGGCCTCCGGCTCGAAGTACTACGACATCACCGCGCCCGACAACAGCGGCACCACCGGTGCCGGCAACGGCGCCGACCCGCTGAACCCGAGCAACTACTGGTACGACTCGGTCGAGAACCAGGAGCACGTGCGCAGCTACGTCAAGGTGCAGGTCAAGGCCGATGAACTCGTGGTGGAAGGCATCCGCGCCGGAACCTGCGCGGCGCCCAACGCGGCGGTGGAGCTCGGCAAGGTGGGCTGGTGCGGTACCTCTGGCACCAACGCACCCGTCGACGGCGTCGGCTCGATCATCGACTCGGTGACCATCCACCCCTACCACGGCGACGGCGAAGACATCCAGGTCGACGTCCCCGCCGCGGCCCCTGGCGAGTTCGGGTGGACCATCGACGGCCAGAACGGCCTCGTCGACCTCGGCACCGCGCAGGAGACCAACGGCGCGTTCGAGGCGACCGGCGAGATCAACCCGATCAAGGTGTCCGACACCCGGTCGTCGCTCTCACCGTGGTCGCTGACGTCTGTGCTCGGTGACTTCACCGACGGTGACAAGACCTTCTCCGGCAGCTACATGGGCTGGACCCCGAAGGTGGTCACCGACGGTGCCGGCGCGGTCGCAGGCGCGCCGGTCGCGTCGGGCTTCGATGGCGGCAAGGGTCTCTCGATCGACCGGGTTCTCGGCTCCGGAGCCCAGGACCACCCGAAGGGCGAGGCGCTTCTCGGAGCGAACCTCGACCTGAAGCTCCCGGTCGACACCGCCAAGGGCAGCTACCGCGCCACCCTGACGCTCACCGCTCTGGCCGGCTGACGCTGAGCTGAGCTGAGCCACCACGTCCGTGGGGGAGGAACCTGTTCCTCCCCCACGGACATCCCGCTTTCCGCCCCTCCCTCGCCCCTCACACCGAAGGTCTCCCGTGAATCCACGATCCGTCCCCGCCCGCCCCTGGGCCCGCATCCGCGCGCTGTCCACCGCCGCGCTCGCCGCACTCCTCGTTCTCGCGCCGGTCGCCGCACCAGCGATGGCGGCCGAAACCGACCCGGTCACCTGGACGGTGCGAACCGCCTCCAACGAGTACGGATCGGAGCGAACCAACTACAGCTACACGATCGACCCGGGCGGCACCCTCTACGACTCGATCGTCGTCGCCAATCACGGCGTCGACCCCGTGGAGCTGCGGGTCTATGCATCCGACGGTGCGACCTCGGAAGACGGGCAGCTCTCGTTGCTCGTCGCGGGGGAGGAGTCGCACGGCGTGGGCGCCTGGATCACCACGGAGAATCCGTCGGTCACGGTCGCGGCGGGGGAGACCGCGACCGTGCCGTTCACCGTCGCCGTGCCGGCCGACGCCACGCCCGGAGACTACGCGGGCGGCGTGGTCACCTCGCTGACGGTGCCCGACGCCGCCGCGGGGGTCAATGTCGACCGGCGACTCGGCATCCGGGTGAATCTGCGCGTGGGCGGCGAGATCGCGCCCGCTCTGGCGGTGGAGGACATGGCCGTCTCGTGGAGCGGTGGTCTCAACCCGTTCGCGGGAGGCGACGCCACGGTGACGTATACGCTGCACAACTCGGGCAATGCGGCCATCTCGGCCCAGCCGGCCACGCATCTGAGCGGCCCCTTCGGCCTGTTCGGCACGGATGCGCCCGCTGTCGATGAGGTGCCCGAACTGCTGCCCGGCGAATCGTGGACGCAGACCGTGACGGTTCCCGGGGTGGGGCCGCTGTTCGTGCTCCTGGCGTCGACCACGGTCACGCCGTTGGTTCTGGATGCATCCGGCTCCACGTCACCGATCGCCGACGTCTCCGGCACGGCAGGCGGCCCCGCCGTGCCGTGGACGCTGCTCGTGATCGTGCTGCTGGTGGCCGCCGGTGTGTTCTTGCTGCTGCGCACTCGGGGCGCGCGCAAGAAGTCGGCGGAGAAGCGGCGCGAAGCCGAGGTCGATGAGGCCGTGGCCAAGGCGCTCGAGCAGGAGCGGGCGAAGGCCGGCGCGGCGGCCGAGTAGCCGCACGCGACGAAGGGCCCCGCCGATCGCGATCGGTGGGGCCCTTCTGCATCCGACGACGGATGACGCACGGCGCACGGCGCACGAGGCGGATCCGGCGGGCTCCGTGCGTTCGGACGGTGTCAGCCCAGCAGGTGCCAGCTCGGCCGGTGCCAGCTCGGCCGGTGCCAGCTCGGTCGGTGTGAGCTCGGTCGGTGTGAGCTCGGTCGGTGTGAGCTCGGCCGGTGTGAGTCCGGCCTGGGTCAGTTCGGTCGGTGTGAGTCCGGACTGGGTCAGCTCGGCCGGAGTGAGTCCGGCCTGTGCCAGCTCGGCCTGTGCCAGCTCGGCCTGGGTCAGCTCGGCCTGGGTCGGCTCGCGCGCTGACGGGGTCGACGGCGGCGTGCCGCGATCAGCAGGGTTCCCGCGGCGGTGAGGCCCAGCGCCAGGAGCGCGTCGGGCCAGAGCGACGACCCGTCGAGACCCGTGTCGGGGAGTTCGCCGGTCGCGCCGCCGTGCGGGGGCGTGGCAGTGGACGACGACGAAGGGGTCGGAGTCGACGTGGGAGAGCTCGTCGGAGGATTCCCCGAGCGATCGGGGATGCGCACACCGACCACTTCGGAGTGCGAGGATGCCGGGTCGTCGTCGGTCAGAGCGAATGCCGTCCCGGCGGGCGCGAGCAGCGCGGCCGTCAGCACGAGGGCGCCGACGCCCCGCAACGGGCCTGTGGCGGCACGACGGAGACGTCTCATCGTCGGCGAGGTCGGCGAGGTCGGCGGGAGCGGCGAAGTGCTCACGGCTGCAGCACATCCAGGCGCGTGTTCTCGGGGTTCCGAGTGCGCGTGAAGTACCACAGCCCCACCACGGTCACCACGAGTGCGAGGTAGAAGGCGATCGGGAACCGGGCGATCTGGTCGAACACCGGCTGCAGCGCCGAGCTCTGATCCGTGCTGATGCCGATGATCCACGCGGCGGCGGCGACGATCGCGATCCCCGCGATGACGGCGCGGAACCCGGAGAACGCGCGCGCGTGGGATAGCAGGATGAGCAGCGGCAGCACGAGCACCGCGGCGATGAGCTGCGCCAGTTCCACGCCCACGTTGAACCCGAGGATCGCCAGGATCTTCTCGCCGAAGCCCAGGTTGAGGTCGAGGATCGTGGTGGCGAACGCGGTGCCGTGCACCAGGCCGAACAGCCCGGCGATGAGCAGTTCTCCTCGCGGCATGAGCGGGCGGATGGCGTGGATCGCGGCGACGATGATCGACACGGCCACCAGGATCTCGACGGGCTTCGTGGGGAACGAGATGAGCCCCAGAGACACGAGCGCGAGCGTCACGAGGTGCCCGGCCGTGAAGCAGCTGATGATGAGGGCCGCGCGGCCGATGGTCTTCTTCAGCGGTATCGGCTGTTTCCAGCGGAATCCCCGTCTCGCCCGCACCGCGAGCGAGGGCGCAACGACGAGGAGCGTCGACAGGAAGAGCAGATGGTCGGTCCCCTCCGCGATGTGGAGCATGCCGAGCCAGATCACCGAGAAGAAGCCGTTCATCGGTGCGGGGGAGCTGCGGTCGAGCGTCACTTCGGTGACTCCGCCACCGAGCACGGCGACCACTTCCGGGTCGCCCTCGGCGACCTGCCCGTTGTTCCAGTCGCTCACCAGCGCCACGTACACCTGATGGGCCGGCACCACGTCGAGGATGAAGGAGTAGTCGAGGGTGATCGCGCCCTCGATGCTGCGGCCCGCATCCGTGAATCGCACCGTCGTGGCGATCGCGTCTTCCCCGTTGACGGGCACGAGTTCGGGGCTCGCGATCACGGTCGGCGTGAGGGTGGAGACGCTGTCCGACACGCGCACGCGGTGGAGGATGAACGTCATGAGGTTGTCCGACACGGCGTCGAGCGATGCCTGATCCGTGACCTCGTACCCCGTGGCTGCCGTGAAGCCGGCCTCCTGGATCTGCATCGTGATCTCGACCGCATCCGACTGGATCGTGACGAGCACGCCGGTGGTGCCGGCCGGATGCGCGGAGGCGCTCCGTGCGGGAAGGAACACGAGCATCACGGCCACCGCCGCCAGCAGCGCGATCATCCACGGCCGGATGCGTCTCACGGTAATCGAGGTCACAGGGGCACGGTAGCTGCCCCGAATTGCCGCCCGGTTCTTTCCGGCGAACGCCAGGAGAACGCTGAGCGATCGATCGGTGCGGCGGGGTGCGCGCTGAGGTCGTAGGGATGTCTGCGGCCCGAACGAGCCTCAGCTGCGTTCGCGTCGCCCTGCGCGCACGGCGAACCGATCGATCGCCCCGAGAATCTCATCACTTCGCCAGAAAGGCCCTAATCGGTGTTCGGCTTTCGATTTCAGGATGCCGGCATCCGTGAGAGCCTGCAGCGGCGGGTAGACATTCGGCTGTTTCACACCGAGAGAGGCCGCGGCGGTAGCGGAATCGATGACCGGGCGCTGGGCGATCACATCGAGCAGTGCCCACGCGTTGCTGGATCGGCGGGCTTTGAGCTGCCTCTGCCAGCCGCTCTTGATCGCATCGATCTCGTCGACCAGTTCGCGCGCGTTGGTCAAGGCGCGGAGCGAAGCCTCCCCGAAAGCCAGAACGATGGGCGACACATCCCCCTCGCGGTACGCGGTGAGTGCGCGATGGTATCCGTCGACGTCGGCGAGCAATCCCGCCGACACGGGCACAGCGACGTTGCGCGTCACTCCGCGGTGCCGCAGCAGCGCCTGAGCAAAAGCACGACCGGTTCGGCCGTTCCCGTCTGTGAAGGGGTGGATGGTCTCGAACTGGGCGTGAGCGATCGCTGTCGAGGTGAGGGCGGGGATGTCGCGTCTCGCCGAGAAGGCGATGACGTCGTCGATGAGTTTCGGAACCCGTTCGAAATGAGGCGCGACGAACTCCGCCCCTATCGGGCTGTTCGACTTCGTTCCGATCCACACGGCCTCGCGGCGCCATTCGCCTGGAGTGTGCCGCGTCTGATCACCCATCAGAACCCGGTGCATTTCGGCCAGCGCAGCCGGCGACAGGTCGTCCGCGAGGGCGATGGCAGCTTGCATGGCCCGCGTGTTCGCGGCGATCAATTCTGCGTTGCGGCTGGCTTTCGATCCGAGTTCGGCACTGAAGATCGCGCGCGCACTTGCTGTGAGGTTCTCGATCTGAGATGAGGATGCGGCCTCGGAGCGAAGCAGCACCGGGGCGAACCCCGCAACCCTCGTGCCGAGCTCGGCATCGAACCGGCTTAGCTCTCGAACTGCGGCTTCAGCGGCCTCGTTGGCCTCTGCGTTCGGCTCAGGAGTCAGCGCGGCGATCGAAGGTGGCAACGAGGATTTGTAGGGTTGAGCGCCACTTCCGAGCTCGGCACCCACGCCCCAGCCCGACGTCGGCAACCAGGTCTGTGTTTCCCATTCCAGGCGCGGCCAGCCGCCGGGCGACACCGACTCCGACACGTCATTTCTCATAATGTCGATCAGTCTACTTTATGAGTAACTGAGTTACTCATAAAAATCGCGGATGCTCTTTATGAGTAACGGGCGGATGCCCTCTACTCGTGCAGCAGGGTGCGGAGCTCGGTGATGCGGCCGTCGCGCACGGTGATGATGTCGACTCCGCGCGCCGCGGGGGAGCCCGCCGGCCCGAACGTCCAGCCCTGCACACCCGTGTCGGCGCTCACGTAGGCGAGGCCGTCGTCGGCGAACACGAAGTCGGCGGGCGCGCCGTCGAGCAGGCCGGCGGCCTTCGCCTCGAGCGCATCCCAGCCCGTCACGGTCTCCTCGGGGTCGATGAAAGCCACGTCGGGGGTGAACGACGCCTCGATCGCCGCCCGCCGTGAGACGGCATCGCGGTTGCCGAAGACATCGTGCAGGTTGGCGGCGAGCAGGTCGGAAACGGTGGGCATCAGTTCTCCTCGAAGTCGGCGAGTGGGACGACCGTGGGTGGTCACCGCCGATGGTACGCCGCCGGGGCGTCTTCAGTGGCCGTCGAGTCGCGCCGCGACATCCGGCGGGAAGCCGCCCGTCGAGACGGGGCTCCACCGCGTCGGCGTGATGCGCAGCAGCGACTTGTTCTGCAGCGCCATCGCCTCGCGGTACTCCTGCCAGTCAGGATGCTCGCCCGAGATGCAGCGGAAGTAGTCGACCAATCCCTCGACGGCTTCGGGCATGTGGAGCACCTCCGCGTCGCCGTCGACCTGGATCCACGCGTCGTTCCACTCGTCCGACAGCACCAGAACGGATGCGGCCGACCGACGCTCGGCGTTGCGCGTCTTAGCCCGACCCGGGTACGTGGAGATCACGATGCGCCCCTGCTCATCGACCCCGCCGGTGACCGGCGACATCTGGGGCCGGCCGTCGGCGCGCGTGGTGGCCACGAGCATCCGGTGCCGTGGTCGCACGAACTCGAGCATGCCGTCGCGATCGACGGCGGTGTTGGTGGAGATTGTTCTGGCCATGGCTCAACGCTAGGCGACAGCGATGACCCGAGGCGAAGTGACTCAGGCCACGGCCGAACGGCGTCGGGCGACGATCGCCCCCTGAGAGCGTTGGCCGGTGGTCTTCCGCACGTGGGATTCGACCAGGTCGAAGCACGCGGTGTTCAGTTGCGTGGCGAGATCATCGACAGACCAGAGGTACGCCGTCAGCACGGCGTGGGTCGCAGCGAGTGTGCGGCGTGCGGCGTGCGCTCGGCCGTTACCGGCGGAAGTACGCGTTCGCGCTGCGGGTGTACAGCAGGATGATGCCGAGCAGCGCCAAGAGGCCGTTGATCACGCCCTGCCACGCGCTCGTCGGCACGGCCGCAAGGAGATAGATGGCGTTGGCCAGGTTGAGGGCCAGCACGATGGTGGTCAGCACCCGGGCGACCTGGCTGCCGCGCAGGAGCGCCGCGCCGACAGCGATGGTGACCACGCCGAGCACGATCGCCACGATGGCGGTGGCGATGAGGGATCCGGCCGACCCGGGCACTCCGTTCACCTCGGCCGTGGTCGACGCGGTGATCAGACCGATGACGCCGCCGATCAGCTGCAGTGCCCCCGAGATCCACACGATCACGGCCACAAGAGTCACTCCGCCTGGTCGTCTCACGGTTCCCCTCCTCCTCGCGCCGGCGATCCGGCTCGTTTCGAGCATCACCCTACTGACGTGAACGCCGAGCGAGAAGGGCACGGCGCGCGACCCGTCAGACTGGGTTCTGTGACACGTTCTTCCTCCCCGGTCGTCGACGTTCTGCGCACCAGGCACACCGGGTACCTGCTCCTCACCTCGTTGCTCGGTCGTCTGCCCGGTGCGATGGCTGCCCTCGCGATCGTGCAGCTCGTGCGCTCGACGAGCGGTGACTTCGCCTTCGCCGGGCTCATCACCGCGGTCTACGTCGTCGCCGGCGCGATCGGGCAGCCGCTCCTCGGCCGGCTCGTCGACCGCTTCGGTCAGGTTGCCGTTCTGACCGTCAGCGGCATCCTGAGCTTTCTCGCGTTCACCGGCATGGCGCTGGCCGTCGACCCGCTGCCGGGCCTGGCGGTGGCGCTCGCCGCGGCCGCCGGCGTGTTCACGCCGCCGCTCGAGCCGGCGCTTCGGGCGTTGTGGCCGCGACTCGTGGCCCCTGGCCCGCAGCTCAAGGCGGCCTTCAGTCTCGATGCCGGGGCCCAGGAGATCATCTTCATCATCGGCCCGCTGCTCACCGTCGTGGGCATCGCGGTCTTCGGTCCGGTCGGCAACCTGCTGTTCGCGGGCGCGCTCGGCCTGGTCGGCGCGCTCGCCTTCATCGTGAATCCTGTTCCGCGTGCGGCGTCGGCCTCGGTTCAGCGGCGTGCAGGTGCCGCCGCCCATCCCGGCGTCCGCTCGCCCATTCTCATTCCTGCCGTCGCGCGGGTCGCCGTGTTCACGTTCGGCATCGGCGTGCCTGTTGGCGCCTTGACGATCGTCGCGACCGCCTCCGAGGCGGCCCGCGCCAGCGACGGCCTCGCCGGCTGGATCCTGGCGGTGAATGCGGTCGGCGCCCTCGTCGGCGCAACCGTCGTCGGCATCCGCCCCCTCGGCTCCACCCCGGCGCGCCTTCTCACCGAGTGCGGGGTGCTTCTCGCGCTCGGCTACCTCCCGCTCGCCGCGACGGCACTGCCCATGTGGGCCTACGTCATCGCTGCCGGGCTCTCCGGCCTGATGCTCCCTCCGACCCTGGGCCAGGTCTTCGAACGGATCTCGCAACTCAGCCCCGCCGCCGCCCTCACCGAGGCGAACGGCTGGGTCGTCAGCGCCATGACCCTCGGGATCGGTGCAGGCACTCTCGTGGCGGGCGCGGTCGTCGGCGGCGCCGGCACGTCCACGGTGGCGTGGATCGTCCTCGGCGCATCGGCTGTGACGGTGCTCCTGTCGCTGATCGCTCTGCCGAGCAGAACCGGCCGCGACTCTCCCTGAATAGTCTGTAGTCCACCGAGCGAAGGAGAACCGGATGCATCCGCTGTCGCACTCGTCTGCGGCCGACTGGGTCGCGGGCGGCACGGATCACTGGAAGCTGACGATCGAAGGCCTCGTCCCGGCCCGATACGACGCCTACGCCCGCGTGCTCCACGAAGTCGAGCAGGGTGGCACCCGTGAAACCTGGGCGTCTGTCGCGGCCGCGAACGGTCGACCTTTCGGCCCGCTGGCCCAGTGGACTGGGATCAACGTCGACCCTGACGGCGAGGAGTGGAGCGGCCGGCCTCGAGTTGGCTCGCTCACTCCCTCTGCTGCGCGCTCGCTCTCCGAGGTGCTCACCTCATTCACCACCACCCCATCGACGTGTTACTTCGGTGTCTGGGAGGGTTTCGGCGGCGGCGAGCTTCCACCCGAGGTGCAGACCTTCACGTCGAACACGCGTGTCTTGGGCCTGTTCGAGGGCCCGATCCAGGATGCGACACATTCGTTCGGCGACTGGCCGGGCTTCCAGCTTGCGAACCTCTGGTGGCCGGCGGATCGCGCCTGGTTCGTGGTCTCCGAGATCGACTACGACAGCACGATCGTGGCGGGAAGCCGGGCGTGCATCGACGCTCTGCTTCAGGCGTCCGGGCTAGAAGTGCTGGAAGTGGGACCGGGGGACACTCTCGCCATCTCCTGGTGATCGGATCCCGAGCTCGCGATCGAGGACGTGCTCGAGGCATTCGAGAGCCCCCGTGGAGTCGTGCTCCGGTTTGGGGATGCAAGTCCCATTCCCGTTCGATAGCCTCCAAGTCACGGAGCGTGTGAGTCTGAGCAAGCAGAATGCAGGTGATCGGATGCGCCGGGACCATTGGTGGGCGAGCCGAGCGAACGCGCGTTGATGACTTCGCCACACGATGACCTCATCGCCCGCCGCGCCGCGGTAGCTCAGGAGCTTCGGTCGCAGCGATCGTCTAGCTTGTGGACCCTGACTCTGGTGGGCGTGTTTCTCCTGCCTGCTCTGATAGCTGCCTACGCGATGTTCTTCAACTTCTTCTTTATCTGGGAGCCACCGCCTGCCGAGCAGATCGATCAAGGGGTCGTGATCATCGTCGTCAGCTGCGGGGTGCAATCGGCGTCTGCACTCATGGTTTTCGTCCTGGCCGCGAAGCACCGCGTCGGCACGGCTCAAGTCGTGATCACGGCATCGTGGCTGCTCGTCTGTGCGTACTTGACGTTCGCGGTCCTCAGGAGCGCTGCTCGCTTCTAGCCGGAAGGGGAGTGATGTCTCCAATGCCGCCACCGCCGTGGGCGGTTGCGGTGGGTAGCTTCGAGACATGGTCTCGCCGCCGATGTCCTTCCACCCGGCCCTCCCGTACAGCCGCGCGAACCCCACCCTCGAGCTGGACGTTCTCGCCCCCCACAGGGAGCCCGGCGCCGACCCGCTCCCCGTGGCGATCTTCTTCCACGGCGGCGGATTACACGAGGGTGACCGGGGTGCGGGCATGCACCCGTGGCTGAATCCGCTGCTGGCGGCCCGCGGGTACGTGACCGTCTCCGTCACCTACCGGCTGAGCGGCATCGCGAGGTGGCCCGCCCAGTATGAGGACGCCCACGACGCCCTGGTCTGGGTGCGGGAGCACATCGCAGAGTTCGGGGGAGACCCATCCCGAATCGGGGTGTGGGGCTTCTCGGCGGGGGCACACCTCGCGGCCCATCTGGCTCTTCGTGAACCCGGATGCGTCAAGGCTGCGTCGTTGGCGGCGTGCCCGGCCGACCTGCGGAATTCCCGGGTCGACGAGTCCAACGAGGTGACGTGGTTGGTGGGTCCGTCACCGAGCACGGAGGTGCTGGCGGAGGTGAGCCCGATCAGCTGGGTCACCCCGGATGCGCCACCCATCCTGATCGCGCACGGAACCGACGATCAGATCGTCGAGTTCGCGCAGGGTCTCGCGCTCCGAGACGCGCTGGCCGCCGCGGGCGCTCCCGTCCAGTTGCACGTGATCCCGAACGGAACCCACGAGTGGGCCGACAAGCCCTCGCCCGAGACGAACGACCCGAACGTGAACTTCGGAATCGTCACCGCGGCCTTCTTCGACCGGGTGCTCTGATCCGCCTGGAGGGTCCGATGCCCCAGCACGTGGGTGGGCGGGCCCGACGCCGCCTGGGAGAAAGAGCGGCCCCGGCCGGTCAGGCGGTGGAGGCGAGGGCGAACGACATGGCGTGGATGGTGGGGCTCCATCGAGCGTGAACTCCGAGACGAGACCGTTCGCGAGGGGTCGAGGCGGAGGATCTTTGCGTCAGTCGCCGACGAGCACGACCTTGCCCGGCCCGTGCTTCGTGGCGTGCGCCGTGGCGGCATCGTCGAGGGGATAGGTGGCGGCGATGAGGGGGACGAGCCGGTGTTCCGCCGCGAGCTCGGCGAGCGCGGTGAGCCCGAGCCGGTCGGACTCCACGAACAGGCCCGCCACGCGGATCCCGAGCTCCCTCGCAGCGGCGGCGGCCGCCCCGATGCTCTGGGGAAGGGTTGAGACGAGGGTGCCGCCGGCTCGTAGAGTCTTCAGCGCTCGGAGCGGGTAGTCGCCGCCCACGACGTCGAAGACGACATCCAGATCGCTGAAGGCTTCACTGAAGTCGGTGGCCTGATAGTCCACGACATCCGAGGCGCCGAACGAGCGCACGAGATCGGCGTTCGCGCCCGAGGTCAGCGCGATGACGTGCGCGCCGCGAGCGGCCGCGATCTGCACGGCGAGGTGGCCGACACCACCCGCCGCGCCCGTGATCAGCACGCGGGTTCCCTGACCGACGGCAGCGGTGTCGACCAGCGCTTGCCACGCGGTCAAGCCCGCGAGCGGCAGGGCCGCGGCCTGAACGTGCGAGAGGGCGTCGGGTTTGAGGGCGAGTGCACGAGTGGGCGCCACCACGAACTCCGCGTAGGCGCCGGCGCCTCCTGGGAAGGGGAGTAGCCCGAAGACCTCGTCTCCGGGTGCGAAGAGGGTCACTCCGGGGCCGGTGGCCTCGACGACTCCCGAGACGTCCCAGCCGAGAATGAACGGCGGTGTGCCGCTGAAGACGCCGGTCTGCCGGTTCATGGCGTCAGCCGGGTTCACGCCCGCCGCCCGAACCCGCACCAGAACCTCGCCGATGCCCGGCGCGGGCTTGTCGACCGTGGCCGGGTGCAGCACCTCCGGCCCACCGAGTTCGTTCTGAATGATTGCGCGCATCGTTTCTGTCATGCCCTCCACGCTAGGAAGGATGCGTGGACCACCCAATGACTAATAAGTCATGTTTCACCACAATCAAGCCAAAACGGCCCTACGATTCGCCCCGAGCGACTGCCGAAATCGGCCGGGCAGGAAAGTGGCGATTTCTGGCCGGATGCTCGCTTCCTCCCCGGTCGGTCTGCCGGTAGCTTCGCCTCTGCCCGGTTGCACACCGGATGAACGCAGGGAGCGGAATTGTCAGCCAAGGAGATCGTCGTCAGCGCCACGGAGCGCCTGTTCAACCAGAAGGACCTCACGGTGGTCGACGAGGTCTTCGGCCCCGTCTACGTGCAGCACTCCGCGTTGGGATCCGACGGCGTGGAGGGCCTCAAGGGTCTGGTCGGCCGGCTTCCCGGGTCGTCGGGCTACGAGCTCGTGCGGGTCATCGCCGACGGCGAACTCGTGGTGACCGAAGGGGTGTTCACGGGATTCGCTCCCGTTCCTCTGACGGGCTACGACGTCTGGCGGGTGGTGGACGGCCGGGTCGTCGAGCATTGGGATGCACTCGGGCCGGGCGCCGCTCACTCGACAGCGGATTCCCCCGCGCAGGTGTCGCCTGTGGAGGTGGCTGCGAGTAAAGCCCTCGTCGCCGAGTGGGCGGAAAAGGTGCTCGTGGGCGGCGACCGCACTGTGGCGCCGACGTACCTCTCGGCCGATGGTGATGGCGTCGGCGTCGAGTACGACCAGGCGATCTCCTACGTGGCGATCCACGCCGTGATCGCCGAGGGCGACCTCGTCTACACCCGCGCCGAGGGCGAGCTCGACGGCCCGGTCATCGTCAACGACATCTGGCGGGTGGAGGGGACGAAGATCGTCGAGCACTGGGGGCTGGTCGTGCCGGTGCCCAAGGAGTTTCCCCACGCCAACGGAGCGTTCTGACCACACTGAGTGGCAGGATCCTATTGAGAACATAGAATCGGGCCATACCTGATTCACAGCCCCACCGCGTGGTCGTTCTCGCCCAGAACGGTGCCTACCCGTTCGAACTCGGGATTCCCGCGCGCGTCTTCGGCGCGTCCGATGAGGCCTACGAGGTGGTGCTCTGCACGCCGACGGGCGAGGCGATCACCACCAATGCAGGGTTCGACGTGCTCCCCGCCCGCGGCCCCGATGCGCTCAGTGAGGCCGACACCGTCATCGTGGCACCGGTGGATCCCGCCTACCTCCGCCCCGAGCTCACGGATGACGTGCGGGCGGCGCTCGCGATGATCAGGCCCGGCACCCGGATCGTCTCGATCTGCACGGGCGGATTCACGCTCGCGGCAGCGGGCATCTTGACAGGTCGAGCGGCCACGACGCACTGGCAGTGCGAACCGCTGTTCCGAAAGTGGTACCCGCAGATCGAGCTCGACGAGAATGTGCTCTTCGTCGACAACGGCGACGTGCTCACCTCGGCGGGGGCCGCATCCGGAATCGACCTCTGCCTGCACCTCATCCGCCTCGACCACGGCGTGGAGGCGGCGACCCGCGCTGCTCGCCGCTGTGTCGTTGCTCCCCACCGCGACGGCGGGCAGGCCCAGTTCATCGAGCGACCGGTTCCGGATGACCCCGACACGTCCACCGCGTCCACCCGGGAGTGGGCTCTCGCCCGGCTCGCCGAACCGCTCACCCTGAGCGCGCTGGCCCGCAACGCCCACATGAGCGAACGCACCTTCGCGCGCCGGTTCCGCGCCGAGACCGGCCTCGCTCCGCGACAGTGGCTCACCGGACAGCGGCTCGCGCTGGCCAGGGAACTGCTGGAGTCCACCGATCTCGGTATCGACGCCATCGCCGCCGCAGTGGGCTACGCGACGGCGACCTCGTTGCGCAACCACCTCGGTGCCGCCCTCGGTGTCTCGCCGCTGGCGTACCGTCACACCTTCCGATCGACCGAGACTCGAGCGGGGCGGCTCCGCGCGCGAGCGGCGACGAGGCCCACTGTCCCCGGCATTCTCGGGGCCACGGCCACGAACACCGTCAGTGACCACCCGAAGGAGACCTCGTGAGCGGCACCAGTGAGAGCGTGCGGCTCCCGTAGTCGAGCGTCCAGAGTGCTTCGTGCGCGGCGCTGCTCAGGATTCGTGTGCGCGCGAGGTGTCGGTGGGTGGCGTCTGGGCCATGAGGGCGAGGGAATGCCCGTCGGGGTCGGTGAAGAACGACATCCATTCTTCGACGCCTGACTCGTGCCGATGGATCATGTGGGGTGCGCCGACGAAGACCACTCCCCGATCGGTCAGTGCATCCTGGGTCGCGTGGATGTCGCCGACACGGAAGTAGATGATGGACTCGCCCTTCTGCCCGGCACCCTCGTCGATCGCGCTGAGGAAGAGCCTCGTGCCGCCGGCATCGAAGAATGCGACGTCGCCGTAGGTGGAGAGGTGGGGGAGACCCAGCACATCTCGATACCAGGTGACGGCGGCGGCGATATCGCTCACCCGGTGAGAGACCTGTCCGATCGGCCCCAGACTCACGGATGTCATGGCGCTCCTTTCTGCGGTGTGCTGGTGGTGCAGGGCGCTGTCGAGGGGAATGCCCTCCCATGACCGCAACTGGGCTCTGTTGTCCAGGCCGAGTTTGTCGAGGATGTTACTCACGTGGAACTTGACCGCATCGACGCTGACGCCTTGCCGCAGAGCGATCACGCGGGTGGACATGCCGTGCCTCACGGCGTGAGCGATGCGCCATTCCGCAGGTGTCAGCACATCGGGATGTCGAGGACGCCCCCGACCAGGAGATCTCGCGGTCATGGTTACACAGTAGGCAGCGGGGGATCGAATTACCCTCCCCTCTCCGCTGCCAACCCCACCAGGCGCCCGTAGTGCCAGGCGGGTGTATCGCCGGGTTCTGCAGTCGCGTGCTCAATAGTCGATAATATGTCAACGATGAGTGAAGCAATATGGTCCGAGGTGGTACTATCGACCCATCACGACCGGTTCCGCCTATTTCATAGGTCCAGGGCCGGTCTTCGCTTTGCCCGGAGGTCTCGCTCATGCCTTCGGTGAAGCAGTACCGCGACTACGACGACCTGATTGCACTGTTGGTCGAGCGAGGAATGGACATCGGCGGCCGTGAAGGCGCCATCCGCGAGCTGAAACGCGTCAGCTACTACCGTCTCAGCGGCTATTGGTATCCGTTTCGAAAGCTCGAAAATGCGGCTCGGCAGGACGACTTCTATCCAGGCACGACCCTTGTGGCGGTACTGGATCTCTATCGATTCGATCAAGGTCTGCGGTCGATGACATTCGCGGCTCTCGGAAATATCGAGCTTGCCGTGCGAGCCTCACTCGGCCACGCATTAGGTGCGCTGGATGAGGGCGCCCACCTGCGGCGAGATTGCCTTGGTCCGACCGCGCAGGGTCGCGCGTATGACGATTGGGTGGCGAAGCTCGGGCGGGCCCGGGATGAATCGCGGGAAGATTTCATCGAGCATCATGCGCGATGGTACGTTGGAACCCTCCCTGTGTGGGTGGCCGTCGAGTTGCTCGATTGGGGTGGTCTCGCCAGACTCTACGGCTTCGCCACACGCGCTGTTCAAGATCGGGTGGCCGTCGAGTTCAATCTCTCAGCTCCCCAATTCGGCTCCTGGTTGAAGGCACTCAACGTCGTTCGAAATGTGTGCGCCCATCACGGCCGGCTGTTCAATCGCGTGTTTGCCATCGCGCCGAAGCTGCCGACCCCTGGCCGATTTCCGCAGCTCGACGAATGCGGACCTTTTACCAGAGCCTTCGGACACCTCTCAATGATCCAGTTCCTCCTGGCGCAAAGGGGCCTCGGCAAACTCGCTCTGCTGCCGGCCGTGTTGAAGGGCTTCCCGTCGATGCCCACAGTAAACATCACGCACCTCGGTGCGCCCAGGAACTGGGCCGAACTCGCACTGTGGAAAAGTACCTGACGCGTCGTCCCCTGCTGGCATCGGGCATTGCCCCAGCTCGGCCGAAGAGGGCACCTGCAGCCTGTTCCACGAGTACCTCAACCTCAAGACAGAACTGGAACGGACTTCGGGTCGCGGAGTTGATCTCGTCGTCGAGCGGTCGGTGAAGACCCCCTTCTTCAAGGAGTCGGCCTCCGGGAGTGCGCAGGATTCCGCCGCCCATGGACAGATAGCCGCTACCTGCCGGGAGTTGTGCACCCGGATCAGCGCGCGACGCGCCGGATCTCGTACTGCCGCTCGATGCCGGCGGTGCTCCGGCCCCACTCGCTGCCGGTGACCCGCGCCTGGTGAGTGGCGAACGCGTCGTCGCTCGCGAAACGTTCCTCCACGGTCCACACGAAGGGGTCATCCGTCGCGGCGACCTCGAACGAGAGGCAGCCGCGCTCGGCTCGGGTGAGCTCGATGTGCTCCGGCAGATGGGCGGCGACGATCGCGGCCTCTGCAGCGTTCCGGCACACGAGCTTCCCGGTGAGCCGGATCTCGACGGCAGGCACGCCAGGCTCGCCATCCGACCGCTCCCGAGCGGGTCGAGATCGCTCAGGATCGGGGAGCTGAAGCGCTTCGGTGACCAGATAGGTGACGTCGAGAGAGATCAATCGGGGGGTGGTCATTGGGCCGTATCCGGCGCCGTGCTCGGCTCGGGAGCCGGGGTGGGAGTGGGAGTAGCCATGGGAGTGGGAGTCGGCGTGGGAGCGGCCGACTCGGGCACAGCGTTCGTGGTGCGGAACGGTGGTGTCGCCGGCACCGCGTCGCGAGCATCCACTTCGCCCTGGTCGTCGATGGGCGCCTCCCTCAGCGGGTAGACGTTCCAGATGTTTCCGCGAGGGCTGCTCGCGAAGGGCACCGTCACGGTGCTGCCGTCGACGAGGTAGTCGTACTCTTCTCCGACGAGTGCCGACCCGATGGTCACCAGCGGGTCACCGTTCTGATCGAACAGCTGGATGTCGGTGACGGGGTTGCCCTCGGCGTCGTATCCGAAGATGTTCGTGACGCGCTGGCCGTCGAGCTGCAGCCCTGTCGGGTCGCCATAGACGACGGGGGAGGAGTATCCGGAGTTCGCCGTGGCTTCGTTCATCGCCCACACCGTGACGAACGGCGTGGCCACGATCGCGACCACCGACACCACCACCCGCACAACCCGCAAGAACGAGCCGGGCGCCCACCGCCCGCGCCCCCACTGCACGCTCAGCACGATCGCGGCGAACAGCATCGCCCACATGATGAGCCCCGACGGCACCACTGCGCTCCGGCCCAGCACGACGGCGGTGAGCAGCTGGTAGACGACCCACCCGCGCAGCACCCACCACACGGGCCGCACGGCGAGCGCGAAGTCGACCAGCCACGACCCGAGACGGGTCGAGTGGGTGATCCTCCGAGTCGCCGCCTCGAGCGAGTCGAGCCTCTGCTGCACCCGCCGTCGCAGCGGCAGGCTGGAACTGGCACGGGGCGGAAGGCCAGCGGATGCGCGCAGCTCTTCCGCATAGGACCCCGGGTCGTCGAGATGCAGATCGCCCTGCTCGTCGGAGGCCTGTTCGGAGAGGTCGGCCTCGAGCCCGCCGGTGAGGTCGTCGACCTCGTCCAAAGGAAGGTCGTCGAGGTGGCGCCTCACCGCGGCGGCGAATTCCGCGATCGTGGTGTCGAGGGTGGCCGTTGATTCGCTCACTTGTTCTCTCCGATCGTGCGAAGCGCGGTCTTCTTCGGTGGGGTATCGGCCAGCAGGGCGGACATCGCCCCGGCGAAGTGCGACCAGATGATGCGCTGGCGCGACAGCATGTCGCGACCCTCGCTGTTGATGGCGTAGTACTTGCGGTGCGGGCCCCCGTCGGAGGGCACCACGTAGCTCGACAGCGCGCCCGCCGTATAAAGCCGGCGCAGCGTTCCGTAGACCGACGCGTCACCGACGTCGCCCAGCCCCGCATCGCGCAGTCGCCGCACGATGTCGTACCCGTACCCATCGTCGTGCTGCACGACGGCCAGCACGGCCACGTCGAGCACACCCTTGAGCAGTTGCGTCGTATCCACTGAACCTCCACTGTGTCGAGATACAAGGTACCACGGAGTGCGTAGTAGTGCGCACTGGGGAAGTCGTGAACGGACCGCGCCTCAAAGGTGCGCTACCCGCATGCCTGCAGAGTCGGCGAAGCCCAAGTAGCATAGAGACGCGCGTTCTGACTGTTGGCTGCGCAAATCAACTGGATGATTCGTCGGAGTCCGGTCTTGGTCAGTTTTACCGAATGCGGATGCGTCTGCTTCGACAATGCCCCCGCGTTCGACTTTGACATGTCGCTTCGTCGCGAGCTACTGAGGCCGCCGAGGCTGGCGGACATTCTCAATAGCCATGGCGGATGGTACTTAGATGGCGAAGATGGGTGGGTGAACCGCGACATCCAGAGTCTGAACCTCAGAGGTGTGTCCGGACTTTACATTTTGTGGCGTCAAATGGACTATTGCGCGGTCCACGACGCAGAACACCTCACTGCGGAATACGTCGGCAAGGCAGGAAGCTCGATGCCAGCGAGGCTGCTTCGCCATCAGCGCGAAAAGGCAATCAATGAGGTGCCAACCACCGAGGTTTCGATTTGGCGCTCCTCAAACCGAATCGCGAAATACCTTGAGCAAGCTCTCCTCGATCACTTCTATTTTCCTCAGAATCGTGTGGAGAACGTCGGAACCCGAAGGCTCTGTCACCACATTCCACCGGCAGCATGGAACTGAGCGCGCACCGGCAATGTGGCTAGCTCGAATGAGGGGCGAGCAATACTTGTGCCCGCCTAGCTGATTTCAGAATGGAGCCTCGACAATGCAAGTCTTGCGAGCCACTAATGCTGAGATAAGGCCGCTCGTAGCCGCGTCGAGCTCGCGGGCATCGGAATCCACATCGATGGAAGCGCCGTTGAAGTCGCGTAAGTGATCGATAAGTTGGCGTAGCACCCTTAGTTCGTTCTCTCTTGGAAAGTGGTCGATGACGTCGTGACCGTGCCAGTCGACGAGAATCACGGAGACGGCAACAACCCCAAGCATGTACTCGGCAGAATGCAGCCCATGTGTCACAGGCGCGTTGGCGCTGAGACTCTGAGACGGAACGCCTAGGTCAACCAGTCCCGAAGTGGCGTCTACGTGGAGCGGAGACACCAATCCTTGTTCTCTCCATTCGGCTAGGATGCCCGCACCAAAATGATGAAGGACCCGCCTTGAGTCCTTGTGCCCTCCAAGGGCACGTTGCAATGTGTCGGTCGAAACGAGGGCCGGCACCGTGATGTCAAACTCATACGATGGAACCAGCGTCTCGTTGGTCAGCATCACTCGCCAAGGAAGCAGTTCTGCTGCGTCCACATCGGAGATCACGCCAAGGCTCCAGAGGCCAGCAATATCGAGCCAGGTGTTTTCATGTGTACTGAAATCCGCACAACTGCGGCGAAGCTCAGACACAAAATTTGCTGTCGAGGTTTGCTGCGCGATGGCGGTCACGAGGCAGGCTGCGGCAACCCCAATGCCTGGGGTGTCTGGGAATAAAGCCAGCAGTTCGTCCGATGTTCGGACGTTTTCGAGCATGGCAATGACAGCTTCTCGCGCGGCCGGTTCAATTTCTATGACAGACACGTCCGGCAATAGTTGATCGTCTCTGCCGTAGTCGTCGTAGTAGTCGTCGTCGTCCCATTCTTCCTCTATGTCTACATTGACCGCGTGAATTGATCGCGTTCTCTCGTTGAGCGAATCGAGGTCGCGTTCGCCTCGCGGCTCCAGGACATTTGCCTGGTAAAGGCGGAGTAGGGCTGCGGTGAGAGCACTAAGAAGCGTCTCTTGGAACGATACGAGATTGCGAAGGCTAAGCGCGAAGCTCAGCAACTGCAAATATTCGCTATCCGAATTGTGATCTCGAGCGTTGATCAGCGCACGGATGAAGCGCCCTCCCCCTTTGCTCTTCCATCGGTCGAAGATCGAAACGGCCATCTGCGCGACGACCCAGCCATTCTGGCGCACGAGCCGTGAATGTAGTGCTTTGAGGAGGTCCTCAGGGGTGTCGCTTGCTCTAACGACGTACGTTGCGGCGAAAAACTCCAGAAACGATTGGTGCACGAATCCAAACTGTGGTCGGTTGTATTCGTCGGATGAGACTGCTGTCATCATCCAAGCGCGTCCAGACCACACCTCAACTGTCTTGCGCGCTTGGCCATACGCGGTCTCTGGCGCCATCGCCATCTCCTGGATCCAATGAGTGGCAAGCTTCTGTTCCAACTGAGCCTGAGATATTCCATCGCTCATGAGCTCGTAGCTCTCCAAGATGGTCCAGGCGACAAAGTAGAGCGCGCTTCTGAGGTCGGCGGCGAAAGCACCGGTGTCATCGATACCTCTCATCGTGTTCCACTCTTGAAACATCAGCGTTGCGCAACGTTCGTATAGTTCGCTCAGCGAGTGCGGAATCTCCCCTCGCGAATAATAAAGACCACAGAGCAGGCTCAGCATTAGAGGATTTACCCGGATGGAGGCGGCATACCTCTCAGAGTCGCCAAGAAATGATTCGACGAATTGCTCTACTGTTCCACCGACAAGCAGCGATCTCGTACCAAACCACTTCTCCGCATAGACAGCAATGCGGGGATCATCAAAGTCTCTAACTCGAAGGTGCTGGAACTCGGCGAATGAGAACGGCGCGACGCCGTATCCCGTCAATCTTGAGGTGACGACGACAGATGCCGATGGGTACAGCTGAGCGAAGGCTCTAATGGAATCGCGGATTCCCGCTCGAGCGCCCACATCCAGAACCTCGTCATAGCCGTCGAAGAACACGGCAGCCCTGCCGGTGAGTAGGAGATACTGTAGCCACCCGTCCGGCGCATCGGTCTGGACGATTCGTCGGGCCTCTGACTCGATGTAGTCCGCGAAGAGCCCGCTCCCGAGTGAGTCCGCGGTGAACTTTCGCAACTCAACGATGATGGGCACGACATCGGGTCCCTCGGCCCCTATTCGTGCTGTCGCCGCGAACCGCACAAGCGTCGACTTTCCGATTCCTGCTGGGCCTAGAAAAACGGAGCGGGGTGCGCGTTCTAGTGCATCAGAAACGGTTAACGTACGGGCTTCGCGTCTAGTAGTTGTGATGGGATCGATGTCATCGAGCAGTTCGAGTTCGGGTTCAACATAGATTTCAGAGAGAGCAACCGGCTCCTGCTTGTCGCCCAAGTGTTGCAACTGAACAGAACTCCAATTTCTCTTGGACTCCGCTTGGTATCTTTCAGTGAAAGCGCCAATAGCAGCTAGAGACGGCCGCCCGAGGGCTGCATAAAGCGATGCCCGGGTTTCATGCGAGGAAAAAAGAAAGTTGGGAGTGGGGTGTGCAGGACCACTCGCGAGTGACGCCCTACCGGTCGAGCCCACCTGATGGCGGGCGACGTCGGAAAGTAGCCCTGCGATGTGCGGACCAACTACTTCAGCTTCGTCGCGGTCGAGCCCTGCTTCGAGCTCCAGGTGCGCACGAAGCTCCGACTCGAATGCCGCTTGATACGAAACGTCCTCGATCGGATCGCCGGCTGCAGTCCCGTCCGAATTGGCGCGAACTGCATCCGCGAGGCTTAGCAGATAGGCCAGATCGGCTTCGACGAGAAGGTAGTGAGCTACGTTTTCCGCAGCCTTTTGTGAGATGTCACCCCCCACTAGTTCCGCCTGGATAGACGTATTCAGAGAGCTTGTGAGCGAAGGTGAAGCAGGCTTGGCAGACTTTGTTCTCGATCTGATGCGTCGCGCCACCCGACTAACTCCGGCTCTCGTCACATCAGCGGCAATTGCCACCGTATATTCGGCCAACATTGTTGCAAGTGTTGGATCATTGTCCATTGCCGAGCCCCCCAGCCCCCTTCGCGCGATGCGATTCTTATGATTCACAATCATGGCCGAGTGCCGGAGTCCCGCGGGGTGGTGGTCTTTCGGGCCCGCGGCGTCGTGACCGCGACGGGGTGAGCCATCGTGCGATGGTCAGTGAGAACGACCAAGAACTCACACAGAAAGACGACACCGCA
>NZ_SCVE01000004.1 GCF_004297105.1 Herbiconiux sp.
CCAGGGTGAGCGCGCCGCCCCGCGAGGGACGGCACGCGAACATGTCGCGTCGCGCCGGGCAGGGACCGGCGCGACCCGCAGACGGCTGCGCCGCGAAGCGGCACAGCCGCCTGCGGCAGCCAGCACAGCTACTACAACAATTTCGTGACTCGTTGCAGGCTGGCCGGCTCCGCCGTGCCGAGGGGCTGGGCGAAGAGGCCGACGCGGAGTTCTTCGATGAGCCAGCGGGCTTTGGCCAGGTTCTCGGGGGCATGGGGAGCGAGCGGGATGGTGCCGCCCGCGTCGCGAAGGCGCTCGATGGCGGTCTGCACCTCGTTCTGCCAGGCGCGGTCGCGGCCGGGGTTCTCCGGGAGCTTCTCGAGGCGGTAGACGATGCCCGCGAGGTAGCGCGGGAGGTGACCGAGCCGGGCGAGCCCGGTCGCGCTGATGAAGCCCGGCCGCACGAGCGCGGCCAACTGCTCGCGCACGTCGGCCACGGCCGGCAGCAACGACATGCTCGTCACGGCCTTGATGGAGCGCTCCACGTCGCGAACACCGGTGAGGATGCGCAGCACGGTCGCGATGGTCTGATCGAGCAAGGGCAGCACCGCCTTCGACAGGCGGTCGCGCACGGCCTCGAACTCGGCCGCGGTCCAGACGAGGCCGTCGGGGTGCAGGGCGTACAGGGCCTCGTCCGCCGCCGCAGCCATCGCATCGTCGAAGAGCGCGTTCACGTTCTGGTACGGACTCGTGGCGAGCAGCAGCTTCTCGTTCTGCGTCAGGTGCTCGCGTACGTACGAGGCCGGGCTCGGTACCGCGAGCAGCAGCAGGCGCCGCACGCCCGTGGGCGTCGTTCGTGCCTGTTCCTCGGTGGTGGCCATGAGCCGCAGGGCGACCGAGGTCTTCTCATCGACGAGCGCGGGGTACGCCCGGATGATTCCGCCGTGCTGATGGGTGTCGACATGGTGTGCCAGCTCGCCGAGATCCCAGGTGGTGAGACCGGAACGCTCGCTGAAGCCCCCGCGGTTGCCGGAGGAGCCGCTCGCGGCGGCCACGCGCGAGACCAGGTCGGCGGCGCCGCGGGTGCCGGATGCCGGCGCGCCGGTGCCGCGGCTGTCGGCATCCTCCCGCCCGTCGCCGTGCCGTCCGTCACGGCGCTCGCCGCCGGATGCACGCTCGCCACGACCGGCGCCGCCCGCCCGGCTGCCCTCAGCCGCACCGCGCCCGCTCGATGCGAGGGCGATGCTCGCTCGGGCCGCATCCGCGAGTCGCGTCTGCAGCGCGGAGAGGTCTTTGCCCGTACCGACCACGCGGCCGCGCTCGTCGACCACCTGGAACGTCACGCGCAGGTGGGCGGGCAGGCGGTCGCGGTCGAAATCGGAGGCCAGCACGCGTTCGTGGGCCAGGCGGCTCATCGTTGCGGCGAGGCGGTCGAGGAAACCACTCGACTCCCCAGCGGGCGTGCGGCCGGCAGACCGACCCGGTGCGGTGCCCGAGACGGAGGCGCGCGACGCGCCGCCCGGCGAGGAGATGCCCGCGGCATCCGAGCCCGGAGCGGCACCCGCATCCGGCCCCAGCTCATCGAGGAGTCGCTCGGCCCAGTCGGTGGCCGGCACGAAGTTCACGCGAAGACGTTTCGGCATCGAGCGGATGAGCGCGGTGACCAGTTCGCGCCGGAACCCCGGCACCTGCGACTCGAACGCCACCTCGTCGAGGCGGGGCAGCAGCGCCAGCGGCACGGTGGCCGTGACCCCGTCGTCGTCGGCCCCGGGTTCGAAACGGTAGCGCAGCGCGAGGCGCTGGTCGCCCTGCTGCCACAGCGCGGGGAACTCGTCTTCGTCGACCTCCGGCGCCCCCTCGGGCAGCAGGGTGTCGACGGTCATCGTGAGCAGGTCGGGATCGTCGCGGCGTGCGGTCTTCCACCAGCCTTCGAAGCTGCGCTGCGACACCACGTCGCGCGGGATGCGCGCCTGGTAGAACTCGAACACCGCCTCGTCGTCGAGCAGGATGTCGCGCCGCCGGCTGCGCTCCTCGAGCTGCTCGAGGTCGCGGCGGAACGCCCGGTTCGCGCGGTCGAACGCCTGCTGCGACTCCCACTCGCCCTCCACGAGGGCGTGCCGGATGAAGAGCTCTCGCGCGTACTCCGGGTCGATCCGCGCGAACTGCACGCGTCGCCGCGGGATGATCGGCACCCCGTAGAGCGTCACCCGCTCGTAGGCCACCGCGGCGCCCTGCTTCTTCTCCCAGTGCGGCTCGGAGTAACTGCGCTTCAGCAGGTCGCCCGCGAGCGGCTCGGCCCAGGCCGGATCGATGGCGGCATTCATCCGTGCGAAGAGGCGGCTCGTCTCCACGAGCTCGGCGCTCATCACCGCGCTCGGCTGTTTCTTGGCGAGGGTCGAGCCCGGGAAGATCATGAAGCGCGTCTGGCGGGCGCCGAGGTAGTCGCGCTTGACCTGGTCGCGCAGGCCGATCTGCGAGAGCAGGCCCGAGAGGATCGACCTGTGGATGCCGTCGGGGTTCACGGCGGGCTCGCCGATGCTCAGCCCCAGCGGCTTCGCGAGCTGCCGCAGCTGCCGGTACACGTCCTGCCACTCGCGGATGCGCAGGTAGTTGAGGAACTCCGCCTTGCAGAGTCGCCGGAACGCGCTCGACCCCAGCTCGCGCTGCTTCTCCTCGAGGTAGTTCCAGAGGTTGAGCAGGGTGAGGAAGTCACTCGTGGCATCGGCGAAGCGGGCGTGCAGCTCGTCGGCGCGGCCGCGCTTCTCGAGGGGGCGTTCGCGCGGATCCTGAATGGTGAGGCCCGCCACGATCGCGAGCACCTCGCGGCTCGTGCCCGTGCGCTTCGACTCCACCACCATGCGCGCGAACCGCGGCTCGATGGGCAGACGGGCGAGGTCGCGGCCGACCGGCGTGAGAGCCGGGTGCCCGTCTTTGCCCGTGCCTCTCACGGCGCCGAGCTCGGCGAGCAGGTCGAGGCCGTCTTTGATGCCCCGGGAGTCCGGCGGCTGGAGGAACGGGAAGGCGGCGATGTCGCCGAGGCCCAGCGAGATCATCTGCAGGATGACGGCCGCGAGGTTCGTGCGCAGGATCTCCGGGTCGGTGAACTCGGGCCGGCGGTCGAAGTCGTCTTCGGAGTACAGCCGGATGGCGATGCCGTCGCTGGTACGCCCCGAACGGCCCGATCGCTGGTTCGCGCTCGCCTGCGAGATCGGCTCGATCGGCAGCCGCTGCACCTTCGACCGCACCGAGTAGCGGCTGATGCGCGCGGTGCCCGAGTCGATCACGTACTTGATGCCCGGCACCGTGAGGCTCGTCTCCGCCACGTTCGTGGCGAGGATGACCCGGCGACGGATGCCCGGGGTGCGGCCGGTCTGGAAGACCCGGTGCTGGTCGGCGGCGGAGAGCCGGCCGTAGAGCGGCAGCACCTCCACGCCGTTGCCGGTGTTCGCGCCGCGGCCCGCGTACTTTCCCCGCAGGGCCTCCTCCGCATCCCGGATCTCGTTCTCGCCGGAGAGGAACACGAGCACGTCGCCGGGCGCCTCGCGTTCGAGCTCGTCGAGGGACTCGCCGATCGCCTCGAACAGGTCTGTGGGCTCTCTGTCGCCGCTGCCTCCCCGATCTCTCGGCGCACCCCGGGGGGCGGTCGCGTCGACGTCGGTGTCCGAGTCGTCGTCGGCGGCGGCATCCGGGGCCAGCGGGCGGTAGCGGATCTCCACCGGGAACGTGCGCCCCGACACCTCCACGATCGGCGCCGGGCTGCCGTCGGCCGCCGCGAAGTGGCGGGCGAAACTCTCGGGGTCGATGGTGGCGCTCGTGATGATGAGCTTGAGGTCGGGCCGGCGCGGCAGGAGCTGCTTGAGGTAGCCGAGGAGGAAGTCGATGTTGAGACTGCGCTCGTGGGCCTCGTCGATGATGATCGTGTCGTAGCGCGACAGCAGGCGATCGTGGTTCATCTCGTTGAGCAGGATGCCGTCGGTCATCAGCTTGATGCGCGTCTCCTTCGACGCCCGATCGGTGAAACGCACCTGGTAGCCCACCAGGCCGCCGACCTCCTGCCCCAGTTCCTCGGCGATGCGCTCGGCGATGGTGCGCGCGGCGAGCCTTCGGGGCTGGGTGTGGCCGATGTTCTCGCGGCCGAGTTCGAGGCAGATCTTCGGCAGCTGCGTGGTCTTGCCGGAGCCGGTCTCGCCGGCCACGATCACCACCTGGTTGTCGCGGATGGCGCGCGCGATGTCGTCCTTCTTCTGACTGACGGGCAGCTCAGGGGGGAAGACGATCTGGAGGGGGGAGGCGTCGGCAGACATCAGCCTTCCATCGTACCGCCCGCGGGGCGGTCCTACCGGGTGGCCACAGACCGCACGAAGGCGGCGAGCTCGGCGGCCATCGGCTCGGGCTCCCAGGAGTGCATCGCGCCCGGTACCGCCTTCTCGGTGGCGCCCGGGATCGCGGCCACGAGGCGGGCGGACGCGAGCGGCATCTGCGGGAACGTCTGCGTTCCGTACACCGTGAGCACGGGCATCCGGATGTCGGCCAGCCCGTCGTTCTCGAGCGCCGCGCTCGCCCACACCAGTGATTCGCCGTCGGCACGCAGGCTCGGCACCTGCGCCACGATCGCGGGCCAGGCCGGCGAGGCCTTGGCGCCCTCGAGGAATTCGGGCGGCATGTCGCGCATGTACTGCACCTGCGCACCCTCGTGATCGCCGGCGTCGAGTCGCGAGGCGAACTCGGCGTTCCACTCGGCCGTGTCGGCGGCGGTCTCGCTGAGCGGGGCCTCCCAGAGAACCAGACCGGTGACCGGCAACCCGGCGGCGGCCGCGCGAAGGGCGATCGAGCATCCCGACGAGTGGCCGCAGAGCACGGCAGAGCCGCCCGCCGCCTCGATCGCGGCGCGCACGGCCTCGAGCTCGCGGTCGAGGTCGAGATCGCCCACGGCCTCGCTCTCGCCGCGGCCGAGGCGGTCGAACACGACGGTGGTGACCCCGAGTGCCGCGGCACGTTCGGCTGTCTCGGTGGTGATGGGGTCGCCCGCCCGGAACGGGCCTGCCCCGGCGATGAAGACGAGCCCCGGACCGTCGCCGGAGCGATCGAAGGCGACGCGGTCGCCCCGGGTGGTGGTGGTGAACTCGGTCATCGTCGACTCCCGTTCGTGGCTGGCGCGTGAACACGACCAGCCTCTCGCGCTGCCCGGCCGGTGACAAGGGCCAGCGCTCGGGCTCGCGAACGCGTGCGCCGCCGAGCGGCGGGCGTAGGGTCGGAGACATGAGCGAGGGAGACATCCGGGATTCGTGGACGGCGTGGCACGAGGCGAGGATGCGGGTGATCACCGAGCCGCACGGAATCGCGGCTCTCGTGGCCACGCACTGGCTGTCACCCGATCCTCAGACGCTCGCTGGGCTCGAGGGTTCCTGGTGGCTCGACGGTGCCGCGATCGTCGGAGACACCTTCACGATCGATGAGGGTGGAGAGGTGATCGTGGGGTCGCTTCTGCTGCGCCATTTCCGGCGCGACGACCAGGTCGCGCTGCGGGTGTTCGATCCCGATGCCCCGAGCCGGGCCTCGGTAGCCGGCATCGACGCCTATATGCCGGATGAGGCATGGATTCTGCAGGGCGAGTTCACCGCCGCGGACGAAGGCGCGGCCGTCGACCTCACGGAGATCGACGGCTACGTCGAGAGCACGGCGTTGGCCGGCACGATCTCCCTGGAGATCGACGGAACCCCGGTGGAGCTGCTCGCCACAGGGTCGCGCACCCAGCTGGAGGTGGTGTTCCAGGATGCCACGAGCGGTTCGGACACCTACCGCTTCCGCTTCCTGAAGCTCCGAGCCGGTCACGGCGACGGTCGCCTCGAGGTCGACTTCAACCGTGCCTATCTTCCTCCGTGCGCATTCGCCGACTTCTACGTGTGCCCGCTGCCTCCCGCGCAGAACCGGCTCCCGATGCCCGTCCTCGCCGGGGAGAAGAACGTGGTGGAGCGCACGGCATGACCAACCGGCTGGTCGAGGCGGTCAGCCCGTACCTGAGATCCCACGCCGGCAACCCCGTGGACTGGTATCCGTGGGGTGAGGAGGCTTTCGCTGCGGCGCGCGAGCGCGACGTCCCCGTGCTGGTGTCGATCGGCTACTCGACCTGCCACTGGTGCCACGTGATGGCGCGGGAGAGTTTCAGCGATCCCGTTCTCGCCGAGCGGTTGAACGCCGGGTTCGTGGCGATCAAGGTCGATCGCGAGGAGCATCCGGAGGTCGATGCGGTCTACCTGGCGGCCGCGGGAGCGTTCACGCAGAACCTCGGCTGGCCGCTCAACGTCTTCACCACGCCGACGGGCAAGGCGTTCTTCGCAGGCACCTACTCGCCGCCGCGAGCGGTCGACGGACATCCATCGTTCGCGCAGGTGCTCGACGCCGTGAGCGAGGCGTGGACGGTGCGGCGGTCCGAGGTCGAGAGCATCGCGACCGGTCTGGCCGCGGCGATCGCGGAGGCGGCGACCGCCGGCCCGGACGGGAGTGCGGCCCCGGTCGGCTCGGTCGACGGGGTCGTTGCGCCGGGTGAGGACGCGTCACGCGTATCCGGCCTCAGCACCGACGCGCTCGCCACCGTGGTGGGCGAGCTCGAGGAGTACGAAGACCGGCAGTTCGGCGGGTTCGGCGGAGCGCCGAAGTTCCCGGTGGCACCGGTTCTGCGGTTCCTGCTGGAGGCGGGTACGCGCGACGCCGCCGCGGCCGCGCTCGCGCTGCGGTCGCTCGAGGCGATGGCGGACTCGACACTGCGTGACCCGGTGGAGGGCGGCTTCTTCCGGTACGCCACGCGGCGCGATTGGAGCGACCCGCACTACGAGCGGATGCTCTACGACAACGCCCTGCTGCTCGACGCCTACGCCCGGGCCTGGACGGTGTCGGATGCGGCCTGGGCGCGCGAAGCGGCCGAGGGCGTCGCCGGCTTCCTGATCGATGTGATGCAGTTGCCCTCGGGCGGTTTCGCGTCGGCGCAGGACTCGGAGAGCACGGTCGACGGCGCCCGCGTGGAGGGCGGCTACTACCTGCTCGATGCCGAGGCGCGAGCCCGCCAGTCACCACCCGCCCTGGACGAGAAGGTGCTCACGGGCTGGAACGGTCTCGCCATCGCCGCGCTCGCGCGGGCCGCGTCGATCTTCGACCGGTACGAGTGGGCCGTCGCCGCGCAGCACGCGGCCGACTACCTGCTCGCGGCCCACGTCGACGGCGCGGTGCTCGTGCGTGCATCGGTGGGGGAGCGCCGATCATCGGCGCCGGCCACGCTCGAGGACTACGGGATGCTCGCCGAGGGCCTGTTGAGCCTCGCGGCGGCCACCGGCTCGGCCCGCTACGCGGTGGCGGGGCGGATGCTCGTCGACGCCGTGCTGGATGCCGCCGACGCGGCCGACACCTCCCCGCACCGCCCGCCCACGCCGGGTCCCATCGCGACGTTCGTGGTACCCGGGGGCGGCGACCCGGTGCTCGACGGCCACGGGATGTCGATCCCGCAGGATCCCTCCGAGGGCGCTTACCCCTCCGGGGTCTCCGCGTGCGCCGCGGCGGCACTTCTGCTGCACGCCGTCACGGCCGACGAGCGGTACCGGCGGGCCGCGGTCGAGGCGCTCGCTCCGCTGAGCGCGCTGGCGCCGACGCGCGCGATCTCCTTCGGGGCCACGCTCGAACTCCTGGCGCGCCTCGGCGGCCCCGCCCGTCAGCTCGTGCTGATCGAACCGGATGCGCCGCTGCCGGCCCGGGCCGCCGGGGGAGCGGAGGCGGCCACCGTGAGCCGCGCCGCTGCTGCTCTCCCCGAGGGGCAAGAGGGCGGAGCGCCTGGATGGGGCGGCGCCGACGCGGAGGCCGCGATGCGGGCCGACGGGCTGCGCGCGGCGGTGCGCATGTGGCCCGGCGGCGCGTTCGTCGCCCGGGCGACGGAGTCCGAGGCTCGGATGCTCGCCGAAGCCGGGTTCGAGCTGTTCGCCGGCCGCGTGGCATCCGGAGCGCAGCCGGCCGCCTACCTCTGCACCGACTTCGTCTGCCGTCTTCCGGCGACCTCGGCCGAGGCCCTCCGCCGCTGACGGCGGTGCGGATGCGCGTGGCCCGGTCGTTCGCGCATGCTCGGGCCTGAGCCGGCCGGACCCTCCGCCCGGCTCAGGCCGCGGTGACCAGCGGCGCGGCCGGGTCGGCCGACCACTCGGCGAGCGAGCCGTCGTAGACCGAGACCTCGGCCACGCCCAGAACACTGAGGGCCAGCGCCGCGAGCGACGCCTCGATGCCCGAGGTGCAGTACGTGATGATCGGCACGGACGACCTGCGGCCGAGCACGGGCGCGAACCGCTCGCGGAGACCGGCGGGCCGCAGCAGCCGGTGCGAGGCCGGGTCGATGAGCCCGGCGACCGGCACGTGCACGCTGCCCGGGATGTGCCCGGGGCGTGCCCGCGTGACGGGCGACAGCGCGTCGTCGGCGGTGCCGTCGAAGATCGCGCGCGATCCGGCGAAAAGCAGCACCGCATCCGTCTCCCCGCGCACCACCCGCTCGACGTCGGACTTCCCGCTCCACAGCGGCTCGCGAAGAGCGGTGACCGCGGCCGGCGGCGCGACGGGCACCACGAGAGTGGCCGCCCCCTCACCCCGCTCGACGGGCCGCTGCTCGTCGCTCCACGCCGCGAACCCGCCGTCGAGCACGGCGACGCGCTCGTACCCGGCACTGTGCAGCAGCCACCAGAGGCGTGCCGCCCAGACTCCGATCGAGTCGTCGTAGATCACGAGAGTGGTCTCGTCGTCGATGCCGAGCGTCGCGGCCGCCGCAGCGAACCGTTCGGGGGAGGGCCGGGTGAAGTCGCCTGACGGCGCGGAGAAGTCGCGCAACAGGTCGGCGAACACCGCGCCCGGAACATGGCCCGAACGGAACTGCGACAGCCCCGACACCCACTCCAGCCCGCCACCCGGCAGCGGCCGCGAGCGCACCGTGGCGTCGATCACCAGAATGCTCTCCGACCCCAGGTGGTCGGCCAGCCACTGCGTCGAGACGAGTGGCGACACGAGCTGAGGGGAGACGCGTAGGGAGTCCGAGCTGGTCACGGGACCACGGTAAGCCCGGCGACCGACACCCTGGCTGTGTATTGCAACAGAGAGTAACGAGAAGGTCACGAGATGACCTCGGTGCCGGGCGGGCACCCCGGATGCCGCTGTGAGAGCCCACAAAGGCCCGTGAAAGCCCGTGAAAGCCCGTGTAAGCACCGCGTGAGTGCCCGGTAAGCGCCCCCGGGCAGACTCGCCTCAGTTCACCAACGAAAGGAGCTCGCATGGCTCTGAACAACGACTGGGCCGTCGAGGCCCACGGTCTCGTCAAGGTCTTCGGCGACAACCGGGCGGTCGACGGCGTCGACCTGAGCGTGCGCACCGGAACGGTGTACGGCGTGCTCGGCCCGAACGGTGCCGGAAAGACCACCACCATCCGCATGCTCGCCACCCTTCTGAAGCCCGACGGCGGTGAGGCCACGATCTTCGGTCACGACATCCGTCGCGAACCGCAGATCGTGCGCCAGCTGATCGGCGTCACCGGCCAGTACGCCTCGGTCGACGAGACGCTGAGCGCCACCGAGAACCTCGTGCTGTTCTCCCGCCTCAACGGGCTGAGCCGAGCGGATTCACGGCGCAAGGCCACCGAGCTCCTCGAGGAGTTCGGCCTCGCGGAAGCGGCCAAGCGGCCTCTGAAGAAGTTCTCCGGCGGCATGCGCCGCCGTCTCGACCTCGCGGCCAGCCTCATCTCGCAGCCACCCCTGATCTTCCTCGACGAACCCACCACCGGACTCGACCCCCGCACCCGCTCACAGATGTGGGACACCATCCGTCGCCTCGTCTCCACCGGGTCGACCGTGCTCCTCACCACCCAGTACCTCGATGAGGCCGACCAGCTCGCCGACCGCATCGCCGTGATCGACCGCGGCATCGTGGTGGCCGAGGGCACCGCCGACGAGTTGAAGTCGTCGGTGGGCTCGGCCTCGCTGCTGCTGAAGCTCGCGGATGCCGCGAACCTCGAACGCGCCCGGCTCGCCATCCTCGATGTCCTCGGCGTCGAGTCGGTGCTCACACCCGAGGCCGGCCGGATCACCGCACCCATGAGCGACCCCGGAACCATCACCGATCTCCTCATCCGCCTGCGGGCCGAAGACATCGCCGTGGCCGAGCTCGCCGTGCAGCAGCCCACGCTCGACGAGGTCTTCCTCGCCCTCACCGGTCACGGCGCGACCGATGAGGAGACCCCCTCCCCAGCGGCGGATGCGGCCGACCCCGTCGATCCGGCCGCCCCCACCGCTCCCGCCGCCACAGAACTGGAGAACGCGCGATGACCTCGCTCACCATCACCCCGGGCCGATCCCGCACCCTCAAGAACCACGTCAGCGTCGCCCAGACCGTGCAGAACTCGTTCAGCATGGCCTACCGCGGCCTGCTCAAGATCAGGCGCACGCCCGAGCAGTTGATCGACGTCACCCTGCAGCCGATCATCTTCACGCTGATGTTCTCGTACATCTTCGGCGGGGCGATCGCCGGGAGCGTGGCCGACTACCTGCCGACACTCATCCCGGGCATCCTCGTGCAGACGGTGATCACGACCTCCGTGGTCACCGGCGTGCAGCTGCGGGAGGACATGGACAAGGGCGTGTTCGACCGCTTCAAGTCGCTGCCGATCGCCCGCATCGCGCCGCTCGCGGGAGCGCTGCTGGCCGACACCGTGCGCTACGCGATCGCCACCACGCTCACCTTCGCCATGGGCTTCGTGCTCGGCTACCGGCCCGAGGGCGGCATCGGCTCCGTGGTGCTCGCCGGCCTGCTGGTGATCGTCTGCTCCTGGGCCATCAGCTGGATCTTCGCGTTCTTCGGCGTCATCGCCCGCAGCGCCTCCAGCGTGCAGGGGATCTCGTTCCTGGTGCTCTTCCCCCTCACGTTCCTCTCGAACGCGTTCGTGTCGCCCGACACGATGCCGCCGTTCCTGCAGTGGTTCGTGAACATCAACCCGGTCTCACACCTCGTGAGCGCTGTCCGCGACCTGGCCAACGCCGGGGCGTGGACCTCGGATGCGTGGATCTCCCTGCTCGGCGCGGCCGTGATCGTCGCGATCTTCGCACCGCTCACGGTGCGGGCCTACATGAAGAAGGCGTAGCGCTCAGGCGCCCTGCCCGGCGACCGGCCACGACCAGGGCCCGCGCGCACCCAGCAGCTGCCGGGTGCGCGCGGGCTTCTCGTCGTCGGGGAGCGCGGAGACGGATGCGCGCATGGCGGCGATCTCATCCGCCGGGGTGCTCCTCGCGAAGCGCTCGAAGAGCGGGGCAAGGTGTAGGGCCGGAGAGTCCTGTCGTGCGCTCAGCGCCTCGGCGAGGCAGAGGACTTCGAGCGCGGTGGCGGCATCCGCGATTCCCGTGCGGAACGACAGGTCTTCGAGCCACACCGCGAGGCCGATGAGCGAGGCTCCCAGCACGGGGCGGTCGACGTAGGGGTTCGCGCGCATGACGGCGAGACTCCTCGAGCGGGAACGGCGGGCGAGCGCCGTCGTCACGTCGTGCGAGGCCGTGGCGTCGACGACCGCGCAGGTGAGGGTGGCCGAGAGCAGCATCCGGTACCACGGGGAAGCGCGCCGGCGCGGGCTGTCGAACGAGGCGATGGCGGCGAGCTGACGGCTCAATGACGCATCGAGTCGGCCCCGGGCCCGCAGCACCTCGGCCTGGCCGGAGAGTCCGATGGAGCGGTAGTCGATGCCATCGGTCTCGCCGGGGAGCCGCGTGATCTGCTCGAAAAGCTCTTCGGCCTCCTCGAGATCGCCGAGAGCGAGTGCGTTGGTGGCCACCGTCCAGTCGAGCTGGCGGATGTCGTCAGCCGCGCCGAGACGGTCGAGGCCGGCCCTGGCGCGCCGGGCCCAGCGCAGGGCTTCCTCCGACTCGGCGCCCTGGCTGTACAGCGACGCGAGCATCTGCGACGCCATCGCGTCGCCCCAGGTGTCGTCGAGTGCTCCGGCGAGGCGTGCCGCGGAGCGGGCCATCGCAATGGCCCGCACCCGGTCGCCGTCGTTCTCGGCGGAGACGCTGGCGATCAAGGTGCCGACGAGGGCGGTCGCCTTGTCGGGTGACTCGATGGCGATGTCCACCCGCGCGAGCAGATCGGTCTGGTCGGTCGCCGAGAGCAGCACGTCGACCATCGTGGCGAGCCTCGAGGGAGCCAGCGGATGCTCGCGCGCGAGTTTTCGCAACCGCGAGAACGGCCGCACACCGAATCGCGGTTCGGTGATCATCGTGGTGGCCGTCATCACCAGGAGCGCTGCCGCGTACTGCTCGACCCGGTCGGCGGAGGGTCGATAGCCGCGGATCACCTGGAACACCGGTTTGCTGAAGGCCAGCACCTCGGTGTGGGCGCTCCGGAGTGTCCAGTAGTACGACAGCAGCGAGAAGATCGACGTCGCCACCACGGCGTGCTGCGCGTCGAGGGCGCGGCGGAGGACGTCGATGAGGTTGTCCTCCTCGGCCGCGATCTCGACGAACGTCGGCACCTGAGTGGGACCGTCCATGAGCGACGCCCGCCGGCGGGCGAATTCGTCGGCCCAGGAGAAGAGGGCGTCGACAGCCGCATCGCGATCGCCGCGTTCGCCGAGTTGGAGGCGACCGAACTCACGAACGGTCTCGAGCATCCGGTAGCGCAGGCCGGCCCGGGTCTCGCGCACCATCACGAGGGACTGGGCGACGAGACCGTCGAGGAGGGACTCCACATCGCTGCGCTCGGCGACGTCCACGACGGTGGCCGCGGCATCGGCGCTGAAGCCGTCGGCGAACTCGGAGAGCCGGGCGAGGGCGCGCTGTTCGGCGGTGCCGAGGAGGTTCCAGCTCCACTCGATCACGGCGCGGAGGGTGCGGTGGCGCTCGGGGGCCGAGCGGTCGCCGCCGCTCAGCAGGGCGAAGCGGTTGGAAAGCCGGCGGCCGATCTCATCGATCGACATCGTGCGGATGCGGGCGGCGGCCAGTTCGATGGCCAAGGGCAGCCCGTCGAGCCGCGCGCAGAGGGCGGCGACCGTGTCGGGTGGGAGGACGGCGTCGGGACGGGCGGCGGTCGCGCGGTCGAGGAACAGGGTGACGGCGTCATCCGTTGTTGCGGGGACGAAGGCAGAGGTGGGGGTGGCGCCCGGGCCGGCCGGGTCGCTCACCAGCCGTTCGCCGAGTGGCTGGAGGGTGTACACGCGCTCGCTCGACACCGCGAGAGGCGTGCGGCTGGTGGTGAGGATGGTGAGCTCGGGCAGGTCGTCGGTGAGTCCGACGCACCAGTCGGCGGCGGCATCGATGAGGTGCTCGCAGTTGTCGAGCACCAGGAGGGTGGGGGTGGCACCGAGACGAGCCAGGATCCGGGGGCGGAGATCAGCCCGCACCGGCGGGTCGCCGAGGCGGCGGCTGGATCCCAGCTCGCGGATGCCGAGGGCGGTCGCGAGCGCGAAGACGATGTCGTCGGCCGAGCGCACACTCGCGAGTTCGACCACCACGACGGCACCGAAGTGTGCGAGCGAGCGGCGTGCGATCTCGTGGGCGATGCGGGTCTTGCCGAGGCCCCCCGGGCCGAGAACCGTGGTGATGCGCGCCGTTCGCAGGAGTGCCATGAGCGCGGCGACGGCTTCGTCGCGGCCGATCAGGGCGTTCGGGGCGGCGCGGATGCCGATGCCGATGCCGAGGCGGGGGGATTCGTCGCGCGATGGAGTGACGGGCCCCGTGGCGAAGGGGCCGACGGGAGGGACACCGGGCCCGACCCCGTACCGCGCCTCGGCCTCGGTCCCTTCTCCGGTCTCGAGGCCCGCCCTCACTCCCACCACCGGCTCGGCTGCTTCGCGGTCGAGCAGCTCGAGGTTGAGTTGCTGCAGATCCCTGTCGGGACTGGTGCCGAAGGCGTCCTGCACGCGGCGGCGGAAGTCGGCGTACACCGAGACGGCCTCGGTCGAACGGCCGAGCGCGTCGAGTGCGCGCATGAGGAGGAGGTGAGCCGAGTCGTCGAACGGAGAGCGCCGGCACAGCGTGCGAGCGATCTCTTCCGCGATCGTGGGCTGGCCGGAGTCGAGGGCGGCGGTGGCCCGTACGGTCTCGATCGCCGCGCGGGCATGGTCGGCGCGTTCGCGCAGCGCATCCGCGAGTGCGGGGGCGGCCAGGTCGGCGCCCGGGTCTCCGCGCCACAGCCGGAGGGCCGACTGAGTGGCGGCGAGGGCGATGGCAGCCGGGACGTCGCGCGCCTCGGCGAGGAGTCTCTCCCCACGAAGGAGGTCGATGGTGTCGCCGGGAACGGCGAGACGGTAGCCGGAGGGCAGCGACTCGATGAGGTCGTCGCCGAGGGAGGAGCGGATGCGCGACACGAGTGTCTGGAGGGCGGCGCGCGCGCCACGGGGCGGTTCGTCACCCCAGATGTCGTCGGTGAGCCGCTCGCCGGAGACGGGCCGCGGACTCGCCAGCGCGAGGGCGACGATGAGGGCCTTCCCGCGTTGACCGGCGGGCTCGACGAGTTCGTCGGCTGCGTTCCGCACCGCGACGGGACCGAGCACGGCGACGCGCACGCGGTCATCGCTCGTCCCCTGAATCTCGCTCACTCCGGCAAGCCTAGTTACCTGGTGCACAGGGCGTGATCAGGTGGCTCTGGCACCCTTGGATCAAGGCCGCAGAGCGGCTTCCGGACGAGGGCGCAGTACCCGGAGAGCGACAAGACTGACCACCTGGAGTGGATTGTCATGTCGTGGATCGTTCTCATCGCATCCGGTGTTCTCGAGGCTGTCTGGGCCACGGCGCTCGGCCGTTCGGAGGGCTTCACGAAGCTCTGGCCCACGGTGATCTTCCTCGCCGGCCTCATCGCCAGCATGGGCGGCCTCGCATTCGCGCTCCGCACCATCCCGGTGGGCACCGGCTACGCCGTCTGGGTGGGCATCGGCGCCTCGCTCACGGTGCTCTACGGCATGACCTTCGGTGGCGAGGGCTTCTCGGTAGCGAAGGCCCTCCTCGTGCTGGGCATCGTCGCCTGCGTCATCGGCCTGAAGCTCCTCCACTGACCGAATGCGGGCAGCCGAGTCGCCGTCGCTGCACCGGTCTTTCGACTGCGCAGCGACGGCGGCGGCGACGGAGATCAGCCTCGCGCTGAGCGTGAGAGGCGGCGCCTGATCGACAGCCCGCCGATACCTGCGAGAAGTGCAGCCGCAGCAACACCGAGCCACGGAAGTTCGGGGGAGAGCCCTCCTGTGTGCGCCAGCTCGCTGCTCGCCGGCCGGCTGCCGCCGGCCCCTCCCGCTGAGGCGGGGGTGGCCGGTGTGGCGGTGGACGTCGTGGTCGGTGTCGGCGTCGGCACCGGAGCAGCTGCGACTGTGATGGTCACGGATTGTGGCGCGGAATCCCCGAACATATTGGAAGCCACGACGTCGAACGTGTACGTGTTGGCCGTCGTCGGAGTACCGCTGAGAATGCCGGTCGCCGGATCGATGGTGATTCCGGGAGGCGGCGTGCCCACCGTGCGGAACGTCAGCGGGTCGTATCCGGATGCGGTCACCGCGAACGAGTAGGCCGTGCCGACGGTCGCGGATGCGGTCGGCGTCCCCGACGTGATGGCCGCACCGAGCTCGACCCGCGACACTGTGGGGTTGGTGTACCCGGCTGCGATGACGACGTGATTTGGAGTGACGGCCAGTGCGTTGTAATCCGCCCCGGGGGTGAGCGTTGCGATCGAAGGGGTGAGAGTGCCATCGGTAGCCGCCACCATGGCAATCGTCTTCGCAACGGGAAGAGTGACGAAGATGTTGTCGTCATCATCCAGAGCGATCCGTCCGATCGTGGCCGCCAACGCGATGCTGCCGTTGTACGAGCCGGTGCTGTCGAACTGTTCGATCTGGTTTCCCGCGAGATCACCGACGTAGATATGTCCTGCGGAGTTGATGACGAAGTTGCTTGCGCTGGTTGTCGATGGCAGCGTCGCGAATGCCGGGACGATGGCTCCCGCTTGGGGAATCTTAGAGATCGTCAAGTTCGAGTTCAGCGTATAGACGTCTCCCGCGTCGTCGAGAGTGACATCGACAGGGTGAGCTCCAGCCGCAAGCGGCTCGGAGCCCAGGAAGACACCGCTGGGACTTATCTTGATCACCTTCTCGGTGCTGCCAGAGTCTGCAATGTAGATCGAGTCATCGAGGTCAATGGCCAATGCGGTGGGAAGGCTACCCATTCCGAAGGTGTAGAAGGCAACAGTCAGGGTGCCATCTGGAGAGACTTTCGACAGTGTTCCAGCAGCCGAGTTGACGGTGTAGATCGCCCCGGTGGAGTCGATGGCGATTTTTCGCATACCGACACCGGCCGGCAACGTCGCGAACGCGGCAGTTACGCCTCCCGCTGGAGTTATCTTCGAGATGGTCTGCAGGCCGATGTTCGCCGTGTAGACATTGCCCGCGCCATCCACGGTAATCGATGAGGGAATGCTGCCGGTCGGCAGGATGGCGAGCTGAGGCGTCACGACCGGCGTCGCGCTGGCGCTGAGCGGTACGGCGATGAGCGCGGCAGCGAAGCCGAGGGCGGCGAGAGCGCGGAGTTTCATACGGTATCCTTCGATGTGGGCGAGTAAAGCTCACTATCGCATAGGTCGAGCAAAACTCACAACATCAGGCGAGGAGCCAGACTCCTGCCAGGGCCAGGACGGCTATCAGGAGCCAGGAGGCGAGGCCCACGATGAGGGCTCGCCAGCCCGTGCGGGCGAGGGTGCGGAAGCGGATGTTGGCGCCCAGCGCGAAGAGGGCCATGGCGAGCAACACCGTCTGCGCGATGTCGGCCGCGCCGAGCACCGTTTCGCTGAAGGAGGCGCCCAAGGAGAGCACGGCATCGGGGGAGAGGAAGAGGGTGCGCACGAGTACGGCCCCGATGAAGCCCGCGATGAAAAGGGGCACGATCGGGGGTCGCTTCGCAGCCGGCCGCTCGACGTAGTCGGGGTGGCCGGCGCCGAGGGCCTCGTTGCGGGCATCCGCTCGGCGCTCGACGAGGCCGACGATGGCCACCATCGGCGCCAGCGTCAGCACTCGCGTGAGCTTCACCACGACGGCCGCCGCCAGGGCCGCCGGGCCGGCGATCTGGGCCGTGGCCACCACCTGGCCCACGTCGTGCACGCTGAGGCCGACCCAGACGCCGAAATCCTCCGCCGAGAGGCCGAGCGGGATGCGCAGCACCGGCAGGATGAAGATCGCCAGCGTGCCGCAGAGCGTCACCAGCGCGATGGGTGTCGCCGTGTCTTCATCCTTCGACCGGGTCACCGCGCTCATCGCGCCCACGGCCGACGCCCCGCAGATCGAGAAACCCGCCGCGATGAGGATGGGCTGCGTGCCGGGGAGGCGCAGCAGCCGGCCGAGCAGCAGGGTGGCCGTGAACGTGATGGCGACGATCAGCACGATCACCACGATGGTCTGCCAGCCGAGCCCCGCGATGTCGACGAGACTCAGCTTCAACCCGAGCAGCACGATGCCGATGCGCAGCAGCCGCCGTGCGGCGATGCCGAGGCCCGGCTTGAGCACGCCGTCGAGCAGTCTCTGCACGGAAGGGATCTGCCCCGCGATCATGCCGAGAGCCACCGCGGCCGTGAGCATCGGCACGGCGGGCACCAGCAGGTGGATGCCGAAGGCGAGCAGCGCAGCAGCCCCGGCGACCAGCAGGCCGGGAATCAGCGCCACGTCGGTAGCCAGTAGTGCAGGCTCAGGAACCACGCGGGCACCGGCATACCGACCCACACGGGGTAGAACCAGGCCGAGACCAGCACGCACACACCGAGGAAGATGCCCACGATGGTGAGCGCCCGTGTGCGCACCACCCGAGGATCGCCTCGCGACCCCAGCGCGAGCCCGATCACGAAGGTGAGCCCGAGGATCATGTAGGGCTCGAACGCGATCGTGTAGAACTGGAAGACCGTTCGATTCGAGTAGAGCAGCCACGGCAGGTACCCGGCGACCATGCCCATCAGGATGAGCCCCACCTGCCATTCGCGCTTACGCACCAGGCGGTAGACCAAGTAGAAGATCGCCGCCGTCGCGCTCCACCAGATGATGGGGTTCGCGATCGAGGTGATGTTCTCGTAGCAGACCTGCCCGCCGCACTGCGAGGCGTCGACGCTGTTGACGTACATCTGCGTGGGGCGGATGAGGAACAGCCAGCTGAAGGGATTCGCCTGGTAGGGATGCGGCGAGTGCTCGTTGACGTGGTAGTTGTACACCGCCGTCTCGAGGTGCCAGAAGTTCTGGATGGAGAGCGGCACCCAGGAGAGCGCCCCGGTCCACTCCGAGCCCGCCGTCTGCGCCCAGGTGCGGTACATGCCACCGGATGTCGCGAACCACCCGATCCACGGGATCAGGTAGCTCACCAGAGCGAGGGGCACCAGGAGCACGAAGGTCACCGGCCCCTGCTTCAGCACGGCGGCGCTGAACCAGAACGGGATGCCGAGCCGTCGCCGAGCGAGCGCGTCGACCACGATGAGATACACCCCGAACGCGGCCAGGAAGTACAGGCCCGACCACTTCACGGCCGACGCCAGCCCGAAGGCCGTGGCGGCGGCGAGAACCCACGGCCGGTTCCAGATCACCGGCCCCCAGGTGGGCGGCTCGGGTGCACCGTCGCCGGCGCCCCCCGGTCTCGATCGGGCCGCCACCGCCACCGCGAGACGCCGCTCATGCCACTCCCGGTCGAGAAGAACGGCCCCGAATCCCAGAAGCATGAAGAGCGCCACGATGCCGTCGAGAATGGCCACCCGGCTCATCACGATGGCGTGCCCGTCGATGGCGAGCAGGAACCCGGCGATGGTGCCGAGCAGCGTCGAGCGCATGAGCTTCGTGGCGATGAGCGCCGTGAGCAGCACGAGCAGGATGCCGCACACCGCCACCGAGATGCGCCAGCCGAACGAGCTGTCGGCCCCGAAGAGGGCCATTCCCGCGCCGATGATCCACTTGCCGAGCGGCGGATGCACGGCGAAGGAGGGGCTCGTCTGGAAGATGTTCGTCTCGCCCGCGGCGAACCGCGGATCGGTATCGGCCGGCCACGACGCCTCGTAGCCGAGGTTCCAGGTGGTCCACGCATCCTTCACATAGAAGGTCTCGTCGAAGACGAGGGAGTTCGGATGCGCGAGATCGACCAGCCGCAGCACCGCGGCGAGCAGCGTCACCGCGATGGGCCCGCCCCACCGCCACAGCCGCTGGCGGCCGGGGGTGCTCATGAGCCGCAGCCACCAGTCGTCGAGCCTCGAGCCGGTGCGCTCTGGGCGCTGCGGCTCTCCGGGGGCATCCGGTTCGGCCGCATCGGCCGTCGCCGCGACGGCGAGGTCGCGGGGGACCGGGTCTGTGCTCACCGGGCCATGCTAGCGGGCACTCGCCGTACGGATCCGCAGAGCACCTGGGGTGTGCAGAACCGGCGCGGCACCGGGTCGCTGTGGAGAACTGGAAGGGGAGGCCGGGTGCGAGACTGGGGGAATGCTCATCCTCGCCGCAACTCCGATCGGCAATCTGAAAGACGCCTCGCTGCGGCTGATCGAACTGCTCGAGTCCGCCGAGACGGTGGCGGCCGAGGACACCCGTGTCACCGCGAAGCTCCTACGCGGCCTCGGCATCGAGAACCGACCCCGGCTCATCCCGCTGCACGAGCACAACGAGCGGGAGAAGGCGACCTCGCTCGTCGAGCTCGCCCGGGAGGGCGACCTCGTGCTGCTCTCGGACGCCGGTATGCCCACGGTCTCCGACCCCGGCTACCTTCTCGTCTCCGCCGCCATCGAGGCGGGTGTCGACGTCACCGTGGTGCCCGGCCCGAGCGCGGTCGTGACGGCTCTCGCCCTCTCGGGGCTGCCGACCGACCGCTTCACCTTCGAGGGCTTCCTGCCGCGCAAGCAGGGCGACCGGCAGTCGGTGTTCCGGATGCTCGCCCGCGAGCCCCGCACGATGGTGTTCTTCGAGTCGCCCAACCGGCTCGCCGACTCGCTCGGCGACCTGGCGGCCGTGCTCGGTGCCGACCGGCGGGTGGCCGTGGTGCGTGAGCTGACGAAGCTGTACGAGGAGGCGCGACGTGGCACGGCCTCCGAGCTGGCCGAGTGGGCGGCATCCGGGGTCAAGGGCGAGATCTGCATCGTCGTGGCCGGGGCCGAACCGCTCGTGGCCGACCTCGGCGAGGGCGTGGGCCAGGTGCTCGCACTGGTCGCATCCGGGTCGCGGTTGAAAGAGGCGGCGGCGGAGGTGGCCGACGCCACAGGCCTGTCGAAGCGCGATCTCTACGAAGGTGCGCTGGCGTCCCGCCGCTCCTGAGAACAGTCTGAGCCGGGCATACGAAAGGCACCTGCGGCGTTGCAGACAGCGGGATTCGATGACACAGGAGGCCTCTCATGACCAAAGCAGTACGGTTCGAGCAGTACGGCGGCACCGAGGTTCTCGAGGTGGTCGAGATCGAGCGGCCGGATCCCGGGCCGGGTCAGGTGCGCATCGAAGTGGTGGCCTCCTCCATCAATCCCGGTGAGGCGAAGGTACGGGACGGTCTTCTGGAGTCGCTGTTCCCCACCACCTTCCCCTCGGGCGAGGGCAGCGACCTGGCCGGCCGCGTGAGTGCGCTCGGCGAGGGCGTTCAGGGCTTCGCTCTCGGCGACGAGGTGATCGGTTTCAGCGACGATCGATCGGCGCACGCCACCGACGCAGTGGTGCCCGCCGAGAACCTGGTGCCGAAGCCCGAGGGCGTGACCTGGGAGCAGGCGGCGTCGCTCAACGTCGCCGGAACCACCGCGTGGGCCGCGGTCAAGGCGGTCGCGGTCTCTCCCGGCGACGTCGTGGTCGTGGCGGGTGCCGCCGGAGGTGTCGGCCTCATCGCTGCGCAGCTGGCGAAGGTCGCCGGCGCGACCGTGATCGGCACCGCGCGCGAAGCGGATCACGGCTTCCTGGAGAGCCTGGGCATCGTTCCGGTCGCCTATGGAGACGGTGTTGCCGAGCGCATCCGCGAAGCCGCCGGCGCGGCGGGCGTCGACGCGTTCATCGACACCTACGGCAGCGGAAACGTCGAGGTCGGACTCGACCTGGGGGTCGCACCCGAGCGCATCGACACGATCGCCGACTTCGAGGCTCCGGCGAAATACGGTGTGAAGGCCGATGGCAGCGCGGCAGGCGCGGGCGCGGCCACCCTCCGCGAACTGGCCGCCCTCGTCGCCGATGGCTCCCTGAGCATCCCGATCGACACGATCTACCCGCTCGAACGCGTGGCCGAGGCCTATGACCACCTCGCCACGAAACACGTCGTGGGCAAGATCGTGCTGCGCATGGAGTGAGCACCGGATGCGTGGCCGCCGCGCATCCGGTCCTGCACCGTAGCGCGGGTTGCGGCGGGTTGTCCACAGGCTCGTCACACAGCGTCTCGCCGTGACGGCGGCCTTTAGGATGGTCAGCATGTCCGACGGCTCCTCCTTCTATGTCACCACGCCGATCTTCTACGTGAACGACGTGCCCCACATCGGGCACGCCTACACCGAGGTCGCGGCCGACGTACTGGCCCGGTGGCACCGTCAGGCGGGCGATCCCACCTGGTTCCTCACCGGCACCGACGAGCACGGTCAGAAGATCCTGCGCACCGCCACGGCCAACGGCGTCACGCCGAAGGAGTGGGCCGACAAGCTCGTCGCCGAGTCCTGGAAGCCCCTGCTCGCCACCATCGACATCTCGAACGACGACTTCATCCGCACCACCGACGAGCGGCACGAGAAGAACGTGCAGCTGTTCCTGCAGCGCCTCTACGACGCGGGTTACATCTACACCGGCGAGTACGAGGGCTACTACTGCGTGGGCTGTGAGGAGTACAAGCAGCTCTCCGACCTCGTCGATGGCACCGGGCAGTACGAGGGCCAGCTCGTCTGCGCCATCCACTCCAAGCCGGTCGAACTGCTGAAGGAGCGCAACTACTTCTTCCGCATGAGCGACTTCGCCGAGAAGCTCCTCGCGCTCTACGAGGAGCGGCCCGACTTCGTGCAGCCCGAGAGCGTGCGCAACGAGATCGTGTCGTTCGTGCGCCGCGGCCTCACCGACCTCTCCATCTCCCGCCAGACCTTCGACTGGGGCATCCAGGTGCCGTGGGATGACACGCACGTCGTGTACGTGTGGTTCGACGCCCTGCTCAACTACGCCACGGCCGCCGGCTACGGCTCCGACGAGGAGAAGTTCGCGAGGCTCTGGCCCGCCACCCACATCGTGGGCAAAGACATCGCCCGGTTCCACGCCGTCATCTGGCCCGCCATGCTCATGGCCGCGGGGCTGGAGGTGCCGAAGCAGGTCTACGGCCACGGCTGGCTGCTGGTGGGCGGCGAGAAGATGTCGAAGTCGAAGCTCACGGGTATCGCCCCCGAGCAGATCACCGACACCTTCGGGTCAGACGCCTTCCGTTACTACTTCATGCGCGCCATCAGCTTCGGTCAAGACGGCTCCTTCTCGTGGGAAGACCTGTCGGCCCGCTACCAGGCCGAGCTCGCCAACGGCTTCGGCAACCTCGCGTCGCGCGTGGTCGCCATGGTCACCCGCTACTTCGACGGCGTCATCCCCTCGCCTGTCGAGAGCGCGGTGACGGAGGCCGAGCGCGCCATCCGCGACACCGAGCGCCGGGTCACCGAGGCCGCCGACGAGGCGATCTCGCGCCTCGCCGTGCACGAAGCCCTCGCGCGCATCTGGGAGCTGGTCGACGAGCTGAACGGCTACATCACCACGCAGGAGCCCTGGGTGCTCGCCAAAGACCCGGCGAAGGCCGACCGTCTGGCCACCGTGCTCAGCACGGCCGTGCGCGGCATCGGCACGCTCGCCGTGCTGCTGTCGCCCGTGGTGCCCGAGGCCGCCGCGAAGCTCTGGACGGCACTGTCGGGCGATGGTTCGGTTGCCGATCAGCCGATCCGCTCGGCGTGGGAGTGGTCGGGCGGTGCTCGTGTCGAGCCGCTCGAGGCGCTGTTCCCGCGCATCGAGGTCGAGGCCTCTTGAGTTCGATCGACGTCGGTGACCCCGACGGCCTTCCCGCGCACATCCGTTCACGCGAGCCGGGCGATCGGGGCGATCAGGCCTACCCTCCGCTTCCCGAAGCGCTCGTGGTGCCGGTCTACGACAACCACACGCACCTCGAGGTGGCGAACGGTGCCGATCCCATCGACTACCGCGAGCACCTCGACCGCGCCTCCGCCGTCGGCGTACGCGGCGTCGTGCAGGTGGGCACCGACCTCGAGACCTCGCGCTGGTCGGCCGAGCAGGCCACTCGGGAGCCGCGGATGCTCGCAGCCGTGGCCATCCATCCGAACGACGCTCCGGAGTATGCGGCCGCAGGAGGGCTCGACGAGGCGCTCGCCGAGATCGCCGAGCTCGCCACCTGGCCGCGCGTGCGTGCCGTCGGCGAAACCGGGCTCGACTTCTTCCGCACCGGCGAGGCCGGGCTCGCGGCGCAGTATCGCTCGTTCGAGGCGCACATCCAGATCGCCAAAGAGAACGGAATCGCCCTCCAGATCCACGACCGCGACGCGCACGCCGAAGTCATCGCCACCCTGAAACGCGTCGGCGCTCCTGAGCGCACCGTGTTCCACTGCTTCTCGGGCGATGCCGAGCTGGCGGAGATCTGCGCGGCGAACGGCTGGTACATGTCGTTCGCGGGCAACGTCACCTTCAAGAACGCCGGCACCCTCCGGGAGGCGCTCGAGGTGGCGCCGCGCTCGCTGCTGCTGGTGGAGACGGATGCGCCCTACCTCACCCCCATGCCCTACCGAGGCCGGCCGAATGCGCCCTACCTCGTGCCGCACACGCTGCGGGCGATGGCGGCGCACCTCGGCACCGACGTGTCGATGCTGGCCGCGCAGATCGCGTCGAACACCGAGCTCGTGTACGGCCGCTGGGAAGACGACCCGGTGCAGGCCTCATGAGCGACCTCGGCAGCCCGCCGCCGGCCGCTGACGTGACTCTCCTGGGCCCGGCGGAGATCCGCGACCTCGCCGCGCTTCTCGATCTCACCCCCACGAAGCGCCTCGGTCAGAACTTCGTGATCGACGCCAACACCGTGCGCAAGATCGTGCGTGTGGCCAAGGTCGAGGCGGGCGACGTGGTGGTGGAGGTAGGGCCCGGGCTCGGCTCGCTCACTCTCGGCCTCCTCGAGGCCGGTGCCGAGGTGGTGGCGGTCGAGATCGACTCGCGCCTCGCCGCGCAGCTGCCGCTCACCGTGTCGCAGCTGGCGCCCGACGCCGCGCTCACCGTGATCCACGACGACGCCCTGCGCATCCGCTCACTTCCGGATGCGCCGAGCCGCCTGGTGGCGAACCTCCCCTACAACGTCTCCGTTCCCGTGCTGCTGCACATGCTGGAGCACTTCTCGTCGATCCGATCCGGTGTCGTGATGGTGCAGGCCGAGGTGGGCTACCGGCTCGCGGCCGAACCCGGGTCGAAGGTCTACGGCAGCCCGAGCGTGAAAGCCGCCTGGTACGGCACCTGGCGTACCGCGGGCCAGGTGAGCCGGCAGGTCTTCTGGCCCGTTCCGAACGTCGACTCGGTGCTCGTGGGCTTCGAACGCGTGGGGGAGGGGCTCGACACCGAGGAGTTGCGCGTGCGCACCTTCGAGATCGTCGACGCCGCGTTCGGGCAGCGCCGCAAGATGCTGCGCCAGGCGGTGTCGACCGTGTTCGGTGACTCGGCCGAGGCCATCCGGGTGCTCGAGGCGGCGGGCATCGACCCGACCGCGCGCGGCGAGCAGCTGACGGTGCACGACTTCCTGGCCATCGCCCGCGCATCGCTCGGCTGACCGGCCCAAGCCCGAGCCGCTCACCCCGAGCCGCTCACCCCGGGCCGCTCACCCCACGGCGTTCCAGACACCCGGCGATTCGCCCTGGCGGGATGCTCGGAACGACCGGTGGCGGGAAAACCGCTGCCTTCGGCAGAAACCCGGCGGCACGCGCCAGCCGGTGCGTGTGAGGATCGAGCGTGACCACACCGACGCCTCGTTCTCCCGACCACCATCGGCCCGCGCATCCGTTCTCCGTGCGTCTTGCCACGCAGCACTGGGGCGTCACCGGCCCCGACGCGAAACCGGCCGCGCTGCTCCTGCACGGCCTCCCGTCGTCGTCGAACAGCTGGTGGCGGGTGGCGAGCGACCTCGCCGATGCCGGCTGGTCGGTCACCGCGCCCGATCTCCGCGGTCACGGGAACTCGCCCCGAGCCACCCGCTACAGCCTCACCGATCACGGAGCCGATGTGACTGCCCTGCGCGCACCGGATGACCGCCCCTGGGATCTCGTGATCGGCCACTCGCTCGGCGGCGCGGTGGCCGTCGTCGCGGCGGCGGAGCATCCGGAGTGGGCGGATGCCCTGCTGCTCCTCGACCCGGTGCTCTCCGTGCCCGAGTCGGAGGCCGACGCGCTCGTCGCCGATCTGCTGGGCGACCTCGAGCAGCACGACCCGACCGCGCTGCTCGCGGAGAACCCTCGCTGGCATCCGGAAGACGCCAGTCAGAAGGTGGCGGCGGCGCGCGCGGTCACGCCGCACATGGTGGAGCGCACCATCCGTGACAACGACGACTGGCATCTCGAACCCCGCCTGGCGCGCGTCGCCGCGCGAACACGCGTGCTCGCCGCCGATCCCTCGTTCGGTGCGTCCTTCACCCGAGCGCAGGGCGAGGCGCTCGTCGCCGCGAACTCGCGATTCGGCTTCGCCGTGGTGCACGGAGCCGGCCATTCGCTCCATCGCGACGACCCGGCCCGCGTCGTGGCCGAGGCACTCGCCCATCTCGCCGGCTGAGCCGCCGATCGCGCTCGAAGGCCCCTGAACGGGGGAATCTGCAGGGTGGGATAGGTTGGTTTCATGAGCAACTGGGGCCTTACGAAAACCGTGCATGTGCGGGCCCCCGGCAAGATCAACGTGTTCCTCAAAGTGGGAGCGGTGATGGACGACGGCTACCACGACGTCGCCACCGCCTACCAGGCCGTCTCGCTCTACGAAGACGTCTTCGCGTCGCCCGCCAGCGACTTCTCGGTGGAGTTCGGCGGGCACATCGACACCTCGGGCCTCGAGACCGACGGCTCGAACCTCGCCATCCGCGCGGCGCGCCTCCTCGCCCGCAAGACCGATTACCGCGGCGGCGCCCACCTGCGCATCGAGAAGAACGTGCCCATCGCGGGCGGCATGGGCGGCGGATCTGCCGACGCGGCAGCCACCCTTCTCGCCTGCGATGCCCTCTGGGGAACGGATGTCGGCCGCGAGGAGCTGCTCGCCCTCTCCGCCGAGCTCGGCGCCGACGTGCCCTTCGCGTTCACCGGCGGCACCGCGATCGGTACGGGCCGGGGCGACCAGCTGAGCCCCGCGCTCGCCAAGGGACAGTTCCAGTGGGTGCTCGTGCTGCAGGAGCACGGTCTCGCCACCCCCGAGGTGTACCGCGAGCTCGACCGGCACCGGGAACGGCACGCGCAAGACATCTTCCCCGCCCAGGGCCAGCCCGTCGTCGAGACGGACGTGCTGCAGGCGCTTCGGGCCGGCGACCCGCACATGCTCGCGGAGTCGCTCCACAACGACCTCCAGGCGCCGAGCCTCCACCTCGACCAGAGCCTCTCCGCGGTGCTCGAGGTGGGCGAGGCGAACGGTGCGCTGGCGGGCATCGTGTCGGGATCCGGGCCCACGGTCGCCTTCCTGGCCGCCGATCTCGACGGAGCGCTCGAACTCCAGATCGCCCTGAGCGCGGCGCGCTACCAGGTGGTTCGGGTCACCGGTCCGGTCGCCGGAGCACGCATCGTCGCCGACTGAGGGCACTCCCGCTCCGCCCCGCGCGGCAGACAGCCGGCAGACAGGCCGGAGCGGCGCTCGGCCGCGCCTCTCGACGCGCCTACAGGGCGATGAGTGCCGTCACCGGCACCGATGTGAGGTCGGCCAGTGCCGCTCTGCCTCCGAGGCCCAGCAGCTCGATCACGACGGCGATGCCCACGACCTCCCAGCCGGCCCGCTCCATGAGGCGCACCGTCGCCGCCAGGGTGCCCCCGGTGGCCAGCACGTCATCGACGATCACCACGCGCGCTCCCGGTGCCAGGATGCCCGGCCGCACCTCGATGGTCGCCTCGCCGTACTCGAGCGCGTAGCTCTCCGCGAGCACCTCACCGGGCAGCTTGCCGGCCTTGCGCACCGGGAGCATCCCGAGCCCGGCCTCGACGGCCGCCGCGGCCCCGAGCACGAAGCCGCGCGCCTCGACGCCCACGACCGCATCGACTGACTCGTGGTCTGCGAGCAGGGCTGCGGCCACGGCCCGCAAGCTGTCGCCGTCGGCGAAGAGCGGGGAGAGATCGCGGAACAGAATGCCGGGGCTCGGAAAATCGGGGGTCTCGGTCATCCCGCTGCGGATGACGGATTCGATGTCGTGATCACTCTCAGGCGCGGTCATCCGCTCATCGTAACGGCACCGCCGTCCCTCCCCGTCGACGCCCTCCGCCCTCGCTAGAGTGTGGCCATGCGCATTCTGTTCGGGATCATCCGCATCGTCGCGGCCGGCGTCATCATCGCCGCCATCATCGGGCAGCTCGTGTACAGCCTCGAGGTCACGCCGGCCGACCAGCTGCCGCATTTCCTCGTGAACTTCTTCAGCTATTTCACGATCCTCTCGAATGCCCTCGCTGCCCTCGCGCTGCTCATCGGCGCCTCCTACTCGTTCACCGTGCGCCGCGATCCCGCCTGGTACAACCTCACGCTGGCGATGGTGGTCACGTACATGGCCACCACCGGCGTGGTCTACAACCTCCTGCTGCGCAACCTCGTGCTCGACCAAGGGCGCACTCTCGCGTGGTCGAACGAGGTGCTGCACCTGATCGCTCCGATCTACATCGTGGTCGTGTGGATCCTCACGCCCGGCAAGTCGCCGCTGAAGTGGAGCGCGCTCTGGGCCATTGTGGCGTTCCCTCTCGTGTGGACCGCCTACACGATGATCCGCGGGCCCCTCGTGGGCTGGTACCCCTATCCGTTCCTCAACCCGGCGCAGCCCGGCGGCTACGGGGCGGTGATCGTCTACATGGTGGCCATCGCGGGCTTCATCGGGTTGATGGGTTGTGCGGTGATCGGGCTCAGCCGAACGCGCATCCTGCGTTCGTGACCCCGGTGCCGCGCGGCGCTAACCTCTGAGCATGGTCGACTACCGCGATCCCGGCCCCGTCGAGTTCGACGCCGAGATCCTCCGCAACACGGATGTCGCGAACAGTTCCGCCTGGGTTGCGTTCCCCTACAGCGTGCCGGAGCTCTTCGGCGTGAAGGGCCGCGTGCCGATCACCGCCGAGATCGACGGCGAACCGTATCGGGGCTCGTTGGCGAATATGGGCGGGCCGGCTCACATCTTCCCGGTGCTGCGCGAGATCCGCGAGCGGATCGGCAAAGAGCCGGGCGAGACAGTGCACGTCACGGTGCGGCTCGACACGGCTCCCCGCACGGTGGCGCTGGGTCCGGATGCCCGTGATGCCCTGATCGCGGCCGGCCAGTCCGACGCGTTCGACTCCCTCAGCTACAGCCACCAGCGCGAGTACCAGCAGTGGATCGACGCGGCCAAGCGCCCCGAGACCCGCGCCTCCCGCATCACGAAGACCGCCGAGATGGTGGCCGAAGGCCGGCGGCTGAAGTAGCAATTGCTCACCCCGCCCTCCGCCGATCGCGGGTTAGCGTGTGTCGTCCGACCCACCTCTCGAGAAAGGCGACTGTGATGGGAACTCTCCCCCCGAAGCCCCGGCCGTAGCGCGTCGCGCGCGTGACGGGTCAGGAGGCGACTTCCGGCCCGTCACGAGGGCCGGCACGCGTCGGCGAGGTCAACGCCGGCGGAGGCGCGCGTCGCCGGGGGAGGGCGAGTCGGTCGCGGTGGCGTCGGTCACCGGTCGGGTGTCGCCGATCCAGCCATCCAGGCGCTCGCCGTGCAGCAGATGCACGAAGCCGCCGTCCTCCTCGCGGAAGCGGTGGTGGGCCATCAGTGCCGGCCGGTCGGAGGCGAACAGCACGGCATTGCCCAGGGGAGCGCGGGTGCGCAGCGACTCATCGCTCACCACAGCCACCGAGGAGAACAACGAGCGGAGGGTAGCCGCCTGCTCCCGCAGATACCGGAAGTCGCCGCCGTCGAGCAGGTTCACGGCCACGACCGCATCCGGAGCGAGAGCCGGCAGCACGAGCTCGTAGAACTCGAGGCTGGAGACGTGAGCCGAGACCGTCGCGGCGTCCCACAGGTCGATCACCGCGACATCCGCCGGGAGCGCCGCGTTCTCGGGCAGTGCCCCCAGCACGGCCCGGGCGTCGCCGAACAGCGGATGCACCTCGGCGCCCTCCGGCAGCGGCAACGCCTCGAGCACCGACTCGAACAGCGCGCGCTCTGCCTCCACCACGAGCTGCGGTGAACCAGGTCGTGTGGCGGCGACGTAGCGGGGGAGCGTCATCGCGCCGGCGCCGAGATGGAGCACCCGCAGAGGTGCCCCGGGAGTCGCTGCCGCGTCGATGGTGCGCGCGATCCAGCGCACGTACGGATACCGGAGGTCGAGCGGGTCGCCGAGCGACACCATCGACTGGGGGATGCCGTCGACGGCGAGTTCGTAGCGCTCGCCGTCGGGGTCGAGGAGAGTGAGGGTGGCGCCGTGGCGGGCGAGGTCGACGGAGAATCCGCGGTCGGCAGTCATCGCTCGAGACTAGCCCGCCCGCCTCCGGTTGGCGGCTGAGCAATCACTGCTCAGGCGGGCCGGGCGGGCAGTCGCTCAGCCCGCGCACTGTACCCTCGACAAGTGGCTCATCTCCTGGGCGCTGAGGCGCTCCATCTCGAATATCCCACCCGAGTCATCTTCGATTCCGTCACCGTCGGTCTGAACGAGGGCGACCGGGTCGGCATCGTCGGGCGCAACGGCGACGGCAAGTCGACTCTCCTCTCACTGCTCTCGGGCCGCATCGAACCCGACGCGGGGCGTGTCACGCGACGCCGTGGGGTGACGCTCGGCATGCTCGACCAGGCCGACACCGTCGACTCGAGTCTCACCGTCGCACAGGCCGTCGTGGGCGACCTCGACGAACACGTCTGGGCGGGCGACGCGAACACCCGCGATGTCATCGCCGGCCTGCTCGGCGACGTCGACTGGCATGCGGTGATCGGCACCCTCTCGGGTGGCCAGCGCCGCCGCGTCGCGCTCGCCGCTCTGCTCGTGGGCGACTGGGACATCATCTTCCTCGACGAGCCCACCAACCACCTCGACGTCGAGGGCATCGCCTGGCTCGCCCAGCACCTCAAGAAGCGCTGGGCCCCCGGTTCCGGCGGGCTCGCGGTCGTGACGCACGACCGGTGGTTCCTCGACGAGGTCTCCACCGACACCTGGGAGGTGCACGACCGGCTCATCGAGCCGTTCGAGGGCGGCTACGCGGCGTACATCCTGCAGCGCGTCGAGCGCGACCGCATGGCCTCCACCATGGAGGCGAAGCGCCAGAACCTCATGAAGAAGGAGCTCGCCTGGCTGCGCCGGGGCGCCCCGGCCCGCACCTCGAAGCCGAAGTTCCGCATGGATGCCGCCGCCGAGCTCATCGCCGACGAGCCTCCCGTGCGCGACACCGTCTCGCTCACCCAGATGGCCACCGCGCGCCTCGGCAAAGACGTGGTCGACATCCTCGACGTGTCGGTGTCGTACGGCGACAACCTCGTGCTCGAGGGCGTCGAGTGGCGCATCGCCCCGGGCGAGCGCACGGGCATCCTGGGCGTGAACGGCGCCGGCAAGTCGACGCTGCTCGGCCTCGTGACGGGCGCCGTGGAGCCGAGCTCGGGAACCGTGAAGCGCGGCAAGACCGTGAAGATCGCCACGCTCACCCAGCAGCTCGCCGAGCTCGCGGAGGTGCAGGGCGACCGCGTCTCCGAGGTGATCGGGCGCTACCGCACGTCGTACGTGGCGGGCGGCAAGGAGCTCACCCCGGGCCAGCTGCTCGAGCGCCTCGGTTTCACGAGCGCGCAGCTGATGACGCCGGTCAAAGACCTCTCCGGTGGACAGAAGCGACGGCTGCAGCTGCTGCTCATCCTGCTCGACGAGCCCAACGTGCTCATCCTCGACGAGCCCACCAACGACCTCGACACCGACATGCTCGCGGCGCTCGAAGACCTGCTCGACTCGTTCCCGGGCACGTTGCTCGTCGTGTCCCACGACCGGTACCTGCTCGAGCGCGTCACCGATCAGCAGTACGCCGTGCTCGACCACCGCTTCCGGCACCTGCCCGGCGGCCTCGAGCAGTACCTCACGCTGCGCAAGCAAGGGGCGGGGTCGGCGGATGCACGGGCTCGCGACAAGGGGCCGGGCGGCACCGCGTCGAGCATCGGGGCGCCGGCGGCATCCGGGCCCGCACTGGCCGGGGCAGAACTGCGCGCGGCGGAGAAGGAACGCTCGTCGCTCGAGCGCCGCATCAACAAGCTCACGGGCCAGATCGACACGCAGCACCACCGCATCGCGGAGTTCGACCAGTCCGACTACGTCGGCCTCGGCGCCCTCACCGCCGAACTCCAGGCCTTCGAGACCCAGATCGCCGACCTCGAGACCCGCTGGCTAGAACTCTCCGAGCTCCTCGACTAACCCACATCCGTCACTTTTTGCGCAAAATGGGGCGAATCTGCGCAAAA
>NZ_SCVE01000020.1 GCF_004297105.1 Herbiconiux sp.
GCTAGGTGAGGATGGGGAGCAGCGGGATGGCGAGCAGCCCCGCGAGCACACCACCGATGATCGGGCCCACCACGGGAACCCACGAGTACGACCAGTCGGAAGACCCCTTGCCCTTGATCGGCAACAGGAAGTGCGCAATCCGCGGACCGAGGTCACGAGCCGGGTTGATCGCATACCCCGTCGGACCACCGAGCGACGCGCCGATACCGATCACGAGCAGAGCCACCGGAAGCGCACCGAGCGCGGCCAGACCGCCATCGCCCTGACGGCCACCACCGAAACCGATCACCACGAACACCAGCACGAACGTGCCGATGATCTCGGTGACGAGGTTCCACCCGTACGAACGGATCGCGGGACCGGTCGAGAACACACCCAGCTTGTTCGCCGCCTCGGGCTCCTCATCGAAGTGCTGCTTGTACGCCAGCCACACGAACACCGCACCGATGATCGCACCGATCAACTGCGCACCGATGTACGCGATCACCGTCAAGAAATTCACATCCACCGGGGTGGCCGCAGAACCGAACTCCGTCGCGCCGTTCGCCACGAGCCCGAGGGTCACCGCGGGGTTGAGGTGCGCGCCGGATGCGTACGCCACGATCACACCGGCGAAGACCGCGAGGCCCCAGCCGATGTTCACCATCAGGAAGCCGCCGTTGAAGCCCTTGGTGCGTGTCAGGGCGACGTTGGCCACGACACCGCAGCCGAGGAGCACAAGGAGGGCTGTACCCACCAGCTCCGAGAGAAAATCGATTCCGAGATTGTCCACGATGACCTTCTTTCGCACTGTTCGGCCACCCGCTGTGGCCTCCGTGGTGAACGGGATGTCCCGAGCATATCCCCAGGATCTTGCCAGGTACATGCCCCCGCGCCCACTCCGGTGGGTCGTTCTCCACAGGGTGGGATCGGCGCTACCGGATCGAATCGCAAACAGCGTAGATTTGCACTGGATGGCCCGGTCCGGGCTCCCGTCGCGGGCGACGAACGTCCGATCGAAGGGAATTTCAATGAAGAAGCTCATCAACGATCCGAAGAACGTCGTCGACGAAGCGGTGGCCGGCTTCGAGGCCGCTCACGGCGACATCGTCGTGGTGTCCCACGATCCCATCTACATCGTGCGCAAAGACGCGCCTGTCGCGGGCAAGGTCGGCATCGTCAGCGGTGGCGGCAGCGGCCACGAGCCCCTGCACGGCGGATTCGTCGGCTACGGGATGCTCGACGCCGCCGTTCCCGGCCCCGTCTTCACGTCTCCCACGCCCGACCCCATCCTCGCCGCCACGAAGGCCGTCGACTCCGGTGCAGGCGTGCTGCACATCGTGAAGAACTACACGGGAGACGTTCTCAACTTCGAGACGGCGGCCGACCTCGCGGCCGCCGACGACATCGAGGTGCGCACCGTGATCGTCGACGACGACGTGGCGGTGAAAGACTCGCTCTACACGGCCGGCCGGCGTGGCGTGGCGGGCACGGTTCTGGTGGAGAAGATCGCCGGCGCGGCCGCCGAGCGGGGCGACGACCTCGATGCTGTGGCCGCCATCGCCACGAAGGTCAACTCGCAGGTGCGCACCATGGGTGTCGCCCTCACGCCCTGTGTCGTGCCGCACGCGGGGGAGCCGAGCTTCACCCTCGCCGACGACGAGATCGAGATCGGCATCGGCATCCACGGCGAGCCCGGCCGCGAGCGCATCAAGCTCGAGCCGGCCGACGCGATCGTCGACCGACTGCTCGCGCCGATCCTCGAAGACATGCCACTCGCGTCCGGCGACAAGGTGCACCTCCTGGTGAACGGCATGGGCGGCACGCCTCAGGTGGAGCTCTACATCGTGTTCCGCCACGCGGCCGCGGTGCTCGCCGAGAAGGGCGTGGAGGTCACCCGCTCGCTGGTGGGCAACTTCGTCACATCGCTCGAGATGCAGGGCGTCTCGATCAGTGTTCTGAAGCTCGACGACGAACTGACCGCGCTCTACGACGCGCCGGTCCAGACGGCCGCTCTGCGGTGGGGAAGGTAGACGCATGACAGCGACTCTGTGCATCACCCGCATGACGGGCGGGATCGAATCTGCGGTGGGGAAGGTAGACGCATGACAGCGACTCTGTGCATCACCCGCATGACGGGCGGGATCGAATCTGCGGTGGGGAAGGTAGACGCATGACTCTGGGCATCACCTGGACGACAGACTGGATCAAGGACTCCGCGCGCGTGGTCTCCGAGCACCGGGTAGAACTCGTGACGCTCGACCGTGAGATCGGAGACGGCGACCACGGTGAGAACCTCGACCGCGGGTACACGGCCGTTCTGGCCAAGCTCGGGGAGCTGCCGTCCGACGCCGTTCCGGGTGATGCCCTCAAACTCGTGGCCACCACGCTCATCTCCACGGTGGGGGGCGCATCCGGTCCTCTGCTCGGCACCGCCTATCTCAAAGCGGCCGGCGCCGTGGGCAAGGAGCCCGAACTCGATGGCGCCGCCCTGGTGGCGCTGCTCACGGCCGCTCGCGACGGCGTGGTGCTGCGGGGCAAGGCCGAGCCGGGCGACAAGACCATGATCGACGCGTGGACTCCCGCGGTCGACGCCGCGGCCGCTGCTCTCGCCGAAGGCAAGAGCGAGGTCGAGATCCTGGATGCGGCGGCCACTGCCGCCGAGGCCGGTGCCGTGGACACCGAGCCCCTCGTCGCCCGCAAGGGCCGTGCGAGCTACCTCGGCGAGCGAGCCATCGGGCACCGCGACCCGGGCGCGCAGTCGTCGTCGCTCATCATCCGTGCCGCGGCCGACGCGGCGAAGGGCCTGTGAACGTGGCGAGCACCGTGCAGCACGTCGGCATCGTCTTCGTGTCGCACAGCGCGAAGATCGCCGAAGGTCTCGTCGAGCTCGCCCGCCAGATGGCCGGCACCACCGCGCTCGTCGCGGCCGGCGGCACCGACGATGGCGGCATCGGCACCAGCTTCGACAAGGTGAGCGCCGCCGTCGGCGAGGCCGATTCGGGTTCCGGTGTGGCGATCTTCTGCGACCTCGGCTCCGCCATCCTCACCGCGGAGACCGCGCTCGACTTCCTCGACGAGGAGGTTCAGGCGCGTGTTCGTATCGTGTCGGCACCGCTCGTGGAGGGCGGCGTGGCCGCTGCCGTGGCGGCCGAGTCCGGCGCGTCGCTCGACGACGTGGTGGCGGCCGGTGAGTCGGCCAACGAGGCCGCACCGTCGAAGGTGGCGGATGCGGGCGACGGCGCCGTCGCGGCGGTGCCTGTGTTCGAGGCGGAGGCGGCCGCATCCGCCACCCCGTCGCGCACGGTGACCATCATCAACAAAGACGGTCTGCACGCCCGGCCCGCGGCCGAGTTCGTGAAGCTCGCCAGTTCGTTCCCCATCAAGGTGACGGTGAACGGCAAAGACGCCAAGAGCCTGCTCGGCATCATGTCGATGGGGCTGACGAAAGGCGCCCAGGTGGAGATCGCCAGCGCCGATCCCCAGGGGGCCGACGCGGTGAACGCGCTGGCCGACCTCGTGGAGACCGGGTTCGGCGAGGCCTAGGCAGGCGCCCCGGCTACGACTGAGCCGACTCGAGGCGGGTCAGCAGGAAGACCGGGATCTGCCGATCGGTCTTCTTCTGGTAGTCGGCGTAGGGAGGGTACGCGGCCACGGCGCGCTCCCACCAGATCGCCTTCTCGTCGCCCGTGATCTCGCGCGCGGTGTAGTCGTGCTTCACGGGGCCGTCCTGCAGCTCGACGTGCGGGTTCTTCACGAGGTTGTAGTACCAGACCGGATGCTTCGGTGCGCCGCCCAGCGAGGCCACCACCGCGTACTCGCCATCGTGTTCGACCCGCATCAGCGGATTCTTGCGCAGACGCCCTGAGCGGGCACCCACCGAGGTGAGGATGATGACGGGCATTCCGTTCAGCATCGTTCCTTCGGTGCCGCCCGAGCCTTCGTAGGTCTCGAGCTGCTGACGGGCCCAATCGCTGGTTCCCGGTTCGTATTCTCCTGTGAGTGGCATGGTTCTATTCAACTCCAGCACCGCCCCGGTATTCCACAGATCGACGCCGGCGTCGACCGGGGTGTGGGTTCCGTGGGAGGATTCGGGTGGGGCACAGGGGATTCAAGACGAACGGTCGGAAGGATCGAACACAACAGATGGCCAGCGGTACAACAAGCAAATGCCCGCTCTGCGGAAGGTCGATCGCGGTCGGCCTGGTGTCGGGAACCTTGATCCAGCACGAGGACAAGACAGGTCTGCGGTGCTCGGGATCGGGCAAGGAGCCTGTGGTGGCCGCGCCCCGCAGCTCGGCTGCTGCACGCGCGAAGTCTGCGGCATCCGGAGCGGCGCCGAAGCGCACCAGCCCGGCCACGAAGGGCTCGCTCAGCGTTCGCAAGGTCGAGGTCGACCCGGAGGTGGCTCGTGAACGCGCCGAGAAGTCGGAGCGCCTGCGGCAGGAGCGCGCCGAAGCGGCACGCGCCCGCAATGAGGTGCACGTCTCCTACTTCGACGAGCCACGGGCCTGATACGCCGCACACGAACAGGTCGTGACGATGGGTGACGACCGCCGGTGGATGATGGAGCGATGCACTCGATTCGGTCTCCGTATCTCGAGAGCGTAGCGGCACGCCGCCGGGCGACGATCCTTGCCGAGTATCTTCCGTCTCGGCTCGACGGGTTCGTCGATCTCGCGCTCGATGGCGGCTCGCTCGCGATCACCGTGATGAGCCGGCATCCGGGCGCCTTCGTGACGATGGCATCGACCGAGTCGGAGCTGCTCACGGTGTGGCAGGTGGCGCAGTCCGAACCCGAGGCGCTCGTCGACGCGGTCACCTTCCATGGCGACCGCCACAGCCGTTCGTACTTCGCGGCCCTGCGCGACTCCGCGGTGCGCGGAGACGCGGGCCGTGCGGGGGAGGTGGGCGCCGCATCCGAATCGGTGGAGCGGGCTGCACGTTTCGTGTATCTGCGCGGTAGTGCGCGCGCGGATGCGCATGGCCGTCCGCTCCGTCGCTTCGACGAGGCGGAGTACGGCCGCGACTCGGTCGCTTTCGACGCCTCGAACCTCCTCGCTCTCGGGCGCCTGCTGGCGCAGCGCGACATCGCCTTCCTGGAGCGGCCGCCCTTCGAGGTGCTCGGCGACATCCGGGAGGGCGATCTGGTGCTGCTCGATCCGCCCGCCGATGCGGTCGGGGGCCCCTCGCCCCGAGAGCTACGGAGCCTGGCCGGCTCGATCACCGCCCGAGGGGGCTTGGTGCTTGCCCCGGGGGGCGGCGACGCGCACGCCGGGTGGCAGGCATCCGCGGGCCTCACGTCACTGGGGCGGCGGGACGGACTCGAGATCTGGGTCAACGGCGGACTCCTCCGGGCGCATCGCGACGCGGGCTGAGGGTTCCCGAGAACATTTTTCCGTGCGATGTCGATTTCGGTCGCGGCTGTTCGACGCGATAGTAGAGGGAGCCATGAACGGCACCCCACGATGGAGGAGACATCCCATGAAGTACATGCTGATCATGCGCACCACGGCCGAGGCCATCGAGGCGTCGAAGGATCTCGATTTCGAGGAGATCATCAACGCCATGGGCGCGTTCAACGAGTCGATGATCACCGCCGGCGTACTCATCGGCGGCGACGGCCTGAGCGATGCCAAGGAGGGCTTCGTGGTCGACTTCTCGGCGCAGCCCCCCGCGGTGACCGACGGCCCCTACGGCGAGGTGCACGAGCTCTTCAACGGCTTCTGGATCCTGCAGGTGTCGTCGAAGGAGGAGGCGCTCGAGTGGGCGCTCCGCGCGCCGCTCGGCGCCGGGACGAAGCTCGAGGTGCGCCGCATCACGGATGAGAGCGACTTCGCCGACTACGCCGACAACGAGTTCATCCAGAAGGAGAAGGAGTGGCGGGCCGCGGAGTCCGAGGGCACGTCCCCCGCGCTGTAATGGACGCCCGGCGCTCGGTCGACGCCGTCTGGCGCATCGAGAGCGCGCGCATCGTGGCGACGCTCGTGAAGATGGTGGGCGACGTCGGCCTCGCCGAGGATCTCGCGCAGGAGGCCCTCGTCGACGCGCTCTCACAGTGGTCGGAGACCGGGGTTCCGCAGAATCCCGGGGCCTGGCTCACCGCGGTGGCGAAGCGCAAAGCGATCGACAGCTGGCGGCGGCGCGCGCGGCTCGACGATCGCTACCGGGCCATCGCGCACGACCTCGAAGGCCAGGCGGCGGGCCCGGATGCCCCGGGCGGCGCCGGCTGGGAGCCGATCGACGACGACGTGCTGCGTCTGATCTTCATCGCCTGCCACCCGGCGCTCAGCCAGGACGCGCGTGTCGCCCTCACTCTGCGCGTCGTGGGCGGGCTCAGCACCGAGGAGATCGCGCGGCTGTTCCTGCTCCCGGTCGCGACCGTGCAGCAGCGGATCGTGCGGGCGAAGAAGACACTCACGGCGGCGCAGGTGCCCTTCGAGACGCCCGAGCCGGCCGAGTGGCCCGCCCGACTCGGTTCTGTCGAGGGGGTCGTGTACCTGATCTTCACCGAGGGCTATGCGGCGACATCCGGAGACCGGTGGATGCGCGCGGAGCTGGCCGGGGAGGCCCTCCGCATCGGGCGCGTTCTCGCCGGTCTGCTGCCTCGCGAAGGCGAGGTGCACGCCTTGGTGGCGCTGATGGAGTTCCAGGCCTCTCGGTTCGGGGCGCGCACGACACCGGACGGCACCCCGGTGCTGCTCGAGGATCAGGACCGCACGCGATGGGACCGCGCGCAGATCGTGCGGGGGAGCGCGGCGCTGGCTCGAGCGGATGCCCTGGGCCGGGGGCGTGGCCCCTACGCCCTGCAGGCGGCCATAGCCGAGTGCCATGCGATCGCGCCGAGCATCGCCGAGACCGACTGGGAGCGGATCGTGGTGCTCTATGAGGCGCTCGGGCGTCTGGCGCCGAACCCCGTCGTCGACCTCAACCGGGCCGTGGCCGTCTCGATGGCCGTCGGGCCCGCATCCGCTCTGCGTATCGTCGATGAGATCGAGGAAGCGGGGTCGCTGCGGGGGTCGCCGCTGCTGCCGAGCGTGCGGGGCGAACTGCTCGCGCGCCTCGGGCGAAAGGATGAGGCGCGCTCCGAGCTGGCCACGGCTGCCGGTCTCACCGCGAATGAGCGGCAGCGCGCGGTGCTGCTCGGCAAGATCGCGGCGCTCGGCGGCTGAGGGAGCTCGAACGACCGTGGAGCGTGCGATCGGGCATCCCTCGCCGCGCTAGGGTTTTGGTATGTCCAAGGTTCTCAGCTCCCTCCCTGTCGGCGAACGTGTCGGCATCGCCTTCTCCGGGGGTCTCGACACCTCCTGCGCCGTCGCCTGGATGCGCGAGAAGGGCGCTGTGCCCTGCACCTACACGGCCGACATCGGCCAGTACGACGAACCCGAGATCGACAAGGTGCCGAGCCGCGCCATCGAGTACGGCGCCGAGATCGCCCGTCTCGTCGACGCGAAGAGCGCTCTCGTCGAGGAAGGTCTTGTGGCGCTGCAGTGCGGCGCGTTCCACATCCGCTCCGGGGGCAAGACGTACTTCAACACCACGCCGCTCGGCCGCGCCGTCACCGGCACGCTTCTGGTGCGCGCCATGAAGGACGACGGTGTCGACATCTGGGGCGACGGCTCCACCTACAAGGGCAACGACATCGAGCGCTTCTACCGCTACGGCCTGCTCGCCAACCCGCGTCTGCGTGTCTACAAGCCCTGGCTCGACGCCGAGTTCGTGGGCGAGCTGGGCGGGCGCACCGAGATGAGCGAGTGGCTCGTGGCGCGCGGCTTCCCCTACCGCGACTCCACCGAGAAGGCCTACTCCACCGACGCCAACATCTGGGGCGCCACGCACGAGGCGAAGAAGCTCGAAGAGCTCTCGACCGGGCTCGACATCGTGGAGCCGATCATGGGCGTCGCGGCTTGGCGCGACGACGTGCAGATCGCCACCGAGGAGGTCTCGGTTCGCTTCGAGGCCGGCCGCCCCGTCGCCATCAACGGCGTCGAGTTCGCCGACCCGGTGGCCCTCGTGCTCGAGGCCAACGCCATCGGCGGCCGCCACGGTCTCGGTGCCTCCGACCAGATCGAGAACCGCATCATCGAGGCGAAGAGCCGCGGCATCTACGAGGCGCCGGGCATGGCGCTGCTGCACATCGTGTACGAGCGCCTCCTCAACGCGATCCACAACGAGGACACCGTGGCGAACTACCACACCGAGGGCCGCCGCCTCGGCCGCCTCATGTACGAGGGTCGCTGGCTCGACCCGCAGTCGCTCATGCTGCGCGAGTCCATCCAGCGCTGGGTCGGCTCCGCCGTCACCGGTGAGGTCACCCTGCGGCTCCGTCGCGGCGACGACTACACGATCCTCGACACCACGGGCCCCGCGCTCAGCTACGACCCCGACAAGCTCTCCATGGAGCGCGTCGGCGACGCCGCTTTCGGGCCCGGCGACCGCATCGGCCAGCTCACCATGCGCAACCTCGACATCGCCGACTCGCGTTCGCGACTCGAGCAGTACGCGGCGGCGGGCATCATCGGGGGAGCCACGGCTGAACTCGTGGGCACCCTCGAAGCCGGCGAGGCCGACGAGATCCTCGAGGGCACCGCGGGGTCGGATGCGGCCTCCGCCGCCCTCGAGCGAGCCACCGACGCGGCTTCCGAAGGCGCGGCGTTCGACTCCGGAACCGACTGAGCCATGCTGGCCGGGGGCGAGCCATCCGGCCTGCCGGTTCCTGAGCCGGAGCCGCAAGCTGCTCCGCACCACGAACCCGGCACGTCGACCAAGCGCGGCTGGCTTCTCGTGGGATTCATCCTGAGCTCCCTCGCCCAGCTCGGCCTCGTGGCGCTCGGGCTCAGCTATCTCTTCGACGAGAGCGACTTTGGCGGCGCGTTCATCCTGCTCACCTGGTGTCTGGCCGGATCGCTCTACGTTCTGGTGGCGGTGATCGTGCTCGGCCGGCTCTCGCGCCAGTCCACCGACCGGCCGCTGCGGCCGTCGCGGCTCGAAGTGGGCCGGGTTGCTCGGGTGGTGGCGTTCGTCTCCACCATCCTCACCAGCCTGATCGGAGTGGCTGCGGCGATCCAGCTCGTGAGCTACCGGTCCGATCCCGAGTGGGGTCAACTCACCGTGGTGGTGGGGGTGTGGGCGATGGTGCTGTCGTGGGGGCTCCTGCACTGGGGCTTCGCGCAGATCTACTACCAGGATTACTACAAGGCGGCTGAGCCCATCATGCGGTTCCCGTCGACGCCGTATCCGCGTCTGGTCGACTTCGTCTATTTCTCGTTCACCCTCGGCACCTCGTTCGCTGCGAGCGACATCGAGGTGCAGAGCAGCCGACTGCGCTGGCGCGTGGTGTGGCACTCGGTGATCAGCTTCTTCTTCAATGGCCTGATCATCGTGTTCGCCCTGAACTCCATCCTGAGCGCCGGCGGCTGAGACCGACCGTCAGGGAACGATCACGATGCGGCGGCGCGCGAGCGGCGCATCCGTCCACGCCTGCTCGACGTCGCTCAGCGGAACGGTCAGCGGATCGACCTCGAACCCTCCCGCCGTGATCGCTGCGGCGATGTCGGCCAGTTCGGCCAGGATGTCGCGCGTGCTCACCGACCCCTGCCCGCTCCCCACGATCGAGAGCTTCGACGAGCGCAGGGCGGCCGACGGGATACCGGCGGTCGGTCCTGCGACGGAGCCGATCTGCACCCAGGCGAGCGGAATTCCCCGATCGGCGCGCTGGGTGACGATGCCGGTCATCGCGGCGGATGCGGGCTCGCCCCAGACGTAGTCGAGCACGACGTCGACATCGGATGCGGCGGCGCCCACCCTGCGGGCCACCTCGACTGAGTCGCCCGCGAGTGACACGACATCGTCGGCACCGAAGTGGTGGAGCTCCGACAGGGTTGCCGCGTCGCGGCCCGCGGCGACGATCCGCGATGCGCCGAGGCGGGCGGCGACCTGGACCGCCATGCGACCCGCGCTGCCCGTGGCGCCGAGCACGAGCACCGACTGGCCGGCTTCGAAGGGGATGCGGCGGCGAAGAGCGAGCCACGACGACATCACGGGATTCATCGCGGCCGCGACGCTGACGGGGTCGCTTCCCTCGGGGAGCACGACGCTCCGTCGAGTATCGATCACCGTCTGCTCGGCCAGGGAACCGAGTGTCGTGTCGCCGAGCACGAAGTAGCGGAGGAGGCCGTCGCTGCCGCGACCTACGCCGTCGACCCCTGGCACCAGCGGGAGGACGCCGGTGCTCGTGTAGTGCGAGCCGTCGGCCTGGGAGCGCACGCGCGGGTGCAGACCGGCGGCGAGCACATCGACCACCAGCTGGTGGTCGATGAGCGCGGAGGGCGCGGGGAACTCGTCGAATCGCGGGGCGAGGTCGAATGTGTGAACGACAGCGGCTTTCATGAGGGCTCCTTAGTACGTAATACGAACTAATAATAGTTGGTGATACGAACTATGACAAGTAGTCTTGAGTCATGGACACTTCCGAGCCCGAAGATCCAGGACTGGTCGACGCCCTGGTGCAGTCGTCGTTCGTGGTCATCGCCGCCCTCAGTTCTCTTGCCGCCGCGCACGACCTCTCGCTCACGCAGCTGCGCGTGCTCGCGATCCTGCGCGACCGACGGTTGCGGATGGCGGGCCTGGCCGGTTACCTCGGTCTCGAGCGCTCGACGCTGTCGGGGCTCGTCGACCGCGCAGAGAAGCGCGGGTTGCTCGAGCGGGCTCCGAGCGCCGACGACGGCCGGGCGATCGAGGTGTTCCTCGCGCCCGGCGGGCGGGAGCTCGCCGACAGGATCACGGTCGAGGCGGGCGCAGCTCTGGCGCCGCTCACCGCAGCGCTCGCTCCGGGCGACCGCGCCCGGCTGACGGGGTTGCTCGGGAGCATGCTCGAACCGGGTGCGCGCCCGCGATGATCTGCGGCCGCGCACCCGTTCGAACCCGGCAGGCGCTCTCCCGGTACCGGGTCAGCCGGTGTGCGCCACCTCGCGAGCGAAGGCCTCAGCGTGCAGCTGGAGCTCCCGGATGCGGTCGATACGGGCCGCCTCGGCGTCGAAGCCGATGTACGCCATCGGAGGGAGCTTGCGCACCGTGGCGGAGCATCCGAAATCGGCGCAGATGAGGGTTCCGATCGTGTCGCCGTTGCGGCCTGCCGCCCCCGCGCGTTTCGCCGAGTAGAACACGACGTCGTTCGTGAGGTTCACGTCGGAGCACCACGAGCACTGCGGGCGAGTGAGCGGACGGGCGTCGGCTTGGCGCAGCACGACGCCGACAGGTCGGCCGTCGACCTCGGCCACGATGTAGCTGCGGCGGGCGAGCTTGCGGTCGTGCCAGCCGAAGTAGTCGAGCGCCTCGAAGCGGGTCTGCGCGAAATCGGTGGGGAAGGCCGCATCCGACACCTCCTTGCGGGAGGCGTTCACGAAGGATGCGCGAATCTGCTGTTCGGTCAAAGGGGTCATCGTTCTCATACCAATCGTCATCGTCTCGGCCTCGCGGCCGCGTCTGTGCCCGCGCGACGCGCGAGCGGGGATCTCTACCGCGGGAGGCGGCTATCTGGTACCGGCGAGAACGACGCCGGCAACCTCCCCACGCCCCGAGGGCGACACGATGCGACTGATGGATGACACCTGTCGAGGGTAACAAACGCGGGCGGGAGTCACCTGTCCGGCGGCGGGGAACCGGGTCGGGTCTCGTCACAAACGCGACGTATACTCATGCAATGGTGCAGCGGGCGCGGGGCAGGATGCTCCGCCAGTTCCTGGGCATCGGGGGAGTGGCCGAGTTCCGCCTCGAGCGGCGGGTGGTCGCGTCCGCCGAGCTGACCCGCCCGGCGGCGGCGCCCCGGCCCGGCGCGTTGGCGGCGCTGCGTTCTTCCGGCACTCGGGGGTGGAGCGCCGAGCAGGAGCGCGAGTTCTGCGCACGGGCGGCGGCGGCCGCCGAAGAGGCAGTGGGCCTGCGAGCCTATCCGGGGCAGCTCGTGGCGGCGCTCGCGCTTCTCCACGGGCACGGTGTGCAGATGGCCACAGGGGAGGGCAAGACCCTCGCCGGGGCACTGGCCGCGATCGCGGGCGCTCTCCAGGGGCGTTCGGTGCACGTGCTGTCGGTGAACGACTATCTCGCCCGGCGCGACGCGGAGTGGATGGCCCCGCTCTACAGCGCCTTCGGTATCAGCGTCGGCTGGGTGTCGGCGGAGCTCGATCGGGACGAGCGCCGCTCCGCCTACCTCTGCGAGGTCACCTACGTGTCGGTCAGCGAAGTGGCATTCGACGTGTTGCGCGACCGGTTCCGAACCGATCCGGCCGATGATGCGATCGTGGAGCGGGATGTCGCTCTCGTCGACGAGGTCGACGCGGTGTTGATCGACGAGGCCACCACACCTCTCGTGCTCGCCGGCGAGGCGTCTCCTGACCAGGACGACGGCCTGGCGGCGGACATCGATCCCCGCGTGGTCGCGGCCGCGGTCGCCGAGCTGCACGATGGCACCGACTTCGAGGTCGACTCCGACCGCCGCAACGTCTCGCTCACCGATGCGGGCACGGCCCGCATCGAGCAGTCGCTCGGTCTGACGAATCTCTTCGCGTCGGATCACGATCACCTCACGGCCGTGAATCTCGCGCTGCACGCGCGAACCCTCGTGCAACGCGACGTCGACTACCTCGTTCGCGACGGTGCGCTCGAGGTCGTGAACACGGCGCGCGGCCGCATCGCGGCCGCCCAGCGGTGGCCCGATGGGCTGCACGCCGCCATCGAGGCGAAGGAGGGGCTCGGCACGAGTGTCCTGAGCGAGGTGCTCGACTCGATCACGGTGCGTGCTCTCATCCGGGGGTATGCGTCGGTGTGCGGCATGAGCGGCACGGCGATGGATGTCGCGGAACTGCTCGCCGAGTCCTACGGATTCACCACGGGTGAGGTCGACCCGCGCGTGCCGTCGGTGCGAGACGACCTGCCCGACCGCGTCTTCCGCACCCGAGACGAGAAGCAGCGCGCCCTGGTCGAGCATGTCGTCGTCGTCGCCCGCACGGGGCGGCCGGTGTTGATCGGCACCGGGAGTGTGGCGGCATCCGAGACCCTCGCGACCGCGCTGGCGGAAGCCGGTGTCGCGACCGTGGTGCTCAATGCGAAGAACGACGCGGAGGAGGCGGAGATCATCGCGCGGGCCGGTGAGTTCGGGCGCGTGACCATCTCGACCCAGATGGCGGGCAGGGGAACCGACATCCGGCTGGGCGGAGTCGACGAGCACGATCGCGAGCGCATCCTGGGCCTTGGCGGCCTGTACGTGATCGGCGCAGAGCGGCAGAGCAGTTCCCGGCTCGACGGGCAGCTGCGGGGCCGGGCAGGGCGGCAGGGTGATCCGGGGTCGACGGTGTTCTTCGCGAGCCTCGACGACGACGTCATCGTGGCGAATCTCGACGTGGCCGAGAAGGAGGGCGGCGACGCCATCCGAGCGGATGCGGCACTCTTCGATCACGCGCAGAGGGTTGCCGAGGCGACGCGAGAACAACTCCGCACGTCGACGTTGCACTATTCCGAGATCCCTGCCCGGCAACGCGAGGCGGTGCTGCGGCTTCGTGAGGGCGTGTTCCACGGGGAGGTGCCCGAGGGCCTCACCTCCGACGAGAGTGCAGCCGGCCTCGCCGTACTCGAACTGCAGTTCGGCACCGAGGCGGTCGTCGAGTTCCGGCGCGAGCTCGTGCTCCATCACCTCGACGCGGAGTGGAGCCGGCACGCGGCGGTGCTCGCGGCTGCGCGAGAGGGTATCCATCTTCGATCGCTTGCGCGCGATGATCCGCTCGCCGTCTACGACAAGATCGCCTATTCGGAGTTCGAGCAGTTCGTTCCGCGGGTGTCCGCAGCGGTGGCCGAGGCCGTCGCGAGCGCACGGGCGGCCGGGCGTGTGGACGCCGGTCTCGCGGCCCTCCGTCGGCCGAGTTCCACCTGGACCTACATGGTGGTCGACGACCCGTTCGGCTCTCCCGAGAGGCGCCTCGCACGGCGCATCACGCGGGGGCTGCGGAGGCTCGTGGGCTGACGAAGCCCGGGCCGTGTCGTGCCGTGCCGTCAGTGTGTGTGGCGGTGGTGGCTGTCGGGGTAGTGCTCGTGCGTGTGGGTGAGTGGGGCGTGGGTGTGCGGATGCTTGTGCCAGCCGCGCGGGCCGACATCCTGTGCCGGCTCGTGGTCGTGCTGGTGGTGCTCGTCGTGGGTGTGCCAGTGGTCGTGGGTGAGCGCCGACGGTCAGTGGGCTGCGGTCGTGTACCGCTCGTCCTGGTCGGTGCGGCGCAGCGAGATGAGCACGCCGATGACGGCGAAGACGATCGGCAGGGCGCCGAAGATCAGCAGATCGAGCCACGAGAGCTCGCCGCGTGTGGCGGAATTCAGCAGGATGCCGAGTGCAGCGATGAGGGCGGAATCGAGGCCCAGTACGATGGCGATCCGGTTGCCGCTGCGGAAGCAGATGACCGCCGCCGTGATCGTGATCGCGAGCAACGCGAGCGAGATGAGCAGTGTCCAGATGCCGATCATGTGACCATCCCTTCGGTTGCCTGCCACGAGTCTAGGAGTTGACAGGCGCGTGTGCGCGTGCCTACCGTGCAGGAAGTCGGGGTGCGTGACACGATCGACACCACACCGCTCGCGCTGATCGCCGATCGGTGTTCGGCAGAAGAGGAGACACCGTGAGACTCCAGACCGTGAGCATCTTCGTCGACGACCAGCAGCGTGCGCTCGACTTCTACACGTCCCGACTCGGGTTCGTGGTGTGCGACGACGTGCCGCTCGGCGAGCATCGGTGGCTGACCGTCGTCGATCCGGATCGGCCTGACGGCACCCGGCTGCTGCTCGAGCCGAAGGCGCATCCGGCGGTCGCACCATTCACCGAAGCGCTCGCGGGCGACGGTATCCCGTACCTCGTGCTGGGCGTCGACGACGTGCAGGCCGAGTACGACCGGCTTGTGGCGCTGGGGGAGACGTTCACCCAGCCGCCCACGCCGATGGGTCCCGTGATCATCGCGGTGCTCGACGACACCTGCGGCAACCTCCTGCAGCTCGCCCAGTTCGAGGGCTGAGGACGGACGCCTGAATGTGGACGATGTACACATTCGCTGCTAGCGTGGCGGCATGACGAAGCTCAGGGTTCACAATCTCGCGGTGTCGCTCGATGGGTTCGCGACGGGCGAGGGGCAGTCGCTCGAGACGCCGTTCGGGCACGCGGGGCATCGGCTGATGAGCTGGTTCTTTCCAACCCGGAGTTTCGTGGCCATGACGGGCCACGACGATGAGGCAGTGGGGCGCGGCACGAGCGGCGTCGATGATGCCTTCGCGTCGGCCACGAACCAAGGGATCGGCGCCGAGATCATGGGGCGCCGCAAGTTCGGGCCGCAGCAGGGGCCCTGGGAGGATGAGTCCTGGCGCGGTTGGTGGGGTGAGGAACCGCCGTTCCACTCACCGGTGGTGGTGCTCACCCATCACGAGCGGCCCGACCTGGCGGTCGGCGAGACGACGTTCCTGTTTCGTTCGCTCGGCCCTGCCGATGCCCTGGCGCTGGCGACCGAGCAGGCGGGCGCTCTCGATGTGCGACTCGGCGGTGGCCCCACCGTCGTGCGCGAGTTCCTCCAGGCGGATCTCGTCGATCACCTGCACATCGTGGTGGTGCCGATCCTGCTCGGCCGCGGGGTACGTCTGTGGGACGGCCTCGAAGGGCTGGAAGACCGCTTCTCGGTCGAGGTGACGGCGTCGACCTCGGGCGTCGTGCACTACGTGTTCACCAGGTTGCCGCGCTGATCGGAGGCTCCGCTGAAGGAGTGGTCTGATCGACGGCTCAGTCGAGGCGGGTGGTGGCCAGGCGGTGCAGGGCCAGCGCGAGGGTGAGGCGCACCCGGCCGCCCGGGGAATGCACGTCGAAGCCCAATGCCTGGGCGATCTGGGTCGCCTTCGCCTGCACGGTCGAGTGGTGCAGGCCGAGTTCGAGGGCGACCGCGCGCAGGCTGTCGTTCTCGGCGAGCACGTCGAGGAGATTCTCCTGCTGCGGATGTGCGCGGAGAAGCGCTCCGACGGCGAGCGCATCCGGAGCCGGTGGGCCTGATCCGACCGCTGCGGCCAGAACGAGGAGCCCTCCGAGGCTCTCCGAGTCGACCACGGGGGAGTGCGCCGACGTCAGTCGCAGGGCGACCAGAGCGGATGCCCACGACGAGTCGAGCGCGTCGGCGCGTGCTGCGACACCGATGCCCGCCCGCTCGAGATCCCCCGTGTCGGCCGGCGATTGGATCGAGACCCTGACCGCTCCGGCAGCCGTGCCGATCACGAGGCTCGGCCGAGCATGTTCGACCGATGACGGCGTCGCGATCACCCGATAGGAGGCCGAGGGATCGAGGTGCAGCCGCGTCGCTGCGGCGACCCGTGCCTCCTCGCTGGAATCCGAGTCGATGAGGGTCTCGATGGCCCTCCGCGACGCGGCGGCGGGCGACGTGCGGTCGATCGCGATGTCGAGCGCGATCGCGAGTCGCTCCACGATCATCTCGTCATTCGCGTGAGCCGCGCCCTCGCGTTCGATCCAGGCTCTCCCATCGTCTCCGAACGTGTGTGTCGGCCATCCGTCGATGCGCTCGGGTGTTCCGTGCACGCCGGGGGAGCGGATGCCCGTCGCGTCGACTCGATGGGTGCGGCCTTCCGCACTGAATCCCGCGGCGCATCCGCTCAGCACGGCCGCACCGCGCAGGAGCACGTCGACTCCCGCCCGGCCGTCGACGAGGGCATCGAAATAGGAGATGACCTTCAGGGTTTCCGTCGCCTCGGCGTCGAGTGCCGTCAGGCGACCCACGAGTTCCTGCATCTTCGCTGCTCACTGGTAGGGGTCTCTGCCCCACCACCCTAGCTGCGGCGGGGGCGATGAGGCAGAGCTTCGCGCTGAGCTCAGGCCCCGAGCACTCGATGCAGCCACGCCACCCGTGCGGCTCGGGCCTCCATGGAGAGCGCGGCCTGCGGTGCCATGGCGTCGAAACCGTGGAATCCGCCCGGCCACACATGCAATTCGGCCACGCCGCCCTGCTCCCAGATCTTCGTCGCGTAGGCGACATCCTCGTCGCGGAACACCTCGGCTGTGGCGACGTCGATGAAGGCGGGTGGCAGTCGGGTGAGGTCGGTCGCGCGGGCGGGTGCGGCGTAGATGGAGACGTCGGCGGTGCGGCGTCGTTCGCCGAGGAGGGCATTCCAGCCGGTGTCGTTGCTGCCGCGATCCCACACCCCGAAACCGTCGACCTGGTGGCTCGAGACGGTCTCGTTGCGGTCGTCGAGCATCGGGTAGATCAGCAGCTGGCCGGCGAGGGCGGGTGTTCCGAGATCCCGCGCCTTCAGGGCCACCCCCGCAGCGAGGCCGCCCCCGGCGCTTGCGCCGCCGATCACGATGCGAGCGGGGTCCACCCCGAGTTCCTCCGCGTGCTCGGCGAACCAGACGAGCCCGGCGTACGAGTCGTCGACGGGAGCAGGATCGGGGTTCTCGGGGGCGAGCCGGTATTCGACCGACGCAACCACGGCGTCGAACTCGAGCACCCAGCTGAGAAATTCGTCGGCACCGGTGAAGCGGTCGCCGATGACCATCCCGCCACCGTGGGTGTGGTAGATCCCCGGTCCGCCCGCGACGTGGTCGGTGCGCGTGAAGAGGGAGATCACGATGTCGGGGGCGCCCGCCGGGCCGGGAACCGTGCGCTCCTCGTGCCGGATGGGACGGTCGGCGATGAGGTCGGCGATCGGCGGGGCCAAGAAGCCGCCGTCGCGCATCGGGCCGATCATCTCGGGGGTGAGGGTGGACGGGAGCATCTCGCCCAAGGCGGCGAGCGCTGCGCCGAGTTCGACGTCGAACGGGGGAGCGGGGTGGATCGTGGTCGTCATGATGACCTCCAGTGGTCGTGGCCACATCGTTGTGGCGTGATCCATCCTGACGTGCCGCTGACGCCCGCCTCTACCGCCATGTGCACGCGGATGTCGGCTCCCGCCCGCCAACTGGCGGCCCGGCGGTACGCATGTCGGCTTCCTGATTCATCGCCGTTCACTTCCCGCCACTAGCATCAGCACAACACACCCGACCGAGGAGCCGCCGAAGTGACCGACACGTCCGCCACCACCCCGAAGCCCGCCGTCTTGTTCGTGTGCGTGCACAACGCCGGCCGGTCGCAGATGGCCGCGGGCTATCTCCGAGCGCTGGCCGGCGACCGCGTCGACGTGTTCTCGGCCGGCAGTGAGCCTGGCGATCAGGTGAATCCCGCCGCTGTCGCCGTGATGAACGAGGAAGGGATCGACCTCGCGGGTGCTGTCCCGCAGATCCTGACGACCGATGCCGTGCGTCAGGCCGATGTCGTGATCACGATGGGCTGCGGTGACGCGTGCCCGATCTTCCCGGGCAAGCGCTATGAGGACTGGGAGCTCACCGACCCGGCCGGGCTCCCTGTGGAGCAGGTTCGGCTGGTGCGTGACGACATCAAGGGCCGCGTGCGGGCGCTGATCGAGAGCCTGAACGCGGAGTGAGCCGCATCCCTGTCGCTGCGACGGGTGCGATCTGCGTAGCGGCCCTGTTGGCGGGCTGTAGCGATTGGAGCGAGTACAACGACCTGCGCGACTCTCCCGCGGTGACCTCGTGCGTGGAGACCGCCCGAGGATCGTCGATCGAGACGCACGTGGCGAGTCTCGAACGGCGCTGAGAGCCACGCGCTGTCCCGTTCGCTCGGTCGGGCGGTGGCGGCGAGGCACAATGAAGACATGGAGCTGAACCGCGGGTGGTGGACGGTCGACGGAGGGCTCGGCACCCTTCTCGAAGCGCGTGGTCACGACCTCTCCGACAGCCTGTGGAGTGCCCGCCTCCTGGCGAGCGATCCCGCTGCGATCCAGGCCGCTCACGAAGAGTTCTTCGCGGCCGGCGCCCAGATCGCCGTCAGCGCGTCGTACCAGGTGGGCTTCGAAGCGTTCGAACGGTTCGGGATCAGCCGCACGGACACGGAGCGGCTCCTGGCTTCGAGTGTCGAGCTCGCCCGGGCGGCGCGCTCGGTCGCCCTCGGCGCCGGACCGGCGCCCGATGCGCCGCTCCTCGTCGCGGCATCGGTCGGACCCTACGGCGCCACCTGCGGTGATGGTTCGGAATACAGCGGATCTACCGGGCTCAGCAGGGCGGAATTGCGCCACTGGCACGAGCGACGCTTCGAGGTGCTCGTCGATGCCCGCCCCGATCTGCTCGCGATCGAGACCATCCCGACGCTCGACGAGGCAACGGCGCTCACCGACCTTCTGCGCGGCTCCGGCGTCCCGGCTTGGCTCTCCTTCACGATCGAAGCGGGCCGGCTGCGTTCCGGCGAGCCGATGGAGGAGGGGTTCCGGCTGGCCGACGGTGTCGATGAGCTCCTGGCCGTCGGCATCAACTGCTCTCATCCGCGTGAGGTGCTTCCGGCGATCGCGGCCGCACGCGCCGTGACCGATCGAGCGATCGTGGTCTATCCCAATTCCGGAGAGGTCTGGAACGGAGCGAGCCGAAAGTGGCAGGGAGCGTCCTGGTCCGGCGACGTCAAGGCGTGGTCGGATGCCGGTGCGACACTGATCGGCGGGTGCTGCCGCGTGATGCCGGCCGAGGTCGGGGCCATCCGTGCCGCGCTCGACTCCTCGGGCCACGCCAACGATCACGGATGCGCGGGGTCAGCACCGTAGTATGTCGGGAGCAGCGCCGTCGATATCAAGCCCCGGGGGAGCGACCTGTGGAACGTGACGTGATCTTCACTCCGGATGCGCCGTGGAGCCCCGGCGGTTCCAGCCAGGCGATCGCCCACAACGGTCTGCTCTACGTGTCGGGCCAGCTTCCGATCGACCCGGCGACCGGGCAGATGCTGCCTCGCCCGCTGAACCCGTTGTTCGGGGGCGGTGATCAAGCGGTGAGCGCTCAGACGCGACAGTGCTTGAACAATGTGAACGCGATCTGTCAGGCCGCAGGGGCTGACCTGTCGAACGCGATCAAGCTCACCATCTACACGCCCATGCTGATCGAGTTCGCCGGCGTCATCGATCGTGTCTACCGCGAATCCTTCGCATATGACCCTCCGGCACGTTCGATGATCGGAGTGAATGTGCTGCAGGGCAATGCGCTGGTGCAGATCGACGCGATCGTGGCGCTCAACTGAGACGGCGGGGGAGCGGTCGGCGGCAAGACCTACCAGGTGTGCGCGTGCGACCTGTTCCCGTGATCAGCTCGAGAAGACGACGTGGACGTCCACGCGCATCGACGGATCCAGCCCTGCTTCGTCGGCAAGCAGATCGAACACGCGCTGGTGGGGTTCGTCGAGTTGCTGATTCGAGTAGTGACGATCGAACGAATCCTGATCCCGGTAGAACTCGAACGCCCACATCACGTCCGGGTTGCTGGCGTCGCGACTGAGCGACCATTCCACGGGTCCATCCGGGTCGCCCGTGAAGTGGAGGTCGTTGCAGAGCTGGAAGAGTTCATCGCCCCTCCCGGGCTTGGCCTGGAAGCGCAGGACCACACCTGGCTGATTCGTCTTCATGAAGGTCTCCTTGCTGTTCGGTATCCGAGGCGACGCCTTTGGATCACTGCTCCAAATAGTTTGGATCAACGATCCAAACATGTCAAGATGGATCCATGGTGGAGTCGAAGAACAAGGTCCGTCGTGTGGACGCGCTGTCGAAGGATCGAATCGTCCTAGCCGCGGTCGAGATTCTCGACGCGTCGGGGGAGGGGGGCCTCACCACCCGGAGTCTCGCGGCGTCTCTCAACACCGGATCGGGCGCGATCTTCCATCATGTCGGCAGCAGGGATGAGCTTCTGCGAACCGCGGTTGACAGCGTCATCGCTGACGTGACTGCCGGCATGGCGCACGAGGGGACACCTGAAGAGTCCATTCGGATGCTGATGCTCGGAGTCTTCGACGCGATCCAGGCGCATCCCTGGGTCGGCGCACAACTTGCCCGCGAGCCGTGGCAACCCGCTCTCCTCGAGATCTTCTTCGAGATCGGCAGCAGGCTCCAACTCCTCGGGGTTCCCGAGGCCGAGCTCTTCGACGCGGCTTCGACCCTGCTGGGCTACCTCCTGGGTGTTGCCAGCCAGCATGCCGCCGCCGTGAATCTCTCGCGGAATACCGACCGGGCGAACCGCCGTGCATCGTCAGATCATCCGTTTGCCCCGCACGTGACACGACTCGCCGATCATGACGACCGCGTGCAGTTCGTGGCTGGAGTGGAGATCATCCTGGCGGGGATCGCGTAATAGGGCAGGTGCGGGTCCAGATCGGGGCCGGTCACCCAGCACCTCCGGGGGGCCGGATGGAGCCTATGACACGGTGCGGTTGAAGGTGACGGTCGGATTCGCGGGGGGTCCCGAGACTGTGCAGAGGGCGATGATGTTGCTCACTGGCGTCGAACCGGTGGGCCAATTCACGTAGACAGTTGCGACTGATGACCATTCGGATTCGGGGATGCTGTCCTGCGTGTAGGGGTCGACGCCTGCTTTCACGCTGTCGTCAGTGAACTCTGCCGCTGTTGGCACGGGGTCGAATCCGGCAAACCCCTCCTGGGGAGTGGCGTCGATGCAGGCTTGGTAGGCCTGTCGAGCATCGAAGCCATTGACGAACGGCCCTTCCGGTTCGATCGGGGTCGTGCCTGTTGGAGTGGCTGAGGTCGTAGGCGTTGGGGTGGGGGTCGGTTCCGCCAAGGGGGTGGGGCTGGCGGTAGCGCTGTGTGGTGGAGTGCTTGCGATGGGCGGGGTGGTGCCGAGGTTGGGGAGGCCGGCGACGATGATGGCGACGGCAGCTGTGGCGACTCCGGTGATCAGTGCGATGCTTCCGGCGGCTGTGATGATCCGACGTGAGGAGTGCTTTCTGCCAGTACTCGTGCGTGCGTGCGCGAGTATCGTCCGGCGCATGGATGCGGACAGTTGTGGGTCCAGGTCGGGGCCGGTCATCGAGCACCTCCGGTGTGTGCTGTTTCGTTGTTGAGTGTTGATAGCACGTCGGCGGCGAGGCGCTGCTTTGCGCGTGACAGCCTTGATTTGACCGTCCCGGTTGGGATGGAGAGCACCGCCGCAGCGTCGGCGGTGGAGAGTTGCTGGATGATGCAGAGCGTGATTATGTCCTGATCTCGCTTCGGAAGCCTGGAGAGAGCGTCGCGCACTTGGCCATTCAATGACTGCGTGTCGAGTCTGTCGGCGACTTCGTCCGCCGGGTCGATGTCGTGCAGGGGCTCTCGCATCTGTTCGAGAAGGGTGCGATAGCGGCGTCGTGAACGGTCGAGGTTTCGTGCGAGGTAGTTGGCGGTCACGAGGAGCCAGCCGATCATGGAGCCGTCGACCATGCGGACGGAGTCGCGTCGCCTCCATTTTTCGAGGAAAGTCGCAGCGGTGACATCCTCGGCGTCGTGGATGGTGGGTGCCATCCGTTGTGCCTGATGGAAGACGCGGTTTCGGTGAAGGTCAAAGATCGCGCCGAACGCGGTGGGATCGCCAGCGCGGGCTGACTCCCAGCTGGCAGCTTCGTCGTCAGGTGTAGTGATGGTCACGTTAAGAGATTGTCCCGACTCGTCGTTTGGTTCCATTTATTGCCACGGTCTGAGACGTAAGCCCAGAACAGAGCGGTGATCGGGCCTGGAATGTCAGACGGACTCGTGAGTACCCGAAGTTCTGTCATTGCAGAAAGAGAGCTTGAGCAGCCTTTTACTTGACATAATGTGCATTATCAGCGGTTCTCGATGTAAGCGATCTGGTTCGATCGTGTCGGCTCTACAGGCCGTCACCCAGGCTGGAGAACGTGAGTGACAGGCCGAGAACGAAGACGGCGATCGCCAACACGCTCGCGGCGGTCGTTGCGGCCGACGTCGCGACGAGCGCTGTCGTCAATCTTGAGCGCTGGCGCGAGCGGAGAATGATGGACAGTGCGAGCGTCATCGCACTCCCTAGTGCCAGACACGCGCCTAGGGGCACGAGTGAGATGAATGCCATGCGAGGAGTTGCCTCTCGGGATCGACCCAATCCGTTCGTGAGGTGGTTGACGATGGATCTGAAATGAGCATACCTCATGCGATCGTTTCAGTCGAGGTGGCCGTCGCGTGGGAGCCAGCGCGGGATGAGGATCACGAGCACGATGAGCGCGAGCACGCCCGCGCTGACGAAGCCGAGACCGCCCGTGCCCGTCAGGGTGATCGCCTGGCCGCCGACGATCGCGCCCAGGGTGATGCCGATGTTGAAGGCCGTGTTGCTCACGGGCGCCGCAACGGCGGGCAGGCTGAGCGATGCACGGATGGCGAGCACGTTCAGCAGCACCGGCATCGCCCCGAACCCCACGCCCCAGGCGATCACAGCGATCGTGATACCCCACGCGGAGTCACGCGTGAGACCGATCGCGATCACCACGGCCAGCACGAACACGAGCGTCACCCGCAGGGCTGCGCCGGGATGCGCGTGCGTGAACCGCGTCACCGCCAGAAGGCCCACGAGACACGCCATCCCGTAGCCGAACAGCACGAGTACGACACCCTGCTGAGGCACACCCGCGCCACGCAGGAGCGGCTCCACGTAGGTGTAGGTGAGGAAATGCGCCAGAAGCACCACGATGATCGTCACCGCTACGCGCAGCAGACCCGGCTGCACCGCTGCGCGCAGGACAAGACGGGTCGTCAACGGCTCCCCCGCCTCGGTGCGCGTCTTCGGCAGCAGCAGGAACACCGCGATCGCCAGCAGCGCGAACACGCCCGCGACCACCGTGAACGGCAGACGCCACGACGCCAGATTCGCGAGCGCGGTGGCCAGGGGTACGCCCAGCGCGAGCGCCATCGCGTTGCCCGCACTCACCGTGGTGGCCGCCACCGCGCGCCTTTCGGGAGCCACCACCGAGAGCGCGATGCGATAGACCGCCGTGAAGAGCACGGCGTGCGCCACCCCGCCGAGAGCCCGCGCGGCGAGCGCCACCCCGAATGACGTGGTGAACGCCATGATCCCGGCGCTCAGGCAGAACGTGACGAGCACGACCGCGAGGGTGGTTCGAGCGTTGAACCGCGCCGTGACCGCACTCAGCGGTATCGATCCCACCACCACCAGCACGCTGAAGGCGCTGACCAGGAGCCCGGCGCCCTGCTCGTCGACACCGAAATCGCGCGCGATAGGCGTCAGGAGCCCGATCGGGAGGAGCTCGTACACGACCGCCACGAACACCGCGAACCCGAGTACCAGCAAGGGCAGCCGGGCCCCGGATGCGCGCGCGACTCCCCCGGTCACCTCGCTCACGAGGCGCCATCCGACGCCGCGCTCACGCGCTCACGTACTCCGCCAAGTGCTTGCCGGTGAGGGTCGCTCTCGACGCCACGAGATCGGCGGGCGTGCCCTCGAACACGATGCGGCCGCCATCATGGCCTGCGCCGGGCCCGAGATCGACGATCCAGTCGGCATGCGCCATCACGGCCTGGTGGTGTTCCACCACGATCACCGATTTGCCCGAGTCGACCAGTCGGTCGAGCAGGGCCAGGAGGTTCTCGACATCCGCCAGGTGCAGGCCGGTCGTGGGCTCGTCGAGCACGTAGATGCCGCCATTCTCGGCCAGGTGCATCGCGAGCTTCAGGCGCTGACGCTCGCCACCCGACAGCGTGGTGAGGGGCTGGCCGAGGCTGATGTAGCCGAGCCCGACGTCATGCAGCCGCTCCAGGATGGCGTGCGCCGCCGGGATGCGTGACTCCCCCGACTCGAAGAAGGTCAGAGCCTCGGAGACGGGCATCGCCAGCACCTCGCTGATGTCACGGCCGTTGAGCGTGTACTCGAGAACGGAGGCGGCGAAGCGTCTTCCTTCACACACCTCGCAGGGTGTGGAGATCTCCGCCATGATGCCGAGGTCGGTGTAGATGACGCCCGCACCATTGCAGTTCGGGCAGGCTCCCTCCGAGTTGGCGCTGAACAACGCCGGCTTCACGTTGTTCGCCTTCGCGAATGCCTTGCGGATGGGCTCGAGCATGCCCGTGTAGGTCGCCGGATTGCTGCGCCGCGAACCCTTGATGGCCCCCTGATCGATTGAGACCACGCCCGCGCCTGCCGGAATAGAGCCGTGCACGAGCGAGCTCTTACCCGATCCGGCCATGCCCGTCATCACCACGAGCACGCCCAGAGGGATGTCGACGTCGACATCCTTCAGGTTGTGGGTCGACGCCCCCCTGACCTCGAGCGCTCCGGTCGGCGTGCGAACCGACGACTTCACGGAGGCCCGGTCGTCGAGATGGCGGCCTGTGAGGGTGCCGCTGTGGCGCAGCCCTTCGAGAGTGCCCTCGTAGCAGATGGTGCCGCCCGCGGTTCCGGCACCGGGACCGAGGTCGACCACATGGTCGGCGATCGCGATCATCTCGGGCTTGTGCTCCACCACCAGCACCGTGTTGCCCTTGTCGCGCAAGAGGAGCAGCAGCTCGTTCATGCGCTGGATGTCGTGCGGATGAAGGCCGATGGTGGGTTCGTCGAAGACGTACGTGATATCGGTGAGCGATGACCCGAGGTGCCGGATGATCTTGGTGCGTTGCGCTTCTCCCCCGGAGAGCGTGCCCGACGGCCGATCGAGCGAGAGGTACCCGAGCCCGATCTCGACGAAGGAGTCGAGGGTGCTCTGCAGGGTTCTCAGCAACGGGCCCACCGACGGATCGTCGAGGTCGCGAACCCACGCCGCGAGGTCGCTGATCTGCATGGCGCAGGCATCCGCGATGCTGATGCCCGCGATCTTCGACGACCGTGCACCCTCGCTGAGGCGGGTGCCGAGGCACTCGGGGCAGGTCGTGAACGTGACGGCGCGGTCGACGAATGCGCGGATGTGCGGCTGCATCGCCTCTCGGTCTTTCGAGAGGAACGACTTCTGCACCTTCGGGATGAGGCCCTCGTAGGTCATGTTGATGTCGCCGACCCTGACCTTCACGGGCTCCTTGTGCAGGAAGTCGTGCCGCTCCTTCGACGTGTAGTCGCGGATCGGTTTGGCGGGATCGAGGAACCCGGAACCCGTGAAGATGCGCACGCCCCACCCATCGGGGGTGTAGCCCGGGATGGTGAGCGCTCCCTCGTCGAGCGACTTCGAGTCGTCGTAGAGCTGCGTGAGGTCGATGTCGGTGACGCTGCCCATGCCATCGCAGCGAGGACACATGCCTCCCGTGATCGAGAAGCTCCGCCGTTCCTTCGTGGTGACGCCGCCCTTCTCGAGGGTGACCGCGCCGGCCCCCGAGATCGACGCCACGTTGAAGGAGAAGGCCTGCGGCGGTCCGAAATGCGGTTGGCCGAGCCGACTGAACAGGATGCGCAGCATCGCGTTCACATCGGTGGCAGTGCCCACCGTGGACCGCGCGTTGGCACCCATGCGTTCTTGGTCGACGATGATGGCGGTGGTGAGGCCCTCGAGTACGTCGACGTCGGGCCGAGCTTGCGTCGGCAAGAAGCCCTGGACGAAAGTGCTGTAGGTCTCGTTGATCATGCGCTGCGACTCGGCCGCGATGGTGCCGAACACGAGCGAGCTCTTGCCCGAACCCGACACGCCCGTGAACACGGTGAGGCGCCGCTTCGGGATGTCGACGCTCACGTCTTTGAGGTTGTTCTCGCGGGCCCCTTGCACGCGGATGATGTCGTGGGTGTCGGCCGCGTGCGACTCTGGTACCGAAGCGGTGGATGCCATGCCTGTCACACTAGCCGCGACATCCGACGCCGTGCTTCTCCGTTTCTGACGCGCTCCTCCGCTACGCCGGATCGCTTCGAGTCGGGTCGTCGTGGTGGCGCGGATGCCCGCCGCTTGCGGCCTCGATCACGGCCAGCTGCTCATTGGCGACCAGGTCGAAGGGTTCCAGGGAGCGCTCGGCGCGGGAGAGCACGACGGCACCCTCACCGGCCGCGATGAGGGAGGCGGCGAGGGCCTGCGCGCGACGCTCGTCCACACCGCCCGCGGTGAGGAGGTCGCTCAGGCTGTGCCGCCATCCGCGGAACACTCCCCCGGCGCGGTCGAGAAGCTCGTTGCTGTCGGCAGCCACGGTGACGGCGGCCACGGCGCATCCGGCGCTGAACTCGGAGCGGGTGAGCACGGAGCGCCAGAGGGCGAGGAATGCGGTGGCCACGTCGACGGCCGACCGCCCGCTCAGCTGCTCGAGCACTGCCATGGCCCGCTCCCCCGCGGCGCCGACGGCGGCGAGCACCAGCTCGTCCTTGCCGCCCGGGAAGTGGTGATAGAGCGAGCCTCGCGGGGCCCCGGATGCCTCGATGATCTCACTGAAGGATGTGCCCTGCAGGCCGCGCTTGGCCAGGAGCAGGGCGGTGGAATCGATCATCCGCTGCTTGATCTCGCCGGCCATGATGCACCTCTCGTTGACTATGACGCTCGTCTTAGTCTACGGTCTATGACGACCGTCATATTCACGAGGAGCGTCTCCATGCCCATGATCGACATCTACGCCACCGCCGGCCTCTTCGCCGACGTCCACGAGGTTGCGAGAGCCGCCGCCACGATCGTGAAGGAGGTCGAGCAGGTGCCCGACATCCCGATGTTCCACAAGAACACCGCCGCCTTCGTGCACGAGCTGGTTCCGGGCGCCTTCACCAACGTCGACGGCGACACCGACTACGTGCGGGTGCAGGTGCTCACCAACTCGGGGGCGCTCGATCGCGACAAGCAGGTGGCCGTGGTGCGCCGGCTCACCGATCTCGTGGCGAGCGCCGCGGGTGACCCCACTCTCGTGGATCGCACGTGGGTGCTGCTCACGGAGGCCGTGGAGGGTGGCTGGGGCCTGTGGGGCCACGCGCACACGAATGCGGAGATCGTGGATGCGGCCCGCGCCGAGATCGGCCGACTGCGGGGCTGAGAGGGGGCCGGCCGTCTAGACCGGTCAACCGGATGCCGCCCGCAGCGCTTCGACCGGTTCGATGAGTGCGGCGCGGATGGCAGGGTAGCCACCCGCGAGAAGGCCGACCACTCCCCCGGCCGCAGCGCCGCCCAGCGTCATCCCGAGGTCGAGCACTGGAGTCCACCCCTGCACCAGGGAGATCGTCACGACGACGAACACCCCGAGGGCGGCCCCGATCACACCGCCCAACAGCCCGACCACCACGGACTCGAGCACGAACTGGGCGGCGATCTGACCTCGAGTGGCGCCCAGGGCGCGGCGGAGGCCGATCTCGCCGCGTCGCTGCGACACACCGAGCATCGTCACGCTGGCGATTCCGAGACCGCCCGCGAGAAGGGTGATGATGCCGATCGCCACGAACACGAGATCGATGTCGCTGCGCACCGCTCCCTCGAACTGCGTCGGTTCGGCCGGGGCGGCGACGTCGAAATCATCGGGCGAGTTCGGTGCGAGGGCGATGGGAACCTGGTGGGCGACGACGGATGCCGAGCCCACCGCGATCTTCAGCTCCACGCGGGCTGCAGTCGCACCGGGGTAGTCACGGCGCGCGGCGGCCAGCGGAACGATGACCGACCCGAGCAGGTTCGGCTGGATGTCGACCGCATCCAGTATTCCGATCACGGCATACGCGTGACCACCGAGGAAGATGGAGGGGCGACTCGCCACGTCGCCCACGCCGAGTGAGGCAGCGGCGTCGCGACCCAGCACTGCGACCCGGTCGCCGCGCGCCGAGTGGCCAGCGTCGAAGAAGCGGCCGCGTGCGAGGCGGCCGCTGACGGCTCCGAGCAGGTCGCCCTCGGCCGCCACGACCGGAGGTGCCAGGGTCTCGGGCATCGACGGGTCGTGGATCGGCACAGCGGTGATCGGATCGGTGCCGATGTCGACCTCGCCCAGGACGGCCGCGGCTTCGACACCGGCGAGGCCGTCGAGCCTCGCGAGCGCATCGCGAGGGATCTCGGCGGTCGGATGCTCGGCGCCGTCCGCCCCCGCGGCCACCGCCGCCGTCGCCTCGGCGTGGGTGGAGGAGATGGCGTCGAAGTGGGAGGCGAGCTGCCCGCCGGCGGTCTGGCCGAGCCCGATCGTGAGCACCAGCGCAGCGATGCCCGTCACTGTTCCGAGCACGGTGACCACGAGACGCCCGGGCCGGGCGCCGACTCCGTCGAGTGCCTCGGTGATCACCGACCGTGCCCCGAGGCCCTGGCCGTGAGGTGGCCGCGTGTGGTGCCGAGTCGACCGGCTCACGGTGCGATCCCGCCGACTCATCGGCGTGTCCCGCCGCGGATGCCCGTGACCTGGTTCACGTCGGCCAGCGAAGCGTGCGTGCCATCCGAAGGGGCCGGTCCGCGCGCGCTGGACGGCTGGAATGCCGGAGCCGCCGCCTCGGCAGCGGAGGAGTGAAGCGTGCCGTCGCGGAGCTGGAGCCTTCGATGGGCGCGGCCGGCGACCTCATCGTCGTGCGTGATGATCGCGATCGTGAGGCCGTCGGCATTGAGCTCGGCGAAGAGCTCCATCACCGACTCCGAGTTGCTGCGGTCGAGGTTGCCCGTGGGCTCGTCGGCGAGGAGCAGCCGCGGGCCCGCACACACGGCTCGGGCGATCGCGACCCGCTGTCGTTCGCCGCCCGAGAGCGTGGCCGGCGAGAACGCCAGCCGGGCACCGAGACCGACGCGATCGAGTGCCTCGACCGCCCGCGGCCGCCTTTCGGATCGCGGCACCCCGCCGTAGGTGAACGCCATCAGCACGTTGTCGAGCACCGACCGGGTGGCCAGCAGGTGGAACGACTGGAACACGAATCCGATCGTCGAACCGCGCACCGCCGAGCGCTGACGATCGTTCAGCCCGGACGTGGCGACCCCGTCGACGAAGTACTCGCCCGCTGTCAGGCGGTCGAGCAGCCCCATCACGTTGAGCAGGGTCGACTTGCCGGCTCCGGATGCGCCCACGATCGCGCAGAAATCGCCGGGCGCCAGCGCCAGATCGACTCCGGCCAGTGCGCGAACCGTCGTCGCGCCACCGAACTCGCGCACCACGTGGCGCAGCTCCGCGACGGCCGCGCTCATCGCCCCACCACCACCTCGGTACCGGGCTTCACCCTCGGGTCCTCGGAGCGAACCTCCACGTACCCGCCGGCGGCCAGACCCGTGGTGACGACGACGAGCTCGGTGCGGCGATCCGCGCCCCCGCCGGAGTCTGAGTCTGAGTCTGATCTGTCGCCGTCGGACGGCACACCCGCCTGATCCACCACGAGCTCGATGCGGCTCTCCCCTCCCGTGCCGGCCGTCAATGCAGCGACCGGCACCGCGAGAACGTCACCGTCGGTCGACTCTACGGGGATGGCGACCCGCACATTGCTCCCGCGCAGCGCGCCGACCTCGGCCTCGGTCAGATTCTGCGGTGCGAGCATCACGTCGTACCGCTTCGAGGCGCCGGCTGCTCCGGCCGTGTCAGCCCCGCCGCCCTTCTTCTCACCCACCGTCGAGATCGTGGCGGAGTACTCCGTGTCGTTCGATGCCGTGAAGGTGGCCGTCATCCCGGGCTTCAGCAGCGCAGCATCCGTCTCCGAGGCCGACCCCGCCAGCACCAGCTCGGCGCCCGAGACGCTCATTGCGGCGCCCTCGACGACTTTGCCGCGTTCGGCGCCGACGGTGTCGACCCGCCGTGGGAGGGAGCTGAGATACACCACCTCCGCGCCGGGCAGCACTGTGAGCGCGTCGTTCTCAGCCCTGGCCAGGCGGTCTTCGGCATCGGAGAGCTGATCCTGCGCACTGCTCAGGCCGGCACGCTCAGCGGAGGCCTCCGGTGGTGCGAGAAGCTGGGCGCGCCGGGCGGCGGCGAGGTTCAGCTCGTCGGCCAGCCGATCGAGTTCGACTGCATCAGCACCTCGCTGGCGGGCCGCATCGAGCGCCCGTTGCGCCTCGCGCACCGCGTTGTCGGCTTCGATGCGTGCGGCGTCGTCGGGGCCGCGGGTGGCGGTGTCCAACGCGGACTGCGCCTGCGAGAGAGCCGCCTGCGCACTCCGCACGCCCTCGCGTGCCGCATCGACCGCATCCTGCGCGCTGTCGGAGGAGCGCGGCGGCTCGTAGCCCGACGCCCGATAGAGACGGTCGATCGCAGCGGCCGTGGCGGCATCGAACACATCGGATGCGGTGTCACCCGGGTCGAGCGACATCGACGCGAGCGCCGCCTTGAGCTGCAGCACGTCCGGTCCGGAGAGCCCGATGTGCAGAGTGCGGTACACGGGCAGATCACCCGGCAGCACGATGAGAGGGCGCCCCGCAACCTCGAGCGCGACGGAACCCGCCGACAGGGTGTCGCCGACTTCGGGTACATGCCCCGTCACCACGGCGGGCCCCGACAGCCCGGATGCGTCGACCTTCACGTCGACGGCGTCGGCGTAGGTGACATCGGCGCGGGTGGTGACGGAGTTCTCGATCACCCTGCTCTCGATCGGCGCGGTGATCGCACCCGCGGGCGGGGCCGCGGCATCCGACGCCAGCTGTGCCGGCGACACGATGACGCGACTGAGCAGGATGCCCGCCACCAGCGATGCGATCGCGACGACCGCGATCACTGCGACGAGACCCGGCCCACGCGTCCACCTGCGCGTTCCAGGAGTCGGGCTCAGGGCATCCGGAGCCCCCGCGGAAGTCGATGCCACGCGCTCACTGCTGCCCGTACTGCGCCACCAGCGCATCGAGCTGCTCCTTGTTCTGATCGATGAACTCCTGTTCGAGGCGGATCTGCTCCGTCTTCAGCGTCTCGGCGTAGCCGCTGCTGCTGTCACAGCCGAGGTCGGCCACGGCGATGTCGATCTCGTCGGTCTGCAGCGCGGCGAGAGCGGTGGGGTCGGGAGGATCTGCCTCCGCCGAGGTGGGGTCGGCGGGGGTGGTGAGCGCAGTGAATCGATCATTGATCGACGTCTCCGGGTCGCTTTCGTGGCTGAACTGCGGGAACCCCGCATCCGCCATGCAGCCGGCCCATTCCGTCTCACGTGCCTTCACGGCGGGAGTGGCGCCCGCTTTGTCGGAGAGGCCGTTCATCTCGTCGATCAGCGACTTGTAGTGCGGATCGTCCCAGAAGGCCGTCGCAGTGACTTCCTCGTGCTGTGCAGCACCCATGCAGCCCATCGACTGCCAGTCCCAGTCGCCGGCGGACACGGTGCCGGACCCTGTGTCGTCGACCGGAGCTCCCCAGAGCGCCTCGTTGTAGGCCGCCTGCTCGGAATCGCTCAATGCTGCCACGTAATCGGCGTTGGGGTCGACATACTCCTCCCCGCCCTGCATCGCGCTGTACGGGTCGGTGGAGATGCCATAGCCGTAGGTGCGAACGAACTCCTCGCTCCCCCACTCCATGCCGAGCGAGTCGCTCGTGATCATGGTGCCGCTGCCGCCATCCGGCGTCTAGTCGAACCCCGCGTCTTTCATGCACGACGCGACGGACTCCTGGATGGCGGCGTTCTGCGCCGTGATCTCGCCCTCGTCCATCCCTCCGTACAGCAGTGAGTAGTACGCATCGAGCGGTGTGCCACTGGCCGAAGGGCCGGGTGCACCGCCTGGTGCGGAGCAGGCGCTGAGAGGCAGCACCAGCGCGGCACAGATCGCGAGGGATCCGCGCCGCAGGGTCGACGACGACACCATGATGTACTTTCTGCCCGCACCCCCGAAGATGACGATTGCTCGTAACGATAGAGGATGCCGCCGACACGGGTCGACCGGCCGCGACATGCTCCCGGCACTTTCCCATCCGCCACCGAGCCAGGCGCTAGATTGAGCACCAACAACAGACGTCGCCGCACCGGCGCACCCGAGGGGAACACGATGACCACGCGCACCACTGCAGCATCTGGATTCTGGCTCTTCGACGGCGACATCAGCGCCGCCGCCACCCGCTGGCTCAAAGGCGGCCTCTGGATCCGTGCGATCCTCTCGCTGATCCTCGGCATCGTCATCCTGGTGCTGTCGTTCAACAACCCCGACGCGATCGTGTTCACCATCGCGCTGTTCTTCGCGATCTACTTCTGGGTGATCGGCCTCGTGCGCATCGTCAGCGGCATCGTGAACAACACGGTGTCGGGCGGGATGCGGGCGATCAACATCATCCTCGGTGTCCTGCTGATCGTTGCCGGCGTCGTCGCCATCCGGAACCCCGAGGTGGCCCTCTTCGCCCTGGCCTTCGTGATCGGGTTCTCCTGGATCCTCGAGGGCGTGCTCGCCGTGATCGAGACCGCGAACGACTCCTCGAAGTGGTTCGGCACGATTCTCGGTGTGGTGTCGGTCGTGGCCGGCATCGTCGTGATCTTCCTGCCCACGCAGTCGATCGGAATCCTGGTCCTGTTCACCGGCATCATGCTGATCGTCACGGGCATCATGGCGGCCATCACGGCCCTCACGCTCGGCCGCACCCCGAAGAACGGGCCCGGAGCGACGGTCACCGTCTAGGCGACGGAGCCGAGCACCCGCGCCAGCACGTCAGGCAGATCGGCCGGCTCGAACGAGTCGGCCGATTCGCGTATCTCGGCGAGGGCGAACCACCGCCATCGCTCCACATCGATCCGCTCCTCGGGCGTCCAGTTGTCGTCGACGGGCGAGAAGTGCAGAGTCCGGTGCAGATACCACTCCTCGTGATACGAGCGGCGGATGCCCGGGGCGGGTTCCGCCTCGAAGTCGCGGGCGAAGAAGGGTGAGCCGAGTGCGTCGGCCGACACCACCAGCCCCGTCTCCTCGAAGAGTTCGCGGGCAGCTCCCACGGCGTGCGTCTCGTCCGCTTCGAGGTGTCCGCCGGGCGTGAGCCAGCGAGTGGGATTCGTGGCGACATCCGCCTTCGTGTAGAAGAGCAGCGCGCGATCGTCTTGATCGAGCAGGAGCACCCGGGCCTTCTGGATCACGGCGCCCTCGGGAGTCGCCGCGTCCGCCTCCCCGCTCACGGCGACTACTCCGCGATCGCGCCGAAGTCGGAGATGTCGCCGACGTACCGCGTGTGGTTCGCCGGGATCGGATCGATCGCCGCCGCGGCGACCTCGGCCGCGAACTCGCTCACGTTGTAGAGGCGGCCCGCCGCCTCCTTGCGGGCGCCGATGGCACCCGGGTTCGCGCGCTCGAGCAGCGTGGCCGTGATGGTGCCCTCGATCATGTCGCCCGACACCACCACGAAGTCGATTCCGGCCTCGTCGAGCTGCGGGATGAGCGCGCGCAGGGCGTCTTCGCCGGCGCGCTTCGAGAGCGCCACCTGCTCGTACTCGGGCATCGTCTCCGTGGTGCGGATGAAGTGCGCCTGGTGGCTCGTGACGAACACGATGCGCGACCCAGGAGCGAGCAGCGGCAGGGCGGCCGTGAGCACGTTGACCTGCGCGTCGCGGTTCAGCGTCATCGCGTAGTCGGCGGCCATGCCGCTCTCCATGCCGCCCGAGGCGTTCAGCACGAGGATGTCGAGGCCATCGAGCTCCGCTTGGATCTGGTCGAACATCGCCGAGACGGATGCGGGGTCGGTGAGGTCGGCCCCCACCACGATGGCCGAGCCGCCCGCCTCGCGGATGCTGTTCGCCAGCTTCACGGCGCGAGCCTCCTTGTTACGGTAGTTGATCACCACGGATGCGCCGGCCTCGGCGAAGTACCCCACCGTGTCGGCGCCGATACCGCGCGACGAGCCCGTGACGAGCGCGCGCTTCCCGGCAAGGGAACCGGCGGCGAGCGGCGCGGTGGCGCCAGGTGTGGGCACGGAATCAGACACGGAGAACTCCTCGTAGATCGAACGACCACCCGAGACTACCAAGTAGCCGATACTCCACCGGCTAGCGCCACGACCCTGGTAGCGTCGAAGAACGCGATCAACGCCGAGAGGAGACCGCAGATGCTCGAATTCCTCGACTCCTACGCCTGGATCTTCTGGCTGGGCCTGATCCTGCTCTTCGTGGTCATCGAGATGCTCACGCTCGAATTCACCTTCCTCATGATCGCCATCGGCAGTCTCGGTGGGCTCATCTCGGGTGCGCTCGGGGCTCCGTGGTACGTGCAGATCGTCGTCGCGGGCATCCTGTCCCTGCTGCTCATCCTCACACTGCGCCCTCCCCTCCTGCGGGTCCTCAAACGCGGCGGAGACCCGGCCAAGAGCAACGTCGACGCACTGCTCGGCCTCGAGGGCCTCGTGATCGACCATGTCACCGACAGTGCCGGTCATGTGAAGCTCTCGAACGGCGACATCTGGACGGCCCGGGTGTCACCGCTCACCGAGAACCGGGAGCTGGTGCGGGGAGAACGCGTCCTCGTGACGGCCATCGAAGGAGCCACGGCCATCGTGGTCCCCGCCCAGCGGGTCGAGCCCGCCGTGCCCGCCGACCGAAAGGAACCCACCACATGAACGACCTCGTGGGCCAGATCATCCTCATCGTCGTCGTGGTGATCATCGTCATCTTCGTTTTGGTGGTGGTGGCGCGGGCGGTCCGCATCATCCCGCAGGCCCGGGCGGGTGTCGTGGAGCGCCTCGGCCGCTATCACAAGACGCTCATGCCGGGCCTGAACATCCTGGTGCCCTTCATCGACCGGTTGCGGCCGCTCATCGACCTCCGCGAGCAGGTGGTGTCGTTCCCGCCGCAGCCCGTGATCACCGAAGACAACCTGGTGGTCTCCATCGACACCGTGGTGTTCTTCCAGGTGACGGATGCCCGTGCCGCCACCTACGAGATCGCCAACTACCTCGGCGCCGTCGAACAGCTCGCCACCACCACGCTCCGTAACGTGGTGGGTGGGCTGAACCTCGAAGAGGCGCTCACGAGCCGCGACGAGATCAACGGTCAGCTGCGTATCGTGCTCGACGAAGCCACCGGCAAGTGGGGCATCCGGGTGTCGCGGGTGGAGCTCAAGGCCATCGATCCGCCGCTCTCCATCCAGGACTCGATGGAGAAGCAGATGCGGGCCGAGCGAGAGCGTCGCGCCGTCATCCTCACCGCTGAGGGAACCAAGCAGTCGGCCATCCTCGAGGCCGAGGGCCACCGGCAGGGCGAGATCCTCCGCGCCGAGGGCGATGCCAAAGCGGCCGTGCTGCGCGCGCAGGGTGAGGCCGAGGCCATCACCACGGTGTTCGAGGCCATCCACAAGGGCGAGCCCGACAACCTGCTTCTGGCCTATCAGTACCTTCAGACGCTGCCGAAGATCGCCGAGGGCAGCGCGAACAAGCTCTGGGTCATCCCGAGCGAACTCACCGAGGCGCTGAAGGGCATCGGCCAGGCCTTCGCCGAGCGCACCCCACGATCACCGGATGCGGGCAGCGGTGGCCAAGCGACACCGAACTAGCGGCACGCCACCCTACTTCGCCAGCCCGCTCCCCCGCGTTCTCGCGCACCGGGGGCTCGCGCTCGACGTCCCCGAGAACACGCTCGCCTCGTTCGGCAAGGCCATCGAGGCCGGAGCGGTGTACATCGAGACCGACGTGAACGCGTCCGCCGACGGTATCGCCATCACGGTGCACGACCCCGATCTCGACCGCGTGGCGGGGGTACCGGGCACGGTCGCCGGCTTCACGCTCGCCGAACTGCAGCAGATCGATCTCGGCGGCGGCGTGCGCTTCTCCACGCTGGCCGAGGTGCTGGCGGCGCATCCCGAGACGCGGTTCAACATCGACATCAAGTCGGAGGATGTCGCGGCTCCGGCGGCGGCCGCCATCATCGCCACCGGAGCGATCGACCGGGTGCTGATCACGTCGTTCTCCACGAAGCGGCGCCGGGCCACCGTCGAACTTCTGGGCGACGGCGTGGCCGCATCCGCGTCCGCGGGCGAATTCGTGCCGGCGCTGGTGTTCGCCAAGCTCGGCATCGTGCCCCTCGTGCGCTTCGTGCTCCGGCGGGTCGACGCCGTGCAGATCCCCCGGGCGATCTACGGCATCTCCACGGTCACCGCTCGCACGGTCAGGCGTCTGCACGCCGCCGGCGTCGAGGTGCACGTGTGGACCATCAACGACGTCGAGGAGGCCCGTGAACTGCTCGAGAAGGGCGTCGATGGCATCGTGACCGACCGCGCCGACCTGATGGTCCCCCTCGCCCAGACCTTCCGACACGCCGCCTCATGACCCCCGAACTGGTGCTGGCGCCGATTCGCTGAGAGAGTACTGGCAATAGACGGCTTCGGAAAGGTTTCAGGCAGCTCCGCGGTTTATAACGTTTGAAGCAACGCGAGAGGAGACCACACAATGGCAGATCGCAGTTTGCGCGGAATGCGTTTGGGCGCACAAAGCCTGCAGAGCGAAGAGGGCGTCGTATTTTCCCCTCGAACGACCTACACGTACCGATGCGCGACGTGCGGCCGCGACACCGAAATGGTGTTCTCGGCCGAGGCGGAGGCCCCAGAGGCCTGGGAGTGCAAGTACTGCAGTCACGAGGCGACGCTGATGGTGGGCGCCGAGGCGACCGTCATCGATCACAGCGATGCGAAGGTTCCCCGGAGCCACTGGGACATGCTGCTCGAGCGCCGCACGCGCGCCGAACTGGAGGAGCTGCTCGAGGAGCGGCTCCAGTACCTGCGGGCCCGTCGGGGCACGCAGAAGATCGGGGCGTAGCCGGCCGAGGCCGGTGCAATCGATCGCACGACTACGAACGTCGCGCAGCCTTCCGGGGCCGGCGCGGCGTTCTCGTCGTTAACGCCATCGCGAGACCGATGACGCCGAACCCGGCGGCAAGCCACTCCAGCTGGAAGCCCACGAGCGAAGCGGGTGTGGGAGTGGTGGCGAGCGGCACATCCGCCACCATCGCGCCCGCCTGGTAGGCGGGGATACCGGTGATCTCGCTGCCGTCGGGCGCGATGATCTCGCTCGTGCCCACCGTGGAGATGTTCACCACGCTGCGCCCGAACTCGATCGCCCGCAGGCGGGCGATGGCGAGCTGCTGCAGGTTCTCGTCGGTCTGGCCGAAGTCGGCGTTGTTGGTCTGCGCGAGGATCACCTGCGCGCCCTCGGCGCTCATCGAGCGCATCACCGCGTCATCCGTGATGTCGAAGCAGATCGAGATGCCGGCGATGAGGCCGTTGATGTCGAACGTGAGGTCGGTGCTGCCGAACTCGTAGTCGCGCGTCACCAGGTCGACGAGGTCGGGCGCGAGAGCATGGAAGAAGTCGCGGTTCGGCATCCACTCGGCGAAGGGCACCGGATGCCGCTTGTCGTAGTAGTCGGCCACCCCGCCGTTCTGCCAGAGCAACGACGTGTTGTAGACCTTGCCGTCGCGCTGCTGGATGGTGCCGACCACCATCGGCACATCTCCGAGGCGCTGGCTCACCGCATCCAGGGTCTGCGCGGCGATGGCGTACTGCGCCGGGTCGATGTCGGAGGCGTTCTCGGGCCACACCACGACATCGAGGTCCTGACCCTCGAGCGCCTGCGAGGCGGAGACGTGATCGCTCAGGATGTCGCCCCGCTCGTGCACGGCGAACAGCCCCGCGTTCGAGTTGCCCTGCACGGCGCCGATGCGCGAGGTTCCGGATGTGGGCGCCGGCCACGCGGGCACGGCGAGCGTCGCGGCGATCGCCACCGCGGCCGCGAGCACACGGGTGGTGCGCGCGAGCCCTGCGGCGCCGCCCTCCCGGGCCAGCTGGATGAGGAAGGCCACGAGCCACACCAGAACGAAGCTGAGGCCCGACATGCCGACCCAGGCCACGAGGTCGGCATAGGGCGATTGCGACTGCGACATCGCGACTCTGCCCCAGGAGAAGCCGCCGTACGGGAAGATCGAGTTGATCCCCTCGCGCAAGGTCCAGAGCCCGGCCACGACCAGGGGCACGATGCCCAGGCGGCCTCGGCGGCTGGGCCACACGAGATCGGCGCGGCGGTACACCACGGCGATGAGCATCGCTCCCAGGGCGAAGTAGACCGCCTCGAAGCCGGTGAGGCCGAGCCAGGGCACGGGGCCGAGGTAGAGGGTGAGCCACGAGATGTGAACGCCCCAGAAGGTGGCTCCGGCCACGAGCCCGATGAGGAAGGCCATGCCGGGGCGCCGGCCGATCAGGGCGGTGAGCACGATTCCCGTGCCCACCAGGGTGAGCGGCCACCAGCCCTTGTCGGGGAATCCGGCGTCGAGCGCGATGCCCGCGCCGACGGCGCTCACGAACGCGAGCCAGAGCGGCATCAACGGCCGGGCGACGCTGTCGTGCGAACGGCTTCCGTCGGCCTCGAAGGCGGGATCGGCCGGGCGGAAGCTCCGGGTGGCTCTGCGGCGCTCCTGCGGGCGCGTCATGGTACTCATGCCGGCCGCCTCACGCCACCGAGGAGTAGGCGACGATGCCGCGGCGCACCGCGTCGATGGCGGAACGGGCGGTGGAGGCGAGTCGCGCATCCGGAGTGCCCTGCAATTGGTCGAGCAGGTCGATCGTCTGCTTGGCCCAGCGCACGAAGTCGCCCGCGGCCATGTCGGCCTCGTTCAACACCTCGTCGAGCGAGGCGCCGCGCGCCCACTTGTGCATGGCGGTGGAGAGCCCGGTGGCCACCGGATTGCTGCCCGGCAGCCGGTGATCGCGCTCGACGTCGTCGATCTCGGCCCACAGCGTCTGCGTCTTGTCGAGTGCCACTCGGAAGGCGCCGCGCGGCAGGAAGCGCTCGGCCATCTCGCTCTCATCGCGCCGGGGCTCGTAGATCAGCGCGCAGGCGATGGCGGCGAGGGAGGGCGGGTCGAGCTCGCGCCACACCTGGCGCCGGATGCACTCCGCCACCAGCAGGTCGCGTTCCCCGTAGATGCGCTTGAGGGTCTGGCCGTGCGGGGTCAGGGTGGTGACGCCGTGCTCGTCCATTGTCAGGTACTCCATGCCGAGCAGCACGTCGGTGACGCGATCGAACACCTTGGCGATCACGTTGGTGCGGGTCTGGATCTGCTGGGTGAGCTTGTCGGTCTCCCGCTTGAGTTTGAACCACCGCTCGGCCCAGCGGGCGTGCGCCTCGCGGTCTTTGCAGCCGTGCACCGGATGAGAGCGCAGCTGCCGACGCAGCGACGCGATGTGGCGCTGCCGCTTCTCCCGGTCTCCGCGGGAGAGCGTGTCGGCCTTGCCGGCGCCGGAGCGCTCGAGGTCGGTGAGTTCGCGGCGGATCTTCGCGTACTCACGGAAGTCGCCGAGGTGGCAGGTCATCGCCTTCTCGAAGCCCTCGAGCGACTCCTCCTGCTGGCGCACCTTGCGGGCGAGGTCGACCACGGCCCGGTCGGCCTGGAACTGCGCGAACGACGACTCCAGGATCTCGCGCGTGCGCGGCCGCCCGAACTGGTCGATGAGGTTCACGGCCATGTTGTAGGTGGGCCGGAAGCTGGAGTTGAGCGGGTAGGTGCGCCGCGACGCCAGCGACGCCACCTCCTGTGGATCGAGTCCCTCGCGCCACTGGATGACGGAGTGGCCCTCCACATCGATTCCGCGACGTCCGGCGCGCCCGGTGAGCTGCGTGTACTCCCCCGCGGTGATGGGCACCCGGGCTTCGCCGTTGAACTTCTCGAGCTTCTCGAGCACCACGGTGCGGGCGGGCATGTTGATGCCGAGGGCGAGGGTCTCGGTGGCGAACACGACCTTCACGAGCTTCTTCTGGTAGAGCTCTTCCACCACCTCCTTGAAGGCGGGCAGCATGCCGGCGTGATGGGCGGCGACGCCGCGTTGGAGGCCCTCGGTCCACTCCCAGTAGCCGAGCACGGCCAGGTCTTCATCGAGAAGGGTGCGGCAGCGGTCGTCGACGATCTGGCGGATCTCGTCGCGCTCCTCGGCGGTGGTGAGCCGCACGCCGGCGCGCAGCACCTGTTTCACGGCCTGGTCGCAGCCGACGCGGCTGAACACGAAGAAGATGGCAGGCAGGAGGCGGTGCTCGTCGAGCAGGCGCACAACCTCGGGGCGCTCCATCCGCTCGAACCCGCCGCGATTGTGCGGATTGCCGTGCCCGTACCGATTGCCGCCGCGGCTTCCGCGGTTGTGGCCACCGCGTCCGCGGCCGCCACGGTCGGAGGCGAGCGACGCTCCCCCACGCACGAGCTGAGCCAGTTCGGGATTGACCCGGTTGGTGGCGGCGCGCCCCGTGGAGTCGAACAGGTCGAGCAGCTTGGTCTTCACGAGGGCGTGCTGATCGAGCGGTACCGGCCGGTCTTCTGACACGATCACCTCGGTGTCGCCGCGCACGGCCTGCAGCCAGTCGCCGAACTCCTCCGCGTTCGACACGGTGGCCGAGAGCGACACGAGCTTGACCGTCTGAGGGAGGTGGATGATCACCTCTTCCCACACGGCTCCGCGGAAGCGGTCGGCGAGGTAGTGCACCTCGTCCATCACCACGAACCGGAGGTTCTTGAGCAGCCCCGAGTCGGCGTAGAGCATGTTGCGCAGCACCTCGGTGGTCATCACCACGATGCGCGCATCGGCATTGATGTTGGTGTCGCCTGTGAGCAGGCCCACCTCGTCGGGCCCGTACTCGGCCACGAACTCATTGAACTTCTGGTTCGAGAGGGCCTTCATGGGTGCTGTGTAGAACACCTTGTCGCGCACCGACTGCATGGCGAGGTGCACGGCGAACTCGGCCACCACGGTCTTACCCGCCCCCGTCGGGGCCGCCACGAGAACGCTGCGCCCGTCTTCGAGCGCGCCGGCCGCCTCGATCTGGAACGGGTCGAGGTCGAAGCCGATGCCCGCGCGGAACACTTCGACCTGCGGATGGCCCTGCCGGGTGCGGCTCAGGGCGAACCGCTCTGCCGGGCTCAGCACGTCGCTGGTGTCGCCTGCGCGCGGCATCAGACGGCCAGCTCGACGTCGAGCTGCTGCTGGCTGCGCTTCAGGCGCCGGTCGTGCATCCAGGCAATTCCCGCGGCGGTGAAGTAGAGGAGCACCATCGGGATGGCGAGCAGGAACATCGACATCACATCCGCCGCGGGGGTGGCGATGGCGGTGAACACGGTGATGGCGAGCACGGCGATCCTCCATGATTTCAGGATGGCGGCGGCACTCAGCACCCCGGCGAAATTGAGCAGCACGAGGAAGACGGGGAGCACGAAGGCGATGCCGATGGCCAGCACGAGCTTCAGCACGAAGTCGAAGTACGACCGTGCGGTGAGAAGGGCGGTTGTGCCCTCGGGCGCGAATCCGGTGAGCAGGGTCACCATGTGCGGCATCACGAGCCAGCCGGCGGCGCAGCCGGCGAGGAAGAGCGGTACCGCGGCCAGCACGAAGCCCACGGCGTAGCGCTTCTCGTTCTTCTTGAGTCCGGGCATCACGAACGCCCAGAGCTGGTAGAGCCACACCGGAGACGACAGCACCACCCCGACGGTGAAGGCGATCTGCACGCGCAGGTCGAACGCCGACGAGACATCGGTGAAGTTGAGGCTCGCCGCCCGGCTCTGATCGGCGGCCACCTCGGCGATCGGCTTGATCAGAGCGTCGAGCACGAAGTCGGAGAGGATGAACCCCACCACCATCCCCGCCACGATGGCGAGGGCGGCGATGAACAACCGCTTCCGCAGTTCGATCAGATGGGCGCCCAGCGACATCCGACCGTCACGGGCACGCTGCTGCCGCGGTGACTTGACGGCCACGGATGCTACGGCTTCGGCTGCTCGGTGGCGCTGCCCGGAGTCGTGGTGCTGTTCTCGGCCGATACCGGTGTCGGGGCCGGAGCCGGTGCTGCCGCGGCCTCGGGGACGACGGTGGCGGGGGCGACCGGCGCAGCGGGAGCGACCGTTGATGCGCCCGCAGTCGTGTCGGCGGCGTTCTCCTCTTTCATCGCCTTGGTCTCGTTGCGGAAGATGCGCATCGACTGACCGAGGCTCTTCGACAGGGCGGGCAGCCGCGTCGCACCGAACAGGAGGAGGATGACGACGAGGATGATGACCAGGTGCCACCCGTTGAGGTTATTCAGCATTGGTCTGCTTCCTTAAGGTCGGGATCGTTTCGGGCCTGATGAGGAGTTTACCTCGTGCGAGCCGGGCTTCCCTGCGCGCCTGCTTCAATTCGGCGCGGCGCTCCTGGTGCCGTTCGCGCTGTCGGGCGACCTCGCCGTAGCCGACGACCATGGCCCGCTCCGGGTGGTCGACGGCCAGCTCCTCGACGTTCTCGGTGAGTCGCCCGACCTTGTCGGTGAGTTCCTCGAACGCCTGCAGGGCGCCCCGGAACTTCACGAACAGCCGGTAGCCGAGCCAGGCGAGCATGCCGAAGAAGCCGAGCACCAGCAGCACCCAGATGATCAGCCACGCCCACCACGCCATCGTCACAGCCTATTCGACGCGATGGTCTGGGCGGCCTTCGCGGCTCTCACTGCCTTCGCGGTCGTAGCCCGTGAGCGCTGCGGTCGCCCAGTCCACCACCGCGGCGCGCGCCTCCGGCGGGTCGATCACGGTGACCGCCCCCGGCATCGAGGTGACGAGCCGCGTGAGGCCGTGGATGTGCGCCACCCGGATGCGTGCTCGCACCCGCCCCGACGCGGCGGCCGTGGCATCCGTCGGCTCCTCGTCGACGCTCGCCAGGAACTCGCCGAGCAGCGTGGTGGCCGAGGGGTCGATCTCGATCGTGACGAGTTGATCGTCGTCGCCGCCCTGGAAGAGCCGGTCGCCGAGGCGGACGTCGTCGTGGGTACCGGAGACCGGCGCATCCGTGACGGCGACCTGGGTCATCCGGTCGAGGCGGAAGGTGCGCACGGCTTCGCGCAGGTGGTCCCAGGCGCGCAGGTACCAGTTCTCGTCGTCGGAGTCGATGCGGAGCGGGTCGACTCTGCGGCGCTCGTGCGAGCCCCGGGAGGAGAGGTAGTCGAACTCGAGCTGAACGCGGCGGTCGAGGGCGTCGCGCACCTCGCTGAGCGATTCGGTCGCATCGGTGCGGGCCACGGCGACCTGGCTCGGACGTTCGGATGCGCCGCGCGCCAGCTTGTCCATCAGGGAGGAGTAGACGCCGCCGTCGATGTTCTCGGGCAGCGACTGCAGATACTGCAGCCCCGCGATGAGGGCGGCGGCCTCGCGGGCGCTGAAGCGCGGCGAGTCGTCGAGAGCCACCTTGTGGGTGATCACGATCTCGTCGCGCTCGTCGAAGTCGTCCCAGGAGATGTCGAAGAGGTTGCCGTGCTGGTACTGGGTGGTCTCGCCCGGAACGCCGGAGACGGCGATGAGCGAGACGGCCTCGCGGATCTGCTTCTCACCCACCTGGAAGTGGGCGGCGGCATCCGCCACCGACACGCGACCCCTGTCGAGCAGGTAGGGCACGAGCGTGAGGAGGAAGGTGAGTTTGTCCTGCGCGAAGGAGAAGGGCTGGCTCTCGCGGGGGGTGTTCGGGGTCATGGGCGCACCTCGGTGCTGGCTGAGGCTGCGGATGCGGCGTGCCCGTCGGTTCGGTGCGCAGCGACGGCCGCCTCGAGCCGCGCGATCACGGCGTCGACCAGGCGCTCGGGGCCGAGCACGCGCACCTCGGGGCCGAAACCCGCCAGCTCGTCGGCGAGCAGGGCGGCATCCGTGAAGTGCAGGAGCACCCGGCCGTCGTCGTCGAGGCTCGCGCCGCGGCGGCGGACGAGGCGCACGGACGCATCCGTTCCCGGGCGCACCTCGATGAGGGCCACGTTGGCCTGCCAGATGGACTCGAGCTCGGCCAGGGCGGATGCGGCGTGGTCGCCGGGCACGCTTGGGCTCGCGGTCCGGCTGAGCTTCACCGGCCCGGTGATGCGGGAGAGGAGGAAGGTGCGCGGCTCCCCCACGCCCTGATCGATGGCTTTGAGGTGCCAGCGCCCCTGGTGCTGCACGAGTGCGAGCGGCACCACGGTACGCAGGCGTGCTGTGGGGTCACCGGGCTTCAGGTAGGGGAACGAGACGATGACGCCCTTCGAGAGGGCATCGTTGAGTGGGCCGAAGGCGGCGTCGCGGGTGCGGATGCGCGGGGCGTAGCCGAGCAGCGGATCGCTCGTCTCCGCCCCGATCGAGCGCAGCTTCAGAAGCGCGCGACGCGATTCGCGCGACAGCGAGCCCTCGCGCCAGGCCATGGCTGCCAGGTTGAGCAGCGCGGTCTCGGAGGGCGAGAACGCGATGTCGGCGGGCAGCTCGTAGCCGGCGCGCGGGATGCGGTAGCGCAGCGTCTGGTTGTTGCCGGGATCGCCCGGGGCGTCGATGGTCTCGAGCGGAACCCCGAGCTCGCGGATGTCGTCTTTGTCGCGCTCGAACTGACGCTCGAGGCTCGCGTTGTCGCCGCGCGTCGCGTAGCGCTGGCGGTAGCCCTGCACGGTCGAGAGGATCTCGCTCTTCGTGAGCCCGTTCTCGGTGGCGAGGAGTGCCAGCACGAGGCTGAACAGCCGTTCCTCGACCGGGATCGGCGCGGGCTGACGCTTCTCGGAGGACACCCCTGAATTCTAGTCGCGGGGCCCCACGGGCGTCGGCCTCGCAGCAACTGGCACGCATCGCGGTAAATGAGCTATTCTCGCAACATGACACAAACTCATACATTCGCCGGGAAGATCGCCGCCGCCCTGGGTATCGCCTCCTTGGCGGTGCTCGGGGTGGCCGGTTCCGCGCAGGCGGCGACCGCCTTCAGTGAAGTAGCGGTCATCCCGTCTGGCGCGGACAGCATAGGGCAGAACCCCACGGATGTTGCGGTGGATTCCGTTCATCACCGCGCCTATGTCACGAACTTTGTTGATGGCTCCGTATCTGTAGTCGACACATCCGGAGCGGGCGCTGAAGTCGTCCAGGTCATCCCGAACGGCGCCGGCAGCATCGGGAAGGGGGCATGGGGAGTTGCGGTCGACACTGCACACAACCGCGCTTACGTCACCAACGCTGTTGACAACAGCGTGTCGGTGATCGACACCACAGGCACCGGAGCACACGTAGTGGCGGTCATCTCTTACGCCGCGGGAAATGGACACTCACCGCGATCAGTCGCGATTGATGCAACGCACAACCGCGCCTACGTGGTAAACACCGATGACGACACCGTCTCCGTGATCAACACGGGAGGGACGGGCATAACGGTCGATTCTGTCATCTCAATAGACATCGGATCCGCGCCGAGTGACGTCGCTGTCGATCAGGTCCACAGCCGCGCCTACGTGACGAACGACAACGACGGCACGGTCTCGGTGATCGATACCACGGGCGCGGGAACCAATGTCATCGCGGTGATCCCGCATGGTGCGACCAGCATCCAGAACAGCCCTCAGAGCGTGGAGGTGGATGGGGCGCACAATCGTGCTTACGTCGCCAATGCGGGCAGCGACAGTATTTCGGTCATCGACACGACGGGGACAGGGACAGCGGTGACCGAGGTGATCACGGCCGGAATCGGCGAAGGCCCGTTAGGCATTGCCGTCGACACCACAAGAAATAGAGCCTACGTGGCCAACTTCATCTCGGGTACTGTGTCGCTTATCGATACAACCGGTGCCGGCAACACGGTGATCGCGTCGACGTCGGTTGGTCGAGGTGCCTGGGGTGTGGCGGTCGATATCGAACACGACCGCGCCTACGTGGCCAATAACTTGGTCTCCACGGTGTCGGTGGTGGCGGCTCAGACGAGCCCGGTGATCACGACGCCGGCCGGTGCGCTGACCGGCGGGACCGTGTCGGCCGCGTACTCGCCGGTGACCATCGAGGCGACCGGCACGCCTGCTCCGACGTTCACGGCCACGGGGGCTCTTCCGCCCGGGTTGACGTTGTCGGCGGCCGGGGTGATCTCCGGCACACCGACCACGGCCGGCACGTACACGTTCACAGTCGTTGCGTCGAATGGCGTCGACCCTGATGCGAGTCAGACGTTCTCGATCGCGATCAGCGCGGCGGCGGTCGTCCCGGCGCCGGCGACCCCCGGTGCCGCTGGCGCGGCCAAGCCTGCCGCACACCTTCCCGTTGTGAGCGGCTAGCAAGCCCGGCTCCATCCAACCCATCCCCGTCGCGCGCGGGCTGACGACGCCTCGCGTCCAGCCCGCGCGCGACCTTCTTAGAAACGACGACAATTGTTCTCATGCCCCCGTGTCATCGTCGGGCTCGTGGTCGGCGCGCTTGCGTTCTCGTTGGCGGGTTGCGTTCCCGCTGATCAGACATCCCTGGCGCCCGCCACGCTCAGCGCCGCGGCTGCACCGGACTCACCGTCCGCTTTCCAGGAGCCCACCCCCGCCGAGGTGGCCGCGCTTCCCGAAGCCACCTATGACGCCGTGATCTCGGGTCTCTTGCCATTCTCTCGTGTGGTCGATTCCCCGGTCGCACGTTTTCACCTCGAAGCCGATGCCCCGATGTACGGTGCCGATCGACACACGCCGGTCGCCCGGCTGGCCGCGTCGAACTTCCTCGGGGAAGACACGGTCGTGGTCCCCGTCGAGATCGACGGGGACTGGGCGATGGTGCTCACGCCGAGCCGGCAACTGCTCCCCTCACAGAACGGCGGGAGCGCTCCCGCTCAGTCGGCTGCATGGATCCGCGTCTCCGAGCTGACCCAAGATGCGGAACTTCCCGCGCGCATCGACGTGTCGGTCGGGAAGCAGACCCTGACCATCACAAATGACGGGCAGCCAGACATCACCTTCCCCGTCGGCATCGGCGCGCCAGACACCCCGACGCCAACCGGTGTCACCGGGTACCTGCAGGCGCGCTACCTCGACCCCGCTCAAGACGAGACTGTCTACCCCATCCAGCTCACGTCACTGCACTCGTCGGCGGCCGATGAGCCGTTCGGCGGCAGCGACGGCGGCCTGATCGGCATCCACTTCCAGGAAGAGAACACGGGCCAGGTCTCGCACGGCTGCATCCGCCTGTCTGCCGATGCCATCACCGCCGTCAACGCGCTCCCGCTCGGCACCCTCATCAGCATCACGCCGTGAGGGCCACCCGCCGCGGGCGAGGAGCTAGCTCGCCGGCAGCACGCCCAGGATGTCGACGACCCAAGCCGTAGCCGAGCCCGCGTCGTCCGGCAGCACGACGATCACTTCGGAGCCGACCGGCACGCCCTGGAGGAACGCCGCAATGCCGGCGGGCTGCTTGGAGCCCGAAGTCTGGTTGGTGTCATCGGAGACGAGCCACAGCTGCGGGCTTCCGTCTTCCCACGTCGAGCTCACGACCTTCTTGGTGGTGTACGAGACGGCCGTGGCCTGCACGATGACCTCGTCGCCCTCGGCCAGCTCCTGACCGTCGCCCTTCTTGAGCAAGGCCGACTTCGCCTCGGTGGGCGCTTCGCCCGTGATCGAGATGCCAGGGCGTCCGTTCGAGTCGTGCACCACGCTCGGGAAGCCCGACTGCGCGGGCTGATCGGCGCCCGTAGCGGCCTGCGGGAAGGCGCTGATGATGTCGAAGACCATCACGATCGAGCCGGTCGCGCCCGAGACGATCTGGCTTGCCGTGTCGTTCGGCAGAACGACGGCGACGCGCTCACCTGCGCTCGCGCACGCGAGCGGCTCCTTCAGCCCATCGAAGAGCTTGTCGGACACGGCGATCGTGCTGGTGCTCGGCGAGCCCACCTGGCTGCCGGTCTCAGCGTCGTAGACGGAGTAGCTGGCGTTCACGACGCCACCGACACCCGCGGGAGTGCCGTCGCCCTCGATCAGCACCGAGCTCTGCGCCGTGCTCGAGACGAGCGGGAACGGGAAGGTCGCGGTGACGGTCGACCCGAAGTCACCGTTCACGGAGACGAGGTTGCTGGCGTCGCCGGGGCCGACGGCGGAGCAGTCGACACCGGGGTCGGGCGTGCTGCTGCACGCGGCGAGCGAGAGCAGAAGGCCTGCCGACAGAATGAGCGCGAGAGACTTGCGCACGGATCCTCATTTCCTGCGTTCGATGAGCCGAGGCCCGTTGAGCGGGTTCAGTCTATTTCATCGCCGCGGGGCGGAATCGCACCCGGCTGGGAGTCGCCCACGAGTGGGGCGTCGGTCTCGGGGGCGCCCGCGGCCCGGGCCTCGCGCGCCAGCGCCGCATCCGCTGTCGCAGTGGCCGCACGCACCCGCTTCCGGAGACTCTTCGCACTGATGCCCCGCTCGCCGAGAGCGCCGGGGGTCCACGCCTCCACATCTTCATCGGCGAAATCGGTCTTCGAGGCGCGGCGTTTGAGCTCCGGCAGCACGGCGCCCGGAGCAAGGCGGCGGGCGGTGACGAGGAAGCCGGTGTGGCCGATCATGCGGTGGTCTGGGCGAACGGCGAGACCTTCGACGTGCCAGCCGCGGATCATGGTCTCGCTCGGCACCGGGTTGGTGAAGGCATCCGCGTCGCGAAGGGCCTCGACCACCCGCGAGAGCTGAGTCACCGTGGCCACATAGCAGAGCACCACACCGCCGGGCTTGAGTGCGGCCGCCACGGCCGGCACGCACTCCCATGGGGCGAGCATGTCGAGCACGACGCGGTCGACCGAATGAGAAGGATGCTGCTCCGGCAACGCCTCGGCGAGGTCGCCGATCGTGACGCTCCAGCCGTCGGGCACGTGACCGAAGTAGGCGGCCACGTTGGCGCGAGCCACATCCGCGAACTCGTCGCGGCGCTCGAAGCTCGAGAGCCGGCCTTCGGGACCGATGGCGCGCAGCAGCCAGAGCGAGAGGGCGCCGGATCCGACACCCGCCTCCACCACGGTGGCGCCGGGGAAGATGTCGGCCTGCGCGAGGATCTGCGCCGCATCCTTCGGGTAGATGATGGCCGCCCCGCGCGGCATCGACATCACGAAGTCGGTGAGCAGAGGGCGCAGCGCCAGGTGCTCGACGCCCACGGAGTTGCTCACCACCGAGCCGTCGGGCAGCCCGATCAGCGCGTCGTGGTCGATGAAGCCGCGGTGGGTGTGGAACACCTTGCCCGACTCGAGTGTGATGCTGTTGAGCTTGCCCTTGGGGCCGGTGAGCTGAACGCGGTCGCCCTCGCGGAACGGTCCGCTGTACTGCGCTGTCATGAGTGCTCCCCTGTCGCGACGGGCGTGTGCGCGGAACGCACCTCGGCGAGCACCGCCGAGAGATCGGCCGGAGTGCGCCCCCCGAGCGTCTGCCAGATGTGCAGCGCGCCCGAGTCGTCGAGGTTCAGCAGGTGTTCCACGCCGATCACGGCGGCACCGGATGCGACGGCCGAGGTGACCCCGGTGACCGAGTCCTCGATGGCCACGCACTGCTCGATCTCGACGCCGAGGAGCGCCGCCGCGAGGAGGTAGGCCTCCGGATGCGGCTTGCTGTTCACGACATCATCGGCCGACACGATGGCGGAGAAGGCCTCGAACGGGATGTGGTCGGCCACGTGCCGGGCCATGCGGCCGATCGACATGGTGACGAGAGCCTGGGGCACTCCGGCCTCGTGCAGGGCGGTGAGGAGCTCGAGGGCGCCCGGGCGCCACGGCACGTGGGCCGAGATCTGGGCCATGACCTCATCGGACATGCGGTCGATGATGACGTCGGCCGGCAGATCGACGCCGAACTCCTGCAGAATGTTGGCGCTGCGGTCGAGGCCGGAGCCGATGAGCGTCTTCGCCGCCTCTTCGGTCCAGGTGCCGCCGAACGACTCCACGATGTCGTGCTCGGCGCGCATCCAGTAGGGCTCGGTATCGACGATGGTGCCGTCCATGTCCCAGAGGACTGCGGCGGGCAAGGATTCGGTCACGGGCGACAAGTCTAGTTCGTCGGCTCGCCCGGGAGATCGACAGGCTACCCTTATCTGATGGCACCCGCACCGTGCGGTCGTCTCGAAAGGCTAGTGAGGTACGCATCACGGTGACAGACAAAGGATTCCTGAGGGGACGACTTCTGCTGGTCGCGTTCGAGGGCTGGAACGACGCGGGGGAAGCGGCCACCGGCGCGCTTCGCGTGCTCAAAGACCAGCTCGACCTCGTCGAGATCGCGGATGTCGACACCGAGGAGTACTTCGACTTCCAGTTCAACCGGCCCACCGTCACGGTCGACGAGGAGGGCCGGCGCGTTCTGGTCTGGCCCGGCGCCACGGTGTTCGGGCCCAACGACGACGGCTCGCACGTGTACCTGGCCATCGGCTCCGAGCCGAGCCGCAACTGGCAGCGGTTCACCGCCGAGATCATGGCCACGGCACTCGCGGAGGACATCGCGGGCATCGTGCTGCTCGGCGCCATGCTCGCCGACGTGCCGCACACCCGTCCGATCTCGGTGTTCGCCACCAGCGAGAACCCGCTCGTGCGCACCGAGCTCGACATCGAGCGCAGCAGCTACGAGGGCCCCGTGGGCATCCTGAGCGTCATCGCGGATGCGGCCGAGGGCATGGGCATCCCCACGATCTCGATCTGGGCCTCCGTGCCGCACTACGTGCACAACGCACCGTCGCCCAAGGCGACGCTCGCGCTGATCGACAAGGTCGAAGAGCTCATCGACATCACCATCGACCGCGGCGAGCTCGTCGACGAGTCGGCGGCGTGGGAGACGGGCATCGATGCGCTCGCGGGCGACGACGAGGACATGGCCGCCTACATCCAGCAGCTGGAGCAGGCGCGCGACACGGTCGACTCCCCCGAGGCGAGCGGCGAGGCGATCGCGCAGGAGTTCGAGCGCTACCTCCGCCGTCGAGGTGACGGCCGCGCCGGCGACGAGCCCTGGCGCCGCGAGTAACCCAAGCCCGCTCACCCCTCCAGATCCGTCACTTTTTGCGCGAAATCGGGGCAGAACGCGCGAAAAGTGACGGATCTGGCAGGAGGGGCGCCCAGAAACGGGGCCGGGGTCAGAGGCGGATGCCCAGCAGGGCGTCGAGGGTGCGGGCGGCCAGCGCTGTGGAGGCCGCCGAGTGGGGGCGATCGAACCAGTCGTCGACGAGCGCGAGGGCGCCCGGCGTGTCGAGGTCGTCGTGCAGGCGCGTGCGGATGCCCGCCAGCAGTTCGAGGGCGTCATCCTCGTCGAGACCCGCGGTGAGGGCGTCGGCGTCGATGCGGGAAGCGCCGGCACGCCAGCGGGCGAGCCGCTCGGTGGCGAGCTGCTCGTCGCCGCGCAGCCACTCCCAGTCATCGCGGTAGGGGTGCCCGAGGATGGCCAGCCGGATGGCCGCCGGCTCGATGCCCGCCGCGCGCAACTGCGACACGAGAACGAGATTGCCGAGCGACTTGCTCATCTTCTCGCCGTCGAAGGCCACAAGACCGCCGTGCGCGTTCACCCGCGCGAACCGCTCGCCGGTGAGTGCGGTGGCGTGGGCCGCGCTGAACTCGTGGTGGGGGAACACCAGGTCTCCCCCGCCTCCCTGCACGCAGATGGTGTCGCCGAGGGTCTCGCGGGCGATCACCGAGCACTCGATGTGCCAGCCCGGCCGACCACGCCCGATCAGGGGAACGGATGCGGTGTCCCACGCGGGCTCGCCCTCGCGCTCCACCCGCCAGAGCAGAGGGTCGAGCGGGTCGCGCTTCCCCTCCCGGTCGAGGTCTCCCCCGCGCTCGGCGAAGAGTGCGGTCATCGTGGCGCGGTCGAGGCCGCTCTCGGAGCCGAGGATCCACGGCGTGGCCGATTCGGCCGCCGCGATGTCGAAGTACCAGTCGGCCGCATCCGGTTCGCTCGCATCGGGCGTGGGCACCTGGTAGGCGATGCCACGCGCTCGGAGTTGGTCGACGGCGGCGGCGATGGAGTCGATCGTCTCGGTGACCCCGATGTAGGCGTCGGGCGGGATGACGCCGAGCGCCTCCATGTCGGTGCGGAAGAGCTCGATCTGGCTCGCCGCGAGCTCACGCCAGTCGACGCCGGTGGCGGTGGCGCGTTCGAGCAGCGGGTCGTCGACGTCGGTGACGTTCTGCGTGTACGCGACCTCGAGCCCGGCATCGTGCCAGAGCCGGACGAGAGTGTCGAAGGCCAGATAGGTCGAGGCGTGGCCGATGTGCGTGGCGTCGTACGGCGTGATGCCGCAGACGTAGAGCGTGGCTCGTGCTGACCGGTCGGCGCTCTCGAGGAAATGCCCCGAGGAGTCGTCATGGATACGGGGAACGGGCCCCGCTCCGGGAAGCGTGGGAACGTCGGGTCGGGGCCAAGAGCGCACCGATCAAGCCTATTAGGCCTGCAGCACTCCGGCGGACAGCAGCACGATGAGCACGACGCCGAGCACGATGCGGTAGATCACGAACGGCAGGAAGCTCCGCTTCGAGATGTAGCTCATGAAGAACGCGATCACGACGAGGCCCACCACGAACGCGATCACCGTGGCGACCACCGTCTCGAGCGGCCCGTACGCGCCGCCGGTCTCGCCCATGCTCTTGTACACCTGATAGAGGCCAGACCCGAACACCGCCGGGATGGCGAGCAGGAACGAGTAGCGGGCCGCTGCACGGCGCTCGTAGCCCATGAAGAGTCCGGCCGTGATGGTGCCGCCCGACCGTGAGACCCCCGGGATGAGCGCCAGTGCCTGGGCGAGCCCGAAGATGATGCCGTGCGGCACGGTCAGGTCTTTCAGGCGGCGCTTCTTCGCCCCCACCCAGTCGGCGATGCCGAGCAGGATGCCGAAGCCGATCAGGGTGGCCGCCACGATCCAGAGCGAACGCAGCGTGGTCTCGATCTGGTCCTGGAACAGCACGCCGAGGACCACGATCGGGATCGAGCCGACGATGATCAGCCAGCCCATGCGCGCATCCGGGTCGTTCCGCGGCACCCGCCCGACCAGCGACTTCGCCCAGCGCGACACGATGCGCACGATGTCGCGCCAGAAGAACACCACGACCGCGGTCTCGGTACCGAGCTGCGTGATGGCGGTGAACGCCGCACCCGGATCTTTGGCGCCCGGCAGGAACTCGCCCAGGATACGCAGGTGAGCGCTCGACGAGATCGGCAGGAACTCGGTGAGACCCTGAACGAATCCGAGGATGACGGCGTTGAGAAAGTCCATGGGCTCCCTTAGCGGATGAAGCGGATGAGGCGGAGGTAAGTTCGCGGAACCGCGTCGTCAGTAGCGCAGCAGCAGATCGGTCAGAACGTCTGAGCCAAACCCTAGCGCGTCGATCGGCACCCGCTCGTCCACGCCGTGGAACATTCCCGGGAAGTCGAGAGCAGCGGGCAGCTGCAGCGGCGCGAAGCCGAATCCGCGGATGCCCAGCAGGCTCAGCGCCTTGTTGTCGGTGCCGCCCGAGAGCAGGTAGGGAAGCACCTCGGCGCCCGGGTCGTGACGCTGCAGACTGCCGATCATGGCGTCGACCAGCTCGCCGTCGAAGGTGGTCTCGAGTCCGATGTCCTGGTGCGACACCACGATCTCGATGTCGTCGCCCACGATCTCGCGGATCTCGGCCATCACCTCGTCCTCGTGCCCGGGCAGCACCCGCACGTCGACCATGGCCTCGGCCCGATCAGGAATGACGTTGTGCTTGTAGCCCGCGGTGAGGCCGGTGGGGTTCGCGGTGGTGCGCAGGGTGGCCGTGATGAAGCGCGAGGCCGTGCCGGTGGCGATGGCGATGTCATCCGGGCTCATCTGCTGCGGGTCTTTGCCGAGGATGGCGGCGACCCGGTCGAGCAGCACGCGCGTGGTCTGGGTGAGGTGCACGGGCCATTCCCGGCTGCCCAGCGCGGCCACGGCACGGGCGAGGCGGGTCACGGCGTTCTCGTGGTTGATCTGCGAACCGTGACCCGCCGTGCCCCGGGCGACCAGTTTCATCCAGATCAGGGCCTTCTCGCCCGTCTGCACGAGGTAGGCCCGCTTGCCGTCGAGGTCGATCGAGTACCCGCCCACCTCGCTGATGGCTTCGGTGGCGCCGTCGAAGAACTCCGGATGCTGCATCACCACGGGGTGGGAGCCGAAGACGCCCCCGTTCTCCTCGTCGGCGAAGAACGCGACCACCAGATCGCGCTCGGGCTGCCGCCCCGACGACAGGATGCGGTCGAGAGCGGTGACGATCATCGCATCCATGTTCTTCATGTCCACCGCACCGCGGCCCCAGAGCATGCCGTCTTTGATCACGCCGCCGAAAGGATCGACCGACCAGTCGTCGGCGATGGCGGGCACGACGTCGGTGTGGCCGTGCACCACGAGAGCGGGCTTCGACGAGTTCGCACCCGGCACCCGGGTGACGATGCTCGTGCGCCCGGGGGCGGCGTCGAAGCGTCGAACGGTGAGTCCCAGCCGCTCGAGGTGAGCCGCGAGGTACTCGGCCGCCTCCGTCTCGCCGTTCGACCGGCCCTCGCCGTAATTGCTCGTGTCGAGCCGGATGAGGTCGCGCGCGATCCTGGTGGTGAGGTCGAGATCGTCGTTCGGAGGAGTACCGGTCATGACTCTCACGGTACCCGCCCGCGCCGATCGGCCGCTCGTGGCGATGGTGATTCGACGGCTCCGCATCCGTGCTATTGTCTTTCCTTGGCTGGTTGAGCGATCAAAAAGCTTCAATCCCACTCCGGGTGGCGGAAATGGCAGACGCGCTAGCTTGAGGTGCTAGTGCCCGTATAGGGCGTGGGGGTTCAAGTCCCCCCTCGGAGACACTGGTTGAGACAGTGCGGAAGACCTGGTCGAGAGACCAGGTCTTCCTGTCGTTAAGCCGGGATTCCAACCCTGTCAGGGCCCCCATCGACAGGCCTCGTCCGCGTAGGCTGGGCAGATACCGTCGGGAGGGAGCACCATGGGAATCGTCACACCGGGTTTCTTCGGCAAGCATCGCGAGGCCGATCCGAAACTCCCCCCGGGGCAGTACGAGACGAAGGACTTCCCCGTGCTCTCCGCCGGGCCCACCCCGAACATCCATGCCGGTGAGTGGCAGTTCTCGATCACGAACGAATCGGGCGACGTCAAGCGCTGGACGTGGGACGAGTTCATGGCCCTGCCGATCGAGACGGTCGACACCGACATCCACTGCGTCACCCGCTGGTCGAAGTTCGGTACCTCCTGGCGGGGCGTGTCGCTCGACACGCTCTTCGCCGACGTGGAGACGGATGCCGGCTACACGATGGCCCACTCCTACGGCGGGTACACCACCAACGTGCCGCTGGAAGACCTTCTCGACGGCAAGGCGTGGGTGGCGTTCGAGTTCGGTGGCGAACCGCTCGACCCCGAGCACGGTGGCCCGGCGAGGCTGCTCGTGCCGCACCTGTACTTCTGGAAGAGCGCCAAGTGGATCACGGGGCTCACGATGCACGAGACCGACGAGCTGGGCTTCTGGGAGGTCAACGGGTATCACGCCTACGGCGACCCGTGGAAAGAGCAGCGCTACTACTACGATTCGTAGGATGCCGATGAAGTGGGAGGTCGCCGACGTCGTCGCGATCCACGAGGAGACGCCGACCGCGCGCACGCTGATGCTGCGCATCCCCGGATGGGCGGGAGCGCTGGCCGGCCAGCACATCGACATCCGCCTCACGGCGCCCGACGGCTACCAGGCCGCGCGCTCCTACTCGCTGTCGTCGGCGGCGTCCGACGAGCTCGCCGCCGTGAGCGTCGAACTCATGCCCGACGGCGAGGTGTCTCCGTACCTCGTGCGCGGCATCTCGGTGGGCGATCAGCTCGAGGTGATCGGCCCGCTGGGCGGCTGGTTCGTGTGGCGACCGGAGCAGCAGGAGCCGATCCGCATGATCGGCGGCGGATCGGGGGTCGCTCCCCTGGTCTCCATCCTCCGCACGCACATCGCCTCGGGCAACACCGCGCCGGTGAGCCTGCTCTACTCGGTGCGCTCCCCCGAGTTCGTCTACTTCCGCGACGAGCTGGAGTCGCTCACGGCGTCGGCCGGCGGCGAGGTGACCATCCAGTACACCCGGCACGCCCCTCCGGCGTGGCAGGGCACCCTCGGGCGTCTCGATGCGGCGCGCATCACGGAGTGGGCGGATGCGGGCACCGCGGCATCCGGCGCGGGTGCGGCTGCCCCCTCCACCTACATCTGCGGCCCCACGCGCTTCGTCGAGCTCGCCTCCGACGCGCTCGTAGCCTCGGGTGTCGACCCGATGACGATCCGAACCGAACGCTTCGGCGGCGCGTAGGAGTCAGGCGTCAGGCGGGCTTCACCACGCACCACTCGTTGCCTTCGGGGTCGTGCAGCACCTGGAAGGTGCCCACGGAGTCCGAATGCAACTCGCCCACGAGCGACGCCCCCAGCGCCACGGCCGCGGCTGCGGCGGCCGGCACATCGGCCACCGCCACGTCGAGGTGAAGGCGGTTCTTGGCGGACTTGCCCTCGGGGACCCGCTGGAAGGCGATCCGCAGACCGGCGGGCGTGTCGAAGTACGACCAGTCCGCGCGGCGGTGAACGGGTGCGCTGCCGCCGAACACCTCGTGCCAGAAGGCCGAGAGCGTCACCGGGTCGGCGCAGTCGAACACGACCTCGTCGAGTGTTCCGAGCATCCGGCTACCTCACGCCTGCCATTGTGCGGCGCACCCAGGGGGTGACGGCCACGAGCGCTCCGCCGACGGCGATCGCCGCGAGCCCGGAGATGGCGAAGTAGGGGATCTCATTGGATTCGTTGTAGAACCCCGCGAGGATTCCCGACAGGGCGGTGCCGAGGGCGATCGAGAGGAAGAACAGAGCCACCATCTGGGTGTGGAAGGCCTTCGGCGCGAGCTTCGTCGACAGCGACAGCCCCACGGGCGACAGCAGCAGCTCGGCGATCGTGAACACGAAGAGGATGCCGACGAGGGCGAGCAGCGGGGTTCCGTGTGCTCCGGTGCCGGAGAACGGGATGAACAGCAGGAACGCGATGCCCATCACGGCCGCGGCGGCCGCGAACTTGTAGGGGGTCGCCGGCTGGCGGGCGCCCCACTTGGTCCAGATCGCGGCGAAGACGCCCGAGAGGATGATGATGAAGATCGGGTTGATCGACTGCACCCAGGCCACCGGCATGTCCCACCCGAAGATGTCGAGGTTGAGCCGGTCGTTCGCATAGAGGGTCACCACCGTGAACTGCTGCTGGTAGAGCGCCCAGAACGCCACACTGGTGATGAACATCGGGATGAAGGAGATCACCCGGCTGCGCTCGACCTTCTCGAGCTTCCTGCTCGACAGGATGAGCGCGAACAGCGCGATCGAGGCGGCCAGTGTGACCAGGGCGACCGCATCCGCGAGGTTGTCGGCGTTGAGGAGGCCGATCAGCACGGCGGCCACCACCACGAGCACCGCCACCACACCGATGCCGATCATCAGCAGACGGTGGTTGCGCGGGAGCGGGTTCGGTACGGTCTTCGACTCGGCGGGCAGGGAGCGCCGCCCGAAGGAGTACTGCGTGAGACCGATGGCCATGCCGACGGCCGCGAGACCGAAGCCCCAGTGGAAGCCGACGGTGCTCTGGAGGAGGCCCGTGAGCAACGGGCCGAAGAAGGCACCGAGGTTGATCCCGAGGTAGAAGATCGAGAATCCTGCATCGCGGCGCACATCGTCTTCGGAGTAGAGGGTTCCCACCACCGAGGTGGCGTTCGCCTTGACGCCGCCGGAGCCCAGGGCGATGAGGATGAGGCCCGCCCCCAGGCCCACGAGACCGGGGAGCAGCGCGAGAGCGACATGGCCGGCCATCACCACGATGGCGCTGAAGAACAGCGTGCGCTCCGAGCCGAGCAGCCGGTCGGCGATCCAGGCGCCGAGGATGGTGGCGAGGTACACCGATCCGCCGTAGGCGCCGATGATCCCCACCGCCACGGGCTTCGGGATGCCGAGGCCGCCCTCGGCCGCGGAGTAGAACATGTAGAGCAGCAGGATGCCCTGCATGCCGTAGAACGAGAACCGCTCCCACATCTCCACGCCGAACACGTGCACGAGCGAGAAGGGCTGGCCGAAGAAGGTTCGCTCCTTCGCGGTGGGAGCATCGGGAGCAGCAGCGGTCTCGGTCGTCATCCAGCCATAGTGGCACGGCGGATGCCCCGCGGCGCGGTGGCCGTGACCCCGCGTTCGTGGGGCACGGGCCACCGCAACCGAGCGGTCAGTCGCGGCCGAGGAGGGCGAGACTGTCGACGACGCGGTTGGAGAAGCCCCACTCGTTGTCGTACCAGGCCACGACCTTCACGTGGCGCCCGTCGACCCGGGTGAGGGCGGAGTCGAAGATCGCCGACGACGGGTTGCCCGTGATGTCGCTCGACACCAGCGCATCGCTCGTGTATTCCAGGATGCCGGCCAGCCACCCCTCGGCGGCAGCGCGGTAGGCGGCGAGCACCTCATCGCGGGTGACGTCGCGAGTCACCGTGGTGTTGAGCTCGACGATCGACCCCACGGGCACCGGCACGCGGATGGAGTCGCCCGAGAGCTTGCCGTCGAGCTGCGGCAGCACGAGACCGATGGCCTTGGCGGCCCCCGTGGTTGTGGGAACGATGTTCACACCGGCGGCACGAGCGCGACGGAGGTCGCGGTGCGGACCGTCCTGCAGGTTCTGCTCCTGAGTGTAGGCATGAACCGTGGTCATGAACCCGTGCTCGATCCCCGCGAGCTCGTCGAGCACCGCGGCCAAGGGCGCCAGGGCGTTCGTGGTGCACGACGCATTCGACACGATGCGATGACGGGCCGGATCGTAAGCGGCGGTGTTGACGCCATAGGCGAGCGTCACGTCGGCGCCGTCGGCCGGGGCGCTCACGAGCACGCGCTTCGCGCCCGCCTGGAGATGGGCGCCCGCCGCGCCAGCGGAGGTGAACCGGCCCGTCGATTCGAGGGCGACGTCGATGTCGAGTTCCGCCCAGGGCAGCTGAGCGGGATCGCGTTCCGCGAGCACCTGGATGCGCCGTCCGGCGACGACGAGCACGTCACCGTCGACGGACACCGGGTGATTCAGCCGCCCCTGGGAGCTGTCGTAGCGGAGGAGGTGCGCGAGCGCCTCCGGATCCGTGAGGTCGTTGATGGCGACCACCTCGAGCGAGCTGTCGCGGGCGAGGAGTGCGCGGAGCGTGTTGCGGCCGATGCGGCCGAAGCCGTTGATGGCGATTCTGGTCATGAGATGTCCTTTCGAAGCGATGCGGAGGAGCATCACCGTCTGTCTCGGCATCCATGTTCCGTGGGCGGTGGATGCCACGACAGTGGCTCCTTCGACAGGGTTCGCAAGCATCCGGCCAGCATCGGCGTCACCCGGCGCCAGGATCCCGCCAGTGCGCGGCGGGTCAGGCCGAGAAAGTGTGCCGGTACTCCTGGGGTGAGGTGCCGAGGATCTTCTTGAAGTGGAGGCGCAGATTCGCCCCCGTACCGAGGCCCACCCGGTGGGCGATCTGCTCGACGGGGAGATCGCTGCGCTCCAGCAGTTCTCGCGCGACGTCGATGCGCGCACGCAGAACCCACTGCATCGGGGTGTACCCGGTGTCGGCCACGAAGCGCCGAGAGAAGGTGCGCTCCGATACCGCGGCGTTTCGGGCGAGCTGCGCCAGCGTCAGAGGTTCGCCGAGGTGCACGAGTGCCCATTCGCGGGTGCTCGCGAAGACGTCGCCGAGAGGCTCCGGCACACTCCGAGGCACGTATTGGGCCTGCCCACCGCTCCGGTAGGGCGCTGCCACCAAGCGGCGCGCCACGTGATTCGAGAGCCCCACGCCGTGGTCGCGGCGCACGAGGTGCAGGCAGAGGTCGATGCCGGATGCGGCTCCCGCCGAGGTCAGCACCGTGCCCTCGTCGACGAACAGCACGTTCTCGTCGACGCGGACGAGTGGATGCCGCTCGGCCAGCGCTCTCGTGTAGTGCCAGTGCGTGGTGGCCCCTCTCCGGTCGAGGAGGCCGGTCGCGGCGAGGGCGAAGGCTCCGGTGGAGATCGCGGCGAGCCGGGCACCGCGGGAATGTGCGGCGATCAGGGCCGCGATGACGGCATCCGGGGGCTCCGTGGTGGCCGGATCGCGGTAACCGGGGATGAAGACCGTGTCGGCGCGCTCCAGGGCGTCGAGGCCCTCGGCCACGACGTAGGAGAGGCCGTCTCCCCCGGAGACCTCGCCCGGGGCCGCGCCGCACACCCGCACGTCGTACGGCATGCTCGGGCGCGCCGAGAAGACCTGGGCGGGGATGCCCACATCGAGCGGTTTCGCGCCCTCGAGAACGAGCACGGCGACTCGGTGCGGAGTCTCGGCCATGGTGCACCTCTCAGTGGTTGGCCGCGCCCATCCAACGGCGCACGGTCACGATCCGGGATTGGAGCTGGGTGACGCTGGCCTGGGCCACGGCCGGGCCGCCGCAGATGCGCCGGAGCTCGGCATGGATGAGGCCGTGCGGCTCGTTCGAGGTCTTCGACCAGATTCCCACGAGCGAGTTCAGCAGGCTGCGCTGCTCCTTCAGCGTGCGGTAGAGCGGGGCGGGAACACCGCCCTGATCGGGCGTGTCGGCGCTCGGCCGGCCGGTCTTGGCGTGCTTCTGCTGACGCGCCTGGCGGTGCTGGAGGAGGTCTTTCACCTGATCGGGTTCGAGCAGCCCGGGAAGCCCGAGGAAGTCGAGCTCCTCCTCGCTGCCCACCACGGCCTCGAAGCCGAACTCTCCCCCGTCGTAGACCACGCGGTCGAAGGTTGCACCCGAGCTGAGGGCCTGGAAGTCGAACTCCTGGGTCAGACCCTCCGAAGCCTTCTCGTCGCGGTTCGCCGCGGCCACCATGGCGTCTTCGGGGTTGTAGAAGTCGCCGTCGGGGTTCGAGCCGTCGTCACGCTTGTCGAGGGCGTGGTCGCGCTCCAGCTCGAGCTTCTCGGCGAGGGCCATCAGCGACGGCACGTTCGGCAGGAAGATCGACGCGGTCTCGCCGCGGCGGCGGGCGCGCACGAAGCGGCCGACGGCCTGTGCGAAGAACAGCGGGGTGGATGCGCTGGTCGCGTAGACGCCCACGGCCAGACGCGGCACGTCGACGCCCTCCGACACCATGCGCACGGCCACCATCCAGCGCTTCGAGGAGTTCGAGAACGACTCGATGCGGTCGGAGGCCTCTTTCTCGTCGGAGAGGACCACGGTGACGGGCTCCCCGCTGATCGCCTCGAGGATGGTGGCGTAGGCGCGCGCCACGGTCTGGTCGGTGGCGATCACGAGGCCGCCCGCATCCGGGATCGACTGCCGCACCTCGCTCAGGCGCTTGTCGGCGGCACCGAGCACCTGCGGGATCCAGTCGCCCGAGGGATCGAGCGCCGTTCGCCAGGCCTGCGACGTGATGTCTTTGGTGTTTCCCTCACCGAGGCGCGCCTCCATCTCGTCGCCCACCTTGGTGCGCCAGCGCATGTGGCCGGCGTAGACCATGAAGAGCACCGGGCGAACCACGCCGTCTTTCAGAGCGCGGCCGTAGCCGTAGCTGTAGTCGCTGCGGGAGACGCGGATGCCGTGCTCATCCGGAGCGTACTCCACGAACGGAATGGGCGACGTGTCGGAGCGGAAGGGCGTTCCGGTGAGCGACAGGCGGCGGGTGGCCGGCTCGAACGCCTCGCGCACGGCATCGCCCCAGCTGAGAGCGTCGCCGCCGTGGTGCACCTCGTCGAGGATGACCAGTGTGTTCGCACCCTGCGTGAGCTCGCGGTGGAGGGATGCGCGGGCCGCGACCTGCGCGTAGGTGATCGCCACCCCGTGGAAATGCCGGCCGAAGCGCGACTCGCTGTTGCGGAAGCCCGGGTTGAGCCGCACGCCGGCGCGGTCGGCGGCATCCGCCCACTGGCGCTTCAGGTGCTCGGTGGGCGCGACGACGATCACACGGTCGACGGTTCGGCGGTGCAGCAGCTCGGAGGCGAGGCGCAGGGCGAACGTGGTCTTGCCGGCCCCCGGCGTCGCGGCGGCGAGGAAGTCGCGTGGCTCGGTGGCGAAGTACGCGGTCAGCGCCTCCTCCTGCCAGGCCCGCAGCCGGCCCGCAGTACCCCACGGCGCTCGCGCCGGAAACGACGGCGAGAGGTGCCCCGCTGCACTCGTCCCGGGAGCGGGTTCGAAGAGCGGCTGATCGGTCACGATGTTCCATGCTAGCTGCGCTGGGCGCCTGTGCCGCTTCGCGGCGCAGCCGTCCAGGGGTCGCGCCGGCCCCTGCCCGGCACGACGCGACATGTTCGCGTGCCGTCGCTCCCGCGGCGGCGCGCTCACCCTGGGTCATCGAGTACGGCCCTCGGTTTTCGCTCACCCGCAACGTCGAGGTAAGGCTCGACATCCGGAGATAGTGTGTTCTCGGAAGGAGAATCATGTCTCAACCGCACCCCTGGCGCCGTTACGTCGCTCTCGGAGACTCGTTCACCGAGGGGATCGGAGATCCGGAGCCCGACAGCCCCGGTGGTTTCCGCGGGTGGGCCGACCGGGTGGCCGAGACCCTCGCCACCACCGCCGACGGCGAGTTCTCCTATGCGAACCTGGCCATCCGGGGGCGTCTGCTGAAGCAGATCCTCGAGGAGCAGGTCGAACCCGCTCTGGCATTGCAGCCCGACCTGATCACGATCTCGGCGGGCGGCAACGATGTCATCCGCCCGGGCACCGACCCCGATGACATCGCCGCGCGCTTCGAGGTGGGCATCCGCCAGCTGCGCCGTGATGGTGCGACCGTGGTCATCTTCACGGGAGTCGACACGAGCTTCACTCCCGTGTTCCGCGGCATCCGCGGCAAGGTCGCGATCTACAACGAGAACCTCCGCGTGATCGCCGACAAGCACGACTGCATCGTGGCCGATCAGTGGGGGCTCAAGGAGATCCAGGATCCCCGGATGTGGGACGAGGACCGTCTGCACCCCAATCCCCTCGGTCATCACGAGATCGCCCGCCTCGTGCTGCGATCGCTCAATGTCGACAACGACCTGCAGCCCGGTGCCCCCGAGCCCCTGCCTCCCACGAGCTGGCGTCAGGCGCGTGCCGGCGACCTCGTGTGGGCGCGCACCCACTTCGTGCCCTGGGTGGTGCGCCGCATCACGCATCGCTCGAGCGGCGACGGCATCACACCGAAGCGCCCCACCCCCGAGACCGTCTCCGTGCACCACCCCGACGCCCCCTGACTCCCACATCTCGTGGGGTCGCACGATTTGTCGCGAATTCACCGTTCACGCGACAAATCGTGCGACCCCACGAGGGCGCGGGGCCCTAGCGCACGGGATGCGTGAGGCGCCAGGCCGCATCGGGGCCCGGGAGGTCGCTCGCGAGGGCGAGCGGCACGCTGTAGGTGGCGGGGTCGAGGGTGATACCGCTGAGTGAATAGTCGGCGCTGCCCACCACCGCTCCGGATGCGCCCGAGCCGATCGTGTCGAGCGAGGTCGTGCGGGTCACGTCGCTCTGCGACCAGACGGTCGCCTGCACCGACTCGGTGGCCACGACATCCGCGCTGTCGCCCCACTCCGTGGTGTAGGTGCCCACGACGTCGCCCGCGGTCACCACGGTGACGCTCTGGAAGCCGCTCTGGGCGCTCTGCAGAAGGGCGAGCACGGAGGCGTAGAGCGAGTCGTCGCTCGGCGCGCCCAGCACGACACCCACGAGCGTGACGGTGCGGTCGCCCACGGCGAAGCTCGAGGCGAACAGCAGACAGAAGCCCGCCTCATCCGTGGTGCCGGTCTTGATGCCGACGATGCCCGCCTGACCGAGCACCTTGTTGGTGTTCTGGATCTCTCCCAGCTGGGGCAGCACATCCGTCGCCGTGCCCACGATCGCGGCCAGTGTGGGGTCGGCCATGACGAGCGATGCGATGGTGAGGAGGTCGGCGGACGTGCTGCGCGAGCCCGGGTCGAGGCCGCTCGTGTCGACCACGGCCGTGCCGCTGAGGTCGTGGGCCGCGAGCCAGGCGGTTGCGGCGGCGAGATAGGCGTCGACCGAGCCGAACGCCCACGTGGTGAGGGTGACGCTGTAGTTGTTGGCCGATTCGAGCAGCATGATCTCGAGCACCTGGCGCTCGGTGAGAACCTGGCCGGGGTACACGGAGGCCCAGGATCCGCCGGCCGCGATGGTGTCGGCCAGGTAGCCCGCGTCGGCGTCGGTCATGGTGAGGTCGGGCCCGGATGTCCCGTCGGGCAGGGGCTTGGCATCGAGCACCACGAGCGCGGTGATGGTCTTGGTGATGCTCGCGATCGGCACCGAGTCGGTGCTGCCGCTCGCCCCGAGTGTGACGGGCGTGGAACCCGGCACGGCCGGATCGGCGGGCATGCCGATCGCGCTCGTCCCGGCCCCGGGAGCAGCCAGCGCGGTGGCCGCCGATGACACGGCACCCGCATCCGGAACGACGGCGACGGCCGCGGGCACCGGAGCGAACAGCGACACCGGCACGTACACGCCGATGACCACCAGTACGGCCAGCACGCATCCGACGACGATCCGCCTCCGCCGATACACAGCACGACGGGAAGCAGAACTCACCCGCCAATCCTAAGTGGCGTGGATGTGTAGCGACGGCACAGGCCGTACGCGGGCACCCGGCCCAGCTACATCAGGCCGCCATCGACCGAGCGCACAATCGGAACATCCTCATCGGGCACGAGCACCTCGGTGTCCATGTTCAAGGACTCGCCGCGGAAGAACGCCTTCGCCCGCGGGAAGAACGACCAGACGATCATCAGCACCACGCCGAGGGCGAGCGAGCCCACGCCCACCACGAACACTCCGCCGATGCCGAAGATCACGGTGTAGCCGTAGTCGGGGTTGTACATGTCGATGGCCGACTGGATGAACGCCGCCGTGAGCATGAGGCCACCGAGCAGCGGGAAGAGCCCCTTGAAGAAGAAGTTGCGCGCCGTGGTGAAGATCTCCTTGCGGAAGTACCAGATGCACGCGTAGCTCGTGAGCGCGTAGTAGAACGCGATGGCCAGACCGATCGAGAGGATCGTGTCGGAGAGGATGTTCTCGCTCACGATCGTCATGCCCACGTAGAACACCACGGCGACGACGCTCATGAAGATGGTGGCGAAGCGCGGGGTACGGAACTTCGGGTTGATGCGGCCGAACGCCTCGGGCAGCGCACGGTAGGTCGACATGGCGAGCGTTCCCCGTGCGGTGGGGAGGATGGTGGTCTGTGTCGACGAGATGGCCGAGACGCACACCGCGATCACGAGCAGCCAGGCCCACGGCCCGAAGATCGCATCCTTCAGCGCCAGGAAGACGTCGCCCGAGTTCTCCTCGTTGCCGAGGCCGACGCCCGAATCGCCGAGCCCCGCGAACGACATGGCCGCCACGGTGACCGAGACGTAGGTGACCAGCAGGATGACGGTGGAGAGCACCGCGGCACGGCCGGGCGTGCGCTCCGGATCTTTCGTCTCCTCGTTGAGGGCGAGGCAGGTGTCCCAGCCCCAGTAGATGAAGAGGCAGAGCAGGATCGCCTCGGTGAAGCCCGACAGCGAGGTGAACGCGAACGGGTTGAACCAGTCGGCCTGCGGCGCCGTCGAGCCCTCCGGGGCCGTTCCCGTGATGACGGCCCAGAACGCCAGCACCACGAACAGGATGAGGGCCACGTACTGCACGCCGAGCAGCACGTTCTGCAGTCTCTCGCCGATCTGCAGCCCGCGCACACTGATATACGTCATGGCGGCGATGAACACCACGCCCGTCGCGGTGACGAGCACGGTGTTGTCGTAGAGGTCGGGGTTGTTGGTGAGCAGCCACAGGTACTTCGACCCGATCTGCGCGAGGTTCGCCAGCACGATGATGCCGGCCACGGCCACGCCCCAGCCCGCGAGCCATCCGGTGCGAGGCCCGAACGCCTTGGTGACCCAGGTGAACGCCGTGCCGCAGTCGGGCACCGCACGGTTGAGCTCGCGGTACGCCGAGGCGGTGAGGAACATCGGGATGAAGGCCAGGATCATCGCGATGGGCGCCTGCGCCCCCACTGCGAGCACCACGAACCCGATCGTGGCCGCCAGCGAGTACACGGGAGCGGTCGACGCGAGGCCGATCACCGTGGAGCCGAAAAGCCCCAGAGTGCCGGCCGCGAGGCCCTTGCCTCCGGTCGTTGTGGGAACAGTCGGAGCAGCGTTCTTGCCGGACATCACGGGCCTCCCTCGGATCGAGTAGGGGAATCCTATTGGCTCGCGGCCTCAGCGCATACTAAGTAGTGCCTACCCTTTTCGCGCGCCGTACCGCAGCGCGTAGAGCGCCACGGCACCCGCCGAGGCGACGTTCAGCGAATCCACCCCGTGCAGCATCGGGATCTCGACCCGCACGTCCGCGGCCGCCAGCGCTCGCCGGCTGAGCCCGTCGCCCTCCGTGCCGAGCACGATCGCCACCCGGTCGGGCAGGTTCTGCGTGAACTCGGGCAGCGGGATCGAGTCGTCGCCGAGGGCGAGCGCGGCGATGGTGAAGCCGAGTTCGTGCAGCAGCGGTGCCGCATCCTTCCACTCCCCGATCCGCGTCCACGGCACCTGCAGCACCGTTCCCATGCTCACCCTGACGCTGCGCCGGTAGAGCGGATCGGCACAGCGGGGCGAGATGAGCACAGCGTCGGCACCGAGTCCGGCCGCCGAGCGGAAGGCGGCCCCGACATTGGTGTGGTCGACGATGTCCTCGAGCACCACGACCGTACGGGCGGAGGCCAGCAGCTCCCGTGCATCCGGGAGCACGGGCCGGTGCATCGACGCGAGCGCGCCCCGGTGCATCTGAAACCCCGTGAGCTGTTCGAGCAGGGCGTCGCTCGCCACGAAGATCGGCACCTCGGGGAAGCGCTCCGCCACCCAGGCGAGATCGGCGAGCCACTTCTCCTGCAGGAGCACCGAGCGGGGTACGTGCCCCGCCGCCACGGCGCGTTCGATCACCTTGCTCGACTCGGCCAGGTAGAGCCCGCCGGCGGGCTCGAGGATGCGCCGCAACGCCACGTCCGTCAGGTCGGCGTAGTCGGCGAGCAGCGGGTGGTCGAGCGAGTCGATCGGGATGACGGGCACGGAGGCCTTTCCGGCGGGAGGAGATGGATATTCACCCCACACTCTGCCAGTGCGGAAACATTCCGGAAAACTTCGCTGTTTAGACTGCAGAGGTCGGCGTGAATCGCCGGCGAGGAGGTTCCATGGTTCCGCTCGTGTCGTCGGTGTCGGAGAGCACGGCCGCGCTCGCTCTCGAGCAGGCCGCCGATCTGCTGGCCGGCAAGCGCATCACGGTGCTCACGGGTGCCGGGGTCAGCACCGATTCGGGCATCCCCGACTACCGCGGCGAGGGCGCCCCGAAGCGCAACCCCATGACCTTCGACCAGTTCTTGGCCAGCCCTTCGTACCGCAAGCGCTACTGGGCCGGCAGCCATCTCGGCTGGCGCATGTTCGACGCGGCCGAGCCCAACACGAGCCACCGCGTTCTCGCCGAGCTCGAAGAGGCAGGCCTCGTTCGCGGGGTCGTCACGCAGAACGTCGACGGCCTTCACGCCCGCGCCGGCACGCGCCATCTGGTGGATCTGCACGGGTCGATGGACCGCGTGAACTGCCTCACCTGCGGCCAGACCTTCGCCCGCGCCAGCGTGGCCGACCGCATCACCCAATCGAACCCCAGCCTCTCCGAACCCGAACTCGTGCGCATGGCGCCCGACGGCGACGCGGATGTGGCGGAGTACGAGTCGTTCGTGGTTCCCGCGTGCACCGTCTGCGGCGGCGTCTTGAAACCCGACGTGGTGTTCTTCGGCGAGTTCGTGCCCACCGAGAAGTTCTCCGAGGCGTCCGCGATGGTGAAGGACTCGGATGCGCTGCTCATCGCCGGTTCCTCGCTCGTGGTGAACTCGGGCATCCGGCTCCTCGAGCTGGCCCGGCGCCGCAAGCTGCCGATCGTGATCGTGAACCGCGGTGTCACGAAGGGCGACTCGCGCGCCACCGTGAAGATCGACGGTGGCACGTCCGAGACCCTCACGGCCCTCGCGGCGCGCCTGCTGCCGTAGTGCGCCGCCCGTAGACTTGAAGGCGATGACTACCTTCACCTTCGTGCGGCACGGCCAGACCGACTGGAATTTCCAGAAGCGCATCCAGGGCTCCACCGACGTGCCCCTCAACGACACCGGCCGGGAGCAGGCCCGCGAGACCGGGCTCCTGCTCGCCGAGCGCCGCTGGGACGGCATCGTGGCCAGTCCCCTGAGCCGTGCCCGCGAGACCGCGGAGATCATCTCCTCGATCGTGGGGCTCGGTTCCCCCGAGCTCGTTCCCGAGCTCGCGGAACGCAGCTACGGCGAGGTCGAGGGCCTGAACGCCGAGGAGATCCGCGCGCGCTTCCCCGATCCGCTCGGCCCTGTGCCCGGGCGTGAGCGCCGTTCCGCTGTCGTGCAGCGGGTGCTCCCGGCTCTCGAGGCGCTGGCTGAGGAGCATCCGGATGAATCGCTCATCGTGGTCTCGCACGGCGGCGTCATCGGTTCACTCGTGCGCTTCATCACCGAGAAGCAGCTGCCCCAGAAGGGTCACGCCATCCCGAACGGGTCGGCGCACGACTTCGTGCTCGATGGCGGGCACGTGTCGATCTCCGAGTTCAACGGCGTCGCGATCGATCCTGCAATCCGGATGCGAGCTCCGCTATCACTCGCGCTGACGCAGCCCAGCTGAACTGCTCGGCCTGGCTGCGGCTGACGCGCGAGCGAGCCGCCCACTCGTCGGTGTCTTCGAGGCGCTTGACGGCACGAGCGAAGGCCGCCGCATCCTTCGCGGGCGCGTAGAGGGCCGCCTCTCCCCCGATCTCCCGGAACACCGCGATGTCGCTCACCACGACGGGCGTGCCGTACCCCATGCTCTCGACGAGCGGGATGCCGAAGCCCTCGTCGAGCGAGGCCGTCACGAGTGCCGTCGCCTGGTGCAACAGCGCGTGGTACTCCTCGTCGCTGACACCGTCGTGGAACTCGATCAGGGCATCCGGGTCGATCGCTCGAAGGCGCGCCTTGTCGGCGTCGGACGCCCTGCTCAGCAGGTGCAGCGTGTAGCCGGGCAGCTCGCCGACGGCGCGCACGAGGGTCTCGACGTTCTTGTAGGGCATGAATGAGCCCATGTACACGAGCGACCGGGAGGCCGCGCGGGCGGGTGCGTCGGCCGCTGCGGCGGCGGCGATCCCTGCGTCGGGGAGATCGGCCGCGTTGCGGGCCACCACCACGGGCCGCTTCGTGAGGTGGTGATCGGCGATCAGGTCGCGGGTGGTGTCGGAGACGGTCACCACCGCGTCGGCTCCGTTGAGGAGCATCCGCTGGGGCCACCAGGCCTTGTGGTAGAGCCGCCACAGCAGGCGCACGAAGGCGGGCAGGTCGCGGGGCGGCGTGGGGTTCGAGTAGTAGATGAGGTCGTGAACGGTGAGGGCGAGCGGATATCGCCGGCCGAAGGTGCCCATGGTCTGCATGGGGGTGATGACGGCAGTGGGCTCGAGCTTGTTCACCTGCAGCGCCACGAGCGGCTCCCGCACGCTCGTGGGGCCCGAGACCTTCACCCAGGGCAGGTCGGGCAGCATCGCGAGCTGGCGTTCGTCGCTGATGATCATGGTGACGTCGGTCAGCTTCGCTAGCTCGGTGACGATGCCCGCGGTGTAGCGGCTGATGCCGTCGTGCCGGTCGATGCGGGTGTAGCGGCAGTCGAAGGCGACGGTCACGACAGCTCCGCCAGGAACGAGCGGATGGCCGCTGCCGCTTCGATCGGGCGCTCGTAGTGAATGAGGTGGCCCACGTCGTGGATGGTGACGAGCCGCGCATCCGGAATCGCCTCCTGCACCTCGTGCTGCGCCGACATGGGCGTGATGTCGTCTTTGTCGGCGGCGACCATCAGCGTCGGCACGGTGATGCGCGCCGCGTACTCGCTCACGTCGTGGCTCACGGATGCGCGGAACGCGTCGAGCACCACCGTGCGGTTCGCGAAGGCGCTGAAATAGCGGTCGTGCTGGTCGTGCACCCAGCGGCGCAGGTGCCGGTCGTGCGTCTTCACCATCGTGATGCTGATCACGCGCACCATGAGCGGCAGGCTGAGGAGTGTGTAGCCGAGCTTCTCGGGCACGGCGGCGGCCAGCTGGTAGTAGCCGATCGCCACCCGGGTCATCACGCCACGGGGCCCCGTGAGGGCGGGGGCGGAGATGGGGTTGATGAGGATGGCGGCGTCAGCCTCGAGCGGCGCTGTCCCCGCTGCGGCGCCCTCGCCCGCCAGCGCCGCGGAGACGATGATCGAACCGAACGAGTGGCCGAGCACCACGAAGCGTGCGGTCGGCGACTCGGCGCGCACGGTGGCGCACAGCGCCCGCAGCCAGTCGGCGTAGTCGTCGACGGTGTGGCCCGCGCGGAGCGGATCGGAGTCGCCGAAGCCGGGCAGGTCGGGGGCCACCATCCGCAGCCCGGGGGCGCCGAGCTGGGCGATGATCGGCTCGAGCCCGTGGTGGTCGCCGCGGTAGCCGTGGATGACCATGATCACCGTCTCGGCGTCGCGACGGGCGTCCGCGTCGGTTCCGGATGCGCCGTACTCCCAGACATGGGTGTCGCTCCCGAGTACCGGCACCACCCTGGTGGTCACGGGGAGCCGGGAGAGTTCGACGGCGTAAGGCGAGGCGACGGTCATCCGCTCAAGCATAGACGGGCCGCATCCGGCTGCTTGGGCTAGCGTGAGGACAGATGTGCGGAAAACGCAGTCCGTCAGCCACCCCGGAGGGACCCACGTGAACTACACCGCCCCGATCCAGATGCCAGGGCTCACGCTCGACACGCAGTGGTACAAACGGTCGGTGTTCTACGAAGTGATGATCCGCTCCTTCGTGGATTCGAACGGCGACGGCTTCGGCGACATCGCCGGCCTCATCTCGAAGCTCGACTACCTGCAGTGGCTCGGCATCGACGCGCTCTGGCTTCCGCCCTTCTTCCAGTCGCCCATGCGCGACGGCGGGTACGACGTCTCCGACTTCACCGCGGTGCTGCCCGACTACGGCACGGTCGAGGAGTTCCGCGACCTCGTCACGAAGGCGCACGAGCGCAACATGCGCATCATCATCGACTTCCCGCTCAATCACACCTCCGATCAGCACGACTGGTTCCAGCAGTCGCGTGAAGACCCCGACGGGCCGTTCGGCGACTTCTACGTGTGGAGCGACACCGACGACAAGTACGAGAACATCCGCGTGATCTTCGTCGACACGGAGGAGTCGAACTGGACGTTCGATCCGGTGCGCCGGCAGTTCTTCTGGCACCGCTTCTTCTCGCACCAGCCCGACCTCAACTTCGAGAACCCGGCCGTGCACGATGCCATCTTCGACACGGTGCGGTTCTGGTTCGACATGGGGGTCGACGGCATCCGGCTCGACGCCATCCCCTACCTCTACGAATCGGATGAGGGCAACGGCGAGGGCGAGCCGAAGACCCACGAGTTCATCGTGAAGCTGCGGGAGATGATCGACAACGAGTACCCCGGCCGGATGCTCGTGGCCGAGGCCAATCAGTGGCCGCGCGAGGTGGCCGCCTTCTTCGGCAGCGAGGAGGAGCCGGAGTGCCACATGGCCTTCGACTTCCCCGTGATGCCGCGCATCTTCTACTCCCTGCGGTCGCAGAAGGCCGACGAGCTGATCCGGGTGCTCTCGGAGACGACGGACATCCCCGAGGGCGCGGCGTGGGGCGTCTTCCTCCGCAACCACGACGAGCTGACCCTCGAGATGGTGTCGGAGGAATACCGGCAGGCGATGTACGGCTGGTACGCCTACGACCCCCGGATGCGCTCGAACATCGGCATCCGGCGCCGTCTCGCGCCGCTGCTCGACAACTCGCGTGCCGAGCTCGAACTGGCGCACGCGCTGCTCTTCGCGCTGCCGGGCTCGCCGTTTCTGTACTACGGCGACGAGATCGGCATGGGCGACAACATCTGGCTGCCCGACCGCGACTCCTCGCGCACGCCCATGCAGTGGACCCCCGACCGCAACGCCGGGTTCTCCACCGCCGACCCGGGCAAGCTGTACCTGCCCGTGGTGCAGTCGCTCGTCTACAACTACAACCTGGTGAACGTGGAGTCGCAGCTGGCGCAGTCGCGGTCGCTGCTGCACTGGGTGCGCAACGTCATCCACGTTCGCAAGGCTCATCCGACGTTCGGGTTGGGGTCGATGGAGGTCGTGAACTCCGACCACGAGTCGGTGCTCGCCTTCGTGCGCTCCTACGAGGGTTCGGGCGCGTACTTCGGTGACGGTCCCGAAGACGTGCTCTGCGTGTTCAGCTTCTCGCACAACCCTGTGTCGGCCACGATCACTGCGCCGGAGTTCGCGGGCCGCAGACTGTTCGACCTGTTCGGGCACGGTGAGTTCCCCTCGTTCGACGAGAGCGGCCAGGTCACGCTCACCTTCGGTACGCAGGCGTTCTATTGGCTGCACGTGGGTCAGCGCGTGGAGGAGCAGGAGGGTCGCTGACGCTCGACCCGCCGCTCACGCGATCAGTGGTTGGCGAGTGTCGGTGAGCGCTGAGGTCGGTGGCTCAGGGCAGACTACGAGCATGTCGATTATCGAGGTGCCGCTGTTCGAGATGCCCGCCGACGATGAGCTCGCAACAGCTTCCGCGGGCGTCGCCGTGGCCGGTGCCGTCGATGAGATCGTGGTGGTCGTGGAGGTCGCACTCTTCGACGAGTCCGATATCGACGATGCGGATGAGACGCCGCGCGCCCACACGTCGACCGCTGCGGTCGCCACGGCCGCGCCCGACCGCGAGGCGCGGTCCGGCGCATCCGCCGAGCCGGTCGCCGTGGCGGTGCTCGATCACGAGGTCGAGCGGCCGATGGTGCTGGATGCGCCGATGCCCGCGTGGGCCGAGAGGCTGGCGGTGTTCGATCTCGAGACCACGGGAATCGATGTCGAGACCAGTCGTATCGTCACGGCGAACGTCAGTCTCCTCGATGCCGACGGTGTGATCGAGCACCGCTCCGACTGGCTGGCCGATCCGGGCGTCGACATCCCCGAGCAGGCCACGGCGGTGCACGGCGTCACCACGGCACGGGCCCAGGCGGAGGGCCGGCCGGCCCGGGAGGTCGTCGCCGAGATCGTGGCGTCATTGCGCGAAGCCCTCGCCGACGGCTACGCCCTCGTGGTCTACAACGCCCCCTACGACTTCACGCTGCTCGACCGCGAGGCGCGCCGCCACGACGTGGCCCCGCTCGAGACGGTCTCCCCCGTCATCGACCCGCTCGTCATCGACAAGCAGGTCGACCGCTACCGCAAGGGCAAGCGAACGCTCACCGCCGCATCCGACTACTACGGAGTGTCGCTCACCGACGCTCACGACGCCGGCGCCGACGCGGTCGCCGCCGGTCGCGTGGCACAGGCGATCGCCCGTCGTTATGCCGCGGAGCTCGACCTCTCGGCCAGCGACCTGCACGACGCTCAGTCGGCCTGGCACGATGCCCAGTGCGACAGCTTCGAAGACTACATGCGCCGCACGCGCGACCCCGCGTTCACGGCCCGCCGCGGCTGGCCGGCGGTCGCCCGCCCCTGAGCGGCGCCCGCTCCGTCTGAAACGACGGAGTTTCAGGCGAAATTCGGCCGACGGCGGAGTCTGAGTCCGAATCCGCCGACATGTTCCGTCGTTTCTGGCCACCCCGGTGCTGCGTCCTCACGTACGGTGCGAAGCCCCGAACACGAAGAACCCCGCCGGCCGAGGCCGACGGGGTCATCCGTGCGTGTGATTGCGGAAAGCGTGAGCTACTTGATGGCTCCGCCGAAGCCCTTGTAGCGGGTGTTGAACTTCTCGACGCGACCGGCGGAGTCGAGGATGCGCTGCTTGCCCGTGTAGAACGGGTGCGACTCCGACGAGATCTCGACATCGATGACCGGGTAGGTGTTGCCGTCTTCCCACTCGATGGTCTTCGCCGACGAGACGGTCGAACGGGTGAGGAACGTGGCGCCGGACGCGAGGTCGCGGAAGACCACGGGAGCGTACTCGGGGTGGATGTCAGTCTTCATAGTGGTGTCCTTGATTCACAGCATGGGGAGTGGAACAGATGAAATCGGCGGCCAGACGGGCCAGCTAGAGAGTTTAGCAGATAGCTCACGCCGCGCGGGCGGAATAGCGACCGTCTTCTTCGCTCAGTGTGATGGGCAGCCCGAACGTGGTCTCGAGGTTGGCGGATGTCAGCACCTCATCGATGGGGCCGGCCGACACGATGCCACTCTTGTTGAGCAGCAGGGCGTGCGTGAAGCCCACCGGGATCTCCTCGACGTGGTGCGTCACCATCACGATCGCCGGTGCCTCAGGAGCCGAAGCGTAGCCGCCGAGCAGCTGAAGCAGCTCCTCGCGGGCACCGAGGTCGAGGCTGGCGGCGGGCTCGTCGAGCAGCAGCAGCTCGGGGTCGGTCATGACCGACCGGGCGATCTGCACGCGCTTCTGCTCGCCGTCGCTGAGCGAGCCGAAGAGCCTGTCGGAGAGGTGGTCGAGCTTCCACTCGGTGAGCACGCGCTGGGCGCGTCGCATGTCGATGTCTTCGTATTCCTCGTTCCACCGGCCGGTGACCGAGTACGCCGCGGTGAGCACGACGTTCAGCACGGTCTCGTTGGCCGGGAAACGACGGGCCATCGCGCTCGAGGCGAACCCGACGCGCGGCCGCAGCTCGAAGAGATCGACCTGGCCGAGAGTGCCCTCGAGAACCTGCACGACTCCACCCGAGGGATGGCTCATCGCTGCGGCGATCTGCAGCAGCGTGGTCTTGCCCGCGCCGTTCGGCCCGAGCACCACCCAGCGCTGATCGCCATCCACTTTCCAGTTCACGGATTCGAGGATGCGATTCCCATCGCGGACAACGGAAACGTCTTCGAGATCGAGCACTGTGGGCATGAGAAAAGACTATCGGAGCCAGCATCCCGCCAAGACGTCGGCACGCACTCTCACCAACACCCGTCCACGAGAACGAGAACCGCGGGCTGTGCTCGACGGCCCAGGGCTGCGCAGTCGCCGCGGAAAGAATCAGCCCTCGACCCTACGAGCAACAAGCGGGAGGGATTGCGTGAGTGCCCCGCGGCCTCACACGAGCGACTTGTAGATGCCCACCGTTTGCTCGGCGATTCGTGACCACGAGAACTCCGCTTCGGCGCGGCGGCGGCCCGCTCGACCCATCTCGGCGGCCCGGGCCGGGTCGGAGAGCATGTCGGTGAGCGCCGCCGCCAGGTCGGACACGAAGCGGTCGGGGTCGGTCGGGGTGCCCGTGCCGTCCTGCAGCTGGTCGATCGGCACGAGCAGGCCCGTCACGCCGTCGTCCACCACCTCCGGGATGCCGCCCGTCGCGGTGCCCACCACGGGCAGCCCGCAAGCCATGGCCTCGAGGTTCACGATGCCGAGGGGCTCGTAGACCGAGGGGCACACGAACACGGTGGCGGCGGTCAGAACCGCGGCGAGCTCGGGCTGCGGCAGGATCTCCTCGATCCAGATGATGCCCGTGCGCGTCTCCTGGAGGGTGCGCACCGCCGAGCTCACCTCCTCGAGGATGGCGGGCGTGTCGGGCGCACCCGCGCACAGCACCACCTGCACGTCGGAGGGCAGCATCGCGAGCGCGCGCAGCAGATACGGCAGACCCTTCTGCCGCGTGATCCGCCCCACGAACACCACGGTGGGGCGCGACGGGTCGATGCCGAGCCGGGCGAGTACCGACGGGTCATCCGTCGGGCGCCATTTCTCGAGGTCGATGCCGTTGTAGACCGTGGTGACCTTCTGCTCGTCGAGCGCCGGGTACGAGCGCAGGATGTCGCGGCGCATGCCGTCGCTCACCGCGATCACCGCATCCGCCGACTCGAACGCGTCTTTCTCGATGAGCGACGAGATGCGGTAGCCCCCGCCGAGCTGTTCGGCCTTCCACGGGCGTAACGGCTCGAGTGAGTGCGCCGACACCACGTGCGGCACATCGTGGAGAAGAGCGGCGAGCCGGCCGGCCGCGTTGGCGTACCAGGTGTGCGAGTGCACGAGGGATGTGCCGATGACGGCCTGGGCGATCTGCAGATCGACGCCGAGCGTCGTGAGCGAGGGGTTCGCGCCCTGCAGCTCGTCGGGAACCTGGTAGGCGAAGACGCCGGGCTCGTCGCGCGGAGCGCCGAAGCACCGCACCATCACGTCGAGGTGCGTGCGGAGGCCCTTCACGAGCTCCGCGACGTGCACTCCGGCACCTCCGTAGACCTCGGGCGGATACTCTCGGGAAATCACATCGACTCGCATAGTTGAACGGTAGTACCACGCGGCCGAAACCTCATTATGGTTGGGGGTATGGCACCATCAAAGAAGATCTTCGGCATCGTTCTGGCCGGAGGTGAGGGCAAGCGCCTCATGCCCCTCACGGCCGACAGAGCCAAGCCCGGCGTCCCGTTCGGGGGCGGCTACCGCCTCATCGACTTCGCACTGTCGAACCTCGTGAATTCCGGCCTGCGGCAGATCGTGGTGCTCACCCAGTACAAGTCGCACTCCCTCGACCGCCACGTGTCGCAGACCTGGCACCTCGACGGTCTGCTGAACTCGTACATCGCCTCGGTGCCTGCTCAGCAGCGCCTCGGCAAGCGCTGGTTCAGCGGCTCGGCCGACGCCATCCTGCAGTCGCTCAACCTCATCCGTGACGAGAAGCCCGACATCGTGGTCGTGGTGGGTGCCGATCACGTCTACCGCATGGACTTCGAGCAGATGATCCAGGCCCATATCGAATCGGGCAAGGGGGCGACGGTGGCCGCCATCCGGCAGCCGATCGAGCTGAGCGACCAGTTCGGGGTCATCCAGACCGATCCCGACGACGCCACCCTCATCACCGAATTCCTCGAGAAGCCGAAGGATGCCACGGGCCTCGCTGATGCGCCGCACGAGGTTCTGGCCTCCATGGGCAACTACATCTTCGACGCCGACCAATTGATCGAGGCCGTCATCCGCGACGGCGAGAAACCCGAGTCGAGCCACGACATGGGCGGCGACATCATCCCCGCCTTCGTGGCCGCCGGCAACGCCGCCGTCTACGACCTCAACCGCAACGACGTACCCGGTTCCACCGACCGTGACCGCTACTACTGGCGCGACGTGGGAACCATCGACTCGTTCTACGACGCCCACCAAGACCTCATCTCGGCCCTGCCGGTGTTCAACCTTTACAACGAGCGCTGGCCCATCTACACGCAGCAGCTCAACTCGCCGCCCGCCAAGTTCGTGCGCGACAGCAAAGGCAACCCCGGTGTCACCGTGGAGTCGATCGTGTCGCTCGGATGTCTCATCTCGGGTGCGCGGGTCGAGGGCAGTGTCGTGGGCCCCTGGACCATCGTCGACTCGGGTGCCCTCGTGCAGCAGTCGGTTCTCTTCGACCGCGTGCACATCGAACCCGACACCATCGTGCGCCGGGCTATTCTTGACAAGAACGTCGTCGTGTCGGCCGGCGCCCAGGTGGGCGTCGATCCGGATCGCGACCGGGAGCGCGGCTTCACGGTCACCGATTCCGGAATCACCGTGGTCGGCAAGGGAGTGCGCGTCGTTCCCTAGGGGCGGAGTGACATGAGGTCAGAGGTGCTGGAGCACGAGGCATCCGAGGCCCGGTCGCTGGGCGGGCAGCTCGCGTCGGCGCGCTTCCTCGTGGTGCTCGACGTCGACTCGACCCTGATCGAGAACGAGGTCATCGAGATGCTCGGCGACCTCGCCGGGTGCCATGCGCAGGTGGCCGAGATCACCGAGCGCGCCATGCGCGGCGAGCTCGACTTCGCCCAGAGCCTTCAGGCCCGTGTCGCCCTGCTCGAGGGCCTCTCCGACACCTGCTTCGAGGAGGTGCGCAGCCAGATCCGCGTGACCGCCGGGGTTCCCGAGATGATCGCCGCCCTCCACGCCGACGGCAGCCTCGTGGGCGTGGTCTCCGGTGGTTTCCACGAGGTGCTCGACCCGCTGGCCGAAGAACTCGGCCTCGACCACTGGCGGGCCAACCGTCTGGGCGTGATGAACGGCCGGCTCACCGGCGAGGTCTCGGGCCCCATCATCGACCCCCAGAGCAAAGCCGACGCCCTCATGGAATGGGCGGATGCCCGAGCAATCCCGCTCGCGCGGACCGTCGCGGTGGGAGACGGCGCCAACGACCTCCGCATGATGGAGGTGGCGGGTCTCTCCGTGGCCTTCGACGCCCGCCCCCTGGTGCGCCAGCAGGCCGACCTCGTCATGGACGAGCGCGACCTCAGCCAGCTCCTCCCCCTCCTGGGCCTCCGAGGCTGACCGACCCCGACCGACTTGCCACACGTTGTGGCAAGTGGCGCCGGGTGGCCACAACGTGTGGCAACTCGAGTGCATCGCTCACGCCGCCATCGATCGACGTGACGCGAACTGTTGGGCCGAGGGGCGACTTGCCACAACTTGTGGCAACCCGAGGGAGGGCTAGTGCCCCATTCCGAGGCCACCGTCGACAGGGATGACGGCCCCCGTGATGTACGCGGCGTCGTCGCTCGCGAGCCAGGCCACCACCTTCGCGACCTCGGAAGCCGACCCGTACCGCCCCGCCGGAATGTTCTTCTTGTACTCGGCCTGCTGCGCCTCGGGAAGCTCGGCCGTCATGTCGGTCTCGATGAATCCGGGTGCCACGACGTTCGCGGTGATCCCCCGGGCGCCGAGTTCGCGCGAGATCGATCTGGCGAAGCCCACGAGGGCGCTCTTCGACGAGCTGTAGTTGACCTGTCCGGCCGACCCGTAGAGCCCGACAACGCTCGAGATCAGCACGATCCGACCGAAGCGGGCCTTCAGCATGCCCTTCGAGGCCCGCTTCACCACGCGGAACGCTCCCGTGAGGTTCGTGTCGATCACCGAGGTGAAGTCGTCTTCCGACATGCGCATTAACAGCGTGTCGCGAGTGATCCCGGCGTTCGCCACCACGACCTCCACCGGTCCGAGCTCCGCCTCAATGGCGTCGAAGGCCGCATCGATGGATGCGCCGTCGGTGACGTCGCCGGCGACGGTGAGGGCGCCATCCGGCCCCCCGGTGCCCGAGCGCGAGGTCACGGCCACCCGGTGGCCCTGGGCCACGAACTCCTCGGCGAGGGCGTAGCCGATGCCTCGGTTGCCTCCGGTGATGAGAACGGTGCGGGGTGTGGTCGTGGTGCTCACGGGAGGGCGGTCCTAACTTCGAGGTGACTGCGGTGCGGGTACCAGCTTAGAAGCAGTCGGTGAAGCGTAGGCTATGGGCACATCATGAAGCAGTCCGCTCAGTCCGTCACCAGCATCCCTCGCTCTCCCGAAGACGAGCGGCGATCGCGTATGACCAAATACCTCGTTACCATGGGCATCCGCATCGTGTGCCTCGTGCTCATGCTGTTCGTGCAGGGCTGGTGGCTCGCGGTGTGCGCGGCTGGCGCCATCCTCCTTCCCTACTTCGCCGTGGTCCTCGGCAATGTCGGCACCTCCTGGGTGAGTCATGCCGAGCGGCCCACCGCGATCGAGGTCTACCGCCGCCCCGACGGGCCCGCGGGTGCGGCCGGCCCGGCCGGTTCGGTGGGGCCCGAGACAGGCCCGCGTCCGTGATCTCGCTCGGTCTCGAACCCGGCGCGGAGGAGTGTTCGCGGGCAGGATGCCGCGCGGCGGCGCAGTGGCGGATCGAGTGGCGCAACCCCAAGATCCACACGGAAGACCGCCGCAAGATCTGGCTGGCGTGTGAGGAGCACGTGGACTTCCTCCGTGAATTCCTCGGCGCGCGTGACTTTCCTCTCGAGGTGCTCCCGCAGAAGGCGAGCGCGTGATGGGGTGGCGCTTTCTTCTCTCCCGTCGCTGGGCGGGCTACCTGGCTCTCACGATCGTGTTCGCCCTGGTGTGCGTGCTGCTCGCGATGTGGCAGCTGGCCCGGCGCGATGAGGCCGTGGCAGAGATCAACCGCGTCGCGGCGAACTTCGATGCCGAGCCGACACCACTGGCCGATGTGCTGCCCGAACTCGACTCCTACGACGTCTCACAGGAATGGCTCACCGTGTCGATGACCGGCACCTACCTCGTCGACGACCAGGTTCTCGTGCGCAACCGCCCGCTCGGCGGCGACGTCGGCTTCGACGTTCTCGTGCCGTTCCGGCTCGAGAACGGCGACGTGTTCATCGTCGACCGCGGCTGGGTGCCCACGGGCCAGGAGCAGGATGTGCCGGATGCCATCCCCGCCGCTCCCACGGGCACGGTGACGGTCGTCGCCCGGCTGAAGGCGGGCGAACCGCACCTCGACAACCGGGGCGCGGTCGCGGGTCAGATCGCCACGATCGAACTCCCGGTGCTCGCCGACCAGGTCGGCCTGCCCACCTACACGGCGGCCTACGGTCTGCTCGCGTCGGAGGATCCGGCTCCCGCGGAGCGCCCCACCGCCGTCACGAAGCCGCAACCGGATGAGGGTGCCCACCTCTCGTACACGTTCCAGTGGTTCTGCTTCGGCCTGCTGGGCTTCGTCGGTCTCGCATACATCGTGCGCCAGGAGTACCGGCGCATCAACGAAGACGACCCCGAGGAGCAGGAACGCGCGGCGGAGCGCGAGCGTAAGAAGCGTGCGAAGAAGTCGGACGCCGACGTCGAAGACGAGATCCTCGACACGAGGAACTGATCCGAACGGAACCGAGCGGGCGCTCCTAGGCCAGCGAGATCAGGTCGGCGTAGTCCTTGTTCCAGTGGTCTTCGACGCCGTCGGGCAGGATGAGCACGCGCTCGGGGTTGAGCGCCTCCACGGCGCCCTCGTCGTGGCTCACGAGTACCACGGCGCCCTCGTAGTGGGCCAACGCATCCAGGATCTCCTCGCGGCTCGCGGGGTCGAGGTTGTTCGTGGGCTCATCGAGCAGCAGCACGTTCGCACCCGACACCACGATCATCGCCAGAGCGAGGCGCGTCTTCTCGCCGCCCGAGAGCACGCCGGCGGGCTTGTGACCGTCGTCGCCTGTGAAGAGGAACGAGCCGAGCACGCGCCGCGCCTCGGTCTCGGTGAGGTTCGGCGATGCCGACACCATGTTCTCGAGCACGGAGCGCTTGACGTCGATGGTCTCGTGCTCCTGGGCGTAGTAGCCGATGCGCAGGCCGTGGCCGGGCTCGATCTGGCCGGTGTCGGGCTTGTCGGCCCCACCCAGGATGCGCAGGAGCGTGGTCTTGCCCGCACCGTTCAGGCCCAGGATGACCACCTTCGAGCCGCGATCGATCGCCAGATCGACCGCGGTGAAGATCTCGAGCGAGCCGTAGCTCTTCGAGAGGTTCGAGGCCATCAGCGGAGTGCGGCCGCACGCGGCAGGGGTCGGGAAGCGCAGCTTGGCCACACGATCGACCTCGCGCACCTCCTCGAGACCCGAGAGCATCTTCTCGGCGCGCGCCACCATCTGGTGGGCTGCCGCGGCCTTCGATGCCTTGGCGCCGAACCGGGCAGCCTGCATCTGCAGCTGGGTTGCCTTCTTCTCGACGTTGACGCGCTCCTTCTTGCGACGCTCCTCGTCGGCCTCGCGCTGCTTGAGGTAGTTGCGCCAGTTCATGTTGTAGACGTCGATCACCTGGCGATTGGCGTCGAGATAGAACACGCGGTTCACCGTCTCGCCCACGAGCTCGATGTCGTGGCTGATCACGATGAAGCCGCCGTTGTAGTTCTTGAGGAAGTCGCGCAGCCACACCACCGAGTCGGCGTCGAGGTGGTTGGTGGGTTCATCCAGAATCAGCGTCTCCGCGTCGGAGAACAGGATGCGCGCGAGCTCGATACGGCGCCGCTGACCACCCGAGAGCGTCTTCAACGGCTGGTCGAGGATGCGGTCGGGCAGGCTGAGGTTGCTGGCGATCGATGCCGCCTCCGCCTCGGCCGCGTAACCGCCGAGTCCGTCGAAGCGCTCGGTGAGGTTGCCGTACTTCTTCATGGCCGCAGCGCTCACGGCCGGGTCATCCGACCCCATGGCCATGGACGACTCGTGCATGCCCTCGAGCAGTGACCCGAGACCCCGGGCGTTCAGGATGCGTGTGCGCGCCAGCTCCTCGGGGTCGCCCGACCGTGGATCCTGGGGGAGATAGCCGAGCTCGCCCGACCGGTGCACGGCACCGTCGGCGGGCTGGAGGTCACCGGCGAGCACCTTGGTGAGGGTGGTCTTGCCGGCTCCGTTACGGCCGACCAGTCCGACTTTGTCGCCGGGACCGACGCGGAACGACACGTCCTCCATGAGGGTTCGTGCGCCGACCCGGATGGCCAGGTCTGAAACGCTGAGCACAGAAATATCCAATTCTTTCGTTGCGTTTCCACAACGCGAGGGGTGGGGGGTGTCTTCTAGTATATTTCGAGGGACACCGCCGGCTGACCGCTGCTCGCTGTCCGCGCAATCGCCTTGCATCAGCGCCGGGCGTCCCGCACCGAGAAGGAGACTGCATGTCCACTCTGTCCTTGGCCGCCGGCCGCCCCACGCTCGCCGATCGCCTGGTCGCCCGGAGCGTCCTCTCCGACGTGCTCCTCGTCGCGGGCGGTGCCGCGTTCACCGGTCTTCTGGCTCAGATCGCGGTTCCCCTGTGGCCGGTTCCGATCACTGGACAGACACTCGCCGTCCTGCTCGTGGCCTCCACGCTCGGCGCCGTGCGCGGCGTGCTCGCCATGGTCGCCTACGCGCTGCTCGGCGTGGTGGGTGTGCCGTGGTTCAGCGAGGCGGCTTCCGGATGGCACGTGGTCGCCGGTCCCACCGGTGGCTACATCATCGGCTTCATCTTCGCCGCCGGCCTCACCGGTTGGCTCGCCCAGCGTCAGTGGGACCGCCGGTTCCTCGGTGCCTTCGTCTCGTTCATGGCCGGCACCGGCATCACCTTCGCCATCGGTCTCCCCTGGCTGGCCGCCTCGCTCGGCCTCAACCTCGAGCAGACCCTGCAGGCCGGCCTCTACCCCTTCATCATCGGCGGCATCATCAAGGCACTCCTGGCCGCGGGCATCATCCCGCTCGCCTGGAAGCTCACCGACCGCTTCAAGAAGTAGCCCGCCCCGCGGCCTCGCCGCGCTACCCGCGGACTTCGCCAAACGTCGCGGCAACCTCGCCCTCTGGGGCGCCGGTTGCCGCGACGTTTGCCGTTGTCCGCAGCCCGAACGCCTCTTCCCCTTTCGGCGCGAACGCCGGCCCACTGCACTCACGGCGTCACCACCGCTCCCCTTCGGTGGCGCGCCGACCACCGATGTTCTCCACGGGCGACAATGGCCCGCACCACCGCCACCACCCGCGGCCACTCGAACATCACCTGCGCGTAGCTCAGTCGCAGCACGAGATACCCCCGTTCGGCAGCCCCCAGGTCGCGCTCGTAGTCCTTCTTCACGGCCTGGTCGTCGGAGTGCCACTCGCGCCCGTCGCATTCGATCACGAGGCGCTCCCCCACGAGCAGATCGACCCGTCCAATCCCCACAAGTTCGACCTGAATGCGGAACGGGATGTTCACCGCCCGCAGCCCCAGGCGAACGCGGGTCTCGATTCCGGAGTCGGCACGCCGGTCCGTCAGCTCGAGGTACCGCCGATAGCGCCCCGGCAACTGTTCCATCACGGACTCGAGCTGCCGAGGACGCACCGCATCCGTGTGCAGTGCGGAGTCGAGCGATGCGACGGCATCGAGCCTGCTCTCGCACATCACGGCCTGGGCCAGCGCCCAGCTCGCTGCATCGATACCTCCTCGGGGCGGGGGAAGACCCACGAGCTGGAGTGACCGGTGAAACGTCACCCCGTGCGCCGCCGCCGGCAGCTTTGCGTAGCGAGGCACCCGCACATGCCGCCGCCCATCGTCGATCCCCGCCCAGATCCCGTGGCGGCGAAGCGCCGTCGTGCAGCTGAGGATGCCGCCGAGGCGTACAGCGGCCACTGCATCCGCGGGCGCATCCGGAAGCCTCACCCAACCGCGCCGCACCCGCAGGAGGGCACCCGAGCGCACGGGCCGGTCGATGTCGCGCAGGCTGTGGCCGTGCGCCCGCAATTCGTCGCACGACGCGAGCCCGCCCAGCGCGACCACCGTCTCCTCCACTGTGTGCATGCCGCAATCCTGAGTGGTGGATCGGCCGACGGATGCCCCAGAACCCGGTCTGGGGACATCCGCCCCCCACCGCCATCGGTGCAGGAGAGGACGCGACTTCGGACAACGACAAACGTCGCGGCAACCGGCGCCCCAGAGGGCGAGGTTGCCGCGACGTTTGGAGAACTCCGCGGAGAGAGGCTAGATCGAGAAGCCGAGCGCGCGCATCATGTCGCGACCGTCGTCGGTGATCTTGTCGGGACCCCACGGCGGCATCCACACCCAGTTGATGCGGAACTGCTCCACCACGCCGTCGAGTGCCTCGGCCGTCTGCTCTTCGAGCACGTCGGTGAGGGGGCATCCGGCGCTCGTGAGCGTCATCGAGATGACGAGGGCGTTCTGCTCGTCGTCCCAGCCGAGGTCGTAGATGAGGCCGAGGTCGACGATGTTCACGCCGAGTTCCGGGTCCATCACGTCTTTGAGCGCTTCTTCGATCTCGTCGAAGCGCTGGGGTGCCAGTGTCGTGACCATATCGTTATTCTACGTTCGCCGTCTCGAGAAAGCGATCGTATCCCTCGTTCTCGAGGCGCACGGCGAGCTCGGGGCCACCCTGTTCCGCCACTTTTCCGGCGACGAACACGTGAACGAAATCGGGCTTCACGTAGCGCAGGATGCGGTTGTAGTGGGTGATGAGCAACACCCCCAGGCCGGTGTTCTGCTTGGCACGGTTCACACCCTCCGACACGATCTTGAGCGCGTCGACGTCGAGCCCGGAATCGGTCTCGTCGAGAACCGCGAACTTCGGCTTCAGCAGCTCGAGCTGCAGGATCTCATTGCGCTTCTTCTCGCCGCCCGAGAAGCCCTCGTTCACGTTGCGCTCACGGAACGACTTGTCCATGCGCAGAGCCTGCATCGAGGCGTCGAGGTCTTTGATCCAGCCGCGGATGGCGGGCGCCTCACCGTCGATGGCGGTCTTCGCCGTGCGCAGGAAGTTCGACACGGAGACCCCGGGGATCTCGACGGGGTACTGCATCGCCAGGAAGAGGCCCGCGCGGGCGCGCTCGTCGACCGTCTTGTCGAGCATCTCCACACCATCGAGGGTGACGGAGCCCCCCTCGACGTGGTACTTCGGGTGCCCGGCGATCGCGTAGGCGAGCGTCGACTTGCCGGAACCGTTCGGGCCCATGATGGCGTGGGTCTCGCCCTCGCCGATGGTGAGGTCGACGCCGCGGAGGATCTGCTTGGTCCCCTGTTCGGTCTCAACGCTCACGCGGAGGTCTTCGATCTTCAGAACCGACATGCTAATCAATCACTTTCGTCACGGTTGGGTCGATGTAGATGTCCCCGTCGATGACTTCGATCGCGAAGACGGGAACAGGCTCGTAGGCGGGCAGCGTCATGGGCTTGCCCGTCTCGAGCGAGAACTTGGAGCCGTGGGCCCAGCACTCGAGCGCGTCGTCTTCCACGAAGCCCTCGGCGAGTGAGATGTCGCCGTGGGTGCAGGTGTCGCCGATGGCGTGGCACTCCCCCGCGGAATCCTTCACGAGCGCGATCGGCACGCCGCCCACCACGACGCGCAGTGCCTGGTTCACGGGCACGTCGTCGAATGCACAGACTCTCTCAGCCATCGGTCACACCGCCTGGGATGCGACGAGCTCGGCTTCGATCGCCTCCGAGAGGCGTGCCTCGAGCGACTCCGAACCGATCTGCTGGATGATCTCGGCCAGGAAGCCGCGCACCACGAGGCGGCGGGCCTCCTCTTCGCTGATGCCGCGCGACTGCAGGTAGAAGAGCTGCTCGTCGTCGAAACGGCCGGTCGACGAGGCATGCCCCGCGCCCATGATGTTGCCCGTCTCGATCTCGAGGTTCGGGATGCTGTCGGCCCGCGTTCCCTCGGAGAGCACGAGGTTGCGGTTCTGCTCGTAGCTGTCGGTGCCATCGGCGTGCGGGCCGATGAGCACGTCGCCCACCCACACGGTGTGTGCGCCCTCGCCCTGCAGCGCGCCCTTGTAGTTGACCCGGCTGCGGGTGTTGGCGGCCACGTGGTCGATGTAGGGCCGCTGTTCGAAGTACTGGCCCGCATCCGCGAAGTAGAGACCGAACGAGTCGATCGACGCGCCCTGCTCCACCAGGTGGATCGAGGGGTTGATTCGAACCACCGAGCCGCCGAGCGACACGATCACGTGCTTCAGTGAGGCATCCCGCCCGACACGGGCGAAGTGGCTCGAGAGGTGGATGGCCGAGTCGTTCCACTCCTGCACCGTCACGACCGTGAGCTGCGCGTTCGCGCCCACGACGATCTCGACGTTCTCGGTGAGGTTCGCGTCGCCGGACTGCTCCAGGATGACGGTGCCCTTGCTGTTCGGCACAGCCTCGATCACGATGTGGGCACCGCGCGGTGACCCGTCGAAGCGGTCTCGGCGCACGACGGTCTCGGCGCCGTCTTCACCGGTGACCTTGATGTGCAGAGCCTTCTCGACACTCGCCCAGGCGTTCGCGGATGCGCGCTCCTCCGGAGCGCCCGCCGAACCGACCAGCGCGTTCGTGCGGTCGATCCAGTCGACCGTCGCGCCGCCCGACTCGGTGTAGCTGAAGGCCACGGGCGAGCCGTCGACCGACTCGGCCGTGAGGTGCTTCAGCTTCGCGAGGGGTGCGAACTTCCACTCGAACTCGAGCCCCGTGACCTCCGCGAAGTCATCGGGTGACGTGGAGGTGAAGCGCTCCGAGCGGGTCTGAACCGGCACGAAGGCCGAGCCCCCGTCGGAGTGCGCCTGGAGTCCGTGCTGAACGGCCGCCACCTTCTCAGTCAGAGGTGCGGTGATTTCGGGTGCCGCCATCTAGCCGACGCTGCCTTCCATGCCCATCTCGATGAGCTTGTTGAGTTCGAGTGCGTACTCCATGGGCAGCTCGCGCGCGATGGGCTCGATGAAGCCGCGCACGATCATGGCCATGGCCTCGTCTTCGGGGAGACCCCGCGACATGAGGTAGAAGAGCTGCTCTTCCGACACCTTCGACACGGTCGCCTCGTGACCGAGCTGAACGTCGTCGACCCGGATGTCGATGGCCGGGTAGGTGTCGGAGCGCGAGATGGTGTCAACCAGCAGAGCGTCGCAGCGCACGGTGTTGGCCGAGTGGTGGGCGTTCTCCGACATCCGGATCTCACCGCGGTATCCCGCGCGACCGCCGCCTCGGGCGATCGACTTCGAGACGATCGACGACTGGGTGTAGGGCGCCATGTGGATCATCTTCGCGCCGGCATCCTGGTGCTGGCCCGGGCCCGCGAAGGCCACCGAGAGCGTCTCGCCCTTGGCGTGCTCACCCACGAGGTAGATCGAGGGGTACTTCATGGTGACCTTGGAGCCGATGTTGCCATCGATCCACTCCATCGTCGCGCCCTCGTGCGCGATGGCGCGCTTGGTGACGAGGTTGTAGACGTTGTTCGACCAGTTCTGGATCGTGGTGTAGCGAACGCGGGCGTTCTTCTTCACGATGATCTCGACCACGGCCGAGTGCAGCGAGTCGCTCTTGTAGATGGGAGCGGTGCAGCCCTCGATGTAGTGCACGTACGAGCCCTCATCGGCGATGATCAGCGTGCGCTCGAACTGGCCCATGTTCTCGGTGTTGATGCGGAAGTAGGCCTGCAGCGGGATCTCGACGTGCACGCCCTTCGGCACGTAGACGAACGAGCCGCCCGACCAGACGGCCGTGTTGAGTGCGGCGAACTTGTTGTCGCCCGAGGGGATGACGGTGCCGAAGTACTCGGTGAAGAACTCGGGGTGCTCGCGCAGCGCGGTGTCGGTGTCCATGAAGATGACGCCCTGGGCCTCGAGGTCTTCGCGGATCTGGTGGTACACCACCTCGGACTCGTACTGCGCGGCGACGCCGGAAACGAGACGCTGACGCTCCGCCTCGGGGATGCCGAGCTTCTCGTAGGTGTTCTTGATGTCGTCGGGCAGGTCTTCCCAGGTCTGGGCCTGCTTCTCCGTGGAGCGCACGAAGTACTTGATGTTGTCGAAGTCGATGCCCGAGAGATCTGCTCCCCACGTGGGCATGGGCTTGCGTCCGAAGATCTGAAGGGCCTTGAGGCGCGTCTTCAGCATCCATTCGGGCTCGTTCTTCAGGGCGGAGATGTTCTCGACCACGGACTCGTTGATGCCGCGTTTAGCGGATGCACCTGCAGCATCCGAGTCGGACCAGCCGAACTCGTACACCCCGAGGTTCTCGAGTTCCGGTCGGTCGATGAGTACGTCTGACATGACCGCTCCCTTCCTTGCTGCTGACAACCTCCGCTTTCAACCGGGCGGAGGTCTCCGACATTCCATGGTCGCAGCGAACTATCTGTCGCGACGCGATTCTGGGCGGATTGTGTGTCGGGTGGTACTACGCGTTAAGAGCGTGTTCCTGAGGTTCCATTGTATACGTGGCCAGAGCGCGCCGGGCGAAAAGTCACGGATGCACGTCGAGCAGCACGCGGAGCACGCCCACCCACACGAGGGCCGACCCGAGCAGGTGCAGCACCACCATCCACTCGGGCAGTCCGAGCAGGGCCTGGCCGACCCCGAGCAGGGCCTGGAGCACGACGACCACCACGAACGTGAGCGCGCGCCGGCGGGCGAGCTGCGCGCCCGGGATGCGCTGCAGCGCCACGAGCAGCACGATGCCGAGCACGAGGGTGGCTGTGCCGAGCACACCGTGCACCACCGTCACCTGCTCCCAGACGAACGCCATGCGGGGCACATCGGCGGAGTCTCCCGCGTGCGGGCCGGATCCGGTGACGAGGGTGCCGACCAGGATGAGCACGGCCGTCACCACCACGAGGGCCCAGGCGAGGCCGCCCACCGCACGGGGGAACGCGACATCCGCCGACTGCCCGCGGTGGGCGCGGTGCCAGGTGAGCGTGGTGGTGGTGAGCAGTGCGATGGCGAGCACGAAGTGCATGGCCACGATGTAGGGGTTGAGCTCCGAGAGAACGGTGACGCCGCCGGCGAGGGCGTTCACGACCACGAGCCAGAACTGCGACCAGGCGAGGCGCGTCATCGTGCGGTCGCGCGGCTTCTGCAGCCGCGCCGCCACGATGGCCCAGCCGACCGCCGCGATCAGCACGCCGGTGAGTGCCCGGTTGGTGAATTCGATGAGACCGTGGATGCCGAGCTCGGGCGTGGTGGTGAGCGACCCCGTCTCACAGGCCGGCCAGGTGGGGCAGCCGAGCCCGGAGCCCGTGACGCGCACGACTCCCCCGGTGACGATGATGAGGATGCTGACCACGAGCGCGGCCGTGGTGCCCCAGCGGAGGGCACGGGGGGTGAGAGTGACTCGTTCGGCGAGCCATCCGAAGGGGGTCTTCACGGCGTCGCCCTTCAGAACGGCAGCAGCGGGTCGATGGCCACGGCGAGGAAGATCAGGGTGAGGTAGGTGATCGAGCCGTGGAACACGCGCATCGGCTTGATCGTGAGGTCGCGGATCGACCGCGAGTACAGCCGGTGCGACTCGTAGAGGAACCAGCCGCCCGCGAGAACCGCGGTGGCCGAGTACACGATCCCCATGTGGCCCACCGGGATGAGCAGCAGCGAGCAGGCCACCATCGCCCAGGCGTAGAGCACGATCTGCAGGCCCACCACGACGCGACCCCGCACGACAGCGAGCATCGGCACGCCCGCGGTCTTGTAGTCGTCGCGGTACTTCATCGACAGCGGCCAGTAGTGCGGCGGCGTCCAGAGGAAGATGATGCCGAAGAGGATGAGCGCCTCCCAGGAGAGGGAGTTCGTGACGGCCGCCCAGCCGATGAGAACGGGCATGCAGCCCGCGGTGCCGCCCCACACGATGTTCTGCGGGGTGCGGCGCTTCAGCACCAACGTGTAGAGCAGCACGTAGATGAGGATGGCGGCGAGCGAGAGCGATGCGGCCAGGATGTTGGTGAACACCGCGAGCCACACGATCGAGATGACCCCGATCGTCCAGGCGAACACGAGAGCCTCGCGGTCGGAGAGAACGCCGGTGACGAGGGGTCGCTTCGAGGTGCGGTTCATCACCCGGTCGATGTCGCGGTCGAAGTAGCAGTTGAACGCACCGGCGCTGCCGGCAGAGAGCGCGCCGCCGATGAGAGTGGCGAACACGAGCCAGAGGTTCGGGATGCCGCCCTGGGCCAGGATCATGACGGGGACGGTGGTGACGAGCAGCAGCTCGATCACCCGCGGTTTGGTCAGGGCGAAGTACGCCTTGATCTTCTCGCCGGGGCTGATGTGCCGTTTCTCGACCCGGCCGTCAACCGCTACGTCCATTACTCCTCATTACCTACCGCTGCTGTCCCCTGGCACAAGTCTATTGGATCGGGGCGGTCGACCCGTCCGCCTCACTATGCTTAAGGAGCGACACTGACGTGGTGACGAGAAGCCTTGCGCCGGGTGCGCGGGGCCAGCATGAAATCGAGAAGGGTCCATACCTCGTGGCTTCACTCCAATGGGAACCCATTGACGACAAGGCAGTAACGACCGCCAAGATCCTCGCGGCAGACGCCGTCGAGAAGGTCGGAAACGGCCACCCCGGCACCGCGATCTCCCTCGCGCCGGCCGCCTACCTCCTGTTCCAGAAGGTGATGCGCAAAGACCCGTCCGACCAGCACTGGCTCGGCCGCGACCGCTTCATCCTCTCCGTGGGCCACTCGTCGCTCACGCAGTACGTGCAGCTCTACCTCGGCGGCTTCGGCCTCGAGCTCGACGACCTGAAGGCGCTCCGCACCTGGGGTTCGCTGACGCCGGGCCACCCCGAGTACGGCCACACCGACGGCGTGGAGATCACCACCGGCCCGCTCGGCCAGGGTCTCGCCTCCTCCGTGGGCTTCGCCTACGCGCAGCGCTTCGAGCGCGGCCTGTTCGACCCCGATGCCGCTCCCGGTACCAGCCCGTTCGACCACTACACCTACGTCATCGCCGGCGATGGCGACATGGAGGAGGGTGTCACCAGCGAGGCGTCATCGCTCGCCGGGCACCAGCAGCTCGGAAACCTGATCGCGTTCTACGACTCGAACCAGATCTCGATCGAAGACGACACGAACATCGCCTTCACCGAAGACGTGAAGGCCCGCTACGAGGCCTACCACTGGCACGTGCAGGTCGTCGACTGGAAGAAGACGGGCGAGTACGTCGAAGACGTGCACGCGCTCTACGAAGCGATCGAGGCCGCCAAGGCGGAGACCTCGAAGCCCTCGCTCATCATCCTGAAGACCATCATCGGCTGGCCGTCGCCCAAGAAGCAGAACACCGGCAAGATCCACGGATCCGCTCTCGGGGCCGACGAGCTGAAGGGCCTCAAAGAGGTTCTCGGCGCCGACCCCGAGCAGAGCTTCGTGGTGAGCGACGAGGTCATCGAGCACACCCGCGGCCTCGTGGCCCGGGGTGCCGAGGAGCGTGCCGAGTGGCAGAAGGGCTTCGACGCCTGGGCGGCCGCCAACCCCGAGAAGAAGGCCCTGCTCGATCGACTCGAGGCCGGCGAGCTGCCCGATGACATCGAGTCGGTGCTCCCCGTCTTCGAGGTTGGCAAAGAGGTCTCCACCCGCGCCGCATCGGGCAAGGTCATCAACGCGCTCGCACCGGCTCTGCCGGAGTTCTGGGGCGGTTCTGCCGACCTCGCCGAGTCGAACAACACCACCATCGAGTCGGGCGCATCCTTCGTTCCGGCCGAGCACTCGACGCACGAGTGGACGGGCAACCCCTACGGGCGCGTGCTGCACTTCGGCATCCGCGAGCACGCCATGGGCTCGATCCTGAACGGCATCGTTCTGCACGGCAAGACCCGCCCGTTCGGCGGCACCTTCCTCATCTTCAGCGACTACATGCGCCCCGCGGTTCGTCTGGCCGCCCTGATGAAGGTGCCCTCGATCTTCGTCTGGACGCACGACTCCGTCGCCCTCGGTGAAGACGGCCCCACGCACCAGCCCATCGAGCAGCTCGCCACCCTCCGCGCGATCCCGGGCCTCGACGTGGTGCGTCCTGCCGACGCCAACGAGGTGGGTGCCGCCTGGCTGACCATCCTCGGCCGTCACCACAACCCCGCCGGCATCGCGCTCACGCGCCAGAACATCCCGGTGTACGAGCGCGGTGAGGGTGAAGCATCCGGCGAGGTGTTCGCCTCCGCGAAGTACGTCTCGAAGGGCGCCTACGTGCTCGCCGAAGCGCCGAACGGAACCCCCGACGTGATCTTCATCGCCACGGGCTCCGAGGTGCAGCTGGCCGTCGAGGCCCGCGAGATCCTCAAGGGCGAGGGCATCAACGCCCGCGTCGTGTCGGCTCCGTCGCTCGAGTGGTTCGAGGAGCAGTCCGACGAGTACAAGGAGTCGGTGCTGCCCGCCGCCGTCAAGGCCCGCGTGTCGATCGAGGCCGGCCTGGCCCTCGGCTGGCGCTCCTACGTCGGCGACGCCGGCCGCAGTGTGTCCATCGAGCACTTCGGCGCATCCGCCGACTACAAGACCCTGTTCCGCGAGTTCGGCATCACCACCGAAGCCGCCGTCGAAGCCGCGAAGACGTCGCTGGCCGCTCTCTGAGCGCCGGCAATCAAGGAGATAGAAGAAAATGACTGAAGCAACTCCCACCCAGCAGCTCTCCGATGTCGGCGTGTCGATCTGGCTCGACGACCTGTCGCGCTCGCGCATCTCGTCGGGCGGCCTGCAGAAGCTGATCGCCGAGAAGAACGTCGTCGGCGTCACGACGAACCCGTCGATCTTCGCGGCGGCCCTCGCCAACGGAGAGTCCTACGCCGAGCAGGTCGCGGTTCTCGCCAAGGCCGGCACGGATGTCACCACCGCCGTCTTCGAGATCACCACCGACGACGTGGCTGCCGCGAGCGACATCTTCAAGCCGATCTACGACGCCACCGCCGGCTTCGACGGCCGCGTCTCGATCGAGGTCGAGCCGGGTCTCGCCCACGACGCCCAGGGCACGATCGACCAGGCCAAGGCGCTCCACGCCAAGGTCGACCGCGAGAACGTGCTCATCAAGATCCCCGCCACCGTCGAAGGCCTCGAGGCCATCACGGCCACGATCGCCGCCGGCATCTCGGTGAACGTCACGCTGATCTTCTCGCTCGAGCGGTACCGCGACGTCATCAACGCCTACCTCGCAGGCCTCGAGCAGGCGAAGGAGGCGGGCCACGACCTGTCGAAGATCCACTCGGTGGCCTCGTTCTTCGTGTCGCGCGTCGACACCGAGATCGACAAGCGACTCGAGGCGATCGGCACGGATGAGGCGCTCGCCCTCAAGAGCAAGGCCGGCGTCGCCAACGCGCAGCTCGCCTACGAGGTCTACGAGCAGGCGTTCGACACCGAGCGCGCCAAGCTCCTCCTCGCAGCCGGTGCCAACAAGCAGCGCCCCCTGTGGGCCTCCACGGGTGTCAAAGACCCGAGTGTGCCCGACACCACCTACGTGGTCGAACTGGCCGCGCCCGAGGTCGTGAACACCATGCCCGAGAAGACGCTCGACGCCACCTTCGACCACGGCAAGGTCACCGGCAACACCATCGCCGGTTCCTACGCCGCGGCCAACAAGGTGCTCGACGCCATCGGCGCGCAGGGCATCTCCTACGCCGAGGTCACCGAGCTGCTCGAGAAGGAGGGCGTCGAGAAGTTCATCGTGTCCTGGAACGAGCTGCTCGACACCGTCACCACCGCGCTGGACGCCGCGAAGTGACCATAGGGATCCACGTATCCGGCGACGCCAAGAAGGCGGTCGAGGCCCACGTCCCCCAGCTCGTCACCGATCTGGTGGCGTCGGGGATCACGGGCCTCGACCCCGCCCTCTGGGGCCCGGCCGCCGAGGCCGAGGCCTCGAAACGACTGGGCTGGACCGAGGCGGTCTCGATCTCGCGCCCTCTCGTGGCGCAGATCGAGGAGCTCCGTGAGGAGTTCCTCGCCCTCGGCATCGACCACTTCGTGCTCGCGGGCATGGGTGGATCCTCCTTGGCCCCCGAGGTCATCACGAAGACGCTGGGTGTCGAACTCACCATCCTCGACTCCACGTCGCCCGAGCAGATCCGCGCCGCCCTGGCCGACCGGCTCGAGACCACGGTGCTCATCGCCTCGTCGAAGTCGGGCGGAACGCTCGAGACCGACAGCCAGCGCCGGGCCTACGAGGCGGCGTTCCTCGCCGCCGACATCCAGCCCGCGGAGCGCATCGTGATCGTCACCGATCCCGGTTCCCCCCTGCAGCAGCTGGCGACGGAGGCGGGCTACCGCACCTTCCTCGCCGACCCGAACGTGGGTGGGCGCTACTCGGCGCTCACCGCGTTCGGTCTCGTGCCTGCCGGTCTCGCCGGCGCGGCCATCGATGAGCTGCTCGACGAGGCGGATGCGATCTCGCTCAACCTCGCCGAAGACGGCCCCGAGAACTTCGGGCTCATCCTCGGTGCCGCGCTGGCGGGTACCGTCCCGCTGCGCGACAAGACCGGCATCGTGGCCGACGGAACCCACATCGTGGGCTTCGCCGACTGGGCGGAGCAGCTCATCGCGGAATCCACGGGCAAAGACGGCAAGGGCCTCCTGCCCGTCGTGCTCGACCTGAACTCGCCCGAGCTCACGTCGAAGCCCGCCGACCTGCAGGTCGTGCGCCTGGTCGACAACGCGAACGAATTCCATCTGCGCGAGAAGCACCCCGGTGAGATCCTGATCAGCGGATCGCTCGGCGCCATGCTCCTCACCTGGGAGTACGCCATCGCGGTGGCGGGTCGCATCCTGGGCATCAACCCGTTCGACCAGCCCGATGTCGAGTCGGCCAAGGAGGCCGCCCGCGGTCTTCTCGACAATCGCCCCGAGCCGGCGACACCCGCCTTCGTGCAGGGCGGCATCGAGGTGCGCGGTTCCTCGCCTGCGGTCACGGATGCCGGCACCCTCACCGGTGCCGTCGACGCGCTCCTGGCGCAGCTCCCGGCCGACGGCTACGTCGCGGTCATGGCGTATGTCGACCGCCTCGCCCTGCCGCAGCTCGCCGAGCTGCGCGACCTGCTCGCCGCACGGTCCGGTCGCCCGGTGACGTTCGGCTGGGGTCCGCGCTTCCTCCACTCCACCGGTCAGTACCACAAGGGCGGCCCCGCCACGGGCGTCTTCCTGCAGATCACGGCCGACACGACCGACGACCTCGACATCCCCGGCCGTCCCTTCACCTTCGGCCAGCTCATCCAGGCCCAGGCCGCGGGCGATGCCGGTGTGCTGGCAGAGCACGGCCGGCCCGTGCTGCGCCTGAACCTCACCGACGCCGCCGCCGACGTTCCAGCCCTGTTCGACGCGCTGCGCTGAACCCTCCGTTCGATCCAAGGAGTCCCATGCCTCCCGTAGACATCTCGCCGGATTACAACCCGCTCCGGCTTCCCACCGATCGTCGTCTGAACCGGATCGCAGGTCCCTCGGGCCTCGTGATCTTCGGTGTCACCGGTGACCTCTCACGCAAGAAGTTGATGCCGGCGGTCTACGACCTCGCCAGCCGCGGCCTGCTGCCGCCCGGATTCTCGCTCATCGGCTTCGCCCGCCGCGACTGGGAAGACCAGGACTTCGAGCGGGTCGTTCACGACTCCGTCAAGGAGCACTCGCGCACGCCCTTCGACGAAGACGTGTGGCGTCAGCTGTCCGAGGGCATCCGCTTCGTCTCGGGAGAATTCGACGACGACTCGGCCTTCGAGCAGTTGAAGACCACGATCGACGAGCTCGACCGCGATCGCGGAACGATGGGCAACTACGCGTTCTACCTCTCCATCCCGCCCAAGGCCTTCCCCCTCGTCACCGAGCAGCTGCGCCGGTCGGGTCTCGCCGACCAGCAGGAGGACCGCTGGCGCCGCGTCGTGATCGAGAAGCCCTTCGGCAGCGACCTGAAGACGGCCATCGAGCTGAACGACGTGGTGGAATCCGTCTTTCCGCCCGACTCGGTGTTCCGCATCGACCACTACCTCGGCAAGGAGACGGTTCAGAACATCCTGGCCCTCCGCTTCGCCAACCAGCTCTACGAACCCATCTGGAACGCGAACTACGTCGACCACGTGCAGATCACCATGGCCGAAGACATCGGGGTGGGCGGCCGTGCCGGCTACTACGACGGCATCGGCGCGGCACGCGACGTCATCCAGAACCACCTGCTGCAGCTCATGGCTCTCACGGCCATGGAGGAGCCCATCTCCTTCGATGCCGCCGACCTGCGTGCCGAGAAGGAGAAGGTGCTCGCTGCGGTCAAGCTGCCCGACGACCTCTCCACGGTCACCGCGCGCGGCCAGTACTCCGGTGGCTGGCAGGGCGGCGAGAAAGTGCTCGGCTTCCTCGAGGAAGACGGGATGAACCCGCAGTCCACCACCGAGACCTACGCCGCGGTGAGGCTGGATGTCGGCACCCGCCGCTGGTCGGGTGTGCCCTTCTACCTTCGCGCGGGCAAGCGCCTGGGGCGCCGCGTGACGGAGATCGCCGTGGTGTTCAAGCGCGCTCCGCAGTACCTCTTCGCGGAGAGCCAGACCTCGGAGCTGGGTCAGAACGCCCTCGTCATCCGTGTGCAGCCCGATGAGGGCGTCACGATCCGGTTCGGCTCGAAGGTGCCGGGTGCCGGCGTGCAGGTGCGCGATGTCACGATGGACTTCGGCTACGGCCACGCGTTCACCGAGGCCTCACCCGAGGCGTACGAACGACTCATCCTCGACGTCCTGCTGGGCGACCCGCCGCTGTTCCCGCGGCAGAAGGAGGTCGAGCTCTCCTGGATGATCCTCGACCCGATCGAAGAATACTGGACCACGCAGGGCCAGCCCGAGCAATACCGCCCCGGAACCTGGGGGCCGAGCTCGGCCGATGAACTGCTGGCCCGCGATGGAAGAACCTGGAGACGCCCGTGATCGTCGATCTACCTGACACCACGACGAGCAAGATCTCGAAGTCGCTCGTCAAGATCCGTGAAGAGGGCGGAGCGGTGGCCCTCGGCCGCGTACTCACCCTCGTGATCGTCACCTCGCTGGGTGAAGAGGAAGACGCGATCGAGGCGGCCAACGACGCCTCGCGCGAGCACCCGATGCGCGTGATCGTGGTCTCCACCGACCAGGAGAACGACGGTCTCACCACCGGGCGGGGTGCGCGTCTCGACGCGCAGATCCGTGTCGGCGGCGACGCCGGTGCGAGCGAGGTCGTCGTGCTCCGTGCCTACGGTGCGGCCGCGAGTGACCAGGAGGGGCTCGTCACGGGCCTGCTGCTGTCGGATGCCCCGGTCGTGGTGTGGTGGCCGGGTGCTGCCCCCGACAACATCTCAACGTCGAGCCTCGGCCGGATCGCCACCCGCCGCATCACGGATTCCTCGAACCAGAGCAACCCCTACGAAGCGCTTCTGGCACGCTCGGCGACCTACGCGCCCGGTGACACCGACTTCGCCTGGACGCGACTGACCCTGTGGCGGGCTCAGCTCGCCGCCGTGCTCGACCAGCCGCCCTACCTCCCGGTCACGGCGATCGAGGTGTCGGGCGCATCCGACTCCCCCTCGACGTTGCTGCTCGCGGCCTGGTTGCGGCACCAACTGCAGGTGCCGGTGAAGTACGGCCTCCTCTCGCGCGCGGCGAACGGATCGAGCGGCATCCACGGCGTCATTCTCACCCGCGAGAACGGCCCGATCGAATTGGTGCGAGATGTTCCCAACGTGGCCCGGCTCAGCCAGCCGAACCAGCCCACGCACGACCTCTCACTCCCCCGGCGCAACCTCCGCGACTGCCTCGCGGAGGAGCTGCGCAGACTCGACCCCGACGACCTGTATGGTGAAGTGATCTCGCAAGGTCTGAACGAATTGCTGGAGACGAACGATGCCCGCGTCAACGACGCGGTCTGACGTATGAAGGTGTGCCCTCTATGACAACTGACCGACGCGTTCTCGTTCATCCCGACAAGGAGTCGTTGGCCGGCTCGGTCGCGGCGCGCTTCATCACGAAGGTCATCGACATCCTCGATGAGTTCGACGAAGCCCACATCGTGCTGACCGGCGGCACGATGGGCAGCGCGGTGCTGGCTGCCATCCGCGATTCGGCCGCCTCGCACACGATCGACTGGTCGCGCATCCACTTCTGGTGGGGCGATGAGCGGTTCGTGCCGAAGGCGGATGCCGACCGGAACGATCTGCAGGCCCGCGAGGCGTTGCTCGACCACGTTCCGGTCGATCCGGCGAAGGTGCACGCGTTCCCTGCCTCCGACGAGATCGCCGACCTGGATGAGGCAGCGCGTGTCTACGCGACCGAACTTGCCTCGGCGGCACCGGAGGGGGCGGCTTTCCCGCGCTTCGACATCATGTTCCTCGGCGTAGGGCCCGACGGGCACATCGCCTCCCTGTTCCCGGGCCATGACGAGATCCGCATCACGGACGCGACGGTCGTGCCCGTGCGCAACTCCCCGAAGCCGCCGCCGAACCGGCTCAGCCTGACTCTCCCAGTCATCCGCTCGGCCGACCGCATCTGGATGGTTCTCGCCGGCGCCGACAAGGCTTCCGCGATCGGCCTGGCCCTCGCGGGCGCCAGCGTCGACGAGGTGCCGGTGGCCGGCGCGGAGGGCCGCAAGCGCACAGTCTTCTTCGTCGACAGCGAGGCCGCCGCCGAAGTCCCCGAATCGCTTATCGCCCCCTCGTACTGACATCCAGTCGCTTAACGACTGAAAGGGATCTGCTCACCTCGTTGTGAGCAGATCCCTTTCAGGTTTCAACGATTGTTCTCGTGCCTAGGAGGCGTTGGTGCCTCGGCGGTCGCGCAGCTGCTGCAGAGCGTCTTCGAGGAGCTGCTCGGCCTCTTTCTCGGTGCGACGCTCTTTCACGTAGGCGAGGTGCGTCTTGTAGGGCTCGAGCTTGGCTACCGACGGAGGGTTCTCCTTGTCGCGACCGGCCGGCAGACCCGACGTGGGGCAGTCGATGGTCTCGGGGATCTCCTCGTCGGGCAGGTTCGCCGCGAAGTACCGAACGGTCTCGTTGCCCAGTGCGTCCCAGTACGAGACCTGGATGCGCTCCGCGTGAAAACCGCGGTCTTGCTCGCCCATGGGTCCTGCGCCGACGCGCGATCCGCGGATCGCGCTTCCTCCTGATGCCATAGTTCGTCTCCCCTGACGTGTGATGAAGGGCTAGATGCCGGTGTCGAACTTGGTGATGAGTCCGAGGATGATGATGCTGGAGACCCAGACGAGCCCCAGGATCACCGTGATGCGGTTGAGGTTGCGCTCTGCGACACCTGATGCACCGAGGTTCGAGGTGACGCCGCCGCCGAACATGTCAGAGAGACCGCCCCCGCGACCCTTGTGGAGCAGGATCAGAAGGGTCAGCAGCAGGCTCGTGATACCGAGCACCACCTGGAGGATGACCTGAAGGATTTGCACTGCTTGCCTTTCACATGCGGGGAGAACGAGTCGCTCCCCCGAAGACCAGAGGTCAGTCTACACTCCGACGTGCTTCTGGTAGCGCACGATGGCGGAGAACTCCGCGATGTCGAGGGCTGCCCCGCCGACGAGTGCCCCGTCGACGTTCGGCTCGCGCATGAAGCCGGCGATGTTGCCCGACTTCACGGAGCCGCCGTAGAGGATGCGCGTGGCGGCGGCGGCATCCGCGCTCAGGCTCTCTGCGATCACCGCGCGCAGAGCGGCGCACACGGTCTCGGCCTGCTCGGGAGTTGCGGCCTGGCCGGAGCCGATGGCCCAGACGGGCTCGTAGGCCACCACGATGTCGGCGTCGGCCTTGAGGCCCTCGAGGGCGGTCTTCAGCTGAGCAGCCGGAACAGCGCTCGGGCCGAACTTCTCGAGGTCTTCGGCCGTCTCCCCCACACAGATCACGGGTACGATGCCGTGACCGATGGCCGCCTTCGTCTTGGCGGCGACGATCTCGTCGGTCTCGCCGTGCAGAGTGCGACGCTCGGAGTGACCGATGATGACGTACTTGGTGTCGAGGCGGGCGAGGAACGCGCCCGAGATCTCACCGGTGTAGGCGCCCGACTCGTGCTGCGAGATGTCCTGACCGCCGTAGGCCAGGGGAAGCTTGTCGGCGGCCACGAGGGTCTGCACCGAACGCAGGTCGGTGAAAGGCGGGAAGACCGCCACCTCGACGTCGTCGTAGTTGTGCTTCGCGTCGTCGAGCGACCAGGCGAGCTTCTGCACGAACGCGATCGCCTGAAGGTGATCGAGGTTCATTTTCCAGTTGCCGGCGATGAAAGGGGTGCGATTCAGGACCATCCGAGGACCTCCAGGCCAGGGAGACGCTTGCCCTCGAGGAACTCGAGACTGGCACCGCCTCCGGTTGAAATGTGTCCGAACTGATTGTCGGAGAAACCGAGTGCACGCACGGCGGCGGCGGAGTCGCCACCACCCACGACTCCGAGGCCGTCGACCTCGGTGAGCGCCTGCGCGACTGCTTTGGTGCCGGCGGCGAACGGGGCGAGCTCGAACACGCCCATGGGGCCGTTCCAGAACACCGTCTTCGACGCGGCGATGATCTCGGCGAAGTGGGCTGCCGTGTCGGGCCCGATGTCGAGTCCGAGGCCGGATGCTCCGAACGCGGTCTTCTCGATGGAATCCGCGGCGGTGATCTCGACCTCGGCGTCAGCGCCGAACTTGGATGCCACGACGACGTCGGTGGGCAGCACGATGGTGACGCCGAGCTCCTCCGCTTTCGCGAGGTAGCCGCGCACGGTGTCGAGCTGGTCTTCTTCGAGGAGGCTGGAGCCCACTTCGTGGCCCTGGGCCTTGAGGAAGGTGAAGAGCATTCCGCCACCAATGAGCAGGGTGTTCACCCGCGGGAGGAGGTGGCCGATGACCCCGAGCTTGTCGGAGACCTTCGAGCCGCCGAGCACCACCGTGTAGGGGCGTTCGGGGTTCTCGGTGAGCCGGTCGAGCACGTCGAGCTCGGTCTCGATGAGGAGACCGGCCGCGCTCGGCAGGATCTCGGCGAGGTCGTAGACGCTCGCCTGCTTGCGGTGCACCACGCCGAACCCGTCGGAGACGAAGGCGTCTCCGAACTCGGCGAGCTGCTCGGCGAAACCGTGACGCTCCGCCTCGTCTTTGCTCGTCTCCCCCGCGTTGAAACGCAGGTTCTCGAGCACGACGATCTCTCCGTCGCCGAGCGCCTCCACGGCGGCCGTCGCTTCGTCTCCCACGGTGTCGTGGGCGAAGGCGACCGGCTTGCCGAGGAGCTCGCCCAGACGGGCGGCCACCGGCTCCAAGGTGTACTTGGCATCGGGGGCACCGTCAGGGCGGCCGAGGTGGCTGATGACGATCACACGAGCGCCCTGCTCGAGCAGGGTGTTCAGTGTGGGAACGCTCGCACGAGCACGTCCGTCGTCGGTGATGACCCCGTCCTTCACAGGAACATTGAGGTCACACCGGACGATGACGCGCTTGCCGGCGAGCGATCCGAGAGAGTCGAGAGTGCGGAGCGTCACAGAATCGCTTTCAAGTCAGAGCCGGTGACGCCGTGCCCGCACCGAGATGCGGTACCGGGGGCGTCACCGGCTGGGTGGCACAATTACAGGCGGTCTGCGACGTACTCGGTGATGTCGACGAGACGGTTGGAGTAGCCCCACTCGTTGTCGTACCAAGAGGCGACCTTGACCTGGTTGCCGATGACCTTGGTGAGGCCGGCGTCGAAGATCGAGGAGTGCGGGTCGGAGACGATGTCACTCGACACGATCGGGTCTTCGGTGTAGCTCAGGATGCCCTTGAGGTCGCCCTCGGCGGCGTTCTTGTAGGCCGCGTTGATCTGCTCGACCGTGGCCGGGTTGGTCAGCTCGACGGTGAGGTCGGTGATCGAGCCGGTGGGAACCGGAACGCGGAGAGCGTAGCCATCCAGCTTGCCCACGAGCTCGGGGATGACGAGGCCGAGCGCCTTGGCGGCACCGGTCGACGTGGGGATGATGTTCTGCGCGGCACCGCGGGCGCGACGGAGGTCGCTGTGCGGGCCGTCCTGCAGGTTCTGGTCGGCGGTGTAGGCGTGCACCGTGGTCATGAGACCGCGCTCGATGCCGAAGTTGTCGAGCAGCACCTTGGCGAGCGGCGCGAGGCAGTTCGTGGTGCACGAGGCGTTCGAGATGATGTCGTGGATGGCGGGGTCGTAGGTGCCCTCGTTGACGCCGAGCACCAGCGTGGCGACATCGCTGCCCGTGGCGGGCGCGGAGACGATGACCTTCTTGGCGCCGGCGGTGATGTGCGCACGGGCGTCTTCGGAGGAGGTGAAGCGGCCGGTCGACTCGATGACGATGTCGACACCGAGGTCGCCCCAGGGCAGGTCGGCGGGGTTGCGCTCGGCGAGCACGATGATCGGCTTGCCGTTGACGACGATCTTGTCGCCGTCGAGCTCCACCGTGGCGTCGAGGCGACCGGTGATGGAGTCGTACTTCAGAAGGTGCGCGAGCGCCTTGTTGTCGGTGAGGTCGTTGACAGCGACGATCTCGAGGTCGCTGCCCTTGGCGAGGGCGGCGCGGAAGAAGTTGCGACCGATGCGGCCGAAGCCGTTGATTCCGATCTTTACAGACACAGATTGCTCCTGTTGCTGGGGCCCGGTTGGGCAGGGTGGTGGGTAGCCGTGGAGAAGGATGACCGTGGCCGGCCGTTCGACCGGCCCCGGCATCCCGCGTCGGTTATGACAGTACCAGCAGGCCTTCGGTCTTCGTGCGAGCAGCCGCGAGGCGCTCGGCGACGTTGGACCAGTTGGCGATGTTCCAGACGGCCTTGATGTAGTCGGCGCGCACGTTCAGGTAGTCGAGGTAGTAGGCGTGCTCCCAGACGTCGAGCATGAACAGCGGCACGACGCCGAAGGGCATGTTGCCCTGCTGGTCGAAGAGCTGGAACACGGTGATGTTGCCACCGATGACGTCGTAGCCGAGCACGGCCCAGCCGGAACCCTGCACACCCAGAGCGACCGCGGTGAAGGCGGCCTGGAACTTCTCGAAGGAGCCGAACGCGTCGTCGATCGCCGCGGCGAGCTCGCCCTCGGGGGTCTGAGTGTCGGGGGTGAGGTTCGTCCAGAAGATGGTGTGGTTCACGTGCCCGCCGAGGTTGAAGGCGAGGTCTTTCTCGAGCTTGTTGATGACGGCCAGGTTGCCGCTGTCTGAGGCGTCTTTGATGGCGGCGAGGGCGGTGTTGGCGCCGGCGACGTAGGTGGCGTGGTGCTTGTCGTGGTGCAGCTGCATGATCTTGCCGCTGATGTGCGGTTCGAGGGCCGCGTAGTCGTAGGGAAGGTCAGGCAGGGTGTACTCAGCCATTGAAATGTTCTCCTCGTGAATATGGCCGCCGGTCCGTTGAAAGGCGGCTGAGAGTGACCTGATCAGTCTATTCCCGTTCGCCGGGGGTCAGTCGTCGAGGTCGGGCGGAAGGTTGGCCTCTGTACCGGGGATTCCCAGGTCTGCGGCCTGCTTGTCGGCCATGGCGAGAAGACGGCGGATGCGGCCCGCGATCGCGTCTTTGGTCATGGGCGGGTCGGCGTGATGGCCGAGTTCGTCGAGGCTCGATTCGCGGTGCGCCAGGCGGAGTTCGCCGGCGTACTTCAGGTGGTCGGGGATGTCGGGGCCGAGGATCTCCATGGCCCGTTCGACCCGCGCGCACGCGGCGACCGCGGCCTGGGCGGAGCGGCGGAGGTTCGCGTCATCGAAGTTCACCAGGCGGTTCGCGGTGGCACGTACCTCACGGCGCTGGCGCATCTCCTCCCAGCGGGTGACGGTGTTCGCGGCACCCATGATGGCGAGCATCGAGGCGATGGCCTCGCCGTCACGGATGACGACGCGATGCACTCCGCGCACCTCGCGGGCCTTCGTGGAGATTCCGAGCCGGGATGCCGCACCCACAAGAGCCATGGCCGCCTCGTTGCCGGGGCAGGTGACCTCGAGAGCGGCGGAACGGCCGGGGTCGGTGAGTGAACCTGCAGCAAGGAAAGCACCGCGCCAGACTGCGGCGAGGTCGTCACGACCGCCCGTGGTGAGACGGTTCGGGAGGCCGCGGATGGGGCGGCGGCGCGCATCCAGCAGCCCTGTCTGGCGGGCGAGGGTCTCACCGCCGTCGAGTACCCGGACCAGGTAGCTGCCCTCGCGGCGCATGCCGGTGGCCGCGATCATCGACACGTCGCCCTTCACTCCGTAGAGCTCGGCGAGGTCGCGCAGCACCCGCTTCACGATGTCGGGGTTGTCGAGCTCTGCTTCGATCGCGATGCGGGAGGAGATGAGGTGCAGTCCACCGGCGAACCGCAGCACGGTCGCGAGCTCGGCGGCCCGCACGGTGGTCTTGCTGACCGAGACGCGGGCCAACTCCTCTTTGACGTCGGCAGTGAGTGCCACTATTGAAACCTTCTTCTGTTGCGCGGAGCGTGGAGCGGTGTGCCTGGAGATGCGTGGAGCGGTGCCCGCCCCGGCTACTCCCGGCCGAGGTCGCGATGCTTGACGTTCACGACGACGCCGGGATAGCGGGCGATATGGTCGGCCAGTTCACGGGCGATGGCCACGGAACGGTGTTTGCCGCCCGTGCAGCCGATGGCGATCGTGGCGTGGCGCTTGTTCTCTCGCTGGTACCCCGCGAGAACGGGTTCGAGCGCCTTCGCATAGGCTTCGACGAATTCGTGGGCCCCGGGCTGACCCAGAACGTACTCGCTCACCTCGGGGTCGAGCCCCGTGTGTGCGCGCAGCTCGGGCACCCAGAACGGATTCGGCAGGAACCGCGCGTCGGCGATGCCATCGGCATCGGTGGGCGCACCGTATTTGAAGCCGAAGCTCATCACCGTGACCTGCACGCCAGCGGTGTCGGCGGTGGAGAACCGCTCCTGCACCACGGTGGCGAGCTGGTGGATGTTGAGGTCGGAGGTGTCGATGATGATGTCGGCCGACTCGCGGATGGGGCTGAGGCGAGAGCGTTCGGCCCCGATGCCGTCGAGCAGTGTGCCGTTTCCCTGGAGCGGATGCGGCCGGCGCACCTGCTCGAATCTCCGCACCAGCGCCTGGTCGGTGGCTTCGAGGAAGAGCACCCGCAACTGGATGCCGCCACGGAGGGCCTGGATGATCTCCTGGAGGTCGGAGAAGAAGTCGCGCCCGCGCACATCCACCACCGCGGCGATGCGGGGAAGCGTGGAGCCGGCGTGCTCGGCGAGATCGACCAGAGGGCGCAGCATCTGCGGCGGCAGGTTGTCGACCACATACCAGCCGAGGTCTTCGAGGGCATTGGCCACCGTCGATCGGCCCGCACCGGACATGCCCGTGACGATCAGCACTTCTTGCTGCTGAGGAGAGTCGGGAGCCATCGTTCGCTTTCGCTTCGTTATCGGACCGTGCAGTCAAGCCTACCGGGCGAGAGTTTCGCAGATCGTCTGAGCCAGCTGAGGACCGATGCCCTTGACCTCGGCGATGGCCGGCACGTCGGCCTTCTTGAGCTCGGCGACCGAACCGAAGTGCCGAAGCAGTTCTTTCACCCGCGATGGGCCGAGACCGGGGATCTCGGAGAGCACGGAACCGATGTCGCGTTTGCGCCGGGCCCGCTGGTGGGTGATGGCGAAGCGGTGCGCCTCGTCACGGATGCGCTGGATCATGAAGAGCGCCTCACTGCCGCGCGGGAGGATCACCGGATAGTCGGTGTCGGGCAGCCAGACCTCCTCGAGCCGCTTCGCGATGCCGGCGAGGAAGATGCCCTGCACGCCCGATTCCTCGAGCGCCTTGGCTGCGGCGTTCACCTGGGGCTGGCCACCGTCGACGATGAGGAGATTCGGCGGGTAGGAGAACTTCTTGCGCTTCGTCGGTTCGATCGGACCCTCGCCCGCCTCGAAGACACCGGCATCCGATGCCGGGTCGTCGGGATGCGCGTCGTCGGGCTTGAGGTAGGCCAGACGCCGCGTGATGACCTGGTAGATCGACTCGGTGTCGTCGGTGGAATCCGCGATCGTGAAGCGGCGGTACTGGTCTTTGCGGGCCAGGCCGTCTTCGAACACCACCATCGAGGCCACGATGTTGGTGCCGGCGAGGTGCGACACGTCGAAGCACTCCATGCGCAGCGGGGCATCCGTCATCCCCAGCGCCTCCTGGATGTCGGTGAGTGCCGCCGAGCGCGCCACGAAGTCGCTCGAGCGGCGCGTCTTGTAGAGCATGAGGTTGTTCTTCGCGTTCATCGTGGCGGTCTGCATGAGTGCCGCCTTCTCGCCGCGCTGGGCGGTGTGCAGCTTCACGGTGCCGGGCGTGCCGTCTCGCTTCGGGCGCCGCTCCCCCAGCCACGACTCGAGCTCCACGGTGTCGTCGGGCAGGGCCGGCACGATGATCTCCTTCGGCGGTTCCTCGCCGTCGTAGGCCTGTTGCAGGATCGAGTCGACCAGTTCAGCGGTGTCGACGTCGATCTCCTTGTCGACCGTCCACGAGCGCTCTCCACGGATGCGCCCCCCGCGCACGATGAACTGCTGAACGGATGCGGCGAGCTCATCGTGCTCGATGGCGAACAGATCGGCGTCGACCTTGTCGCGCAACACCACGGCGCTCTTGGCCAGCACGGCTTCGAGGGCCTGGAGCTGGTCGCGGTACTTCGCCGCGGCCTCGTAGTCTTGCCGCTCGGCCGCTGCTCGCATCTTCTTCGTGGCCGCGGTGACGAATCGCTTGTCGCCACCCGCCATGAAGGCCACGAAGTCGTTCACGATCTCGCGGTGCTCCTCGACGGTGACCTTGCCCGAGCACGGACCGCCGCAGCGACCGATCTGGCCGGGAAAGCAGGGCCGCCCCGTCTGCATGGCGTGCTTGTAGCTCGAATCGGAGCAGGTGCGGATGGGGAACGCCTTGATCATGAGGTCGATCGTGTCTCGCACCGCCCAGATCTTGGGGTAGGGGCCGAAGTAGCGGGCGCCCTTGATGCGGTGGTTTCGGGTCACCATCACGCGCGGTGCTTCGTCGCCCAGCGTGACCGTCATGAAGGGGTAGGTCTTGTCGTCGCGGAACTTGACGTTGAACGGCGGGTTGAACTCCTTGATCCAGGTGTACTCGAGCTGGAGTGACTCGACATCGGTGGCCACGACGGTCCACTCGACCCCCGCGGCCGATGTGACCATGCGGCGGGTGCGTTCGTGCAGGCTGCGCAGCGGTGCGAAGTAGTTGCTGAGCCGAGCGCGGAGGTTCTTCGCCTTGCCGACGTAGAGCACCCGGCCGGATGCGTCTTTGAAGCGGTACACGCCGGGCTGCGTGGGGATCTCGCCGGCCTTGGGCCGGTAGGAAACGGTGTCTGCCATGGTTGGTTCAATTCTCGCATCCGGCGCCGACATCGATGCCCGTACGATCGGTGTGCGGGTGCGCGCTGAGCGGACGCGAGCGGGTTCGCACCCACCGAGACGAGAAGGATGCACGATGGATACGGCTACCAGGGCACTGCTGATCGCCTTCACGGGCTGGTACAAGCGGCATGCGGGTGACGATCCCGAGCACGCCGCAGCCGACGAGCTGACCCCGCTGCTGGGCACGATGTTCGAGGTCACGAACGGCGCGCTCCGGACGCCGACCGCGGAGGTGTTGGAGAACCTGGTGGCGAGCCTCGACGGTGATCTCGAGCTCGAAGCGCTGCGGCCGCAGCTTCTCGACGCCCTCGAGCACTACCTCGACTTCGCCGTGGAGACGGGCTCCTGGCCGGGCACCGACGCCCAGATCGCACAGAGTGCCGACGTGCTGGAGCGCGCCTACGAGCTCACCACGGGACTGCTCCCGTATCTTCTCGATGCCCTCAACGACATCGATGATGTTCCCGCCGAGATCGAGCGCGCCGCGTTCGAGGCGCTCACCGCCCGCATCCGTTCGTCGCAGGAGCTGGCCGACCACCTCCGCACCGTGCTCGACGAGGGGGCGGACAGTTCGACTGTCTCCGGCGCGCTCGCCCTCGAGAGGGTGCTCGGAGTGCTCAGTGTGGCCGCCTACCCGGCGCTGCTCCCCGGGCTCTCGACCGCGCGGGTCGAGGAGATGCTCGATGTCGCGGCGGGCGTGACCGCAGCGGAGGCGCGCGAGGCTCGACCTGCCACCGACAGGATTCTGGCGGGATTCGAGTTCGACGGAATCCTGCAGCCGGGCGTGGATGAGGACGCGGATCGATTGATCGCCGCGCCCGGCCTCCGGCCCGCGCTGGCCGACGCGCTCATCGACCTCGCGGAAGAGTGGGGTCTGCTGACGGACGACGAGGCGAATCCGCATCCGGACGGCACAGCCCTGCAGGTGAAGGCGACCATCGCCGACACGAAACCGGCGGAGTGGCGCCGCCTGCTGTTCGCCGCCGACGCGGACTTCGGTGAGCTGCATCTCGCGCTGCAGCTCGCATTCGACTGGTCCGATTCCGATCCCCACGAATTCACGCTCGCCGATGAGCCGGGCACCGTGCTCACCACCGTCGATCTGCTCGAGGGGCTGGCCGTGGAGGACGCCCTCGACGAGGACGAGGTGGAACTCGGCGAACTCTTCGTCGACGTCGGAGACGAGGTTCTCTACCGCTACGGGCAGGATGACGTGCGCCGCCTCGTGGTGCGGTTGGAGCGGATCGTCGAGTCGTCGGATCAGGTGTTGCCCCGATGTGTGGGCGCGTCGGCGGGCATCGATGTGGGCGAGGCCGACCGTTTGCTGTCGCCGTTGCGCCTGCGCTGATCCGCCCCGCGCGCCGCGCAGTCCCGTGCGGGCGCGCGGCGCGCTCGAGCTAGTGCCGGGTCACCGCTTCTTGACCGGCACCGGGAGGATCTCGCGCAGGAAGTGACCCGTGTGACTGGCCTCGACCGTGGCGAGCTTCTCGGGAGTTCCGCTGGCGATGATCGTGCCGCCGCCGGAACCGCCCTCGGGCCCCAGGTCGATCAGCCAGTCGGCCGACTTGATGACGTCGAGGTTGTGCTCGATGACGATGACCGTGTTGCCCTTCTCGACCAATCCGTTGAGCACGAGCAGGAGCTTGCGCACGTCTTCGAAGTGCAGCCCTGTCGTGGGCTCGTCGAGAACGTACACACTGCGGCCGTTCGACCGGCGCTGCAGCTCCGTGGCCAGCTTGACGCGCTGGGCCTCACCGCCCGAGAGCGTGGTGGCGCTCTGGCCGAGTCGCACGTAGCCGAGACCGACCTCGACGAGGGTCTTGAGGAAGCGGTGGATGGCTGAGATCGGTTCGAAGAAGTCGGCAGCTTCGGAGATGGGCATGTCGAGAACTTCGGCGATGTTCTTGCCCTTGTAGTGGATGCTCAGGGTGTCGCGGTTGTACCGCGCTCCCCCGCACACCTCGCAGGCGACGTAGACATCGGGCAGGAAGTTCATCTCGATCTTGATGGTGCCGTCACCGGAGCACGCCTCGCAGCGGCCTCCCTTGACGTTGAACGAGAACCGGCCGGCCAGGTAGCCGCGCGCCTTGGCCTCGGCGGTCTCGGCGAACAGGTTGCGGATGCGGTCGAACACCCCCGTGTAGGTGGCCGGGTTGGAACGCGGAGTGCGGCCGATCGGGTTCTGGTCGACATGCACCACCTTGTCGAGGTTCTCGAGCCCGGTGATGCGCTTGTGCTTGCCCGGGAGCTTTCGGGCGCCGTTGAGCTTGTTCGCGAGCACCCGGTACAGGATGTCGTTCACGAGACTCGACTTGCCCGAACCGCTCACCCCGGTGACGGCGGTGAAGGTGCCGAGGGGGAAGTCGGCGGTGACGTTCTTGAGGTTGTTGGCCTCGGCGCCCTGCACCGAGATCATGCGCTTGCGGTCGATGGGGCGGCGCTTCGTGGGGACCGCGATCGATTTGCGACCCGACAGGTAGTCGCCCGTGAGTGATTCGGTGTTCGCCAGCAGCTCGTCGTAGTGACCCGAGTGCACCACCCGGCCGCCGTTGACGCCGGCGCCCGGGCCGATGTCGACGATCCAGTCGGCGGTGCGGATGGTGTCTTCGTCGTGCTCCACCACGATGAGCGTGTTGCCCAGGCTCTTGAGCTTCACCAGCGTCTCGATGAGGCGGCGGTTGTCGCGCTGGTGGAGGCCGATGCTCGGCTCGTCGAGAACGTAGAGAACGCCGGTGAGACCTGACCCGATCTGCGTGGCGAGACGGATGCGCTGGGCCTCGCCACCCGACAGCGAGCCGGCGGCGCGCGCGAGGTCGAGGTAGCTGAGGCCGACCTCGATGAGGAAGTCGAGACGGGCCCGGATCTCGCGCAGGACCTGCGCGGCGATCATGGCCTCACGGTCGGTGAGAGTCAGTGTGCCCATGAACTGCTGGGCATCGCTGAGGCTGAGGAGCGAGACATCCGCAATGCTGAGGTCGTTGACGGTGACCGCGAGCACCTCGGGTTTGAGACGCTTGCCGTCGCAGACCGGGCAGGGCACCTCGCGGAGGTACTCGCCCCAGCGGGCGCGCTGCGAGTCGGACTCGGCCTGGAGGAACTGGCGCTCGATGTACGGCATCACGCCCTCGAAGCCGGAGGTGTAGCTCATCTCACGGCCGTACCGGTTCTTCCACTTGACCTTGACCTCGAAGTTGTTGCCACGCAGGATCGCCTCCTGCACGTCGGGCTTCAGCTTCTTCCACGGGGTGTTGAGCGAGAAGTCGAGGTCGCGGGCGAGGCCGTCGAGCAGCTTCTCGTAGTACTGGAAGAGGCCCTTGCCCTGCGTGGTCCAGGGGATGATGACGCCGTCGTTGATGCTGAGGTCTTCGTCGCCGAGGAGGAGGTCTTGGTCGACGGACATGCGCGTGCCGAGTCCGGAGCATTCGGGGCAGGCGCCGAACGGTGCGTTGAACGAGAACGTGCGCGGTTCGATCTCGGTGAGCTGGATGGGGTGCTGGTTGGGGCAGCTGAGCTTCTCGGAGAAGGTCTGCCAGGCCTCCGGACCGTTCTCGTCGACGAAGTGGACCTGCACGAGGCCGTCGGTGAGGCGCAGCGCTGTCTCGAGGGAGTCGGTGAGGCGGCCCAGGATGTCGGGGCCGGCCACGAGCCGGTCGACGACCACGGAGATGTCGTGCTTGAACTGCTTCTTGAGCTTCGGCGGCTCGGCGAGCTGGATCGTGTCGCCGTCGACGAGGGCGCGCGAGTAACCGCTGGCGCTGAGCTCCTTGAAGAGGTCGACGAACTCGCCCTTCTTCTGCGACACCACCGGGCTCAGAACCTGATAGCGGATGCCCGGCTCGAGTTCCATGAGCTGGTCGGCGATCTGCTGCACCGTCTGTGCGGAGATGCGCTCACCGCACACGGGACAGTGGGCGATACCGATGCGCGCCCAGAGCAGACGCATGTAGTCGTAGATCTCGGTGATGGTACCCACCGTGGAGCGTGGGTTTCTGTTGGTGGACTTCTGGTCGATGGAGACCGCGGGGCTGAGGCCCTCGATGAAATCGACGTCGGGCCGGTCGACCTGGCCGAGGAACTGACGCGCATAGGCGCTGAGGCTCTCGACGTAGCGGCGCTGGCCTTCGGCGAAGATGGTGTCGAACGCCAGGCTCGACTTGCCCGAACCGGAGAGGCCGGTGAACACCACGAGCGAGTCGCGGGGGATCTCGATGTCGACGTCGCGCAGGTTGTGCACCCGGGCTCCGTGCACGCTCAGCTTGCCGCTCGCGCCGTGGCGGAGGGCCGCGGCGGGGCTGGTCACCGGGGTGCTGTGGGAGGGCTGGGGGGCGATGGAATCAACGGAATCTACGCTCGAAATCGACACCCCGAAAGTCTATGTCGACCCACCGACACCGGCCCCCGATTACGCTCTGGGCAACATCCCCAGACCAGCCGAACGGGTCGCGCTCTCGGTGCGATTTCCGAACCCGCCCGCCTGTCGTTCTCGTCGAGATCGAATTCGCAATAATAATGTGAGTATGACTCATACACTAGTGGACTCGCCCCGTAGATCCGCAACAACACCGCTTGCCTTGGCGTTCGGCGTCGCTGCACTCTTGCTTTTCGCTGTCCGACCGATTGGTGCAGGAACACTGGCGATCATGGCCTCACATGGCGGAAACGTCTACACCGCTATGGCTGTCTCGCCTTTCGTCATGGATGGGATGAGCAACTGGCTCTTCGATGCCGGTTCGGTTCTGCTTCTCGCGGGCAGCGGCCTCATTGCCGGCATCTTCGCGGCTCGTGGCGGGCGGGCCTCCGTATGGCCGACGGCCGTTCTGCTCGCCCCGTCGGCGACGGCGCTGCTCTTCACTGCGGGCTCGTTCGTGGTGTTCTGGCGCTGGGCAGACCTCCTCTCCTTGTGGTCATGACAGAGCTGGTGGGTTGACGTGACGAATGCTCAGTACATGTCCTCACAGATCACCGCTCCAGGCCGCTCGGCGCAGGCGAATGCGGCACTCGTTCTCGGGGTCGTGGCCGCCCTCCTCGGCCTTCCAAGTCTCTTGACGCTCGCAGTGTTCTCACCCCCGAAGATGACGGAGTGGGTACCGGCCCTGGTTCCCAGCTGTCTGCTCGGAATCGCGATTTATGGGGCGCCGCCATACGCCATCGGAGCCTTCGCCGTGGCTCTCGCCGGCATCGCTTTCGGCCTCGTCGCTCTGATGCGACGGTCGGCCGCTCGGTGCGCGGTTGCCGGCATCGTTCTCGCAGTAGCTGCCTGTGTCGTGAGCCTGATCCCCTGGGTGGGCTGGGCGCTTATCCTGTCCGGCTCAATGGTGGTCTGACTGGCCACGAGGCGGGGCCAAATCGGGAGGAGAACACTGCGACCGTGGCGCCCGAGTGCGGACAATATCGATTGCCGGCGCGCGATAGTATATGAGTATGGCTCAGAGAAATGAACTTTGGATCTCCTCTCCGTACTCTCCAGAGAGGCCGGGGGCAAGGATGGCACGAGGGGTCCGTGCTGCCGCGGCGTGGTGTGCCGTGCCTGCGCTCGCGCTGGCGACGCCTACGCTGCTGATCTATGCGATTTACGCGGGATTGGGTCAAGGTATCGACTTTCCGCCCCTGTACTTCATCGTGACGATGTTCGCGGTGTGCTTTCAGATCTCGGTCGTGACGACTCCTCTGGCGTTCACCTTTGGCGTGGCCGCGATCGTGCTCGGGCTCATCGCCCTCGTCACAGCCCATCGCAACGCGACTGCCTATGTCGCGATTGCATTGGGATTGACGTCTCTGCTGATCGTCCTGCCCGACCTTCTAGTACAGGTTGCCCCCGATGCGTTCCTCATCAATGGATACGAGTCCTGGTACTGAATCAGACCATTTGCCTGAGCGACAGGCAGCAGTCCCGCACGGCACGTCATTCTCTGTCCTCAGTCCTCCTGCCCATCGGGCACCCCGTCAGGAGATGTGGCCTGCCTTCTCCATCTGGCGGAGTTCGCGCTTGAGTTCGGCGACCTCGTCGCGGAGGCGGCCTGCGAGCTCGAACTTGAGCTCGGCGGCGGCTTCGAGCATCTGGCCGTTGAGGTCGGCGATGATCGACTCGAGGTCGTTCGCGCCGGCCGCGGCGATGCCCTCGCGACGGAGGTTCGGCGTGGGGCTCTTCTTGCCTCGGCCCGAACGGTCGCGCAGCAGCTCTGCCGTGTCGGCACCCTCGCGGGCCAGGGCCTCGGTGATGTCGGCGATCTTCTTACGGAGGGGCTGCGGGTCGATGCCGTGCAGGGTGTTGTAGGCCACTTGCTTCTCACGGCGACGATCGGTCTCGTCGATCGCGAGACGCATCGAGTCGGTCATCTTGTCGGCGTAGAGGTGCACCTCGCCCGACACATTCCGTGCGGCACGGCCGATGGTCTGGATGAGCGACGTCGACGACCGGAGGAAGCCCTCCTTATCGGCATCCAGGATCGCCACCAACGACACCTCGGGCAGGTCGAGCCCCTCCCTCAAGAGGTTGATGCCCACCAACACGTCGTAGACGCCCATCCGCAACTCGGTGAGCAGTTCGACGCGCCGCAGGGTGTCGACGTCGGAGTGCAGGTAGCGCACCCGCACGCCCGCCTCGGTGAGGTAGTCGGTGAGTTCTTCGGCCATCTTCTTGGTGAGAGTGGTGACCAGCACGCGCTCGTCTCTCGCGGCACGGATGCGGATCTCTTCGAGCAGGTCGTCGATCTGACCCTTCGACGGCTTCACGATCAGCGTCGGGTCGATGAGGCCGGTGGGGCGGATGATCTGCTCCACCACACCATCGGCGATGCCCATCTCGTACTTGCCGGGCGTGGCCGACAGGTACACCGTCTGGCCCACCCGGTTCTTGAACTCGTTCCACTTCAGCGGACGGTTGTCGAGAGCGCTGGGCAGCCGGAAACCGTGGTCGACCAGGGTGCGCTTACGCGAGGAGTCGCCCTCGTACATCGCCCCGATCTGCGGCACGGTGACGTGCGACTCGTCGATGACCACCAGGAAGTCGTCGGGGAAGAAGTCGATGAGGCAGTGCGGCGCCTCGCCGGGCTGGCGGCCGTCGATGTGCCGGGAGTAGTTCTCGATGCCCGAGCAGAAGCCGATCTGCTGCATCATCTCGAGATCGAAGGTGGTGCGCATCCGGAGCCGCTGGGCTTCGAGCAGCTTGCCTTCGCGCTCCAGCACGGCGAGCCGGTCGTGCAACTCGGTCTGGATGGTCTCGATCGCCCGGTGCATCACGTTCGTGTCGGCCACGTAGTGCGAGCCCGGAAACACCGAGACCGCCTCCATCTTCTTCACGATGTCGCCGGTGAGCGGATGCAGCGCGTACAGACCCTCGATCTCATCGCCGAACATCTCGATGCGGATGGCCAACTCCTCATACATCGGGATGATCTCGATGGTGTCGCCGCGCACCCGGAAGTTGCCGCGCGAGAAGTCGACGTCGTTGCGCTGGTACTGCATCGAGACGAAGCGCCGGATGAGCCAGTCGCGGTCGACCTTGTCGCCGACCTGCAGCGCGATCATCGCGTTGAGATACTGCTCCGGTGCGCCCAAGCCGTAGATGCACGACACGGTCGACACGACGACGACGTCGCGCCGCGAGAGCAGCGAGTTCGTGGTGGAGTGCCGGAGGCGTTCGACCTCCTCGTTGATCGACGAGTCCTTCTCGATGAAGGTGTCGGTCTGCGGCACATAGGCCTCGGGCTGGTAGTAGTCGTAGTACGACACGAAGTACTCGACCGCGTTGTTGGGCATCAGCTCGCGGAACTCGTTCGCGAGCTGGGCGGCCAGCGTCTTGTTGTGCGCCAGCACGAGAGTGGGGCGCTGCACCTGCTCGATGAGCCACGCGGTGGTGGCCGACTTGCCCGTACCCGTTGCGCCGAGCAGCACGACATCCGTCTCACCCGCGTTGATACGCCCGGCCAGCTCGGCGATGGCCGCCGGCTGGTCGCCACTCGGCGTGTATTCACTGATGACCTCGAACGGGTGTACAGAGCGAGTGGGTTCCATGCGTTAAGTTTAGGGAGCACCACCGACACCAGCGTCGGTGCTCGCTCAGAGCGTGATGCCGAGCGGAGCAACCTCACCCACCACCACACGAGGTAGACATCAGATGCGTATTGGAATCCTCACGTCAGGCGGCGACTGCCCCGGTCTGAACGCGGTCATCCGCGGTGCCGTGCTGAAGGGCACCGAGATCAACGGCCAGGAGTTCGTCGGCTTCAAAGACGGCTGGCGCGGGGTCGTGAACGGCGACGTGCGACCGCTCGAGCGCAGCGACGTGCGCGGCATCGCCAAGCAGGGCGGCACCATCCTCGGCACCTCGCGCACCAACCCGTTCGAAGGCAATGGCGGGCCCGAGCGCATCCAGGAGATGCTCGACGCCAACGGCATCGACGCCATCATGGCGATCGGCGGCGAAGGCACCCTCGCCGCGGCGAAGCGGCTGACGGATGCGGGCCTCAAGATCGTGGGCGTTCCCAAGACCGTCGACAACGACCTCGACGCCACCGACTACACCTTCGGCTTCGACACCGCCGTGGAGATCGCCACCGAGGCCATGGATCGCCTGCGCACCACCGGCGACTCGCACAGCCGCTGCATGGTGGCCGAGGTCATGGGCCGGCATGTCGGCTGGATCGCGCTGCACTCCGGTATGGCCGCGGGCGCGCACGCCATCCTCATCCCGGAGCAGACCACGAGCCTCGAGCAGGTGGCCGCATGGGTCAGAAGCGCCGCCGACCGTGGTCGCGCCCCGCTCGTCGTGGTGGCGGAGGGCTTCAAACCCGACCACGCCGACGACGCCCACTCGGAGCGAGGCCTGGACGCCTTCGGCCGCCCGCGCCTGGGCGGCATCGGCGAGCGTCTCGCCCCCATGATCGAGGAGCTCACGGGCATCGAGACCCGCGCCACGACCCTCGGCCACATCCAGCGCGGTGGTGTTCCCACCGCCTTCGACCGGGTGCTGGCCACCCGGCTCGGCATGGCGGCCTCCGACATCGTGCAGGACGGCGCGTGGGGCCGCATGGTGGCGCTCCAGGGCACCGACATCATCACGGTGGCGTTCGAGGATGCGCTCGGCAAGCTCAAGACCGTTCCGCAGCACCGCTACGAGGAAGCGGCGATGCTCTTCGGCTGATGCGGAACTGAGATTTGCTCTGCATTGGGATTCCGACTAGCGTGACCTCATGAGCCTAAAGCGAGCAAACCTCATTCGCGCCCGAATCGTCGCTATCGGCTGTGCCGTGGCAGCCGTCACCGTGTCCACCTTCGGAGTATCGATAGCAGCCAGCGCGGCGTCTCCGGTGGCGGTCGGGGCGCGGCCGGTCACGCTCGATGTCGATGCGTCGAACCATCGCGTCTTCGTCGCGAACTCGCTGGCGACCACGGTTTCCTATTTCGATGCATCAGCCGTTTCGCCTACGGCCGCCACGATCGCCGTCGGCGCATCACCGAGCGCAGTGGCTGTGGACTCAGGACGTCATCTGGCCTTCGTCACCCTCCCTACGATGAACCAGGTCGCGGTGATCGATACCGCTGCGGCCATGCCGACGGTCCTCCGTACGATTCCGGTCGGGGCGAATCCGAATGGCATCGCTGTCGACCAGATATCCGGCAAGGTATTCGTTGCGAACTACGGCTCGTCCACGGTCTCTCGCTTCGTCGGCTTCGATCCCGCGACGGCTGTCGACAATTACGCGTCGGTCGGAGCCGGACCGGTCGGCATCGGCATCGACCGCGGAACTCAAACTGTCTTCGTCTCCAGCGCATCTGCGGGCACGATCTCTGTATTCAGCGGCACAGGCGCGACCACGGCGCCGACCGTTGCAACAATCACGGGCGTTGCGAATGCTGGTTCGATCGCCGTGCATTCCAACTCCCACCGGGTCTTCGTCACCGACAGCACGGACAACCTGCTCTACGCCTTCGATGGGCTGTCGTCCTCGCCGGCTGTGAGCACGATCACCGGGGTGCTCGCTCCGGCGGGCATAGCGGCGGATCCTGAATCAGGCGAGGTCTACGTGAGCGAGCTCAATTCGAATCGCGTGTCGCACTTCGACGGCACTCTTGCAGTGCCGGTCGTCACCACGTTCTCTGTTGGAGCCGGCCCTCGAGGGATCGCAGTGGATTCCGGTTCGGCGGCGCGCACCGTTCTCACCGCCAACTCGGCCGATGACACGGTGTCACGTGTCGATGGTGTCCCTCTGGTGCCCCCAATGATCACGTCGGGTATGCCGCCCGAGGCTACAATCGGTGTCCCTTACACATTCCAATTCACCGCCACTGGTCGACCGACTCCCGTGTTCGCGAGCAACTTGCCGCTCGGCGGTCAGTTCAACCTCAACGCAGACACCGGCCTGCTCACCGGGACGCCCACGACTGCCGGTGACATCGTCTTCTCTGTGTCGGCATTCAACGGCGCTCTACCTGCGGCGCAGAGCGACTACGTCCTCCATGTCAAGGAGGCTCCGACTCCCACTCCGACGCCCGCTCCCTCGACGATGGCAACGGCTGGCAGCGGGCACGGATCGGGAACCGGCGAACAGGGTTCCGTCGAAGCGGGCAACCGCCTTGCGAACACTGGGCAGGATGTATCGACCTCGGTCACCTTCGGTGGACTCGCCCTGGTCACGATGCTTCTGGGGCTTGCCTCCGTCATCTGGATCCGACAGAAGCACGCTCGCAACTGAGCCTCCCGGCCAGAGGCCCCCTGGTCGCAACGAACGCGCGACAACAGATGGCCAATTGGAGTCTCGGCGGCTGGGCTGAATAGTCGAACCTTGCTGCCCGGAGGCCGTCGCAAGCCGGGTGGCACAGAGCGAGGAGATCGACGCCGTATGAGGGGTCGGTCCCTCTCGCTCTGTGCGTTGGAGGTCAGCGTTGGTCCGTGAATCGCGCCGGGTCGCCGGGGCGGAGTTGGGATGCCGCGTCGATTGCGGTATCCGTCAGCACGGCGATCACCGGGTAGCCGCCCGTGACCGGGTGGTCGCGCAGAAAGATGACCGGGAGACCGCTCGGGGGGATCTGGATGGCGCCTGCCACCATTCCCTCGCTCGCCAGCTCGCGGTGCGCGAAGGGGGCAAGGCGGGCGACGCCATCCGGTGACTCCAGGCGTACGCCGACACGGTTCGAGTCGGCGCTGACGGTCCACGTCGTCTCGAGGAGAGCCGCCCAGCCCTGATCGCCGAACCAGTCGTCGCGCGGGCCGCGCCGGAGACGGAGCGGGAGAGGCGCGATCGGTGGGCGCACGAAGTCGGCCGCCGGCCACTCGCCCGCGTCATCCGCGAGCTGGAGGACATCGCCCGGTCGAAGTGCGGCTGGTCCCAGGCCGCTCAGGACATCGCTCGAGCGACTGCCGAGCACGCGTACGGCGTCGAAGCCGCCGCGCACGGCCACGTAGGTCCGGAGGCCCGCAGCGGGCTGCTCCACGGTGAGCACGTCGCCGGAGAACAGGGTGAGCGAGTGGCCGGGCGGATGATGGCGCTCGAGCAGCGCGTGCCCGCCCTCTTCGCCTGCAGGTGCTGCGTGTCGACCGCGGAGTGTGTCGTTGTCGACGAGTCGCCTTGCCGAGGCCGACGATGCGGTCCCGGTCGAGGTCGACGGTGCCGGCCCTGGTCGAACGGTCACGGATGCGCCCGCCCCCGCAGTCGCAACCAGCAGAGTGCGCCGCGCCCGAACCGTCAGCCCGCCGAGCACCGTCTCGATGCACGCGGCTCCCGGCCGATTGCCGACCAGCCTGTTGGCGGCGCGGTAGGCTCCGCGATCCGCGGCCCCGGATGCGGTGACGCCGAGGTGTGCCCATCCTGCGCGCCCGTCGTCCTCGAGCAGCGAGAGCGGTCCTGTCGCGAGGATGTCGAACGCCGGCTCATCCTGCACGGTGGAACCTCACGCGGCTGCCGGGTTCGAGGAGCGATGCAGGTTCGCGCGCGGCATCCCAGAGCGGTGCGGGGGTGGTGCCGATCACATGCCATCCGCCCGGCGACGGCCGAGGGTAGATGCCGCAGTAGCCGGCGGCGAGGGCGACCGCACCTGCCGGGACCGTGGTTCGCGGGGTCGCGCGGCGCGGGAGGTCGAGTCGGTCGTGTTCGCCGCGGAGGTAGGCGAAGCCCGGGGCGAAACCGAGGAAGGCGGCGGTCCAGAGCTGCTGGGTGTGCAGCTCGATGAGCTCATCGATGCCGGCCAGGCCGAGGGACCGGACGACATCCCCGACATCAGGGCCGTCGTAGCGAACAGCGATGTCGACGACAGCGTGCCGCCGGGTGCGGACGTCGACGACGATACCGTGCACGGTGGACGACTGGGCGGCGGCCGCCTCGACAGCCTCGATGATCCGTGCGCGCGTGGTCACGGCCGGGTCGAAGGCCACGAGCAGGGTCACTTCTGCCGGAACGAGGTCGACCACGCCCGGGACTGCCGCGTGCCGCATCCGTGTGTACAGCGGCAGGAAGCGGCCGGGCTCCGTGCACTCGGCCAGCACCGCCGACTCCCCCACCGCCAGGATGCGGAGACCCGGCGCCTCGGCCGGCAGCGCCTGCGCGGAGCTCATCGTCGGCCGCCGGGCAGCAGTGCTCCGACAAGGACGGGTGCCCCGCGAAGTACGGGTGCCCCTCGAAGGAAGGGTGCCCCGCGAAGCGGCGATACCCCGCGAAGCATCAGTGCTCCGAGAAGGAGGTGATCGTGAGTCCGGATGCGGCCAACGCCTCGCGCACGGCCCGCGCGATGCCGACGGCATCCGGGGTGTCGCCGTGCACGCAGATGGTCTCGGCGGAGAGCGCGATGTCGGTGCCGTCGATCGACGTGATCACACCCTCGGCGGCGAGGCGCAGCATCCGCTCGGCGATCTCGTCGCGGTCGTGCAGCACGGCGCCGGCCTCCGTGCGGGAGACCAGGGTGCCGTCGGCGCGATAGGCCCGGTCGGCGAAAGCCTCTGGCACGAAACGAAGGCCTTCGGCCTCGGCAAGGCGCCCCACCTCGGAGTCGGGCAGTCCGACCAGCGCCAGCGCCGGGTCCAGGGCGACGACCGCTTCGACCACGGCGGCCGCCTGTCGCTCGTCGTGCACGATTCGGTTGTAGAGGGCGCCGTGCGGCTTGACGTAGCGCACGCGGGTGCCGGCCACGGTGGCGAGAGCCTGCAGAGCGCCGATCTGGTAGATGATGTCGGCCGTGAGGTCGGCGGCGGGGAGATCGAGATCGCGACGGCCGAAACCACGCAGATCGGGGTAGGACACCTGGGCGCCCACGTCGACGCGATGGGCCGCGGCGAGGCGGAGGGTCTCGAGGAGGTGAGCGGGGTCACCGGCGTGGAAGCCGCAGGCGACGTTGGCGCTCGTGACGAGGCCGAGCATCGACCTGTCGTCGCCGAGCGTCCAGGTGCCGTACGACTCGCCGAGATCGGCGTTGAGGTCGACGGAGGTCACCGGATGCTCCCCGCCGCCCGCTCACGCAGCGCCGGCCAGAGCGCGTCGACCTGGGCGAGGGTCTCGTCGAGCGTGCCCCCGGTGTCGATCACCACATCGGCCAGCGCGCGCCGCTCCTCGTCGCTCGACTGCGAGTCGATGCGGCGCGCGGCCTCCTCGCGACTCATCCCCCGGATGTCGACCAGTCGCTCGAGCCGGGTCGCGGCCGGTGCGTCGGCCACGATCACATACTCGAACAGGCCGTTGCGCCGCCCGCCCGATTCGGCGAAGAGCGGCACGTCGTACACGAAGACACCCTGGGGATCCGCCGCGGCGGCCTCCCGGATGCGCTGGTTGGTGAGGTGGCCGACGGCCGGATGCGTGATTCCGTTCAGGTCGCTCAATGCGACCTTGTCGGCGAACACGATCGCACCGAGGGCCGGCCGATTCAGGGTGCCGTCGTCGGAGATGACGGACGCGCCGAAGCGGTTCCGGATGGCGGCCAGGGCGGGCGTGCCGGGTTCGACGGCCTCACGCGCCAGCTGGTCCGCGTCGACCACGGTTGCTCCGTGCTCGCGGAGTCGGGCGGCGACGGTGGACTTTCCGGCGCCGATGCCGCCGGTGAGCGCGATGACGAACACCTGCCCATGCTATCGGCAGCCCGCATCCGCTTTCCTCGGCCCACGTCGGACGGAGCGGCGAAACGACGGATGGCCGCCCCCGAAGGGACGGCCATCCGTGTGACGCGGTGTGCGCGAAGTGATCAGCTGTTGGAGCTGAGCTTCTCGCGCAGGGCGGCGAGGGTCTCGTCGTCGGCGAGGGTGCCGGCGCCGGCCGACTCGCTCGAGAACGAGTTGGAGCCCGACGGGATGTCGCTGTTGAGCGCCTCGGCGGCCGACGTGGCGACCTGCTTCTTGTGCGCCTCCCAGCGAGCCTGGGCCTCAGCGTACTGCTGCTCCCATGCCTCGCGCTGGGTGTCGAAGCCCTCTTTCCACTCGTTGGTCTCCGGGTCGAAGCCCTCGGGGTACTTGTAGTTGCCCTGGTCGTCGTACTCGGTGAGCATGCCGTAGAGAGCCGGGTCGAACTCGGTGCCCTCGGGGTCGACACCCTCGTTGGCCTGCTTGAGGCTCAGCGAGATGCGGCGACGCTCGAGGTCGATGTCGATGACCTTGACGAACACCTCGTCGCCGACCGACACGACCTGCTCGGCGAGCTCGACGTGCTTGCCGGAGAGCTCGGAGATGTGCACCAGACCCTCGATGCCCTCGGCGACGCGGACGAACGCACCGAACGGCACCAGCTTGGTGACCTTTCCGGGCGCGACCTGGCCGATGGCGTGGGTACGGGCGAACACCTGCCACGGGTCTTCCTGGGTGGCCTTGAGCGAGAGCGACACGCGCTCGCGGTCGAGGTCGACCTCGAGGATCTCGACGGTGACTTCCTGGCCCACCTCGACGACCTCGGAGGCGTGCTCGATGTGCTTCCAGGAGAGCTCGGAGACGTGCACGAGGCCGTCGACGCCGCCCAGGTCGACGAACGCACCGAAGTTGACGATCGACGAGACGACGCCCTTGCGGACCTGCCCCTTCTGGAGGTTGTTGAGGAAGGTGGTGCGGCTCTCGGACTGCGTCTGCTCGAGCAGGGCGCGGCGCGACAGAACGACGTTGTTGCGGTTCTTGTCGAGCTCGAGGATCTTCGCCTCGATCTCCTGGCCCAGGTACGGGGTCAGGTCGCGCACGCGGCGGAGCTCGATGAGCGAAGCCGGGAGGAAGCCGCGGAGTCCGATGTCGACGATGAGGCCACCCTTGACGACCTCGATGACCGAACCGGTCACCACGCCGTCGGCGTCCTTGATCTTCTCGACGTCGCCCCAGGCACGCTCGTACTGAGCACGCTTCTTGGAGAGGATGAGGCGGCCTTCTTTGTCTTCCTTCTGGAGGACGAGGGCCTCGACCAAGTCACCGACCTGAACGACCTCGGTCGGGTCGACATCGTGCTTGATGGAGAGTTCACGCGAAGGGATGACGCCCTCCGTCTTGTAACCGACGTCGAGGAGGACCTCGTCGCGGTCGATCTTCACGACGGTGCCTTCGATGAGGTCTCCGTCGTTGAAGAATTTCAGAGTCTTTTCGACCGCGGCGAGGAAGTCTTCAGCAGATCCGATGTCATTGATGGCGACCTGCTTGGTTGCCTTTTCGGTCGTTGCGATTGTCATGTAGTAGTTGCTCCGTTATGGACATAGTTCGGGCCGGTTGCGGGTGATGCATGTTGTGGTTTCCGCGACCGGCGGGCGGATGGAAGTCACAAGAGTGACGCTCTAGTCTAGCTATCTGGGAACCGCGGCGGCAAGCCTGGTTTCCAGCACTCCTCGAGACAACGCCGAAGTGCCGTTCAGCATTCCTGCGCCGGAGAGCGCCGCGCCGAGTTCTGAGCGACGGCGCACCCCGAGCTTGCGGAACACCCGGAGGAGATGGGTCTCGACCGTGCGCACGGACAGCACCAGCCTTTCGGCGATCTCACGATTGGAGAGGCCGTCGAGTGCGAGGGCTGCGATCTCCCTCTCGCGTTCGGACAGGTCTGGGCCGGCGACCTGTTCCCACCGGCCGAATATCGTGGTGCCGCAGATCTCCCGCTGGGCCACCCCGCGTCTCGACGAGGAGGCGGCCGCTCGAGCATCGGATCCGATCGCCAGGTGGAGTCGTGCTGCGATCGAGTAGCACTCCGCGGCGACCCCGTGCATGTCGAGTGCAACCGAATCGTTCCCGATCTCGTCGAACTCGGCGGCGAGCTCGACCTCCCGCGTGCCAGGAGGAGCAGATGACGTCGCATCCCGCTCTCCGGTCAGCATCTCGTAGCGCGCCAGAGCACCCGCCTGTCTCACCAGCACCGAGACGCAGCAGCCGTCGACGAGCGGAGCGAGCGCGTCGATGGCGCCGATCACACGGGCCGCGCCTCCGGAACGCGCTGCACCGCTGAGCGCGATCATCCGGGAGAGGGAGAACCCCATCGAGTGCTGAATCGCTGCCGCCGTCTCGAATGCCTCGATCGCCTCCTCGGATCGATTCCTGCCGAGCAGCACCCACCCATGGCTCTCGTGAGCCCAGGCTCCGATCATCGGGTTGTCGGGCGCTGCCTCGAGAGCGGGAGCGAGCATCGCCAGAGCTGCGTCATCGTCTCCGGTGCCCACCTGGGCCTTCGCGAGCGCGATCCGGGCGAGCTGCGCCGTCTCCGACAGCGCGAGGCGGTTCAACTCGGTCACGGCGCTGCCGAACTCCTCGATGGCCTCGCGTGCCCTTCCGGCATAACCGAGGGCACACGCCGCCGACCATCGAGACAGCACCTCCTGTTCGGGCTGCCCGAGCACGGCCGCCTCGTCGGCGAGGAGCATCAACTGGTCGTAGGTGGTGCCGAACGGCTGGTCCCACATGCGCGAATACGCCAGGCCCCATCGGATCCGGAAGGTGTCCGCTCCTGCCTCTCGGAGCAGGGACTCAGCGCCGTGCAGCATCTCCAGGGCGTGGGTCGACTCACCCTTCATCACGGCCAGGGAGGCCTCGAACGCGATCCGTTCACCTTCGAGGACGATCGACTGGTCCGCACGGGCGCGCCCCTGGTCGGACTCGTTGTTCGTGCCGCTCCGATCGGCCTCGATCAACGCCGCCAGATCGATCGGACCACCGACCTCCAGGTCGGTGGTCTGCTCCAGTGGACGGTCGGGCAGGCTCCATCTCGTCTTGGCGTCGCTCACCCTGTCCGAGATGAGTCGGATCAGTTCCCGGTGCGTGCGCCGCCGGTGCGGATCCGAATCCAGATCCGCCTCGATGCCGCTCAGCCGGGCCAGTGCCTCCCGGGACCGCCCGGATTGAGACTCCGCAGCAGCCAGTACGAAAGAGGCCTCCACGGGAGCGTCGTCGCGCGCGAGCGCCGCCGTCGCCAGTCGGCCCGCCAGATCGATTCGCGACGATCGCAGCGCGGCCCCGGCGGCACGGGTGAGAGCCTCACCCGTGACCGGCCACCCCAAGGGAAGGGTGAGCCGCGCCAACGCGAGCAGATCGCGATCATCGGATTCGCCCACCGCCTTCTCGGACAACACCTCGACGACCGAATTCGAAAGACGACGACGTCTCAAGCGGCCCATCGTATGAGGGAGGATGATCTCCACGACAGGGTCGCGGAGATGGATCCCCCTCCCACCGGCGTGGTGCTCGACGTCTATCACGCCGTGATCTTTCAGCCGTTCGAGAATCGACTGGGCGTCGTCGACGTCGAGACTGCCGAGGAGACGTCCGGTACGCGCGCTTCCGAGTTCGGGGGCCAGTGCGATCACATCCAGGACCGTCTCGACCTCAGGGGTCACCGGAGTGCCGAGTCGTGAGTGGAGAAGAGAACGCACGCTGTCCAGAGGGGGCAGAGGGCCGGACAGCGCCCAGACGCCCCGGGCTTCGAGGAGAGCGCCCTTGGCCCGGGCCTCGTCGAGTGCCTCACGAAGGACGACCAGATCACCACCATCTCGTCGAGGCACGAAGACCGGAACGGTTCGGGGGTCGAGCGGACCGTTCAGAAACTGTCGGCAGAGAGCCAGAACTGCTGTTCGTGTGAACGGGCGCATCGCGATCGAGACGAGTTCAGGCGTGACACGGGCGGGTTCCTGCACGGCGTCGAAGGGGTGCGATGCCGAGACGATCACCGGCAACGCGTCGGCCACCGAGACTGCTTCGGCCACGCGTCTGCGGGTGTCTTCACCGAAAGGTCGATCACTGTCGAGAATCCAGAGTCGACGGCGGAGGTCATCGTCGAGCCCGGTGACGAGCGTTCGCAGGAAAAACGACTTCCCCGAACCAGGAGCGCCCGTGATGAGAACGCCCTTGTTCGAGTGCAGAGCTCCTCGTGCCTGTCGAAGAGCGTCTTCGCGTTCGACCTCCGGTGCGCTCACGATTCGCCCCCTACCTCATGTTCCGGCGACTGGAATGCTTCACACCCCGTCTCACGGACCAGCAATTCTGCCCCATCGCCTGGTGGGAACGCCAGAGCTCTGCACGATGTCTGTCAGGGCGTCGGCGTGGTGGCTGAAGAGGAAGGAGTAGCCCGCTGCTTCGAGGCGCTCGGGCAGCACCCATCGGCTCTTCAGCACCAGTTCGGTCTCGGTGCGGATGGCCACCGAGCCGATCTCGAGCATCCAGCGCCAGGTGGGCAGGCCGAAACGGGCGCCGACGGCCTGGCGCAGCGAGGCCATGAACGTGCGGTTGTCGGTGGGGTTCGGGGCGGATGCGTTGATGGGGCCGTCGAGCTCGGGGTGGGCTTCGAGGAAGCGGATGATGCCGACCACGTCATCCAGGTGCACCCAGCTGAACCGCTGCCTGCCCTTGCGGCTGCGGGGGCGGTATTGATGAAAGGTGCCGGCCGCACGGCGTGCGGGCGTGGAGGGCCAGCGGCCGTCGAACTGCGAGCCGCCGAGGCCCGCGCGGGCGAGCGCGATGAGGGGAGCGAGCGCGCTGCCGTCGCCGAGCACGATCGCCATGCGAAGGGCCACCCGACGCGTGTGCGGGAGCTCGCCGCGGAAGAACTCCTCCTCCCAGCTCGTGGCCACGTTCACCGAGAAGCCCTCGCCGATCTCACCGGTCGCTTCGGTCATCGGCCGGTCGTCGGCGTGGCGGTAGATGGTGGCCGTGGACGAGTTGATCCAGAGCGAGGGTGGCCGGGTGGAGGCGGCGACGGCTTCGCGCAGCTGCCGCGTGGTGTCGAGGCGGGAACGGAAGATCTCTGCGCGGTTCTCTGCGGTGTAGCGGCAATTGACGCTCTTGCCCGCCAGGTTGATGAGCAGATCGGCACCGTCGATCACGCGGCTGATGGCGGCCTGGTCGCCCCACTGGGCATCCGGCGCCGCGGCGGTGCTGGGCCTGCTGGCGCCCGGGCTCTGCCGTCGCCCGATCAGAGCGACATCCGCCCCTTCGGCGCGGAAGACCTCGGCGAGGCGGGAGCCGATGAATCCGGATGCGCCGGCCAGAACCACGCGCCGGGCGCGTGCCGGGGTGGTCACTCAGCGTGCCCTGGCCGAGTGGTGAGCCCTTCGGCCACGGGGGTGCCGGCGGCCGCCTCCGCGTCGTCGGCGACGGGATCGGGCCGCACCTCGTAGTCGAAGGTGCCGGTGTATTCGAAGAGCCGGCCGAACAACGGCGCATCGACCGTGACCGAGACGCGCTGGGCGCCCGCACCAGACGCTGCGGCGTCGTCGTAGCGCTCGACGAGTGAGACGCGCGGAGCGATGGCTCGGGGGATGCCGAAGTGCTGCCGGCCGATGCGCACGTCGAGTGCGGTGGAGGTGAGGTGGAGTTCGCCACGCACCACCCGGGTGGCGAGCCGCACGCGCAGGCGGCGATCGAAGCCGAGGTGGTCGACGAGTCCGTCGGCGCCCGGGTTCTCGGCGGTGATCGCGTCGATCATGGTTCGCTCGCCATTCAGGAGGTGGAAGCGGCGCACGGCCACGATCGCGGTGCGGCCGTCGCGGTCGGTGAGTGGTGCGTTGACGACGGTGAAGGGCACATTGTGCTCCCACGCGGGGAACAGGATGCCCTGGCGCGCCAGCATCCGGAGCACCAGCCGTACCGCGCGCCGCGGGGTGCCGACGGTTTCGAAGACGCCGCTGCCGTAGCCGCGGTATCCGGGTGCGATCACGCCGAAGTACCGCCGCAGCACGGGATGCAGATCGTCGAGTACCGAGCCGGTCGTCAACTCATAGGGAGAACGCGCCTTGGCTGCCATCACGCCTCTTTCAAGAGTGTGCTGCGGAGGGTGTCGAGGCCCACGCCACCGAGGTCGAGAGCGCGGCGGTGGAACTCCTTCGACGAGAAGGCCTCCTTCTCGCGGGCCCGGGTGGCGTCGCGCAGCTCCTGCCAGATGCGCTGGCCGATCTTGTACGACGGGGCCTGACCGGGCCAGCCGAGGTAGCGGTTGACCTCGAAGCGGATGAAGGCGTCGTCCATGTTGACGTTCTGACGCATGAACTCGAGCGCGTACTCCGCGTTCCACACGCCCGTGCCGTCGAGACGGGGCTTCTGGAGGTGCACGCCGATGTCGAGCACTACGCGTGCCGCGCGCATCCGCTGCCCGTCGAGCATGCCCAGGCGGTCGGCCGGGTCGTCGAGGTAGCCCAGCTCTTCCATCAGGCGCTCGGCGTAGAGGGCCCAGCCCTCGGCGTGGCCGCTCGTGCCGGCGAGCTGGCGGCGCCAGGTGTTGAGCTTGGCGCGGTTGTGCACCGCCTGCCCGATCTGCAGGTGATGGCCGGGAACGCCCTCGTGGTAGACGGTGGTGAGCTCGCGCCAGGTGTCGAACTCGGTGACGCCCTCGGGCACCGACCACCACATGCGCCCGGGGCGGGAGAAGTCGTCGGTGGGGCCGGTGTAGTAGATGCCGCCCTCGTGGGTGGGGGCGATCATGCACTCGAGCGTGCGGATCTCGGCGGGGATGTCGAAGTGGCTGGCGCCGAGCTCGGCCACGGCGCGGTCGCTGGTGGCCTGCATCCATTCGCGCAGAGCATCCGTTCCGTGCAGTTTGCGGCTCTGGTCGCGGTCGAGGAACTCGATGGCCTCGTGAACGGATGCGCCGGGCGTGATCTCCTCGGCGATGGCCTCCTGCTCGCGCACCATGCGCCCGAGTTCTTCGATGCCCCACTCGTAGCTCTCGTCGAGGTCGACCGTGGCGCCGAGGAAGCGCCTCGACTGGAGCGCGTAGATCTCGCGGCCCACGGCATCGTCGTGTGCGGCGACGGGCGCGAGCTCGTTCTCGAGGAACTGGGCGAGCTTCGAGTAGGCCTCCGACGCGGTGGTCGCGCCGCGGTCGAGATCGGCTTTCAGCGAGGTGGGCAGCTCGCCCTCTTTGACGGTCGCCTCCGACGCGAACTCGGCGAAGAAGCTGCCGGGGCCGGAATTCGCCCGCACCTGGGTGAGCACCTCGGCCACCTGGCGGCGAGCCGGCGTGATGCCGTGGCGCATGCCCTCGCGCAGCGTGACGATGTAGCCGTCGATGGCTTCCTCGACCGCCGAGAGGCGCCGCGCGACCATCGACCAGTCGTCGGGCGTGTCGGTGGGCATGAGGTCGAAGACCTCGCGGATGTGCTGCGACGGGGAGTCGATGACGTTCAGGTCGCGCAGCTGCAGCCGGGCGTCTGAGCTCGCGAGCGTGAGCCGCAGCTCGTTGCCGAGATCGGTCTTGGTGACCTCGTCGATCTCGTCGACGGCCTCGGTGCGGGCGAGCTCGGCGAGAACCGAGGAGGTGGCGATGATCTGGGCTTCGTGGCCCTCGGGTGAAAGGTCTCCATAGCGGTCGTTGACCTCGGTGCGGCCGATGTAGGTGCCCAGCACGGGCTGCAGCTCGACAAGCGTGTCGACCCATCGTTCTGCGATGCGATCGATGTCGGTCTGAGGGCGGGAGGTCGAGCTTTCCATGCTTCGACCCTAGGCCACGCCCCGGACAGCGGAGGGTGTTTCCACAGCGACCGGGATTGTCCACAGGCTGAGCGTCCCCGATTGACTTATTCGAACATATATTCGAACATGAGGGCATGACGGATGCCGCACTCACGCTCTCCTCCCCCGCTCCGGCGGGCGAGGAGATCCGGGTGCTGCAGTCGCGCATCCGGGAGATGCAGGCCACCAAGCTCGACACCCGCGCGGTGCCCACTCACCCGTCGCTCGCCTCCCTCCTGCCGGGCGGATCGCTCAGGGCGGGGGCCGCCTACTCGGTGCAGAGTTCGACGGCGCTCGTGATGGCACTGATGGCCGGGCCCTCGGCCGAAGGGCTGTGGTGCGGTGTCGTGGGGCTGCCCGATTTCGGGGTGGAGGCCGCATCCCGGTTCGGCGTCGATCTGGCTCGGCTGGCGCTGGTGCCGCATCCCGGTGAGGAGTGGCTCACGGTCACGGCGGCGATGGCCGATGTGGTGGCAGTGGTGGTCACCCGGGCGCCGGGGCGGGTGTCGCCGTCGTCGATGGCGCGGCTGCAGGCACGCATCCGGCAGCGGGATGCGACGCTGATCGTGCTCGGAGACTGGCCGCAGAGCGAGGCGACGTTGCGCATCACCGAGAGCTCCTGGTCGGGCATCGGAGTCGGGCACGGGCACCTCGCGGGTCGCCAGGCCATGGTCTCGGTCACCGCGCGGGCCGGGTCGGGCCGGCCGCGGCGGGCGCGACTGTGGCTGCCCGATGGAGACGAGCTGTTCCGGCCGGTGCACGAGCCGCCGCAGCTCACCGACGTGCGGCCGAGAGCGCTTCACGAGGTGGCGGGATGAACGCGGTCACCCGGCTTTCCGCGCCCGCGCTGACTCCGGTGCGCACGATGGTGGTGTGGTGCCCCGATTGGCCCGTGGTGGCCACTGCCGCCCTCGAGGAGATCTCGGTCGACGAGCGCATCGCCGTGATCGAGAGGGGTCTGGTCTACGCCTGTTCGGAGTCTGCCCGGGCGGATGGGGTGCGCCGGGGGCTGCGGCTCCGGGAGGCGCAGGCGCGGAGTCCGCGCCTGCGCGATTTCCCGCACGACCCCGTGCGAGTCAACCGCGCCTTCGAGCCGTTCATCTCCGCCCTCGAAGAGATGAGCCCCCATGTGCAGATCGTGCGGGCGGGCAGTTGCGCCCTCCGAGCGCGCGGCCCGGCGCGCTTCTACGGCACCGAGCACGCCGCGGCCCTCGCCTTCCTCGAGCGCTTCGCCGAACTGGGGGTCACGGATGCGCGGGTCGGGGTGGCCGATGGCGTCTTCGCGGCCGATCAGGCGGCGAGGCTGCCGGGCGTCGATCTCATCCGTATCGTGCCGCCGGGGCGCTCCCCCGAGTTCCTCGCGGGGCTGCCGTTGAACCTGCTCGATGAAGAAGAGCTCACGCTGCTGCTCTGGCGGCTGGGAATCCGTACCCTGGGTGATTTCGCGCGGCTTCCGGCCGAAGACGTGCAAGCCAGGTTCGGCGAGGCAGGGGCTCGGGCGCACGCGCGTGCCGGAGGGCTCGACGGCACCCAGGTCACACCGCGCATCCCGCCGGAGATCCGCGAGAGCGTCAACGACTTCGAGCCTCCGCTCGACCGCATCGACCAGATCACGTTCGGGGTGCGCGCGGCGAGCGATCGTTTCATCTCCGAGTTGGCGGGGGCGATGTTCGTGTGCACGGCACTCCGGGTGGAGATCACCACCGAGCGCGGGGAGGTGCGGGAGCGCAGCTGGCTGCATCCGCGCTGGTTCACGGCCTCCGACGTGGTCGACCGGGTGCGCTGGCAGCTCCAGGGCGGCAGCACCATCGAGAGCGCGCTCTCCTCGCCGGTCATCCGGGTGCGCATCACCGCCGAGACGATCGACCACAGTGCCAAGCACGAGACGGGGCTCTGGGGAACCGGGTCCGATGAGCGCATCCACCACGGTCTGTCGAGGGTGCAGAGCATGGTGGGTCATGAGGGAGTGCTCACGGCCTCGATCGGGGATGGGCGTTCGCCACGCGAGCGTCAGGTGCTCATCCCCTGGGGCGATCGAGGCGAGGAGACTCCCGCGCCGAAGAGGGCTTCGACGGGGAGATCGTCAGCGCGCGGAGGGCGAGGTCCGGCCGGCGAGGTCCCGCCCTGGCCGGGCAGCCTGCCGCCTCCGTTGCCCACGACGGTGTTCGAGAAGCCACTGCCGGTTCTGGTACTGGGCGCCGACCACGATGCGGTGTCGGTCACCGAGCGCGGAGAGCTGTCGGCGGTGCCGGTGTACTTCGCGGCGAATCCCGCCGGGCAGGGGCTCCGGCCGCTGGAGGCCTGGGCGGGCCCGTGGCCCGTGTACGAGCGCTGGTGGGATGCGGAGAAGCGGCGGCGGCTCGACCGGTTCCAAGTGGTCGACGCCGAGGGCACGGCCTGGTTGCTCGCGCTCGAAGACCGGGTGTGGCGTGCGGAGGCTCGATATGACTGAGTTCACCGCGCCCGTCACCGCGGCCGGGTCCGGGCCCTGGTCCGCGAGCGAGAGAGGCCGGTGAGATGGGATTCAACAACCCCGCCATCCCCTGGTCGGAACTCGAGCGCACCCTCTCCGGGCGGAGCCGGCCGGAGAGCGCCCTTGCCGATGAAGAGACGCACTCCCGCAAGAGACCGGCGTACGAGGCATCCGAATCGCTGCCGCGAATCGATGCCGGCTCGGTGGTGCCCTATGCCGAGCTGCACGCGCACTCGAACTTCAGCTTCCTCGACGGGGCATCCTCCCCCGAAGCTCTCATCCAGGAGGCGGCTCGATTGCGCCTGAACGCGCTCGCCATCACCGATCACGACGGGTTCTACGGCATCGTGCGATTCGCCGAGGCGGCGGAGACGCACGACGTCGCCACGGTCTTCGGGGCCGAGCTCTCGCTCGACCTCAGCCGGCCGCAGAACGGCGTGGCCGACCCCGAGGGGTCTCATCTGCTGGTGCTCGCCCGGCAGCAGGAGGGCTACCACCGGCTCGCCGGCGCCATCACCTCGGCTCAGCTCGCCCCGCGGGCGGAGAAGGGGCGCCCGCTCTACGACCTCGATGAACTCGCCGCCGAGGGTGCAGGCCAGTGGATGGTGCTCACCGGGTGCCGTAAGGGTCCGGTGCGGCAGGCGCTCGCCTTCGAGGGAGCACGGGAGGCAGAACGGGAGATCGACCGCCTGGTCGCGCTCTTCGGCCGCGACAACGTGCTCGTCGAGCTGTTCGATCGTGGAGACCCGCTCGACAGCGCCGCCAACGACGCCCTCCATGACATCGCCCTGCGCCGCCGACTCGGCGTCGTGGCCACGGGCAACGTGCACTACGCCTCCCCCGACAAGCACCGGCTCTCCCAGGCTCTCGCCGCCGTGCGGGCGCGTCGCAGTCTCGATGAGCTCGACGGCTGGCTGCCCGCCGCGCCCGCGGCGCATCTCCGCTCCGGAGCAGAGATGGCTGCCCGCTTCGCGCGGTACCCGGGCGCCGTGGAGCGCACCGTCGAGGTGGCCGACGATCTCTCGTTCCAGCTCCGGATGGCGAAGCCGCACCTCCCGAAGCAGGAGGTACCCGAGGGCCACACCCCGATGTCCTGGCTCCGCGCGTTGGTGGTCGATGGTGTGGCCGAGCGGTACCCCGATGCCGATGACGAGGTGTGGAAGCGTATCGAGAGAGAGCTCTCCGTCATCGAGCAGAAAGACTTCCCGGGCTACTTCCTCATCGTCTACGACATCGTGCGGGAGGCGCGCGCGCGAGGCATCCTGTGCCAGGGGCGCGGATCGGCGGCGAACTCGGCGGTGTGCTACCTGCTCAAGATCACGGCTGTCGATCCGATCGCGTGCCTCCTGCCGTTCGAGCGCTTCCTCTCGAGCATGCGCGAGGAGGAGCCCGACATCGACGTCGACTTCGACTCCGATCGCCGCGAGGAGGTCATCCAGTACGTCTACGGCAAGTACGGACGGCGGAACGCGGCCCAGGTGGCCAACGTCATCCAGTACCGGCCGAAGTTCGCGGTGCGCGACATGGCGAAGGCGCTCGGCCACAGCCCGGGGCAGCAAGACGCCTGGTCGAAGCAGATCGAACGCTGGGGCCCCATGGTGGAGAGCGACGATCACGACATCCCCGCCGAGGTGATCGAGCTCGCCACCGAGGTGCTGAAGTTCCCCCGGCATCTCGGCATCCATTCCGGAGGGATGGTGCTCACCGACCGGCCCGTGGGCGAAGTATGCCCCATCGAGAATGCGCGGATGGATGACCGCACCGTTCTGCAGTGGGACAAAGACGACTGCGCCTGGATGGGACTCGTGAAGTTCGACCTGCTCGGCCTCGGCATGCTCACCGCGCTGCGTCACACGATGGATCTGGCGGCCGCGAGCACCGGCCGGCCCTTCGTCGATCTCAACAGTTTCCCCAAAGAGGAGCCGGCCGTCTACGACATGCTCTGCCGGGCCGACTCGATCGGCGTCTTCCAGGTGGAGAGCCGCGCGCAGATGGGCACGCTCCCCCGGCTGCAGCCGCGGCGGTTCTACGACCTCGTGGTGGAGATCGCGCTCATCCGGCCCGGGCCCATCCAGGGTGGTGCAGTGCATCCGTACATCCGGCGCAAGCTCGGCCTCGAAGAGGTCACCTACATGCATCCCAAGCTCGAACCGGTGCTCGAACGCACCCTCGGGGTGCCGCTCTTCCAGGAGCAGCTCATGCAGATGGCCATGGCCGTGGGGGGATGTTCGGGCGACGACGCCGACCTGCTGCGGCGGGCCATGGGCTCGAAACGCGGTCTCGAGAAGATCTCCAGCCTCAAGGCGAAGCTCTACGCGGGCATGGCCGAGAACGACATCGTGGGCGATCTCGCCGACGACATCTACCGGCGCATCGAGTCGTTCGCCAGCTTCGGGTTCGCCGAGAGCCATTCCACGAGTTTCGCGCTGCTCGTCTACGCCAGTTCCTGGTTCAAGCTGCACTACCCGGCGGCCTTCCTCGCCGGGCTGCTGCGGGCGCAACCGATGGGGTTCTACTCCCCGCAGACCCTCACGGCGGATGCTCGCCGGCACGGCGTGGTGGTGCGGCGCCCCGACATCCAGCGCTCCGGAGTCACCGCGGGACTCGAACCGCTGAGGCTCGCCGAGGGCGAGGATGCCGGAGACGCCGGAGAAACCGCCGCGATCGTCGAGGAGACCGGTCTCGACAGTTGTCTGGTGGAGAACTTGCCGGCACCGGAGACGTTCGACCGAGAGGCGCCCGACCGCAGTGCGGAACACCGCCGCGACGGCAACCTCACCGTACGGCTGGGGCTGGCCGAGGTCACGTCGATCGGAGAGAAGCTGGCCACGCGCATCGTGGAGGAGCGCCAGCAGCACGGTCGCTATCTCAGCATGGCCGACGTCTCACGCCGGGTCGGCCTCACCACCCCCCAGCTCGAGGCACTCGCCACAGCGGGGGCCTTCGAATCACTGGGACTCACGAAGCGCGAAGCACTCTGGGAAGCGGGTAACGCCTCCCACGACCGTGCCGAGTACCTTCCCGGCACCTTCGTGTCGGTGCAGCCGCCCCTGCTCCCGATGCTGTCGCCCGAGGAGCAGGTGGTCTACGACCTGTGGGCCACCGGCATCTCGCCCGACGACCACCCGCTGCGGCACGTGCGCGCTGAGCTCCGGAAGAGGGGGGCACTGACCTTCACCGAATTGGCACACACCGAAGTGGGCCGGCGCATCGAGGTGGGCGGCGTGGTGACACACCGCCAGCGGCCGGCCACGGCGAGCGGAATCACTTTCATGAACATCGAAGACGAGACGGGCATCCTCAACGTCATCTGCGGTGTCGGGGTGTGGAAGCGCTACCGGCGCATCGCCCGGGAGGCACCCGCACTGATCGTGCGCGGCATCCTCGAACGCTCGCCGGAAGGCGTCACCAACCTCATCGCCGATCGTTTCGAGCCTCTCGTGCTCAGCGCCAAGACCCGCTCTCGAGACTTCCAGTGACCCGCAGCTGCCCGGAAACGACGGAGAAGACCCGGGAAGGCGGACTCAGAGTCCGTCGTTTCCCACGAATGCCCGCACATACCGTCGATTCCCACGGCCCACGTACCAGGTGCCGCCGCCCGGCACGAACCGGCAGCGGCGGGCACCAGGATGCCGGCAGTTCAGTGCGCGGCTTCGTTCCAGTTCTGGCCACGACCGAGCTGCACCTCGAGAGGCACCGACAGGTCGGCGGCACCGGCCATGCGGGCGGTCACGATCGACGCCAGAGCGTCCCACTCCCCCGGCGCCACGTCGAACACCAGCTCGTCGTGCACCTGGAGCAGCATCTTCGACCCGAGCGACTGGGCCGCCAGATCGGCGGAGATGCCGATCATGGCGATCTTGATGATGTCGGCCGCCGTGCCCTGGATGGGCGCGTTCAGCGCGGCACGCTCGTCGTTGTCGCGCAGCACGCGGTTGGTGCTGTTGAGGTTCGCGAAGGGCCGCCGCCGCCCGAAGATGGTCTCGGTGTAACCATCGGCCTTCGCCTGAACCACCACGTTGCGCAGGTAGTCGCGCACCGCTCCGAAGCGCTCGAAGTAATCGGTCATCAGCTGCTTGGCCTCAGCCGTCTCGATGCGCAACTGCTTCGAGAGACCGAACGCCGACAGGCCGTAGGCCAGGCCGTACGACATCGCCTTCACCTTGGTGCGCATGTTCGGGGTCACGTCTTCGGGCTCCACCGAGAAGATGCGCGCACCCACGAAGCGGTGCAGGTCTTCTCCGGAGTGGAACGCCTCGATCAACCCGGCGTCTTTCGAGAGGTGCGCCATGATGCGCATCTCGATCTGCGAGTAGTCGGCGGTGAGCAGTGTGTCGTAGCCCGAGCCCACGTGGAAGGCCGCACGGATACGTCGCCCCTCCTCGGTGCGCACCGGGATGTTCTGCAGGTTCGGATCGGTCGACGAGATGCGGCCCGTCGACGACCCGGTCTGCACGTAGGTGGTGTGCACCCGCCCGTCGGAGGCGATGGCCTTGTCGACCGACTCGATGATCTGCCGCAGCTTCGTGGCATCGCGGTGCGCGAGCAGCAGGCCGAGGAACGGATGCGGGTTCGATGCCTGCAGATCGGCGAGAGCGCCGGCATCCGTGGAGTAGCCGGTCTTGGTGGCACGGGTCTTCGGCATGTCGAGCTGGTCGAAGAGCACCTCCTGGATCTGCTTCGGCGAGCCGAGGTTGATCTCGCGCCCGATGATGCCGAAGGCCTCGGACGCGATCGCGGCCGCAGATTCACCGAGTTCAGCCGAGAGCGCCGAGAGCTCGGTGTGGCTCACCGTGACACCCGTGAGCTCCATCTCGGCGAGCACGAGCAGGGTGGGCATCTCGATGTCGGTGAGCACCCCGCGGGTGCGGTCGTCGAGCAGGCCGGAGAGCGCCTGCGCGACGCGCCAGACGTACCAGGCCTCCCCGGCCGGGCCGACGACCGTATCGCTGTCGGGCACCAACTGGTTGGGGTCGGGCGTCGGCAGCGTCTCGAGCAGGTGCCGGTCGACGAGCTGCGCCAGGGAGCGGTCGGCGCTCGAGTCGGGCTTCAGCAGCCACGCGGCGATCACCGGGTCGAACGAGAGCCCGCCCACGTCGAGCCCGGCCAGGCGCAGCGCCTTCACCTGCTTCTTCGCGTCGAACAAGATCTTGGGTCTCGGCCCGGCGAGCCACTCCTCGAGCGGCGCGTAATCGCGGCTGTTCGGGATCCACGGCAAGAAGACCGTCTCGTGGGCGGTGCCCAGACCGATGCCGATCGGAAAACCGTCGACCGTCTCGATGTGCACGGCCACGCCGTCGGCCACCGGATCGGCAGCGGCATCCGAGTGCCGTTTCAGCCACGCCGCGAGTTCTTCATCGAGCAGAGTCACGGCCGTCGGGGCGTTCTCCGCCTTCGCCGCCGCCTCCGCCGCGGCCGCGAGGCCCACCTCGCTGTCGCCCGCGATGCCCTCGAGCTTCAGTACCCGGTCGAGCAGCGTGCGGAATTCCAGCCGCGCGAACACATCGCGCACCTGCTGCTCGTCGGCGGGTTGACGTTGCAGATCGGATGGCCCGACCGGCAGCTCCACGTCGGTGAGCAGGCGGTTCAGCCGGCGATTGCGGATGGCGTTCTCCGCGAACTCGCGCAGGTTGTTGCCCACCACACCCGGGATCTCGTCGCGGTGCTCGAGGATGGCGTCGAGCGAGCCGAACTGGTTCAGCCACTTCACCGCCGTCTTCTCGCCCACCTTCGGGATGCCGGGAAGGTTGTCGCTCGTCTCACCGACCAGGGCGGCGATCTCGGGGTACTGCTCGGGCCGGATGCCGTAGCGGTCGAACACCTTCGCCTGGTCGTACCGGGTGAGGTCGGAAACGCCCTGTCGCGAGGGGTAGAGCAGGGTGACGCTGTCGTTCACCAGCTGGATCGCGTCGCGGTCGCCCGAGACCACGAGCACGCGATAGCCCTCCGCCGTGCCCTGAGCGGCGAGCGTGGCCAGGATGTCGTCGGCCTCGAAGTCTTCTTTCTCGATGGTGGTGATGCCGAGCGCGTGCAGCGCCTCCTGCAGCAGCGGGATCTGACCGATGAACTCGGGCGGGGTCTCGCCCCGGGTGCCCTTGTATTCCGGATACTCCCGGGTGCGGAACGAGAAGCGCGAGATGTCGAAGGCCACCGCCAGATGCGTGGGCTTCTCGGCCTTGAGGAGGTTGATGAGCATCGCGATGAAGCCATGGATGGCGTTCGTGTGCTGCCCGTCGCGGGTCTGGAAACTGTCGACCGGAAGCGCGTAGAACGCCCGGAATGCGAGCGAATGACCGTCGATGACGAGGAGGGTAGGCTGATCTTTGTCCGGCACACGGCAAGCCTACACAGGCCCTCCGACAGCCTCCCGAGACAGGAACACGCACCGATGACGCAGCCCGAACCGCTCCCCCTCGACGCAATGAAGGCCTACGGCTTCGAAGGTGTCGGCGAACTCGCCGAACGCATGGGCATCGAGTTCCTCGAACTCAGTGCCGAGCGCGCCGTGGCCCGGATGCCCGTGGCCGGCAACACGCAGCCGGTCGGCTTGCTGCACGGCGGGGCATCCGTCGTTCTCGCCGAGAGCCTCGGCTCGACGGCCGCAGCCCTGCACGCCGGCCCGGAGCGCCTCGCGATGGGCATCGAGATCAATGCCTCGCACTCCGGTGCGGTCACCGAGGGATGGGTCACCGGCGTCTGCACGCCGATCCACCTCGGTCGCACGCTCGCAACCCATCAGATCGAGATCAGCGATGAGCGCGGTCGCCGTGTCTCCACGGTGAGGATCACGAACATCCTCACCGATCGAAAGAAGTAGGAACTACTTCTTCGGGCTCAGCTGTTCGATGATGGCCTGAGCCACGTCGTGCATCGTGAGACGGCGATCCATCGAGGCCTTCTGGATCCAGCGGAACGCCTCAGGCTCGGTGAGCCCCATCTTCTCGTTCAGGAGGCCCTTGGCCCGGTCGACGAGCTTGCGGGTCTCGAAGCGCTCGACCAGGTCGGCCACCTCGGCCTCGAGCGTGATGATCTGCGCGTAGCGCGAGAGAGCGATCTCGATCGCGGGGAGCAGGTCGTTGGGGGTGAAGGGCTTCACCACGTAAGCCAGAGCGCCCGCCTCGGTGGCCCGTTCCACGAGCTCCTTCTGGCTGAACGCGGTGAGCAGCACCACGGGGGCGATGTGGTCTTTCGACAGGCGCTCCGCAGCGGAGATGCCATCGAGCTGCGGCATCTTGACATCCATGATCACGAGATCGGGACGCAGTTCGGTCGCGAGAGCGACGGCGGTCTCGCCGTCACCGGCCTCGCCGACGACCTCGAAACCGTTGTCACGCAGGATCTCGACGATGTCGAGGCGGATCAGGGATTCGTCTTCGGCCACCACTACGCGGCGCGGCGCAGGTGTCGTTGGTTCTTGGTCAGTCACGGATTCAACCCTACGGTATTCTTGACCTCGCTCGTAGCAAGCCGGTGTGGCGGAATGGCAGACGCGACGCACTCAAAATGCGTTGTCCGTGAGGGCATGTGGGTTCGAGTCCCACCACCGGTACCGCTTCTCGGATGGGCGGCCCGCGCGAGCGTCAGGCCGTTCAGGTCACCCCGCAGGGATCGGCGTGGGCGTCACCGTCGGGGTAGGGGTGCTCGTCGACTGCACGATCTCCGAGAAGATCGCCACCGGTACGTACTGATGCACGATCTGGGTCGTGTAGGTGTTCGAGAGCGGGCTGGTCTCGAACGACACCTGCATCGCGAAGTCGAGCATGAGACCCTGGGTGTCGGCAGCCAGCACCCCGATCTGCTGCGATTCGAGCTGGAACCCGCCCTTGGGCGACGTGATCAGAAGGCCGAGGCCCTGTTCCGAACGAAGCGCCTCGGGGTCGAGCGTGACCTTCAGCGGGTCGGTATTGAGCGAGTAGGGCGTCTCGACCTGTCCGGAGCTGGTCGACGTCTTCGCCGTCACCGAGATGTTCGACATGTACACCCGGCGCTTCTGGTCGAACGGTGCCTCCGCGGCGACCCGGTTGTCGTACACGCCGATCACGAACGAGAAGCGCTTGTCGGCGAGCGGGGTCCAGTCGTGGGTCTTCTGTTCGGTCCACACGTCGAGCTTCAGCTCGAGCTGGTCGGCGATGTCGACCGTGGGGTGGATGGAGCCCATGTCGGTGAAGACCGATGCGAACTGCAGACTCGTGTCGGTGGTGGCCGCACCCAGGTCGCTGGTGGTGGAGTCCTTCGAGGAGTCGCCCGAGGTGCCGGATGAGCTTCCCGGCTGGGTGGGCTGGATACCGAACAGAGGCATGATCGTGGAGCAGCCGGACAACGCGATCACGGTGACGAGAGCGGCGCCCACACTGAGGGTGCGCAGAACGAGATGCTTGCGGGGCATGATCGGATTCTTTCGGTCGGGTCGAGCAAAGCGGTGTGCGGTGCGCAAGGGTGGCGCGGAGCATCCGAAATCTAACATCGGGCACGAGCCCGCGAACGAGGAACGGCCAGGAAGCGATCAAGTCTTGATCGAATCCTGGCCGAATCCTGAGGTGCGTTCCGCCGACCCTCCCGAAGGGGGGTCAACTCCCCGATCAGTCGAAGGTGTCGGGTTTCAGCGGGTTGTGTGCCGAACCGATGACGTGCACGCGCATGTCGTTGGTGGAGCCCGCGACTCCGGGAGGGGAACCGGAGATGACGATCACCTTGTCGCCGAGCTGAGCGCGGCCGAGGCCGAGCAGCACGTCGTCGACCTGCACCATGAGCTCGTCGGTGTGCTTGACCCGCTCGACCAGGTAGGACTGCACGCCCCAACTGAGCGACATGCGGTTACGGATGCCCGGCTCCGGCGTGAAGCCGATGATCGGGATGATGTTGCGCAGGCGCGACATGCGGCGCACGGAGTCGCCCGACTCGGTGAACACGCACAGGAACTTGGCGCCCACGAACTCACCGACCTCGGCGGCGGCCAGCGTGACCGCTCCGCCCTGGGTGCGGGGCTTGGTGCCGAGCGCGGGGATGCGCTCGAGGCCGTGCTCCTCGGTGGACTCGATGATGCGCGCCATCGTCTGCACGGTGATCACCGGGAACTCGCCCACGCTGGTCTCGCCGGAGAGCATGACCGCGTCGGCACCGTCGAGCACGGCATTGGCGCAGTCGGAGGCTTCGGCCCGCGTCGGACGCGGCGACGAGATCATCGACTCGAGCACCTGGGTGGCCACGATGACCGGCTTGGCCATGCGGCGGGAGAGCTCGACGGCGCGCTTCTGCACGATCGGCACGGCTTCGAGGGGCAGCTCGACGCCGAGATCGCCGCGGGCCACCATGATGCCGTCGAAGGCGTCGATGATCTCCTCGAGGTTGTCGACCGCCTGGGGCTTCTCGATCTTGGCGATGACGGGCACGCGGCGGCCCTCTTCATCCATGATGCGGTGCACGTCGTCGACGTCGGCGGCGTTGCGCACGAATGAGAGCGCGATGTAGTCGGCACCGAGCTTGAGGCCCCAGCGGAGGTCGGCGATGTCTTTCTCGCTCATGGCGGGCACGTTCACCGCGACGCCCGGCAGGTTGATGCCCTTGTTGTTGGAGACGGCGCCGGGGACCTCGACGCGCGTGGTGACCACGGTGCCATCGGTCTCGAGCACGCGCAGGCCGACCTTGCCGTCGTCGATCAGCAGCGGATCGCCGGGGGCCACGTCGTCGGGCAGGCCCTTGTACGTGGTGGAGGAGATCTCTTTGTTGCCGATGATGTCGTCGATGGTGATCTTGAAGATGTCACCCTCGGCGAGGTCGTACGGGCCGTTCTCGAACTTGCCGAGACGGATCTTCGGACCCTGCAGGTCGACGAGCACGGAGACCGCGCGACCGGAGTCGTCGGCGGCCTGGCGCACGTTGCGGTAGACGGCCTCGTGCACGTCATAGCTGCCGTGACTGAGGTTCATCCGTGCCATGTCGACACCGGCATCGATGATGGCCCGGATGGTTTCATAGGTCGACGTTGCCGGCCCGAGTGTTGCGACGATCTTCGCGCGTCTCATCTGTGTGTACTGCTCCGAAATCTGCGCCGGGGCGCATGGTGTGGTGGTGGTGTTGGAGTCTGTTCAGGTCGATGACGGCCCGGCTGGGAGGCTATCAGACCGAGATGGCGCGATCGGTCGGCTTCACCGGGAACGGCAGCTCGGTCGTGCCCTCGAGGTAGCGGTCGACCGCGGAGGCCGCGGCGCGTCCTTCCGCGATCGCCCAGACGATGAGCGACTGACCGCGACCGGCATCGCCGGCCACGAAGACACCGGGGATGGTGCTCTGGTAGTCGCCGTCGCGCTCCACGTTGCCGCGGCCGTCGAACTGCGTGCCGAGCTGCTCGGTGATCTCGTCCGACTCGGCTCCGGTGAATCCGAGTGCCAGCAGTACCAGGTCGGCGGGGATCTCGTGCTCGGTGCCGGCCTTGGGGACGCGGCGCCCGTCGAGGTACTCGGTCTCGGCCACGCGGATGGCGCGCACCTCTCCCGACTCGTTGGAGAGGAACTCGACGGTGGAGGCCAGGTACTTGCGGTCCCCGCCCTCCTCGTGGGCGCTCGACACCTCGAACAGCGTGGGGAACATCGGCCACGGCTGGTTCTCGGGGCGCTCCGTCGGCGGCTGCTTGCCGATGGCGAGGTTCGTGACCGAGAGGGCGCCCTGACGGTGGGCCGTGCCGATGCAGTCGGCTCCGGTGTCGCCGCCGCCGAGGACGACGACGTGCTTGCCCTCTGCGTCGATCTGGCCGAGGAGGTCGTCGCCCGCACCGACCTTGTTCTGCTGAACGAGGTACTCCATGGCGTAGTGCACGCCGTCGAGGTCGCGGCCCGGGATGGGCAGATCGCGCGGCACCGTCGATCCGGTGCAGACGATCACGGCGTCGTACCGGGCACGCAGGTCGTCCCAGGTGACGTCGACACCGATCTCGATGCCGGCACGGAAGCGGGTGCCCTCGGCCATCATCTGGTTGATGCGGCCCTCGAGGTGCTTCTTCTCCATCTTGAAGTCGGGGATGCCGTAGCGCAGCAGGCCGCCGATGCGGTCGTCGCGCTCGTAGACCGCGACGGTGTGGCCCGCGCGGGTGAGCTGCTGCGCGGCGGCAAGGCCTGCAGGGCCGGAACCCACGACCGCGATCGTCTTGCCGGTGAGGCGCTCGGGCGGATGCGGCTGCACCCAGCCGTTGGCGAACGCCTGGTCGATGATCGAGACCTCGACCTGCTTGATGGTGACGGGCGGCTGGTTGATGCCCAGCACGCACGACGCCTCGCACGGTGCCGGGCAGAGCCGGCCCGTGAACTCGGGGAAGTTGTTCGTGGCGTGCAGCCGCTCGATGGCCGCACGGCCTTCATCGCGCCAGGTGAGGTCGTTCCACTCGGGGATCAGGTTGCCGAGCGGGCAGCCGTGGTGGCAGAACGGGATGCCGCAGTCCATGCAGCGACCGGCCTGACGCCGCGTGGTGGCGGCATCGCCCTGCTCGTAGACCTCTTTCCAGTCCATGAGCCGCACGGAAACCGGCCGGCGGGCCGGGAGCTCGCGCTCCTGTGTCTTGAGGAAGCCCTTGGGATCAGCCACCTGTCACCTCCAAAATACGTCCCCACACGATGTCGCCATCGGGGTCGAGTCCTTCTTCGACCGCCGTCTGCCGGGTGGCGAGCACGGCGGCATAGTCACGCGGCAGCACCTTCGTGAACGCGGCGATCGTGGTATCGAAATCGGCCAGCATCCGGGCCGCCAGCGGCGAACCCGTCTCGGACTGGTGCCGCTCCAGCAGATCGCGCACGATCTCCACGTCGGCGCCGCCGAGCGGAAGCAGCTGGAGCTCACCGGAGCTCAGCGAGTCGGCGTTCACGCGCTCGGGGTGCAGGTCGTGGATGTAGGCGGTGCCGCCCGACATCCCCGCGCCGAGGTTGCGGCCCGTCGAACCCAGGATGAGCGCGAGGCCACCGGTCATGTACTCGAGTGCGTGGTCGCCCACGCCCTCGACGACGGCCGTGGCGCCGGAGTTGCGCACCAGGAACCGCTCCCCCACGATGCCGCGCAGGAACATGCTGCCCCGGGTGGCCCCGTAGCCGATCACGTTGCCCGCGATGACGTTGCGCTCCGCCGGGAAGACGGAGTGGCGATCGGGCCGCAGGATGATCTGGCCACCGGAGAGGCCCTTGCCCACGTAGTCGTTCGAGTCGCCCTCGAGGCGCAGCGTGATGCCTGACGGCAGGAACGCCCCGAGCGACTGGCCGGCCGAGCCGAGCAGCGTGACCTGGATGGTGCCGTCAGGAAGGCCCTGTTCGCCGTGCCGCTTGGTGACCTCGTGGCCGAGCATGGTGCCCACGGCGCGCTCGGTGTTGCGGATCGGCAACGTGATGGCCACCGGCTCGCCGTGCTCGAGAGCCGTGCGCGCTTCGTGGATGAGGCGGTTGTCGAAGTGCTTGTCGAGCTCGTGCTCCTGCTTCCGGCGGTTCGCGCGCGGTTCGTCGGCCTCGAAGTGCGGGCCGACCAGCACCGGGCTCAGGTCGAGTCCATCGGTCTTCCAGTGCTCGATCGCCGCGTTGACGTCGAGCAGCTCGTTGTGGCCGATGGCCTCCTCGAGCGAACGGAACCCGAGCTCTGCGAGGTACTCGCGAACCTCCTGGGCCAGGAACTCGAAGAAGTTCACCACGAACTCCGGCTTGCCGGAGAACCGCGCCCTCAGCTCGGGGTTCTGCGTGGCGACGCCCACGGGGCAGGTGTCGAGGTGGCAGACGCGCATCAGGATGCAGCCCTCCACCACGAGCGGCGCCGTCGCGAAACCGAATTCCTCGGCACCGAGAAGGGCGCCCACGATCACGTCGCGGCCTGTCTTCATCTGTCCGTCGACCTGCACCACCACGCGGTCGCGCATGCCGTTCAGCATGAGCGTCTGCTGGGTCTCGGCGAGACCGATCTCCCAGGGTGTGCCGGCGTGCTTCAGCGAGTTGAGCGGGCTGGCACCTGTTCCGCCGTCGTGGCCGGAGACGAGCACCACGTCGGCCAGCGCCTTCGTGACACCGGCGGCGACCGCCCCGATGCCGTTCTGGCTCACGAGCTTGACGTGCACCCGGGCATCCGGGTTGGCCCGTTTGAGGTCGAAGATGAGCTGCTTGAGGTCTTCGATCGAGTAGATGTCGTGGTGCGGCGGCGGCGAGATGAGGCCGACACCCGCGGTGGCGTGCCGGGTGCGCGCCACCCACGGGTAGACCTTCGTGGGCGGCAGCTGGCCGCCCTCGCCGGGCTTCGCGCCCTGTGCCATCTTGATCTGGATGTCGGTGGCGTGCGTCAGGTACATGCTCGTGACGCCGAACCGGCCGGATGCGACCTGCTTGATCGCGCTGCGGCGCCGCGGGTCGAGCAGGCGGTCGACGTCTTCGCCGCCCTCACCGGTGTTCGACTTGCCGCCGAGCTGGTTCATGGCGATCGCGAGCGTCTCGTGCGCCTCTTTCGAGATCGAGCCGTAGCTCATCGCGCCCGTGGAGAAGCGCTTCACGATCGACTCGACGGACTCCACCTCGTCGATCGGCACCGCCGGGCGCACGCCGGTGCGGAACTTGAAGAGGCCGCGCATCGTCATGAGGTTCTCGGCCTGGTCGTCGACCAGCTTGGTGTACTCGCGGAAGATGTCGTAGCGGCGGGCGCGCGTGGCGTGCTGCAGACGGAACACCGTGTCGGGGTTGAAGAGGTGCGGAGGGCCTTCGCGGCGCCACTGGTACTCGCCCCCCACGGCGAGCGGCTCGTGGGCCGTGATCGCGCCGTCTTCGGGGTAGGCGAGCCGGTGGCGCGCAGCGCTCTCCGAGGCGATCACGTCGATGCCGATGCCGCCGAGCTTCGAGGAGGTGCCGGTGAAGTACTTCTCCACGAAGTCGGGCGCCAGACCGACCGCCTCGAAGGTCTGGGCCCCCGCGTAGGACGACACGGTGGAGATGCCCATCTTCGACATGATCTTCAGAACGCCCTTGCCGAGCGCTTTGATGACGTTCTTCACGGCCTTCTCGGGGGTGACCCCCGAGATGACGCCGGAGCGCACGAGGTTCTCGCAAGTCTCCATGGCGAGGTACGGGTTCACGGCGGAGGCGCCGTAACCGATGAGGAGCGCGACGTGGTGCACCTCGCGCACATCGCCGGCCTCGACGATCATGCCGACCTTCATGCGGGTCTGCTTGCGGATGAGGTGGTGGTGCACACCGGCCAGCATCAGCAGCGAGGGCACGGGGGCCAGGTCTTTGTTCGAGTCCCGGTCGGAGAGCACGATGAACGCGGCGCCGTTCTCGATGGCCTCATCGGCTTCGGCGCACATGGCGGTGATGCGATCCTGCATGGCACGGGGACCGTCGTCGACGCGGTAGAGACCCTTGATCGTGGTCGTGAGACGACTGCCCGGTGACGGATCGATGTGCTGGATCTTCGCGAGCTCGTCGTTGTCGATCACCGGGAAGTCGAGGATGACCTGACGGGTGTGCTCCGGCGTGGCCGCGAGCAGGTTGCGCTCCGGACCGAGCCCGAGGCGCAGGCTCGTGACGACCTCTTCGCGGATGGAGTCGAGCGGCGGGTTCGTGACCTGCGCGAACTGCTGCGTGAAGTAGTCGAAGAGCAGCCGGGGGCGGTCGGAGAGGATGGCGATGGGCGTGTCGGAGCCCATGGCGCCGAGCGGCTCGGCCGCGTTCTTCGCCATGGGGGTGAGCAGGATGCGCACCTCCTCCTCGGTGTAGCCGAAGGTGCGCTGACGGCGCGTGACCGATGCAGGGGTGTGCACGATGTGCTCGCGCTCGGGGAGGTCGCGCAGGTTGATGCGGCCCTCGTCGAGCCACTGGGCGTACGGCTGCGCCGAGGCCAGCTCGGCCTTGATCTCGTCGTCTTCGATCAGCCGGCCGGCCGCCGTGTCGACGAGGAACATCTTGCCGGGGCGCAGGCGCCCCTTGCGCACGACACGGGAGGGGTCGACATCCGGGAACACGCCGATCTCGCTCGCCAGCACCACGAGGCCGTCATCCGTGATGAGGTAGCGGCCGGGGCGGAGACCGTTGCGGTCGAGTGTGGCACCCGCGAGCGTGCCGTCGGTGAAGATCAGCGCGGCGGGGCCGTCCCACGGCTCCATCATCATGGAGTGGTACTCGTAGAAGGCGCGGCGGGCGTCTTCGAAGTCGGCCTGGTTCTCCCACGCCTCGGGCACCATCATCATGATGGCGTGCGGCAGCGAGCGGCCGGCGAGCGTGAGCAGCTCCACGACCTCGTCGAACGAGCCGGAGTCGGAGAGCCCGGGTGTGACGATCGGGAAGAGCGGCGACAGGTCGCCGAGCAGCTCGTTCTCGAGCTGAGACTGGCGTGCCCGCATCCAGTTGCGGTTGCCCTGCACCGTGTTGATCTCGCCGTTGTGCGCCATCATGCGCAGCGGCTGCGCGAGCGGCCACGACGGGAAGGTGTTGGTGGAGTAGCGCGAGTGCACGAGGGCCAGCTTCGACGCGAACCGCTCGTCGGAGAGGTCGGGATAGAAGGGCTCCAGCTGCAGCGTCGTGACCATGCCCTTGTAGGTGAGGGTGCGGCACGAGAGCGACATGAAATAGACCTTGTGCTCCAGCTCGGCGCGCTTGCGCAGCCGGAAGGCCTGACGGTCGAGGGCGATGCCCGACAGGGTGGCACCGGACTCGGTGGTGCGTGCGCTCTGCACGAAGAGCTGCCAGATGGCCGGCATGGCGTCGCGGGCGAGGCGGCCGAGCTCATCGGGGCGCACGGGCACCTCGCGCCAGCCGAGGATGGTCAGGTCTTCCTGCTCGGCCAGGGTCGCGATGCGGCGCATGACCTCGCGGCGCTCACGGGCGTCGAGGGGAAGGAAGGCGTTGCCGACGGCGTAGCGGCCGACCGGGGGCAGCTCGGCCGGTGCGACCGCGCGGAGGAACGCATCCGGGATCTGCGTCAGGATGCCCGCGCCGTCGCCCGTGCCCGCGTCGGAGCCGATGGCGCCGCGGTGCTCGAGGTTGCGCAGGGCACCGAGTGCCGTGTCGATGATGTCGTGACCGGCAGTGCCACGGAGCGTCGCAACCATCGCCAGGCCGCACGCGTCTTTCTCGGCGGCGGGGTCGTACAGACCTTGCGCAGCCGGGAGGGCGCTGAATGCAAACCCGTGGGGTGCAGGCTGATCGGCCATGAGAGAACCGTCCTCTACGTGATTCTTAGGGAACTGGGACGCCGATGGCCCATGTAATTGCTACGGAGACATCGCGCTCCGTGTGTGGTCTTCGGCGAGAGTATGGATGCTGTGCCTACTCAGGCGTGGACGTCGCTCCGACTTCACTTGTGGCGCTCGGGACCGGGTCGCTCGATTCTACCCCAGCGGATGGCGGAACCCATTCCGCACCCCGCCGATAGGGGCCGGGTTCGAGTCCGGGATGCCGCCGCGCCTGCACGACGACGATGACGAGACCCAGCACCACCAGCGCCCATCCGGCCCACGGACCCACGCCGAGACCGAACCAGACGAGCGAGACGCCCCAGAGTCTCCCCCACTGCAGATGGAAGGCCCGCTCGATGAGGAGCAGCACGCCGGCGCCCGCCAGACACCAGAGCGCGTTGTAGAGGAAGAGCGGTTGGAAGAGCGTGCCGTCGGCCAGTCCAGCGGGGAAGGCGGGGTTGTTGCTCGGCACCTCGAGGCCCCACGGCAGCGTCGTGGGCACGCCGAAGCGCACTCCGTCGAAGTAGTCGCCGAGCCGGCCCACCGCCTGCGCCACGAGCAGAGCGGGTGCGAGGGCGTCGGCGAACGTCCAGAAGCGGATGCCGCTCAGACGGCAGCCGATCAGCGCCCCCACGGCGCCTCCGATCAGGGCGCCCACGAACGACAGCCCGGCCAGCGACAGGGAGAAGATCGCGCTCGCATCGGCGCGCGGCCCGAAGTAGTCGCCGGCGTGCGTCAGCACGAAGAACACCCGCGCTCCCACGAAACCCAGCGGGATCGCCCAGATGATCACGTCGAGCACCACCCCCGGTTCGGCCCCGCGTCTCGTGAGGCGGTGCGACGTCATCCAGGTGGCGAGCACGATGCCGAACGCGATGCAGAGCACCGAGAACCGGATGGGCAGGTTCCACTGGCCGAAGAAGTCGAGGCCGAGACCGGCCAGCCACTGGGTGAGGTCGAAGGAGTCGGCGCCGGGGCTCGGGATGCTGAGCGGCACGAGCATCCGGATGCTACCGCCCGGCCCCTACGGAGAGTTCGGCGGCCAGGCGGCCGACCGCGTCGACTCCTCCGTCGGCGAGGGCCTTGACGAGGGCCGAGCCCACGATGGCACCGTCGGCGTAGGAGAGGATCTCGGCGATCTGATCGGCGGTGGAGATTCCGATGCCCACGCACAGGCTCTCACCGCCCTGGGCCCGGAGCCGCCCCACGAGAGTGCGAGCGGCCGCATCCAGATCGGCTCGGGCACCCGTGATGCCCATGGTGGAGACGGTGTAGACAAAGCCGCGGCTGCTGTCGATGGCGAGCTTCAGGCGCTCGTCGGTGGAGGTGGGGGCGGCGAGGAAGACCCGGTCGAGGCCGGTTCGATCGCTCGTGGCGAGCCAGTCGGCACCGGAGTCGACGGTGAGGTCGGGTGTGATGAGTCCGGCGCCCCCGGCGGACACCAGGTCATCGGCGAAACGATCGATGCCGTACTGCAGCACCGGGTTCCAGTAGGTCATGAGCAGCACGGGGGCATCGACGCGCGAACGGATGCGCTCCACCGCGGTGAACGCGTCGTGCAGTCGCACGCCGTTCTTCAGCGCCTGAACGGTGGCGGCCTGGATGACCGGGCCGTCCATCACCGGGTCGGAGTACGGCAGGCCGAGCTCGATCACGTCGACGCCGTTCTCGACGAGCGCGACCGCCGCGTCGATGCTCTCGTCGAGGGTGGGGAAGCCCACGGGCAGGTAGCCCACGAGGGCGCCCGCGCGCTGGGTGTTCGCGGCGGCGATGGCCCCCGCGACAGGAGAATTCTGGACGGTGGAGGTCATAGGACGGCGTTCCCCTGCTCGTCGAGCACGTCGAAATAGCGGCCGGCGGTCTCGACGTCTTTGTCACCGCGGCCGGAGAGCGACACCAGGATGGTGGCGTCGGGGCCGAGCTCCTTGCCCAGCTCGATGGTGCCCGCCAAGGCGTGCGCCGACTCGATCGCGGGGATGATGCCCTCGGTCGTGCAGAGCAGGCGGAACGCGGCCATGGCTGCGGCATCCGTGACCGGACGGTAGCTCGCTCGCCCGATCGAGGAGAGCCAGGCATGCTCAGGACCGACGCCGGGGTAATCGAGACCGGCCGAGATCGAGTGGGAGTCGAGGGTCTGGCCGTCTTCGTCTTGCAGCATGAGACTCCGCGAGCCGTGCAGCACCCCGGGGCGGCCCATGGTGATGGTGGCCGCGTGCTCGAGGGTGTCGACCCCGTGGCCGGCCGCCTCGTAGCCGTACAGGCCCACCGAGGTGTCGTCGAGGAAGGCGTGGAAGATGCCGATGGCGTTGGAGCCCCCGCCGACGCACGCGGTGACCGCATCCGGCAGCGAACCGGTGAGGTCGATGACCTGCTGGCGCGCCTCTTCGCCGATCACCTTCACGAAGTCGCGCACCATCACGGGGAACGGATGCGGCCCCGCGACGGTGCCGAGCAGGTAGTGCGTGCTCTCGACGTTGGCCACCCAGTCGCGGAACGCCTCGTTGAGCGCGTCTTTCAGCGTGCGGGTGCCACTCGTGACCGGGATGACCTCGGCGCCGAGCAGACGCATGCGGGCCACGTTGAGCGCCTGGCGCTCGGTGTCGACCTCGCCCATGTACACGACGCACTCCATGCCGAACAGCGCGGCGGCGGTGGCCGTGGCCACGCCGTGCTGGCCGGCGCCGGTCTCGGCGATGAGCCGGTGCTTGCCGATGCGCTTGGCGAGCAGCGCCTGCCCGAGCACGTTGTTGATCTTGTGCGAGCCGGTGTGGTTGAGGTCTTCGCGCTTCAGGATGATGCGCGCGCCACCCGCGTGCGTGGCGAACCGTGGAACCTCGGTGAGGATCGAGGGCCGGCCGGTGTAGCTGCGGCCGAGCTCGGCGAGCTCGCGGTGGAACTCGGGGTCGAGCTTGGCCAGCTGGTAGGCCTCGTCGAGCTCGTCGAGCGCGGCGATCAGCGACTCGGGCATGAAGCGGCCGCCGAACTCGCCGAAGAACGGCCCGGCTTCGTCGCGGAGTGATGTGGTCATACGGAGAGGAACTCCTTCAGTGTCGTCACCGGGTCGTCGCCCGTGACGAGGGCTTCGCCGACCAGCACGACGTCGGCGCCCGCTGAGCGGTAGTGCGCGACATCCGAGACGGTCTTGACGGCGGATTCGGCCACCTTGATGGTGCCCTCGGGGATGCGATCGGCCAGACGGCCGAACAGATCGGGATCGAGCTCGAAGGTGCTCAGGTTGCGGGCGTTCACGCCCACCAGCCGGGCTCCCAGGTCGACGGAGCGGGAGACCTCGGTGGAGTCGTGGGTCTCGACCAGCGGAGTCATACCGAGCTGCACGATGAACTCGTGCAGCCGCACCAGTGTGGGCTGATCGAGCGCGGCCACGATCAGCAGCACGAGGTCGGCCCCTGCGGCACGCGCCTCGAGCACCTGGTACTCCGTGGCGATGAAGTCTTTGCGCAGCACGGGGACGGAGACGGCCGCCCGCACGGCCTCGAGATCGGCGAGCGAACCGAGGAACTTGCGGCCCTCGGTGAGCACGCTGATGGCACCGGCACCGCCCGCGGCATAGCGCGAGGCGAGGTCGGCGGGATCGGCGATCGCGGCGAGGGAACCCCTCGAGGGGCTCGCCCGCTTCACCTCGGCGATGATCTTGAGCTGCTCGGCGGGTGCGAGGAACGACAGGGCATCGAGTGCGGGGCTCTGGGCCAACGCATCCGTCTCGACCGCGGAGAGACTCCGTTCGGTCTGCCGCTCCGCCGCGTCCTCGAGCGCTCCGGCTACGAGTTCGGCGAGCACCGGATCAGTGCTCCTTCTGCAGCGACTTCGAACCGTTCACGCCGTAGCCGGCCTTCGACAGGATGAAGCCGATGAGGAAGCCGAGGAGCATGATGGCCGCGCCCATCCACACGAGCCACTCGATGGCGAAGAAGAACGCGACCGTGCCGATGGCGATGCCGAGGAGCGACACCACAACGGTGGTCCAAGCTGCGAGCGAGTGGCCCTCGCCGATTTCTTCCTCTTCGTGGCTCATCGATCTCTTCCTGTCTCAAAGGGGTCGTCAGAAGTCTATCGGGATCAGCGCGGCGAGCCCGACCCGGGGTCGGTCGTCGGGTCTGTTCCGCGGGTCATGCTGTCCCAGTCGTCGACGGCGGCGTCGCGCGCGTTGATGGCCGGCAACGGGGCATGGGCGGCATCCGTCGCGCCACCGGCCGGGAACGACTCGTCACTCTCGTCGAAGAAGTCGCCGAGATCGCCGCTACGCGTGCCGTCGGCCGACTCGTAGGTGACGGCCTGGTATCTGCGGCTCGCGGCGGGCCAACGGCGCACGGTGATGATGATCACCAGGCCGGCCAGCACCATGACGGCGCCGAACACCACGGTCAGCGCGGGCCAGATGCTCGCCGGGCCCGCGGTGACCAGTTCCCGGATCGAGGCGAGGCCCGCCACACCGGTGCTGGTGGTGACGACGGATGCCCCGGTGGCGACGGGATCGGTCAGCGCGCCGATCGCCGACCACAGAACACTCGCCCCGAGCAGCACCTCGAGCGCGCCGAGCACGATGCGGATCACCGGACCGGCGATCGCCAGCGCCCCCGCCAACGCAAGACCCGCGAGAGCCAGCGCCGACAGCGCCGGCGCGGCAGCGGAGCCGGGCACGTCGAGGGTGAGCGCGACACTCGAGTCGCCCACGATCGAGAGACTTCCCCACGACTGCGACCAGGCGAGGAAGGTGAGCGCGCTCGCGAGCAGCACCACGACGATGGTGAGGAACTTCACGCGGCGGCCGGACATCAGCGCACTCTCGTCATCGCGTTCGCCACGGCGACCGCGCGCAACGGAGCGGCCGCTTTGTTCTGCGACTCGCGGAACTCGCTCATCGGGTCGGAATCGGCCACCAGACCGCCGCCGGCCTGCACGCGCGCGACACCGTCGCGGATGGTGGCGGTGCGGATGGCGATGGCCAGGTCGGCGTCGCCCCCGAACCCGAAGTAGCCCACCACGCCGCCGTAGACGCCTCGCTGGGAGGGCTCGAGCGCGTCGATGATCTCGAGAGCGCGCGGTTTCGGTGCGCCCGACAGCGTGCCGGCCGGGAAGGTGGCCCGGAACACGTCGATCGCGTCGACTCCGTCGCGCAACGCGCCCTCGACGGACGACACGATGTGCATGATGTGGCTGAACCGCTCCACCCGCATGAACTCGGTGACCTCCACCGAATCCGCCTGGCACACCTTCAGCAGGTCGTTGCGGGCGAGATCGACCAGCATCAGGTGCTCGGCCTTCTCCTTGTGGTCGGCCAGCAGCTCGTGCTCGAGCTCGAGGTCTTCCTGGGGTCCCGCGCCGCGCGGCCGGGAGCCCGCGATGGGGTGCGTGAACGCGCGGCCGCGTTGCACCTTCACGAGCGCTTCGGGGCTCGAACCGACGATCTCGTAGGGCGTGCCATCGGCGTCGACCAAGGTGAGCAGGTACATGTACGGGCTCGGGTTGAGCGTGCGCAGCACCCGGTAGACGTCGAGCGGATGCGCGGCGCAGTCGAGCTCGAAGCGCTGCGCGATCACGACCTGGAAGATGTCGCCCTCGCGGATGTGCTCCTTGGCCACGTCGATCGCGGCGAGGAAGTCGCTCTGCTCGGTGCGGTGCCGAGGAGTCTCGGCCAGCGAGAAGTCGGCGGTGGCGAGCCACGCCTCGCTCGGTGCGGCAAGAGCGGCCTGGATGGCGTCGAGCCGGCCCTGGGCGTGCTCCCACGCGGCATCCGCAGTGCTCTGCCCGTCGGCGAGGGCGGTGACGATCAGCTGCACGGTGCCGAAGTCGTGGTCGACCACGACCAGCTCGGAGACGAACGACAAGCCCTGGCTGGGCATCCGGTAGTCGGCGGGTGGGCGGTGGGGCAGCCGTTCGATCTGCCGAACCGTCTCCCAGCCGATGAAGCCCACGAGGCCACCGGTGAGGGGAGGATGCGACGCGACCGCAGGAGTCTTCCAATGGTCGTAGAGCGCGCTGACGGCGTCGAGCGGCCCTTCGGGCAGCCCACCGGGGAAGGCACGCTCGACGGGCAGGCCGAGGTCGAGCCAGTGCGCGCGGTCGTCGTGCTCGGTGAGCAGGCCGAAGCTCGAGACGCCGATGAACGAGAAGCGCGACCAGATACCGCCCTGCTCCGCCGACTCGAGCAGGAACGTGCCGGGCCGGCCGTCGGCGAGCTTGCGGTAGATGCCCACCGGCGTCTCGCCGTCGGCGAACAGCTCGCGGATCACCGGGATGACCCGGTGGGTGCCGTGCACCTGGTCGAACTCGTCGCGGGTGGTCGAGGCCGTCGATGCGGTCATGAGCCCACCACCGGCTGCAGCGGGTCGACGTCGAAGCAGCGGCGGGCGCCCGTGTGGCACGCGACGCCGATCTGGTCGACCTCGACCAGCAGGGTGTCGGCGTCGCAGTCGAGCGCGGCGCCCTTCACGAACTGGGCGTGGCCGGAGGTGTCGCCCTTGCGCCAGAACTCCTGGCGCGACCGCGACCAGAAGGTGACGCGACCCTCGGTGAGCGTGCGGCGGAGCGCCTCCGCGTTCATGTAACCGAGCATCAGCACCTCCTTCGAGTCCCACTGCTGGATGATGGCAGGCAGGAGTCCCTTGTCGTCGAAGGTCACGCGATCGAGGATCGCGGCGACGTCGGTGACCCGTGCGGTGTCGTCGGTCATCGAACGAGCACCCCTTCCTTCTTCAGTTCGTCTTTCACGTCGCCCACCGTCATCTCGCGCAGGTGGAACACGCTCGCGGCGAGCACGGCATCCGCACCGGCCTTGATGGCCTGGCCGAAATGCTCGACCTTGCCGGCGCCGCCCGAGGCGATCACCGGCACCGAGCTGAGCTCGCGCATGAGGCCCACGAGCTCGAGGTCGAAGCCGTCTTTCGTGCCGTCGGCGTCGATCGAGTTCACCAGCAGCTCACCTGCACCACGCTCGATGGCCTCGCGGGCCCAGTCGAGCGCATCGAGCTGTGTCTCGGTGCGGCCGCCGTGCGTGGTGACCACGAAACCGGATGCCGTGGCCGGCGACCGCTTCACATCGAGCGAGAGCACGAGCACCTGCGCCCCGAAGCGATCGGCGATCTCACTGAGCAGCTCGGGGCGCGCGATGGCGGCACTGTTGACGCCCACCTTGTCGGCGCCGGACGCCTGGAGCCGCGCGACGTCATCCGTGGAGCGCACTCCCCCGCCCACCGTGAGCGGGATGAAGACCTGCTCGGCGGTCTGCCGCACCACGTCGTACATCGTGGCCCGGGCGTCCACCGTGGCGGTGACGTCGAGGAACGTGATCTCGTCGGCGCCCTGGGCGGAGTAGAGCGCTGCGAGCTCGACCGGGTCGCCGGCATCCCGCAGGTTCTGGAAGTTGACGCCCTTGACCACGCGGCCCGCGGCCACGTCGAGACACGGGATCACGCGAACCGCGAGAGCCATCAGATCCTCGCGGCGTGGATCGGCGAGACGAGGATCGCGCGGGCACCCACGGCGTACAGGCGGTCCATCACGAGGTTGGTGTCGTGCTTCGGCACCATGGCGCGCACGGCGACCCACTCGGCGTCGTGCAGCGGAGAGATCGTGGGCGACTCGATGCCGGGCGTGAGCGCGCAGGCCTCGTCGAGGTGGGTGATCGGCACGTCGTAGTCCATCAGCACGTACTGACGGGCCACCAGAACGCCCTGCAGGCGGCGCAGCAGCGTCTCCGCCCCCGGGTGCGTGGTGCCGGAGCTGATGAGCACCGCGGTGGATTCGAGGATGATGGGGCCGAAGATCTCTAGGCCCGCCTTGCGCAGGGTGGAGCCGGTGGAGACGACGTCGGCCACGGCATCCGCGACGCCGAGGCGCACAGCCGATTCGACGGCGCCGTCGAGGCGGATGAGGGTGGCGGTGATGCCGTGGCCGGCGAGGAACGCGCCCACGAGCCCCGGATAGCTGGTGGCCACGCGAGCGCCCTGCAGGCTCTCGAGTTCGATGTCGGTGCCTTCGGGGCGCGCGAAACGGAACGTGGACCCGCCGAAGTCGAGTGCCGCCACCTCGCTCGCGGGCGACTCGGAGTCGAGCAGCAGGTCGCGGCCGGTGATGCCCACATCGAGGGCGCCGGAGCCGACGTACGTGGCGATGTCGCGAGGACGCAGGTAGAAGAACTCGACCTCGTTGCGGGGGTCGAGCACGACCAGCTCGCGCGAGTCACGGCGGCCCTGGTAGCCCGCCTCGGCGAGCATCTGGGCGGCGGTTTCGGAGAGGGAGCCCTTGTTGGGCACCGCGATCTTGAGCATGAGGGTCTTTCGGATGGGTGAAGGAGTCGGTGGGGTGAGTGCTCAGATCGTTACAGATGTCGGTACAGGTCGGCCGGGGCCAGGCCCTTCGCGAGCATCATCACCTGCAGGTGGTAGAGCAGCTGCGACATCTCCTCGGCGAGGTTGTCGTCGCTCTCGTACTCCGCAGCCATCCAGACTTCGGCGGCCTCCTCGACGATCTTCTTGCCGATGGCGTGCACGCCGGCGTCCAGTTCACGAACGGTGCCCGAGCCTTCGGGTCGTTCGGCCGCCTTGGCGGAGAGCTCGAGGAACAGCTCGTCGAAAGTCTTCACAGGTCAAGGGTACCGGTCGGGATCAGTGGGTGTGTTCGCCGGCGAGGGCGCGCAGCTTCTCGATCTGGGCGGAGGCGCTCTCGGCGCCGAACACGCTGGAGCCGGCCACGAAGGTGTCGGCGCCCGCATCCGCTGCGATCGCGATGGTGTCGTCGTTGATGCCGCCGTCGACCTGCAGCCAGACGTCGAGACCGGATGCGCGCACCGCGCTGCTCAGCGTGTTCAACTTCGGCATCGTCGACGACATGAACGACTGGCCGCCGAATCCGGGCTCGACGGTCATCACGAGCACCATGTCGAACTCGGGCAGCAGTTCGAGGAACGGCTCGGCGGACGTGCCGGGCTTCAGCGCGATCCCCGCGCGGGCGCCGCGTTCGCGCAGGCTGCGGGCGACCTTGACGGGATCGGCGGCGGCCTCGGCGTGGAACGTGACCGAGTAGGCGCCGGTCTCGGCATAGGCGGGGGCCCAGCGGTCGGGGTCGTCGATCATGAGGTGCACGTCGAGCGGGATCGGGGAGATCTCCTGAAGCCGGGCCACCACGGGCAGGCCGAGCGTGAGGTTCGGCACGAAGTGGTTGTCCATCACGTCGACATGAGCCAGGTCGGCGTTGGCGATGCGCCCGAACTCGGTCTCGAGATTGGCGAAGTCGGCGGAGAGGATGCTGGGGTTGATGCGTACGGCCACGAGACGACCCTATCGGGCGGGGCCGGAGCCGAAAGGGCCGTCGGCATCACCGGTCACGAATCCGTCGCGCACTTCCTGCACGGTGAGCGGACGCAGCTCGGGTGGCATTGGCCACTCCAGCGTGTACTCGAGCAGCGCCGCATCGATCGCCCCGAAGTCGTCCTTCTTCACTCGGATGCGCCGGGTGCTCACTTCGATGATCCGCACCCGGAGCGGCGGCTGCCCCTCTCGCGCCTCGGGAAGGGTGAGCCCGTACGGATCGGCGAGATACCCGATGCCGAGTTCGTCGAGCAGTTCTTCGGCCACGAGCCACTCCACCTCACCCGCCACGTCTCGCCCCAGCAGATCGACGGGAACGAACCCGTCACCCTCGGGCCGCATCCACCCCACGAGCTCCCCGTCGCCTCGCCGGTGCTCGATCCACCCGCCGATATCGCTCGATCCCCTCGCGGATATCGCTGACATCAGCGCATCAGAGCTTCTGGAAGAGGGCGATGAACATGGCGTCGGTGGTGTTGCGGTGCGGCCAGAGCTGCACGGCCGCATCCGGGGCCCCCAGGGTGATCGGGTCGTCGGTGAGCGTGCGGAGCACGTGCTGGGTGTCGAGCTGCTCGAGGCTGCCCTGCCAGCGGCGCAGGGCGCCCTGCACCTGGCCGCGGGTCTCGGCCACGTGGGGCGAGCAGGTCACGTACGCGAGCAGGCCGCCCGGCTTCAGCGCCTCGACGGCGGAGTCGATGAGGCGCTGCTGCAGGGCCACGAGGTCGGCGACGTCGGCCGGCGACTTGCGCCAGCGCGCCTCCGGGCGACGGCGGAGTGCACCGAGGCCGGTGCAGGGGGCGTCGACGAGGATGCGATCGAACGACTCGGGCTCGGTCGAGCCGATCGTGGTGCCGTCGCGCTCCCATACCTCGGGGGCGTCGGGGATGGCCGACACCGCACGGCGCACGAGGCCCGCACGGGCCGGCACCGGTTCGTTGGCCGTCACCACGGCACCGCCGAGGCGGGCCTCAGCGGCGAGCACCGCCGTCTTGCCACCGGGGCCCGCGCAGAGATCGAGCCAGCGCTCCCCCGCCTGCACGGGTCGAGCCCGGGTCAGGGCGAGGGCGGCGAGCTGCGAGCCTTCGTCCTGCACCCGCGCGACACCGTCGTGCACGGCCGGGATCGATGCGGGGTCGCCCGTCGGCGCGAGGAGGCCGATCGGTGACAGCGCGGCCGGCTCGGTGCCGTCACCCACGTCGTCACGATCGATCAGTCCCGGCAGGGCCGCCAGGCTGATCCGGGCCGGTGTGTTGTCGGCCTCGAGCAGCTCGTCGAGCTGGAAGGCCACGTCGTCGGCGGGCACGCCGTCGGCCACGAGGGCTCGGCGGAACGCCCGGATGACCCACGCCGGGTGCGAGGCGGCCACGGCGAGACGCTCGTCGTCGTCGCCGGCCGACTCCATGGCACGATCGAGCCACTCCGCTGGCGGGGTGCGGGTGATGGCCCGCAGCACCCCGTTCACGAACCCGGTCGACGATCGGGATGCCGTCTGCCGCGCGAGCTCGACCGACTCGTTCACGGCCGCGTGGGTCGCCACCCGCATCGAGAGCAACTGGTGGCAGCCGAGTTCGAGCACATCGAGAACGGCGCCGTCGATCTCCGCGGTCGGTCGGCCCGAGGCGAGTTCGATCACGCGGTCGTAGTAGCCGCGCATCCGGAGCGTTCCGTAGGTGAGCTCGGTGGCCAAGCCTGCGTCGGCGCTGTCGAGACGTGCCTCGGCGATCTTGGCGGGCAGCAGGAGGTTGGCGTAGGCGTCGTCGACGCGCACAGCGGTGATCACCTCGAGGGCGATGCGGCGGGCGGGCTGCACCTCGCTCGGCTTGGGCGAGGGGGTGGCGGGCTTTCGGCGGTCGGGGCCGCGGCGGCCTGAGGCGGCACGGCCGGAGCCGCCGCGGCCCGCGCCCGCTCGACCCGCGCCACTCGAAACGCCGTCCCTGTTGCGGTCACCCGTCATCGTGCCGTCATCCTCTCCACGCCTGTGCCACGCCACCAGTCGGCGGCCGGCATAGCCTTCTTGCCCGCCGGCTGCACCCTCAGCAACTCGAGCGGAGCGCTCGCCGTGCCGGCGTACACCCGGCCCGCGTCGGCGAGCAGCACCCCCGGTTCGAGCCGCGCCCGGTCACGTGCCGGAACCGCATCGAGCACCTTGAGCCGTGCCCCGTCGATCTCGGTGAAACCGCCCGGCTCCGGGGTGACCCCGCGGAGCCGTCGATAGACCACCTCGACCGGCTCGTGGAAGTCGAGCCGGGCATCCTCGATACCCAGTTTCGGAGCGAGAGTGACCTCACCGCTCTGCGGCTGGGCGCTCAGAGTGCCCGTGCCGATCCCCTCGACCGTGTCGGCGAGAAGCCGTGCACCCGAGTGCGAGAGCCGTTCGAGCAGGTTGCCGGATGTCTCGTTCGCTCCGATCGGCGTGCTCGACATCGCCCAGATGTCGCCGGCGTCGAGCGCCGGCACGAGCTGGAACACGGCCGCGCCCGATTCGGTGTCGCCCGCGATGACGCTCCACTGCACGGGGGCGGCGCCGCGCCAGCGCGGCAGGAGCGAGAAGTGCAGGTTGATCCAGCCGAGTCGCGGGGTGCTGAGCAGCGGCTCCTTCACGAGCCCGCCGTAGGCCACGATCACGCCGAGGTCGGCCTCGAGAGCCGCCACCTCCGCGGTCACCGCGTCGTCGAGCCGGTTCGCCTTGATGACGGCCAGACCGAGCTGCTCAGCCGCATCCGCCACCGGAGACGGGGTGAGCACGCGCTTGCGCCCCTGCGGAGCGTCGACCCGCGTGATCACCGCCGCGATCTCGTGCGCCGGCGCGAGAGCCGTGAGGCTCGGCACCGCCACCTGCGGGGTACCCGCGAAGACGAGCTTCATTCCATGATCTCCGAATCGTCGAACCGCACGCGAAGGGTCGGTGGGGGGCGGTAACCGGGCGGGCTCCCCGCCTTCGACCTCCTGGTGGTGGCGTTCTTCACCACGAGAGCCCGCAGGTGACGCGATACCGCGGCACCGATCGCGTAGTCGAACCGCACGATCGCCCGCACGGCTCCGTCGTCGGTCGGCACCGGACCCAGGGTATCCATCTTCGCCCACTCGGCCGGGGTCAGAAGCGCCTTCAGGTCTTTCAGGGCCGAATCCACAGTCGCCGGGGTGCCGGTGAGCGTGGCGATGCGTACGGCGGGCGGGAAGCGCAGCCGCCGCCGGTCGGCGAGCTCGTCTTCGGCCACGGCCTCCTGCTGCCAGGTGACGAGGCTCTTCGCGAGCTCTCCACCGACCCCGACGAGCACGTTGGTCGCGCGGGGTGCCGAGAGCGCGATGGCGTTCGACCACCAGCGGAGGCAGTCCTCCGCGACGCGGAGGGACTCGCGGGCGAGCATCCGAGGGCCGTCGAGAAGCAGCACGGCGCGGTAGCCCCCCGCGGCGATGGGTTCTGCGCCCCGGGTCGCGACGACGAGCGCGGGGCGGCCGTCGATCTCCTGCAGGTTGCGTTCGCCGTCGGAGACGACCACACGCACTCCCGGAAAAGCGCGGCCCAGTTCGTCGGCCGTGCGCCCGGCACCGATCGACGCGAAGCGGAACGTCGTGCCCGCGCAGTGCGAGCAGTGCCAGTTGGCGGCGATCGCGCCGCACAGGGTGCACGACGGCCGCTCCCCGGCGCGACGTACATGAAGCGGGCCGCCGCAGACGGTGCAGGATGCGGGTGTGCCGCAGGTCTGGCAGGCCAGAACGGGCGCGTACCCGGGCCGTGCCACCTGCACCAGCACGGGCCCGTCTTCGAGCGCTCTGCGGGCGATGGACCACGCGGCGGTGGGGATGCGCGCGGCGTTCTGGGGCGCATCCGGGTCGTCCTGCTCGGCCGTCGGCACCACCCGCGGCAGGTATCGCGGAGCCGGGAACACCGGATGCAGGAACCCCAGGTCGACGAGCCGCTGAACCTCGGTGCTCCGCGAGTGCGACACGAACGCCAGGCGCGCCCCCGACTGCTCCTGGCGCACCAGCGCGGCATCGCGCACGTGCACGTACGGGGCGAGGGGTTCGGCCAGGAGGGGGTCGCCCTCGTCCCAGACGACGATCTGGCCGAGCTTCGCCACCGGGGCGTAGATGCTCGAGCGGTTGCCCACCACGATGTGGGGTGTGCCGTCGAGCGCGGTGAGGAAATTGGCATAGCGCTCGTTGCGCGCCTGACGGGCATCCAGTCGCACGACGGCGTCGCCCGCGCCCAGGTGCTCGAGGGCGTGCTCGAGCGAGGCCTGGTCGCGGTAGTCGGGCACGGCGACGATCACCGACTCGCCACCCCGGTGCACGGATGTGGCCAGCTCGGCGATGGTGAGCGCCCAGTGCCCCACCGTGTGCTCCCCCACGGCGGCCACGGTGGCGATCGCGTCGATGGCGCTCCGCGCACCCGGCGCCGCAAGATGCGCGGCATCCCCGCCCGAGTACCCGGTGAGCGCCCACGTGCCCCGGGTCTCGAGCACGTCAGGGTGCGCAACCGTGTCTTCCTGGGCGAACGAAGTGACATTCGTGCGACCTGGATCGGCTGTGCTCGCGGCGGCGGCACGGGCGGCCTGGGCGGCCACGAAGAATCTCTCCACACGAACGAAGCGCGGAGGCACGGCGAGGCGCACGATGTCGCAGGCGCTGCCCGCGGCGCGGTCGGCCAGGCGCCGCACCAGAGCCCACACCTCGGGGGTGAGTACCGGCAGGGGCGACACGACCTCGCTGAGCTCGCTGAGGGTGCCGGAGTATCCGGCGCTCGAGACCAGCTCGATGATGTAGCCACGAGCGGTTCGGCCGGCCGAGCGCAAGGGCACCTTGACCCGAACGCCGGGGTGCGCGTCCGGAACCAGAGCCGGTGGCACCAGGTAGTCGAACAGCCGATCGAGCTGGGGCAGGGGCGACTCGAGCATCACCCGCGCCACCACCGCCTCCCCGCCGCCGGACGCCGCGGGATCGGATGCGGTGGCGGGCGCGAGTGCGTCGCCTGAGAGCGACGCGACCTCGCCCGGCACGATCAGAGGCCCGCTGCGGCCCGGATCTCGTCGACCCGGTCGAGGCGCTCCCAGGTGAAGTCGGGCAGTTCCCGGCCGAAGTGGCCGTAGGTCGCCGTCTGGGCGTAGATGGGGCGCAGCAGGTTCAGGTCGTCGATGATGGCCGCGGGGCGCAGGTCGAAGACGCTGCGCAGAGCGTCGGTGATGGCAGCATCGGAGACCACTCCGGTGCCGAAGGTCTCGACGTAGAAGCCCACCGGTGCGGCCTTGCCGATGGCGTAGGCGATCTGCACCTCGAGGCGCGACGCGAGGCCGGCTGCCACGGCGTTCTTGGCCACCCAGCGCATCGCGTAGGCCGCCGATCGGTCGACCTTCGACGGGTCTTTGCCGCTGAAGGCGCCACCGCCGTGACGGGATGCCCCGCCGTAGGTGTCGACGATGATCTTGCGCCCGGTGAGCCCGGCGTCACCCTGCGGCCCGCCGATCTCGAACCGGCCGGTGGGGTTGATGAGGATCTTCACGTCGGAGTAGTCGAGCTGCACCCCGCCGGCCGCCGTGGCCTCCAGCACGGGGCGGATGACGAGCTCTTCCACCTGGTGCCGCAGATCGTCGAGCCCGATGCTCGGCGCGTGCTGTGTCGAGAGCACGACCGTGTCGACCGTGCGGGGAACCACGCCGTCGTAGCCGATGGTGACCTGGGTCTTGCCGTCGGGTCGCAGGTAGTCGAGCAGGCCTTCTTTGCGCACGGTGGCCAGGCGCTCGGAGAGCCGGTGCGCCAGCCAGATCGGCAACGGCATGAACTGGGGCGTCTCCGTGGTGGCGTACCCGAACATGATGCCCTGATCGCCTGCACCCTGCCGGTCGCCCTCATCGATCGACGCACCCTCGCGGGTCTCGAACGCGTTGTCGACGCCCTGGGCGATGTCGGGCGACTGGCCGCCGATCGACACCGACACACCGCAGGAGCGGCCGTCGAACCAGACGTCCGACGAGGTGTAACCGATCGACGTGATCTTCTCGCGCACGATCGCCGGGATCTCGACGTAGCCCTGCGTGGTGACCTCGCCCGCCACATGCACGAGACCGGTGGTGACGAGGGTCTCCACCGCGACACGCGAGTGCGGGTCGACCGCGAGCAGTGCGTCGAGGATGCTGTCGGAGATCTGGTCGCAGATCTTGTCGGGGTGCCCCTCGGTGACGGACTCGGAGGTGAAGAGGCGTAGAGAGGTCATTGTGCTCCTGATAAGGCGGCGGCGAACACTCCGAGAATGTCATCGGCCACCGACGTCTTGCTGCCGGATGCCTCGAAAACTATAGCGCCGGATGCATCGAGCACGGTCACCGCATTTCCTTCTGTGGCGAACCCGGTGGTCCAGCCCACCTCGTTCACCACGAGGTAGTCGCAGCCCTTGCGCGCGACCTTCGCGCGACCGAGTTCGAGCAATGCCTCGCGATCGGATGCGGTCTCGGCTGCGAAACCCACGATCAACCGGCCGTCGCGCGGCAGCGCCGAGATGGTGGCGAGGATGTCGGGGTTCTGCACGAGCTCGAGCGTGAGCCGCTCCCCCGCGTGGATCTTCTTGATCTTGCCCTCGGCGACCTCGACCGGCCGGTAGTCAGCCACCGCCGCCGCCATGATGGTGAGGTCGCTGCGCGCCGCCTCGGCGCTCGTGGCCTGCAACAGCTGCTCGGTGGTCTCCACCCGGATCACGTCGATCTCCGTGGGCAACGGAACCTCCACGTGGGCCGCGATGAGCGTCACGGCGGCGCCCCGGTCGCGCGCGGCCTCGGCGAGGGCGACGCCCTGCCGGCCGCTCGAGCGGTTGCCGATGAAGCGCACGGGATCGAGCGGTTCGCGGGTGCCCCCCGCGGTGACCAGAACGCGCCGGCCTTCGAGATCCCGGATGCGGGTCGACGCGCCCGAGGCGACGGCCAGCGCGTGCGCGACGATGTCGTCGGGTTCGGCCATCCGCCCGACACCCGAGTCCGTGCCGGTCAACTGCCCGCTCACCGGCCCGACGAGATGCACTCCCCGCGATCGGAGCAGCGCGATGTTGGCGACCGTGGCCGGGTTCTGCCACATCTCGGTGTGCATCGCCGGGGCGATCACGAGAGGGGCGCGACTGGCCAGCACGGTGTTGCCGAGCAGGTCGTCGGCGAGGCCGGTGGCGAGCTTCGCGATGGTGTTCGCGGTGGCCGGCGCGATCACGATGAGATCGGCGGCCTGACCGATGGCCACGTGCCGCACCTCGGCCACGGCCTCATAGAGGTCGGTGTTGACGGTGTTGCGGGAGATCGCCTCGAGCGTCGGGCGGCCGACGAACCGCAGGGCCGCCTCGGTGGCCACCACGTGCACGTCATGACCCGCCAGAACGAGACCACGGATGACGTTCACGGCCTTGTAAGCCGCGATGCCACCCGTGATTCCGACGACGATGTTCAATTGCGCTCCGTTGAGAAGGTGCTGTGGTGCCGTTCCGTTCGATGTGAACGAGCTGTACTACTCGACGATCGGGGCGCCGGCCTTGATCTGGAGCTTGTCCTCGTTGATCTCGTGCATGGCGACGGAGAGCGGCTTGTCGTCGATCGTGGAATCGACGAGGGGGCCGACGTTGTCGAACAGGCTGCCTTCGTGCAGATCGGCGTAGTAGTCGTTGATCTGGCGGGCGCGCTTCGAAGCGAAGATCACTAGGGCGTACTTCGAGTCGACCTTCGAGAGAAGTTCGTCGATGGGCGGGTCGATGATGCCGAGTTTGTTGGTGGGCATTGTGTGCTTACTCCTTGCTGCGAAGGTCGATCGCCTTCTGAATCTGCATCAATTCTACGACCTCTGCCGCCGCGGCCTGCACATCGTTGTTCACGACACGGAAATCGAACTCGTCCTGGGCCGCCAATTCGACCTTCGCGGTGGTGAGCCGGCGCTGCTGCTCCTCGAGCGTCTCGGTGCCGCGGCCGATGAGCCGGCGCACCAGTTCGTCCCACGTCGGAGGCAGCAGGAACACCAGGGTCGCGGATGGCTCGGCCTGCTTGACCTGGCGTGCGCCCTGGATGTCGATCTCGAGCAGCACGCTCCGGCCCTCGGCGAGAGCGGCATCGATCGGGGGCCGTGGAGTGCCGTAGCGCGACTTGTTGTGCACCACCGCCCACTCGAGGAACTCCCCCGCCTCGACCATGCGGTCGAACTCCTCGTCGGTGACGAAGTAGTAGCTCACGCCATCGATCTCGCCGGGGCGCGGTGCCCGAGTGGTGGCCGACACCGAGAGGAGGACGTCGGGATAGTTCTCGCGGATGTAGCCCGACACGGTTCCCTTGCCCACGGCCGTGGGGCCCGCGAGCACCACCAGGCGGCTCTGCTCGCCACCTTCGACCCGGGGGGCGCGCTGAGCGAGGAAGGCGCGCAGACGGTCCCGCTGGTGCACACCGAGCCCGGCGAGCCGCTTCGAGGGAGCGATCTCGAGCCGCTCCATGATGCGCTCGACACGCACGGGGCCGAGGCCCGGGATGCTGAGCAGCAGATCGCGCACGCGGAGCGTCGCCTCGATGCTCTCGGTGCTCGACAGTGCGGTCTCGAGAACGGATGTCGCACTGAGACGACGCTCGTTCACCGCACGCTTCACGGCGGCACGGGCGCGACGCGCCGCGACGGCGGCGCGCGATGCGGCGGCTCGGTCGACCTCGGGCGGGTTCATGCGATCACCTCGCCCACGCGGGAGGCATCCGCCTCGATCGCCGACGCGAGCCCGGCAGCCCCGTGCTGCAGGATGGAACGCGACACGCTCACGATCACATCGGGCGCGAGCGGCCCGAAGACGTGTGGGATCGCGGTGAACTCGGCACCCTGGAACCCGAACCCGGGAGCGAGCACCGGGGTCGTGGAGAGGGCACGCACCGCCTCCGGCGTGAAACCATACTCATCGAGGCGCTTGGTGGCGCCGAGCACCAGGCCGAAGTCGCCGAGCCGGGTGCGGTCGGTGTTGCGGGAGGCCACCCCCTCGGCAACCAGACGGGAGACGCTCGCGCCCGCATCCGTTCGCGCGGTCTGCAGGGCACGCGACTCGGGGTTCGAGGTGGCGCTCAGCACGAAGAGACCCTTTCCGTGCTCGGAGGCACGGTCGAAGAGGGGGCCCAGTGCGTCGACCCCAGTGAAGGCGGTGACGGTGAGGGCGTCGACCTCGAGCGGCGAGCCCGGGGTGAGCCAGGCCGCCGCGTAGCCTTCGTTGGTCGACCCGATGTCGCCGCGTTTGGCATCGCCGATCACCAGCAACCCCGCCGCGCGGGCTGCGGCGAGCACGTCTTCGAGGGCCGCGAATCCTGCCGACCCGTAGGCCTCGAAGAACGCGACCTGCGGCTTCACGATGCCGGCGCGCGGAGACGCCGCCACCGCCTCGACGACCGAGAGCCCGAACGAGCGCACACCGGATGCGTCGGCCGGCAGGTCCCACCCGTCGAGCAGGTAGGGGTGCGGGTCGATGCCGACGCAGAGGTGCCCACGCCGCCCGAAGACGGTGTCGAGGCGCTCTCCGAAGGAGGCGGGGCGAGCGTCGGTCATCCGCGCGCGCTCCGGGCCAGGGCGTACTCCTGCAGCGAGGTGACCTCGAATCCTTCGCTGAGCACATCGAACGAGGCCACGGCCGCGCCGAGTTGGGCGATCGTGGTGAACAGCGGCTTGTCGGCCGCCACGGCCGCGGCACGGATCTCGTAGCCGTCGACCCGTGCCGAGCGGCCCGAGGGCGTGTTGATCACGATGTCGACCTTGTCGGCGTTGATGAGGTCGACGATGGTCTCGACCGCCTCTTCCGACTCCTTGCCCTCGGAGTGCTTCGCCACGAGCCGGGCGTGGATGCCATTGCGGTTCAGCACCTCGGCCGTGCCCTCGGTGGCGAGGATCTCGAAGCCCAGCTGCTGCAGCCGCAGCACCGGCAGCACGATGGCGCGCTTGTCGCGGTCCGAGACCGACACGAACACGGTGCCGGATGTCGGCATGCCGCCATATGCGGCCTCCTGGCTCTTGGCGAACGCCCGCGGGAAGTCGCGGTCGATGCCCATGACCTCACCGGTGGAGCGCATCTCCGGGCCGAGCACCGAGTCGACGATCAGGCCCTCCTTGGTGCGGAACCGCTTGAACGGCAGCACGGCCTCCTTCACCGACACCGGCGAGTCGAGCGGCACGATCGAGCCGTCCTGCGTCGGCAGGAGGCCTTCCGACTTCAGCTCGTCGATGGTCGTGCCCACCATGATCCGTGAGGCGGCCTTCGCCAGGGGGATGCCGAGCGCCTTCGACACGAAGGGCACCGTCCGCGAGGCGCGCGGGTTGGCCTCGAGCACGTAGAGGATGCCGGCACCGATGGCGAACTGCACGTTCAGCAGACCGCGCACCCCGATGCCCTCGGCGATCTTCAGCGTCGCATCCCGCACCGCGTCGATCTGCTGGCGGCCGAGCGTCACGGGTGGCAGCGAGCAGCTCGAGTCGCCGGAGTGCACGCCGGCCTCCTCGAGGTGCTCCATGATGCCGCCGACGTAGAGCTCGGTGCCGTCGTAGAGCGCGTCGACGTCGATCTCGATGGCGTCGTCGAGGAAGCGGTCGACGAGCAGGGGGTTGGCGGTGCCCACCATGCCCTGACCGGCGATGCGCTCGAAGTAGTCGGCGAGCGACGGGGTGTCGTAGACGATCTCCATACCGCGGCCGCCCAGCACGTAAGAGGGACGCACGAGCACCGGGAAGCCGATCTCCTCGGCCACGGCCACGGCCGACTCGTAGTCGGTGGCCGTGCCGTTCTTCGGGGCCAGGATGCCGGCGGCGTCGAGGATGCCCGAGAAGAGCCCGCGTTCCTCCGCCAGGTCGATCGCGGCGGGGGTGGTGCCGAGGATCGGCACGCCGGCCTCCTCGAGCCCCTTGGCGAGGCCCAGGGCGGTCTGGCCGCCGAGCTGCACGACGACGCCCACGAGCTCACCCGACTGCGATTCCGCGTGGATGACCTCCAGCACGTCTTCGAGCGTGAGCGGCTCGAAGTAGAGGCGGTCGGAGGTGTCGTAGTCGGTGGAGACCGTCTCGGGGTTGCAGTTGATCATGATGGTCTCGAAGCCCGCATCCGACAGCGCGAACGAGGCGTGCACGCAGGAGTAGTCGAACTCCACGCCCTGGCCGATGCGGTTGGGGCCCGATCCGAGGATGACGACCTTGCGGCGGTCCGACGGAGCGACCTCGGTCTCCTGGTCGTAGCTCGAGTAGTGATACGGCGTGAGGGCGGGGAACTCCCCCGCACAGGTGTCGACCGTCTTGTAGACCGGGCGGATGCCGAGGATGTGCCGCACCTCGCGCACCTCCTTCTCGCCGAAGCCGCGCAGCGACGCGATCTGGGCATCCGAGAAGCCGTGCTCCTTGGCGAGGGTGAACATCGCGTGGTCGGCGTTGTCCGAAGCCGCGATGGCGTCGGCCACCTCGTTGATGAGCACGATCTGGTCGATGAACCAGGGGTCGATCTTGGTGGCCTCGAAGGCCTCCTCGATCGATGCGCCGGCCCGCAGCGCCTGCTGCAGCGTGACGATACGGCCATCCGTCGGCACCGCCGCGATGGCGAGCAGTTCGTCTTTGTCGCCGGGCTCGCCGTCCCAGTGGAACGAGGAGCCGCGCTTCTCGAGCGAGCGCAGAGCCTTCTGCAGCGCCTGCGAGTAGTTGCGTCCGATGGCCATCGCTTCACCCACCGACTTCATGGTGGTGGTGAGGGTGGGGTCGGCGGCCGGGAACTTCTCGAACGCGAAGCGGGGAACCTTCACCACGACGTAGTCGAGCGTGGGCTCGAAGGATGCCGGGGTCACCTTGGTGATGTCGTTCGGGATCTCGTCGAGCCGGTAGCCGATGGCGAGCTTCGCCGCGATCTTGGCGATCGGGAAGCCCGTGGCCTTCGAGGCCAAGGCGCTGGAGCGGGAGACGCGCGGGTTCATCTCGATCACGATGATGCGCCCGTTGGCGGGGTCGACGGCGAACTGGATGTTGCAGCCGCCCGTGTCGACGCCCACCGCGCGGATGATGTCGATGCCGATGTCGCGCAGCTTCTGGTACTCGCGGTCGGTCAGCGTGAGCGCGGGTGCCACGGTGATCGAGTCACCCGTGTGCACGCCGACGGGGTCGACGTTCTCGATCGAGCACACCACCACCGTGTTGTCGGCGGTGTCGCGCATGAGCTCGAGCTCGTACTCCTTCCAGCCGAGGATCGACTCCTCGAGGAGCACCTCGGTGGTGGGGCTCTGGTGCAGGCCGTCGCCCACGATGCGGCGCAGCTCGGTCTCGTCGTAGGCGAAGCCGGAGCCGAGGCCGCCCATGGTGAACGAGGGGCGCACCACGAGCGGGTAGCCGAGGTCGTCGGCGAAGCCGATGGCCTCCTCGACGGTGTGCGCGATGTGGCTGCGCGCGACATCCGCGCCCGCGTCGAGCACGAGCTGCTTGAAGATCTGGCGGTCTTCGCCCTTGTTGATGGCCTCGAAGTTCGCGCCGATCAGCTCGACGTCGTACTTCTCGAGGATGCCGTGCTCGTGCAGCTGGATGGCCGCGTTGAGCGCGGTCTGGCCGCCGAGGGTCGGCAGGATCGCATCCGGCTTCTCCTTGGCGATGATCGACTCGATCACCTGCCAGGTGATGGGTTCCACGTAGGTGGCGTCGGCGAAGTCGGGGTCGGTCATGATGGTGGCCGGGTTGGAGTTCACCAGGATGACGCGCACGCCCTCCTCGCGCAGCACGCGGCAGGCCTGGGTGCCCGAGTAGTCGAACTCGCAGGCCTGACCGATGACGATCGGGCCGGAGCCGATGACGAGAACGCTCGTGATGTCGTCTCTCTTTGGCATTACTGGTTGTCTCCTTCGGAGGGGGCCTCGACGAAGTGCGCATCGGCCTCGAGGGCCGCGGTCTTCTTCGCCAGGATCATGTCGCGGAAGCGGTCGAACAGGTACATCGAATCGTGCGGGCCGGCCGCCGCCTCGGGGTGGTACTGCACCGAGAACGCGTCGATGTCGAGGCAGCGGATGCCCTCCACCACGTCGTCGTTGAGGCTCACGTGGCTCACCTCGACGCGGCCGAAGCCGGCGGGCGAGTCGATCACGCCCTCGCGGGGCGCCTCGACGGCGAAGCCGTGGTTCTGGCTGGTGATCTCGACGCGGCCTGTGGTCTTGTCGAGAACGGGCTGGTTGATACCACGGTGACCGAACGGCAGCTTGTAGGTGCCGAAGCCGAGCGCGCGCCCGAGCAGCTGGTTGCCGAAGCAGATGCCGAAGTAGGGTGTGCCGCCACGCAGCAGGTCCTGCAGCAGCTCCACATGGGTCTCGGATGCCTCCGGGTCGCCGGGGCCGTTGCTGTAGAAGAGGGCATCCGGTGCGAGTTCTCGCACCTCGTCGGCGGTGACCGACTCGGGCAGCACCTCCACGTCGAAACCGCGTTCGGCGAGGTAGTTCAGTGTGGAGGTCTTCACCCCGAGGTCGAGCACGGCCACGGAGCCGATCCGTTCGCCCTGGGCCGGCACCTGGTAGCGCTCGGGGGTCGACACCACGGTGGAGAGGTTCTGGCCGGCCATCTCGGCGCCCGAACGCACGGCGTTCAGCTGGTCGGTGGCGCTGAGCTCGTACTCCGCCCCCGAGAAGATGCCGGCGCGCATCGCGCCGAGGCTCCGGAGGTGACGGGTGACGGCGCGGGTGTCGATGCCCGAGATGCCCACGACGCCGTCCGACTCGAGGTCGTCGTCGAGGCTCCGCTGTGCGCGGAAGTTCGACACCACTCGAGAGGGGTCGCGCACCACGTACCCGGCCACCCAGATCTTCGACGACTCCTTGTCGGTGTCGTTCACACCGGTGTTGCCGATGTGCGGCGCGGTCTGCATCACGATCTGGCCGGCGTACGACGGGTCGGTGAGCGTCTCCTGGTAGCCGGTCATGCCGGTGGCGAACACGGCCTCACCGAGGGTGCGGCCGCGGGCTCCGTAGGCGCGGCCCTCGTAACGTCGACCGTCTTCCAGCACGAGTACGGCGGGTTCGGTTGTGATCACGACGAGGGTCCTTCCTGTTGCGGGGATGCATCGGCCGGGTGGGCGGCCTGCGGGATGAGGGAGTTCGTGGCCTCGATGAGGCGGTTGGCGACGCCGAGTGCGGTGGCTCTGACGTAGCTCTCGACGTCGACGGGGCCGTCGGCGGACTCGTAGGTCCAGTCGAGGCGCACCAGTCCGCCGGTCTCCACCACGCGGTCGATGGCCCACGTGGAGGTGCCGACCGAACGGAGGTGGGATGCCTCGATGTAGGTCTCCGGTTCGCCGGGGATCGAGATCGAGACGCCGAGTGTGGTGACGGTGACCACGCCGCGACCGCGGAACGCGAGACCCGGGATGGTCAAGCGGTCGAGGGGGTTGCCGGCGGTCGTGGTGGCGACATAGAGAACCTCCGCCTGCGTGAGAACGCTGCCGCGGGCATCCCCGTCGGGTGTCGCCGTGGGGCTGCGGAACGCCGACTGGCGGCGCGTGCGGGCGCGCCAGGCGAAGAACATGGCCGCGAGCAGCAGCAGGGCGAAGGCGGTGACGATGGCACCGGGAACGATGCGGTCCATCAGGCGTTCACCTCCTGGCTGCGGGCGAACTCACGGGCGGCCGTGGCCGTCTCCGCGGTGTCGGCGAGCACGCCGTCGCGCAGCGTCGGGAAGCCCTGGTGGAAGGTCCAGCGCACGCTGCCCGAGAGCGTCACACCCTCGTAGGGGGTGTTGGTGCTCTTGCCGTGCAACCGGTCGAGTTCGAAGACGCTGCGCGCCGCCGGGTCGACCAGGGTGATGTTCGCCGCCGCGCCGTTCTCGAAGGAGTGACTGTGGCCGGTGAGGCGCCCGATGCGGGCGGGCTGGTTCGAGAGCACGCGGGCGACGTCCGCCCAGTCGAGCAGGCCGGTGTCGACGAGGGCGGTCTGCACCACGGGCAGGGCCGACTCGAGGCCCACCATGCCGAAGGCGGCCGCATCCCACTCGCACTCCTTGCTCTCACGCGGGTGCGGGGCGTGATCGGTGGCGATGATGTCGATGGTGCCGTCGGCCACGCCGGCCCGCAGGGCCTGCACGTCTTCGTCTCGGCGCAGCGGCGGGTTCACCTTGTAGCGCGCGTCGTAACTGCGGATGAGCTCTTCGGTCAGCAGCAGGTGATGGGGCGTCGCCTCGGCGGTGACCTGGATGCCGCGGGCCTTGGCCCAGCGCACCACGTCGACCGATCCGGCCGTGCTGAGGTGGCAGATGTGGAGGCGGGCGCCCACGTGCTCGGCGAGAAGCACGTCGCGGGCGATGATCGATTCCTCGGCCACCGCGGGCCAGCCCTTGAGACCGAGCTCGGAGCTCAGGGCGCCCTCGTTCATCTGGGCGTTCTCGGTGAGCCGCGGATCCTGCGAGTGCTGGGCCACGACGCCGTCGAAGGTCTTCACGTACTCGAGGGCGCGGCGCATGAGGAGCGAGTCGTGCACGCACTTGCCGTCGTCGGAGAACACCCGCACGGCGGCGCGGGACTGGGCCATGGCGCCGATCTCCGAGAGGAGTTCGCCCGCGAGACCGACCGTGACCGCGCCGATGGGCCGCACGGTGGCGTAGCCGGCGGCCTGGCCGAGGGCCTGCACCTGCTCGACGACGCCGGCGGTGTCGGAGACGGGGAGGGTGTTGGCCATGGCGAAGACGGCGGTGAATCCGCCGGCCGCAGCGGCACGGGTGCCGGTGAGCACCGTCTCGCTCTGCTCGAAACCGGGTTCCCGGAGGTGGGTGTGCAGGTCGACGAGGCCGGGGAGGGCCACGAGGCCTGCGGCGTCGATGACGGTGGTGGCGGCATCCGCCGCTCCTGTGCCGGTCGACACGATGCGGCCGCCCTCGATCAGGATGTCGGCACCGTCGCCGTTCGGCAGTGTGGCGCCCTTCAGCAGGTAGCGCCCGTTCGGTGCAGTGCTCTCGCGGGTCAACTCAGGGCCTCTCGTTCGCCGGACAGCAGGAGGTACAGCACCGCCATCCGGATGGACACCCCGTTCGCGACCTGCTCGAGCACGGTCGACTGCGTGGAGTCGGCCGCACCGGCCGAGATCTCGAGGCCGCGATTCATCGGCCCGGGGTGCATCACAATGCTATCCGGGCGCAGGCGGGCCAGGCGCTCGTCGGAGAGGCCCCACTGGCGCGCGTACTCGCGGGCGTTCGGGAAGTAGGCCGCGTTCATCCGCTCGCTCTGGATGCGCAGCATCATGAGCACGTCGGGCCGCGTCGCCGCGAGCGTGGCATCGAGATCGAAGCTCAGCTCGACGGGCCAGGTGCTCGCCCCCACCGGCACCAGAGTGGCCGGGGCCACGAAGGTGACCTGGGCGCCGAGGGCGCGCAGCAGCCAGAGATTCGAGCGGGCCACGCGGGAGTGCAGGATGTCGCCCACGATCACCACCGACACGCCATCGAGGTCTTTGCCGCGACTCGCACCCGGGTGCAGTCGCCGGCGCATCGTGAAGGCGTCGAGGAGAGCCTGGGTCGGATGCTCGTGAGTGCCGTCGCCGGCGTTCACGACCCCGGCGTCGATCCAGTCGCTCTGGGCGAGCACCTGAGGTGCGCCGGACGCGTGGTGGCGGATGACCACGCCATCCGCTCCCATCGCGGCGAGCGTCTGCGCGGTGTCTTTCAGACTCTCCCCCTTCGACACGCTGGAGCCCTTGGCGGCGAAGTTGATCACGTCGGCGGAGAGCCGCTTCGCGGCGGCCTCGAACGAGATGCGGGTGCGGGTCGAGTCCTCGAAGAAGAGGTTCACCACGGTCTTGCCGCGGAGGGTCGGGAGCTTCTTGACCTCGCGGGTCTGAACGTCGGCCATGTCCTCGGCGATGTCGAGGATCTGGATGGCCTCGGCACGGCTGAGGTCTTTGGTGGAGAGGAGGTGTCTCATCCTTCGATCGTCACCTCCTCGACGCCGTCGATCTCGGCGAGGCGCACGTTGATGCGCTCGTCGCGCGAGGTGGGCAGGTTCTTGCCCACGAAGTCGGCCCGGATGGGCAGTTCGCGGTGACCCCGGTCGACGAGCACGGCGAGCCGAACGGCCCGGGGCCGGCCGAGGTCGTTGAGGGCGTCGAGCGCGGCCCGGATGGTGCGGCCCGAGTAGAGAACGTCGTCGACGAGCACCACGGTCTTGCCGTCGATGCCCTGGCGGGGCAGCTGCGTGGGCTGCGGGGTGCGGGTCGGATGCTTCGACAGATCGTCGCGGTACATCGTGATGTCGAGGGAGCCCACGAGGTCGGCGGCGTCGCGGCGTGCGCCGGTGAGACCCGCGTCCGTTCCCTCGCCCGGCTCGATCTCCACGATCAGGCGGCCGATCCGCTCGGCCAGCAGAACACCCCGCGTGGGGATGCCCAGGATGACGAGATCGTCTGCTCCCCGGTTGGACTCCAGGATCTCGTGCGAGATCCGAGTCAACGCCCGGGCCGTATCAGCCTGCTGCAGCACAGTTCGCGCCATGCAACCGACCTCCTTCCCCGCCTCTCGGACGGACTTAAAGGATGCCTACTTCGTGCACCCCTGAGCCTATCAGCGGTTCCGGGTTCGAGTGTCGTCGTGCAGTGACCGCCACACCACGATCGTGCCGAACCCGGCCGCGATCAGGCGCACGACGATCACGGCGCCGAGCACGCAGATCGTAAAGTAATGGACGTCGGACAGGAGCGACGAGATGTCGATGCGCGACGCCGGAGGCTGCTCGTCGTAGCAGGGCTCCATCCAGTCAGGGCAGGAGACGATCGCGAAGAGGGCCCGAGGCATACTCGAGTATATCTCAGCACCGGAGTGCGGACATCCGCACACCAGACGACAACCGGCGGCCTGAGGGTCTCGGTTGCGACGAGATGTGGCGATGTCCGCCGGCAGGCGACGCCAGACGGCATCAGGCCGACTGGGCCACCTTGCCGAGCACGCCGTTGATGAAGCCCGACGAGTCGTCGGTCGAGAGGGTCTTGGCGGCCTCCACGGCCTCGGCGATCGCCACGGAGGCGGGCACCTCGTCGTTGTAGAGGATCTCCCAGATCGCGATGCGGAGGAGCGCGCGATCGACTGCCGGCATGCGCGCGATCGTCCAGCCCTGCGCGTAGGTCTCGATGGTCTCGTCGATCTCCGAGAAGTGGTCCATCACTCCGTCGACGATGTCGCGGGCGTAGAGCCACGAGGTCTGCCGATCCGGCTCCCCCGCGGCCCGGCCCGCTTCGGCCGCGAGCGACTCCGCGATCGGGATCTGCCGCACGTCGGCGGCGAACAAGATGTCGAGGGCCCGCTTACGGGCCTTCGTGCGTGCGCTCAACGACGGGACCTAGTTGACCCGGCCGAGGTAGTCACCCGTGCGGGTGTCGACCTTGACCTTGGTGCCGATCTCGAGGAACAGCGGCACCTGGATCTCGTAGCCGGTCTCGACCGTGGCCGGCTTGGTGCCGCCGGTCGAACGGTCGCCCTGCAGGCCCGGCTCGGTGTAGGTGATCTCGAGGGTGACGGATGCGGGCAGCTCGACGTAGAGCGGCTCGTCACCCGTGAGGGCGATGGTGGCCATCTGCTGCTCGAGCATGAAGTTCGCCGCGTCGCCCACGATGGCACCGGGGATGGTGATCTGGTCGTAGTCGGTGGTGTCCATGAACACGTAGTCGTCGCCGTCTTTGTACAGGTACTGGAAGTCGCGACGGTCGACATTGGCCGTCTCGATCTTCGCGCCGGCGTTGAACGTGCGGTCGACGAGCTTGCCGGTGCGCACGTTCTTGATCTTGGTGCGCACGAACGCGCCACCCTTGCCGGGCTTGACGTGCTGGAACTCGATCACGTTCCAGAGCTGGCCGTCGATGTCCAGCACGGTGCCGTTCTTGATGTCGTTCGTTGAAGCCATGAAAAGGATGTTCCGTTCGAAGAAAGTGGTGAGACCGGCGTTTCGGTCCTGAAAGAGTGTAGCGGCTATCGCCCTGGGGGGGCTCAGAGCCCGATGACGCTCCGCAACGCGAGCCGGTACGAGTCGAACCCGAAGCCCGCGATGACCCCGGACGCCACGGCCGAGATCACACTCGTGTGCCGGAAGGTCTCGCGCGCGTGCGGGTTCGAGATGTGCACCTCGATGAGCGGGAGCCCGGCCTTGGTGACGAGCGCGGCGGCATCGCGCAACGCGTAGGAGTAGTGCGTGAACGCGGCCGGGTTCAGGATGACGGGGGTCGCCGTGTCGACCGCCTCATAGAGCCACGAGATGAGCTCGGCCTCGTCGTTGGTCTGTCGAAGGTCGATCTCGATGGCCCCAGCGGCATCGGCCGTGAGGGCGCTGCGCAGCGCCTCGAGGTCCTGGGCCCCGTACACGTCGGGCTCCCGGCTGCCGAGGCGGCCGAGATTGGGCCCGTTCAGAACGAGAACAGATGCCATCCGATTTCCCCCTACGACGCGATCTCTTGATAGGCAGCGTAGAGCAGCGACGTCTCAGGCCCCTGCAGCACCGTGGGCCGCGCGAGATCGTCGAGCACGATGAACCGCAGCATCGCGCCGCGCGTCTTCTTGTCGCGCTGCATCGTGGCGAGCAACGTCTGCCAGCGTCCGCCCGGGTATTCGGTGGGCAGCGACAGCGACGTGAGGATGCTGCGGTGCCGGTCGACCACGGAGTCGCTGAGCGAACCGGTGAGCCGCCCCAGCTCGGCGGCGAACATCATCCCGACCGCCACCGCCGCGCCGTGCCGCCACTGGTAGCGCTCCGCGTGCTCGATGGCGTGGCCGAGCGTGTGTCCGTAGTTCAGGATCTCGCGCAGCCCGGCTTCTTTGAAGTCGCTGCTGACGACACGCGCCTTGACCCCGATCGAGAGCTCCACCAGTCGGCGGAACTCGTCGCTCAGAGGGTCGCTCGCCCTCTCGACGTCGGCCTCGATGATGTCGAGAATCTCCGGCTCGGCGATGAACCCGCACTTCACGACCTCCCCGAACCCGGCGAGGATCTCGTTGCGCGGCAGGGTGGCGAGCAGATCGAGGTCGGCCACCACGAGGCTCGGTGCGTAGAACGCGCCCACCAGGTTCTTGCCCTCGTTGGTGTTGATGCCGGTCTTTCCGCCCACGGCTGCATCCACCATGCCGAGCAGCGTGGTGGGCGCCTGCACGAGGGTGACGCCACGCAGCCAGGTGGCGGCCACGAATCCGGCGAGGTCGGTGACGGCTCCGCCCCCGAAGCCGATCACGGCGTCGGTGCGGGTGAAGTCCGCCTGACCGAGGACCTGCCAGCAGAACGCCGCGACCTCGACGCGTTTGCCGGCCTCCGCATCCGGGACCTCCGCCAGCAGCACCTCGTAGCGGTCGAGCAACGATTCGCGGAGGGCCGCCGCCGCAGCGCCGAGAGTGGGCGGGTGCACGATGAGCACCTTGCGCACCCCGGCGCCGAGGCCGTCGACCACCCGGGGAAGGATGCCGCGACCCACCAGTACCTCGTAGGGTGAATCACCCGTGACGGGGATGGCGGTGACGTTCTGCTGCTCGGTCATCGGATGCGCTCCTCGGCGGCGTGCGGGCGGGTCTCTGGTGCGGTGAACTGCTCGCGTGCCCAGGTGGCGATCTGTTCGGCGACCTGTTCGGTGGGTAGATCGGAGGTGTCGAACGACTGATCGGCGAGCGACTCGTAGATCGGCTTGCGCGTGGCGTAGAGGGCGACCCACGCGTCCACGTCCGGAACCAACGGCCGCTTGCCGTTGCCGAGCCGCGCCGCCACGGCGTGCGGCTGCACGGTGAGCTGCACCACCGGGACGTTCCGGATGTCGCGCTGCGTGTCTTCGTCGAGCACCGCGCCTCCCCCGAACGAGATGACGGCGTCGGTGGTGAGGGCCTGGGTGACGGCCGCGCGCTCGAGTGCCCGGAAGTGTGCTTCGCCGTGCTCGGCGAAGATGTCGGGGATGGCCCCGTGCTCCGCCACCACGAGCTTGTCGGTGTCGATGTACGGGAGGTCGAGCAGACGCGCGATCCGCTTGCCGATGCGGGACTTGCCGGCGGCCGGAGGACCGATCAGAACGAGCTTCATGCGCGCGCGATGCCCGTGCGCAGGGCGTCCGGGATCGCGGCCAGGTACGACTCGAGGTTGCGGCGCGTCTCGCCGAGGGAATCGCCGCCGAACTTCTCGAGCACGGCGTTCGCGAGCACCAAGGCGGTCATCGCCTCGGCGACGACGCCCGCGGCCGGAACGGCGCAGACATCGGATCGCTGGTGGTGCGCGGCCGCATCCTCACCCGTCGCGACGTCGATGGTGTGCAGGGCGTGCGGCACGGTGGCGATGGGCTTCATGCCGGCGCGCACGCGCAGCACGGTGCCGGTCGACATGCCGCCTTCGACACCGCCTGCGCGGTCGGTGGTGCGCACGATCTCCTCGCCCTCGCGGTAGAGCTCGTCGTGAGCAGCGGAGCCACGGCGGCGCGTGGTCTCGAAGCCGTCGCCGACCTCCACGCCCTTGATGGCCTGGATGCCCATGAGGGCGGCCGCGAGCTGCGAGTCGAGCCGGCGGTCCCAGTGCACGTGGGAGCCGAGTCCGGGCGGGAGCCCGTAGGCGAGCACCTCGACCACTCCGCCGAGGGTGTCGCCCTCCTTGTGGGCGTCGTCGATCTCGGCGACCATCAGCGCACTGGTCTCCGCGTCGAAGCAGCGCACCGGATCGGCGTCGAGGGCATCGACATCGCTCGGGCGCGGAAGCGGGCGGCCATCCGGAACGCGCACAGGCCCGATCGCGAGGGTGTGGCTCACGAGGGTGATGCCGAGCTCGGCGAGGAACGACTTGGCGATCGCTCCGAGGGCGACACGGGCGGCCGTCTCTCGCGCGCTGGCGCGCTCCAGAATAGGCCGGGCCTCGTCGAAGTCGTACTTCTGCATGCCCACGAGGTCGGCGTGACCCGGACGAGGGCGCGTGAGGGGCGCGCTGCGACCGCGACCGGGGAGCTCCTCGTCGCGGGGCTCGACGCCCATGACCTCGGTCCACTTCGGCCACTCGGTGTTGCCGATGCGCACCGCAACGGGGCTGCCGAGCGTCGTGCCGTGCACGACGCCGGCCGAGAGGTTCAGCTCGTCCTGCTCAAACTTCATGCGCGCGCCACGGCCGTAGCCGAGCTTGCGCCGAGCGAGATCGGTGCGGAGCTGATCGAGTGTTACCGGGATGCCGGACGGGAGTCCTTCGACGATCGCAATGAGCTCTTGACCGTGGGACTCGCCGGCGGTGAGCCAACGAAGCATGAGAAGAAGTCTATCGAGCGCTGCGCTGCGCCGGTGCCGCGCCGGCCCCTGCCCGACCTGCCACATCTTGTGGCTACTCACCTCTGCAGGCAACACCTACTGGCAAGTGGGGCTCAGGCGGGGAGGGCGAGAGCCTTCAAGAGGGATGCGGTGAGGGCTTCTTCGTTCGGGAGCGGGAGGAGGGGGTCGCCGCCCGTGAAGATGCGGATCTGGGCGATCGCCTGGTGGGCCAGCATCGCGAGACCCGGCACGGCCTCGCCACCTGAGGCCTCCCAGACGGTCGCGAGCTCACTCGGCCAAGGGTGGTAGGCCACATCGAGGAGGGCCGACGATCGAGTGAGCGCCAGTCCCTCGACGGTCTCGCCCGCGCCCACGCCGCCGGGAAGAGTGCTGATGGTGAGATCGGGCTCGAGCGCGGCCACGGCCGAGCGATCGTGCAGCGCCACGACCGAGGTGCTCAGCCCGGATGCGCGTGCCGTCTCCACGACGTCACCCGCCTTCTCGGGGCTGCGGAGCACGATGTCGACGTGCTCCGCTCCGAGCTGCGCTACCGCGGCGACGGCCGAGCGGGCGGTCGCTCCCCCGCCGATCACGACGGCGTGCATCGACGACTCGACCCCGGCCCGCCGCAGCGCCTCCCGGATTCCGAATACATCCGTGTTGAAGCCGTCGAGACGGCGGCCCTCCTCGGAGAACGTGACCAGCACGGTGTTCACGGCACCCGTGGCCCGCGCCACGGCATCCATCGAGTCGAGCAGCGGGATCACCGTCTCCTTGAGCGGCATCGTGAGCGACAGACCGCGCCACTCCGGCCCCAGCCCTGCCACGAACGCGTCGAGCGCATCCGCCGGCACGTCGTACGCGTCGTACTCCCAGGTCAGCCCGAGTGCCGCGTAGGCCGTGCGGTGCAGCAGAGGCGATCGGGAGTGCGCGATCGGCGAGCCCAGCACGCCGAGCTGTCGCGAGCCATCCGGCGACGGCCGCGTCACGCTACTGCACCTCGGGGTGCGCGGCCCACCACTCCTGCAGCCGCTCGACCGCGGCGGCGTGCTCATCGGCGGTGTCGGAGAACACCGTCTCGCCGGTGTCGAGGTCGACTGTCACGAAGAACAGCCACGAGCCGTCAGCCGGATGCAGCGCCGCATTGATCGCGTCGTCGCCCGGGTTCGAGATCGGCCCGGCCGGCAGCCCCGGGTAGATGTAGGTGTTGTAGATGTTCGAGGCGTCCTCGCGCTCCGCGGACGTGGTCTCCACGCGGCTGTGGCCTGCGCCGTACGCGATGGTGGCGTCGGACTCCATGTTCATACCCTCGGCGAGCCGGTTCGTGAACACCCGCGACACCTTCGCCATGTCGGCGACGCTCCCCGCCTCCTTCTGGATGAGAGCGGCCAGTGTCACCACCCTGAACCGGTCATCGGGTGCCACTCCGGCAGCATCCAGCGACTGGAACGTGCGCTGCACCATGGTGGTGATCATGTCGGTCGCGGTCTGACCCGGCTGGAACACATAGGTGGCCGGGAACAGGAAGCCCTCGATGCTCGGGGCCTCGGCAGGAACCCCCAGAGCCACGTAATTGGCCCCGGCCGCCTCGAAGTCGGCGAGCGGCATGCCCGTGACATCGGCGAGCTCCTGGTAGATGCCCTTCGCGCTCGACCCCTCGGGGATGGCGACGGTGTAGTCGATCTTGTTGTCGGGGTTCATCAGGGCATCGAGTGCCGCACTCGCGCTCATCTGCGACGCGAGCTTGAAGGTGCCGGCCTGGAACACGGGCGCCGGATCCTGCTTCAGCAGCAGATCGTAGAACGCCGCAGAGCTCTTGATGATGTCGGCGGCCGCGAGGTTGTCGCCGATGGTCTCACCGACGTCGCCGTCGTTGATGACGAAGGTGACCTCTCCCGTACCCGAGCCCTGGTAGTCCTCCGCCGCAGCCTTACCCGCCACCAGTGTGGTGATCTGGGCCCCGAAGGTGTTCCAGACGAAGGCGCCACCGGCAGCCAGCAGCCCGAGGATGACCACGGTGACGATGAGCCCGCCGATCCACCGGCGGGGCTTGCGATCCCCCCCTCCGCCGCCACCACGAGGATCGTGCCCGCCGCCTCGAGAACCACCCGACCCACCCGAGCGGTGCTGCGGCGGAGCAGACAGCTCACGAGCCTGGCGCCGCGACGTCGGCTTGACACCGGTCGCGACGGCGCCCTGGGCGGGTTCGTCCGAGCGGAAGAAGTCGGCGAACGGATGGTCTTCTGGCGGCTGTCGGTCGGTCACTACCTGATTCCTTGGTTCGGGTCGATCGGTTCGATGACGGTCCCGGGGGCCTTTCCCGAGGTGCGCTCCGTGTCGAGCGCATGTTGCACGAGTATAACCGCGGCCACTTGGTCGATCACCGGACGCGAGCTGCGAGTGTTCCGGCCCGACTTGTGCAGAGCAGACTGCGCCGACACCGTGGTGAGCCGCTCGTCGACCAGGCGCACGGGCCGTGCCGCAAGAGCGGCCAGCCGACCGGCGAAGTCGCGCGCATCCTGCGTCGAGGCGGTCTCGTTGCCGCTCATGGCCAGCGGCAGGCCCACCACGAACTCGAGTGCGTCGACCTCGTCGGCGATCTCCCGGATGCGCCGGATGTCGCTCCCGTCACCCTCGGGCGAGCGGGGCACGGTCTCGACCGGGGTCGCGAGCATGCCGTGCAGGTCGGTGCGGGCGACGCCGATGCGGGCTTTGCCCACGTCGACGCCGATCCGCACCCCTGTGCGCATCCGGCTACCCGGCCACCGCGGCCGCGATGGCGTCGAGCGCCGCCGGGATCGCCGTGGCGTCGGTGCCGCCGCCCTGGGCGAGGTCGTCTTTGCCTCCGCCGCCACCGCCGAGGATGCCTGCCGCGAGCTTCGCGAGGGCTCCGGCCTTCGCACCATCCGCACGTGCCTCATCGGTCGTGGCCACGATCACCACGGGCTTGTCGTTCACGGTGGCGGCCAGCGCCACGACCGCCGAGCGCGTTCCCGACGAGACGAGCTCCTCGCGAACGCCGGTGGCGAGCTGACGCACGTCGTCGCCCGAACCGAGCACTCCGAGATCGTGCGACACGAGCGTGGTCGACCCCACGGGCCGCGCCTGCTGCGCGAGGGCCGGGATGCGCCCGGAGAGGGCGGCCGACTCGAACGCGGCGATCTTCTTCTCCGCCGCCTTGAGGTTCGCGGTGAGATCGGCGATGCGGGTGGCGAGCTCGTCGCGCGGCGTCTTCAGCGAGGACGAGAGCTGGGCCACGAGGGCTCGCTCGGTGGCGAACTCGCGGAACGCCTCGATGCCCACCAGTGCTTCGACACGGCGGTTCGTCGAACCGATCGACGACTCGCCCTGCAGGTTGATCATGCCGATCTGGGCGCTCGAGCGTACGTGGGTGCCCGCGCAGAGCTCGCGCGAGAACGGGCCGCCGATGTCGACCATGCGCACGACCTCGCCGTACTTCTCGCCGAACAGCGCCATGGCGCCCATCGAGCGGGCCTCGTCGAGCGGAAGCTCGCGCGTGACCACCTCCAGATCGGAGCGGATGGCGACGTTCGCGATCTCCTCGATCTCACTGCGGGTCTCGATCGAGAGCGGCTGGCTCCAGGAGAAGTCGAGGCGCATGTAGCCGGCCCGGTTGTAGGAGCCGGCCTGGTGCGCCTCTTCGCCGAGCGTCTGCCGCAGCGCCGCATGGATGAGATGCGTGGCCGAGTGCGCCTGGGTCGCACCACGGCGCCAGTCGCCGTCGACGACCGACCGGGCACGGTCGCCCACGGCGATCTGGCCGCTGGTGACCTCGGCTCGGTGGCTGATGAGACCCTTGACCGGCTTCTGCACGTCGAGCACGGTGAGTTCGAAGCCGTCGCCCACGATGGTGCCGGCATCCGCCTCCTGACCGCCCGATTCGGCCCACAGGGCGGTCTCGGCGAGAATGACCTCGACCTGCTCGCCGGCCACGGCCGAGTTCACCGAGACGCCGTCGAGAATGAGGCCCAGAACGGGCGACTCGGCCTCGAGGTCGTCGTAGCCGCGGAACACGGTCTCACCGAGGGCCCGGAACTGGCTGTACACCGTGAGGTCGGTGATGCCCAGCTTCTTCGCCTTCGCGTCGGCCTTCGCGCGCTGCTTCTGCTCGGCCATCAACGACTCGAACGCCACGCGGTCGACCGTGATGCCCGACTCCTCGGCGATCTCGAGGGTGAGGTCGATCGGGAAGCCGTAGGTGTCGTGCAGCAGGAACGCGGTGTCGCCGGGGAGCACGGATGCGGCCCCGGCTGTCGTGCCGCCCGCCTTCAGTGTGGTGACCGCGGTGTCGAGGATCGTGGTGCCGCCCGTGAGGGTTCGCAGGAACGACTCCTCCTCGGCATAGGCACTGCGCGAGATGCGGCCGAAGTCGGCCTCGACCTCGGGGTAAGCGGCCTTCATCGCGTCACGCGAGGCGGTGAGGAGCTCGGGCATGGTGGCGGTGTCGACACCGAGCAGACGCATCGAGCGCACGGTGCGGCGGAGCAGACGGCGCAGGATGTAGCCGCGCCCCTCGTTCGACGGCGTGACACCATCGCTCATCAGCATGAGGGCACTGCGCACGTGGTCGGCGACCACGCGCATCCGCACGTCGTCGTCGTGCACGGCCCCGTAGCGCCGACCCGAGATCTCGGCGGCGCGGTCGAGAACCGGACGCACCTGGTCGATCTCGTAGAGGTTCTCGACGCCCTGCTTCAGGAAGGCCACCCGCTCGAGGCCCATACCGGTGTCGATGTTCTTGCGCGGCAGTTCGCCGAGGATCTCGAACTCCGTCTTCGAGGTACCCTCGCCGCGCAGGTACTGCATGAACACGAGATTCCAGATCTCGATGTAGCGGTTCTCGTCGGCGACGGGTCCGCCCTCGATGCCGTAAGCCGGGCCGCGGTCGAAGTAGATCTCGGAGCAGGGGCCTGCGGGGCCGGGCTGGCCGGTCGACCAGTAGTTGTCCTCTTTGCCACGGCGCTGGATGCGCGCATCCGGGAGACCTGCGACGCGCTTCCAGATGTCGATGGCCTCGTCGTCGTCTTCATAGACCGTGACCCAGAGATCACGTTCGGGGAAGCCGAGGCCCCCTTCGCGCTCAGGCGTGGTGAGCAGCTCCCAGGCATACCCGATGGCGCCCTCTTTGAAGTAGTCGCCGAACGAGAAGTTGCCGTTCATCTGGAAGAAGGTGCCGTGACGCGTGGTCTTGCCCACCTCCTCGATGTCGAGGGTGCGGATGCACTTCTGCACGCTCGTGGCGCGCGGATACGGTGCGGGCACGAGACCCGAGAGATAGGGGATGAACGGCACCATGCCGGCCACGGTGAACAGGAGCGATGGGTCATCGCTCACGAGCGATGCCGACGGCACCACCGTGTGTTCTCTGCTCCCGAAGAAGTCCAGCCAGCGCGATCGGATGTCTGCGGTCTGCATGTCCTCTACTTGGCGAGCTTGGAGACCTTGTCGCCGGCATCGGCGATGGCGGCGCGCAGCTCTGCTTCGCGCTCACGGTATCCGTCGACCAGGGAGTCGCTGAACTCCTTGGTCTTCTTGTCGAACTCGCTGAAGAACTTCTTGCCGCCGGAGGTCTGGTTGAACTGGTGGGCCACCACGAATCCGATGCCGATACCGGCGATCAGCCACAGAACCTTCTTCATTGTCGTTCTCCTCGTTCGTGTCGGGCCGCGTGAGCGGCATCCGATCAGTTTAGTGCGAGCGCTTCTTCGGTTTGGGCGCGCTCGTCTTCTTGGTACCCGGGGTCTTCGTGGTGTCGGCCGCCCGGAAGCTGCCGAACGCGGCACGAACGCCCGCGCTGAAGCCGGCGAGCTTGATGAGCGGGCCACCGACGGATGCCGCGAACAGCGCCACGAGCGACGAGACGTTGCCCGTGACCTCCTCGACGTTGCGGGTGATCACGTCGACGCGGGCGAGCTGCTTGTTGGCCTCCTGAACCGTGACCGTCGACTCGGCCAGGATCGGCGTGATGCCGTCGCTGACGTCTTTGATCGAGTCGCGGGTCTGGTCGAACACTCCCCCGAGCTTCACGAGAGGGATGGCGATGAGGCCGACCAGCACGGCGAACACGCCCGCGGCGATCAGTCCGGCGATGTCTCCACCTGACATGGGGAACCCTTCTCTGGGATGCGGTCGGTGCTGTACGACGTCACCGGCGGGAATGCAGAAAGCGGGCCACCCGAAGGCGACCCGCTCTCTAGTATGCCGTGACGGAGGTCAGCGGGCTGCGTAGTACTCGACCACGAGCTGCACCTCACAGGTCACGGGGACCTGTGCGCGCTTCGGGCGCTCGACGAGACGCGCCTGCAGCTTGTCGAGTTCGACCTCGAGGTAGCTCGGGGTCTTCGGCAGCAGGTCGATGTGACCGCCGGCCGCAGCCACCTGGAAGGGCTCGGTGCCCTCCGACTTGGGCTTGACGTGGATGGTCTGACCCGGCTTCACGCGGAAGGAGGGACGGTCGACGAGCTGGCCGTCGACGAGGATGTGACGGTGCACGACCATCTGACGTGCCTGCGCGGTGGTGCGGGCGAAGCCCGACCGGAGCACCAGGGCGTCGAGACGCATCTCGAGGAGCTCGACCAGGTTCTCACCGGTCAGGCCCTTCGCCTTGCGGGCCTCTTCGAAGGCGATCTTCAGCTGCTTCTCGCGGATGCCATACTGGGCGCGCAGACGCTGCTTCTCGCGCAGACGAACGGCGTAGTCGCTGTCCTGCTTGCGCTTGGTGCGGCCGTGCTCGCCGGGAGCGTAGGGGCGCTTCTCGAGGTACTTGGCTGCCTTCGGGGTGAGCGGAATGCCCAGGGCCCGGGAGAGGCGGGTCTTGCTTCGCGTACGCGACTTGGTAGCCACTTACGTCCTTTCGGTTGAATTCTTACAAGATGAATGCGCGCCGAGGCGCGCGTGTGAATCCACAGGATTCCAAGTAAGAGGGTGTCTGCCGGGCGGTTCGGCTAAAGAACACGACCCCGTAGCCAGTGTCGATTCGCAGCCGCACGAAAATGACGCTGATTAGGCATCGATCAGATTAGCACAGGGATGTGCGTCAGGACTGCTTTCCCCGCGTGATGTCGCGGAGTTTCGCGAGCCGGGCCGAGACCTCGCGCTCGTGCCCATGGTCGGTGGGGTCGTAGTACGTCGTACCCGACAGCTCGTCGGGAAGGTACTGCTGCCGCACCACGCCCAGATCGTCGTCGTGCGGGTATTTGTAGCCTTTGCCATGGCCGAGGCGCTTGGCGCCCGCGTAGTGCGCGTCGCGGAGATGTTTCGGCACCCGACCGAAGTTGCCCGCCTTCACATCCGCTATGGCGGCATTGATACCCATGTACGCCGCGTTCGACTTCGGTGCGGTGGCGAGGTACACCACGGCCTCGGCCATGGGGATGCGGCCCTCCGGCATGCCGATCAGCTGCATCGCCTCCGCGGCGGCCACCGCGATCTGGAGGCCTTGCGGGTCGGCCATCCCGATGTCTTCCGCGGCCAGGATGATGACCCGGCGTGCGATGAACCGCGGATCCTCCCCCGCCTCGAACATGCGCGCGAGGTAGTGCAGAGCCGCATCGACATCGGAGCCGCGCACCGACTTGATGAAGCCGCTGATGACGTCGTAGTGCTCGTCGCCGTTGCGGTCGTAGCGGAGGAGCGCCCGGTCGACCGATTGCTCGAGCACCTCGCCCGTGATGACCGGCACCTCGTGGTCGTCGTCGTCTTCGTCGGTGTCGGCGTCACGCGCCAGAACCGTGCCGGCGGCCGCTTCCAAGGCGGTGAGCGCCCGGCGGGCATCGCCCGACGACATCCGGATGATGGCAGCCCGCGCCTCGTCGTCGAGCGCGACGGCGCCCGCCAGGCCCCGCGCATCCGTCACCGCACGATCGATGAGCACGCCGAGGTCGTCGTCGGTGAGCTGCTCGAGGGTGAGCAGGAGCGATCGGGAGAGCAAGGGCGAGATGACCGAGAACGACGGATTCTCGGTGGTGGCCGCCACGAGGATGACCCAGCCGTTCTCGACGCCCGGGAGCAGCGCGTCCTGCTGCGCCTTGGTGAAGCGGTGGATCTCGTCGAGGAACAGCACGGTCGACAGGCCGTAGAGGTCACGGTTGCGGAAGGCGTCGTCCATCACCTGGCGCACGTCTTTCACGCCCGCGGTGACGGCGGAGAGCTCGACGAACTTGCGACCGGACGAGTGCGCGATGGCCTGCGCGAGGGTGGTCTTGCCCGTACCGGGTGGACCCCACAGGATGACGGACACCGAACCGCTCGTGCCGCCCGTGTCGGAGGCGAGGTTGACCAGGGGCGAACCCGGGCGGAGGAGGTGCTTCTGACCGGCCACCTCGTCGAGCGATCTGGGCCGCATGCGCACAGCGAGTGGGACTGCTCCGGAGTGGAGTCCCGGTTGCTGATAGGCCATACGTCTAGGGTACTGTGATGGGCCGACACGGCCCGGCGACAACGACACATGGAGGACCTGTGGCACCCAGCAATCAGGAGCGCGCTGCTCGAGAGGCACGAACCCGTTTGCGTGACTACAAGGCCCGCCAGACCGCGCACTCCGAACGCGTGCGCCGACGCACTCGCGACAACGTGATCGCCGCTGTCGTCGTGGTGGTCCTGATCGCCGGCGTGACCGCCGCACAACTCTTCTACTTCAGCTCCGGCCCGGGCGCTCCCGTGGCCTCCCCCTCGGCGAGTGCCACCCCGAGCGCCAGCGCCAGCGCCACCGCGGCTGCCGGGCAGAACACCGGAGACGTTCCCGCATCCACCATCGCCGAAGGCCGCACCTGGACGGGGACGATGACGATCAACGACATCCCGCTCGGCATCCAGCTCGACGGTGCGGCGGCCCCTCAGGCCGTCTCCGCCTTCATCGCCCAAGCCCAGTCGGGCTATTTCACCGACACCTCCTGCCACCGCCTCACCACGAGCGGCATCTTCGTGCTGCAGTGCGGCGACCCCACCGGCACCGGCACGGGCGGCCCCGGCTACAGCTACGGTCCGGTCGAGAACGCGCCGGCCGACAACGTCTACCCCGCCGGCACCCTCGCCATGGCCCGCCAGAGCGGCAACGGCTACAGCATGGGCAGCCAGTTCTTCATCGTGTACGGCGACTCCACGATTCCGTCGGACGCCGCCGGCGGATACACCGTGCTCGGCACCGTGACGAGCGGCCTCGATGCCCTCGAGTCGGGTGTGATCGGGGCCGGCACGGCCGATGGTTCCGCCGACGGCAAGCCCGCCGTCAGCGCCGTGATCACCAATGTCACAGTTCAATAACCCCGCGCGCCGGGTGCAATAGGCTTGTGGCCGTACTCCAGACATCGTCGACAGGATGGTTCCGTGACCGCTAGTGATCAGCACCCGTGGGGGCGAGTCGACGACGACGGCTCCGTCTACGTTCGTGAAACCGACGGCGAGAGATTGGTCGGTCAGTATCCCGACGGCTCGAAAGAAGAGGCCATCGCCTACTTCGAGCGCAAATACACCGACCTCGCCGGGCAGGTGACTCTGCTCGAGCAGCGCGCCAAGCGCGGTGCCCCGGCCGCCGACATCGCCAAGGCGGTGAAGTCGCTCAGTGCGACCGTCGCCACCGCCAACGCGGTCGGCGATCTCGCCGCGCTGAAGACACGGGTCGATGCTCTCTCGTCCACCGTCTCGGAGATCACCGAGAAGCAGTCCGCCGAGGCCCAGGCCGAGGTCGCGCAGGCCGTCGCCGACCGTACCGCCATCGTGGTGGAGATCGAGACCCTCGCGGCCCACGATCCGGCCAAGGCGCAGTGGAAACAGGTCACCGCGCAGATCGACGAGCTCTTCGGCCGCTGGCAGAAGCACCAGCACGAGGCACCCCGACTCCCTCGCACCGAGGCCACCGAGTTGTGGAAGCGGTTCCGCGAGGCCCGCACCTCGCTCGAGACCCAGCGCAAGGCGTTCTTCTCCGAGCTCGACCAGGTGCACCGCGACGCACGCACCCGCAAGCAGGCGCTCGTCGATCAGGCCGAGGCGCTCTCCGGTCGTGGTGTCGACGGCATTTCCGCCTACCGCGATCTGCTCGACCAGTGGAAGGCCACCGGTCGTGCCGGCAAGAAGTACGACGACGCGCTGTGGGACAGGTTCAAGGCCGCCGGTGACGTGCTCTACTCCGCCCGCAGCGAGGTCGTGGCCCGCGAGGAAGGTGAGTTCGGCGAGAACCTCACCGCCAAACTCGCTCTGCTGGAGGAAGCCGAGCCGCTGCTCAAAGAGACCGACCGCACGAAGGCGCGCGAGGCGCTGATCAGCATCCAGCGTCGCTGGGACGAGATCGGCAAGGTGCCCCGCGACCAGGTCAAGCCCGTCGAAGAGCGCCTCCGCAAGGTGGAAGCCGCGGTGCGCAAGCTCGACGAGGAGCACTGGAGCCGCAACAACCCCGAGAAGAAGGCGCGTTCCGAAGGTCTCGCCTCGCAGCTCACCGACGCCATCGACAAGCTGCAGCGCGAGATCGACGATGCGAAGACCGCCGGTGACACCGCCAAGGTCAAGGAGCTTCAGGAAGCGCTCGACGCCCGCAAGATCTGGCTCGACGCTCTCGGCTGATCGTCATCACTGCTCACCGGTGAGGTGCAGCGGGAGTTGTCCACAGCCTCGCGTCCGCAGCCGGCGGCAACCGGTGCGGGTGCCATGATCGCAGGATGCCGCCGGCCCTCCCCCTCGTGCTCGATGCCGCAGTTCTCCCGCTCGGCGAGCTGAGGGCGGCATGCCTCGACGGCGACCTGCGGATGCTCGGCGGCTTCGCGTTCTGTTCCATCGACGTTCCCGAGTCGCCGATGGCGCGCGCCGAGGCACTCGCCGCGGCGATACCCGCCGGTCATGTGGTCGAGCGGATGTCGGCCGCGTGGGTGCACGGCGCGCATCCGGCTTTCCCCCGGCCCGTGCAACTCTGCATCCGCTCGACGCACCGCGTTCGCATCCGGCCGTCGGCGGCCCGGGAGGTGCGCCAGGTGGTGATGGCCGACCACGAGCTGAAGCGCCTGGGCTCGCTCCAGGTCACGGGCTGGTTCCGCACGGCCGTCGACATCGTGCGGAGCGAGGAGCAGTTCCCGCGCTCGGTGGCCGACTGCGTCTCGACGCTTCTGCTCGCCGCAGGGGCGACCCCGCGCGACTGCGCGCGGGAGTTCGACCGTGTGCCCCATCTGCCGCACAAGCGACGGGCTCAGCAGCGCCTCGCGACGCTCAGGGGCTTCGGCGCGGTCAGCCGCCCGTGACCCGGTACACGTCGTAGACCGCATCGATGCGGCGCACCGCGTTCAGAACGCGGTCGAGGTGGGTCGTGTCACCCATCTCGAACACGAAGCGGCTGAGGGCGAGACGGTCGCTCGACGTGTTCACCGAGGCGGAGAGGATGTTGACGTGATGCTCGGAGAGCACCCGAGTGACATCCGACAGCAGGCCTGAGCGGTCGAGTGCCTCCACCTGGATCTGCACCAGGAAGACGCTCTTCGACGACGGAGCCCACTCCACATCGATCATGCGCTCGGGTTCGTTCAGCAGAGAGGCCACGTTGTGGCAGTCGGCCTGGTGCACCGACACACCCGAACCGCGGGTGACGAAGCCCACGATGTCGTCGCCCGGCACCGGGGTGCAGCACTTGGCGAGCTTCACGAGGATGTCGGGGGCGCCGCGCACGAGCACGCCGGAGTCGCTGTGCGTGACCCGGGGCCGATTGCCCACGAACACATCGAGGTCGGAGTCATCGCTCTCGACCTCCGTCTGCAGCGAGGCGATCACCTTCTCGATCACCGACTGGGTGGAGATGTGACCCTCGCCGATGGCCGCGTAGAGACCGGAGACGTTGTCGTAGTGCAGCTGCGACGCCACATCGGAGATCGAGTCCTGGCTCATCAGCTTCTGGAGAGGGAGATTCTGCTTGCGCATGGCGCGAGCGATTGCATCCCGACCCTGCTCGATGGCTTCGTCGCGCCGCTCCTTGGTGAACCACTGGCGGATCTTGTTGCGCGCACGGGGGCTCTGCACGAAGCTCAGCCAGTCTTGCGACGGCCCGGAGTCGGGGTTCTTCGACGTGAACACCTCGACCACGTCTCCGGAGCCCAGCGTGGAGTCGAGCGGCACGAGGCGGCCGTTCACCTTGGCGCCCATGGTGCGGTGGCCCACCTCGGTGTGCACGGCGTAGGCGAAGTCGACCGGGGTCGCGCCCGCGGGCAGACCGACCACCTTGCCCTTCGGCGTGAACACGTAGACCTCTTTGGCGCCGATCTCGAACCGCAGAGAGTCGAGGAATTCGCCCGGGTCGACCGTCTCGGCCTGCCAGTCGCTGATGCGCGCGAGCCAGGCCATGTCGGTGTCGGATGACGACGAGGGCGCCGGCGATGCCTTGCCGCCGTTCACCCGCTCCTTGTACTTCCAGTGCGCGGCCACACCGAACTCGGCGCGCTGATGCATCTCGTTGGTGCGGATCTGGATCTCGACGGGCCGGCCGCCCGGCCCGATCACCGTGGTGTGCAGTGACTGGTAGAGATTGAACTTGGGTGTGGCGATGTAGTCCTTGAAGCGGCCGGGGATGGGGTTCCAGCGGGCATGGATCGATCCGAGCACCGCGTAGCAGTCGCGCACCGTGTTCACGAGCACCCGGATGCCCACCAGGTCGTAGATCTCGTCGAACTCACGACCGCGCACGATCATCTTCTGATAGATCGAGTAGTACTGCTTGGGCCGGCCTGCCACCTTGCCGCGGATCTTGCCCGCCTTGAGGTCGTCGCCGACGGCGTCGATGACCTGCTGCACGTACTCTTCGCGCTGCGGGGTGCGCTGGCGCACGAGATTCTCGATCTCGACGTAGAGCTTGGGATACAGCACCGCGAACGAGAGGTCTTCGAGCTCCCACTTGATCGACTGGATGCCCAGTCGGTGCGCGAGCGGCGCATAGATCTCGAGCGTCTCCTTGGCCTTGCGCTGGGCCGACTCGGCGGCCACGAAGCCCCAGGTGCGCGCGTTGTGCAGGCGGTCGCAGAGCTTGATGATGAGCACACGGATGTCGCGCGACATCGCCACGATCATCTTGCGAACGGTCTCGGCCTGAGCGCTGTCGCCGTACTTGACCTTGTCGAGCTTCGTGACGCCGTCGACGAGCATGGCGACCTCGTCGCCGAAGTCGGCGCGCACCATGTCGAGCGAGTAGTCGGTGTCTTCGACGGTGTCGTGCAGCAACGCTGCGGCAACCGCCTTCGAACCGAGGCCCAGTTCGGCGAGGATCTGGGCCACCGCCACCGGGTGGGTGATGTAGGGCTCGCCGCTCCGCCGCTTCTGGCCGTCGTGCGCACGTTCGGCTGCGGTGTAGGCCCGCTCGAGGATGGTGAGGTCGGCCTTCGGATGATTCGCCCGAACGGTTCGGATCAGCGTGTCGACGGCTCCCGCTGGCTGAGCCCGCGAGAACAGGCGCGGCACCAGCCGGCGCAGCGTCGCAGTCGACGTGGTGCTGGTCTCCGTCATGTCAGGCCTCCACCTCGATTATCCCCCAGGGCGGAGCACCCGATGCACGCGCGCATTGCGCTGTGGGCGGATGGCACGGGCCGGCCGGGTCAGGAGGCCGCGCTGACCGAGGCCTTCTCCGCCTTGGCCTGATCCGCCTCGACCCGCCCATCGTGCTTGCGGATCTTCGGCTCGTTCTGACGGAACTGCGCATACAGCGGCGCGGCCACGAAGATCGTGGAGTAGGTGCCGATGATGATTCCGATGAGCAGTGCGAGCGAGATGTCGCGCAGGGTGGACGCACCCAGCACGAACGATCCGATGATCAGGATCGACGCCACAGGGAGGGCCGCCACCACCGAGGTGTTGATCGAGCGCACCAGGGTCTGGTTCACCGCGAGGTTCACCATCTGAGCGAACGTCTGCGTGCCGCGTTCATCGAGGTTGGCCGTGTTCTCCCGGATCTTGTCGAACACCACCACCGTGTCGTACAGCGAGTAGCCGAGGATCGTGAGCAGGCCGATCACCGCCGCGGGCGTGATCTCGAGGCCCGTGAGGCCGTAGACCCCCGCCGTGATCACGAGGTCATGGAGCAGGGCGATGAGGGCTGCGGCCGCCATCTTCCAGGTGCGGAAGTAGATCGCCATGAAGATGGCCACGAGCACGAGGAAGATGATGAGACCGCGGATGGCCTGCGTGGTGATGTCGGCACCCCAGGTGGCACCGATGAACGAGGTGGCGACGTTCGTGACCGGTACGTCGTAGGCGGTGGCGAGAGCCTCCTGCACCGTGGTCGTCTGGGTACGGTCGAGTTCATCGGTCTGCACCCGAACGGCATCTTGCCCGAGCGTGCTCACGCGGGGATTGGCACCGGGCATCGCCTCGTTCACCGTGTCGGTGGCGATGTTCTGATCGAGATTGGCGACCTGCGACACCGTGAACTCGGAACCGCCGCGGAACTCGATACCGAACTCGTAGCCGCCGCGCAGCCACGGCCCGACGAGGGCGATGAGCACCAGCACTGCTGAGATGGCGTACCAGAGCTTGCGTCGCCCGATGATGTCGAACGAGCGCTTGCCGGAGTAGAGGTCGTTTCCGAACTGGGAGAAGCTGGCCATCAGGAGTTCTTCCCCTCATCGGTGGAACGGTTCGAATCGGAGCCGGTCTTCGCGCCGGCGAGCTCGGCGGCCTTGCGCTCGGCGATCGTCTGGCGCTTGACCGCCTCTTTGCTGGCCGCGTTCTTCTTCGACACCGTGGTGCCCACCGCCGGGGTGCGGAACTGCGCCCGGCCGCGGTACACGGCGCCCAGGGCGCGCGGGTCGAGCCCGGAGAGCTTGTGGCCATCGCGGAAGAACGGCAGCTCGGCAAGGAGCGTCATGAGCGGGTGCGTGAAGAGCATCACGACGATGATGTCGACGATGGTGGTGAGCCCCAGCGTGAACGCGAACCCGCGCACGTTGCCGATGGCCAGCACGTACAGCACGGCGGCCGCGAGGAAGTTCACCGCGTCTGAGGCCGTGATGGTGCGGATGGCGCGCTTCCAGCCCGCCTGCACCGACGAGTTCAAGGCACGCCCGTCACGCAGTTCATCACGTATTCGTTCGAAGTAGACGATGAACGAGTCGGCCGTGATACCGATCGCCACGATCAGACCGGCCACACCCGCGAGGGAGAGACGGAAGTCGATGCGCCACGACATCAGGGTGACCAAGAGGTAGGTGAGCGCTGCGGCGACGACGAGCGAGGCGATCGTGACCGTGCCGAGCAGCCGGTACTGGATGAGCGAATAGATCACGACGAGCAGAAGGCCGATCGCGCCGGCGAGCAGTCCGGACAGGAGCTGCGTCGACCCGAGGGTCGCGGAGATGTCCTCCTGCGACTGGGTGGTGAAGCCGATGGGCAGCGCACCGAACTTCAGCTGGTCGGCGAGCGTCTGAGCCGATTCCTGGGTGAAGGATCCGGAGATCTGCGCCTTGCCGTCGGTGAACGCGCCACCGGTCGTCGGGGCCGTGATGACCTTGCCGTCGAGCACGATCGCGAACTGGTTCTGCACACCGGTGAGGCCGTACAGGCGGGTGGTCACGTCGGCGAACTTCTGGGTTCCGGCATCGTTGAACGAGATGTCGACCACCCACTGGCCGGTCGAGGAGCCGTTCTGGGTGGTGGCCACGCCCGCCGAGGCATCGGCGATGTCGGCGCCCTCGATCTCGACGGGGCCGAGAATGTACTTCACGCCGTTGCTGTCGCACGTGATGAGCGGCTGGTCGGCAGGGGCCTGACCCGCATCGTCGGCGGTGGTGGAATTGCAGTCGAAGCTGTCGAACTCGGCCTGGAGCGCCGGGGTGATGTACGCCAGGTCACTGGCGTTCGTCGGGCTCGTCGTGGGCGTGGTCGACAGGCTCGGGTCGGGCGTGGCGCTCGGAGACGTGGTGGTCGACGTGGTGGCGACGCTGGCGGCGAGAACCGGACGGAAGTCGAGCTTCGCGGACGACTCGATGCGGCTGAGGGTGGCCTCATCCGGCTGGCCGGGGATCGACACGACCACGTTCTGGGCACCCTGGGTGGTGACCTCGGCCTCCGAGACACCGCTGGCGTCGACGCGCTGGCGGATGATGGAGACCGCCTGGTCGAGCTGCTCCTGTGACGGGGTCTCCCCTGACTCCAGCTTCGGGGTCAGGATGATCTGGGTGCCGCCCTCGAGGTCGAGCGCGAGCTTCGGGGTCCACGTCGCCGTGCTCCAGATCACTCCGCCGGCGATGGTTCCGATAAGAACCGCGAAGATCACTCCCAGCCAGATGAGCGTCTTCCACGCCTTCTTGACCGCTGTGGGTTGTGCCACCTAAGTACTCAGCTTTCTGTGCCGCTCGAGCGCCGGTGCACGAGCGTGACCGAACGAGCGTGGATCGAAAGGGGAACGAGTTGTTACTCGTCGCCCTTCTTGTCGGTCTTGTCGGAGCTCAGGGTGTCGGTGGCGGGCTTCTCGATAGCCGGCTTGTCAGCCGCCTCGATCGACTCGTCGATGCGCTCACCGTATTCGGGCTCGCCGTCGGTGGAGTGGTCGATCGGCTCGTCGATGCCGTCGAGGGGCGACGGGGTGACCACGCGGGTCACTGTCTGGCGGTGCACCTTCAGAACGGTGCCGGGGGTGGTCTCGAGCAGAACCTGGTTCTCTTCGTCATCCATCTCGAGGATGGTGCCGTAGAGACCGAAGTTCGTCATGACCTCGGCACCCACCGCCACCTTGCTCTGCAGTTCACGAGCCTGCGCCTGGCGCTTGCGGCTGTTGCGGAACATGAAGATCACCAGCACGGCCAGAACGACCAGCATGACGATTGTTAATCCATCCAACTGCATGAAAAAGTTGCCTTCCAAAATAATGGGGGGTGTCGGGCAGGCAACATCCTATAGATGTGATCCTGTAGACCAGCTTGAATTATAGGTCATCCCCGAAAAGCGAATCTCCATGACGGGGGATTCCGAAGTGGGCCCACGCCGCCTTGGTGGCCACTCGTCCCCGCGGAGTGCGGGTGAGCAGGCCGATCCGCACGAGGAACGGCTCCACCACGGCCTCGATGGTCTCCGACTCCTCGCCCACCGAGACGGCGAGCGTGTTGAGCCCGACCGGCCCTCCGTCGAAGCGTTCCAGCACGATCTTCATCACGGCGCGGTCGAGCCGGTCGAGCCCGAGGACGTCGACGTCGTACAGCTCGAGCGCCGCCTGCACGGCGGAGAGCGTCGCTCCCCCACCCGCCACCAGCGCGTAGTCGCGCACGCGGCGCAGGAGGCGGTTGGCGATGCGCGGTGTGCCCCGCGAACGTGAGGCGATCTCGAGCAGCGACTCCTCGTCGATCTCGACGGAGAGCAGGTCGGCGGCCCGGCGCAGCACGCGCACGAGCTCTTCGGTCTCATAGAACTCGAGGTGCGCGGTGAAGCCGAAACGGTCGCGCAGCGGGTTCGGCAACAGACCGGCACGGGTCGTGGCGCCCACAAGAGTGAAGGGGGCGAGATCGAGCGGGATGGAGGTGGCCCCGGCACCCTTGCCCACCATGATGTCGATGCGGAAGTCCTCCATGGCGAGGTACAGCATCTCCTCGGCCGAGCGCGCCATCCGGTGGATCTCGTCGATGAACAGCACCTCGCCCGGCACCAGCGACGAGAGCACGGCGGCGAGATCGCCGGCGTGCTGGATCGCCGGGCCGCTCGTCATCCGCAGCGGCTGCCCCGTCTCGTGCGCCACGATGATGGCGAGCGTGGTCTTGCCGAGCCCGGGAGGACCGGCGAGCAGGATGTGGTCGGGCGTGCGGGTCTGGATGGCCGCCGCGTCGAGCAGCAACTGGAGCTGGCCCCGCACCTTGCGCTGGCCCACGAACTCGGAGAGCGACTTCGGCCGGAGCGCCCCTTCGAACACCACCTCGGCATCGCCTGCGACCTCAGGGTTCACCAGAGCTTCACCGTCGAACGGCCCGCTCACCGGCCGCCTCCCGCGTTCTGGGCCGGCCCGAGCACCGCGAGGGCGAGCCGAAGAAGGGCCTGAACATCGGATGCCTCCGCCGGCGATGCGGTCTCGAGCACGTCGTCGATCGTGGCCACGGCAGTGCGTTCGGGCCACCCGAGCCCGATGAGGGCGCGCTCGACACTGTCGCGCACCCGCAGCGATGCGGCGGCCGGTGCCGTGGTCTGGCCTGCGGGGATCGGCCGCACAGCGATCTTGCCGGTGAGCGAGAGCACGATGAGCTTCGCGGTCTTGGGACCGATGCCCGACACCTTGCGGAATGCCGCGTCGTCTTCGCGGGCCACCGCCACCGCCACGTCACCCGGGGTGAGTTCGTTGAGCACGCCGAGGGCTGATTTCGGGCCCACGCCCGTCACACCGACGAGCAGGGTGAAGATGTCGAGCGCATCCTGATCGGGGAACCCGAACAGCGACAGGCTGTCTTCCCGCACGATCAGGGAGGTGAGCAGGGTTGTCTCGGCGCCCAGTCGAAGCGTGAGCGAGTGCGGTTCGGTGACCGCCACCGAGTAGCCCACTCCCCCGACGTCGATCACGACGGTTCCTCCGGACAACGAGAGGACGGTGCCGCGCAACGCAGAGATCATCGGGCCAGCCTAGAGGTCACGGAGTGGCCTCCCGCGCCTTGCTCCGCGGCGCGCCACGCGCGCTGCGCAGGGGTGAGCTCGCCCGCGGGCGCCACGGCGCGCGGTCGGGTCGATCCGCTCGTGACACCGGTGAGCGGAGTGCCGGCCTGTGCGGCGCCGAGCGGCACCCGCCACGCGTGGCAGATGGCCAGGGCGAGGGCGTCGGCCGCATCCGCCGGCTTCGGGATGCTGTCGAGCCGCAGTACCTTGGCCACCATCGTGCCCACCTGCTTCTTGTCGGCCTGGCCGTAGCCCGTGATGGCGGCCTTGACCTCGCTCGGCGTGTGCAGCCCCACGGTGAGCGATCGGCGAGCCGCGGCGAGCAACGCGATGCCGCTCACCTGGGCCGTGCCCATCACCGTGCGCACGTTGTGCTGCGCGAACACCCGCTCCACCGCCACCGAGTCGGGGCGGTGCTCGTCGAGAAGGGCGTCGATGCCGGCCGCCACGATCATCAGGCGCTCCTCGAGCGGCAGCTCGGGGCTCGTGGTGATGACCGAGACGTGCACGAGCACCGGGGTACGGGTCGACGCGACATCCACGATGCCCACGCCGCACCGGGTGAGGCCGGGATCGATGCCGAGGACTCGCATCCGTTCGCCTCTCCGGTCAGTGCTCGAGCAGTTCGCCGTTCGTGGCAGAACCTGCCTCAGTCGTCTTCTTCGAGCTCCGCCTGAACCTCGGGCGTGATGTCGATGTTCGTGTACACGTTCTGCACGTCGTCCGACTCCTCGAGGGCGTCGATCAGCTTGAACACCTTGCGCGCGGTCTCGGCATCGGCCTCGACCTGCAGGCTCGCCACGAACTCCACGTCGGCGGAGTCGTAGTCGATGCCCGCCTCCTGGAGCGCGGTGCGGGTGGCCACCATGTGCGATGGATCGGTGAGCACCTCGAACGACTCCGCGCGGTCGGTGACCTCTTCGGCGCCCGCGTCGAGCACGGCGAGGAGGATGTCGTCTTCGGTCACCCCGTCGGCGTGACCGACCGTGATGACGCCCTTGCGGGCGAAGTTGTAGGCGACGCTGCCCGGGTCGGCCATCGTGCCGCCGTTACGGGTCATGAGGGTGCGCACATCGGCCGCAGCGCGGTTCTTGTTGTCGGTGAGGCACTCCACGAGCAAGGCGATGCCGTTGGGGCCGTAGGCCTCGTACATGATCGTCTGGTAGTCGATCGACTCACCGGTGAGCCCGGCGCCGCGCTTGATGGCGCGGTCGATGTTGTCGTTCGGCACCGAGGTCTTCTTGGCCTTCTGCACGGCGTCGACGAGCGTCGGGTTGCCGGCCATGTCGGCGCCGCCCATCTTGGCGGCCACCTCGATGTTCTTGATCAGCTTGGCGAACGACTTGGCGCGCCGTGAGTCGATGACCGCTTTCTTGTGCTTGGTCGTCGCCCATTTAGAGTGTCCGGACACGAAAATCTCCTTCAGGAATCAGAAGCGAGTCTACGCGACGGGTCCGTCATCCCCCGGACGACCGGGCCGTGACCGTGTCGAGGAAGTACTGGTGGAAGCGTGTGTCGCCCGTCATCTCGGGGTGGAACGACGTGCCGAGCACGCCGCCCTGCTGCACGGCCACCACGGTGCCGTCGCCGAGCGACGCGAGCGCGGTGGCCTTCGGGCCGAGCTCGGTCACCACGGGCGCGCGGATGAACACGGCGTGCATCGGAGGCTCCCCCAGTACCGGCACATCGAGCTCGGCCTCGAACGACTCCGTCTGAGCGCCGAAGGCGTTGCGCCGCACCGACACGTCGAGGCCGCCGAAGCTCTGCTGACCCCGGATGCCGCCCTGAACCCGGTCGGCGAGCAGGATGAGGCCCGCACACGTGCCGTACACCGGCATCCCGCCCCGGATGCGCGCCACCACCGCATCGGCGACACCGAACGAGCGGGCCAATTTGTCGATGACGCTCGACTCTCCGCCGGGGATGACAAGACCCGAGATCTGCGCCACTTCCTCGGGTCTGCGCACGAAGACGACATCGGCGCCGAGCGACGTCAGAACCGCGGCGTGCTCTCGGAAATCGCCCTGCAGGGCGAGAACGCCGACCGGCGGGCGCGATCGCGGTGTGCCGGGCGCGCTACCAGCCACGCTCGGCGAGACGGTGAGGCGCCGGGACATCGGCGACGTTGATGCCCACCATCGCCTCGCCCAGGCCGCGCGACACCTCGGCGATCACCGCGGGGTCGTCGAAGAAGGTGGTGGCCTTCACCACGGCCGCGGCCCGTTTCGCGGGGTTGCCCGACTTGAAGATGCCCGAGCCCACGAAGACGCCGTCGGCGCCGAGCTGCATCATCATGGCCGCATCCGCCGGGGTGGCCACGCCGCCCGCGGTGAAGAGCACGACGGGCAGCTTGCCGGTCTCGGCGACCTCCACCACCAACTCATACGGCGCCTGCAACTCCTTCGCCGCGACATAGAGTTCGTCTTTCGCCATCGAGCCGAGGCGTGCGATCTCCTGGTTGATGGTGCGGATGTGCTTGGTGGCCTCGGAGACGTCGCCCGTGCCGGCCTCGCCCTTCGACCGGATCATGGCCGCACCCTCATTGATGCGGCGCAGCGCCTCACCCAGATTCGTGGCGCCGCAGACGAAGGGAACGGTGAAGTCCCACTTGTCGATGTGGTTCACGTAGTCGGCCGGGCTCAGCACCTCCGACTCGTCGATGTAGTCGACGTCGAGAGCCTGCAGCACCTGCGCCTCCACGAAGTGCCCGATGCGGGCCTTCGCCATCACGGGAATGGAGACCTCGGCGATGATCGCCTCGATCAGGTCGGGGTCGCTCATACGCGCCACACCGCCCTGCGAACGGATGTCGGCGGGCACCCGCTCGAGCGCCATCACCGCGACGGCTCCCGCGTCTTCCGCGATCCGCGCCTGCTCAGCCGTCACGACGTCCATGATGACGCCGCCCTTCAGCATCTCCGCCAGGCCGCGCTTCACGCGGCTGGAACCGAATCGGGGCGCGGCGCTGTCAGTCATGATGTCCTCTCGGCAAGCAGAGGCAGTCTAACCCTCGGTGGTGACAGGCCAGGCCGCCTGCACCTGGGCGCGCACATCCCCGATCAGTTGGGGCAGCGCTTTCGTTCCCGCGATGATCGGGAAGAAGTTCGAGTCGAGCGCCCACCGCGGAACGATGTGCTGGTGCAGATGCCCCGCGACCCCGGCGCCCGCGATCCTCCCCTGATTCATGCCGATGTTGAAGCCGTCGCAGTGGGCCACCTCGGTGAGCACGCGCATGGCGGTCTGCGTGAGACTGCCGATCTCCGCGACCTCCTCGGGTGTGGCCAGATCGTACGTGGCCACGTGGCGATAGGGGCACACGAGCAGATGGCCGGAGTTGTAGGGGAAGAGGTTCAGCAGCACGTAGGCGTGGGTGCCCCGCGCCACGATGAGCCCCTCCTCGTCGGAGAGCGACGGCGCCCGGCAGAACGGGCACTCGTCGATGTGCGGCTGCTCGCCGTTCTGGATGTACACCATGCGGTGCGGGGTCCAGAGCCTCTGGAACGAATCGGGAACGGCGGCGAAATCCGCCGACGACTCGGGGTGCTGATCGTCGAACTCGTGGGGCCCGTAGGGCGAGCCCGGGGCATCCGAGACCATCAGAGCTGCCCGGCGCCCGTCACCTGCAGGTGCTTCTCGACGCTCGCCACGATGCGCTCGATGGCGTCATCGGCGGGAACGCCGTTCTCCTGCGAGCCGTCGCGGAACCGGAAGCTCACCGAGCCCGCCGCCGTGTCGTCGGCGCCCGCGATGAGCAGGATCGGCACCTTGTCTTTGGTGTGGGTGCGGATCTTCTTCTGCATGCGCTCGGCCGAGTCATCCAGCTGGGCCCGGATGCCGCGCTTGCGCAGGCGGGCGATGACCTCGTTGAGGTAGTCGGCGTGGTCGTCGGAGATCGGGATGCCCACCACCTGCACCGGCGCGAGCCACACCGGGAAGGCACCCGCGTAGTGCTCGAGCAGGATGGCGAAGAAGCGCTCGATGGAGCCGAGCAGGGCGCGGTGGATCATCACGGGCTGCTGACGGCTGCCGTCGGCCGCGGTGTACTCGAGCTCGAACAGCTCGGGCTGGTTGAAGTCGAGCTGGATGGTGGAGAGCTGCCAGGTTCGGCCGATCGCGTCGCGCGCCTGAACGGAGATCTTCGGGCCGTAGAACGCGGCTCCCCCGGGATCGGGCACGAGCTCGAGGCCCGAGGCGAGTGCCACCTCGCGCAGGGTCTCGGTGGCCGTCTCCCACATCTCGTCGGTGCCCACCGACTTCTCGGGGTCGCGGGTGGAGAGTTCGAGGTAGAAGTCGTCGAGTCCGTAGCCGCGCAGCACGTCGAGCATGAAGTCGATCTGCCGGGTGAGTTCTTCGCGCACCTCGCCCGGGGTCACGTAGATGTGCGCATCATCCTGAGTCAGACCGCGCACGCGGGTGAGGCCCGAGAGCGTGCCGCTCTTCTCGTAGCGGTACACCGTGCCGAACTCGGCGAGCCGCAGGGGCAGCTCACGGTAGCTGCGGCCACGCGCGCGATAGATCAGGTTGTGCATCGGGCAGTTCATGGGCTTCAGGTAGTAGTCCTGGCCCTGCTTGGTGATGTTGCCCTCGGCATCCTGCTCCTCGTCGAGGTGCATCGCCGGGAACATGCCGTCTTTGTACCAGTGCAGGTGCTGGCTGGTCTCGAACAGGTGCGCCTTGGTGATGTGCGGGGTGTTCACCAGCTCGTAGTCGTTCGCGATCAGCTGCTCGCGGAGGTAGTTCTCGATCTCCGACCGGATTATGCCGCCCTTGGGGTGGAAGACGGCGAGGCCCGAGCCGATCTCATCCGGGAAGGAGAAGAGGTCGAGCTCGTTGCCGAGCTTGCGGTGGTCGCGCTTGGCGGCCTCCTCGATGCGGGTCTGGTAAGCGCGCAGTTCATCTTTCGACGGCCAAGCCGTGCCGTACACGCGCTGCAGCTGCTTGTTCTTCTCCGAGCCGCGCCAGTAGGCGGCAGCGAGACGGGTGAGGGCGAAACCGTTGCCGATCATGCGGGTCGACGGCAGGTGCGGGCCGCGGCAGAGGTCTTTCCAGACCGTCTCCCCCGTCTTGGGGTCGACGTTGTCGTAGATGGTGAGCTCGGCGCCGCCGACCTCGACCGACTCGTTGTCGCCATTCAGCTCGGCATCGTCGGCCGAACCGCCCTTCAGCCCGATGAGTTCGAGTTTGTAGGGCTCGTTCGCGAGCTCGGCGCGCGCCTCGTCTTCGGTGACCACGCGGCGCACGAAACGCTGGCCGGCACGGATGATGCGTTCCATGCCCTTCTCGATGGCCTTCATGTCCTCGGGGGTGAAGGGCTCGGCCACGTCGAAGTCGTAGTAGAAGCCGTCGGTGACGGGCGGGCCGATGCCGAGCTTGGCCTCGGGATTGATGGCCTGCACGGCCTGGGCGGCGACGTGCGCAGCCGAGTGGCGCAGGATGGCCAGGCCGTCGGGGCTCGAGATCTCGACGGCCTCGACCGTGTCGGTGTCGGTGACCGTGGCCGCCAGGTCTTTCAGCTCGCCGTTGACGCGCATGGCCACGATGGACCGGTCGCTGAAGAGGTCGAATCCTGTTGTCACGCTCGTAGTGCTCCCTAGGTCTTGCCGAACGCTACAACTCTACCGGCGCGGCCGGAGGGCTCAGGATGCCGCGAGCCAGATCCAGAGAGCGAGCGTGAACAGCGGCAGCACGAAGTCGAGAACCAGGATGGGGCCGGCGTTGTTGATGGAGAGGTTGCGCTCCTTGACGATCTCGCGGATGTGCCCCGCGCCGGCCAGCACGAGGAACACCAGGTCGACGATGATCACGCCGAGCCACGCATCCGGGCCGAAGAACGCGCCCACCACGACACCGGCGATCCCGATGCCGAGGTTGGCGGCGCCCACCTCGAACTGGAAGGGGCCGGGCTGCCAGCCGATCGAGCGGGCGATCGTGGGCCCGAAGAAGAGGTGTGCGATCCCATTTCCGATGGCCGATGAGCCCACGAGGAAGAGCACGGCCATCATGGTGGCGTTCTGCAGCAGATCGGTGGTGCCGCTCGTGGCCACCACGACGATCATGGCGACGATGAAGAGCACGACGCCCGCGAACGGGAGCAGGCCCACCACGACGTTGGGTCTCCCGGCCGCACTCACCCGGTCGTCGCCGTCTGAACGTGTCACGTCGAAGCCCCCTGCTCGTCGATGGCACGAGGCTACCCGACGGGTTCGGTCACCGTCGAGGGGTTCTCGGCAGTTCCGTGAGGTTCGTCACCGCGGGGCCCTCGATGCGCACGCCGCCGGAGGTGAAGCGGGAGGCGTGCAAGGGGCAGTCCCAGGTGCGATCGGCATCGTTCCAGGCGAGAACCCCGCCGAGGTGCGGGCAGACCGCACGCACGGCGCAGGTGCGCCCGTCGACCGTCGAGATGCCGACGGGGCCGCGGCGGGCGGCGGCGATGACCCCTTCTCCCTCGGCCGGCCTGGGAACGGGCACAGGGTTGCGTTCGGCGCCCAGCCAGCCTTTCGCCAACTCGGCACCCACGATCGCGCCCTCTCGCGAACCCCGGCCGAGATCGGCGGGCTTCGTCAGGCGGGTGCCGAGCACCCGGTGCCAGTGCCGGCGGTCGGCCCGGTCGACGCCCATGATCTCGTCGCGCAGACGGAGGGCGGCGGCCACCCCGTTGGTGAGACCCCACTTCGCGAAGCCGGTGGCGAGGTAGACACGCCCGCGGCCGCGCGGAAGCGCGCCGACGAACGGGATGAGGTTGTGCGACTCGTAGTCCTGGGCCGACCACGAGTGGGTGGGGCGGGCATCCGGGTAGACGCTTGAGGTCCAGTCGATCAGGTCGTCGACCCTCGACCGCTCACCGAAGTCGCCCGCCCTCCCGACGGGATGACCGTTGCCGCCCACGACGAGGAGTTCTCCCCCTCGGAAGGGGGCGGTGCGCACGGAGCGGGTGCGCTCGCCGGGGTCGCCGATCGAGAGGTACATTCCGTCAGGCAGGCGGGAGGCCGCATCCGGAACCTCGAACGCCAGGGCGTACGAGCGCAGGCCGTGGGTCTTCGCGAAATAGAGGCCACGATCGAGGATGGGCGTCGCCGTTGCGAGCACGACGTTCGAACCCAGGAGCTCGCCGCGGGTGGTGGTGACCCGACACGGTGCGGATGCGGCCACTCCCGTGACGCGGGTGCGCTCGTAGATGGTGCCACCCGCTCCCACGAAGGCGACGGCGAGGGCGTCGAGGGCATCCATGGCGTCGAGTTGCACCTGATCGGGCAGGGCGACGCCGTACGCGAACGGGAAGGCGGTCTCGACGTCGCGACCGCCTTCGACCAGGCCGACGGCGAGACCCGCCTCGCGGGCGGCACGATACTCGGCTTCGACCGCATCGGCTGCGGAGGAGGCATCCGTCTGGGCGTAGCTGTATGCGGTGCGGTGCTGCACGGCCACTCCTGCGGCGTCGCAGAAGCCCAGCAGCCATTCCTGAGCGTCGCGATTGCTCTCGACGTAGGCCTTCACGACCCGCTTGGAGTGGTGCGCCCGGATCGTCGAGAGGCGGCTCCCCTGCAGCAACGACACCTTGCCGGTGGTGTTGCCGCTCGCCAGCGCCCCGATCTCGGCGGCCTCCACCACCGCAACCGCGCGACCCGCTCGCGCGAGCATCAGGGCCGTGCTGAGGCCGGTGATCCCGCCACCGACGACGACGTCATCGAACCGCCCGCCTTCGACGAACTCCTGGGAGGGGGCGGATGCTCGCCCGTCTTGCCACAGCGACACCGACTCGTAGGGGTACATGTCCCCCACTCAACTCCCGTTTTGGAACGGTCGGGAAGTCAGTCCCAGTCGAGGTAGTCCTCGATGGCCCAGGATGTCTCACCGATACGTGTCGCGGGGAAGCGGTGTCCCCCGCCCTCGATCGTGACGACGCTCACCTGGGCGGGGGCTCCGTCGCGCAGGGCCTCGCCGTTCGCCGGCGGGGTGACGTCGTCGTCGCTCGACTGGACGACCAGCACGGGGAGGCCCGTGGCGAGTGCCGGGGCGTCGGCCTCGACGCCGAGCAGGAGCAGACCGTTGACGCGGTCGTGCTGTTCGAGCGCGACCGCGCGTGCGACGGAGCCTCCGGCACCGTGCCCGCCGATCCAGGCGTCGGCGATCTCGAGCTCATCGAGCAGGTCGATGACATCCTGGGCCTCGGCGGTTGCGACCCGCACCACCTGGAAGTCCTCCGTGGAGACGGAGTGGGCGAGCGCCGCCAGCGACTCGATGCCGGCCCCGCGGTCGGCCACCAGGACGAGGTTCGGGCCTGCACCTTCGGCGGCGAAGACGATCGCGCGTCCGTCCGGCTCGAAAATCCGGCTCTCAGTCATTCCGTTCACCTCTCGTACCAGGTCGACTCCGGGGGGAAACGACAAAGGCCAGGAGAGCATCCTGGCCTTCATTCAAGTGGGCGATACTGGGATCGAACCAGTGACCTCTTCCGTGTCAGGGAAGCGCGCTACCGCTGCGCCAATCGCCCAATGGTGTTTCTTCGGAGTGGAGGTGGCGACGGGATTTGAACCCGTGTGGACGGCTTTGCAGGCCGCTGCCTCGCCTCTCGGCCACGCCACCCAGTTGGTGCATCGTGCATGGAAGCTTCTACAACTCCCACACCCGAGTAACTTCACTCGAGCGGATGACGAGATTCGAACTCGCGACCCTAACCTTGGCAAGGTTATGCGCTACCACTGCGCCACATCCGCATTTGCTCGCATTTCTGCGTGCGGAAGAGACACTACCCGATTCTTTTCCCGTTCGCCAAACCGGGTGACGCACTCCCGGGAATTCACCGGATACGCGGCGTGTCAACCACGCCGAGAAGAATTCTCTGCGTCGAAGCGTCGTGTTCGCGGCACCCCTCCGCGTCCACTAGTATCTATAACTGCCCCCGGGCGATTGGCGCAGTTGGTAGCGCGCTTCCTTCACACGGAAGAGGTCATCGGTTCGAGTCCGGTATCGCCCACTGCAAGAGCCCCGCAGAATACTGCGGGGCTCTTCTCATTCATTGTGCGGATGCGGCATTGTGCGGATGCGGCGAAGCGCGACGGGGCCGCGCACTAGCATGTGGACATGCCCACCGCCGGATCGTCTGTGCGAAGACTCGCGATCGTCACGCTGGTCTGTGCCTTGGCGGCCGGATTGACGTCATGCTCGGCGACGGTCGGCAGCACCCCCGCCGAAGACACCGGCGTGACGCAGACCGACGACTCGTCGACGCCGCGCGAGCAGGAACCACCCGCCGCCGACGAGGCCGCCTCGGATCAGGGGGTTTCGGACAGCTCGGGCACCGGAGCCTGGACCGGTTCGGAGTACTTCGCCAGCGAGGATGACGCCGTGGAAGCCATGCTCGGCCCGCGCGTCTGCGAGGTGCTGGACCAGCCGAGGGCGGAGACGGTAGCACTGGCACCGCCCCTCGTGCTCGGTCAGGGCGAGGTCACAACGTCGGCGAACGGTGCGGTCTGTCAGTTCCGGATCGAGCACCCGACGGACGGCGGCGGGTACGGCCTCATCACCATCCGCACGTTCGACGGGAAGACCGAGGACATCGACGAGGTCGACAGCATGATCGGAGACCACTCCTGCATGTATGTCCCCGGTGACACCTTCGGGGGCGCCGAACTCACGGCCGCAGAGCTGTGCGACGTCGGTTCCCGGCAGATCTGGGTGAGTTTCAGCGAGCTCGTACCGGTTTCCGAGCAGCGAGACGATGGGATGCGCGCTCCGGTCGAGTACATCCTCCAGCAGATGCTCGCACGCCTCGACCGCACCGAGGACGACCTGTACTCCAATCTCCCACCGTGACCGGCTACAGGCCGGGAGACGACAGCCTTGTCCGTGCCCGCGGCATCGAAGACGAGCGCCACTAGGTCAGTGACGACGCCGTCTCTGCGGCTGCCGTCGGTGTCTGATGCTGCCTAGCGTCAGGCGGTGGGCTTGTTGCTCGGGCCCGAGCGGGCGAGCAGAACGATGCCGTAGCCCGTGAGGCCGCCGCCGATCCACGTGAAGAAGTGCAGCCACGACGGGCCGCCATTCAGGTCGAGAACGAGCGCCACGACGAGCAGCACGGCTCCGAGGAGGATCAGGGCGAGGGAGAGGATGCGGTCGCGGTTCACGGCGCCAGCCTAGGAGGCATCCGCCCGTACGGCTCTTCGTGCGCCGCGAACACGGGGTTCTCCGTCGGCGCCGCCCGCTACGATCGCGGAATGATCAGGGACTTCTTCACCGGCGTCGGCCTCCTGGGCCGCGGGCTCGCCACCTGGTCGACCAGCCCGCGGCTGATGCTCACCGGCGCCCTCCCCGCGCTCATCGTCGCCCTCGTCTACACCGCCGGCTTCGTGGTGCTCGCCGTGAACTCCCCCGGCCTCGCCGAGTGGATCACCCCGTTCGCCGATCACTGGCCCGAACCGTGGCGCACCCTCACGAGGGTCTCCGCCGCCCTCGCTCTCGTGGCCGTCGCGCTTCTCGTGATCGTCTTCACCTTCACCGCCATCACCCTGGCCGTGGGCGACATCTTCTACGAGCGCATCTGGCGGACCACCGAGGAGCGGCTCGGTGACGCCCCTCCGGAGCCTCAGGGCGGGTTCTGGAAGCTGCTGTGGCGCGGAATCGTGACCGGAGCGCGCATCCTGGCCCTCACGATCGTGATCGGCCTGCTGCTCTTCGTGGTGGGTCTCGTACCCGTCGTGGGGCAGGTCGCCTCGCCCGTGCTCGCCGCGCTCTTCGGCGGCTGGGTGCTCTCGCTCGAACTCACGGGCTTCGCGTTCGACGCCCGAGGCGTGCCCCTGAGGGGCCGACGCCGGATGCTCGACGCCCGCCGGTCCCGCACCCTCGGCTTCGGCGTGGCCACGTACCTGCTCTTCCTCATCCCGCTCGGCGCCGTCTTCGTGATGCCCGCAGCGGTCGTGGGCGCCACCCAGCTCGCCCGCCGCGCGCACGACGAAGCGGGGCGCCATCCCGAAGGATGACGCCCCGCTCAGTGTCTGGAGACGAAAGACCTAGACGGTCTCGAGCACGTAGCCCTCTTCGCCGTGGACGACGGTGTCGACACCGGCGACCTCGTCTTCGTTCTTGATGCGGAAGCCCATCGTCTTCTGGATGATCCAGCCGATGACGAACGCGAGAACGAAGGAGTAGACCAGCACGACGCCGGCCGCAGCGGCCTGCTTGCCGAGCTGCTCGAGCGAACCGGTGTCGAGGAGGCCGATACCGGCACCGAAGAGACCGATGTACAGCGTTCCGATGATGCCGCCGACGAGGTGGATTCCCACGACGTCGAGCGAGTCGTCGAAGCCGAGCTTGAACTTGAGCTCGATCGCCAGGGCACAGACGGCACCGGCGATGACGCCGAGGAGGATCGCCCACCCGGGGGCCAGGATGTTACAGGCCGGGGTGATGGCGACGAGGCCCGCGACAGCACCGGATGCGGCACCGATCGAGGTGGGCTTGCCGTCCTTGATCTTCTCGATGATGAGCCAGCCGAGGATACCGGCGGCGGGAGCGGCGAGGGTGTTGATCCAGGCGATCGCAGCGACACCGTCGACTGCAGCCTCGGAGCCGGCGTTGAAGCCGAACCAGCCGAACCACAGCAGCGCAGCGCCGAGGAGGGTGAGCGGAACGTTGTGCGGCTTCTGGATGCCCTTCTGGAACCCGACGCGCTTTCCGAGCACCAGCGCCAGCGCAAGACCTGCGGCACCGGCGTTGATGTGCACCGCGGTTCCACCGGCGAAGTCGTTGACGCCCCAGACCGGAGCCCAGCCCTCAGCGAGGTTGAACACCCAGAACGCGACGGGGAAGTAGACGACGGTGACCCACACGCCCGCGAAGACCATCCACGCGCCGAACTTGGCGCGATCCGCGATCGCACCGGAGATCAGGGCGACGGTGATGATCGCGAAGGTGGCCTGGAAGCCCGCGAACGCGAGCCCGTTCAGGTCGGGGCTCATCGCGCCGGTGTCATCGATGCCCAGCAGGCTGCCGAGTCCGATGAGGCCGTCGAACGGGTTTCCGAGCAGGCCAGGGATGAGCGGGGTTCCGAAGGCCATCCCGTAGCCGTAGATGACCCACAGCACGCCCACGAGACCCATGGCGCCGAAGCTCATCATCATCATGCTGATGACCGACTTCGCCTTGACCATGCCACCGTAGAAGAAGGCGACGCCTGGTGTCATCAGAAGGACGAGTGCCGCTGCGACCATGAGCCACAGCGAGTTCAGGTTGAGTGTTACTTCTTCCATCGTGAAATGGTTACCTCTCTATAACGTGCTGGCGGGTACTTCCGGAACTGCTGTGTTGCTGTCGGCTAGCACGGGGCCGAAGGCGCAATTGCAGGCAGGGGAAGTCTGTCGAAGAGAGGTTTCGTGGGGCGACGTAGTTTGTGTACGTCGTGTTACACGCCACGGCCTTGTGTAAACAGTGTGTTTCCGGCTCCCCGGAATCCGGGAAGAAAAATCCAGCCCCGTCAGAGGGTGGCGGAGGCGATCAGCCGCGAGACGGCGCGCAGGTACTTCTTGCGGTATCCGCCGTTCATCATGTCGCCCGCGAACACCTCGTCGAACGAGGTGCCGGAGGAGAGGATGCTGATCTGCGCGTCGTAGACCCGGTCGATGAAGGCCACGAGCCGCAGCGCATCCGCCTGCCCGGTGAGCGGCGTGACGTGGCTGATGGCGATGGCGTCGACTCCCTCGACGAGTTTCACGAAGCGTGACGGATGAATCGTGCTGAGGTGGTGCACGAGCTCGCCGAAATCGTCGAACGTGATGCGCTCCCCCGCCGCGACGCGGGCCTCGACGGCGGCGACCAGCGCTGCCTCGTCGTCACCGAAGGATGCGGCGTGCCCCTCGATGTCGCGCCGGCGGTAGTCGAGCCCGTCGATGCGCATGATGTCGAAGCGGTCGGCGATGGCCTGGATCTCGCGCAGGAAGTCGCTGGCGGCGAAGCGGCCTTCGCCGAGCGCGTTCGGCGGCGTGTTCGAGGTGGCCGCCAGACGGGTGCCCTTGGCCACGAGCTCACCGAGAAAACGCGTCATCAGCATGGTGTCGCCCGGATCGTCGAGCTCGAACTCGTCGATGGCGATGAACTTGGCGCCCGTGAACAGCTGCACGGCACCGGTGTAGCCGAGTGCGCCGATGAGGGCGGTGTACTCGATGAACGTGCCGAAGTACTTCGGCCCGGGAGCGGCGTGCCAGAGCGCGGCGAGCAGGTGCGTCTTTCCCACGCCGAAGCCACCGTCGAGGTAGATGCCGGGCTTGGCGGCCGGCGCCTTCTTGCTCCGGCCGAACAGGCCTGCCGCCTTGACGGGCTTCCACGACTCCGAGAACGCACGGATCTTCTCCAGAGCTTCGCTCTGCGAGGGGTAGTCGGTGTCGGGCCGATAGCTCTCGAACGACGCGGTGTCGAACTGGCGCGGCGGCACCAGGGTGGCGGCGAGCTCCGCTGCCGACATCGAAGGGACGCGCTCCGTCAAGCGCGGGGCGACAGCCTGCCGCTCATCAGTCATCTGGAGACGTCCTGTGTGTCGATAAGTGACCCGCCGTGTGCAGCGGGGAGTCGGGAAGACATAGATTCATCTGGGGGTTGTACCTACCCTAACTGGAGGTTGTGAGATGACAGTCGAGACCGATCCCTCGGAGAAGTTCACCGGATACGCGCACCCGGAACGCCTGGTGTCAGGCGACTGGCTGGAAGCCCATCTGGGCCGACCCGGTCTCGTGGTGGTGGAATCGGATGAAGACGTGCTGCTCTACGAGACCGGGCACATCCCCGGATCGGTGAAGATCGACTGGCACACCGACCTCAACGACCCGGTCGAGCGCGACTACATCGACGGTGCCGGCTTCGCCGCCCTGGTCGGCGGCAAGGGTATCTCCCGCGACTCCACCGTGGTCATCTACGGCGACAAGAACAACTGGTGGGCGGCCTACGCCCTCTGGGTCTTCACCCTCTTCGGCCACGACGACGTTCGCCTGCTCGACGGCGGCCGTGACAAGTGGATCGCCGAGGGCCGGCCGATCACCACCGACCGTCCGGCTCCGGATGCGGTGGACTACCCGGTCGTGGAGCGCCACGATGCCGAGATCCGCGCCTTCAAAGACGACGTGCTCGCGCACCTCGGCCATCCACTCATCGACGTGCGCTCCCCCGAGGAGTACAGCGGAGAGCGCACGACGGCCCCGGCCTACCCGGAGGAGGGCGCGCTGCGTGCCGGCCACATCCCGAGCGCCGCGAACGTCCCGTGGGCGAAGGCCGCGGCGGATGACGGCACCTTCAAGCCCGTGGCCGAGCTCGACGCGATCTACCGCGACGGTGCCGGCCTCGCGGAGGGCGAGCCCGTGATCGCCTACTGCCGCATCGGCGAGCGATCGAGCCACACCTGGTTCGTTCTCACCCACCTCCTCGGCTTCGAGAACGTGCGCAACTACGACGGCTCCTGGACCGAGTGGGGCAGCGCGGTGCGCGTGCCGATCGTCACGGGGTCGGAGCCGGGCGCGGTGCCTTCGCGCTGAGGGATACTGGAGGAGATGACCGAATCAACTCTTCCCGCCGCCCTGGCGGAGATCCGCGACGACTTCCTCGCGCTGGAGCAGCGAGAGCGGCTCGAGATGCTTCTCGAGTTCTCGAACGAGCTGCCCGAACTCCCCGAGCGCTACCAGGAGCATCCCGACCTGTTCGAACGGGTCGTCGAGTGCCAGTCGCCGGTCTTCATCTTCGTTGAGCTCGACGGCGATACCGTGCACCTCTACGCCACAGCCCCCAAGGAGGCGCCGACGACGCGCGGCTTCGCGTCGATCCTCGTGCAGGGCATCGATGGCCTCACCGTCGATGAGGTGCTGGGCATCCCCGACGACTTCCCGAACACGCTCGGTCTCACGCAGGCGGTCTCCCCGCTGCGCATCCGGGGCATGACGGCCCTCCTCGGGCGCACCAAGCGTCAGATCCGCGAGCGGCTGACCACCTGACTCACAGGCCGTTTGCCGAGAGCCAGTCGCCGATCGCGGCGTTCCATCTCGCGCGGTCGTAGTTCCAGAGCTTCGTATGCCGCGCCACCTGGAACGGCACGAACGTCACGAGGTCGGGGCGCGCTTCTGCCAGCTTGTGCGAGCCGGCCGACGGCACATAGCCGTCGTCGTCGGAGTGCATCAGCAGAATCGGCACGTTCACCTCGTCGGAGCGCTTCACGAAGTCGAGGCGCTCGAGGTCGACCGGCTGGTCCTGCCCCGTCACAGGTTTGCCCCACGCGTGCGAGATCGTGGCGAACGCCGCATCGCCCACGAGCTCCGGCACGTGGCGCACCCGGCCCTGATAGCGCAGGATGTCGAGCCAGTCGATCGCGGGTGAGTCGAGCGCGATGGCGCGGATGCGGTCGCGGTGCACCGCGCGCCCCATCGCCTGCAGCGCGATCGCCCCACCCATCGACCAGCCCATGAGCACGATGTCGGTGGCACCGTGGTCGACGGCGTACGTGAGGGCGGCGTCGATGTCCTGCCATTCGGTGTCGCCGAGTGCGTACTTGCCGTCGGAGGAGCGCGGCGCCTCGCCATCGTTGCGGTACGACACGAGAAGCGAGTGGTAGCCGTGCTCGCGGAAGACGGGCACACTGCGGATGGTCTCGCCCCGGCGCACCCCGCGGCCGTGAACCTGGACCACCCACTTCGTGGACGCCGGATCGACCGCGGGCACGTACCACGCCGGTGCCGGCCCGACCGGAGTGAACACCTCCACCTCGTCGACCGGAACCCCGAGTTCGCGCGGGTGGATGTAGAACCATCCGCTGATCCGGCCGGCCTTAGCCGCGTTCAGATCGCCGTAGTCGACGGAGATGAGGATGCGGCGCACGACGCCGTCGGTCACCGTCAGCACGTCGCCCATCCGCGCATGACCCGTGTCGCCGCTGAACCGGAGGCTGTAGTTGCCCGGGAGGATGGAGTCGGCCGTCACCGTGAGCATCACGACGTCGACGCCTGATGCGGCGTCGCGGCTCACGCCGAGGATGCGCACGTCGTCTTCGGGCAGCGACGGGGTGACGATGGCGCGCGACATGTAGGCCGCCACGACCGCGGCACCCGCGGTGAGCACGGTGGCCGCTCCGCCCGCGACGATGGCCAGCACGGCCCAGGCCGGCACCCGTGCCGGATCGGCTGATTTCGGACTCATACCCACCGCCCTCGACCTGCCCCGCCCCCGGATGCACCGGGCGACGGAGGCGAACAGTTGCTGCCTCCCCGTGCGGCGTGCCTTCGCCGTGGGGGGACGAAAGAACTCTAGTCTGCAGACGTGGCCGATTCCCCCTTCACCCCGGACATCCCGGCGGCGTTCGGCGCAGCACTCGATTCGCTGCGGCGCGCCGACACGCGCGAGGAACTCGTCGTCCATGAGATCCCCGCCCCCGCGAATCTCGCTCCCCACGCGGTCGCTCTCGCGGCCGATGTGAACCCGGCCCGGCACGGCGCCGACTCCGAACTCGGCACAGGGCGTTTCATCCTGTTGCACGACGCCGACGAACCCGACGCCTGGGGCGGCGAGTTCCGGGTGGTGTGCTTCGCACAAGCGCCGCTGGAGACCGAGATCGGGCTCGATCCGTTCTTGGCGGATGTCGCCTGGTCGTGGCTCGTGGATGCCCTGGATGCGCGCGGCGCCAACTACACGAACGCGTCCGGCACGGCCACGAAGATCATCTCGACCGGTTTCGGCGAGCTCTCCGCCCAGGGAGACGGTGCGCAGATCGAGCTGCGCGCATCCTGGACACCCACAGACCACAACCTCCAGGCCCATGTCGAGGGCTGGAGCGAACTCCTCTGCATGCTGGCCGGTCTGCCACCCGTCGTCGATGGCGTGACGATGTTGCAGACCAGGCGAGCCCGACGTGAGTGACGACGAACTGACAGAACTACCCCATGTACCCGTCCGCACCGTCATCACGACGGTCGACGACTTCCACGACGCCGTCGAGGCGCTGGCGCTCGGCACCGGTCCGGTGGCCGTCGATGCCGAGCGGGCGAGCGGCTTCCGCTATTCCCAGCGGGCCTACCTCATCCAGGTCTACCGCCGTGGCGCGGGCACCTTCCTCTTCGACCCGCCCGCGATCGGCGAGTTCGCTCCGTTGCAGGAGGTGATCGGTGATGTCGAGTGGGTGCTGCACGCGGCCAGCCAAGATCTCGCCTGTCTGCGCGAGGTCGGTCTCGACCCCGTCACGGTGTTCGACACCGAGCTGGGCGCCCGCCTGCTCGGACTCCCCCGCGTCGGCCTCGGCACCGTGGTCGAGGACCTGCTCGGCGTGCATCTCGCCAAGGAGCACTCGGCTGCCGACTGGTCGACCCGACCGCTGCCCGCATCCTGGCTCGAATACGCCGCCCTCGACGTGGAGCTGCTCATCGACCTGCGCGACTCCATGGCGGTGCTCCTGCAGGAGAAGGGCAAGCTCGAGATCGCCGCGCAGGAGTTCGCCGCGGTCGTGGCCCGCGAAGAGAAGGCGCCGCTCGCGGAGCCGTGGCGTCGGCTCACGGGCGTGAGCGCGCTGCGCGCCGACCGGCACCTCGCGGCAGCCCGTGAATTGTGGCTGGCCCGCGACGAGCTGGCCCGCACCACCGACATCGCTCCGGGGCGCCTGGTTCCGGATGCCTCCCTCCTGGTGGCGGCGAAGGCCCTGCCCACCACCCGACGTGAACTCGCAGCTCTCAAGCAGTTCTCCGGCCGCGCGAGCCGCACCGAGATGGATCGCTGGTGGGCCGCCATCGAACGCGCTCTCACGACCGACGACATCCCGGTACAGAGGCGCGCCACCGATACGCTCCCCCCTCCGCGCAGCTGGTCCGACCGCAACCCCGAAGCGGATGCCCGCCTCAAGAACGCCCGGGCGGCACTCACCGCGGTCTCCGAGGAGCACGAGATCCCGCTGGAGAACCTGCTGACCCCCGACTTCCTGCGGCGTGTGGCCTGGAATGCACCCGATCCGCTCAGTCTCGAGACGGTGTCGGACGCCCTCCGCTCGCTCGGTGCCCGGCCGTGGCAGATTGAACTTACTGCACAGCCGATCCTGCAGGCCTTTGTGGATGCCCTCCAACAGCCGGAAGCGCCGTCAGAAGACGAGTCGTAGGAACAAGCAAACGATTCCGGCCGTTCAGACAGCCGTCCTAGGATCGAATCCGGTTCAATTCCAGGAGGCATAGTGGCCGAAAGATCTGAAGTCGTTTTCGTGGACGGTGTTCGTACGCCGTTCGGTCGAGCGGGCGAAAAGGGCATGTACTGGCAGACTCGCGCCGACGACCTCGTCGTCAAAGCGATCATCGGGTTGCTCGAGCGCAACCCCATGCTCCCGAAGGAGCTCATCGACGAGGTCGCCATCGCCGCGACCACCCAGACCGGAGACCAGGGATTGACCCTCGGCCGCACGGCGGCACTGCTCGCCGGCCTGCCGCTCTCGGTTCCCGGCTACGCCATCGACCGGATGTGCGCGGGCGCCATGACCGCGGTCACAGCGGTGGCCGGCGGCATCGCGTTCGGCGCCTACGACCTCGCCATCGCGGGCGGCGTCGAGCACATGGGCCACCACCCCATGGGTTCAGGGGCCGACCCGAACCCCCGGTTCCTCGCCGAGAAGCTGGTGAACCCCGAGGCGCTGAACATGGGCAACACCGCGGAGCGCATCCACGATCGCTTCCCGCAGCTCACCAAGGAGCGCGCCGACCGGTATGCATTGCGCAGCCAGCAGAAGGTCGCCGCCGCGTACGAGTCGGGAGACATCCCGGCCGACCTCATCCCGGTCGCTCTCCGCAGCGAAGCGGGCTGGGGTCTCGCCACGCGCGATGAGGCGCCGCGTCCCGAGACCACCCTCGAGGGTCTCGCGGGTCTCCGCACCCCGTTCCGGCCGCACGGCCGGGTGACGGCGGGCAACTCGTCCGGTCTCAACGACGGTGCAACCGCCTCCCTCATCGCGAGCGAGGCGATGGCGAAGCAGCTCGGCCTGCCCGTCAAGATGCGCATGGTGTCGTTCGCGTTCGCGGGTGTCGAGCCCGAGATCATGGGAATCGGCCCGGTGCCCTCCACCGAGAAGGCCCTGCGCAAGGCGGGACTCTCGATCGACGACATCGGCCTGTTCGAACTGAACGAGGCGTTCGCCGTGCAGGTGCTGTCGTTCCTCGACCACTTCGGCATCGACGACGACGACCCGCGCGTCAACGAGTACGGCGGAGCGATCGCCATCGGCCATCCACTCGCCTCCTCGGGCGTGCGGCTCATGATCCAGCTGGCCCGCCAGTTCGAGCAGCACCCCGAGGTGCGCTACGGCCTCACCGCCATGTGCGTGGGCCTCGGTCAGGGCGGAACCGTCATCTGGGAGAACCCGAACTGGGACGCGAAGGCGTCCAAGGCGAGCAAGAAGGCGGCACGATGACCGACTACACCACGATCGACTTCTCCCCGCTCCAGGTGCTGTCGGATGACGAGGTCGTCACCCACTCGACCGTGCGCGACATCCGGTTGGCGAGCGGCAAGACGCTCGCGCTGATCACGCTCGACAACGGGCGCGATCACACCCGGCCGTCGACGCTCGGCCCGGTCACCCTGCTCGAGTACCGGGCCACGCTCGAGTCGCTCAAGGCCCGAGCGGCCGCCGGCGAGATCGACGCGGTGGCGGTCACGGGCAAGCCGTACATCCTCGCCGCGGGAGCCGACCTCAGCAAGGTCGGCGACATCCCGAACAAGGCCGCGGCGAAGCTCATGGGCCAGCTCGGTCACTACGCCTTCGGCACGATGAAGGAGATCGGCGTCCCGTCGTTCGCCTTCATCAACGGCCTCGCGCTGGGCGGCGGTGTGGAGGTCGCGCTGGCGGCCGACTACCGCACGGTCGACTCCTCGATCCCGGCCCTGGCGCTGCCCGAGGTCTTCTTGGGCATCATCCCGGGCTGGGGCGGTGCGTACCTGCTGCCGAACCTCATCGGCATCGAGAACGCGCTCAAGGTCATCATCGAGAACCCGCTCAAGAACAACCGCACCCTCAAGGGCCAGGAGGTCTTCGACCTCGGCATCGCGGATGCGATCTTCGGCCCGGCCAACTACCTCGAGGACTCGTTGAAGTGGGCCGACGGCGTGCTCACCGGTGCCGTGAAGGTGAAGCGCCCCAACGAGCCCGGCAAGATGGAGAAGCTGGTCAAGTGGGATGCGGCCATCGCCATCGCCCGCAAGATGCTCGAGTCGCGCATCGGCACGGTCGCGAAGTCGCCCTACAAGGCACTCGACCTCCTGAAGGCCGCCAAGTCGGGCACGCCCGAGGAGGGCTTCGCCCGGGAAGACGAGGCGCTGGCCGAGCTCATCGCCGGCGACCAGTTCCGGGCGTCGATCTACGCGTTCAACCTGGTGCAGAAGCGGGCCAAGAAGCCCGCCGGTGCACCCGACAAGGCACTCGCCAAGCCGGTCACCAAGGTGGGCATCATCGGGGCGGGCCTCATGGCATCGCAGTTCGCGTTGCTCTTCGTGCGCCGGCTGCAGGTTCCCGTGATCATCACCGACCTCGACCAGTCGCGCGTCGACAAGGGCCTCGACTACATCCGTGGCGAGATCGCCACGCTGGAGTCCAAGGGGCGCATCTCGCACGACGAGTCGAACCGTCTGAACGCGCTCATCCACGGCACCACCGACAAGGCCGACTTCGCCGACGCCGACTGGGTGATCGAGGCCGTGTTCGAGGAGCTCGGGGTGAAGCAGGACGTCTTCGCCGATGTCGAGCAGTACATCTCCGACACCGCCGTGCTGGCCACGAACACGTCATCGCTCTCGGTGGAGCAGATCGGCGCGAAGCTGAAGCATCCGGAGCGGCTCGTGGGCTTCCACTTCTTCAACCCGGTGGCGGTGATGCCGCTGATCGAGGTCGTGAACACCCCGGCGACGGATGACGCCACGCTGTCGACCGCCATGGTCACGGCGGCGAAGCTGAAGAAGAACGCCGTGATCACGCGCGACACCCCCGGGTTCGTGGTGAACCGCATCCTGGCGAAGGTGCTCGGCGAGGCCATGCACGCGGTCGACACCGGCACCTCGTTCGAGGTGATGAACCGCGCGCTGGATCCCTTCGGCCTCCCGATGACACCGTTCGAGCTGCTCGAGCTGGTGGGGCTCAAGGTCGGCGCGCACGTGCTCGACACGCACCATGCCGCGTTCCCCGACCGCTTCTTCGAGAGCGAGAACCTGCACAAGCTGGCGGAGCACGGCAAGATCTTCGACCGCGACGACAAGGGCAAGATCAAGGGCTTCGACAAGCAGGCCCTGAAGCTCGTGTCGCCGCCGAAGGCCGACGCGAAGCCCATGACGGAGGAGGAGATCCTCCGCCGGGTCGAAGACGGGCTCGCCGACGAGGTGCACCGGATGCTCGACGACGACGTGGTGCACGCCGCCGAAGACATCGACCTCTGCCTCATCCTCGGCGCAGGCTACCCGTTCCAGATGGGCGGCCTCACGCCCTACCTCGACCGCGTGGGAGCGTCGGAGCGCGTCTTCGGCGCCACCTTCCACAACCCCCTCATCAAGGGCGTCGAGTAGGGCGCACGCGGAGTTCACCAAACGTGGCGCGAACCGCGGCCCTATCCGGGCCCGGTTCGCGCCACGTTTGCCGTTGTCCGCATGTCGGCGGTGGATCGTAGGGTCGGGCCATGACAGAACGGAACACGACGAAGACGCAGTACTACGTGGCCGCCAGTATCGACGGGTACATCGCCGATCGGGTGGGCTCGCTCGACTGGCTGATGCAGTTCGGCATGGAGGAGTTCCAGGGCGACTACGAGGCCTTCCTCGCGGATGTCGGCGTGGTGGTCATGGGGTCGCGCACCTATGAGTGGTTGCTCGCCGACGGTATCGCCGAGTGGCCGTACGCGGAGCAGGTGAGTTGGGTTCTCACGAGCCGCTCACTGCCGCAGACAGACGGGGCCGACATCCGGTTCGTGCAGGGGTCCGTCGCCGACCTGCATCCGCAGTGGGTGGAGGCTGCGGCCGGCAAGAACGTGTGGATCGTGGGAGGAGGCGACCTCGCGGCTCAGGTGGCGGATGCCGGGCTGCTCGACGAGATCATCCTCACCACCATGCCGGTCGCACTGGGCGCGGGCACTCCCCTGCTGCCGTCGGCTCATGCCTCGCAGCTCTTCGGCGTCGAATCGAGCCGCCTCCTGCCCTCAGGGGCGGTGACGACGGTCTACCGCACCATCCGCTGAAGCGTCGTGGGGCCTGTGGGGGTGCCTTCCGGCCGCGCGATCGGGATCTTGTTGCCCTGCACCTGGGCGATGACGTCGTCGGCGATCTGCGCGGGCGTGAGTCCCACCCGCTCGAGGATCTCGTCGCGCGTGGCGTGCTCCAGGAACTCGTCGGGCAGGCCCAGCTCCGTCACCGCCGTGTCGACGCCGGCCTCACGCAGGTCTTGACGGATGCGGGTACCGATACCGCCCACGCGCACGCCGTCTTCGATCGTCACCACGATGCGATGCGCATCCGACAGCTCGATGATGCTCCAGGCCACGGGCACCACCCAGCGCGGGTCGACAACGGTTGTACCGATGCCCTGCGCGGCGAGGAGGTCGGCCACGTCGAGCGCGATGGTGGCCATGGTGCCCACGGCCACGATCAGCACGTCGTGACGCTCGTCTTCGCGCAGCACGTCGACGCCATCGCCGGTGCGGCGCAGGGCGGGCAGCTCGGGGCCCACATTGCCCTTGGGGAAGCGGATGACCGTGGGGGCATCCGTCACCTTCACGGCCTCGTCGAGGAGCTCACGCAGGCGCTCGGCATCTCGCGGGGCGCTCAGACGGATGCGGGGCACCACCTGCAGGATCGCGAGATCCCACATGCCGTGGTGGCTGGGGCCATCGGGGCCCGTCACACCCGAGCGGTCGAGCACGAAGGTGACACCGGCCTGGTGCAGGCCGACGTCCATCAGGATCTGGTCGAACGCGCGGTTCACGAACGTGGCGTAGAGCGCCACCACGGGATGCAGACCCCCGAAGGCGAGCCCGGCCGCAGAGGTCACCGCATGCTGCTCCGCGATGCCCACGTCGAACACCCGGGAGGGGAATCGCTCCGCGAACTTGTGCAGCCCCGTCGGCCGGAGCATCGCGGCGGTGATGCCCACGATCGAGGAGTCGTTCTCGGCCTGCTTCACGATCTCGTCGGCGAACACTCCCGTCCACGAGGGGGCTCCGGATGGCGCAGACAGCGGTTCGCCCGTCTCCGGGTCGATCTGGCCCACCGCGTGGAACTGATCGGCCACATCGGCGAGGGCCGGCTCGTAACCGCGACCCTTCTCGGTGATGGCGTGCACGATCACGGGAGCCTCGTAGTCCTTCGCCTGGCGGAGAGCCTCCTCCATCGCCTGGAGGTCGTGGCCGTCGATCGGGCCGAGGTACTTGATGTCGAGGTTCGCGTAGAGCGACGAATTGTTGGTCATCCGGCTCAGGAAGCCGTGCAGGCCACCTCGCGCGCCGCGGTAGAGAGCCCGCGCCGGTGCCCCCAGGCGATCCGCCATCTTGCGGCTCGACTGGTGCAGGTCGTGATAGCCCTTACGGGTGCGCACACCATTGAGGTAGCGCGCCATGCCGCCGATCGTGGGTGCGTAGGAACGGCCGTTGTCGTTCACGATGATCACGAGGTTGCGCGAATTGTCGTCGCTGATGTTATTGAGCGCCTCCCACGTCATGCCGCCGGTGAGGGCGCCGTCGCCCACGACGGCCACCACGTGTCGATCCGACTGGCCCGTCATCTCGAAGGCCCGCGAGATGCCATCGGCCCAGGAGAGCGAGCTGGAGGCGTGCGACGACTCCACGACGTCGTGCGGGCTCTCCGAGCGCTGGGGGTAGCCGGCGAGGCCATCCCGCTGGCGGAGCCTCGAGAAGTCCTGACGCCCGGTCAGCAGCTTGTGCACGTAGCTCTGGTGCCCCGTGTCGAACACGATCGCATCGCGCGGAGAGTCGAAGACGCGGTGGATGGCGATGGTGGTCTCCACGACGCCGAGGTTCGGCCCGAGGTGGCCACCGGTCTTCGAGACCTCGGTGACGAGGAAGGTACGGATCTCGGCCGCAAGCGTCTCGAGCTCCTCGGGGGACAAGGAGTCGAGGTCACGGGGTTCGTTGATCCCTTCGAGCAGGCTCATCCTTTTACCCTCCCATGACTCGCGTGATTCGCAGTCTACGCCGCACTAGGAAAAGAACGGCGAGGGTGCCGGAGCACCCCCACCGTTCTTCAGAAACCGCTGATCAGACCAGGCTGCGCAGCACGTACTGCAGGATGCCGCCGTTGCGGTAGTAGTCGGCCTCACCGGGCGTGTCGATACGCACGACGGCGTCGAACTCGATGAGCTCCTTGCCGGCGGGCGAGTGCTCGCTCGGGGCGGCGGTGACATGCACCGTCTTCGGGGTGCGACCCTCGTTGAGCTCCTCGATGCCCGCGATCGACACGATCTCGGTTCCGTCGAGCCCGAGCGACGCCCAGCTCTCGCCGGCGGGGAACTGCAGCGGAACCACACCCATGCCGATGAGGTTGGAGCGGTGGATGCGCTCGAAGCTCTCCACGATCACAGCCTTCACCCCGAGGAGTGACGTGCCCTTGGCCGCCCAGTCACGGGAGGAGCCGGAGCCGTACTCCTTGCCACCGAAGATCACGAGCGGGGTGCCCGCGGCCTGGTAGTTCTGGCTGGCGTCGTAGATGAACGACTGCGGAGCATCCGCCTGCGTGAAGTCGCGGGTGTAGCCGCCCTCCACACCATCGAGCAACTGGTTCTTCAGACGGATGTTCGCGAACGTGCCACGGATCATGATCTCGTGGTTGCCGCGACGCGACCCGTAGGAGTTGTAGTCCTTACGAGCCACGCCGTGCTCGTCGAGGTACTTGCCGGCGGGGCTGTCGGCCTTGATGTTGCCGGCGGGCGAGATGTGGTCGGTGGTGACCGAGTCGCCGAGCTTCGCGAGAACGCGGGCGCCGGTGATGTCGGAGACCGGGGTGGTCTCGATGGTCATTCCGTCGAAGTACGGGGGCTTGCGCACGTAGGTCGACTCGGAGTCCCACTCGAACACGGGGCCCGTGGGAGTGGGCAGCGAACGCCAGCGCTCGTCGCCCTCGAACACGCTCGAGTACTCGTGGGTGAACATCTCGGTGTTGATCGAGGTGTCGATGGTCTGCTGCACCTCGGCCGCATCGGGCCAGATGTCGCGCAGGAACACATCGTTGCCCTCGGTGTCCTGACCGAGCGCGTCGACCTCGAAGTCGAAGTTCATCGAGCCTGCCAGCGCGTAGGCGATGACGAGGGGCGGCGACGCGAGGTAGTTCATCTTCACGTCGGGCGAGATGCGGCCCTCGAAGTTGCGGTTGCCCGAGAGCACGGCGGTGACGGCGAGGTCGTTGTCGTTGATGGCCGCGCTGACCTCGTCGATCAGCGGACCCGTGTTGCCGATGCAGACCGTGCAGCCGTAGCCGACCGTGTAGAAACCGAGCGCCTCGAGGTCGTGCGTGAGGCCGGCCTTCTCGTAGTAGTCGGTGACGACCTTCGACCCGGGAGCCAGGGTGGTCTTCACCCACGGCTTGGCCTTGAGACCCAGCTTGTTCGCATTGCGCGCCAGAAGGCCCGCCGCGAGCATGACGCTCGGGTTCGAGGTGTTGGTGCACGAGGTGATGGCTGCCACTGCCACGGCACCGTGGTCGAGGGTGTACTTGTCGCCGGCCGAGGTGGTGACCTTGACGGGCTTCGAGAAGGCGCCGGGCGCGTGGCTGGTGTGCGCGCTCGAGTGCGAGTGCTCGTGAGCCGAGTCCTCGTCCTGCGCGGTGAAGCCGAGCGGGTCGGAGGCCGGGAACGTGCCCTCGAGCGAGGCGTCGACGCGCGAGAGGTCGTGGTCGGCGTTCGCGTAGTTCTCGAGGTCGCGGATGAACGTGGGCTTCGACACCGACAGCTCCACGCGGTCTTGTGGCCGCTTCGGGCCGGAGATCGAGGGCACCACCGTGGCGAGGTCGAGCTCGAGGTACTCGCTGAACACGGGCTCCTGCTCGGGGTCGTGCCAGAGCTTCTGCAGCTTCGAGTAGGCCTCGACGAGTGCCACCTGCTCCTCGCTGCGGCCGGTGAGGCGCAGGTAGTCGAGGGTGACGTCGTCGATGGGGAACATGGCGGCCGTCGAGCCGAACTCGGGGCTCATGTTGCCGATCGTGGCACGGTTCGCGAGGGGGACCTCGCCGACGCCCTCGCCGTAGAACTCGACGAACTTGCCGACGACGCCGTGCTTGCGCACCATCTCGGTGATGGTGAGCACGACATCCGTCGCCGTGACACCGGCGGGGATGGAGCCGTTCAGCTTGAAGCCCACGACCTTCGGGATGAGCATGGAGACGGGCTGGCCGAGCATGGCCGCCTCGGCCTCGATGCCGCCGACGCCCCAGCCGAGCACGCCCAGGCCGTTGACCATGGTGGTGTGCGAGTCGGTACCGACGCAGGTGTCGGGGTAGGCGCGGAGCACCTTCTGGCCGAACGAGTCGACGACCTCACGGGTGTAGGTGACCCGGGCGAGGTACTCGATGTTCACCTGGTGCACGATGCCGGTTCCGGGCGGAACAACCTTGAAGTCGTCGAAGGCGGTCTGGCCCCAGCGGAGGAACTGGTACCGCTCGCCGTTGCGCTCGTACTCGATCTCGACGTTGCGCTCGAGGGCGTTCTCGGTGCCGAAGAGGTCGGCGATCACGGAGTGGTCGATCACGAGCTCGGCGGGCGCGAGCGGGTTGATCTTGGTGGGGTCTCCCCCGAGGGCGCTCACGGCCTCGCGCATGGTGGCGAGGTCGACGATGCACGGGACACCGGTGAAGTCCTGCATCACCACGCGTGCCGGGGTGAACTGGATCTCGGTGTCGGGCTCCGCCGTGGGAACCCAGCCGCCGAGCGCCTTGATGTGGTCGGCGGTGATGTTCGCGCCATCCTCGGTACGGAGCAGATTCTCCAGCAGCACCTTCAGGCTGAACGGGAGCTTCTCATAGCCGGGGACCTTGTCGACCCGATAGACCTCGTAGGACTGATCTCCGACATTCAGAGTGTCTTTCGATCCGAAACTGTTGACTGCCGACACGTCGACCTCACCTTCGCTGACTCACGACAATCCTTGTGCGTGAGAGGGGTGAATGGCTAGCAAGGGCAACCTAAGAGCTGTGCCCCGGCGAAACCGTTCACGCCGGATTATTTATCTTGACGTCAAGATAAATATAGCACTCTCACTCGCGATCGAAGACGAGCCCACGCCGTCGCGCGATGCGGTACCAGACCTCGATGAGCACGGCCCCCGTGAGCCCGATGCCGACCGCAGCCACAAGTGCCTCGGGATGAGTCACCTGGAACACGAAGAAAGCCCTCGAGAACGGCACCAGGTAGGCCAGGACGAACACCGCCACCGCACCTAGGACCATGCCGAGTCGCCACGAGCTGAGCGGCCGGGCGAGCACGCAGAGAACCCAGAGCGACACGATGAAGAGGGTGATCGTGACCAGGCTCCGCTGCTCGATCAGGGGCACCAGGAGCTGCAGCACGCTGAAAGAGGCCACGACGGCGGCGCCGGCGATGAGGCCCGTGGGCACCGAGAACAGCAGCATGCGGCGCAGCACGCCCGGCCGGTAGCGACGCCGGTTCGGCGCGAGGGCGAGAAAGAACGACGGGATGCCGATGGCCAGCGCCGACACGAGCGTCATCTGCCGGGGAAGGAACGGGAACTTCCACAGCAGCACGGCGCTCACGAGTGCCAGCACGATGCCGTAGACGGTCTTCGTCAGGAAGAGGTTCGACACCCGCTCGACATTGGCGATCACGCGCCGGGCGTAGAGCAGAACGGTGGGAAGCCGATCGAATCGGCTGTCGAGCAGAACGAGGCGCGACACGGCACGCGTGGCCGGAGTGGCGTTTCCCATGGCGATGCCGAGGTCGGCGTCTTTCACCGCCATCGCGTCGTTGACGCCGTCGCCGGTCATCGCCACGGTGCGTCCCTCGGCCTGGAGGGCGTGCACGACCCGGCGCTTCTGCTCGGGCGCCACGCGGCCGTAGACGCTCACGTGGGCGAGCGAGGCGTCGATCTCGGCATCGGTGGTGAGCGTGCGGGCGTCGACGGCGACCGGGTCGAGGCCCAGCTCCCCCGCGATCGAGCCGACCGTGACCGGGTTGTCGCCCGAGAGCACCACCACCCGCACATCCTGATCGGCGAAGTACCCCAGTGTCGGCCGCGCGTCGGCGCGAACGGTCTCGTGGAACACGGCGATCGCCACCGCCCGGAAGCCGTCACCCGGATGCTCGGCGTCGGCGTAGTCGGCGGCGTCGCCCGTGCCGATGCCGAAGGCGAGCGTGCGGCGCCCATCGGCCGCGATCTCCATGGCCTGGGCGAGAGCATCCGGAGCGGCGGCGAGAAGTCGTTCCGGGGCGCCGAGCAGCCAGGTCTGCCGCACACCCGTGGCCGGATCGTCGAACGTGAGGGCACTGAAGGCGCGCCGGGAGCTGAACGGGAGACGTTCGATCACCGTGGAGCCGTCTCCGGCGAAGTGCGGCCGCAGAGCCAGCGCCGTCGGGTTGGCCGCCACATCGGCGGCGATGAGCCCGAGCACGCGGTCGACATCGGCCACCGGCACGGTGGGATCGAGGGTGACCAATCGTTCGAAACCGATGTCGCCGGTGGTGAGCGTGCCCGTCTTGTCGAGGCACAGCACGTCGACGCGCGCCAGCACCTCCACGGCGGCGAGCTCCTGCATCAGCACCTTCTGCCGGGCGAGCTGGATGACGGCGACCCCGAACGCGAGGCTGGTGAGCAGCACGAGCCCCTCGGGGATCATGCCCACCACGCTCGCCACGGCATCGAGGGCCGCGTGCCGCCACGACTCCGCCGAGACGGTGTCGAGACCGTCGAGCCCGCCGTACGCGAGCACCCGGCCCACCAGCACGATGCCGATGACGGGGATGAGCATCCAGGTCAGGTACACCAGGATGCGCGTCGTCGATGCCCGCAGCTCGGAGTGTACGAGAGTGCGTTTCTTGATCTCGCGGGTGAGCGTGTTCGCATACGACTCCGCCCCCACTCCGGTGACGAGGGCATCCGCGGTGCCCGCCACGATGAGTGAGCCCGACAGAACCGGATCGCCCACGCGTTTGACGATGGGCTCGGACTCACCCGTGAGCATCGACTCGTCGACGAGGAGGTCGGCCACGGCTTCGAGGGTGGCATCCGCCGTCACCTGGTCGCCCGGCCGCAGCAGCACAAGGTCGTCGAGCACGATCATCTCGGGCGCCACCACCACGACCTCGCCGTTGCGGTACACGGCGGTCTCGGGAGCGGCGAGCAGGGCGAGCCTGTCGAGGCTGGCCTTCGCCCGCAGCTCCTGCACGATGCCGATGAGGGCGTTCACCACCACGATGCCGAAGAAGAGGGCGTCGCCCAGGTCGCCGAGGAGCAGGACGGCGATGAAGCACGCCGTGAGGATGGCGTTGAAGAAGGTGAAGACGTTCTCGCGCAGGATGCTGCCCACGGAGCGCGACGTGGAGGTGTCGCTGACATTGGTGAGCCCGCGGGCCACCCGATCGGCGACCTCGGCGTCGGTCAGACCCCCCACGGCGCCGTCAGTCGCCCGGGCCGGAGACGGCGTCGCTCGCGAGCGGGGCGGGCGCCGGCCTCGCGTAGGCGGCGCGCACGAGCAGCCAGGTGATCCAGAGCAGCACCGCGTAGAACGGGACGCCCAGGAAGAGCTTCACGGCCGCCAGGATCTCGGTCTGGCCCGCGAGATACAGCGGCAGTTCGGCGAGCAACCGGATGGCGAACAGGCCCACCCAGCACCAGGTGGCCACGAGCACGACCCGTCCCTTCGCCTTGTCTGCCCGGTAGCCGCCCGGGTCGTTCGCGAGCAGGCTCACGATGATGCCGATGAGCGGACGCCGCACCACGAGAGAGATGAGGAGAGCCACGAGGCACACCACGTTGATGGCGATGCCGAGCACGAAGTTGTCCTCCGCGCGCCCGGTGAAGAGCGCGAGCCCCGCCGAGATGCCCACGCCGAGCAATCCGGCGACGGCGGGCATCACGGCGCTCCGGGTGACCAGCCGCACCAGGACGAACAGCACGGATGCGGCGACGGGCGCGATGACCGCCAGGGCGAGGTTCTTCGTGACGGTGTAGATGACGAGGAAGCCGAGACCGGGGAGGATCGACTCGATCAGCCCTCGCACACCCCCGATGGCCTTGAGCAGCGAGGCTCCGGTGGGGGTCTCTCCGGGCGTGACCTGCCCGATGCCCGCATTCCGGGCCGCCTGGGCGAAGGCCTCGTGGAAGGTCGGGCGCGCCTCGTCGGGGGTGCCGTGCTCGTTCGTCATCGACGCGGCCTCAGGATGCGGCGGGCGTCGAACCGCCGGATGCCGCCGTCTTCGGGATGGAGAGCGGGATGAGGTCGCGGGGCGGCATCGGCGAGGAGCCGCGCACCACCACGACGCTCCGGAAGAGCTCTTCCACCGCCGCCTGCGCGGCGGGGTTGTTGATGGCCTCGCCGGCGATCACACCGCGCAGCAGCCAGCGCGGGCCGTCGACGCCCACGAAGCGGGCGATGCGCATTCCCTGCGTGCCGTCGGGCGCCGCTGCGGGCACCCCGGCCACGAGCTCGGGGCCGAAGGGACCGATCTGCGCCGTGCTCTTGCCGCCCTGCTTCAGGATCTGATCCTCGATCTGCTCGCGGATCTCGTGCCAGAGACCCGTGGAGCGCGGCGCGGCGAAGGCCTGCACCTGCAGCGTGGAGCCCGCGTAGTCGAGGCCCACGGCGACCACTCGGTTGGTGCCCTCCTCGACCTCGAGACGGAGATGGAGGCCCTCGCGGGGCAGGATCTTGAGGCCGCCGAGATCGACGTAGGGGCGGGCGGGGTTCGCCTCGGTGGCGTCGAAAGGCCCCTCGGTGGCGCGGTCGGCGGGTGCGGACTTCGCGTCGCGGTCGACCACCTCGGGAGCGTCGGCCTCTGCGGCATCCGTCGATTCGATGTCGGTGGGCGTCTTGTCGTCGTCGGGCACGATTTCGTTGTCGGTCATGACTGATTTCCGTTCGTAGGCGACGAGTATCCGGTGGAGCCGAATCCTCCCTCGCCGCGGTGGCTCCCGGGGAGCTCCTCGACCGGCACGAACACGGCTCGTGTCACCGGCATCACGATCAGTTGCGCGATTCTGTCGCCGACGGCGATATCGTACGGCACCTGGCTGTCGGTGTTCAGGAGGATGACCTTGAGTTCGCCGCGATAGCCGGCGTCGATGGTGCCCGGGGAGTTCACGACGGTGATGCCGTGCTTGGCCGCGAGTCCGCTGCGGGGTACCACGAAGGCGACGAAACCGTCGGGCAGGGCGATCGACACGCCGGTGCCCACCATCCGTCGTTCACCGGGTGCGAGCGTCAGCGCCTCGCTGGCGAGCAGATCGGCCCCCGCGTCGCCCGGATGCGCGTACACCGGAACGTTCTGAGCGGTGATGAGGATCTCTACGGATGAAGTCACGAGTCGAGGGTAGTGCAGAAAGAATGATCGAATAGGGACATGTCGCACTATCGGGAGAGACTCTCCCCCTCGCTCTGGGTGTTCATTTCCATCGCACTGGTGATACCGGCGAGCATCATCGTGTTCATCCCGCTCCCGTCGGCGCCTGGTCTGCTGATCGGGTCTGTCGTCGGCGTCGGGATCTTCGCCGGGTTCGTGATCGGGTTGCTGGCGAGCGCACCCGTCATCACGGTCCAGGACGGCACCCTGACGGTCGGCCGGGCCTCGATCCCCGTCGAGCTCGTGGGCGACGTCGAGGAGTTCCGCGGAGAGGATGCACGGGCCCAACGCGGACCGCAGCTCGACGCCCGGGCCTACCTGTGCATCCGGGGCTGGGTCGGGCCCGTCGTGAAAATGCGAATCGCCGATCCGCAGGATCCGACACCCTACTGGCTGGTGTCGACCCGGCGGCCCGGCGATCTCATCGAAGCGCTGTCGACGCGCTGAACGCGCGACCCGCGGGAGGTGTCGCTAGCTCGCGCACTCCACGCAGATGGCACCGATCTTCTCCTCGTGATCGATCTGCGAGCGGTGCTTCACGAGGAAGCAGCTCACGCAGGTGAATTCGTCGGCCTGCGGAGGCAGGACGACGACATCGAGATCGAGATCGGAGAGGTCGGCACCCGGCAGCTCGAAGCCACCCGGGTTGTCGGCGTCGTCGACATCCACGACACCGGACATCTTGTCCGGCACACGCTCCTTCAGCGCTTCGATCGAATCCGAGTCGTCATCGGTCTTGCGCGGTGCGTCGTAATCAGTCGCCATGCCCATCCACTTCTTGATTCTTGCCCATTAACCAAATCGGCGGCGTTAGTTTGCATCAAACGGGCGGGAATAGCAAACCGCTGCATGAGCATCAATTACTCACGCCGCTAGCAACTTGCGGCACGCCCGGAACATTCCCGCCCGCGGGGCCTCCTGCGTGGCATCCTGACAGCGAACAGTGACCTCTGGAGGCCTTTCACCATGCAGGATTTGACGGTTGTCGGAGTCGAGAACGGGGCGTTGATCGTCTCGAGCGACGGCGGTGAGCGATTCCGTGTCGCCATCGACGAGCTTCTCCAATCCACCATCAGGAAGGGCCTCTCGTCCGCGCAGAGCGGAAAGAAGGTCTCGCCGCGCGAGATCCAGACGCACATCCGCGCCGGCCTGTCCACCTTCGAGGTGGCCGAGCTCACCGGTGCCGATGTCGAGTACATCGAGCGCTTCGAAGGCCCCGTGGTGGCCGAGCGGCAGTTCATGGTCGATTCCGCCCTGCGCGTGCCGGTGCAGCCCACGAGCCCCGCCGATCCTCTGGGCGAAGAACCCACGTCGACGTTCGGCGACGCGCTCGAAGAGCGCCTCGAGGGGCTGGATGCGCGTGACATCCGCTGGGCCTCGTGGAAAGACGAGACCGGCTGGATCGTGAAGCTCACCTTCACCTCCCGTGAGATCGACCACGACGCCCGCTGGCAGTTCGACCCGAAGCGGCACGTGCTCACTCCCCTCAACAACGAGGCCACGACGCTCTCCCGCCACGGCGAACTCACCGAGGGGCTCATCCCCCGGCTGCGTGCCGTGTCGACCCCTGAGCCCGGTGACAGCCGTTTCGACAGCGGTGCGTTCGAGCGTGTGCTCCCGGCCGAGCCTGCTCTGCTGCGGGCGACGGATGATTCCGGCGACACCGAATCGGACGACACCGCCGACACCGCGGAGGCCCCCGCCATCCTGCTCTCGGGAACCATCGGCACCGCCCGCCCCAAGGAGCAGACGAAGCCGTACGACGGGTTCGCTGTGAAGCGGGCACCCGACGACGCGGACACCGCCGACCACAACCAGACGGCCGACCTGCTCGAGGCACTGCGGCGCCGTCGTGGGGAGCGCGAGTCGGCGGCGGGGTTCGATGCAGACGAAGCGGAGCATCCGATCTTCGGAGGCCCCCGCGCGGTCGCCGATGCCAGCGTGACCGACACGCCTCTCGACGGCCTCGAGACCGAGCTGATCGTCACCGCGCCCGTCGTGTCACCGGGCGACCAGCGCGAGACCGGCGCTCCGCCCCAGTCCGCGACCCCGAAGACCATGCCCGCGGCGAAGCAGAGCGGCCCCAAGCGGCAGCGTGCGGCGATGCCGAGCTGGGACGAGATCGTGTTCGGCGCCCGCAGCGAAGACGATCCGGCCTGACACGCGTCTCCACCCCGGGTACGACGGAGTTCTGGCGAATCGGCGGGCAACGACGGACTGTCTACGGCGTGTCGCCGCGATTCTCCGTCGATAGCGGCTGACTACGGCCGGAAGGCACCCACGCGCAGCAAGGGCACCATCGTCTCCTCGGCCGTGAGGGAGCCGTGCTGGCCGATCATCGATCGGCCGGCGGTGTCACCTTCGCGACCGTCGTAGTAGGCCACGCGTTTGCGCGCCGCCACGATGACATCGCCGAGTCGCGGCTCGACCTCGGGATCGACGGGTCCGAACCATCCGGCGGCGATCGCCTCGTCGCGGGTTGCGATCCAGGCGCGGGACTCCTCGCTACGCCGCCAGGCCGCCGCGAGGGCCTCACGATCGGCGGGGGTCGCTCCTGGCTCCAGGTAGAGCTGCAGGCAGCGCGGGTCGCCGCCCACGTGCCGCACTCCGGCCACGAGCTCGGGAATCTGCCCGAACAGGATGTGTCCCGAACCGGGTACGTCGACCACACCGTGGTCGGCCGTGAGAAGAAGGCCCTCGGTGCGGCCCAGCGTCGCAGCGAACCGCCCGAACTCGGAGTCGAGCACCTCGAGGGTGGCGAGCCAGCGATCGGACTCCCAGCCGCGCGCGTGAGCGAGCTGGTCGAGTTCGGGAACGTACAGATAGATGAGCCTGCGGCCGCCCTCGTCGAGCAGCGAGCGGGCCGCGGCGAACCGCTCGGCGATCGTGCCGGCGGACACGTACGACGCCCCGCGGAGAATCGCGTGAGTGAGCCCGGAGTCGGCGTACTTCACGGGGCCGATGGTGTTGCTCGGGATGCCCGACTCGCTCAGGCGCTCGAACAGCGTGGGGAGCCGCTGCCAGGTGCGGGGCGGCATCGCCTCCGACCAGCCGGAGAGCTGGTTGACCACGGTATCGATGGCGGGGACGAGGGCCGTGTACCCCACGATGCCGTGCTGCCCGGGGCGGGCGCCCGTGGTGAGCGACGCGAGGGCCGCTGCCGTGGTCGTGGGGAAGCCGCTCACCAGCGTGGCATTCTTGGTAAAGAACTCCGTCATCGCCCGGGCGTGGCCCGCGCGCGCCCGCAGCGCCGCGGCGCCGAGGCCGTCGACCAGCACCACCACCGCCCGCTCCACCGCAGGGAGACCGAGCCGGTTGCCCTGGCCCTCGATCGCGGCCACGCAACTCGGCAACACGTCGGCGAGCGTCAGCTCGTCGGGCCCGCGCGTCGGTAGCATGGTGGACATTCGGCCAAGTCTGGCACACGACCCCTTCGTCACGCCCCGAGCTCTTGAGGCATCCGGGACGCGGCACGCTCGAGAAGACACAGAATGACAGCAGCGACGAACGATCCCACCGCGACCGATCCAGGCACGGGCGTCGAGAAGATCCTCGATGTCGACGTCTCGACCGAGATGCAGGACTCGTTCCTCGAATACGCCTACTCGGTCATCTATTCGCGGGCGCTCCCGGATGCGCGCGACGGCCTCAAACCGGTGCAGCGACGCATCCTGTACATGATGAGCGACATGGGCCTGCGCCCCGACCGCGGTCACGTGAAGAGCGCGCGGGTCGTGGGAGAGGTGATGGGCAAGCTGCACCCGCACGGCGACACCGCCATCTACGACGCGCTCGTGCGTCTCGCCCAGTCGTGGACCATGCGCGTTCCGCTCATCGACGGCCACGGCAACTTCGGGTCGCCGGATGACGGCCCCGCCGCATCCCGCTACACCGAGGCCCGCCTCGACTCCCCCGCGCTCAGCATGGTCGACGGACTCGACGAAGACGTGGTCGACTTCGTGCCGAACTACGACAACCAGCTCACCCAGCCCGAGGTGCTGCCCGCCGCCATCCCGAACCTGCTCGTGAACGGCGCCAGCGGCATCGCGGTGGGCATGGCCACCAACATGGCACCCCACAACCTCATCGAGGTGGTGGCCGGCGCGCGCTACCTGATCGACAATCCCACTGCCTCCCTCGACGAGCTGATGCAGTTCATCCCCGGGCCCGATCTGCCGGGCGGCGGCACGATCGTGGGTCTCGCGGGTGTGCGCGACGCGTACGAGACCGGTCGCGGTGCCTTCAAGACCCGCGCCAAGGTCTCGATCGAGAACCTCACGGCGCGCAAGACCGGCCTCGTGGTCACCGAACTCCCCTATCTCGTGGGGCCCGAGAAGGTGATCGCCAAGATCAAAGACGGCGTCACGGCTAAGAAGATCCAGGGCATCAGCGATGTCACCGACCTCACCGACCGCACCCACGGTCTGCGCCTCGTCATCGGGATCAAGACGGGCTTCGACCCGGATGCGGTGCTCGAGCAGCTCTACAAGCTCACCCCGCTCGAGGAGAGCTTCAACATCAACAACGTCGCGCTGGTCGACGGCGGCCCTCTGACTCTCGGCCTCCGCGACCTGCTCGTGGTCTACGTGAACCACCGCATCGACGTCGTGACGCGGCGCACGAAGTGGCGTCTCGACCGCCGGCGCGAACGCCTGCACCTCGTCGAGGGCCTCCTGATCGCCATCCTCGACATCGACGAGGTCATCCAGGTCATCCGCACGAGCGACGACACGGATGCGGCGCGCACTCGGCTCATCGAGGTCTTCGAGTTGAGCGTGCTGCAGGCCGACTACATCCTCGAACTGCGCCTGCGCCGGCTCACGAAGTTCTCCCGCATCGAGCTCGAGTCGGAGCGCGACAAGCTCCGCGAGGAGATCGCACAGCTCGAAGCGCTGCTCGCCGACCCCGCACTCATCCGTCAGACCGTCTCCAACGAACTCGATGAGGTGGCGGAGAAATACGGCACGCCGCGGCGCACGATGCTCACCGAGGCGCGGCCCGCCCTGGCCGGCGCCTCGAAGCGCGCACAGCCCGTGCTCGAGGTAGCCGACTCGCCCTGCGTCGTGTACCTCAGCACCACCGGCCGCGTCGTGAGGGTCGATCGTGACCCGGCCACCGACGGCTCGGATGGCGGTCCCACCGTGTCCACGCGCCGCTCGAAGCACGATGCGATCCGCAGCGAGGTCGAGACCACCCGTCGCTCGGAGGTGGGCGCCGTCACCGACACGGGCCGCCTCATCCGGATGCCCGTGCTCGACCTCCCCGCGGTGCCCGCCAACTCGGTTCAGCTCGCCGCCGGCGTGAAGGTCGGCGACTACCTCACCCTCGACTCCAAGCGGGAGACGATCGTGGGACTCGTCTCACTCGACTCCACCATCCCGATCGCCCTCGGAACCGCCCAGGGCGTCGTGAAGCGTGTGGCACCGGGTGGCTACCCGGCGAAGCCCGACTTCGACATCATCGCCCTGAAACCGGGTGACAAGGTCGTGGGCGTGGCCCAGCACTCGGAGGACGACGAACTCGTGTTCATCACGTCCGACGCGCAACTGCTGCGCTTCTTCCAGGCGAGTGTGCGGCCCCAGGGTGCCGCCGCGGGGGGAATGGCGGGCATCAACCTGGGGTCGGGCGCATCCGTCATCTGGTTCGGATCGGTGCCCGACACGCTCGACGCCGTGGTCGTCACGATCGCGGGCAGCTCATCCACCCTTCCGGGCACGGATGCCGGCACCGGCAAGGTCTCGGAGTTCTCCGAGTTCCCACCGAAGGGGCGGGCCACAGGCGGCGTGCGGGCTCACCGCTTCTTGAAGGGCGAGGACGCGCTCACCGTGGCGTGGGCCGGGCCGGCTCCCGCACTGGCGGTCGGAAACGACGGCGCCGCCCGCACCCTCCCCGAGACGGGGGCCCGACGCGATGCATCGGGTGTGGGCTTGGGCGGCGTGATCGGCACGATCGGAGCAGAGCGCTCGCGCCGGAACGTCGAGGGCTGAGCCTCGGCCTGAGGGGCCGAGCTCAGTCGGCGAGCAGCTTGGCCGACTCGTCGTGCCAGCCGGTGGCGACCTGCGAGAGCTTCTCTTCGTACTTGCGACCGTGGTGAGCGCAGAACAGCAGCTCGCCGCCGGAAGGCATGTCGACCTTGATGTAGGCCTGGGCCCCACAGCTGTCACACCGGTCGGCTGCCGTGAGCTGGTACGCGTTCTCCAGGTCGGAAACAGCGTTAGATTCTGCGGCGACTGACTGCATCTTCTGCTCCTTAGGGGCTCGAACGTCTCGGTGACTGGTACTGACATCAAAGCACCCTTCTGTAACAGGGAGGCCTCATTCGGCTGTGTTTCGCTGTGCGCGTAGCGGGAATACGCGGTGGGTGTCGCGGCCGGGGCCAGCGCCCGTTGCCGGTTAGCCTTGGAGATCGGGGCCGAGACCACGGCTCCCCCGTTCCCGACCTGTGATCTCAAGGAGCCCCGGTGGCCTCACCGTCCGACTACTCCGCCCGGCACCTGTCGGTGCTCGAAGGCCTCGAGGCGGTGCGCAAGCGTCCCGGCATGTACATCGGATCCACCGACTCGCGCGGCCTCATGCACTGCCTGTGGGAGATCATCGACAACTCGGTCGATGAAGCCCTCGGCGGACACGGCGACCGGATCGACGTGGTGCTGCACGACGACGGCAGCGTCGAGGTGCGCGACACCGCGCGCGGTGTGCCCGTCGACATCGAACCCAAGACGGGTCTCTCCGGCGTCGAGGTCGTGTACACGAAGCTGCACGCCGGCGGGAAGTTCGGCTCGGGCTCGTATGCGGCATCCGGTGGTCTGCACGGGGTGGGCGCCTCGGTGGTGAACGCGCTCTCGGAGCGACTCGACGTGGAGGTCGACCGCGACGGCAAGACCTGGGCCATGTCGTTCCACCGCGGTGAGCCGGGTGTCTTCGACGACAAGGGCGGTCAGCCGAGCCCGGATGCGCCGTTCACACCCTTCGAGAAGCGCAGCGAACTGCGCGTGACCGGCAAAGTGGCCAAGGCCAAGACCGGCACCCGCGTGCGCTACTGGGCCGATCGGCAGATCTTCACCAAGGGCGCCGAGTTCCAGACCGACGAGCTCGTGGTCCGTGCCCGGCAGACCGCCTTCCTGGTTCCCGGCCTCACGATCTCCATCGACGACGAGCGCGGCGAGGCTCCACGCAACGAGTCGTTCCGCTTCGAGGGCGGCATCTCCGAGTTCGCCGACCACCTCGCACCGGATGCCCCGCTCACCGACATCTGGCGCATCACCGGCACGGGCCAGTTCACGGAGACGGTGCCGGTACTCAGCGAATCGGGCGCGATGCTGCCCACCGAGCTCACCCGCGAGTGCACGGTCGACGTCGCACTGCGCTGGGGTATCGGCTACGACAGCACCTTCCGAAGCTTCGTGAACATCATCTCCACGCCGAAGGGTGGCACCCACCAAGCCGGCTTCGAAGCAGGGCTTCTCAAATTCCTGCGGCAGAGCGTCGAAGCCAACGCCCGGCGGCTGAAGCCGGGTACCGACAAGCTCGACAAAGAAGACGTGCTCGCGGGGCTCACCGCCGTGCTCACCGTGCGCCTGCCCGAACCGCAGTTCGAGGGTCAGACGAAGGAGATCCTCGGCACGCCCGCGGTGCGCAACATCGTCTCGCAGGTGGTCACCAAGGGGCTCGCCGAGCGCTTCTCGTCGACGAAGCGCGACGACAAGGCGCAGTCCGCGCTCGTGCTCGACAAAGTGGTGGCCGAGATGAAGTCGCGTCTGTCGGCGCGGGCTCACAAGGAGACGCAGCGGCGCAAGAACGCGCTGGAGTCGTCATCCCTCCCGGCGAAACTGGTCGACTGCCGCAGCTCCGACGTCGCCAACAGCGAACTCTTCATCGTGGAGGGCGACTCGGCCCTCGGCACGGCGAAACTGGCCCGCAACAGCGAATTCCAGGCGCTGCTGCCCATCCGGGGCAAGATCCTCAACGTGCAGAAGGCGTCGATCGCCGACATGCTCTCGAATGCCGAGTGCGCCTCCATCATCCAGGTGATCGGGGCCGGTTCCGGCCGCTCGTTCGACCTGTCGGCGGCGCGCTACGGCAAGATCATCCTGATGAGCGACGCGGATGTGGATGGGGCGCACATCCGCACCCTGCTGCTCACGCTGTTCTTCCGTTACATGCGGCCGCTGATCGAAGACGGGCGGGTCTACGCGGCCGTTCCGCCCTTGCACCGCGTGGTGGCGATCAATCCGGGATCGAAGCCCAACGACACGATCTACACCTATTCCGAGGCGGAGCTGCAGGGCGTGCTCGCACGCCTGAAGAAGGCCAACCGCCGCTATCAAGACCCGATTCAGCGCTACAAGGGCCTCGGGGAGATGGATGCCGACCAGCTCGCCTCCACGACGATGGACAAGCGCTATCGCACGCTGCGGCGCGTGAACGTGGCCGACGCGGCGGTGGCCGAGAAGATGTTCGACCTCCTCATGGGCGACGATGTGGCCCCGCGCAAGGAGTTCATCATCCAGGGCTCCGAGGGCATGTCGCGCGAGCGCATCGACGTGTGACTACTCCGAGAGGGGGGACGCGGCGATCGTGCCGCGGGCCTGGCGGGCGCGTTCGTCGATCTCGTGCAGCTTGTCGCTGCCCGGATCGCCGTACTGCAGGCTGCGGCGGTCGCGCGCGGTATCGAGCAAGGAATCGGCGATGAGCGGGTTGTTCGCGAGGATCGGGCCGTGCATGTGGGTGCCCAGGAGGTTGCCCTCCCAGAAGCCTTCGGCGCCCGGGGTCTCGCTGTTGCCGCGACCGTAGACCACCTTGCCGAGGGTGGCGTGCGGGCCGACCTCCGTGAAGGATCCGCGGTTCTCGAAGCCCACGATCGTGCCGAAGCGCTCCGACTCGAGCACGAGGTCGCCCACGACGCGCGTGCCGCCGTGCCGCGTCGAGACGGGGTACACACCGGCACCCTCGAGCACCTCGCCGTTCTCGAGCGCGACGGTCTGGCCGAGCAGCTGGAAGCCGGCGCCCACGGCGAGGAACGGCCGGTCGTCGGCCGCGAGTTCGCGCAACTCGGCGGCCACCGCGAGCACGAGCGGATGCGCGATCAGCTGAGCCGACACGGGCCCGCTGCCGATGAACACCAGATCCGCGTCGCCGAAGCCGACCGGCGCGCCGCCGTCGTACTCGTTGACGACCACCGGGAGCCCGCGCCACTCCGAACGCAGACGCAGGATCTCGACGTTGCCGCCCTCGCCGTTCAGGCCGAGCAGCCGCGGGAACAGGTGCAGGATGTTGAGGCTCTTCGTTGCGCTCACGCTGCGCCACCGCCTTCCAGCTCCTTGAAGCCGAGGATCTTGCGGATGAGCATCATCTGCTCGTAGTTCAGGATCATCACCTTGTGGCCGGTGGCCGGCTTCGGCAGCGCGAGGAAAGCCTTGAGCGCCGCGCGGACATCGAGGTCGACCGAACCCACGGGAATGCCGAGGTAGCCGAAGCGCACCGCGAACTGCCAGGCCTTCGAGCCGGTGATGCCGTCGACGTGGTCGAGGGCCGAGAAGTCGATGTCGTAGATCCACGAGGGATCGGGCGTGCCCTCGTCGACGGCGAGGAAGACCTGCTCCGGCGCGGCCTCGAGCGAGTCGAGGTTGAGCTGCAGACTCGCCGGGTTCTTCATCATGATGATTTCGATCTGCTCCCCCGCCACGTCGAGCAGCTCGCCGCGCCCGTAGACGGTGGCGAGAGTGTCGAGCGCTTCGCTGACGAGCTCAGGGCGGAACTGCTCCCCCAGCACGCTGCGCGCCGTGGCCGCGGCACCCGCGGCGTCGAGGGCGTAGTGCAGGCCGCGCGACGGCAATCGCACCTCGATCTCGGTGCGGGAGGCCTCATCCGGAGCGCTCGGCAGAACCGCGCTCTCGATCGACAGCGTGGCACGCGCGCCGTTCAGGGCCACCACTTCCACGGCGGCGGCGCGGGAACCCGGTGCGGCCGCCGACTCGTCGAAGCGATCGGCCGAAGCCACACCGTGGCCCGCGGGCTCGACGAGTTCGGGGAGACCACCGAAGAACGACACGGCACGGCCGGGGCGCGACGGGATGCGGGTGTCCATGTCGACCAAGAAGTTGTCTTCTCGGTTGAGGATCAGGCCCTCGGTCGAGGTGGCCGCGACGCGACCGAGCATGGCCGCGACGCGGTCGGGCTCGTGGTAGCGGTTCAGCTGGTCGATCTGGATGTTGAGCAGCAGCACCGTGCGCGGCTTCAGCAGCTCTGCGAGTCGGGTTCCGTAGCCCTCATCCACTTCGAGGATGGCGATGTCGGCGTCGAGGTGACCGCCCACCGAGACCTCGGAGAGCAGCGCCGATGCGATGCCCTGCGGGAGGTTTCCGCCCGACGGGTTGGTGAACACCTTCAGCCCGTGTGCCCGGATGATGGCCGCCAGCATGTTCGTGGTGGTCGACTTGCCGTTCGAGCCCGACACCGCCACGACACCCTTGGGGATGCGCGCGATCGTGCGCTCGAGGAAAGCGGGATCGATCTTGAGAGCGATGTTGCCGGGGATCGCCGACCCGCCGCCGCGCAGACGCGCAGCGACCCTGACGGCTCGTCCGACGAGGACGGCCGCGCTGGTTCGGAGGCCCATCGGCCTACTCGAGGTAGTCGCGCAGCGACTGCGATCGCGACGGGTGGCGCAGCTTCGCCATGGTCTTCGACTCGATCTGACGGATGCGCTCACGCGTCACGCCGAATGTGTCACCGATCTGGTCGAGGGTCTTCGGCATGCCGTCGCCGAGACCGAAGCGCATGCGGATGACGCCCGCCTCGCGCTCGGAGAGCGAATCGAGAAGCGACTCCAGCTGCTTCTGCAGCATGGTGAAGCCCACCGCATCGGCCGGCACGACCGCCTCGGTGTCTTCGATCAGATCGCCGAACTCGCTGTCGCCGTCTTCACCCAGCGGGGTGTGGAGGGAGATGGGCTCGCGGCCGTACTTCTGAACCTCGACCACCTTCTCGGGCGTCATGTCGAGTTCGCGGCTGAGCTCTTCCGGCGTGGGTTCGCGACCGAGATCCTGCAGCATCTGGCGCTGCACGCGGGCCAGCTTGTTGATGACCTCCACCATGTGCACCGGGATGCGGATGGTTCGTGCCTGGTCGGCCATGGCACGCGTGATGGCCTGGCGGATCCACCAGGTGGCGTAGGTGCTGAACTTGAAGCCCTTGGTGTAGTCGAACTTCTCGACCGCACGGATGAGGCCCAGGTTGCCCTCCTGGATGAGGTCGAGGAACTGCATGCCACGGCCGGTGTAGCGCTTGGCGAGCGACACCACGAGACGGAGGTTGGCGCCGAGCAGGTGGCTCTTGGCGCGCTGGCCGTCTTTCGCCACCCACTGCAGCTCGCGCTTGGCCTGCGGGCTGAGGTTGTCGGTGTTCGCCAGCTTGTCTTCGGCGAAGAGACCCGCCTCGATGCGCATGGCGAGCTCGACCTCTTCGGCCGCGTTGAGGAGCGCGACCTTTCCGATCTGCTTCAGGTAGTCCTTGACGGGGTCGGCCGTGGCACCGGTGATGGTGCTCGAGTAGACCGGAACGTCGTCTTCGTCGTCGACCAGCGAGAGAACGAGCGCACCGGTGGGAAGCGCTTCAGCCGCGGCAGCGGGCTTCGCCGTTCCGTCGTCGTCGGTCGCATCCGCCTCGGTGTCGTCGTCGGGTGCGACGACCTCGACCTCGTCGGTCGTGTCGACCTCGACGTCGGCCTCGTCGCCCGGCTCGATCTCTTCGTCGTCGGTGTCGTCGGATCCCTTGGCCTTGGTGGCACGCTTCGGGGCGGCTTTGACGGTCTTCGCGGCCGGCGCCTTGGCGGCAGCTTTCTTGGCAGGCGCGCGCTTCACGGGAGCGGCCGCGTTCGCGGTCGACTCGACCTCGTCAGGCGCCGTTGCCTTCTCGAGGGTGTCTGCGGACTTGGGGGTGGCCATTAGTTCACCTTTCATGCCATTCGACAGGAGTGAGACGTGCTCTCAGGGGCAAGAATCCGCCGAATGAAGATGTTTTTGGACATTACTAAGACCCATGTCAAGTGCGGGACTTTCGCAGCCGTAAGAGCAGCTGCATCCCTCCACAGGAACGGGTCTTCATTATCAATTATTGCACGGAAAGAACAGCCCTCTCGCCGTCACGCCCCCCGGCGCTTCCAGGCTCTGAGGAGTGCAACCCAGATGGGACCCACGGATATTCCCTCGTCCTCCTCAAGTTTGCGCCGCGTTCGCTTGCGGGCGAACAGGAGCATCACCACTCCGAAGCCGATCACCAGATACTGCACCGCAAAGGCGCGCCGGAATGCATCGAGGTCGTACAGGGTGGCGCTGACGCCCGCGTCGAACTGCGCGTCGAGGATGACCCCGATCAAGAACATGGTGACGAAGCTCGCGGTGAATCCACCGACGTTCACGATGCCGTTCGCCGACCCAAGCGAACGGATCGGATTGAAGGAGCGGGCGAAGTCGAAGCCGATGAGGGAGCCCGGCCCGCCCACGCCCATCGTGATGACGAGCACCGCGATCAGCCAGGTGGGCGGCACGCCGGGCCAGAGCAGCACGAACGCCCACACGACGCCGAGGAGGCCCGTGATACCGAGCACGAGGTTCGAGCGCCTCATCGGATAGCGGGCCGTGAGGATGCCGAGGATGGGTCCGGCGATGAGTCCGGTGACCACGACGATGACGAGGAAGAGGGATGCGACGCCCGGCTCGAACCCGAGCGCCGACACCATGAAGGGGAAGCCCCAGAACAACGAGAAGACGGTGCCGGACGACTGCGTGACGTAGTGCGACCAGAAGCCGAGCTGGGTGCCCGGGCGGCGGATCGTGTGCGTCAGTCCCTTCAGCGCATCCCTGATCGAGGCCACACGGGGCATCTCGGCCACACCGGCCGGGCGATCGGCGAGGAACACGACGCCCAGCACGAAGGCCACGAAGGAGAGCGCGGCGGCGGCCGAGAACGCGACGCTCCAGCCGGCGTCGTGCAGCAGGAGCGCGAAGGGCACGGCGGAGAGGATCTGGCCGATCGCGCCCACGTTGCCGGTCCACTGGGAGAGAAGGGGCACGCTGCGGCCCTGGAACCACGAGTTGATGAGCCGGATGAGTGAGATGAACACGGCTGCATCGCCGGCTCCCACCAGGATGCGGCCCACGATCGCGACCGAGATGGTGGGGGCGAACGCCAGCACGAGCTGGCCCGCCACCATGACCGCGGAACCCGTGGTGATGAGGACCTTCGGGCCCACCCGGTCGATCAGCAGCCCGATCGGGATCTGCAGGCCCGCGTAGACCACCAGTTGCACCACGGCCAGGCTCGAGAGCAGGGCGGCGGTGGTGTCGAACCGCTCGGCGGCCGAGACCCCGGCGACGCCGAGGGTCGATCGCTGCATGACCGCAGCCATGTAGGCGAACACGCCGACGGCGAAGACGAGCCAGGAGCGACGGGAGTTCACTGCGTCGAGTGTACTCGCGGGTTGCCGCGCTCTCGCCGGACCACGGGACTGCCCCCGCGCGCCGGCCCGATCAGGAAGGGCGGATCTCGCCCGTGGGGAAGTCGTCGCCCGGGCGCTTGCCCGCGAGGAAGCGCTCCAACTCGTCGGCGATCTCATCGGCCGAGGGCAGTTCGCCGTCGACATCCGTGAGCGGAGACCGGAGGCTCGTGCCTTCCATATAGGTGTCGTGCCGCTCTTCCAGCGTGTGCACGAGGCGAGCGAGCTCGCCGTTCGACTCGACCTGCTCGTCGATCTTGCCCACGAACACGCGCCCCTCTTCGCGGAGGCGGTCGGTGGGGAAGATGAGGCCTGTGGCGGCGCTGATGCTCTCGAGTCCCACCAACGCCGTGGCGGGGTACTCGGTGTCGGCGAGGTAGTGCGGAACGAGGAGCACGAAGCCCACGATCGGATGGCCCAGCTCCTGCAGGCGGTACTCCACCAGGTGCAGGGCGTTGGCGGGCGCCTGGGTGCTCGGGCGCCAGACCGACATCGAGTCGATGATCTCGATGCGATTGCCGCTCACCGTCACATTGATGGGGCGCGTGTGCGGAACCGGCATGGGGATGGCGTGCACCCAGGTGGTGGTCTTCACCTTGAAAAGCTGCACGATCTCGATCACCGCCTGCGCGAACCGTTCCCACTGGAAGTCGGGCTCGAAGCCGTTCAGGAAGAGGAACTTCTGCCCCAGCTCGTCGGTGACGAGGTAGAGGGCGAGCTTCTGCGGCTCGAAGTCGCTGATGTGGTCTTGATCGAACGTGATGATCGGTCGGCGGGCCCGGTAGTCGAGCAGGGTGTCGGCGTCGAACTCCGCCACGATCTGATGATCGAGGGTGTCGAGCAGGTAGTCACCCAGCTGCGACACGGCGCCACCCGCATCCGTGAACCCGGTGAGCGCGGCGACAAGATTGAGGCCGTCGGGAACGAGCCCCGCATCGGCCACGACGTCGTAGAGCCCGCTCGGTCGTTGCATGCTTCAACTCTAAACGGGGGCGGCCGGGGTATCGGGGCCTCTCGGCATGCCGAGAGCGAACACGGTCTGCTGGGTAGCATGGCGTGATGACTTCGGCATCGCTCTCCCTCCGCTCCCCCGACCAGTCCTTGAGCGACCAAGAGGTGCTCGTGCTCGCGGCCTCCGGCGGCCAAGACGCGATCGAGCTGCGCGGTGGAGACGCATCGGCGACGCTCGCGGGCGCGGGCCCGTCCCTGGTGGCCGCGCTCGCCGCAGTGGGCTTCTCGGGCAAGAAGGACGAGTTCGTGCGCGTTCCCGCGCCGTCGGTGATCGGCGCCAAGTCGATCGCCGTCGTGGGACTCGGTACCTCCGCGGCCGGTGTCGACGATCTGCGCTACGCCGCCGGTGTGGCCGGGCGGCGCGCGGGCTCCACCGACCGCGTGGTTCTCGACTTCGGTGTCACCGACACCGCGGAGCTCATCGCCGTGCTCGAAGGCGCCGGCATAGGCTCCTACGATTTCTCCGACTATCGCGGCACTGGAACCACGCGCGACGCCGACAAGGGCGCCGATGCTCCCGAGATCTCGGTCGTCGTGGCCGACCCGACCGCGGATGAGTCCGTCGCCGCCGTCGCGCGCGCCGCCGCCGCGGTCGACGCCGTGAACCTCGTGCGCGACCTCGTGAACATCCCCGCGCTCGATCTCTACCCCGCGGTCTATGCGGATCGGGTCTCCCAGCTCGCCGAGGGGCTCCCGCTCGATGTGACGGTGTGGGACTTCGATGCCCTCGTGGCCGATGGTTTCGGCGGCATCGTGGGAGTGGGTCAGGGTTCGACCAGGCCGCCTCGGCTCGTGCGCGTCGACTACGCCCCCGAGGGCGCATCCGGCCACGTCGCACTGGTGGGCAAGGGCATCACCTTCGACACGGGCGGACTCTCGCTGAAGCCCCCGGTGTCGATGATCGGCATGAAATACGACATGGCCGGCTCGGCCACCGTGCTGGCCACCGTGATCGCCGCAGCGAAACTCGGAGTCGACACCCGCATCACGGCCTGGCTCTGCCTTGCGGAGAACATGCCGTCGGGAGTGGCCATCCGCCCGGGCGACGTGCTCACCATCAAGGGCGGTCGCACCGTCGAGGTCCTGAACACGGATGCGGAGGGCCGCCTCGTGCTCGCCGACGGCATCGTGGCTGCGGGTGAGGAGTCGCCCGACGCCATCATCGACGTCGCGACGCTCACGGGCGCCGCCGTGGTGGCACTCGGCAACCGCTACGTCGCCACGATGGGCGACGAAGCGCTTGTCGAGACGGTGCTGAGCGCGGCCCGCGAGGCCGGAGAGCCCCTCTGGCCGATGCCCCTGCCCTCGGAGATGCGGCCTCTCCTGAACTCCGACATCGCCGACATCGCCAACGTGAAGCCCGGCAACACCGCGGGCGGGATGCTCGTGGCCGGTGTCTTCCTGCAGGAGTTCGTGGGCACGAAGGCCGACGGCAGCCGGATCCCGTGGGCGCACCTCGACATCGCGGGGGCGGCGCAGAACAAGGAGGGCGGATACGGCTACACGGTGAAGGGCCCGACCGGTGCCACCGTGCGCACTCTGCTGCGCTTTGTCGAGGGGTACTCCCGCGCGTAGTAAGCTCGCATGGGCGAAAAAATCTCGCCCGATCTCCTGTGCACGTCGCACGGACGTGGCAGGAAAACTGACGCACGAGGGAGTTGCTAGGTGTCGGAACAGACCTTTGACATTGTGGTTCTCGGCGGTGGCAGCGGCGGATACGCTGCAGCACTGCGGGCAAGCCAATTGGGCTTCACAGTCGCGATGATCGAGAAGGACAAGGTCGGGGGCACGTGCCTCCACCGTGGCTGCATCCCCACCAAGGCGCTCCTCCACTCGGCGGAGGTGGCCGACGTCTCGCGCGAATCGGCCAAGTACGGCGTGAACACCACGTTCGACGGGATCGACATCGCCGCCGTCACCGCTTACCGCGAGGGCATCGTCTCCAGCAAGTACAAGGGGCTCGAGGGTCTCGTGAAGGCGCGCAAGATCACCACGATCGCCGGTGAGGGCAAGCTCACCTCGCCCACCACCGTTCAGGTCGGCGACGACACCATCGTGGGCAAGAAGGTCATCCTCGCCACCGGCTCGTACTCCCGTTCGCTGCCCGGCCTGGAGATCGGCGGCCGGGTCATCACCTCGGAGCACGCTCTCGCACTCGATTTCATCCCGAAGAAGGTCGTCATCCTCGGCGGTGGCGTGATCGGCGTGGAGTTCGCCAGCGTCTGGAAGTCGTTCGGCGCCGACGTCACCATCATCGAAGCCCTCCCCCACCTCGTGCCCAACGAGGACGAGGCCATCTCGAAGCAGTTCGAGCGTGCGTTCCGTAAGCGCGGCATCGCATTCAACCTCGGCACCCGCTTCCAGGGCGTGACGCAGGACGAGAACGGCGTGGTCGTCACCCTCGAAGACGGCAAGACCTTCGACGGCGAGCTGCTGCTCGTCGCTGTCGGCCGTGGCCCCGCCACTCAGGGGCTGGGCTTCGAGGAAGCCGGAGTCACCATCGACCGCGGCTTCGTCATCACCAACGAGCGCCTCGAGACGAGCGTTCCCGGTGTCTACGCCGTGGGTGACATCGTTCCCGGTCTGCAGCTGGCCCACCGCGGCTTCCAGCAGGGCATCTTCGTGGCCGAGGAGATCGCGGGCCTCAACCCGCAGGTCGTCGAGGACGTGAACATCCCCAAGGTCACCTACTCCGACCCCGAGGTCGCATCGGTGGGTCTCACCGAGGCGAAGGCCGCCGAGAAGTACGGCGCCGACAAGATCTCGTCGTACGACTACAGCCTGGCCGGCAACGGCAAGAGCCACATCATCGGCACCACCGGTTCGGTGAAGGTCGTGCGCGTCAACGACGGCCCCGTGATCGGCATCCACATGATCGGCGCCCGAGTGGGCGAGCTGATCGGCGAGGGCCAGCTCATCGTGAACTGGGAGGCCTACCCCGAAGACGTGGCCTCGCTCGTGCACGCACACCCCACCCAGAACGAGGCTCTCGGCGAAGCGCACCTCGCGCTCGCCGGAAAGCCGCTTCACGCCATCTGAGCCATCCGGCCACGGGCACACCCGCAACACGTAGGGCCGACTAGGCTTGGCAACGAACGGTTCCATAAGGAGACAAAAGTCATGAGCGAATCCGTCAACCTTCCCGCACTCGGAGAGAGTGTCACCGAAGGAACGGTCACCCGATGGCTCAAGAACGTCGGCGATCGTGTCGAGGTTGACGAGCCCCTTCTCGAGGTCTCGACCGACAAGGTCGACACCGAGATCCCTTCGCCTGTCGCGGGGGTGATCGAGGCGATCCTGGTTCAGGAAGACGAGACCGTCGAGGTCGGCACCGCGCTGGTGACCATCGGTGACGGATCCGGCGCCGCAGCTGCTCCTGCGGCCGAGGCTCCCGCCGCGCCTGCGGAGGAAGCCCCAGAAGAGGTCGTGACCCCGTCGGCGGAGGCTCCTGCTCCCGCCGAGGAGACGCCGGCGGCTGCTCCGGCACCCGTTCAGGAAGCTCCGGCGGCTGCTCCGGAGCCCGTCGCACCGGCACCCGCCGCCGCCCCGGCACCCGCCGCTGCACCGGCACCCGTTGCCGCTCCGGCGCCTGCTGCCGCCCCGGCTCCGACCGTCGCCGCCCCGGCACCCGCCGCCGAGGCGACTCCCGCCTCGGGCGCCAACGCCGGCTACGTCACCCCGCTCGTGCGCAAGCTCGCCCACGATCAGGGAATCGACCTCTCCACCGTCACCGGTACCGGCGTCGGCGGTCGCATCCGCAAGGAAGACGTGCTCGCCGCCGCCTCCGCTGCCACGACCCCCGCGTCGACGTCTCCGGTCGCCACGAAGCGTGCCCCGCTGGAGACCTCGCCGCTCCGCGGCACGACCCAGCCCATGTCGCGCCTCCGCAAGGTGGTCGCGGAGCGCGCCGTGGCGTCGATGCAGGCTTCCGCGCAGCTCACCACTGTGGTCGAGGTGGATGTCACGAAGGTGGCCGCCTACCGCGATTCCGTGAAGGCCGCCTTCGCCGAGAAGACGGGCACGAAGCTCTCGTTCCTGCCGTTCTTCGCCCTGGCCGCCGCCGAGGCCCTCAAGGCCTACCCGGTGATCAACGCCACGGTCGACGGCGACTCCATCGTCTACCCCGACCACGAGGGCATCAGCATCGCGGTCGACACCGAGCGCGGCCTGCTCACCCCCGTGGTGAAGAACGCCGGCGACCTCGACATCGCGGGCTTCGCCGCCCAGATCGCCGACCTCGCCGCCCGCACGCGCGACAACAAGCTGAAGCCCGACGAGCTGTCGGGGGGCACCTTCACCCTCACGAACACCGGTTCGCGGGGAGCCCTGTTCGACACGCCTCTCGTGTTCCTGCCGCAGGTCGCCATCCTGGGCACCGGTGCCGTCGTGAAGAAGCCCGCCGTGGTGACGGTGGATGGCAGCGATGCGATCGCCGTGCGCTCCATGGTGTACCTGGCCCTCAGCTACGATCACCGCATCGTCGACGGAGCCGACGCCGCTCGCTTCCTCACGGCCGTGAAGAACCGCCTGGAAGACGGCGACTTCGCCGCCGACCTCGGGATCTGAGCCCACCCGATACGAACGGATGCGCCAACCGGCCTCGCCCCTCACCACGAGGAGCGAGGCCGGTTGCGTTGTGGGCAGCGTTCCCGTGATGAGCGCGATCCCGCCGATCCGCTGCACCAGGCCCAGCTCGCCGAGGGCGGCCAGCGGGTCGGCCATGGCCGTGGTCGCGGGCCGCGCGAGCTGCTGATCCTCGAGCATGGCGGGCGAATCCCACTCGTCGACCGCATCGAGACAGATCGCATCCGCATCGGCGAGACAGGCCGCGCGGAGCGGGAGGAGCGACGTGGCGGCGATCAGCGGATCTTCAGACCCCCTGTCGCCGAGAGGCGGAACAGCGGTGGGCGCCTCGGTCGCGATGGGCGATGAGGTGAGGGAAGCGGCCGCGTCATTCCTTGTCGGGAGCGCCACGCAGAGTGCGACCGCCCCGACGATCACCACGGCGCCGCCTGCCACAAGAAAGCGCCGGCGCGCGGAGCGCAGGATGCCGCCCCTCGCCCGGGTCACCCTCGCGCGGAGCACCCGTGCGATCTCGACGACCGCAGCCAGCGCCGGCTCGATCGCCTCGGCCAGCTCCGGCTCCGGGGCGGTCACCCCGTCTGCACCGGGTGGTGCCACGGGCTCCTGCCATCCCCATCCGTCGCCCGCATCGGTTGGAGTCTCGATCAGGTCACGGCGATGTGACTCCCTGGACGGCAGGATGAGCTGCCCCATCCGCTCGAGCGCGCGCAGGTCACCGCTCACCGCCTCGGCGTAGCCCGGATCGCCCGAACGCGCCACAGTGCCGAATCCGACCAACGACACCGTTCCGTCGTCGGCGAGCAGGATCGTCTCCGGCGCGATGCTCCCGTGCGCGACACCCGCATCGTGCAACCGCGACACCACCTGCCGGAGCCTCGGCACCACCGCTGCGAGGTGCGCGGAGTCAGCGGCCTCCGGCGCCGGCCCCTTGCGGCCCAGGGCAAGACGGCCCGAGAGTGCCACCCCCGGGCAGCGCGTCATCACGATGATGCGGCGGCGGTGCTCGTGGAGCACATCGAGGAGGCGAGGCATGGCCGCGATGGGATGGTCGAGAAGAACCTGGCACTCGGCGTCGCGAGAGCGCTCGGCCGACGGATCGCACGCCTTCAGCGCCACCACCTCGCCGCCGTCGATCGGCTCCGCGAGGTAGACGTTGGCGTGCGGCCCGACTCCGACGAGCTCGAGCAGGCGGTGTTCGGCGAAGACAGGTGTGAGGGACAGGGGCATGGCACCCAGCATCGTGATCGGCGACCGCGGTGCATCCGCCGTCCGCCGATCTGTGCACAGATCGCGCCGCACTCCCCCTGTGCAGAACGGTGCGCTGTGGGCGGAACGGTGCGCTCGACTCGTGGCACCCGGCGCCGGTACGACGAAGTATCCTTGGAGTCATGGCACGCACGACCGAGAAGTCCCCCAAGGCCCCCAAAGAGCCCGGCCGCATCAAGCAGATGTGGCAGGTCTTCAAGATGACCCGCCGCTACGACTCCAACGCGGTCTGGCTCATGGCGCTCGGTTTCGCCCTGCCCGTTCTCGCCGGTGTCGCGTTCGCACTGATCTTCTCGCGCGAGAACGTCTTCGGCCTCGTCATGTGGATCCTCGCGGGCGTGCTCGCAGGCCTGCTCATCGCTCTCATCATTCTCGGCCGCCGCGCCGAACGCGCGGCCTACAAGCAGATCGAAGGCCAGCCCGGCGCGGTGGGCGCGGTGCTCCGAAGCTCGCTCAAGCGCAGCTGGGTCGGCAGCGAGATGCCCGTGGCCGTGAACGGCAAGACCCAGGATGCGGTCTACCGCGCCGTCGGGCGAGGCGGTGTCGTGCTGATCAGCGAGGGCCCGCGCTCGCGCACCACGAAGATGCTCGACGAGGAGCGCCGCAAGGTGCTCCGCATCCTGCCGAACGTGCCTGTCACCTACCTCTCGGTCGGTCCCGATGCCGATGCCGTTCCGCTGCACCGCGTCGCCGCCAAGCTCGCGCGCATCAAGCCCAGCCTCACGAAGCCCGAAGTGCTGGCCGTGAGCAACCGTCTCACCTCGCTCTCGTCGTCACCGCTGCCGATCCCGAAGGGCATCGACCCGATGCGCATGCGTCCGCAGCGCGGTCGCTGAGCACCGCGTGACAGCCTCGACCGGCGGAGCTGCGCCGAGCGCCTGGCCGGGCGAACGTCTCGGGTTCAACCGTGAAGGCCGGGGATCCGTGGCGCGCCCGGGCCGGCGCATCCTGGCGCTTCTGATCGACTTCGCGTTCTGCTACGTGATCTACTTCGCGTTCTTCTTCGACAACCCGTGGGCGTCGAGCCTCATCTTCTTCATCGAACAGGTAGTGCTGATGATCACACTCGGTGGTGGGCTCGGGCACCTCCTTCTCGGGCTCCGCGTCGTGCGCCTGAACGGGTCGTACGCGGGGTGGTGGCGGCCCATCCTGCGAACGGTGCTGCTGATGCTCGTGGTGCCGGCCGTCATCTGGGACTCGGATCAGCGAGGCCTGCACGATGTGTTCTCGGGCACCGTTCTGGTGAAGCGCTAGCAGGTTCGGAGAGCAGTTCCCGAGCAACCCGTAACACGCCGGAAACAATCGCGACACTGCTGGGTAATGGCGTGCACCTATCCTAACGAGTGGCTACATCTTTGTAGTTTTTCCTGTTCCAAGCCATTTGGAGATCCTTCACATGTTCAGTGATTCTTCCGAGGTGCTCAAGTTCATCAAGGACACCGACGTCAAGTTCCTTGACATCCGGTTCACCGACCTGCCCGGTGTCCAGCAGCACTTCAACATTCCCGCCTCCACCGTCGACGAGGACTTCTTCGCCGTCGGCCAGCTCTTCGATGGCTCGTCGATCCGCGGTTTCGCGTCGATCCACGAGTCCGACATGCAGCTCATCCCTGACGTCTCCACGGCTTACGTCGACCCGTTCCGTGCCGAGCGCACGCTGATCCTGGTGTTCGACATCTACAACCCCCGCAACGGCGAGATCTACTCGCGCGACCCGCGTCAGGTGGCCAAGAAGGCCGAGAAGTACCTCGCCTCCACCGGCATCGCCGACACAGCGTTCTTCGCTCCCGAGGCCGAGTTCTACATCTTCGACGACGTGCGCTACGAGGTGAAGCAGAACTCGAGCTTCTACGCCGTGGACTCCTCCGAGGGTGCCTGGAACTCCGGCCGCGAGGAGGAGGGCGGCAACCTGGCCAACAAGACCCCGTTCAAGGGCGGCTACTTCCCCGTGAGCCCGGTCGACCAGCACGCCGACCTGCGCGACGACATCTGCCTCAAGCTGATCGATGCCGGCCTCATCCTGGAGCGTTCGCACCACGAGGTGGGCACCGGCGGCCAGGGCGAGATCAACTACCGCTTCGACACCATGGTGCACGCGGCAGACGACATCCTGAAGTTCAAGTACATCGTCAAGAACACGGCGAACCAGTGGGGCAAGACGGCCACATTCATGCCGAAGCCGCTCTTCGGAGACAACGGCTCGGGCATGCACACCCACCAGTCGCTGTGGAACGACGGCAAGCCGCTGTTCTACGACGAGGCCGGCTACGGCGGTCTGAGCGATCTCGCTCGCTGGTACATCGGTGGCCTGCTGAAGCACGCTCCCGCTGTGCTCGCGTTCACGAACCCGACGGTGAACTCGTACCACCGCCTGGTTCCCGGCTTCGAGGCACCCGTGAACCTGGTCTACTCGGCCGGTAACCGCTCGGCGTCGATCCGTATCCCGATCACGGGCACCAACCCCAAGGCGAAGCGCATCGAGTTCCGCGCTCCGGATGCCTCGGGCAACCCGTACCTCGCCTTCGCTGCGCAGCTCATGGCCGGCCTGGACGGCATCCAGAACCGCATCGAGCCGCACGAGCCCGTGGACAAGGACCTCTACGAGCTCCCCCCGGAAGAGGCCAAGAACATCCCCCAGGTCCCCGCGACCCTGGAGGGCGCCCTGGCCGCGCTCGAAGCCGACCACGAGTTCCTCACGAAGGGCAACGTCTTCACGCCCGACCTGATCGAGACGTGGATCAGCTACAAGCGCGAGAACGAGATCAAGCCGATCGCCCAGCGCCCGCACCCCTTCGAGTACGAGCTCTATTACGGGGTGTAGCTAGATCACGCGGGATTCCGGGGGTTTTGACCCCTCTAGTCCGCAAAAAGTCCGCACGAGTTGCCATTGTCTCCGCGATGGCAGCTCGTGCGGACTCTTCTTTGTCCGGCCACATGTGCCCGTAGGTGTCGAGGGTGACTTTCGCGGATGCGTGGCGCAGCAGCTTCTGAACCGTCTTGATGTCCATGTTCGACGCGATCAGGAACGACGCGAAGTAGTGCCGCAGATCATGGATGCGGAATCCGGGCGGTAGCCCCTTGATCGAGTCGGCCACCTTTCGAAATGCCGTCTCGATTGTGTAGGGCGACACCGGACGCCCGAAGGCTCCGACGACGAGGGTTGCGCTCCCCCACTTGGCCGGCACCCGAGAAAGCTCGGTGCAGAGGTCAAGGGGAATTGGGATGGGCGTTTTTGACGTTTCAGTCTTGAGCGGTTCTGCCGGGTACTGAATCTCCGGGGTGATGATCCCGCGGAGGAAATCGACATCGCTCGTGCGGAGTGCCGCTATCTCGCCGATGCGGAGGCCGGCGAACGCGCCGAGCAGGATTACCGGGCGAAAGTGCGCCGGCATCCGCTCGTGCAGCTCCCACACCTGTTCCGTCGTCGCGACGTACATCCGCTGCTTGGCTTGCCCTGGGGATGTACGCCGGCTAACCGGAGAACGGGGCACCAGGCCATCGTGAACCGCGTCGGTGAAGATGTGCGAGAGCCGCGAGTGCAGCGCGTAGACGGTCGAATCTGCCAAGCCCGAGCCCTTGAGCGCGGCCGTCCACGCCTTCACATCGGATGGACGCACGTCGCGGAGCTGCCGCGTGCCGAACGCCTTCTTGATGTGCTTCACGTGGGAGCGAGCCTGACGGACAGACGAGGCACGATTCTGCTCGTATGCAGAGAGCCACGTGTCGCACCACTCCCCCACGGTTAGCTTTGCGAGCTTCGGGTCAACGTAGGTGCCGGTTACGACCGAGCTGGTGACGTGATCGAGCCAGTGCTGCGCGCTGTCCTCGGGATGGCGCGGATTGTTCTTGTACTTGAAGTGCTGCGCGTGCTCTTTGCCGTCCGCGTCCCGGAATCGGGCACGCCACGAGCCATCCGGTCGCTGGCGGATGCTCGCCACTATCGCCCGTTGCTTTCGTAGAGGTGATCGGGATTGTCAGTGGGAGTCGTCGGCGTCTTCTGTACCAGCTTCACAAGCGATTCATTGAGTCCGGCTTCGACACTGAACCACCAGGGGCGCGAACGCTCGCGAAATTCGCCAAGCTCGCTTGCTTCCCTGTCTGGGTTGCTCGTGTCTAGGCGTAAGGGCTCGATACCAGCTCCCCATAGCCACACGACGAAGGCTTGCGTTCCGGTCGTCCCGCCGAGGTTCACTTGTTCATCTGGGGACTCGGGGAACGGGAGTAGAAGCGCGAGCGGAGATACATCGAACGCGCGCGCAAAGGCCATCACGTCGTCAACGTCGACCCGGCGATCGCCCGACTCTATTCGCCCGATGCTGGCTTTGGGTATCGGACGGCCAAACGTAGTCATCAGGCGCGAGAGGTCATCCTGGGTCAGTTCGAGATGCTGTCGGATTCTGCGTACACGATCACCAAACCTGACGCCGTTCGGGCCGATGTCGTTCCCGCGCTGCCGATCACTAGTTGCCATGCATTGAGCATAGTTGACTTCTAACGCAACTTGCCATAGTTTCCTTATAACGCAACTCACTGCGAAAGGAGGTAACTATGACCGAAGAGAAAAAGGACCAGACGATGCTCCTAACTTTCCAGGAGACGGCTGAGCGTCTGAGCCGGACTCCCGCCGCGCTTCGCTGGATGATCCACCGCGGTACTGCCCCGAAGTCAGGGCTAATCGCCGGGCGTCGGATGTTCCGAATCCACGATGTCGACGCCTTTATCGCAGCAGCGTTCGCCTAGACCACACAGCAACAGAACAGCCCGCCTGACGGGTCGGCAATTTCACAACACCACAGAGGAAAGAACTCTCCACCTGATTGCTAGGCCCTGCCTGCCCCATCGGGTGCGTGATGCACGCGGCTCTGATCCGCGCCACAGCGCCAAGCCTTCGAGCTTGGTCAGCCTCTCGCGCACCCCTCTGGGCTCGGTAACCCGTGCGGTGTGGAGTTCAGGAGCGTTCGACCTGGCGAGACTTTGCATCCTCGCCGGGAGGTACCCCCGGTTCGATTCCGGCGAACGCACGCAACACACAAACTATGCGGCTCAATGTGCCGCGTGATTGAACTACTCGCTCGAAAGGGACACACCTATGAACACGAACGAAGCACCCACCACCTCCCAACAGGTTGAACTGATGGCCGTTGATGCCGTTCGCGAATTCGAGAATGCGATGCGTCGGGCTTGGGATACAGCGGTTTCATGGGGTCTGGAAACGCTCTCGTTGGAAATGCGCAAGCCCCGCGATGTCGGAATCGGTGGCCGCGTCAAGGTCGTACGGCAGACACAGGTCGGAGGCCACATCCGCCACTTCCTTGATCCTGACGACGGGGTGCGTCGGCGACCACAAGAATTCGAGGGCGATACCTGGGCAGATAGCGAGTTTTCGCATGTGCACCTCGGCGACTGGATTCTCGTCGGTGAATCTGACGGCCTAGTAATTCTCGTCAAGGTGACTCGATGAAGCGGAAGCTGCTTCCGGCACCAGACAATCAGCCCTTTGTCCGGCTGACACCCCGCGCATTCGGGGAGGTCGATCCAGACACGTCAACCGACCTCGGGCTCGCGTATCGGCCTCATTTTCTCGTGTTCTGCAAGATGGGCATTGGGGCTCGGGCCACCTTGGTGAGCACCGACATGGAGTATGGGCAGCTCTTTGCCGCTGCATCGGCGGTCAGTGACGACTCCGAATGGACAGTCGCACTCAGCAAATTCGAACTGATGCTGTTTGGTTGGCCGGATCAATTGTTCGATCCCGAGAGGCTGGCGGATTAGTGGCAGGACGCATCCGCTCGATTAAACCAGAGTTCTGGCGAAGTGAGGATGTGGTCGCTCTACCAGTGCCAGCGAGACTCACGTTCATTGGCCTCTGGACGTACGTGGATGACTTCGGGAATGGCAACGCCAATCCGAAGGTCGTCAAGGCGACCGTGTGGCCCCTGGATGACGACGTAACCCCCGAAGCGATTCGAGGGCACATTGATCTGTTGGTCGCCGGGGGTCAGGTCGATATCTACGAGGCCAATGGGCGACAGTACCTCAGCATTTCCAATTGGGAAAAACACCAGAAGGTCGACCGCCCGTCCCGATCCAATATCCCCGCACCCGAAGAGGTACTCGATGTCATCGCGACAGGATCGCGAACCGTTCGCGAAGGGTTCGCGACGACATCGCGACGGATGTTCGCGCCGAAAGCGCAGAACCCCGAGATTCCGCCTCGCGAGGCATTCGCGAGCGGGACCGGTGCTCACTCGCGGTAGAGGGGAAAGGGAGTGGGAGTGAGTGCGAGGGACCAGCAAGTGAGACGAAACAGAGAGGGGTGTCGCGATATGGCACACGCAACATGGCAGGAAGCAAAGAGCACATTGGAGCGAGAGCTGGGATGGTCGCCCCCATTCTGTCCTCAGCATCCGGCCGGGACCGAGCAGCCGTGCAGACCTTGCGGTGACGCCCGCAAGCGACACGAGGCATGGAGTGCAGACATGGCCGATCAGGCGCTAAGGGGCCTCGACTAAATGGGCAGCTCTGTCAAAGACCTCATAATCAACATCCTGGCCGACGACAAAACCGGCAGCACGATCGATGGCGTCGGCGGCAAACTCGACAAGCTCAACAAAGGCATCAGCCGCGGTGCGACCGCGACTATTCTCGGGACAGTCGCAATTGGCGCAGCGGCCGTGGATGCGGGCATGGCGATGGATGGTGCTTATGACACCATCCAGCAGAGCACCGGAGCAACCGGAGCAAGCCTCGACGGCCTCAAGGGCTCGTTCGACAACGTGTTCACGAACGCACCTGTCGATATCGGGCTCACAGCCACAGCGATTGCCGAGCTGAATCAGCGAACAGGGCTGACGGGGCCAGGGCTCGAAAAGCTCACCACTCAGGTGCTGCTACTCGGCGACATGGCCGGGCAAGGTGAGGTCGATATCAACGGCCTCACCGGGGCAACGTCGCTGTTCCAGATTCCGGCCGAGGGCATGTCAGATGCACTCGACCAGCTCTTTGGAATTTCACAGGCTACCGGAGTCTCCGTCAACGACCTCACGGCCGGCGTCGGAGCCAATGGCTCAGCGCTCAAGGGTCTTGGGTTCTCGCTGGTCGAGTCCGCGCAGCTCGTCGGAACGCTCGACAAAGCCGGTGTCGACGCCACAGCAGTGACAACCGGAATGAGCAAAGGGTTCAAGAACCTAGCGCTCGCTGGCGAAGAGCCTCAAGAAGCGTTCCGACGCGTGGTCGGTGAAATCGGCGGCTTCCTCGCGGCCGGCGATCAGGCCGCAGCATTCGACCTCGCAGGGAAAGTGTTCGGTGCGCGCGGCTCAACCGAGTTCATCGGCGCTCTGCAAACCGGGGCGCTGAACCTCGACAGCATCACCGCGGCAGCAGGCGCGGCGAACTCATCGATCATCGACATGGCCGAGTCGACCGCCGATTTCCCAGAGAAGTGGACCGAGTTCGAGAACAAGGCCCGAAGCGCGCTCGCCGAGGTCGGAGAGAAGCTGATACCCGTCATCACCTCGGGATTCGACAAGCTCATGCCGGTAATCGACCTCGCTGCCGACAACATCGACGTGGTGCTCGGTTTCGGAACCGCGCTCGCGGCGGGAGCGGTCGCGGTGAAGGGCTACGAAGGCCTCCAAGCCATCGCCGGGGTTGTGGGATTCTTTCGCACAGCTCAGGTGGCCGCGACGGCCGCGACGACGGCAAACACGGCAGCGACCGTGGCGAACAACGTCGCATGGTACGCGAACCCCGTGACATGGATCGTGCTCGGCATCATCGCCGCGATAGCAGGCCTCGTCGTCGCCGGAATCTGGCTTGTGCAGAACTGGGAGGGCGTCTCCAAATGGCTCGGTGAAGCCGCACAGAACATTGCGAACGGTTTCAGCGGGGCAGTCGGGTTCGTGACCGACCTTTTCCTGAACTGGAACGTCATCGGCCTGCTGATCAAGAACTGGGAACCGATCAGCAAGTGGTTCTCCGACTGGTGGGGCACTGTCGTCAATAACGTGAACTGGGGCGTCCAGGAAATCGGTAAGGGTGTCGACGGAATCGTCGGATTCTTCACCGAAATCCCGAACCGAGTCGGTGACGCATGGAACGGTCTGGTCGACCTCGTAGCCGGCGCAATGATCAACATCATGAATTTCACCATCGACACGTGGAACAACACGCTCGGTGGGCTCGAATTCGACATGCCATGGTTCCTCGGTGGTGCCCATATCGCGTTCCCACGACTACAGAGCGTCCCCGCGCTCGCCGAGGGCGGCATCGTGACTGCTCCAACGTTCGCACTCATTGGCGAAGCCGGCCCCGAGGCAGTCGTTCCTCTCAGTCAATACAACCGAGGGGGTAGCGATGAGCCAATCCTTGTCGAACAGCACATCGAACTGAAAATCGACGGTCACCGGCTGTACGACCTGCTAGCAACGATTGGGCTGAAACGAAAATGAGCGAGTTCGCGACCACCATCCGAGGCTTCGGTCACTCTGAGATGGCGGCCCTCCCGTCATACGCTCGCTTCCGCGAAGCTCTCGCAGACCTTGTGGACGAGACTGGTCAGCCGCTCTCACGATTCCTCAGCGATGTTCGACACGCGGCCCTATCGAGTCCTTTCGGCGCGCTCTGCTCTGCAGATGAGCGCCACGGTACGGCCTGGCCCCATAAAGGCTCGATTCGGCCGGAAAGCGGCGGCATTCGGTGCCGCTACCGCTGTGTGACATGTGGCCACTACTGGTCGGCCATACATCAGCTCGATTCAGTCACCTGGTGCGACTGATCCACCGCAGGGCGTGCGTCGCTCGGCATATCGGCATAACGCCCCACATCGGGGCGGGCACTCAGTCATTCATCCTCGAAGGGAAACAAAAATGAGCAAGACGACTACCACCACCACCATTGCCCGTCTCGAACAGGAGCGCACGCAACTCTGGGAGGACAAGGGCGCAGCGCTCAGCGCGACTGCATCGACACGCGAGTTTACGGCCGATGAGGCGATCGCTTGGGAAACTGTCGAGCGTGATATCGGAGCGCTCGACCAGCAGCTCGCGAACCTCCGCACAGTGGCGCAGCAGGACGCCGCAATCGAAGCCTTCCAGCGCGAGCTGGATAGTTTCGCTCCCGACAAGGTCGACGCGCGTCGATGGATCAACACCGACACAAATCAGGTCGCCGCGCTCCGGGGCAACGAGCCGTTCGGCTCGCACCCGGTCGCCGCACGTCGTCTCGCGGGTCGCGATGACCATGCGCGAGCAATGTACTCCGGTGTGGGCGAGATGGTGCGCGCTCTCTCGACCACGGGCGGCTCTGCCATCGTTCCGACCATTTGGTCGAGCACGCTGATTGACCTTGCCCGAGCGAAGTCCGCGGTTGCTCAAGCAGGGGCGGCGGTCGTACCCATGGGCGCACCCACGGTCAACATTGGCCGCATGACCGGCGAACCGACAGCGACTTTCCGCACCGAGGGATCAGCCATCGCGCCCAGCGATCCGACGTTCGACAATGTGACCCTGATCGCCAAATCCCTTTCGGCACAGGTCATCGGCTCACGTGAGTGGTTCCAGGACGCGGAAAACGCCGATCAGGTGGTATCAGAGGCCATCGCGAAGGCCATCGCCGGGAAAATCGACCAGGTGGCACTTTATGGCGGAATAACCGCAGGCGCGGGCACGATCAACCTACCTACCCCGCTCAACCCTCGCGGCATCCTGGCGGCGCTCATCGCCACAAAGCCGGCGAACGTGCTCGGCTCTGCAACCAACGGAACCGTGCAGACTGCCGGCAAGTACTGGGACGAAATCATTGACCTGCTGTTTACAGTGCGCGACAGCAACGAATCACCGACGGGGCTCGTCTGGAACAGCAAGCTCGATCGGATGTATGCAAAGGCTTACGACACGACCGGGCAGCCTCTCGCAGTCCCGAGTGCCGTCGCAGAAGTGCCTCGGTTCAGCTCGAACACCATCCCCTCGTACACTCAGGGAACGATGGCGGGCCGGGCAACCGACGTGTTCGCGGGCGACTGGTCGAACCTCATCATCGGGCAGCGCCTCGACATCACCTTGCAGGTGCTGACCGAGCGCTACGCCGACACGGGCCAGATCGGGATCGTTGCTCACTGGCGCGGAGACATCCAGCCGGCCCGCCCCAGCGCATTCGCGGTGCACCGAGCCATCCAGGGCGCTGCGTGAGCACACTGGACTCGGAGTCCAGCAAGGCGCGGCGTGAAGCGGAAGCAGATGAGTCAGCGTCACGGCTCGCTCGCATCAGGGGTGAGGCCGCGACCAGCCGGATTACTCGGGCGAAAGCGGCACGATTCGCCCTGATCACAAACCTAAGCAGCCATGAGGCAGCGGGTGTGCTGGTGCCCGAATGGGCCGGCTCGCCTGCTGCTGCAAAGACTGGCGTCAACCACACCGCGGGTGTCATTCCCGAGTAACGGAACGGATGGCCGGCGAGCCTACCTTTCGGGGGCATAGACCCGACCAGCGCCAAGACGAATGGCCCACACCAGTCATGGTGTGGGCCATTCGTTCGTGTTAGACACTGTTCATCTAGTGCCCCTACGGTCGCGCCATGGGAATCGTAGTTGCCGCGCTGACATTCGTAGCCGTCATTGTCTTTCTTGGAATAGTCGGGGGGCTGCTATTCGCTGTGCTTGGAAACGTGCAATCACCGCGCGAGTCCCGGGCTCAAGCCGCAGCGATAGGTGAGTTCCGAGTCGAGGTTCGGCGCAGGGTCTTGATGGGCGTGGCCGAGAACCGCGCCGAAGCGGATGTGAAGGCAGAAACCATCGCGTTCTATGCAGCGGGCGGTTCGCTAGAGCGTTCTGGAATGCACCTGTCGAACGGCCGAACTCGATATTCCAGACCCTACGATCCAACCATCGTGACAAGTTGGCCGACGAAAGGGGGCGCGGACACCTGGGCCGCGGACTGGTATAAGCCCGCAGTGATGCCAGGGATAGCGCCGACAGCCGATCCCCAGGGTCGGCCTACCTTGCAGTGGGATGACTGACCGTGACAGAGCGACGAGCTATTGCCCGAGCCGAGGCCTTCCGGCGTGCCGGTGAAGCGTTCGCCGACGCGCTCGCACGTATCAACGCGGAGACATATTCAAAATCAAACCAGGGCGGGGGTGGTGATACCGCGTACCGACCGGAGAGAGGGAACAACAATGAGGATGAATGCCGAATCGACACAACGGCCCTGACCCAGAACCGTCGGGCCGAGCACGGCAGCGACTACTCGCGATAGTCAGCCCGCCAGGCTCGGTATGCCACCTATGCGACAAGCCCATTGTGTACGGCCTGCGGGCACGCCATCGGCTAGGCCCGTCCATGGATCACGTGATAGCACGCAGTAAGGGTGGCACCTGGGATGTGTGGAACCTCAAGCCTGCTCACTTCGGTTGTAACAGCGCTAGAGGGAACAGAGACATCCCGGCAAAAGCGGGCAAGCGGTCGCGAAGGTGGTAGCCGGTCGGGGCTGATGCGTTTTTTTGCATTCCAGCACGACGGGACACCCGCGCACTTCCATTTCTTCCCTCTCCCCGAGTCCAATACGTAGGTGTGGGGTCGAGAGGGCGGGAAATGGGTACCTTAAGCCATTGGACGCGCACCAGCAGGTAGGTGGTCGACCGCGGAAGATCGGCGCTAAGAAAGGCCTCTGGCGGAGTGCGATGTGGGTATCGCAAATGATGTACCCACATTGCAGATGTACCCACGCAATACCGTGGGTACGAGAGAGCCAATGTCCTCGAACGTTAGAGAACTCATGGCGGAGTCCGCAAAAAGTCCGCAGCATTTTCAATCTGCCACAACTTCCGGCAACCAACCACAACGCAAAACCCGCGGAATGACGCGGATGTCACTACTCCCCAACTACCCCCAACTACTCATCAATAGTTCGAGCTCTACTACGGCGTCTGATTCTCAGCACCGACACGGCGAGGCCGCATCCCATACGGGGTGCGGCCTCGCTGCCGTTCGAGGCTCGGTCGGCGTGGTCAGCGGCGGCGCAGGCGGAGCGTGATGAGAGCGCCCATCGCAGCGAGCAGGAGGAGGGCTGCCACCAGGCCGGTCAGCACGAGGCCGCGCAAGGGGCCGACATCCGCCACCGGTGTGGCCGAGATCGCCACGGGCGATGACGCGGGTGGCGCCTCGACAGGGGTCTCCGCCTGGGGCGTCACAGGGGCGTCGGAACGGGGCGGTGCCGGGATGATCGTCGGTCGCGGAGCGGTCTTCACCGGTGCCGGCGCGGCTGACGGCGAGGCGGAGGGGCGTGCAACCGTCATCGTGACCGGTGCGCTCGTGGACGACGCATACGTGGCGTCTCCCGAGTAGACGGCGGTGAGGGTTCCCGAGCCCTGCGCGGGGAGGGTGATCTGGGCTACCGCGACGCCACGGCGCTGCTCGCGGTTCGGTACGACGGCGGATGTCGCCACCGTGACGCCGTCGAGGAGGAAGTCGACCGTGCCGGCGGTCTCCGCGGGGAGCCAGTACGAGGTGCGCTCGAAGCCCTGGAGCTCGAGCTCGGCCCTGACCATGACCGGAGTGGACGGCAGCAGGAGCTGGTCACCCGCGGAGGACGCGGTGACGACAGTGACTCCCTTGCGGATGGTGACCTCTGAGCTGCCGTGAGCGGGCGCGAGCGCCGTGGGATCGGCGGGAACGAACGTGGCGCCGATGGCGAGCGAGGGTGGGCTCGACACGTAGGGATCGATGCTGCCGTTCAGGATCGAGCCGAACACGACGTGTGCCGCGCCGTCGACGAGCTCGATCGGAGTCGCGAAGGTCTCGCCTCCTGAGATCTCGAACTGCACAGTGCCCACCGCCGGGGCACCCGTCGAGTCGACCACTGTGGCGGCGAGATCGATCGGCGCGCCGTAGTCGAGCACCGACGGAGTGGTCATCGTCACCGTCGTCGCGAGCGGTGCCGAAGCCGGTGCCGAAGCCGGAGCCGAAGCCGGCGTCGGAGCCGGGGTGGGTGACGGGGTGATGGGGGCAGCCTGCGCGGCCCCTGCGCCCAGGAGCGACGTACCCGCGATCGCCAGTGCGGCGACGAGCGCCGCAGCCCATCGGCCTCGTGTGCGACGGTCTTGGTGACCCGACATCCGCTCTCCTCACCGACTGACCCAGGCCCCGATCGGCCCGCTCATCTGAATGCTACTGTGGCCAGATCAACACCTGTCGCCAGACACGATCACACTTCCGTAACACTGGTTGACAGCAGTCCCGTTCGTTCATCCACCGCTTACCTGCAGGTCATCTGCGGCCCCTCCATCCGCGCCCGCCTCGGCATCAGTCCCGACCTCGCTGGCGAATGCGCGGCGCGCTGAGACATCTGACGGCCAGGCCCCTGGATCTCACCCGGATACATCGGGATTGACGATGCATCCGTGCGACGGGATGCTGAGGTCATGAGTGAGAGCCGACCGACCGAGGCCACCGACACGGCGCACGCCGCAGCCGCCTTCGACGCGACATTCCGTCGGCTCTACCTGACGTTCCACCGCCGAGACGGTGTCAGGCGCGATGTCTCTCCCGCGTCACGCGCCGTGCTCACCCACCTCGCCCACAGCGGCCCGCTCTCCATCGGCGACGCCGCGGCGCACTTCGGCCGCTCGCAGTCCGCAGTGAGCGAGCTGGTGACCCAGCTGGAGAACAACGGTCTGGTCGAGCGGCGGCCCGATGAAACCGACCGGCGCCGCACTCTCGTCTGGCTGACGGATGACGGCCGCGCCGAGCTGCGCCGCGATGAATCCGTTCTCGGTCATGAGCTGCTCGAGCGCGCGATCGAGCGACTTGCCACCGGCGAGATCGGACGGGCGCTCGTCATCCTGAACGACCTCGTCACCGCCGCCGGGGTATCCGACGCGCAGGACGGCCCGACACAACCGATCGAAAGGAACCGCCCATGAGCACACCCTGTGAGAGCTGCAGCATGCCGATCGAGAGCGGTCGCTACTGCGCGTACTGCACCGACGAACACGGCGAGCTGCAGGACTTCGAGGTCCGCTTCGCGGCGATGGTCGACTGGCAGCAGCGGTCCCGTCCTGAAGACGATCGGGCCGCTCTCGAGGCCGACACCCTCGAGTTCATGGCGTCGATGCCGGCGTGGCGCGAGCATCCGCGGGTGGTCGGCCGCTAGCCAGAACCCAGTCGCACGCGGGCGAGCACAGCTCGCCCGCCGACAATGACGCGAAAAGCATCCACTGGATGCTTTTCTCCCAGCGTCATTGTCCATAGAACAGGCGCTCGAAGACCGCACGTGAGCGACGGGTGACGCCGAGGTAGTCCTCCTCGAGACGGGTGGCCGAGCCCGGCGGGTACTCGAGCAGGCGCGCCACGCCCTCCAGCTGGCGGCGATCGGTCGGCAGGACGTCCGACGTCTTGTTCGTCCAAAGAGTCATGGCCGACCGCGCGCGTGACGCGAAGATCCAGGCATCGTGCAGCTTGCGGGCATCATCGTGGCTGATCAGACCTGCCGCCTCCTCGGCCGACAGGGCCACGAGCGTCGACGTGGTGCGGATGGCGGGCACCCGGGCCGCGTGCTGCAGCTGCAGCAACTGCACGTACCACTCGACATCGGAGAGCGACCCCCGCCCGAGCTTCAGATGCCGCGACGGATCGGCACCCTGCGGCAGCCGCTCCTTCTCCACCCGTGCCTTGATGCGCTTCACCTCGCGCACCTCCGTCTCCGAGATGGATGGCGGGTAGCGCACGGTGTCGGCAAGGGCGTGGAACGCCTCGATCAGGGACTGATCGCCCGCGACGCCGTTCGCGCGCAGCAGAGCCTGCGCCTCCCACGTGAGCGACCATCGTTCGTAGTAGTTGGCGTACGACTCGAGCGAGCGCACCGCAGGCCCGTTCTTGCCCTCCGGCCGGAGGTCGATGTCGAGATCGAGCGGCAGCCGGTGGTCTTCGGTGAGGCGATTCAGCTCGTTCACGATGAACTGCGCCACCGACTGCGCCGTCTGCTTGTCGACCCGCACCGCACGGTAGACGTAGAGCACATCCGCGTCCGAGCCGAAACCGAGCTCGCCGCCGCCGTAGCGGCCCATGCCGATGATCGCGAATTCGATCCCGTCGCCCGCCGACGGCGCCGCCGACTGCCGGATGACGCTCAGCGTGCCCTGCAGATGCGTGGTGGTGATCTGGGTGAGCGCCACGCCCAGCTCCTCCACCGTGCACATGCCGAGGATCGACGAGATGGCCAGGCGCAACACCTCGCGTCGCCGCGCGGTGCGCAGGGCCATGGCCGCCGCATCCGGGCTCTCGTGCCGCGCCACGATCGCCCGTGTCTCGTCTTCGAGCACCGCCACCGGTCGGGGCCGCAGCTCCTCGTCGTTCTCGAGCCACGCCGCCGCCTCGGGGATGCGCTCGAGCAGCTCACCCACGAACCGTGAGCCCGAGAGCACCTGCGTGAGGCGCGCGGCCGCGCCCGACGAGTCGCGCAGCATCCGGAGGAACCAGTAGGTCTCCCCCAGCGTGTCGGACAGGCGCCGGAAGGCGAGAAGCCCGTAGTCGGGATCGGCTCCGTTGGCGAACCACTGCAGCATCACAGGCAGCAGCGTGCGCTGAATGGATGCCCGTCGCGACACCCCCGCCGTCATCGCCGCGATGTGGCCCAGCGCCCCTGCGGGGTTCTGGAAGCCGATCGCCGCGAGACGCGCCTCCGCCTGCGCGCTCGTGAGCGCCTGCTCGTCAGGCGAGAGGGCCGCCACAGCGGCGAGGAGCGGACGGTAGAACAGGCGCTCGTGAAGAGTGCGCACCCGAACCTTGATCTCGGTCCAGCGCGCGATGAGGTTCGCCGCACTCGTGGCGAGGCCGCTGCCACGGGCGAGCACGCGCTGCTCGGGCTCGTTGCGGGGCATCATGTGGGTTCGGCTGAGGTGCCGGAGCTGCATCCGGTGTTCGAGCAGGCGCAGCACGCGGTAGTCCTGTGCGAACTCGACCGACTCGACACGGCCGATGTACCCGCCTTCGGCGAGGGCGGCCAGCGCCGGAAGCGTGCCCCGCTGGCGCACGCTCTCATCCGTCTGGCCGTGCACGAGCTGCAGCAGCTGCACCGTGAATTCGATGTCACGCAGACCACCCGGCCCGAGCTTCAACTGGTATTCGACATCGGCGGGCTTGATGTGCTCGGTGACGCGCTCGCGCATGCGCTGCACCGACTCCACGAAGTTCTCGCGGGAGGCGCTCGACCACACCTTCGGAGCCACGATCCGGGTATATTCCTCGCCGAGCATGAGATCGCCGGCCAGCGGCCGTGCCTTCAGCAGGGCCTGGAACTCCCAGTTCTTCGCCCAGCGGTCGTAGTAGGCGGCATGCGACTCGAGCGATCGCACCAGAGCACCCGCCTTGCCCTCGGGTCGCAGATTCGGGTCGACCTCCCAGAGGCCCGGCTCGATGCCCGCCTCGGAGATACCGCGCATCGTGACCATGGCCAGCCGCGTGGTGATCTCGATCGCGGTCGAGGCGCCGATCACCCCTTCGGCATCGGGCTCGCCCACGAAGATCACATCGACATCGCTGACGTAGTTGAGCTCGCGCGCCCCGGCCTTGCCCATGCCGATGATCGCGAGCCGTGCCTCGCGCACCTGCTCGATGGGGAAGTGCCAGAGGCCGTTGCCCTTCGTGGTCAGCTGCGTGCGGGCGACCGCGAGTGACGCTTCGAGCGCCCCGGCCGCGAGGTCGGCGAGGCTGGAGGCGATGCGGTCGAGACCCGCCACCGGGTTCGGTTGCTCGAGGTCGTAGGCCGTCACGCGCGCGAGCAGTACGCGGTACCGCACCCGGAGGGCCGTCCAGGCGTCTTCGCCGACGATTCCGGCGAAGCCCTCGACCGCCTGCACCGAGGCCAGCAGCTCGCTCTTCGCGATCTCCGCCGTCGGCAGCGCCAGGTCGGCGACGCCCAGTTCGGGCAGACGCGAGGGGTGCCGCACGAAGAAGTCGGTGAGACCCTCGGATGCGCCGAACACCCGAACGACCCTGGTTCGCAGCAGCGGGTCGACGAGCGCGGCCGTCATGACCTCGGGGGCGCGCTGAAGGATGCGCTGCACCCCACGCAGCGCCAGATCCGGATCCGCGGCCGTCTGGAACGAACCCAGCAGCTCGAGAAGCGGCACTCCGCTGACGGCCTCGAGGGCGCGCAGCTGCTCGTCGGCCTCCCCGAGGTGGGCGAAGCCCACCCGGGCGAGGTCGGTGAGTGTGGTCTGCGAACGAGGCATCAGCGCATCAGGGCAACCTGGCCGGAGCGACGGGCGGCACGGGATTCATTCGTGCCGGCCGAAGGCCGGACCATCGGCTACAGGATCTCGAGGTTCGATTCGAGCTCGTAGGGCGTGACCTGAGCGCGGTAGGCCTTCCACTCCTGCCGCTTGTTCAGCAGCACGTAGTTGAACACCTGCTCACCGAGCGTCTCGGCCACGAGCTCCGACTCCTCCATCAGGCTGATGGCGCGGTCGAGCGAGGCCGGCAGAGCGTCGTAACCGAGCGCCTTGCGCTCCGCATCGGTGAGGCTCCACACGTTGTCCTCCGCCTCGGGCGGCAGTTCGTAGCCCTCTTCGATGCCTTTGAGCCCCGCGGCGAGAAGCAGCGAGTAAGCCAGGTACGGGTTCGCCGCAGAGTCGATGGCGCGGTATTCGATGCGCGACGACTGGCCCTTGTTGGGCTTGTAGAGCGGCACACGAACGAGCGCCGAGCGGTTGTTGTGGCCCCAGCAGACGAAGCTCGGGGCTTCGTCGCCGCCCCAGAGGCGCTTGTAGGAGTTCACGAACTGGTTCGTGACGGCCGTGATCTCGGGGGCGTGCTTCAACAGGCCCGCGATGAAGTTGCGGCCGATCTTCGACAGCTGGTACTCGGCACCGGCCTCGTAGAACGCATTGGCGTCGCCCTCGAAGAGCGAGAGGTGCGTGTGCATTCCGGAACCCGGATGACCCGACAGCGGCTTCGGCATGAACGTGGCGTAGACGCCCTGCTCGATGGCCACCTCTTTGATCACCGTGCGGAACGTCATGATGTTGTCGGCCGTGGTGAGGGCGTCGGCGTAGCGGAGGTCGATCTCGTTCTGGCCGGGACCGGCCTCGTGGTGGCTGAACTCCACCGAGATGCCGAGGTCTTCGAGCATGCGCACCGAACGGCGTCGGAAGTCGTGCGCGGTGCCACCGGGCACGTTGTCGAAGTAGCCGGCCGAGTCGACGGGCTCGGGGCCGTTCGGGCCGTACTGCGACGACTTGAGCAGGTAGAACTCGATCTCGGGGTGGGTGTAGAACGTGAATCCGCGGTCGGCCGCCTTGGCGAGGGTGCGCTTCAGCACGTTGCGGGGGTCGGCGACGGCGGGCTGGCCGTCGGGCGTGGTGATGTCGCAGAACATGCGCGCCGTGGGGTCGATCTCGCCCCGCCAGGGCAGGATCTGGAACGTCGTGGGGTCGGGATGGGCCAGCACGTCGGCCTCGAACGAGCGGGTGAGACCCTCGATGGCCGAGCCGTCGAACCCGAGGCCCTCGGCGAACGCGCCCTCGACCTCGGCCGGGGCGATGGCTACGGATTTCAGCGTTCCGACGACGTCTGTGAACCACAGTCGAACGAACTTGATACCGCGTTCTTCGATCGTACGAAGGACGAAGTCCCGTTGCTTATCCATCGGCGGAACAGACCCTCTCTCCGGCACTGGTTCATGCCCCTATTAGGCTAGTGGCTATGCCGAGACTTCGCTTAGCGTTGGCCCAAACCAACCCCGTTCTGGGGGACCTCGAGGGCAACGCCCGCGAGATCGTCCGGTTCACCCAGGATGCCGTCGCCCAGGGCGCCGACCTCGTCGCGTTCGGCGAGATGGCGATCTCCGGCTACCCCATCGAAGACCTCGCACTGCGCCCGAGTTTCCTCGCCGCGGCGCACGCCCGCGTGGAACTGCTCGCGCGCGAACTCGCGGATGCCGGACTCGGCGACGTCCCCGTGATCGTCGGCCATCCCGACGGCCCGTTCGAGCCGCGCCTGCTCGGCACCAGCAACGCGCCCACCGCCATCGCTCAGAACGCGGCCAGTGTGCTGCAGGGCGGTCGGGTCGTCGCGCGCTACGCCAAGCACCACCTGCCGAACTACTCGGTGTTCGACGAGTACCGCATCTTCATCCCCGGCGACGAGCTGCTCGTGCTCCGGCTGCGGGGCGTCGACGTGGCCCTCATCATCTGCGAAGACCTCTGGCGCGACGGCGGCCCCGTGGGCCGGGTACTGCACGCGGATGCGGGCCTCCTCGTGGTCATCAACGGCTCCCCCTACGAGCGCGACAAAGACGAGGTGCGTCTGCCGCTCGTCACGCGGCGCGCCGTCGAGACTGACACCATCGTGGCGTACGTGAACCTCGTCGGAGGGCAGGACGACCTCGTCTTCGACGGCGACAGTGTCGTGGTCGACCGCGACGGCACCGTTCTGGCCCGATCGCCGCAGTTCGTCGAAGGCCTGCTGATCGTCGACATCGACCCCGAAGGGGCCACCGAGACCCCCTTGCCGGCCGACGTCCAGCGCGTCGAACTGACTCCCGCCGCAGCGGTGGACGAGTCATCCGTCGCCGCCTCATCGGCCCCCCTGCCGGTGGTGATCGCCGACCTGCCCGACGACCGCGAGCAGATCTGGAACGCGCTCGTGCTCGGACTGCGCGACTACGTGCAGAAGAACCGGTTCCCGTCAGTGATCCTGGGCCTCTCGGGCGGCATCGACTCCGCCGTGTGCGCGGCCCTCTCGGCCGACGCCATCGGCGCCGACAACGTCTACGGCGTCTCGATGCCGTCGCGCTACTCCTCCGGCCACTCGCGCTCGGATGCCGACGACCTCGCCGAGCGCATCGGGCTGCACTACCGCACGGAGGCGATCGCCGACCTCGTGCTCCCGTTCGAGACACAGCTCGGCCTCACGGATGTCGCGGCCGAGAATCTGCAGGCGCGGGCCCGCGGGGTGATCCTCATGGGGTTGTCGAATCAGGAGGGGCACCTGGTGCTCACCACCGGCAACAAGAGTGAGCTCGCCGTCGGCTACTCCACCATCTACGGCGATTCGGTCGGCGGTTTCGCGCCGCTGAAAGATGTGCCGAAGCTGCTCGTCTGGGAGCTGGCCCGCTGGCGCAACGAGCACGCCGCTGCGCGCGGCGAGACTCCCCCGATCCCCGAGAACTCGATCTCGAAGCCGCCGTCGGCCGAACTGCGGCCCGACCAGACCGATCAGGACTCCCTGCCCGAATACGACGTGCTCGACGCGATCCTCGAGGCCTACATCAACGGCGGCCACAGCATCGCCGAGATCGTGGAGCAGGGATTCGACCTGCCGACCGTCGAACGCATCACCGGTCTCGTCGACCGCGCCGAGTGGAAGCGCCGGCAGAGCGCCATCGGGCCGAAGATCTCGCGCACCGCGTTCGGGCGCGACCGGCGGTTGCCGATCACGTATCGGCCGAATCGCTAGCTAGCTCTTCAGCACCGCGATCCACACGAACCAGATGATCATCGCCAGCCAGACCAGGGTGGCGGAGGCAGCCAGGGCGGCCGTGGGGCGGTTGCCGAGGCGCCAGACCGGGATGATGCCGAGGAACCCGACTCCCAGCAGGATGCCGAGCCAGGGAACGATCGTCGGCACGCCCACGAGCGCGAAGCCCGGGTTCGCAGCGAGGGTCGAGGCCATGACGATCCACACCGCGGCCAGGAACACGGCACCCGTCACCGGCGCGATGCCGCTCACGAGCAGCAGCACGAAGGGCTCCCGGCGGGCGGCCTGCACGATCACCGCGATGATCCAGCCCACGAGCCACAGCACCACGAATGCCCCGAAGATCAGGGGGATCGTGAGTTCGAACGCGTTCTGATCCTCCACCGCGGCCACCACGGAGGCGACGCGCGACGTCTCGTGCACGGAGTCTCCATCGATGATCGGATAGATGGTCTCCCCGTCGATGCACGCCGTCTGCACGGGAGTGCCCGGTGCGGCCAACCAGGTCGCGAGCTGATCCATGCCGCACGGGTCGGCCGTGACGCCGGCTCGCCCGAGCGAGGCCAGGGTGACGAGCTGGTTGTTGGGGAACGCCGCCTGGCCGCCCTGGGCCGCCTGCACGGGGATGAGCGGGTCGGTCGTGCTCGCGAAGATCAGAGTGGGCTGGCCGACGGCACCGAATGCACGCGTCTCGGAGGGTGACGGCGCGAGACCCTGCCCCGCGCACACCACGTCGGTGGCGGTGAGGTAGGTCAGCACCGGCAGGGGCACCGGCGTCGTGTCCACCGCACCCTCCGCGGCCGGCGCGGTGGGGTCGAGCGACCAGAAGGGCTGCTCGTCGCGGCACGAGTTCAGCCAGTAGAGCCCGAGACTGGTGGATGCCACGTTGTCGAGCGCCGCCGGAATGAACGGGTTGATCGCATCCGTCTCCCCCGCCGCCAGCCGTGAGAGCAGGTAGGGCACGGCCGCCGCGGTGGCGGGGTCGTAGAGGGCCTGCTGCACGATCGTGACCACGTCGGATCCGGTGAGCGAGTAGTAGCGTTGCGCACCCGTGATGGGGTTCGTCATCAACCCGTGCACAGGGTCATCACTGAAGATCGTGGCCGCAGCCGTGAGATCGGCGTTCAGGTCGGGGTACTGGCCCTGCGAGGAGGCCGACAGGCTGCTGAGCGCGCTGGACAGCGCCACGTACGCGTCACCCTTGACGTCGCGGTCGACGGGCGAGAACGCGTTCATCACCACCGCGTCGACGCCCGAGGGATCGGTCACCGCCACGGTCTGCATGACCTTGGTCGACCAGGAGTCGCCGAAGACGGTCCAGACCGGGATGGCGAGGGTCTGGCGGAGGTCGACGACATCCGCGGCCATGTCGGTCTTGGCGTACGCCGTGACGTCGCCGCCGGCCTCGGTGAAGGCCGCGATGCAGTTCTTCACCTCGACGCTGACGGCCGTCATCTCGGTGGCGGGCGAGTCATCCGTGGTGAACGTGTCGGAGTACGCCGAGGATGCCGCGGGGCAGTCGAGCGGGTTGCTCGAGTCGATCCCGCCGCGCTGGCCGAGCACGATGACGTCGCGGTTCGCTCCGATGCGCGGATTGTCGGCGAGGGCGATCGCCGCTGAGTACGAGCTCTGGCCGGGCCCACCCGCCATGGTGACGATGGGCGATGCCGTGGCCGCCCCGCTCGAGGCCTTGAGCACCACATAGGGCATCGAGATGGTGCGCGAATCGGGCTTGGCCCGCACCTCGGGAACGGTCAGTGTTCCGCACGTCGCTGTGGCAGGCACCCCCTCGGGGCAGCTGCTCTCCGCCACGGTGGCCGCGCTCGCCGAGACGGCTGTGCCTCCCAGCAATGCGGCGGCGACAGCGACGACCAACGCGAATGGCGCAATTCTTCGACGGCCCACGTCTCCCTCTCGAGTTCGGGTCACCAGGTACGCATTCGGGTTACGTGCCCACCAAGCTATCGCATCCGCCCTCTCGCGCCTCGCAACTACACTGAGGAGATGCCAGAGCAGACGACGCCGTCAGAGAAGCCGGTCACGAAGCGGGTTCGCACCCGCCACTTCCAGAACGCGAAAGACACCGGCATCAGCATCACGGGCCTCACCTCCTACGACATGCTCTCGGCCCAGATCTTCGACGAGGCGGGCATCGACTTCCTGCTCGTGGGCGACTCGGCGGGCAACAACGTGCTGGGCTACGACACCACGGTGCCGGTGACGGTGGATGAACTCATCCCTCTCGCCCGAGGCGTCGCGGGTGCCGTGTCGCGCGCCTTCGTGGTGGCCGACATGCCGTTCGGCTCCTACGAGAACAGCGCCGAGGAGGCTCTGCACACGGCCGTACGGTTCATGAAGGAGTCGCGGGCCCACGCCGTGAAGCTCGAGGGCGGCGTGCGCAGCGCGGAGAAGATCCGGCGCATCGTCGATGCGGGCATCCCCGTGATGGCGCACATCGGCTTCACGCCGCAGAGCGAGCACGGCCTCGGCGGCCACATCATCCAGGGGCGCGGTGAGGGCGAGGCGGCTCTGCTCGCCGATGCACTCGCGGTTCAGGATGCCGGGGCCTTCGCCGTGGTGCTCGAGATGGTGCCCGCCGCGGCCGCCGCGAAGGTCACGAAGGCGTTGCGCATCCCCACCATCGGTGTGGGCGCCGGCCCCGATGTCGACGGCCAGCTCCTCGTCTGGACCGACTTCGCCGGCTTCTCGACAGGCCGCATCCCGAAGTTCGTGAAGCAGTACGCCGACCTGCGCGGCGTACTGACGGATGCTGTCACCCGCTTCCGCGCGGATGTCGACGATCGCAGCTACCCGGGCACCGAGCACTCGTACGACTAGCGCGGCCGTGCCGCCACGCCCGCCCGCCCGGCACCCGCAATAGGATCTGTGCGGGGAGTCCTCTCCCGAACCACGACCATGGAGGAATGATGAGCGAAGACCCGTCGACCCAGTACTGGTACAACATGAAGACGGGCGCCGTCGAGAAGGGCTATGTCTCGTCGGCCGTCGACCGCGTCGGACCCTTCACCACGCATGAAGAGGCTGAGCACGCCCTCGAGACCCTGCGCGCGAACAGCGCGAAATGGGCCGAAGACGACGCCGCAGAGAACAGCTGACCGCGCCATGACCGAGAACACCCCCGACACGGTCGCCGTCGGCATCGACATCGGCGGAACCGGGATCAAGGGGGCGATCGTCGATGTCACCACCGGCGAGCTGCTCACGGAGCGCAAGAAGCTCGCCACCCCCGAGGGCGGCAGGCCCGACGACATCGCCCAGACCGTGCTGCAGCTGGTGGACTCGCTCGGCGAGATCCCCGCAGCCGCCCAGGTCGGCATCTGCTTCCCCGCGGTGGTGCGGCACGGTGTCACCATGTCGGCGGCCAATGTGTCGAAGAAGTGGATCGGCTTCGAGGCCGAGAAGCTCTTCGAGAAGGAGCTCGGCCGCGACATCACCTTCGTGAACGACGCGGATGCCGCCGGCTTCGGCGAGGTGAAGTACGGCGCGGCCAAGGGTCGCGGCGGCCTCATCATCGTCACCACGCTCGGCACCGGCATCGGCACGGCGCTCATCTACAACGGTGTGCTCATCCCGAACGCCGAGCTCGGCCACCTCGAGATCGAGGGCGTCGACTACGAGACGAAGGCGGCCTACTCGGCCAAGGAGCGCGAAGACCTCAGCTGGAAGAAGTGGGCCGCCCGCCTGCAGAAGTACTACGACCAGCTGCAGAAGCTCTTCTCCCCCGATCTCTTCATCGTGGGCGGCGGCGTCTCGAAGAACTTCGAGGAGTTCATCCCGCTGCTCGACCTCTCGACCGAGATCGTGCCGGCGACCCTGCGCAACAACGCCGGCATCCTGGGCGCGGCCTGCCTCTCGACGATGAAGACCACCTTCTTGGAGTGATGAGGGCGGGATGCCCGTCCCGCCCGTGCCGTATGCTTGCCCGAGTGAATGGGCCGGCAGACGGTCGCGTCGCCGCACCGGGCTTCATGCCCGGGACGGTGCCGAGGAACGTCCGGGCTCCACAGAGCAGGGCGGTGGGTAACACCCACCCGGGGTAACCCGCGAGACAGTGCCACAGAGAACAGACCGCCACGGGCTCCGGCCCGCGGTAAGGGTGAAACGGTGGTGTAAGAGACCACCAGAGGCTGCGGTGACGCGGTCGGCTCGGTAAACCTCGCCCGGAGCAAGGTCAGACAGGAAGCGTTGAGGCTGCTCGCGGAGCTTCCGGGTAGACCGCTCGAGGGCTGCGGCAACGCAGCTCCTAGATAGATGGCCGTCGGGGAGTTCGCTCCCTCACAGAACCCGGCGTATCGCCGGCCCATTCACCTCAGAGCCGCAGCCGTGCGTCGCCGGACCCGGACCCGGCCGCGGATGCCGCGCACCCGGGGTCAGAGCCCCGATTCCTCCGTGCGCACGAGGATGCAGGTGCCCTCGGGGTCGAGGAGCACCTCATCCGGATCGGCGTCGCGGATTCGCGCCAGGTCGGACCCCGTGAGCGTGACGTTCGTGCCGAGCGAGATGCCGCGCTGCAGCAGGGCCGCCCCGATGCCGTAGCGCTGGCGCTGGCGGTCGTACAGCCCGAGGAGCTCGGGGTCGATTCCCGCGGCGATCGCCGAGCGCTCCGACTGGGCGACCTCGAGCTGGGTGGTGGCGCGGGCTTTCGCTTCGTCGCGCTGAGCGGCGAGCAGGCGCTCCTCGGTGGCGATGTCGTCGCGGCGGGCCGTGATGGCCGACAGCCGCAGCTCGATCTCCTCGACCCGCTCCATCACCTCCAGCTCGATGTCTTCGAGGTTCGATCGGCGCACCTTCAGCGAGGCGAGCTCGTGTTCGAGGCCCTGAACGTCTTTCGTGGAGGAGCTGGCCTGCATGCGCTCGAGGTCGCGCTTCTCGCGGGCGGCGACGGTGGCGATGTCGCCCTCGACCCGCGCGATCTCGGCCTGGGCGTCTTCGAGTTCACCGTTCACGCCCGCGAACTCCGAGCGGGCCGCGGCGGAGTCGCGCTGCAATTCGGCGAGCCGGGCCTCCTGCGGGAGGGTGCGGAGGGTGTGCAGCAGCTGCGTCACGCGGTTGTCTGCGGCCTGCAGGTCGAGGAGCTTGCGCTGTTCGGATGCGGGTGCCTTCATGGGCGGTCCTTCGAGAGGGGGGCGGCTGGTTCGGAGCGGGTGCGATCGGGGCTCATTGGGTGACCACGAAGTCCCACGGGTCGGTGCGGATGTCGCTCACCACGAACTCCACATCGGGCAGCACGGCGGCGAGCTGGCGGGCGGCCGTCTCGAGCCAGAGCCACTCGCTCGCCCAGTGCGAGACGTCGATCAGAGCGGGGCCCCCACCGAACGAGAGGCGCTGCTCGCGCGTCTCCGAGGCGGGGTGGTGGCGCAGATCCGAGGTGATGTAGACATCCGCGTTCTGCACGGCGGGGAGACCGAGCAGCGAATCGCCGGCGCCTCCGCAGAGAGCGACGGTGGAGACGATCTGCTCGTAGTCTCCGGCCACGCGCACGCCGGTGGCCGTGGGTGGCAGGATGTCGCCGAGCGCCCGAGCGAGCCGGCCGAGACTGGTGGGCTCGGGAAGCAGGCCGATGCGGCCGAGACCGGTGCCGGGCCGCTCACCGCGCTGGAGCGGCTCCTGGCGCAGAAGCCCGAGCTTCGCCGCGAGCACCGCCGATGTGCCGTCTTCGACGATGTCGGCGTTCGTGTGGGCGGCGACGAGTGCACAGCGGGCACGGATGAGTTCGGCGAGCAGCGTTCCCTTGTACCCGGTCTCGGCCACCGTGGTGACACCGCGCAGGAGCAGCGGATGGTGCACGAAGAGCACGTCGGCGTTCTGCCCCACCGCCTGGTCGACGGTGTCGGAGACCGCGTCGACGGCGAGCAGCACGCGGCTCACGGTGTCGTGCGGGGCGCCGCTGATGAGGCCGGGCGCGTCCCAGGACTCGGCGAATGCCGTGGGCCAGAGCCGTTCGATCACGGCATTGAAATCGGATACGGTCGTCGGCACCCCACCAGACTACTTGGCAGGGAGTCCCAGCAGTTTCTCCGTGCGCGTCCACAGCTCGGCCTGGAGTGCGGTGTCGCGCGCCTGAGCCGCCACGGCGCCGTTGGGGCGCATCCGGTCGAAGTAGGCGCCGCTGGCCGCGGGCACAGGCGCATCGGAGGCCAGCGCGATGAGCGGGGCGGCGCCGACCTCCGGGCCGACTCCCCAATGGCCGCCGGTGAGCGCGGTGCCGAAGCGGATGAGCGGCGAGCCCGTGCCGAAGCCGGTGACCACGGTTCCCGGATGCACGCAGTACGCCTCGACGGCGCTCGTGCCGTGCGCGGCCGCAGCGGCTTCGGCCGCGGTTCGGCGCGCGAGTTCGCGGGTGAACAGCACCACCGCGAGCTTGGCGGTGCCGTAGGCGCGCCAGCCGCCGCGCCACGGACGTCGACGGGAGTCGAGATCGTCGAGGTCGAGGTGGCCCCAGCGGTTCGCCAGGCTCGAGGTGCCGATGACGCGGGCGGTGCCCCCGTGCCGGGCGCTCTCTTCGAGCTGCGGCAGGAGCATCCGGGTGAGCAGGAACGGCGCGAGATAGTTGCTCTGGATCGTCGCGTCGTGCCCGTCGGCCGTCTCGGTGCGCTTCGAGACGAGGCCGCCGGCGTTGTTGAGCAGCACGTCGATCGAGTCGTGACGGGCTCTCAGTGCCTCACCGAGGGAGCGCACCTCGTCGAGGCGGTCGAAGTCGGCCAGATGGAACTGCGCCCCGATCGTGCGGGCGACGGCCCGGGTGCGGTCGGGGTTGCGGCCCACGACCACGACCTCGTCGCCGCGCTCGGCGAAGTGGGCTGCGGCAACGGCTCCGATTCCGGAGCTGGCGCCCGTGATCACGATCGTGCGGGGTGATGGAGTCTCTGCCATGAGACGCGATCCTACGCTCGGCCGCCGTCAGCCGAGCATCCGCCGAGTCGTGGCTGAAGACGGTACCGGCCAGAGCCCTCGACCACCTACGGTCGATGCAACGCCGCATGTGCGCGACGCGGCCCGCGAGAGGAGAGGCGATGCCTACGCTCGATCTGCTTCCGCTCCTGACCGCGCTTCTCGCCTCGCCACTGCTCTGCGTCGTGCTGTTCCTCGCTTGTGCGCTCGACGGCTTTTTTCCTCCGGTGCCGAGCGAGACGATCCTCGTCGCGATCGTGGCGGCGGGCGTGGCCACCGGCCAGCCCCCGGTCGTCGTCGTCGCCGTGGTCGCCGCCGCCGGTGCTGTGCTGGGTGACACGCTGGCGTTCCTGATCGGCCGGAGGGTGGGAATGACGCGCTTCCGCTGGATGCGTCGGCCCCGCGTCGCCGCCGCCCTCGAGCGAGCATCGGATGCGGTGACCCGGCGCCCGGCCGGGCTCGTGCTCACGGCACGCTTCGTGCCGGTGGGGCGCATGATCGTGAATCTGGCGGCAGGAGCATCCGGGCTCCCCCTCCGCCGGTTCGTGCCGATCGCGGCCCTCGCCGGTCTCGCGTGGGCGGCCTACTCGGTTTTCGTGGGAACCATTGCGTCGGCCTGGGCGGCGAACGACCCGATCCTCGCCGTAGTCCTCGCGGTGGTGCTGGCCACCGTGATCGGCGCAGCGGTCGACCTCCTCCCGCGCCTCATCCGGCACCGTCTCAGCTCGCGCAGAGCGGCCGGATCCATCGCGTCGGAGACTCCTCCCGCCTCGCCGGCGGGCGATCTGGTCCAGCCGTGAGACAGGGTCGGACTCGGATTCTGAGCGATCTGACAGGCCGATCGGGTCGCTACCCGGGTTCGGCGCGATAGCGTCGCAGGGTGAGGAAGGGCGGCTGGTGAGAGGTTCGAACCAGGCGGGTCGGCTGACGTCGGTCGCCGTGGCCGCCGTCGTACTCGTCTCCGGTGCGGTGACCTGGGTCGGCGCCGATTGGGTGCCCGTTCCGCCCCTCCATGTCGGCAGCAGGTCGGCGCTGCCCGCGCACTCGACCGCGACGCCCGCTCCCGGCGAGCCCGGGCCGGTCGTGGTGGCCATCGGTGACTCGATCATGGACGGACACGGCCTCACGCCCAGCAAGGCCTGGCCCCAGCTGATCGGGCAGGCCACCGACTGGCAGCTCACCGATCTGGCGAGCGACGGATCCGGGTTCGCCACCCCCGGCGACGACGGAGACACCTTTCAGGACCAGGCCGCCGAGGCCGTCGCCCTGAATCCCGACATCGTGATCATCGCGGCCAGCAGCAACGACCTCGATGCAGATCCCGACGAGGTGGCGCAGGCGACATCCGCGACCTTCGCGTACCTGCACGACGCGCTGCCGAAGGCGCGGATCATCGCACTCAACGCCTTCTGGGGGGCCGATCCGCCGCCGGCCGAACTGGGCCTGCTCGACACCGCCGTCGAGGATGCCGCGGAGGCCACCGGGGCGCACTATCTCGACATCGGTCAGCCTCTGGCCGGCCATCCCGAGCTGATGCAGTTCGACGGGGTGCACCCGACCGCGAAGGGCCTCCTGGTGCTCGCTGCTGCGATCGCCAAGGCGATTCGGGTCGACACCGCCGCCTGACCCCTACGACGGGCTCCGGATGCGGTTCACTCGGCCTTCGCGGGGGTGTCAGGGCTTCCAGACCATGAGCACGACGACGGCAACCAGCAGTAAGGCGACCACACCCGAGCCTGCGCTGATCCTCGCGCGGTCCGACATGGCTGCCACAGCGGCGGTGCCTCCGTCGGCGACCGCGGCGGCGCCCGCCTCCCCGGCCCGGGCGGCGCGCTTCATCCCGGGAACGACCACCACCAGGCTGATCACGACAGCGATCAGGTACAGCACGATGGACGCCAGGACCCAGGGGGTCGTGATCGAGAGGTCGTACTTCGGGTCGGCAAGCCCGACGAGGGCGAAGCCCAGCAGGAAGACGATCAGAGACAGATAGCTGAAGATGCTGGTCGACCTCGCGAGGGTCGCGACCTGATGGCCGTCACCTGCTCGTGCCGCTCTGAGCGCGGACATCGGGAGGATGGCCATGGGCCCGACGATGAAGACGGCTCCGGCCACGTGCAGAATCGAGATGACTGTTTCCATCCCGTGAATCTAGCGGCAGGGAATCGAGCGGCGATGGTCCAAAGTCCTCACGACGTCTTCTCGGTGAAACGGGCTGACCTCCGCCGCACCTGATGACCCGTCCGGTCGCGCCGAGGCCGCGCCCGGCCCGGTGTTCGGGCGGCGTGGGAGAAGAAGGCCTTCTTCGCGAATTCGACGATCACGAGGTAGACGACGATCGTCCCCACGAGCGCGAGGAAGAACGATGCGGGGATGGGAGTGAACCCGAGAAGACCCGAGAGCGGGGACAGCGGGAGCCAGATCCCCACGGCGACCACGCCGAGCGCCGAGCCGACCAGTGCGAGCGAGGGGCGGCTACGGAAGAACGGAACCCGGCGGGTTCGGATGGCGAACACGATGAGAGTCTGCGTGGCGATCGACTCGATGAACCAGCCGGCCCGGAATTCCCCCGCCGCGGCGTTGAACACGACCAGCATGAGGGCGAAGGTGGCGAAGTCGAAGATGCTGCTGATGGAGCCGAACACGAGCATGAACCGCCGGATGAACGAGATGTCCCAGTGCGACGGCCGCTCCAGCTGCTCAGGATCGACCCGGTCGGTCGGGATGGCCATCTGCCCGGTGTCGTACAGCAGATTGTTCAGCAGGATCTGCCCGGGCAGCATGGGCAGGAATGACAGCGCCACCGACGCGATCGACGCGCTGAACATGTTGCCGAAGTTGCTCGAGGTGCCCATGAGCACGTACTTCATGGTGTTGGCGAAGATGCGGCGCCCCTCGAGAACTCCGTCGGAGAGCACACCGAGGTCTTTGTCGAGGAGGATCACGTCGGCGGCATCCTTCGCCACGTCGGCGGCGGAGTCCACCGAGACACCGATGTCGGCCTGATGGAGCGCGAGGGCATCGTTCACCCCGTCTCCCAGGAACGCGACCGAGTGGCCCTTCGTGCGGAGCATCCGGATGATGCGGGCCTTCTGTTCCGGGCTCACCCGGGCGAAGATCGTCGTGGTGCGTGCCGCGGCCGCGAGCTCGGTGTCGTCGAGCCGATCCAGGTCGGTTCCCGACAGCGTGCCTTCGGAGACGATCCCCAGATCGGCGCACAGCTTCTCGGTGACCACGGCGCTGTCACCCGTGGCGATCTTCACCGCCACTCCCAGCCGGGCGAGGCGATCCACCGACGCGGCGGCGTCGGCCTTGATCGGGTCGGCGAACACGAGGAAGCCGATCAGCCGCAGGTCGCGCTCGGCATCGCGGGTGAGGGTCGTGGCTCCGGGAACCGGTCTGGTCGCAACGGCGAGAACCCGTTCGCCGTCGCGGTACAAGGAGTCGAGTGTCGTGAGGGAACCTGCGGCCAGGTCGGAACATCGAGCCATCACGTCCTCGGGGGCACCCTTCACGACCAGCACCGACTCCCCGCCCGGATGCTGGACGAGCGCACTGGTCATCCGGCGCTCGTGATCGAATGGGAGCACGGCGAGCGGCGGCGCCTGTCGTGCCGAGGCGAACGCGCCCGAACCCGCGTGCTCCCAGAGCGCCGTGTCGAGCGAGTTCAGGCCCGTGACATCCAGGGCGGCATCCGTGAATCCGACCTCGCTGGCCATCAGTCCCAGGTGAATCAGTTCGGTGTCGTCGGTGTCGCCCTCGACCGGCACAGCCCGATCGAAAGCGATCCTGCCCTGAGTGAGGGTTCCCGTCTTGTCGGTGACGAGGAGGTCGAGATCACCGAGGTCCTCGATGCAGACGAGACGCTTCACGAGCACCTTCCTGCGCGCCAGTGCGCGGGTGCCGGCGGCGAGGCTGGTGCTGACGACCGCGGGCAGCAACTGAGGTGTGATGCCCACCGCGATCGCGAGGGAGAACAGCAGGGAGTCGATGAGCGGGCGCTGCAACAGCAGGTTGGCCACGAAGATCAGCGTCGTCAGAACCAGCGCAACCTCCAGCAGCAGCACGGAGAATCGGCTGAGACCCCGCTGGAACTCGGTGACCGGCGCCGACTCCCCCAAGCCCTCGGCGATCCGCCCGAACGCTGTGCGCGTGCCGGTCGCGGTGACCTCGCCGAGGCCGCTGCCCGTGTGCACGATGGTGCCCATCTGCAGGATCGAGTCTGCGGGATCGTGGCCGTCCCTCGGCGTCGACTTCCGGGCCGGTTCGGATTCGCCGGTGAGGATCGCCTCGTCGCAACGGAGATCGCGCTCCTCCCGCACCGTCATGTCGGCCGGGACGACTGTTCCCACGCTCAGCCGCACGAGGTCGCCGGGAACCAGATCGACGACGTCGACAGGGAGTGCCCGTCCATCCCGCAGCACCGTGACGTGATGGCGCACGCTGTCGTGCAGGGCATCCGCCGCCCGTTCTGCCCGGAATTCGTTGGCGAAGCCGAGCCCGATGCTCGCCACCAGGATCACCCCGATGATGAGGGAGTTCGTGCTGTCACCGACCACGAACGAGACGCCCGCGGTCACGATCAGCAACAGCAGGATCGGGCTGCGGAACTGGCGCAGCAGCACACGGAGCACCGTGGCCCGCTTCCGGTGCACGGCATTGGGGCCGATCCGCGTGAGCCGCCGTGCTGCTTCCTCGCGGGAAAGGCCCCGGAGCGGCGTGGTGAGCAGGTCCGCGGTCACCTCACCCACGAGCGGGGTCGGCCGTGAATCGCACGCCCGTCAGGGTGCGCGGGGTGATGACGAAGTAGTTCCACTTGGTCGACCGGGTGAAGGTGTGCAGTTCGGCGACTCCGGATGCCTCGATCTCGGCGTCGACGTCGAGCCGGCGTGCACGGCCGCGGAGCACGACACTCCACCGCTGTCGATGCTCGGTGCCATCGGTCTCGAACGCGACGTCGGGCCGCTCGGTGAGGCTGACGATCTTCGTTCCGGGCGCGCTCCGGAAGTAGACCTTGCCGCCGTTCACGAGGTGGTTGATGGGGAAGATGTCGGCACCGTCCTCGTCGCTGACGGCGAGGCGGCCGAACCGGGAGGCCTCGAGCAGTCGCCAGCACTCGTCCTCATCCAGCGTCGCGACCCCGTCGTCGGCGGAGATCCTGGGCGAGCGAGGTGTCGATGTCATGGATGGCTCCTGCCGATCAGAACGGAGATGCCCGGCCGCGACATCAGTAGCGCTCGGGTTCCGGTCCGCGCCGGAAGGCCCGGCCGGTGAGCGTGGTGGGGCGGATCCGAACCCAGCGGTACTTGAGGGTGGGCAGCAGCGGCACGAGTGGAAGCGAGTCGGCCGCGTCGATCTCGTCCTGCTGGTGCAGTTCCTCAGCCGAGCCTTTGACCACTACGCTGTACGCCGACCCGGCGTCGACATGGTCGATCTCGAAGACGACGTGGGGGTGGATGGTCAGCTCGAGCAGTTTGGTGCCGGGGGCGGTGCGGAGGTAGAGCACGTCATCGGAGACCACGTAGTTCACGGGGAAGACGTCGATCTCTCCTGCTGCGTTCACGACGAGGCGCCCCAGCGTGTTCTCGCTCAGCCTCTGCCAGCACTCCTCGTCGGTCACCAGCTTCGCTGCGTCGATCGTGTCGCTCATCGCTGTTCCCCTTCCTCGGTGCCACCAGTCAAAGGTCGGAGAGCGCGTTCACAGTGGTCTTTGGTCACATGCCGTCGCTCAACCCGGTGGACGTTGGCCGAGCTGGCGCTCGCGACCGAGGTTCAGCCGGCTCGCGAGGTGTTGTCCCCATTCGGCGGCGTCGAGCAGTTGCCGGTCGATGAGCCGGTGCGAGGCGTCGACGAGGAAATCGTGAGGCGGAGAGAGCGGCAGGTACCCGGCGGCGCGGATGTCGCGGTCGATCCGTCGAGCTGCCGAGCCGGTGAACAGCCGTTGCGCCTTGGCGCTCCGAGTCGAGAACGCGGCGAAATAGGTCGGCTTCGACGCTCTCGGCAACGCGCGCAGCAGTTCTCGCAGACCGTGCGAGACATCCGCCCATTCGAACACGAGATCGCCGTGGCTGCGTTCGGCCGTCGCACGCGCTTCCTTCCGTGTCGTCTCGGAGCTCAGCCCGAACGCGTGCGTGGGTGCTCCGGCGACGATGAAGGCGGCCTGCACCAGTTCGGCGGGATCGGCGTCGGCGGCATCCACGAGCGTGAGTTCGGCGAAAGGGCGGAGCTGATCGGCGATGGTCGCGGCAACGTGCCGAGTGGCGCCGAACATCGACTCGTAGAGCACGACGACCCGGGAGAGCGTGGCTGTGCCACTCATGGGTTGGCCGAATCCCGCTGTGGGAGACCGGCATCGAACCAGACCATCGCGCGCCGGACCGCCCGATCGATCTCGTCCCAGGTCAGCGGCTCATCGAGTGTCGGCGTGCATTCCAGCACACTCGAAGCCTCGCAGTCGGAATCCGTCTCCTCGAGAGTGACCGTTCCGGGCAGCGCGCAGGTGACGATGGCGTGCACATGGCGGCCGTGAGCGGCCGGCACCGCCTCAGGTGCGGCCTCTCCGATCGCGAACACGAGCACGCGGGCCTGGCCACGCCGGTGGCAGTCCTCGAACACGGCCGACAACCGCTGCCGGAGGTGCGCGCGGAGCTCGCCTGTTCGCACCGTGGTCTCCTCGGGGGTGAGGAGATCGACCGAGAGGGTGCTGTACCCGTGTGCGTGGGCGATGGCGCAGAGGGCCTCATCATGCTGACCGAACCGGGAATACGCGGTCGGGTAGGCCAGGACGATGACGCCCTTGGCGTCGGGTTCGGTGTGCAGGCGCCCTTCGATGGTGCCGGCCTCGCTCGCGTAGACGAGATCCACTCCCCCCGCGGGCAGCCGTGTCGCGGGGGCGACATCGGTCATCTCAGCCCCTCGGCGTCGACGCTGATCCGGTTGTCGACGTTCTGCACGTGAGGCGAGTTCCAGGCGGCACGTTCCGCTTCGCGCTTCTCCTCGAAGGATCGCACCGTGCCGGTGAGTCGAACGGTCGTGTCGGTCACGGTGACGGTGATGTTGTGAGCGTCGATGAGAGCATCTCGCCGCAGAGCATTGCGGATCCGTTCGCCCGCATCTCGGGCCGACACCCGTCGGGTGAGCTCGATGCGGTTGTCGACGAAGCGCACGGACTGGAGATCCTGCACCGCCTTGCGTGCGGCGCGGCGCTGGTAGTCCCAGTCGACGGTACCGGTGAGGATCACGGCCCCGTCGTGGACGGTCGCGACGACCGCGCCCGTGGGCAACGTGGTCGTCCAGGTCAGCACCTCGTTGACGTGGTGGGCGATCTCCTCGTCGCTCGCGGCTGCGTCGACGGTTCCGCGCACGACCAGGTCGTTCGCCACGGTGCGCACGCCCTCGATCCGGAGGGCGGCCTTCTCGGCGGCGTTCTTCTCGGGCAGCGAGGCGACCTCGCCGGCGAGCGTGACGACGCCGTCGATGACGGCGACGCCGATCGCGGCGGGGTGGACGCCCGGAGTCCAGTCGAGTTCATCGATGATCGCCTGCTGGAGGTCTCGGTCCGTCGGAGTGAGAACGGGTGAAGGAGTCATGTGCCGATCCTGCGCCGGCTCGTTCGGGCGACGGGTGACCAAGGTCCATCACGTGCACGCCGGCAACCGGCCCGCGCCGTGGTCAGAGCTCGTCGCGGTGCTCCGAGCCCAGCACAGCGGCCTGGGTTCGGCGTTCGAGTCCGAGCTTGCGCAGCATGTTCGAGGCGTAGTTCTTCACGGTCTTCTCCTTCAACCCGAGCCGCTCGCCGATCTGCCGATTGGTCAGTCCGTCGGTGATCAGCCCGAGGATCTGACGCTCGCGGATGTTGAGTGAACCGAATCGGGGGTCGTCGCGCGACTCAGACCGTACCCGTTGCGACACTTTCCGCGAGGCCGCAGGGTGCAGGAGGGAACGACCCGCGGCGACGGCGATGATCGCATCGATCAGGCTCGGGCCCCGCACGTCTTTGAGGAGGTACCCGGATGCTCCGGCGACCACCGCCGCGACCACGGCGTCGTCGTCGTCATAGGCGGTGAGGATGACGCACCGGATGCCTTCGAGCCGCGACCGCAGTTCCCGGCAGAGCTCGATGCCGTTCCCATCCGGAAGGCGCATGTCGAGCAGGGCGACATCGGGGGCGGTCGCGGTGATGCGCGCCAGTCCCTGAGCCACCGTTCCGGCCTCGGCCACGACCTCGATGTCGGGGCTGGTCTCCAGGAGATCGGCAACCCCCCTTCGCACGATTTCGTGGTCGTCGACCAACGCCACCCTGATCATCCGTTCCTGCTCTCGTCGTCGTCTCGAATGGGGATGCGCCAGGTCACGCGGGTGCCGTTCGCCGAGGAGGACACGTCCATCGTGCCGCCGAGCGAAGCCGCCCGCGCGGTCAGATTCGCCAGCCCGCTCATGTGCACCGTCGGGGGAAGGCCGATGCCGTCGTCACTGACCTCGACCCGGATGTCGGCGTCGTCGACGGAGAGGGTGACCCCGGCATCCGCGGCCCCTGAGTGCTTGACGACGTTGCTCAGCAGTTCTCGCACCACTGCGGTCACTTCATCGGCCAGGCCGCTGTTCACGAACAGATCGACCGGACCGATGAAACTCACGGTGACCGGGTTGGGCAGCGCCTTGGATGCATCCGCGGCGATGTCGAGCACGCGATGCCGTGCCGTCGCCGATGTGTCGTCGGCAGGTGGGTTCAGTGCGAACACGATCTTCCGTATCTGCACGATCACCCGGTCGATGCGGGCGACCGCCTCGTCGAGTCGCGCCCGGTCCTCCGGCCCGGTGGTCGCAGAGAGGCTCTGCAGCTCCAGACCGGTGCCGAAGAGGTCTTGGATGACGTGGTCGTGCAGATCTCGCGCTATACGTCCGCGGTCTTCGAGCATCACCACCCGCTGCTGATCCTCCCGCGCGCGGGCGAGAGCGAGAGCGACACTGATCCGCTCCCCGAGGTCGACGCCGACGTCGAGGTCGGTGGGGGTGAAGCTGGGCCGGCCCGGTTCCCGGGCGGTGACCAGGACTCCCCAGACGGTCGTCCCGTCGGTCAGGGCGATGTAGATCGCGGGCCCCGTGGCCTCGCCGCGCGTGATGGTGAACGGGTCGGCGTGACGGTCGGCGCCGGTGTGCACCGGCGGCGCGATGATCGACGTCCCGGAATCGAGCACCTCGGTGGCGAGTGTCGTGGCGGCGCGGAGGTCGGTGCCGTCGAGGGCGGCGGCGCCTTCCCCCCGTGCGGCGGCGACGTGCACGGTACCGGGCTCGTGCCCGGGCACGAGGATGGTGAGCAGCTGGGAGTCGGAGCGGCTGATCAACTCTTCCGCGAGCGTCGCATACGCGCGGTTCGCATCCGTGTCCGACAACGCGACGGCGATCTCGGCCGACGAGGTCATCCATCGCTCGCGGGTGCGCGCCTCGAGCAGGATGCGGGCATGATCGATGGCGGATGCCGCGGTGGCGGCCAGGGCACCGACGAGTTGCTCGTCCTCGTCTGAGAAGTGCCCCCGGCGGGGATTGGTGAGGTAGAGGTTGCCGTACACCGCGCCGTGCACCCGGATGGGCACACCGAGGAATCCCTCCATCTCGGGGTGCCCCGACGGGAAACCCGACGACCGTGGATCCGTCCGGATGCGTTCGAGGCGGATCGGCTCGGAGTCGGAGATCACCGCCCCGAGCAATCCGTGCCCCTCGGGCAGATGTCCGATCCGGTCGACCGCGTCGGAATCCAGACCCACGTGGATGAACGCCTCGAGACCATGGCCGTCCGGCGCGATGACTCCGAGCGCTCCGTACTCCGCACCGACGAGCTCGACAGCGGCCTCGACGATTCGGCGGAGCACGACACCGAGATCGATCTCCTCCGCCACCGCCTGGGTCGCCCGCAACAACGCACGCAACCGGCCTTGCGATTGTCTGACCTCGTTCGCGCGGGCGATCAGTTCATCGATGGTGCGGTCGAGCTCCGAGCGCGGGAGGTCGGGGAAGGAGATGGAATCCGACATGGCACCTCCTGAGGGCTCAGCGTGAAAGTACCACGGCGGGGCCCCGGCCACTACAGCCTGCCCCGCGCGGCGCTCTGTCATCTCTCGCCTGCGGGCTGACGTCATCCGGCCGCTTCCCCGCCCTCTTTCGGGCTGCCGTGGTGCGACTTCGGCGCGGCGTGCGGATGCACGATCAACACGGGACAGTGCGCATGGGCGGCGATCTCCGCGCTGACCGACCCGAGCAACAGACCGGCGAATCCACCGTGACCCCGGCTTCCCGTCACGATCAGGTCGGCCGTGTCGCTCTCATCGATCAGTACGCGCGCCGCGGATCCCTCCACGATCGAGAGCTTCACGTAGTCCGGCTTGGTCTCACCGAAGACGACCGCGGCCACCTCACGCACCGTGTGGGCGGCATCCCGATCGGGATACCACTCCGGCGGTACGACCGTGTAGCGGGAGATGGGGTACGTCCACACGCACACCACGTCGAGCTTCGCGCCGAAGGCCTCGGCGATGACCCCCGCTTTGCGCAGAGCATCGATCGATGCCTCGGACCCGTCGACGCCGACCACGACGCGGGAGAATTCACCGAGACCGGCTCGAGCGGCCTCGGGGTGGGAGATGGTGACGGTCGATTCGCTCATGCGACCAGCCTCGCCAGCTACGCACGCCGAATCGTGGACCAAAGTCCATCACGCCACCCACTCGCAGTGGGCCCTACCGGGCTCGAACCGATGACATCCACGGTGTAAACGTGGCGCTCTACCAACTGAGCTAAAGGCCCCCTCGCACCCTGCGGTGCGTGAAAAGCATACAGGCCTAGACTTCGGGGCGTGGCAGAAGACGACGCACCCTCGGCGAAGAAGGAGAGGGCCGAGGCGGAGCACCGCTGGCCCGCCGCCATCGGGGTCTTCGTGATCCTGCTGAGCTACGCCACGCTTCCGCCTGATCTGTTCGGCGAGGTTCGCTTCGGTGTGATCGGAGTGTGCCTGCTCCTTCTCATCCCGGTCATCATCGTCAACCCGCACCGGCTGCGCCGGCAGACCACCTGGTCGCGCCGCGTGAGCGTGGGGCTCGTGCTCCTGATCGGGGCCACCAACCAGGTGCTCCTCGTGGTGCTCGTGCAGCTCCTGGTCGCGAACACCTCCGACGGGCCCACCGTCCTTCTGGCTGCGCTGCAGGTGTGGATCACCAACGTCATCGGCTTCGCCCTGCTCTACTGGGAGCTCGACCGCGGCGGCCCCGTCGTGCGCACCCAGCGCACCCGCGAGAAGCTGCCCCCGGCCGACTTCCGGTTCCCGCAGGACGAAGACCACGACGCCTCCCCCGAGGTCGCCGCGCATTCGTCGCGCACCAGCAACTGGCTCCCCGGATTCGTCGACTACTTCTACTTCTCGCTCAGCGACTCCATGGCCTTCAGCCCCACGGATGTCATGCCTCTCACCCACCGGGCGAAGCTCCTGATGGGCCTCGAGGCCTTCGCCGGCTTCGTGCTGCTCGCACTCGTGATCGCCCGCGGAGTGAGCCTTCTCGGCTGACGGCTTACATTAGCCCACAGCTTCTATTCGGTGAATATCAGCTGTGGGCTGATATCCAGATCACGCCGACCGCCGCGATCGCCACGGCCCAGCTCACCAGGCTTCCCACCAGGAAGTACTCCGCTTTGGATCCCCGGGCGGCATCGTTCGATATCTCCGGAAAGCGCACGATGCCCTTCGCCGCCAGGAGACCGGCCACGATGGGCAGGGCACCACCTAGGGTGAGAGCCACGATCAACAGCCTTTCGAGCGGGCCGATCAGACGGCCGCCGCGGAGGTCGGGAAGTCGGGCGGCCGTCGGCTCGGCCTCGACCGCCTTCGACCACCATCGAGGTGAACGTGCCGGAGCCGCCACCGCGACCGCCACCTCCGCACTCTCGACGACCGTCGGCCGGAGCGCCGCCCGTACGATCACGTTCGCGCTCTCGATCAGGAAGAGCGCACATCCCACTCCCATGACGACCGCGACGAGCGGCACCGGTGACGCCACGGATGCCTCGTGCCAGTCGACGAGGTATCCGCTCGGAACAGGAACAGCGCGGTCGGCTGCGATCGCCGCCAGTTCGGCCAGCAATACGCCGATCGCGGGGGCGATCCTGCCCGGAGAACGGACGGCCGGGTTCGTGGAGGTCGACAGCACCCAGCCGATCGAGAGCACCGTCGGGATCACTGCCCACCACAGCGGCACACCGAGGCCCGTGACGGCGAGGATCAGCGTCGCCGACCAGAACACGATCACCGATGCGATCCCCGCTCGCCCCGACAGGGCCGTCTGAGAGCGCAGCAGGTCGGCCCCGCCGATCATGACGAGCAGCACCGCTCCGATGATCACGGGGTGAGTCCGAGCTCGTCGATCGCTGCGATGAGGCTGGCGCCGCCCGAGCGCCGCAGCGCCTGAGACACCGCTGATTGCGTGATGCCCTCCTGGGCCGCGAGCTGATCCTGCCTCAGCCCGCACAGTGCGCCGAACGTCAGACGCCGGGCACGGCCCTTCATCGAGCCCACGATGTGATCCCGGGCCAGGAGGTAGGCGTTCACGGCCGGCTCGAGGGCGGCATCGCCGGCCGCTTCGCGGAACCATCCGCGAAGGCTCGGTGTTCGTGACTTCTCCCGGTCGTGCGCTTCATCGATGGCTTCTCTCGCCAACCACCAGGCTGCCCCGTCCTGGACGGGCCCGGCACTCCCCTGGCCGACTTCCGACACGGCACCGAGCCCCATGCCGAAGCGGCAGTCGATGCCCTCCGGAAGGGCCAGCCGCGCGAGGAGTGTGGCCTCCAGCGCCGCCGGGACGGTGGAGTAGAGGGCCTGGAACTCGTCACCCACCGTGGGATGCAGGTTCTGCACGCCGGGCAGCAGCGAGTTGACCCCGGAGAACGCGGCCACGATCTCAGCTTGCACCGAGCGACGGTCGGCGATCTTGCGGGAGTCGACGATGTCGGCGATCACGGCGACGGCTGTGCGGTCCATGACTATTAGCCTACAGCTAATATCTCGAAGAAATAAGCTGACAGCTAATATTCTCGCGAAAGAAGCTCCCCGTTCATGGCCTCGCGGCACCCAGCGGCTCAGACGCGCGCGGGAACCAGGTCTTCGACGGCGGCGCGATACGCCTCGATCGAGCGGGCCTCACCCGGTGCGGTGATGAAGGAGGCGCGGATGATGCGGTTGGTGTCGATGAGGAAGGTCGCGCGGTTCGCGAAGCCCTTCTCCTCGAGGAACACGCCGTAGTCTTTGGCGACATCGCCGTGGGGCCAGAAATCGGCGACGAGAGTGAAGTCGTAGCCCTCCTTCTCGGACCAGGCACGCAGTGTGGCCTTGGAGTCGACGGAGATGCCGATGAGTTCGACGTCGGCGTTCTTGAAGAGGGAGATGTTCTCCTCCAGGGTGCACAATTCGCTGGTGCACACTCCGGAGAAGGCGAGCGGGAAGAAGACGAGCGCGACGGGCTTCTTTCCCTGGAACTGACTCAGGCGCACGCGCTCCCCGAACTGGTTGGGAAGATCGAAGTCGGGTGCCAGAGTGTCGTTCTCCAAAGCCATGATGGCTTCCTTTCCACGGCCGGTCGTCGTTCCGGCAAAGGCGCCTGCCATCCTAGACCCGCCCGAGCCCCGCACCAAGCGGCTCACAGCGCGCACTCGGACGAGCGTGCCACGGAAAGTCAGTAGGCTTGTCGGTGGCGTTCCGCACCTCATCCGGAGCGATGCGCCCGACACGAACAGATCTGTACACAACAGAAAGAGGTCGCCGGTGACTGTCAACGACCAGGACCCTTATTCGGCGGGACACGTCGATATCGATCCCGAAGAGACCGCCGAGTGGAACGAATCGCTCGACGCCCTCGTGAAGGCCCAAGGTCACGGCCGTGCCCGCGACATCATGCTGAGCCTCCTCAAGCGCTCGAAAGAACTGCACCTCAACGTGCCGATGGTTCCGACGACCGATTACATCAACACCATCGCGCCCGAGAACGAGCCCGACTTCCCGGGCGACGAGTCGCTCGAGCGCAAATACCGCGCCTGGATCCGCTGGAACGCGGCGATGACCGTGCACCGCGCGCAACGCCCGGGCATCGGCGTCGGCGGCCACATCTCCACCTACGCCTCGTCGGCCGCGCTCTATGAAGTGGGCTTCAACCACTTCTTCCGCGGTCACGACCACCCGGGCGGCGGCGACCAGATCTTCATCCAGGGCCACGCCTCACCCGGCACCTACGCCCGCGCCTTCCTCGAGGGCCGCCTGAGCGCCGACCAGCTCGATGGCTTCCGCCAGGAGAAGTCCCGCGCCGGCGGCGGTCTCAGCAGCTACCCGCACCCGCGCCTCATGCCCGAGTTCTGGCAGTTCCCGACGGTCTCGATGGGCCTCGGCCCCATCAACGCCATCTACCAGGCGCAGCTCAACAAGTACCTCACCAACCGCGGCATCAAGGACGCATCCGACCAGCAGGTCTGGGCCTTCCTCGGCGACGGCGAGATGGACGAGGTGGAGTCGCGCGGCCAGCTCCAGGTGGCCACGAACGACGGCCTCGACAACCTGAACTTCGTGATCAACTGCAACCTGCAGCGTCTCGACGGCCCGGTGCGCGGCAACGGCAAGATCATCCAGGAGCTCGAGAGCTACTTCCGCGGTGCCGGCTGGAACGTCATCAAGGTCATCTGGGGCCGTGAGTGGGACGACCTGCTGAACCGCGACACCGAGGGCGCACTGCTCAACCTCATGAACACGGTTCCGGATGGCGACTTCCAGACCTACAAGGCCGAGTCGGGCGCCTACGTTCGCGAGAACTTCTTCGGCCGCGATCCCCGCGCCCTCGAGCTCGTCAAGAACTACTCCGACGACGAGATCTGGAACCTCAAGCGCGGCGGCCACGACTACCGCAAGGTCTACGCCGCGTTCAAGGCGGCCGCCGAGCACAAGGGCCAGCCCACCGTCATCCTGGCGCACACCATCAAGGGCTACGGCCTGGGGCCGGCGTTCGAGGGCCGCAACGCGACCCACCAGATGAAGAAGATGACGCTCGACAACCTCAAGACCTTCCGCGACCAGATGCACATCCCGGTCACGGACGCCCAGCTCGAGGAGAACCCCTACCTCCCGCCGTACTACAAGCCGGCCGAGGGCGACGAGGCGATCGAGTACATGCACGAGCGCCGTCGCGCGCTCGGCGGCTACCTGCCCGAGCGCCGCACGAAGCACACCGCGTTCACGCTGCCCGACGACTCCGCGTACCAGACCCTCAAGAAGGGGTCGGGCACGCAGGAGATCGCCACCACCATGGCCTTCGTGCGTCTTCTCAAAGACCTCACCCGCGCCAAGGACTTCGGCAACCGCGTGGTTCCGATCATCCCGGATGAGGCGCGCACGTTCGGCATGGACGCGTTCTTCCCGTCGAACAAGATCTACAACCCCAAGGGCCAGACCTACACCTCGGTCGACCGCGAGCTGTTGCTGGCCTACAAGGAAAGCCCCCAGGGCCAGATCATCCACGTGGGCATCAACGAGGCGGGTGCACTCGCGTCGTTCACGGCGGTGGGCACGAGCTACTCCACCCAGGGCGAGCCGCTCATCCCGATCTACGTGTTCTACTCGATGTTCGGCTTCCAGCGCACGGGCGACGCCCTGTGGGCGGCAGGCGACCAGATGGCGCGCGGCTTCGTGATCGGTGCCACCGCCGGGCGTACGACGCTCACCGGTGAGGGCCTGCAGCACGCCGACGGCCACTCGCACCTGCTGGCGGCCACGAACCCCGCCGTGGTGTCGTACGACCCCGCCTACGGCTACGAGCTCAACCACATCGTGCGCACCGGTCTCGACCGCATGTACGGCGGCACGCACCCCGACCCGAACGTCATGTACTACCTCACGGTCTACAACGAGCCGCACGTGCAGCCCGCCGAGCCCGAGGGTCTCGACGTCGAAGGCCTGGTCAAGGGCATCTACAAGCTCAAGAGCGGCACGATCGAAGGCCCGAAGGCGCAGATCCTCTCATCCGGTGTCGCCGTTCCGTGGGCGCTCGAGGCCCAGGAGCTGCTCGCCAACGACTGGGGCGTGTCGGCGGACGTGTGGTCGGTCACCTCGTGGACAGAGCTGCGTCGTGACGGCCTGAAGGCGGAGGAGCACAACTTCCTCCACCCGAACGAGGAACGCCACGTGCCGTACGTCACCACGAAGCTGCAGGACGCGCCCGGCCCGTTCGTGGCGGTCACCGACTACATGCACGCGGTCTCCGACCAGATCCGGCAGTTCGTGCCCGGCGAGTACGCCACTCTCGGTGCCGACGACTTCGGCTTCTCCGACACCCGCGCTGCGGCCCGACGCTTCTTCAAGATCGACGGCCCCTCCGTGGTGGTTCGTGTTCTCGAGCAGCTCGCCGCCCGCGGTGAGGTCGATCAGAACGCCCCGTCGTGGGCCATCGAGAAGTACCGTCTGTACGACGTGACGGCGGGCACCTCGGGGTCCGCGGGCGGCGAGAGCTGACCCGCATCCGCATGATTCGACGATCGATCGCGGTCGAGGGCTCTGCCCGTGGAGGGCGCTGATGCCTGCTAAGACCAAGGCGCAGACCCTGGCGTGGCTCCGCACCATCCAGGGCGAGCTCTCGACCGCGACGATCAAGAAGCTCGATGCGACGCTGCCGTGGTACGGCGACATGCCGCCCGGGCGGCGTTCCGCCGTGGGCCTCGTGGCCCAGGCCGGCATCAAGTCGTTCATCCAGTGGTACGACGACCCCACCACCACCACCTGGATCGCCGCCGACGTGTTCGGCTCCGCTCCGCGCGAGCTGCTCCGTTCGGTGAGCCTGCAGCAGACTCTGCAGCTCATCCGCGTCGTCGTCGAGGTGGTCGAGGAGCGCGTGGCGGGAACGGATGCCTCGCTGCGCGAGGCCATCCTCCTGTACTCGCGCGAGATCGCGTTCGCCGCGGCCGACGTGTACGCCCGGGCCGCCGAGGCCCGTGGGCTCTGGGACGCGCGTCTCGAGGCGCTGGTGGTCGACTCGATCCTGAGCGGCGAGTACGACGATGAGCTGCCGAGCCGCATCGCCGCCCTCGGCTGGCACGGCCACGGCGAGGTGAGCGTGCTCGTGGGCACCACGCCGCGCCAGCTCGATGTCGACCAGCTGCGACGCACGGCACGCCACCTGAGCGCCGATCTGCTGATCGGAGTGCAGGGCGGCCGGCTCGTGCTCGTGATCGGGCGCGCGCATCCCTCCGGGGGCACGAACCCGCTCGACGCCGCGGTTCCCGAAGACGACGGAACCGCGGTTCCGTCTCCGGATGAGCCCACCCTCTCGTTCCTCGACATCGCCACGCAGCTCGAGCCCGGCTTCGGCCCGGGGTATCTCGTGCTCGGCCACGAGGTACCGAGCCTCGTCGACGCCTCCCGCAGCGCCAAGGCGGCTCTCGCCGGGTTCGCCGTGGCGAAGGCCTGGCGCAACGCGCCCCGGCCGATGCTGGCCGACGACCTGCTGCCCGAGCGCGCGCTCGCCGGTGATCCTCTCGCGCGCTCGACCCTCGTCAACCGCGTGTACCGGCCGCTCCAAGACCAGTCCCCCGAGCTGATGACCACGCTCTGGTGCTACCTCGACAACGGCCGCTCGCTCGAGGCCACCGCCCGGGAGCTCTTCGTGCACCCGAACACCGTGCGCTACCGTCTGAAGCGCGTCACCCAGGTGATCGGGTGGGATGCCACGGGCGCACGCGAGGCCCTCATCCTGCAGTCGGCTCTCATCCTGGGGTCGATGAACGATCATGACGGCACGTCACCGCGTCGCTGACCCTGCCTTGTCGACTATCGTCAAGCAATAAGTGAATCTATTGGCTCTTTACAACACAGCACTGAAGCGAACTCTTGGGAGACTGAAGTCATGATCGTCGTCGTATGTCCCGGCCAGGGCTCGCAGACCCCGGGATTCCTCGAACCCTGGATCGCGGATCCGGCCTATCGCACCCGTCTCGGCGAGCTGGGCGACGCCGCCGGAGTCGACCTCATCACGCACGGCACCACGAGTGACGCCGACACCATCCGCGACACTGCGGTGGCGCAGCCGCTGATCGTGGCCGCCGGCATCCTCACCCTCGACGCTCTGCTGGCCGACGGCCGGCGTGAACTCGTCGGGGGCATCGCCGGCCACTCGGTGGGCGAGATCACGGCCGCGGCGGGAGCGGGCATCCTCAGCGCGGGCGACGCCATGCGGCTCGTGGGCGAGCGCGGCCGGGCCATGGCCGATGCGGCAGCCCTCACCGAGACCGGCATGAGCGCGGTCGTGGGCGGCACCGAGCCCGAGCTGCTCACCCTGTTCGATGAACTCGGCGTGCTGCCGGCGAACTACAACGGCGGCGGCCAGATCGTGGTGGCCGGGGCTCCGGATGCGCTGGCGCTGCTCGCGGAGCGCGCCCCACGCGGTGTGCGCGTCATCCCGCTGCAGGTCGCCGGCGCCTTCCACACCCACTTCATGGCCCCTGCCGTCGACCGGCTCGCCGCAGTGGCCGCCACGCTCAGGACGGCCGACCCCACGCTGCCCATCTGGACCAACAACGACGGATCGGCCGTCGACAGCGGCACCCGCTTCCTCGAACTGCTCGTGGGCCAGGTCTCTTCGCCCGTGCGCTGGGATCTCTGCATGGAGTCGTTCGCCGCCGCCGGCATCACGGGCCTCATCGAGGTCGCTCCGGCGGGCGCCCTCACGGGGCTCGCCCGCCGCGGTCTCAAGGGCATCCCGTCCGTCGCGGTCAAGACCCCCGACGAACTGCCCGCCGCGTTCGAGCTCATCGACCAGGCCGCCTGAGCGACCTCCACTCACTCACCCCCTCACGGAAGGCCACGCGGAACGCCCTATGACCCAGCCCACCCTGAACCAGAAGACCGGCGCGAAGTTCACCCGCATCCTCGCCGTCGGCGCCGCCCGCGGCGACCTCACGGTGCCCAACGACGACCTCGTGGGCCCGATCGACTCCTCCGACGAGTGGATCCGCCAGCGCACCGGCATCGTCGAGCGCAAGCGCGCCTCGCACGACGTCTTCGCCGTCGACCTCGCCGAGGCCGCGGCCAAGGAGGCCATCGAGGGCGCCGGAATCGTGCCCTCACAGATCGGCGCGATCCTGGTCTCCACGATCAGCAACCCGGTGATCACCCCCTCGCTCGCCACGCACGTGGCCGAACGGATCGGCGCACCCTTCGCCGCCGCCTACGACATCAGCGCCGCCTGCGCCGGGTACACCTACGGCATCGGCCAGGCCGACTCCCTGATCCGCTCCGGCATGGCCGAGTACGTGCTCGTGATCGGCGCGGAGAAGCTCTCGGAGTACGTCGACCCCACCGACCGGTCGATCTCGTTCCTGCTCGGTGACGGAGCGGGCGCCGCAGTGGTGGGCCCGAGCGACTTCCCCGGCATCGCTCCCACCATCTGGGGGTCCGACGCCACCAAGCGCGACGAGATCCACATGACAGGAACCTCCATCGCATTCCGCGACAAGGAGACCGATTGGCCCACGCTCTGGCAGAACGGCCAGGTGGTCTTCCGTTGGGCGGTCTGGGAGATGGTCAAGGTGGCCAAGGAAGCCGTGGCCGCGGCCGGCATCACGGTCGACGACCTCGCGGCCTTCATCCCGCACCAGGCGAACATGCGCATCATCGACGAGTTCGCGAAGCAGTTGAAGCTGCCGGAGTCCGTGCTCATCGGCCGCGACATCGTGACCACCGGCAATACCTCGGCCGCATCGATCCCGCTCGCCACCCATCGACTGCTGAGCGAACATCCCGAGCTCTCGGGCGGTCTCGCCCTGCAGATCGGATTCGGAGCCGGCCTCGTGTTCGGTGCACAAGTCGTCGTACTGCCCTGACTAAACTAAGTCTCGGTCAAACACACCCCAAGGAGAGAACAATGGCATTGTCCAACGAAGAAGTACTGGCCGGCCTGGCCGAGCTCATCAACGACGAGACCGGCATCGCGACCGACACAGTCGAGCTGGACAAGTCCTTCACCGACGACCTCGACATCGACTCGATCTCGATGATGACGATCGTCGTCAACGCCGAAGAGAAGTTCGACGTCAAGATCCCCGACGAAGAGGTCAAGAACCTCAAGACCGTGGGCGACGCCGTCACCTTCATCGTCGCGGCACAGGGCTGATCCAGCCCCTCCCTCGCGGATGGTCGACAGGATTGCGACCCGAAGGCACCAATCCTGTCGACCGCACGACATCACCTCACCATCGCACTGCGTCGCCGCATCCGGCTCCTCGCGTCTGCGACCTGCCCGACCGGGCGCCCTGGACTGACCACCCACAGAAAGTTTCACCATGAGCAAGAAGATCGTCGTCACCGGTATCGGTGCCACCACTCCCCTCGGCGGAACCGCTGCGGACAGCTGGAAGGCCTTGCTCGCGGGCGAGTCGGGCGCCACCACACTCGAGCAGCCGTGGGTGGCAGAGAACCAGCTCCCCGTCACCTTCGCCGCCCAGGCGCGTGTCGCCGCGAGCGAGGTGCTCGAGCGCATCGAGACGAAGCGCCTCGACCCGGGCAGCCAGTTCGCCCTCATCGCCGCGCGTGACGCGTGGGCCGACGCCGGGTCTCCGGATGTCGTGCCCGAGCGATTCGGCGTCGACTGGGCCACCGGCATCGGTGGTGTCTGGACACTGCTCGACGCATGGGACACCCTCCGCGAGAAGGGCCCGCGCCGCGTGCTCCCCATGACGGTGCCCATGCTCATGCCGAACGGCCCTGCGGCGGCCATCGAGATGTCACTGGGCGCCCGCGCCGGTGCCCGCACCGTCGTCTCCGCCTGCGCGTCGAGCACGGAGTCGATCGCGAACGCCTACGATCACCTGCAGGCCGGCTACGCCGACATCATCATCGCGGGCGGCTCCGAGGCGGCCATCCACCCCCTCCCCATCGCCGCCTTCGCGTCGATGCAGGCGCTCTCGAAGCGCAACGACGACCCGGCCACGGCATCCCGCCCCTACGACCTCACGCGCGACGGCTTCGTGCTGGGTGAGGGCGGCGCAGCGCTCGTGCTCGAGACCGAGGAGCACGCGCTCGCACGCGGCGCCCGGATCTACGCGGAGCTGCTGGGCGGCGCCGTCACGAGCGACGCCTACCACATCACCGCCCCCGACCCCGAGGGCTCGGCGGCCGCGCGCGCGATGATCGCGGCGGTGCAGAACGCCGGATACTCGCTCGACGACGTGGCGCACATCAACGCCCACGCCACGAGCACGCCCGTGGGCGACATCGCGGAGTACAAGGCGCTGCTACACGTGTTCGGCGACCGGCTGCACGACATCCCGGTGTCGGCCACGAAGGCCTCCACCGGTCACCTGCTGGGTGGCGCCGGCGGTATCGAGGCCATCTTCACCGTGCTGGCTCTGCACGAGCGCATCGCTCCCCCCACCATCAACCTCTCGGAGCAAGACCCCGACATCCCCCTCGACGTGGTGCGCGAGCCGCGCGCCCTGCCGGCCGGCGACGTCGTGGCCATCTCGAACTCCTTCGGATTCGGCGGCCACAACTCGGTCGTGGCCTTCAAAACCGCCTGACCTCCTGGCGACTCGCCAAAAAACGCCCTAAAGCGCAGCTTTTAGGGCGTTTTTTGGCGAGTCGCGAAGAGGATCAGCCGACGCCGCGGTGGAGGTAAATCACCGGAGACATGTCGCTGGCGTAGCGGAAGGGTTCGAGCTCGTCGTCCCACGCCTGGCCGAGGGCGAGCCGGAGTTCGCGGTGCAGGTCGAGGGCGTTGGTGCCCGCTGCTTCCATGGCGTGACGGATGCGGTCTTCGGGGATGACCGTGTTGCCCCCCGCATCCACCTGGGCGTAGAAGATGCCGAGATCGGGCGTGTGCATCCAGCGGCCACCGTCGGTGCCCTCCGAGGCGTCTTCGGTGACCTCGTAGCGCAGATGCTCCCAGCCACGCAGCGCCGACGCGATGGCGGCACCTGTTCCTGGTGCGCCCTCCCAGAAGAAGTCGGCGCGCTGAGAACCGCGGAGCACGGGCTGCTCGATCCAATCGAAGTTCACTGCACGACCGATGGCGCGACCTGCGGCCCACTCGACGTGGGGGCAGAGCGCGCGAGGAGCAGAGTGGACGTAGACCACTCCGCGTGCAACGATTGCCGCCATTTTTCTCTCCATTCGTGAGGTACGTCTTCCCCAACGACCTGTGAACGGAGCGGCTGCCTGGCGGCATGGATCTTCAGTTGTGCTGCCATTATGCCCGAGCAATCCGCCGAATCACAACGATGTAACACGGATGTCGCGAACTCCCAGACCTATACTGAGTGAGTAATTCCGTCGCAGACAGCTGACGGTCGCGAGGGAGGCCTGCCGTGTCGATCCGGGCCGGAATCCTCGTGATCCTCGGTGAAGCGGATGCGTACGGCCTCCAGGTGCACTCCGAGCTCGAAGAGCGCACCGACCGCACCGGGCGCATCAACGTCGGACAGATCTACTCCACCCTCGAGCGGCTGCGCACGGCCGGGCTCGTCGAGGCATCCGACACCACGGATGACGGCCTCCCCCTGTACCGGCTCACCCCCGCCGGGCGCCGCGAACGCGACTCCTGGCTCGCTGAGATCGACGTCGACGCCCCATCGGCCTGGAGCGACATGCGCTTCAAGCTGTTGCTCACCTCGAGCCTCGCCGGGAGTGGATTCGGTGACCTGCTCCCCCGCTACCGTGGCGCGTGGGAGATCGTCCGAGAGACTGCCACCGCGAATGCCGGAACCGCTCCGGCCGCCGCCGACCGGCATCTCGCGGACGCGGCGCTCGCCTGGATCGACGAACTCGAGGCATGGCCGGGAGGCGCCGAGGCGCTGGCCCGCCCGCTACGGAACGAGCGACCCCGCCGAGGCCGACGTCCTGCGCCGGCGCAGGAGTGACACCGGGAGCAGGCGTGCCCGCATCCGTTCCCCGGTGCTCGCCCGGGCCTCGAGCTGGGCGATGAGGGCCAGGAGATCGTCGCGCACCCGTGCTCGGTCGGATGTCGGTGACGACGCCCGGCCGCCCGCGTATTGCTCCCGTTCCACGTCGAGACGGAGTCGACCGACGAGCTCCTCGTTCAACGACAGATCGTCGATCAGGCGGCGCTCGGCGGCCTGCAGGGTGTCGCCGGCCGAACGCGGCGCACGGTAGTCGTCGAGGGTGTCTTCGAGCTCCGTCCACGCCAGGGTGGCGGGGGCATCCGCCTCGGGGAGCCGGCGCAGGCGGCTTCGGCGACGCAACCGGCGCACGCTGAACGGCAGAAGCACGATCGCGGCCGCACCGCCGAGGATGGCGGCGAACACTCCCCATCCCCGCACCTGGGCCAAGGTGACCTGTTCCGGCGTCTGCGCGACCGCCTGGTCGGGCTGGTCGGGCCGGTCAGCCGGGTTCGCCGTCGACGTGCTGGCCGGCGTCGGAGCCGCCGAAGCACCCGTGCTGCCCGATTGTGCGTAGTCGGGGAGGCTGTAGTCGGGCGGGGTGATGTCGAGACCGGGGGTGGGTTCGAACGGCAGCCAGCCGATGCCGTCGAAGTAGAGCTCGGGCCAGGCGTGCAGTTGATCGGTGTAGACCTCGTAGACGGGACGGCCGTCGGTGGTGGCATCCGCCGTCTGACCGGGTGCGTAACCGATCGCGATGCGCGACGGGATACCGAGGGTGCGCGCCATCACGGCCATCGCCGACGCGAAGTGGACGCAGTAGCCCTCCTTCTGCTCCAAGAAGGCCGCGATCATCGTGGCGTTGTCGCCGTCGTAGCCGCCGGCCTCCGGGGCGCTCAGCGAATAGCGGAACTGCCCGCCGCGGAAGTACTCCTGGAGCGCCACCGCCTGGTCGTAGTTCGTTGCGGCGCCGCTCGCCACCTGGGCCGCGGTGTCGGAGATGATGGCCGGCAGGTCCGAGGGCACCGAGAGGAACGGCGCGATGGCATCCGGGACCGTGGCGCCCGCTGCGGCGAGTTGCTCGGCCGTGGGTTGCACGAGTTGCGACTCGACCTCGTAGTCGTGACCCTGCGTATCGCCCTGCAGGTTCGTGACGGTGAACGTGCTCGGCGTCAGCAGCCAGTCACCGGCGAGCCCGTCGACCCGCGACGTGGGGTACGGCAACGGCAGCCAGTCGCTGCGGAGTGCCTGGATAGAGATGGAGGTGCTCGATTCGACGACGGGCACGTCGGCGGCCAAGCCCGGTGGGGTGCCGAAATCCTGCCCCGAGTACCCGACCGCGCCGAGGGGTGTCTCCGGCTCCCAGGTGTCGCCCGTGAACTCCCCGAGGTTCACCATCTTGAGGTAGAGCCCCTTCTCGGAGGTCGTGCTGTAGGTGAGGGAGAGAACCGGATCGCTGCGGCGCAGATCGCGACCGAGCTGGATGGTGGGGTCGACGCCCGTGGCGTAGACCGTCGGGAACCGGCCCCCCGCGCCGTCGTCGGCCAAGGATTCGGCTGTGAGGCCCGGGGTGACCGTGGGCAGCGCCACGAGCGCGGCCAGGGCTCCCACCCCGAGACCGACCGCCAGCAGCGGGTTGCGCCCGCCTGCCCTGGCCTGCCACCGGAAGCGGTGCTCCGTGCCGATGCGTGCGCTGCACCAGAGCAACACGAGGAACGCCACGGCCGTGAGCAGATAGACCGACACGTTCGGCTCGCTCCGCCGCACGAGAGGTGCGATCGCGAGCACGGCGAGCGGGCCGATGCCGGCGACCGCCGGCGCGCGGAGACCGGTGGCCAGCTCGTCGGTGACGATGGCGATGAGGCCGAGCGACATCACGAGCAGCTGCGTGATGGGCGCATCCGCCACCGCGGGCACCTCCTGCACGGCGATCGAGAGCCGCGCATCGGAGAGATCGTTCGAGATCTCGGTGAGGGTCGAGAGTGTCGGGAACACGAGCCACACCGTGGAGGCCGCGTAGAGCAGCACGACAAGGGCGCCCCAGACCACCGCCGCGACGCTCACCACCACGACCTCGGAGGCGCCGCGGGCCCGCAGAACCGCCATCACGGCGAGCAGCACGGCCACCATGAGCATCGTGCCGAACCACCAGTCGACACCCTGCAGAAGGGGTCCCAGACCGAGCAGCGCCGCGCCGAGCGTGCCGAAGACCGCGAGCGTGCTCTTCCACGCACCGGCGCGCTCGCCGCGCCGCAGGGCCGCCGCCGACGGGCGGGAGCTCCGGGCGGCTGCCGCGTTCACGCGAGACCTCGTGCTTCGCCCAGCGCTTTCCACAGCGCCGGGAGGGAGTCGCCGGGGTGGCAGTCGACCACGGTCCAGCCGGCGGCCCGGAGCTCGGCCGTGGCCGCGCTCGGCACCGCAGCCTGCCGCCCCAGCGGCACGGGCCCAGCGTCGACGACGAAGACCACCGGATGCGACGACATCGCCGCCAGATCACGGATGCGCTCCGCCGCTCCACCGCGCGCGGAGACCAGGGCGAACACGGGTGGCGCATCCGGGGAGGTGAGTGCAGCCTCCTCCACGGCGGCCCGGAAGTCGCTGGAGTCGTGCAGGGCGTCGACGGAGGCGTGGGCGAGGTCGAGCACGACCCGCGACCTGCCGTGGGGCAGGGTGAACACCTCGTCGTGGGATGCCGAAGCCCCGGTTGCCCCTGACGTGTGCCCGACGAGACGCACACCGTAGCCTTCGTTCATGAGGTGCAGCGCGATGGACGCCACCGCGCTCACCGCCCACTCGAACGCCTCGTCGGGCCGGTCGTCGCCCGCCCGGTCGAAGGAGTGCGCGTCCAGCAGGATCACCGCGTCTTGATCGTTGCGCTGGTCGTCTTGCCGCACCATCAGTTCGCCGTGCTTGGCCGTGGCCGGCCAGTGCACGCGCCGCATCGAGTCGCCGGGCAGGTATTTGCGCGCGATCACATCCTGCTCCCCCGCCCCCACGAGGCGGCGGGACACCTGCTCCGCGCCGTCGCCGGTCGACAGCCGCAGGTCGATCCGGGCGAGCTCGAACACCATGGGGGGTGACGAGAACCGTGTCGGTGACGCCGAGGCTGAGGCGTCGCACGGCGCAGCCGAACGGGTCGGAGACGATGATCGTGAACGGTCCGAGCTCGTGCACGCCGCGATACCGCGTGTCGAGACGGTAGCGCACGACCTGCGCGACGGGTTCATCGGCGACGGTGGCGCTGAACGCGGGAAGAGGCGGGAGCGCCGCCGGATCGGTGGCATCGAGCGGAAAGGATGCGGCATCCGTCCACAGTGCAGATGGCGTGCGCAAGCTGCCCCAGTTCTGCAGGAAGACGCTGGCGGTCACCGCCTGGTTCACTGCACCGGACTCGGGGTCGAGTCGCCGGCGCACGGTGATGGCGAGCCGCCGGAGCGCCACCCAGATGAGAGCGATGACGGGCAGCGCGAGGAGGAAGCAGGCGAGATACGCGAGTTCCTGACGGCGGAACACCTGGGTGGCGATGAGAGCCAGCACCCCGGCCGCGACCAGGCCCCACCCCCGCACGGTGAGGTGCGGGAGCGACGAGCGCGGTCGGGAGGGCGTCACGGGTTCACGGGTGTGCAGTCGCAGCGAGGTCAGACCGACCGCGAACGGTTGAGCGGAACCGGCGTCGACGCCACGATGGCTCTCAATGCGGCGCCGATCGCCGTGCTCGCGCCGCCCTTGGTGTCGCTGGCCGCCCGGCGGGTGGCCACGATACGGTGCGCCAGCACGGGCACCACGAGGTCGTTGATGTCGTCGGGCACCACGAACTCGCGCCCCTTGAGGGCCGCGAGCACCTTCGCCGCGCGCACCAGGTGAAGGGTGCCGCGCGGGCTCGCGCCCAGACGGAACTCGGGGTGGCTGCGCGTGGCCTGCACGATCGACACGACGTAGGACTCGACGGCGCGACTGACGTAGATCGACCGCGCCGTCGCGATGAGCGCGGCCAGCTGCGGCTTGTCGACCACGGCGGTGAGCCGGTCGAGGGGGCTCGCCTGCTCGCGGTGGTGCAGCATCGAGAGTTCGGCCGCGGCATCCGGATACCCCATCGAGAGGCGGGCCATGAAACGGTCGCGCTGCGCCTCGGGCAGAGCGTAGGTCCCCTCCATCTCGATGGGATTCTGCGTGGCCACCACGATGAACGGCGGTTCGAGGGGATGCGTGGTGCCGTCGACGGAGACCTGCCCCTCCTCCATGCACTCGAGCAGGGCGGACTGCGTCTTCGGCGATGCGCGGTTGATCTCGTCGGCGATGACGATGTTGGCGAACACGGCACCGCGTTTGAACTCGAAGGCGTGGTCGCTCTGGTTGTAGATGGAGACGCCGGTGACGTCGGAGGGCAGCAGATCGGGAGTGAACTGGATGCGGCTCACCGAGCATCCGACGCTCGTCGCCAGCGCCTTGGCCAGAGTGGTCTTGCCGACGCCCGGAACATCCTCGACGAGGAGATGTCCCTCGGCGATCAGCACGATGAGGGCGAGCGTGGCCGCCTCGGTCTTGCCGTCGATGACGCTCTCGAGGTTCTGCAGGATGGCACCAGTGAGGTCGCGGAACTCGTCGAGGGTGAGGGGAGCGTCTGTCGGGGGCGCCGGCGCGGCGGATGTCTGGACGGAACCTTCTGGGGTCATGGACGGCGCTCCCAACGAACGGCGAGCAGGAACACGGTTCCCACCAGCGTGACCAGCCCGACCGGGACGAGCCACTGTGACGATAAAGACAACACGGAGATCATGAAGAAGTCAGGTGTGAATTCGATCAGAGACCCGCCGTAGTAGCCGGTCGTGACCGAGGAAGCGGCGACGCCGAGGACGATCATCAGGGCGCCGATGACCCAGAGGGCGATCACGAAGCGGTCGATCAGACGCAGCCGTCGAGACCCTGGCACGACAGCTGGATCGCGCGGACCATCGCCGATCGCGACGTCGTCGCTCTCGAACACCGGCAGGTCGCCGGCGGTCTCGTCGAAGCCCGGCTGGAAGACCGCGTCGAAGCGGGAGTCGAAGCTCCGATCGTCTCTGGTGTCGCGCACACGTCTCCCGTCTCGGACGGGCTCCACGTCGAACGCGGCTCGCCCACCGTGGCGTCGTCGCCCTTCTTCCACGATAGGCGCAGTCGACACGATGCGCGAGCGCGCGAGCGGCTCAGCGCAGCAGAGGTGCGAGGCGGCGCGCTCCGTCGGCGAGCTGATCGAGCAGGATGCCGGGCTGTTCGATCCGCACACGAGGGGCGGAGAGAGCGAGGCCGGCCACGAGTTCACCGCCCGGCCCGCGGATCGGGAGGGCGAGGCATCCGAAGCCCGCGGTGAAGGCGTCGAGCTGGCGGGCACGACCGGTGCGTTCGTACTCGCGGCGGATCGCTTCCAGGCTCCCCGGCGACGACCGCGTGGCGGCACTCAGGTCGGCCGGCAGCGGTGCCCCCGTGCGCAGCAGCTCGGCCAGGAGCAGGCGTCCGACGGCGGAGACGTCGAGTTCGGCGAGCAGCCGGCCCTCGTCGGCCAGTGGGAAGTCGGGATCGGCGTCGACCACACGCATCCGATCGCCCTCGTAGCGCACCAGATGTACGCCGCCCCGGATGCTCGCCCGCAACTCCTCCACGACCGCCACCGCGGCCCGGGGAGGCGGCACCGGGGCCACGAGGTGGGCGAGCTCGACCACCTTGCGGCCGAGGGTGAAGCCGCGGAGGTCGGGCATGCGCACGAGGTACTCGTCCTGCACGAGGAGGTTGATGAGACGGTAGGCCGTCGCGCGCGGGAGCCCGAGGTTCTCGGAGACCTGGTGCGCCGTCACCCCCGCACCACAACGGGCGACCTCTTCGAGCACGGCGAGCGCCGAATGCACGGCCTTGGGCTGGCGGGCGCGGAGATCGGGCGGCCGACGGGATCCGTCCTCCTGGGAGTCATCGCGCACGCCGAAACTCACTCGGGCTCGACCGCCCCTCCGCCGAGAACGTCGTCGGACACCGGCTCGTCGTAGACCCCGATCGTGCGCGCGAGCCAGGGCCGCCGGTGCCGGCGGATCGCGAAGTAGACGCCACCCGACACCATGAGCAGCACGAACGTGAGCGCGCCCGCCCAGCGCGCGCTCGGGAACTCGACCGCCAGGTAGACGACGATGCCCACCGCGAGCAGACCGGCGGCGGTGAGTGATCGCACGGCGACGCCGGTCGTGAGCTCTCCGATCCGCCGCAGGAAGACCGGTACGGCGAGGCACACCAGAACGTAGGCCACGATGTAGCCGGCTGCGGCGACCACGATCAGGGTCTCCATCGTCGGCCACAGTCCCGCGCCGAGCGCCACCGTCGCGATCGGCACGGCTGCAACGATCGGTACCGACCAGACTGCCGCCACCCAGGGGGTGCGGAAGCGCGCGTGAGTGCGGCCGAGTCCCGATGGCAGCACGTCTTCGCGCCCCATGGCGAACAGCACGCGCGCGAGGGCGGTGGTGGAGGCGATCGCGCAGGCGAGGAACGAGGCCGCGATGCTCACGTCGAGCAGCAGGCCCATCCACTCCACCCCGTAGGCGCTGGAGAGCGTGTTCACGGGCGAGTCGGTGGAGCCGAGCGAGAGGCCGAGTGCCGAGAAGCCCACCATCTGGCTGTAGGTGGCCACGAGGTACAGCGAGCCGGAGACGATCACCGTCCACACCACGGCGCGCGGAATGCTCGCGAACGGCTTCTTCGCCTCGACGCCGAGCGTCGACGAGCTCTCGAAGCCCACGAACGCGGTGAGCGCGAGAACGGCACCCACGGCGAAGTTCGACGGGGTGGAATCGGCGAGACTGAGCGTGCTCCAGTCGAACCCCGAACCGACCCGGGGTGCCGTGACCACCAGCAGACTCACCACGAGGACCAGGATGATGGCCACCGACGCGGCTTCGATCACCATGGTGATCCGTGCCGAGATCCGGATGCCGCGCACGACCACCACGAGGACCACGGCGGCCATCGCGGCGATGAGCACCATGAGCAGCGCGGGCGATTGCGCCGCGCCCGGCCACAGCCGGTCGAGGAGGATGCTGAGGTAGTAGCCCGCCCCGGCCAGCGCGAACATCGCGATGAAGGCGTAGCCGATGAGGATGGCGGTGCCCGCCAGGAATCCGGTGCCCGTTCCGAGCCCACGGGACACGTAGGTGTGCAGCGACCCGGTGGCGGCGATACGCCGGGTGAACTGATTCACCGAGGTCGCCACGAGCAGCGACAGCACCATCGCGACGGCCAGGGCCCACAGCGTGGCCCCGCCCGCGACCACGGCCACGAGCATCGGGATGGTGGTCGCCGCAGCTGACGGAGCGACGGCCGAGACCGACTGGGCGAGCACATCGACGAAGCCGACACTGCGGCGCTGGAGACCGTCGACGGGAGAACGGTGGCCGATGCCGGGAACGGGGGTGGGGTCGGAGATCGCGCGACCGAGTGCTGTCACGCGCTCAGGCTACGAGCCGCACATTGCGGTCGTGCGACACGGATGTTTCGGCTGCGTGTTCTTCAAATGAGACACCAGCGGCGGCACCGTCTCATTCGGGAGGCAGCGAACCTTCATACGGCGGTGACAGGCCCGCAACGGGAGCGGAGCACAGTGGACGGCAAGCCGCCCATCCCCATCCCATCCCCGAGGAGAGATCGCCATGTCCGTCACCAAAGATCCCGCCGCCGCGACCGGCACACCTCACTCCCGCACCCTGAAGGGATCGCTCGGCGTCACCGCGATCGTGTTCATGGTGGTCGCCGCCGCGGCACCGCTGACCGTCGTCGGAGGTGCGGCGCCGCTCGGCATCCTCTTGGGCAACGGAGTGGGGTTCCCGAGTCTCTACGCCGTGTCGGCGGTCATCCTGCTTCTGTTCGCCGTGGGGCTGGCGGCCATGACGCGCCACGTGCCGAAACCGGGCGCATTCTTCACCTTCGTGGGCTACGGGCTGGGCAAGCCGGCGGGCCTGGCCAGCGCCTTCCTCGCCCTGCTCACGTACACCGCCATCCAGGTGAGCGTGCACGGGTACATCGGCTACATCCTGCAGGTGACCGTCACCGGGCTCGGCGGCCCCGACATCCCCTGGTATCTCTACTCCCTCGCGGTGATCGCCATCGTGGGCTTTCTCGGCTACCGGCACATCGACCTCTCCAGCCGGGTGCTGGGGGTGCTGCTGGTGGGCGAGGTCGGCATCGTTCTCGTGCTCGTGGCCGCCATCGTGTTCTCCGGGGGTGAGCAGGGCCTGTCGGCCGAGCCGTTCATGCCCTCGAACATCTTCTCGGGTGCTCCGGGCGTGGGCTTGATGTTCGCCATCGCCGCGTTCATCGGGTTCGAGGCCACCGCGATCTTCCGCGACGAGGCCAAAGACCCCCGCCGCACCATCCCCCGCGCCACCTACACCGCGGTCATCGGCATCGGCGTGTTCTACACGCTCGCGTCGTGGGGACTCGTGATGGCGTGGGGGCCCGACAACGTTCTCGGGGTCGCCGCCGACGACCCGGGCGCCATGATCATCGTCACCACCGCCAAGTATCTGGGTGTGGTGGGCGAGGTCATCATCAACATCCTCCTCATCACCTCGATGTTCGCTTGCGTTCTGTCGTTCCACAACGTGATCACCCGCTACCAGCACTCCATGTCGAACGCGGGCGTGCTGCCGAACGTGCTCGGCCGAGTGCACCCCAAGCACCTCTCGCCGCACACCTCCTCGGTCGTGCAGACGGTCACCGCGGCCGTTCTGATCGTGGTGTTCGCCGTTCTCGCACTCGACCCCGTGCTGCAGGTCTTCACCTGGTTCGCCGGGGTGGCCACCCTCGCGATCGCCATCCTCATGGGCATCACCTCGCTGGCCGTGATCGTCTACTTCGCCCGCACGAAGCAGGACACCCGCCTCTGGAACACCGTCATCGCCCCCGCACTCGGCTTCATCGGCCTGATCGGCTCGGCGGTGGTGATCATCGCCTACTTCCCGATCATGGTCGGCGATGTCGACGGCGCCGGCTCGCCGGTGTTCGGCGGGGTCAGCATCGCCCTCCTGGCACTGATCGTCGTCTTCCCGGTCTTCGGACTCGTGCAGGCGGCCGTGCTCAAGCGCACGAAGCCGGCCGTGTACGAGCGCATCACCGAGGCGATCAGCGACTCCAGCGCCGCCACCGTGCCGGACGCGCTCGCGGGCTGAGCGACATCCGTCGCCTCCATTTCGATTCTCATCACCCTCACCACCAGTAAGGAACCGCATCATGACCATCGCCGATCTCGATTTGACCACCTCGGATGCCTCAAACCCCGCAACGGGCGGCGGCTCGGGTACGCTGCATCCGCTCGCCAGCCTCACCGCCGCCGAGTTCACGGCCATCCGCGACATCGTGAGCGCCGCGCCGGATTTCACCGCTACGACCCGCTTCGCCTACGTCGGACTCGATGAGCCGCACAAGCGAGACGTGCTGGCCTGGGAGGCCGGAGACGGTGAGCTGCCCGATCGCCGGGCGCGGGTGATGCTGCTCGACATGGCCACGGGCCGGTCGACCGACAACGTGGTTTCTATCGGTGGCGGAGAGATCATCTCCACGGCCGTGCTCGACGGTTCGACCGGACAGCTGCCGGTGCTGATCGAGGAGTTCGATGCCATCGCGCAGATCGTGGCCGACGACGAGCGCTGGGTGGCGGCGCTCCACCGTCGCGGCCTCACCGTCGACAACGTCATCTGCGTGCCGTTGTCGGCGGGCTACTACGAGTTCCCCGAGGAGGAGGGGCGCCGCATCCTGCGCGTGCTGGCGTTCCGCATGGATTCGCCGAGCGACCACCCGTGGGCACACCCCGTCGACGGACTCTCGGCCTATGTCGACACGGCGACGCGTTCGGTCACGCGGCTGATCGACGCCGCCGATCTGCCGGTCCCCGCCACGTCGGGCAATTTCGACGACCCCGAGCTCCAGGGCCCGCCGCTCGACACACTCACGCCGATCGTGATCACGCAGCCCGAGGGCCCGTCGTTCACGGTCGACGGGGAAGACGTCTCGTGGGGCAACTGGCGCTTCAAGGTGGGCTTCGACACGCGGGAGGGGCTCGTGCTGCGGCAGCTCGGCTGGGCGGATGCGGCATCCGGCCAGACCCGGCCCATCATCTACCGGGCGTCGATCGATGAGATGCTCGTGCCCTACGGAGACCCGTCGCCCGTGCGGTTCTGGCAGAACTACTTCGACACTGGCGAGTACTTGTTCGGCCGCTTCACGAACTCGCTCGCGCTCGGCTGCGACTGCGTGGGCGAGATCCACTACTTCGACGCCGTGCTGGCCGACGAGCTCGGCAACCCGTTCACCATCGCGAACGGCATCTGCATGCACGAGGAGGACTTCGGCACGCTGTGGAAGCACTCCGACATGTTCACCGGGTCGAACGAGGTGCGGCGGTCGCGCAGGCTCGTGATCTCGTTCTTCACGACCGTGGGCAACTACGACTACGGGTTCTACTGGTACCTCTACCTCGACGGCACCATCGAGTGCGAGGCGAAGCTCACGGGCGTGCTGTTCACGTCGGCGTACCCGGGACTCGACGAGGCGGGAGCCGACTATCCGTACGCCTCGGAGGTCGCTCCCGGCCTCGGCGGCCCGTATCACCAGCACCTGTTCTCGGCGCGCCTCGACATGATGGTCGACGGTGTCGCGAACGCGGTCGACGAGGTCGACGCGGTGCGGGTGCCCGTCGGCCCGGGCAACGAGCACGGCAACGCCTTCACGAAGGCGGTCACGCGGCTCACCACCGAGGGGTCGTCAGGAAGGGTGGCGGATGCCTCGGTGGGGCGTGCCTGGCATGTCACCAACGCCTCGGAGACCAACGCGATGGGGCGGCCGACCGGCTACGTACTTCTGCCGACCGAGTCGCCGACGCTGCTGGCCGACCCGTCGTCGTCGATTGCGCGGCGCGCGGAGTTCGCCACGAAGCACCTCTTCGTGACCGCGTACGACCCGGCCGAGCGGTACGCGGCGGGCGACTTCGTGCACCAGAATCCGGGTGGCGACGGCATCACCCGTTTCATCGCGGATGACGCCCCCATCGACGGCGAGGACATCGTGCTGTGGCACACGTTCGGCCCGACCCACTTCCCGCGGCCCGAGGACTGGCCCGTGATGCCGGTCGACTACGCGAAGTTCACGCTCAAGCCCTACGGCTTCTTCGACCGCAACCCTGCCCTGAATGTGCCGGCACCGGGTTCGTCGGCGGGGTCATCGGCCGATCACTGCGCCCACCACGCGATCGACGCGGTGTCGGAGCACGCCACGGGAGAGGCCCATCCGGCCGGCCACGCGTCGCACGACGGCCACGCCGCTCACTGACGCGCCCGCTCGACGAGAACAGGAGCTCCTCGTGGGTGAACTGCTGCACGCGGGGGCGCTCGTTCCCGCCACGGTCGGCGCGTGCTGTGTGATCGGCACGCGCCGGGCCGGGCGGGTGATCGCGGCGGTGGCGGCGCTCGTGATGCTCGCCGCGATGCTCGATGCGTCGACACGGATGATGGGGCTGCCCGCCTTCGCCTGGGCCACGCTGCTCGTGCTCACCGCGCTGGTGACGTCGTTCGTGACGAGTCGGACGCCTCCGGCTCATCACGGCACGCATCAGGGGCGGATCATGGGGATCCACGGTGCTCTCGGCCTGATCGTCACGGCGGCACTGCTGCTCGTGATGGGGACGCCATCGGGGGGTGGGGTCGCAGCGACATCCGCATCGCCCGCGCTGGCGCATCACGCCGGTGGCGCGGCATCCGGAACCCTGGGCGCCGTCGTGGGAATCGCGGTGCTGGCCTATGTCGGTTTCAGCCTGCAGCTCGCGGTGCGGCTGAGGCCGCGGCCGACCTCGCCGCGGATCGCGGGGTGGGGCACGCGGGCCCGTGCGATCGTGCCCTCGGTCGAGGTCGCGAGCATGGGCGTCTCGGCCGCCTTGATGCTGATGGCGTTCGTGCTGGCCTGAGGGCGCAGGCCGGGCGCTCGGCTAGGTGCCGGTCTCCGGGCCCTTCGGCCGCTCGGGGCGCTCGACGCCGTGCTGGCTGTAGTAGTCGATCTCCGATTGAAGGTCGGCGAGCTGCTGCTCCGTGCTGCGGGTGTCGAACGCTGGACGCTGCTGCACCGGCTGCTCGCGCGACCACCGTCGCGGATCGCCGAAGCTGATGGCCTCCCGGCGCGAGCCGTCGTATTCCCGGCCGATCGTGAACCACAGGATGATGCCGATCAGCGGGATGAACACCACGAGCAGCACCCAGACCACCTTCGGCAGATGCTTCACCTGACCGTCGTGGCGAGTGATGATGTCGACCAGCGCGAACACCGTCAGGGCGAGGAACAGGACGGAGACGATGACGTACATGCGTCAACCCTTCCGCACCGCGCGGCAGATTTCAACACCTGTCGAGGTGCAGAGTAGGGCGGACGGGACTTGAACCCGTGACCGACGGATTATGAGGGAACGCGGGGCCGTAAAGCCGATTACGGCACCGTACAGTCTGGTGAAGGAAATGCCCGGTCAGTGAGGCTTTGATGCCCGATTGTCTACAGCGCGGTACAGTCCCGAACCGCCTCGTAAACGATCGGTTTGCCATGCATTTGCCATGCGCTTCGGAGCCTTCTTGGGCTTCTGAGTGGGGTCGCTGAGAGCGTCGAGCACCTCGTCGCTAGCGACCTTCGCGAGGTGGCTGTACCGCTGTGTGGTCAACGGTGAAAGGTGGCCGAGGAGCTTTCCGATCTCCTCGAGCGACCGTCCCGCCTGGACGAGCATGGAGGCGTAGGTGTGGCGCAGGGTGTGGATGGTGACCTCGCCGTCGTCGAGGTGCGCGCCGATGATCGCGTTAGACCATGCCCGGTTGCGCCAGTTCGAGTAGTCGATGACGTTTCCGTCGATCTCGAACACGAACCCGCTGGCGCTGTTCTTCATGAGCGGCTTGATGCGCCTGGCGACCCACGGAGGGATCGGAACGTCGCGACGCCGCTTGCTCTTCGGGTAGGCCTTGAGCTCACGGCTCTTGTTGTCCCACACCTCAGCGACCCGCAACATCTTTCGCTGCAGATCTACCCGCTTCACCTGCAACCCGACCGCTTCGCCCCACCGCAGGCCTGTGCCGAGGAGCAGGGCTACGAGGGCCTGGTCGACGGAGTCGTCTTCGAACTGGGCGAGGAGCCGCCCCTGCTCCTTCTTCGTGAGGTAGCGCTCCTTGGTGTTGTCTGCAGGCGGGAGTCGGAGCCGGTAGGCCACGTTCCCGGGCAGAATCTCAGCATCCACGGCCGCGGTGAGCGATGCCGAGAGCAGGTGCACGGTGCGCTGCACGGTCGCCGGAGATAAGCCCTCGTCGCGCAGTTCCCCCGCCCACTTCTTCACCTCGTGGCGAGTGATGTCACAGAGCCGGACATCGCCCCACTTCGGCATCAGCCGTCCGTCCCGGCGTCCCGCATCCGTCTTCAGCGTGCCAGGCGCGACCGTGCGCGTCGGCCACCACTCGGCAGCCCACTCACGCCACGTCTGCTGCGCGACCTTCGGGTCACGCCACCCGACCTTCCGGGAGTTCTCTTCAGCCACCGTAGCGGCGGCGATGGCCGCCTTCTTGTGGTCGAACGATCCTGCAGATCGGCGCTCGCCGGAAGCCGTCCGGTAGAGCGCCTGGTACCGGCCGGAGCGGAGCGTTTCAGTCCAGGGCATTGCTGCTCTCGATCTTGAACCCGATCGGTACAGGTGCGCCCTCGTAGTCGAAGGTGATGATCTGGATCTCGTCGTCAGGGCTGAGCTCCGCGGCGCGCACAGCGTCTGCGAATTCGAGAAGCTCAGCGACGGTGATGACGCCGGGCTCGTCCTGGGCAGTCTCGCGGTCGAAGTCGAGGATCGTGACGGACGTCTTCTTGAGCACCATGTGATTATCCTTCGGTTGATGCCGCCCGAATCATTTTCAAGCGACGGGCGGCTAGTTTGTTTCTGCGGGCACATGACCGGCGATCGGAAGGTTATTGCTGCTCGTGCTCGTGCTCTGGATCGGGGGCCTCAGGCGAGTCCCCCGCCTCAGGCTCACTCGGCTTAGAGGGGGGCTCAGTATCACGCAAACGACTCACACGGGTACTGCGACGGTCGCGATCAAGCCTGGGGTCGGCAGCACGCGCGGGCAGAGACTCGGACCTCTCACGGATGCTCGACATTCGGAACAAAAAGCCCGACATCGCCTCATCGTCCGATGCTGCGATCATCACCAGGGTTCCGGTCTGTACGATTCCGTCCATTACGGCGCTCAAGATTGATGCTGGTAAGTCTCGACTCACCTTTGCCTCCACGAGCACGTCGACATAGTCGAGAGCGAGCATCGCGGACTCGAAAATCGCTCTATGCCTCTCGAGCAGTTCCTGCGGCGAGGCGGTCTCGTCAAGCATTCGAGAAGCTTTGAACATTGAGAGCGCGAACTGGCTCATGTTCTCGTCATCGTCTTCCGGCCGCGGCTCCGCAGGCTCCATCTCAGCGTATGCAGCATCGCGCTTCTCCACGAGGCGGGCAAGTCGATCAACGTACTTCGCCGGGAAAGCGCCGTGCGCCTCCCAGTTACGCACCGTCCTTGGCGAAACATCCAGCGCTTCAGCGAGCTCCCCCTGGCTGTAGCCGAGGGCATGACGAAAGCTGCGAGGGTCTTTTCCGGTGTCCACGGCCCTAGCTTAGGCAAGGCGCGGCAATAAATACAAACCAAGTTCCCCGGAAACGTGCGACACGCGGAAGTAATTCCTTGCCTAGCCTCGCATTGCCGCTTTTTGCCGCTTACTATTTCCTCATGACGAACCAGACCTTCCGCCTCAACGGCGAGAGCGTGCGAGTGATCCGAGAGCTCCGGGGCTACCGACCGAGTGCTTTGGCGACGCGCGCTGAGATCGACCCGGGCTACCTCACCAAGATCGAGAACGGCCAGAGGCAGCCTTCGCCCGCCGTCCTGCACCGTCTCGCTGCTGCGCTCGCAGTCCCACTCACTGCCATCACCTACCCGGTCACGATCATCGAATCGAAGGCGGCGTAGTCATGGCGACCGTGATCGAACGCATCCCATTCCACGAGACCGAGCTCGTCGCCCAGCGCGACGGTGACGGGTTCCTCGTCTCTATACGTCACGCCTGCGACAACATCGGCGTCGACTACTCTCGCCAACTTAAGAAGCTGCGTGAGAAGACCTGGGCAACCGTGGTCTTGAAGGCCACGGTTGCTGACGACGGCAAGTCTCGCGAGATGGCGATGATCGACCGCCGTACTTTCACCATGTGGCTCGCGACCATCGAGCCGTCGCGTGTCGCTCCCGAGGTTCGTCCGGTCCTCGACGCATTCCAGTCGGAGGCAGCCGACGCGCTCGATGCCTACTTTCACGAGGGTGGCGCGATCAACCCCGCGGCGACGGTGGATCAGCTCGACGTTCTCGCCCGCCGTGCGCAATCCCAGGCCGGTGTCCTGTCCGCACTGAAGGGCATCGTGGACGAGCACTACCTCGAGGTGCAGGGCCGATTCCTCATCGCCCAGGCCCTCGGCGTGGAGCCGGAACTCGATCCCGAGACGATGCCGGTGGACGTGGAGTCGTACCTCGACGAGGCCGGTGTCAGCCGCGTCGAGCGGGTGCGCATCCGGTCCTCGTTCGGCAAGCGGCTGAAGGGCGCATACATCGCGAAGCACGGGGTTGAGCCGCTGAAGGTGCCGCGCACGATCAACGGCACCATCCAGCAGGTCTACGGGTACACCCGCCGCGACCTCCCGGTCTTTGACCAGATCTTCGAGTCGATGGGGCTGGTGCGGTCATGAACCTCTACAACTCGGAGGAGGCGGCGAACGTGTCCCGCCGGCACCCGGAGACAATCCGCGACGCATGCCGCGCCGGTGAACTCCACGGGGTTCAGCGAAAGAAGGGCGGGCCGTGGCTCATCGCCGAGCCGTGCCTGGCCGCTTGGGTGTTCCGCCAGAAGTGCGAGCACCAGGCCGCGAAGTCGAACGTCACCCGCATCGACAGGCGCGCAAGTTGATCTGGGTGCTCGCCGTGGTCGCGATCCTCGCGGCCGGGCTCACTTTGCCCACCACGCTCGCGGTCATCGTCTGCGCCGCGGTGATCGTCACCGCCTGCATCGTCCACCACATCATCCGCCAGATCCCGCCCCTGTAGCTCAGCGGACAGAGCACCGGCCTTCTAACCCGGTCGTCGCTGGTTCGAATCCAGCCACGGGCACCACCGACCGCACCTTCACAACTCAACAGCGTTTGTCAGATTCACGCCCCTGAGAGCTAGGCATTGCCGACTCCATCGGATGCGGGATGCAGATGCGTCTCCTGCCGCATCCTCAGCAGCGACCGGATTGGACCCGGCCGCTCGAACCACTCGCGCACCCCTCCGAGTCCCATACCCCGTGCGGCGCGTGAATCGGTAGCTCTCGCCACGGCCAGCCGTGCGACCCCTTCGAGTCCGGGTCGAGAGCACTCCCTCAAAAGAAATGCCCCCGGTGTTAGTGCACCGAGGGCGACGACTCCTGAAAGGAATCACATTGTCAATCACGATTGTATCCGAGACGACCGAGCTGCAGCTTCGAGACGATGAAGAGCAGCGCCGCCTTCTCAACGAAAACCACCAGTGCCCCGACCATGAGGGCTGCGTCTACAACGTCTACTGGGACGACAAGCCTTTCGACGATCCCGGTAACCGGTGGCATCACATCAACGTCGGCGACGGTGAGTGGTACCGCGTCGAGGTCGAGCTCTCCCCCGCCTCGAATGGTTGGGATATCGACGTGTACGTGCCCGACTCCGGCCAGCACTCCCCCGACGCGGTGCAGGAACTCGCCGCCGTACTCACGATCGCCGCCGCGCGCGCGAACGAATTGAACAGCTGTCAGTCGTGACACGGCAGATGACACGACAAGGCCTCAGGCGGGAGATCGATGGCGCGCCTCAGGCAGGGTGGCGAGTCAACCTGATGTCGCCGAGCGAGAAGGTCGCGCGCCGCCATGTCGAGTATCCCGATGACGGCGTAGACGAAGGCACCGCGTGGGTCTTCTACGGGATCGCGTACCTGCGGCCGGATGTCGAGGAAATCAACGTACTTCCCGCGTTGGGGTGCTCCGTTCGCGAGGAACGAAGTTTGTTCCTCGCCGTCATCGCGAGTCGGAACGACCGCGACCTCACCGAGTGGGAGGGAGAGTTCCCTCGCCCGGCCGGGACTGCTCAATCGGCGTCATATGGTGCGCGCTTCAACGTCATCCGCTGCCGGGTGCCAGGGTGCCGCCAGTACCAGCAGTGGCATCGAGCCGACGTCAACTTCACCCTCCTGGACGAACAGCACGTGGCCGAGAGCGCATCCGGAGACGGCTACACGGTGCAACTCGTGTTCGACCGCGGCGCGTGGGTGCCGCAAGTGAAGCTCGACCAGCGCGTCAACGGGAAACCCCTCACTGCCCGCCAAGCTGCGGACCTCAGCAACGACATCAGCTGGCTGCTCGCCGAGTCAGCCCGCATCAATACCCCGAAGGAGAAGGTGGCATGAACGATCACGAGTGGCTTGGAACGCTGCATGACGACGACGGGGGCGTAAAAGGCGTCTACCCTCCGGCCCGCTGCGGTGAATCCTCGGTGCAGCTGGACGCTTCTGTCTATCCGGACGAAGCGATCCAGTTCAGCTTCGAAGTGGAGTGGTGGGAAATCGCCGAACCGGATGTGGACAAGGAGTTCGCGGACATCCGTAGCATCATCGATCAGCTCGAGGCACAGTGCCGAGACTTCATTGAGCAGGTGCGCGGCAAGCCTGCGACCGTCACGGAACTCGCGGACCTGCGCCCGGTCTTTCTGAAACCGACGGGCGGTGACGCAGCGTGAAATCGATCATCTGCCCTCGATGCCGTGGGTTTATCCCAAATGCTGCCCATGCCGGTGAGTATGCCGGGGCCACTTCGCGCGCTGACAACGATACGGAGGTTTGTGGGCCATGTGGATCAGATGAAGCCTCTCGAATCGCGATGGCGAACGAACTAGTCCCGATCCACGACTGGCCCGTCGAAGACGCCCACGCTTACGCGCCGGAAGTGGGGCGGTGATGGCAGAAGCCGGCTACCCCACCTCAACTGCATCTCTGGGACTCAACTCACAGATCCCCGATGTCACCGCCGAGCAAGCCCGCGCCGCCGCCGTACAGGTTGCCGGCCACGTCCTCCCCACCGAGATCCTGCCCATCCTGGCGATGCTCGGCCTCACCCCCGAAGAAACTCAGGTCACCCCATGACGTACACCGCGCTCGACACGCTGAAAGACACCGTGCTCCGCGTCGAAGACAAGATCGGCGTCGCCCAAGATCACCTCTCGGGCAGTCGCGACATCGACGACGAGGACGACGCCATGCAGATCCTCGAATACGCCCGAAGGCTGCTCTGGGAGGCGCTCGCCGATCACGTCGCGGGCGTCTCGCCAGCGTTCCCTCACTACCCCACTGCAGCCAGCCACCAGGATGCCCACACTTACTCGGATGGCTCCACCATCTGCGAGCTCATCGACCTATCGGACGGGGCAGGGGTCTTCTACTTCCCTCGGTACGACGGCGACCGTGACGCCTTCATCAACATGTTCGAAACGGGCCGCCGTGCCCGCCTGACGCTCGTGGAAGGAACAGCCGATGGAAACGACCACTGACCAGAAGATCGAGGCCGTAGACCTCGCTCTCGCGCACATCGAAGACATCCTGACGCCGCTCAACCTCGCCGCCATCCAACGAGCCCCGCTTGACACGAAGTTCGAGTTCGACTGGGAAGCGATCGCTCGCACCGGCTTCACCGACACCCACCTGGTGACTGTCGCGCGGACCATGCTCATGATGACCAAGCACGCGCTCGCTGAGGATGTAGCCGACTCTACGATCGTCTCCTCCACCAAGATCACCGGAACCCATCTCGCCGAGCTCATCAACGGCAGCTTCCCCGATTGCGCAGGGGAAGCCGTCGGGAGGGCCGCATGAACCGGAGTCTCTATCGGTCACGGAACTCATTCGCGCAGATCTCCTGGGACCTTGTCAAAGTTCTGGACGGTGACGTGGTAGCCGCTGCGATCTTCGACTGGATCGCGTGGAAGTGCGAGTCAGAATTCGCCCCTGTCGACGACAACGACGACCGTTGGTATCCGATCAGCTATCCGTCGCTGAGCGCCGTCACGGGTGTGAGCGAGAAGACGATCCGAACCACGATCGCCAAGCTGATCGACGCCGGACACCTCCGGTCCACACAGCTTCGCCGCAATGGTTCGTACGACCAGACCCGCTCGTACGCGCCCGTCTGGTCAGAGGGGGTGCCCTCAGGGGCAGATGCATCTGCCCTCACTCAGGGGGTGCCCGTAGGGGCAGATGGACCTGCCCCACAGGGCGGATCTGATCTGCCCCTACGGGCAGATGTTCCTCTTATAGGAGAACTAAGTAATGACGTTATAGAAGACTGCGCATCAGACGATGCGGTGGTCATTGCGGTGGTCGTCGATACCTTCGATGAGTTCTGGTCGGAGTACCCGATCAGAAAGGGCAAGAAGCCTGCACGCCTGGCCTACGAGAAGGCGCTGACGAGAACCACGCCCGAGAAGATCCTTGCCGGTGTCCGCGCCTACGTCGCCAGCCTCGGCCCGAACCCGGACCCGTCGAAGGTCAAGTGGGCGCAGGGATGGCTGAATGACGACCGCTGGGACGACGAGTACGTCTCGCAACCGAATCGCGCCCTGACCAACGCCGAGATCGCGGCTGCCGACTGGATGGCTCGCTATGGGGGTGACGATGAACGAGAAGGAGACGCGCGCTCTCTTGACGCAGCTCTCGGCTATCGATAACCGAGTCGTTACCGATCTGGCTGTTGCCGTCTGGAATCGGGTACTCGCCAGATTCGACTGGGATACCGAGGTGCTTCCGGCGCTCGACGGGGCTATCGAATCGGCGAGGTTCGACATCCGCCCGGCAGACATCGTGGATCAGATCAAGATCGGCCGCGCTCGCCGGCGCGAGCTTCATGGGTTGCACCCCACACCACCGCCTGGTCGTCGCTGGGCGGTCGACGCTATCGAGAACGACCCGGAGTACGCCCCGGAGTCGCGGAAGGAAATCGGATCGTGACACGCGCAACACAGGTCGCCCGCGAGCAGCGCGACGACCAACTGAACGAGCTCGAGCATCTTCGCGCCGAACGCCAGCGGCTCATCGGACTCGTGTTCGAGAACGGCAGACTCGTGAACCTTGCCCTGGGCGGCGTTACGGAATCCGTAACGAGCCCCATCGAGGTGAATCTGTGAGAGACGCCACCCTCGAGCTCGTCGATGCGGTCGTCGCGAAGGGTAGCAAGGTCAAGGCGGCGGGCCAGGACCGGTGGGTTGCGCAGTGCGTAGCTCACGAGGACCGCAACCCGTCGCTATCGATCATGCGTGGACGAGGTCAGGCGCTCCTGTTCTGCCACGGAGGATGCAGCACCGATGCGGTCCTCGACGCGCTCGGGTGGCGCATGGAAGCCCTCTTCGACAACCCGAAGGGCATCGACTACGAGTACAAGCACCAAGGTCGCGTAGTCCGCACCGTGCACCGGTCGCCCGCGAAACAGTTCTTCCAGAGCATCGCGGACGATAGTGTCATCCCGCTCTACGAGCCCCCGGGCGTCGACCTGGTAGCCGCAGTGGCAGCGAAGCGAGACATCTACCTCCCGGAAGGCGAGAAGGATGCGGAGACTCTAGCCCGCCACGGCGTCACCGCTGTCGCTTCCCCGATGGGCGCGAAGAACTGGGCTCGCTGCGACTACTCAGCGCTCCGAGGGGCGTCAGACCTGTACGTCGTCGCAGACAAAGACGAGCCGGGCATGACGCGCGCTCGCGGCCTCTCAGAGCACCTGGCCGGGTTCACCTCCGGCAGCGTCTACGTGGTGCAGGCCGCCACGGGCAAGGACGCAACCGATCACATCGTCGCCGGCCGCACGCTGGCCGAATTCGAACGTGTCGTGTTCGACGCCAACGACGACGACGCAACCCCGCTCGACCCGGAATTTGAGAACATGGTCGAGGCCGAGCGGGGGTATTGGCGGGTCAAGAAGGAAGCTCGCAGACGTGACGACGAGGAAGAGGCCGCGCGGGTCAGCTCGAAGCTCTCACCCAAGACGCTCGGCGAGATCCTCGACATGCAAGTCACCCACAACTGGGTGGTGCCTGGCCTCCTCGAGCGCCGTGACCGCCTCGTGATGACCGGCGCGGAGGGGGCGGGTAAGAGCTACCTGATGCGCCAGATCACGATCTGCCTCGCTGCAGGCCTGCACCCGTTCAACATGCGGCAGCAGGTTGATCCGGTCAAGGCGCTCGTCATCGACGCGGAGAACAGCGAGGAGCAGTGGCACCGCGCCACCCGCTACGTCACCGGACGGGCTGCCGCCCTCGGCAATGATGACCCGCGCGAGAACGTAGTGATCTCTGCCGGGGTTCGGATGGACCTGTCGAAGACACCCGACATCAACGAGGTTCGCCGCCTAATCGATCTTCACAACCCCGACGTGCTCTACATCGGTCCGCTGTACAAGCTGCTGCCGCGGGCGATCACGAACGACGACGACGCAGCCCCGCTCATCGAGACCCTCGACGGGTTCCGCGAGAACGGACTTGTTCTCCTGATGGAAGCGCACGCAGGCAAGGGGCGCGGGATCGGCGGCGACCGGGACATGAGCCCGCGCGGATCATCCGCGCTGCTCGGATGGCCCGAATTCGGCATGGGCCTCAGACCTGTCGAGGAAGACGACTCCATGGCCGCACTCGTGAAGTGGCGGTTCGACCGAGAGGAACGCGACTGGCCGACACATATCAGGCGAGGCCTGGACGGCGAACTCCCATGGATGCCAAGCACGACAGGAGGCTATTGATGCCCGGTTCCGGATGGGTGCCCGATGGGCGGGTTTACCGTCCCCCACACTGCTGCTCCCGTTGCCGCACCCCATGGAATTGCGCCAACACCAGCTGCGCCTGTCACGGCCCCACTCAGGTGCCGCTGACGCCTCGACCCGCCGAAGGGTGGGCGACCTGGCAGCAGGTCATAGAGACGCTGCCACCCATCCCGCGCGAACTAGCCCGCCTCGGCATGCGCGAGTTCCAGACCCAGTGGTTCGTCCGCCACCTGGTCATCGTCCCGCAAGCCCGAACCAAGGAGACCGAGTGAACACCGTCGATGACCACCCCTGCGCTCGCCGCTGTACCCGCAACGGCACCGACAGTGAACTCCTGCCTGCCAGGCACGGAGCGTACTGCCGGCGGTGCTTCACCACCACGCTGAAGGCCCTCGCCCTCGCCCCGGAGCTCACCGAGCACCTACGCGCGCAGTGCCCGCCGCAGATGTCACGGCAACTGCAGGAGGTCTACGTCCCGCCGCAGGACGCCGAGTCGGACGAACCGTTCAACACGGTCGCATTCGACGCCGTCAACCACCTGTTTCGCATGGTCGTGTACAACGCCCGACGCATGGCGCTGCTCCTCGGGAGGGTAGCGCCGGTGACCGCGATCAACTCGTGGCGCGACACCAACGGGGTGGTGCTCGGCCTGCCGGCCCGCGCCACCCCCGCAGGTGCCCGCTATCTGGTGCTCCCGATGACAGACTGGCTCGCCACCAACCTCGAAGACATCTTCACTCATGACGCCACCACGGCAGCGGAGATGATCGACATGCGCGACTACCTCTTCGGGGTCGCGAACAAGTGGCCCCGTGAAGACCGTTCACGCTTCAGCGACATGCCCCACGAGTTCACCACCCGTCTGCGCGCCACCGTCACCGAGGAAGGTCAACCGACCCAGGAGTGGGCGGTCACGACACTGACCCCGCCACAACCGTTCGCGGCAGGACCCGGACCGTGCGGAGGCCGCATCGCCCTCTTCCCACCCCGCTTCGACGGCGACCCCGAGGTCATCGAATGCGAGATGTGCGGAACCCGGTTCTCACGCAGCGAATACGAGGCCGCGCTCACGACGCACCTGAAGCACAAGCGAGATGAACGCAACGCCGCCGACCGTGCACGCCGCGCCCGCAACCGGAAAGCCGACCGCGCCGACCAAGTCCGCAACCACCTCATCAACAAGTACGTGAAGGAGACACCAGCATGATGTGCAGCGCCCGAGTCACCGACAACCGAGGATCGAAGGAATGCCTCCGCCCCGTCGTGGAGTCATCCCCACTGCAGATGTGCGCCGTGCACCTGCTCCTCGCCGTCCAGACCGTCGAAGAGTTCGGCGGGAAGGCAGCGCTCGCCGCATACGCTCGAGCGCAGGCCGCCCAATGAGCCGCGCCGACACGATCCTGCAGTTCGCGATGTTCATGCAGGCCCGCGACGCCCGACCCAACGGGAAGTTCACCGGCGTCGCCTGGGACATGCTCGAACCACTCGGCGGCCAGGCCGAATACCTCAAGGACGCCGAGGCGTACCTCGCCGCGATCGAGGCGCTCGGCTACCGGCAGGCCGATGAGGTCCGCCGCGAGACCATCGACGAAGCCGCATCCGTGGCGGAAGCCCAGATGCGAGCGAGCCTCCGCGCATGGCTGATCGAGACCGGCGACGAGACAGACCCACCCGACGACGACTTCGACGACCAGATCGCCGAGGTAGTCCGTGCTGTGAAAGAAGCGACCAGACCACTCAACGCGCTCGCCGAGATGGCATGGGCCGGCTACCTGTCCTACCTCCACAGCGTCAACGAGGTTCCAGACGATCCAGCGGCTGTGTGGGCGATGAAGGCGGACTTCCTCAGCGGCTTCGACGACACACCCAACAACCAACCGACTTGACGCGAACACGTCGTCACTTCACGTTATACTCGTCGTGTAGGCCGCACCCACCCAAGGGATGTGGCCTTCGCGCATTTAACAGGCTCCGCACTGGGAACGCCCGGTGCGGCGACGGGAAGCCCGCCAAGGCTCAATCCATGATCCGGTACAACCCGTAGATGCCGGACGCCATCCACGCTAACCGTTGGCGCGGTCGTGGTTGGTCTATTGCTCGCTTCGATCCTCCGGGATGCGAAGCGTCGCTTCGAGAAGCGGGGCAGGGCATTCACGTCTTCGTCCCGGGACGCTGGTTCAAGCCGAGCCCGCCCCGCTTCTCACCCCATACTCGGCCTGGCGTGACCTCGCCCAGCGCACCTGACACGTGCCACGGTGACCGGAGCGACAGGCCCCATCTTGGTGGGCGGGTTGACGCGGTTTTGTGATTCCTACGCAAAGGACGCCCACGACCCCGACCCCCGCTTCGGATAGGCGCACCTGCCCGCCCACCGATCGCCGACGATCGCGAGAAGCCATGGCCGCCAAGCAGTACGTCAGCTTGACCCTCGATCGGTCAGACGAGATGTGCACCACCTGCTGGCGATGCGCAATGCTGCGACTCACCATCACGATCCTCACAGAGACTGGCGTCTCATCCCGGATGCGCGACTACTGCCGCGGATGCGAGGAAGACAAGAAGCGAGGGTACTGATGCGACTGCGCCTGGCCCTCACCATCAGCCTGACGCGCTCGCCGCGAAACAACCCCGAGCCTCCCCAGTTCGAGCACCGGGACGTCGACAGCATGGTCATCCACGAAGACCAGCCCAAGTTCATCGGCTTCCGCCGCGTCGAAGAAGAGCCCGGAGACGAATGATGATGGAACTCCTCGAAGCCACGGACGCCCCCGTCATGCAGAAGGTGCTCGCTCACACCCCATGGGTGCGCACGGAAGACCTCGACCGCATGCGAGGCGACGGAGAATCATGGGAGTACGACCTAGCGTTGGCGCTCGGCTACGGACCCCGCTCCTTCGACGGAATGTGGAAGCTGACCCAGCGACCGTTTACGTACCGCGCAGGCCTGATCATCGCCCGTGAAGTTGTCTACGAACCAGGCACCCGCCGCTCCATCCTTGACGGCGACCACTTCCGCACCCGCCTCGTCGCCCATCGTGTGCCCCGAGGATGGCGGATGATCCGGGAGGTCAGCATGCTGCACCCCGACCGGTACATCCTCGTTCCCCCGGACACGGTGTGAGTAACCCCTACCTCTGCCCCGCATGCAACACCCCCTGCGTCGTTCCCTCCCTGGCCCGCCAACACTGCCAGCCCATCGGATACGACAATCACGGCGCACCGATTTACCGATGGTCGCAGCAGGGAACCAGTGATGAGTAGCGGCAGGAACACCACACAGCGCAACCGTGATCGGTACCGCATCCGGGCCACCCACGCCGCCTGCGGGATATGCGGCGACACCATCGACTACACACTCCCGCACACAGACCCGCGATCGTTCGTCGTCGACCATGTCATCCCGCTCGCTAAGGGCGGCCCAGACCGCATCGAAAATAAGCAGGCTGCTCATAGGGACTGCAACTCCACCAAGCGGGCACGCATCATCGCACCCATCGTGAAACGGAGCGGCTCACTTCACTAAGCAGCCGAACACTTTGTACCAACGCAAGCGGAACTGTACCAAGGGTTGTAGCAATACAGACCAGGGGCTCCCCCACCCCAACCCAGGCCCAAAACCCCTCCGGGGATTGGCGAGGTATCTCCCCGCCGTTTTTTCCAAATCCGACCCAACTTTGTACCAAGCGTTTTGTACCAGGCAGTGGGGCTCCTGCGACCTTGAGGAGGTGTTCCGTGGCTGCTCGGACGAACCCTTTGCGGGCTGTGAAGCCGGGCGAGACGGCACCGAAGCTCAAGAAGCCGATGTCCAGCTTGGAGGCGGCAGTCGCGGAGGATCGCCTCGAGGAGCTGCGGTCCATGCGCCGACGCATCGCGACTGCTCTCGATGACCCGAACACTCCCGCTCGTGATCTGGCCGCGTTGACGCGTCGGCAAATCGAGATCGGTCGGGAGATCGAAGCTCTCGTGGCGCGGGACAAGCAGGAGGCCGCAGAGAATGTCGAAATCTCCGACGGTGACTTCGACGCCTCGGCTGTCTGAGTTCGCCAAGGCGTTCGTCTTCCCGAAGACGATCAAGAAGACGGTGTGGCCTCGGGTGGAGGCGAAGGGCCGTGAGGTTGGTCTGCTGTTCGATTGGTGGCAGGCGCAGCTGGGCAGCGTGTGTCTGGGCTACGGCGATGACGGCAAGTATGTTGCGACGGTCGGTGGTATCGGTCTGTCGATCCCTCGCCAGGTGGGTAAGACCTACTTCGTCCTCGCGCTGCTGTTTATCCTGTGCATCCTGTTCCCGGGGTTCCATGTGGTGTGGACCTCGCATCATCTGCGCACCACGAACAAAACGCTCACGACCGCTCGTGGCATGGCCCGGCGGAAGAAAATCGCTCCTCACATTGAGGCTGTGCGCACGTCGCACGGTGAGGGGCAGGTCGAGTTCAAGAACGGCTCGATGATCATGTTCGGTGCCCGTTCGCAAGGTTTTGGGCGCGGCTTTGATGAGATCGACGCCGAGGTGTTCGACGAGGCTCAGATCCTCGACACGAAGGCGCTCGAGGACATGATTGCGGCCACCAACCAGGCCCGTCATCCGTACGGGGCGCTGCTTTTCTTCATGGGCACGCCTCCGCGGCCGTCCGACCCGTCGGATGCGTTCACGTCACGGCGCGCGAAGGCGATCGAGGGCAAGGCATCTAAGGCCATCTGGTTGGAGATCGGCGCTGACCCGAAGTCCGACCCGAACGACCAGTCGCAGTGGCCGCTGATGAACCCGTCGTATCCGCACCGCACCCCGCCGGAGTCGATGGAACGTCTGCGGGAGAACCTCGAAGACGACGACTCGTGGAACCGTGAGGGCCGCGGCGTCTGGGACCCGCTGAACACCAGCCGCGTCATCGACGAGGTCACATGGGGGAAGCAGGCCGACCCTGCATCTATGGCGATCGATCGTCTCACCCTCTCGATCGAGGTTCCGCCTGATCGTTCTACCGCCGCTGTGGGTCTGGCCGGCCTTCGCGCTGACGGCCGCTGGCATGTGGAGCTCGACGAGGAACGACACAGCGTGGACTGGGCAATCCAGTGGGTCGTAGACCGGACGAAGAAGAACCCGTTGCACGCCGTGGTTGTCGATGAGCTTTCTGGCCTTGCTGAGGAGAAGCGTGGTCGCCACTACCTGATTGGCACAAAAGTCCGGGTGACGTTGGCGGGGTCCGAGGGCAAGGACATGGCGATCGCGTGCGCGAAGTTCTACGACGGCATCTACGACGGGTCCGTGTGGCACACCAACCAGACCCAGGTGAACGTCGCCCTGTCGGTGGCCACGAAACGACCCCTCGCGGGCCGGTGGGCGTGGAACCGCCGCGACCCGAACTCCAACATCTCCCCGATCGTCGCGGAGACGCTCGCCCTGTGGGGAGCGCAGAGCGACAACGTGAAGCGTCCGACCGTGGCGCGCACCGAGACCAGAACGGCGGTGATCCTCTAAATGGCTGGAGTGCCCACTCTCGAAAAGATCAATGTGCCGGGGCTCTCCGACGACGAGAACCGCACCGTCAATCTCCTTGTCGAGCAGCTCGCCAGCCACGAGCGCCGCAACAAGCTCCGGACCGCCTACTACGACGGCCGCCGCGCCGTCCGCGGCCTGGGAAGTGTCGTCCCGCCGCAGTACACCAAGATCGGGCTTGCTCTCGGGTGGGCGGCTAAGGGTGTCGATGGTCTCGCGCGTCGCTGCAACCTCGACGGGTTCGTGTGGCCGGGCGGCGACCTAAACGCGCTGGGCCTCCCGGAACTCATCGACTCAAACTTCCTCCTCGCCGAGATTGGCCAGGCACGCACCGACTCGCTGCTGCACGGTGTCTCCTACCTGATCAACACGCAGGGTGACGTTTCCGACCGGGAGCCGAAGTCGCTGATTCACGCTAAGAGTGCCCTCGATGCGACCGGCGAGTGGAACAACCGTCGTCGCTCCCTCGACAACCTCCTGTCGATCACTTCCCGAGACGAGAACCGGATCACCGGATTCGTCCTGTACCTCGACGGTGTCACCCTCAACGTCGACCATGTCGGCGGCAAGTGGTCTGTGGACCGTTCCGAGCACCCGTGGCATGTTCCGGCGGAACCGATGGTGTACCGGCCGCGCGCATCCCGCCGAATGGGTCACTCGCGGATCACCCGCCCGGTTATGTCCACCCAGGATGCCGCCCTCCGAGCGCTGGTGCGTCTCGAAGAGCACATGGATATCTACGCCTACCCGAAGCTGTTCCTCCTCGGAGCGAACGACTCGATTTTCAAGAACCCGGACGGGTCGATGAAGGAGTCGTGGCAGATGATCCTCGGCCGCACGTTCGGCATCCCCGACAACCTCGACGGCGACCAGGACAACCAGCGCGCCGACGTGAAGCAGTTCTCTGCCGAGTCTCCGGCGCCTCACCTGGCACACCTGAACGCCCTCGCGAAGATCATGGCACGCGAGACGGACCTATCCGATGCTGACTTCGCCCTCACCGACATGGCGAACCCCACCTCGGAGGGGTCGTACTCGGAAGCGCGCGAGAACCTCATCTCCGAGGCGGAGAGCGCCACGGACGACTGGTCGGTGTCGGTGCGCCGTTCGGTCACGCGCGGGCTTGCCATGCAGAACGGTTTTGCGGAGATCCCGAAGGAGTGGGCGGGCATCGCACCGAAGTGGCGTCCGCCGATGTACCTGTCCAAGTCCGCCGCAGCGGATGCTGGCGCGAAGCAGATCGGCAGCGTCCCGTGGTTGGCGGAGACCGAGGTGGGCCTCGAGCTTCTGGGACTCGACGAGCAGCAGATTCGGCGCGCTCTCGCCGATAAGCAGCGCGCAGCAGGGCGTGCGGTGATCGCGGCCCTGAAGCCGGCTACCGATGCCGTCGCCTCGTGAGACGCGGGCGGCGCTCAAGGTCCTGACCGGCGAAGCGGTCCAGACCGCGGCAGAACTGCTTGGGCGGCTGGGAGGTGCGCCTGAGCAGCAGCGCGCCGCCTTACTGTCGACGGTCCCAGGGCTTATCGACTACTACGCCGATGGCTCCGCGGCTCTCGCGCTGGACTTCTACGACGAGCAACGCCAGATGGTCGGGCAGACCAGCGTCTTCACGTCCGAGTTCGTAGTTAACGACCGGACGGTGAAGATCCGCCGCGCAGTCGCGTGGGCGTCCGCTCCACTGTTCACCGAGGACCTGGACGCAGCAGCCGCCCGCCTCGGCGAGGTTGTGCAGCTCGAGACGGCACGCCCGTTCAGGGACACGATTACCGCGAACCGGCGACGTGACCCCGCAGCGGTCGGATGGCGGCGCGTGACCGCTGGTGGGTGTGGCTTCTGTCGAATGCTCGCCGACCGCGGCGCTGTCTACAAGGAAGCCACAGCCCGGTTCGCCGCCCACACCAACTGTCACTGCATTGCACAACCCGTGTTCGGTGCTGACGACTTCGGCGAGGAAGCCGACGCCCTGCAGTACATGGCGTCTCGGCGCTCCCGCACGCCCGAACAACGGGCCGTGCTTCGTGAGTTCATCGCGACGCACTACCCGGATTGAGATTTCCCCGATTGGGGATGACGCTACGGCCGCGTTCAAGGCCGGTCTGATGTCCGACGGGACAGAAACGGATCACGACCGATGACAACCACCACGACGACTGACACGACCGGCACGGAAACGAAGCCGGACACCGATCAGACGCAGCAGGGCAAGACCTTCACGGAAGCAGAAGTCAACGACATCGTTCGCGACCGGCTCAAGCAGCAGGCCGCGAACAAGTTCGGCGACTACGACGAGCTCAAGACGAAGGCGGGTACCGCTCAGACCCTCGAGGAACGGTTGGGAACGCTGGAAAGCGAACTCAGCTCCACGAAGGCATCCGCGCTCCGCACCAGCATCGCCGCCGAGTTCGGCATCAGCACCAAGAAGGGGCCGAAGGGCGAACCGTCCGACGCAGACCTGTTCCTCACCGGAAGTGACCAGGACACCCTCACCGCGCAGGCCTCACGCCTCGCCGAGACGGTGGCCGACCGCAAGAAGAACGGCAACGTCGCCCCAAAAGAGGGCGTCACCAAGCAGACCGGCAAGACGAACACTGACGAGCGCGAGTTCGTCTCCAACCTGTTCGGCTCCGGCGACTAACAGTCCGAGGAGGACACCATGGCAGTACTCGCAACTTCGGGGATCACTCTCCCGAAGAACATCGCTGAAGGCATGTGGAAGAAGGCCCAGACGGGTTCCGCAATCGCCGCTCTCTCCAACGCCGTCCCGCAGAAGTTCGGTGAAGAGACCATCGTCACCCTGACCGGCCGGCCTCGCGCTGAGCTCGTCGCTGAGGGCGCGGACAAGGGTGACACCAACGCCACGTTCGGCACCAAGACCGCCACCCCTCACAAGTTCCAGGTGACCATGCGGTTCAACCAGGAAGTTCAGTGGGCCGATGAGGAGTACCAGCTCGGTGTTCTCTCGACGCTCGCAGACGAGGGCGGGCAGGCGCTTTCCCGCGCACTCGACCTCGGCGGGTTCCACGGCATCAACCCGCGCTCCGGGGCTGCTGCCGCGTCGATCGTCGCGGGTGACCGCATCGGGACCACCACCAACTCGGTGGAGATCACGACCGCTACGCTCACGACCCCGGATCTGGTTATCGAGCAGGCTGCTGGTCTGGTGATCGCTGACGGTTACATCCCGAATGGCATCGCCTTCGATCCCACCTACTCGTGGACCGTCGCGACCGCCCGCTACGCGGATGGCCGCAAGAAGTACCCCGAGCTGGGATTCGGCGCGAACATCACCTCGTTCGAGAGCCTGCCTGCGTTCTCGTCCACCACGGTCTCGGGTCTCCCCGAGGCGTCGGCGAACTCGAACATCAAGGCGATCGTCGGTCAGTGGGACGCGTTCCGCTGGGGCGTGCAGGAGAATATCCCTGTCGAGCTGATCAAGTACGGCGACCCGGACGGCCTCGGCGACCTGAAGCGTAAGAACCAGATCGCTCTCCGCCTCGAGGTTGTGTACGCATGGGCTGTCATGGACCTGGACGCATTCGCGACCGTGAAGGATGCGGTCGCCAATGTCTAAGTTCGAGAACCTCAAGACCGGCGTCGTCGTCTCGGTCGACGACTCGAAGGACGACCGGTTCGTCTCCGGATGGAAGCTCTTCGGCACGGCATCGCCGGCCACCAAGAGCGACGCCCCGGACAAGTCGTGGAAGGTCGAGGAGCTCAAGGCCTACGCCGAAGAGCACACGATCGACCTCGGCGAAGCCACCAAGAAGGACGACATCATCGCGGTCATCGCGGCGTCGTCCACCTCGCCTGCGGGCGAATAGCGAGGAAGGGGGCGGTCATGTCCGTGACACCCAACATGATCGCGGTAGCGCTTGGCGTGACCGCCCCCGAATCCAACTCGGTGACCGAGCAGCAGTGGAAGATGTGGGTCAACGACGCGCTCCTCCTCATCGACTCACGCCGAGTGAAGCTCGGCCTACCCGCTGATGCGATCCCCACCGCGAAACTCGACTACGTCGTCCGCGAAGCCGTCGTCGCACACGTCAAGAAACCCGACGACGCCACCCAGGTAACCATCTCCATCGATGACGGGTCTTCGTCTCGCACCTACCAGTCCGGTAAGGGCAGGGTCACGATCATCGATGAGTGGTGGACGCTCCTCGGGCTCACCGAACCCGACGGCGCATTCTCGCTCGACATGCTCGGCGTCTCGAACGTGCACCTACCGTGGTGCGCGCTCAACTTCGGTGCCACCTACTGCTCATGCGGGGTGGATATCGCCGGCCGCCCCATCTTCGAAGGCGGTGACGACGAGTGACCCTCGGCGACGACCTCGACGCCGCTCTCCCGGAGCTCCGCCGCCAGGCCGAATCAATGATGCGGGACTCCTGCACCATCGCCACAATCGTGAAAGGTGCATGGGACGAGATCACCCTCACCCACAGCGTTGATGTCGAGACGGTGCACTACAGCGGCCCCTGCAAGCTCAAAGGCGTCAATGCGGTCATCGGCACTGTTGATGCCGCCTCGCAGATCCTCGTCGCGCAGGAAGCGATCGTTTCCCTCCCGGTGGGCTCATCCACGACGGTCGACCGTGGGATGGTCCTCACAATCACCGAGTGTCGCCACGACCCCGCGCTAGTGGGCGCGAAGGTCACCATTGGCGGCCCTACCCCGCTGAACACTTACAGCACCGCCCGACGGTTCCGCATCGAGGAAGTCGCTTGATGGCCGTGCGCGTCACATTCACCGCAGATGTCACCGCGTGCCTGCGCGGCCTACGCAGAGCCCGCCGCCGCACCCGGTGGGACGCATTTTGTGCCCGATGGCGACGGAGGTTCCCATGGCTGACGATATCGATGCGGACACCTCCGAGATGGACGCTTTAGCCCGCGATCTCAGCGCACTTGCCGACATCATCCCCAGGAAGGTGCGGCAGGCGGTGCAGCAGACTGCGATCAAGGGCAAGGACTTCTGGCAGGCCGACGCAAGCGTCAAGGCAAGTCGTTCCACTGCCGGATACCCCGGCTCGATCGATTACGAACTGAAAGGTTCGGTAATCGGCGGCGGCACTGTCGAGGGCGAGGTCGGCCCCAACCTCTCCCGAGGCGGAAAGACGGGCAAAGGCGGTCTGCAACCATCCCTGGGCATCCTCGAAGAAGCGCCCGGCGGTGTCCGCGCCGCACCTCGCCAGTCGATCCGCCGCGCATACACGTTCATCGAGGAAGAACTCGACAAGGGCGTGGACATCGCGATCAAGCAGTCGGAGGAGGCGAGAGGCCTGTGAGCTTACCCTCCCTCCACTTCGACGCCCTCACGGCCCGGCTGCTGTCCGATCCACGCTTAGCGGGAAAAGTGTTCGACACGACCGTCAACAGCGATGGCACCGTCCGCACCGGCGAGTACCTGGTGCTTTTCGGCGGCAACCCTGACCAGGTCACCTCAGGCCGATTCAATGCCCCGCAGATGCCCGACTCCGACGCTGTCTACCGGTACACCCTCCGCGGTGTCGGAGGCAGCAAGGATGCCGCCCGCGACATGTGCGCCGCCGGGTTCGCTCTCCTCGTCGGATTCCAGCCCGTCATCGCCGGACGCAACTGCAGCCGCATCCGCCATGACGGCGCGGACCCCATCGACCGTGACCCCAACGAGTCCATCCCGCTGTGGTTCGGCGACGACGACTACGTCCTCAACTCCTACAAGGCCTGAAAGGCAGAACGATGCTCACCGAGTTCAAACGTGTCCGCGACATCTCCGGGCTCGAATACGACGCGCCCGTCCCCACGATCGAGCAGTGGCCTGATGAGTTCATCATCCTCGATGACGAGATCGTCTACTACCAGCGCCCGCCCGCGCAGCACGAGGTGGTCACTGCACCCCCGAAGTCGGGCGCCGGATCGGGCGAGTCCGAATGGCGCGCCTACGCCGAGTCCATCGGGTTCGACACCACGGCGGCGGAGACCCGCGCCGACATCATCGCGCTGGTCGAAGCGCCCCCCAACTCCGGCATCACCGATGGTGCCGAAGATCCCGAAGCCGATACAGGCGACGGAACCCCCAATGGTCCGGTGGCAGAGCCTGTAGAGGAGATAACCCATGACGACTGAAACCGTTCCCGGTGCAGTCCAGACCACCGACAACCTGCGGATCACGTTCGTGCCCGACGGCAGCAATGCGCTGTCGGTCGCGATCCTGAACGGCGGCACGTCCAAGCTGATCACGTACTCCCTGACCCCGGATGGTTGGGCGTTCCCGATCACTGAGACCGAGGTCAACGACCCGCGCCTCACGCTCGGCGTTCAGGGCTCTGTGCCTGGTACCGCGAAGTACGGCCCGATCGCCGTGAAGTACGTCTACGGCTCGGCCGCTGACGTTGCCAAGGCGGCGCTCACGCCCGGCGTGAAGGGGAAGCTCGTGTACCGCGACATCCTCCCCAACGCGACCGACTACGCGATCGGCCAGAAGGTCGATGTGATCTCGATCATCGCCGGCCGCCAGCGCAAGGACCCTGCAGCTGCGGACGGTCTCTTCACCACCTCGCAGACCATCTATGTGGTCGCGGGTGGCTTCACCCCGGATCAGACGCTCGTCGCCTGACCCCACAATCTCCCGCCGGGCGTAACACGCCACCGGAGCGCCCGGCGGGGGCCATCCTCATCTTCCGGCGGCAGAAATCTGGTGGCCCCAAATGACATCCCCCATCGACGACTTCGACGCGATCCTCGACGCGGCAGAGAGTGCAGAGCGTGCACCAGTCGAGCTTGAAGTCGCGCTCGGAGATCAAGTCGTGACGTTCGAGTTCATCCCGATGGATGGCCTCGAATATTCCGACCTGGTCGCGACGCATCCGCCCCGGCCCACTGCTCAGACTGATGCGGGGGTCGGCTTCAACAGTCACGCAGCGGTGCGCGACCTCCCGGTGAAGTACATCCGACGAGTCGTGGACGGAGAGCGCCGCGAGATCACCCAGGAGCAATGGGACCGTGCATTCTCCCGTTTCCTCGGCCGTGATGTTGAGCTCGCAGCGACCTGCCTGTGGGGTGTCAACTTCTACACCCCGAACGCGCGGGTGCAGCAGCTAAAAAAAGCCTGAGCGGGTACCTGGCGGAGAAGACCAAGGCTGCCCGCGAGCTCGGGATATCTGTCCGGCGATTCGACGGATGGGAACCCCGCGAAGCGACGACGTACGAGTACGACGAGGACGGCAAGCTGGCGCGGTCAGTGACTGTGCGGGAACCAGAATGGACGCCCGAGCAGCAAGCGCTCGTGCTCAGCTCGCGCCGCCTCGACATCAGGGGCAGGCACGGTCACCTGCTCGAAGAATCCATGAATCCCCTGGCCAACCCCGCCAATACAAAGGGCACGCACTACTACCTCGCGGGGATGCCCGAGGTCGACTTCGCTGAGAAAGCCGAGCTCGACGGATGGGATGCTCTCCGGGCTCGTGAAGGCAAGGACGCGAACCTCAACGGGTTCCACATCCCCGTCATCAAAGTGGATCGCCCGCGGCCTCCGTCGCAGCAGTAGCTGCTCGATCGTCCGCCAGCCCGCCTGAGATAGCTGAGCGCAGCCCTACATGAGCAGTCGTTGGGGTCTCCCCCGTGCCATAAAGGGCGTCCAAGACCGCGTTCTTCACGGCGAGCTTGATCACGAAGTACAGCACCACAGTGGCAGCCGCAAAGACCAGCACGGTGATCACGATCCCGGTTGCGTCCATGGCGTGAGCCTAGCCGCGCGCTAGCTCTCACCGCTAGATCCCTCGTCCACCCGCGCTTTGCGCAAGAGCCTGCGAGGGAGCTTCACCCATGGGCGAGCGCAATACGAAGATTCGGTTCTCTGCACAGGTCGCGGAGTACATCGCTGGTGTCGAGAAGATGGCGAGCAAGACCCGCGAAGCGGGTAGCGAGGCTGAGAAGCTCGCGCAGAAAAAGGAGGCTTTCAACCTCCTGGGCCGCACCGCCCTCGGGTTCGGCGTCGCCCTTGCCGCCGGTCTCACTGTGGCTATTGCCAAGGCTGCCGACTTCGACCAGGCGATGTCGCAGGTACAGGCTGCCACTCACGCTTCGGCTGCCGATATGGCCCTCCTTCGGCAGGCCGCATTGGACGCAGGCGCATCCACTGTCTTCACTGCCACTGAAGCTGCCAACGGTATCGAGGAGCTCTCCAAAGCGGGGCTCAACGCGCAGCAGGTTCTCGGGGGCGGCCTGAAGGGTGCTCTGGACCTCGCGGCCGCCGGCGGCCTCAGCGTGGCTGAAGCGGCGCAGAACACGGCAACTGCCCTCAAACAGTTCGGACTCGACGGGTCCAAGGCGTCGCATGTCGCAGATCTCCTGGCAGCTGGTGCTGGTAAAGCGGTTGGTGATGTTTCGGATCTGACCATGGCTCTGAACCAGTCAGGTGTGGTCGCAAATTCCACGGGTCTCACGATCGAAGAGACGACCGGAACGCTCTCCGCTTTCGCTGACGCCGGTCTCCTCGGCTCCGACGCCGGCACGGCTTTCAAGACCATGCTTCAGCGTCTCACGCCTTCCTCCGCAGAGGCGAAAGCCGAAATGACTCGGCTTGGGATCAGCGCGTACGACGCCCAGGGCCAGTTCATTGGCATCAGCAAGTTCGCCGGAGTCCTCCAAGCGGCCCTGAAGAATCTCACCCCGGAACAGCGATCCGCCTCCCAGGCGATCATCTTCGGGTCTGACGCGGTGCGTGCATCCACCGTCCTGTACGACGAGGGTGCCGCAGGCATCCAGAAGTACATCGACCAGACCAACGACGCAGGGTATGCCGCCGAAACCGCGGCCATCCGTCTCGATAACCTCAAGGGTGACGTGGAGGCGCTCGGCGGCGCTCTCGACACGGCACTGATCCAGTCGGGCTCAGGGGCAAACGACGTACTTCGGGACATTGTCCAGAGCCTGACCAGCCTCGTCGATTCATTCAACGATCTGCCTCTCCCCGTGCAGCAGAGCATTCTCGGCATCGCAGGCTTCACCGCGGGCGCGAGCATTCTGGCCGGGGCTGCTGGCATCGGCATCACGAAGCTCGCCGACCTCCGCGTCGCATTCCAGGTGCTCTCCGAGATGATGCCAGGCACCGCAAAGGCGATCTCGTCAGTGGCGAGCGTCCTCACCGGGCCGTGGGGGCTGGCAATCGCGGCAGCCACTGTCGTGGGGCTGCAGTTCATGCAGATCAGCAGCGATCAGCAGCAGGCAGTCGATGACCTATCCGCCTCCCTTGATGAGAACACGGGCGCATTCACCAAGAACACTCGCCAGCTCGTCGTGAACCAGCTGGAAGCAGACGGCACGTTCAACCTGGCGCGTAAAGCCGGTATCGGCCTCGACCTCGCAACTGATGCCGCTCTTGGCAACGCTGACGCTCTCGAGCAGGTCGACCAGATGGCGAAGGTCTACGCCGCGACCGTCAAAGACGGCGACTTCGACATCCTGGGCGACATCAACCAGGACGAGTACGAGGATCTCAAGAATCGACTGCTCGGCCAGAACGATGTTCTGAAGGATGCGCAGAAGGAGTGGCGCAACAATCAGGAGGCGATGGGCGAGGCTGGTGAAGCGGCCGACGGCACCGCTTCCGAGCTCGAACAAGTATCTGCGGCGACAGAGCAAGCGTCTGATGACCTAGCTGACCTCGCGGACCAGATTCGCAACTTCGGTAAGGAAACTCTCGACACCCGGGATGCAACTCGCCAGTACGAACAGGCCATCGACGATATCGCGAAGGCGATGGGCGAGGAGGGATGGACCGCCTCTCTCGACGACACGACCCAAGCCGGACGCGACAACAACGAGATGCTCGACGGGTTGGTCTCGTCCACCCTCGAACTATCCGCGTCGATCATCGCCCAGACAGGCGACACGGAGGCGGCGCGAGCTGCGATGGCGAATGGCCGCCAGGAGTTCGTCAACACGGCGACTCAGATGGGTCTCACTGCGGACGCCGCGAACGCACTTGCCGACCAGGTTGGACTGATCCCCACCAACGTGGTTACAAACGTCACCCTCACCGGGACAGAGTCGATGACGCAGCGTATTCAGTCGATCGTCTCGTTCTGGGAGAGCCGCGGCATCAACATCCCGGTCTACACGATAAGGCAGGACGACGCTGCAGCCGCTCGAGGCCCAGATGGCAACGCGAACGGCGGCATGTACGCCTACGCGAACGGCGGGTTCGGAGAAGGTATCTACTCGGGCCGTCCTGGGGCGCTCTATAAGTTCGCTGAGCCCGAGGTCGGGTGGGAGGCGTTCATTTCTGGGAAGCCCGGGATGGAGGACCGCAATCGCGGTATCGCGCTCGAGGCGCTCTCTCGTCTGGGCGGGGTTCCTGCTCCCCCGTCCTCTGCTGTGACAGTGGTCGAGAACACAGGTCCCATGTATTTCACCGGGCAGTTGGTGACCGATTCCGGGTACGTGCAGGGAATTGTTCAGGGTGAGTTGGTTCGCGCGGAGTCGGCAAGGAATCTGGATCTGTCGACGGGTGCGCAGAAGGGCAGTCTCTGATGGCCTACGCACCGACTCTGACGGTGTTCACCGACTACAACCCGTCACCGCGCGTCCTGGTGACGTTCCCGACGGTTGCCGCCACAACGGCCACGATCGACGTGTCGAAAGTCGTGGAGGGACGCTCGTTCCCTGTTCGCGGCGGTATCGGCCTGTACGCCGTGGGTGGCGCGTATGTGATGGATTCCGAGCCGGCACTCGGTGTCCCGAACACGTACCGGGCGGAAATGTTCACCGCAGCTGGTGTGTCTCTGGGGTTCACGGATGCGGCGGTCGCGACGATCACCCTCACGGACGTGCTGCGTGACACCTCAGAGATGGTGATCTCCCAGCCGCTGAAACCTTCCCTAGCGATTCGGGCGTCAATGGGTGGTGACACGGCGGGGCAGGTTGTTCGTTCCATACCAGCGGAAGTCGTCTTCCCTGAGGGCGCGACCGTTGGTGTGGGAATCGGTGGGCAACTGCGTGGGATCGTCGACATGCCGTTGGAGGTGGTGTGTGAGACCACGGCGGACGCCGACGAGTTGATCTCCATGTTCGGCGGGTACACGTCCTCCTTCCCCCCGGTGTTGTGTATCCGCACGGGCGCACCGGTCCGGTTGCCGCGTCTGCTCTTCGCATCCTGCTCGGAGATCGTCGAGACCACCATCTACGCCGCGGACGTGCGGGTCCGGTTCCAGTTGAAGGTCACCGAAGTTGCCCCGCCCGCGCCGGGACTGGTGCTGCCGTCGCTTCGACGCATGGACATCGATGCGGCGTTCGCGACGAGGGCGGCGCGCGCAGCTGCGTACGCGTCACGGTTGGCGCGGGACACGGATTACACGAAGGCTGGATTGGCGGGCTGATGAAGGGCTCAACCCGCAACCTCCCGAACGTCCTCCTGGGGTCGAACACGTTTCGGTGGGTGGCTGACGTGTTCAACGGGAACGGGTCGCGACGGTTGCAGGATGTCCCGTGCGTGAACCCTCGCTTCACCGAATCGGGCACCTCGCTGGTGCAGGGCACCGGGCAGGTCTCGTTGATCTGGCAGGACGAGTTCGGTCAGTCCGTGGCCCCCACGGAGGTCGGTGACCTGTTCAGCCCTTTCGGGACACAGATCGCGATGAGCGTGCTGGTGGAGGCCGGCGACGGGTTCGTGGAACGCATCCCCATGGGCGTGTACATGGTCGCTGAGACCCCGGCGGCGGTGACTCGCAAGTTCCTGTTCAAGGGGCAGTGGTTCTCCGGCGGTGACCGCATCGATGTCACGCTGAAAGATCTGTTCCATGGGGTGCAACGGGACCGATTCGATGTTCCCGGGGTAGCCCCGGACCTGTCGTCTGTGTACAAGGAGATCCAGCGCCTGACCGGGCTGCCGATCACGAAGACCGTCCCGGATGCTCCGATCCCCGCGTCGGTGGCGTACCAGGAAGACAAACTCCAAGCCGTTTACGATCTTGCCGCGGTGGTGGATGCGACCGCGTGCATGCTCCCGGACGGGTCGGTTTCGTTGCGCCCGAACGTGTGGCCGGCGCAGGCGGATGTGATCCGTGCCGGCGACGGCGGGAGTCTGGTTGAGGTCGGCCGGGCGATGGCCAACGACCGCGTCTACAACAAGGTCGTCATCCGGTCCCGGAACAGCGGTTCCGGTGCGGCGGTGCTCGCCACCGCTGAGGTTCTGGACGGGCCGCTGCGCACCCGCAACGACGACGGCACCTTGTCGCCGTACCGTTCGGTGCCGTACTTCTACTCATCCGAGTACCTCACCGATCAGGCCGCCGCCGACGCGTACGCCCGGGTGCTTCTGCCCCGCGTGTCGCGGCTGCGGTCGGTGGAGGTGCGACTGGTGACCTTGTTCAACCCGCTGTGGGATGTCGGAGATGTGGTGAACGTGAAGCCGTTGGGTGAGTCGTTCCTAGCCCGGATCACGGATATCTCCCGCACGGATGGGCGTACGCAGACGGTGACGGTGGTGACCGATGAGTAGCGAAACGGAAACGCTCCTTCGTCTGCTCGCTGGGAAATCGACGGTCACCCCAATGGTGGGCACCTTCGTGTCCGCAGACCCTGCGCAGTGGACGGTGGACACCGCCGGGGGAAGGATCACGACTGCGATCCCCGTCACCTCCTACCTCCCTGTCGTGAACGAGCCGGTCGCGTTGTGGTGGTTGGACGGCACCCCGTACGTGATCGGCCCGATGACATCGAAGGCAGGTGAGGGCACTGTCGTGACCGTGGCCGGCGGGCTTGTCACGCTCGACACCGACTTTGGGACCGTGAAGGTGCCGTACTCATCGACCCTGACCCCGTCGTCCGGTGAGTTGTGGAAGCTGATGTGGCAGGGCGGCGGTTATGCCGTGTCGAAGATGTCGACCTCACCGCCCACTGTGGTCCCTCTGCCCCCGCCCGCCCCGCCCGGGCAGGTGAAAGCTCACGAGGATGTGTTCCGCGCCAACCAGTCCGGTTCGTTCCGAACCTCCGGGGGTGCGGCGGCATGGTGGACCGATCAGGTGTGGTCTGCGGACTCGCATGTGGGGGCGTGGTTCTACGGAACCAAGATTCGCGACACCATCCCCGCCACAGCGGTCATCCAAACCGTCGAGGTGTACGCCCCGATCGCGTCGGTCCAGGTGAACGCCGCATCAAACGTGGCAGTCCACGGTGACCTCTCTAAGGGTGGCGCGCCGTCGTTCGGAGCGTCGTACCCGACAACCCTCAACGGGTGGACACAGCTCGCGAACACGGTCGGCGAACTGCTCCGATCCGGCGGGGGCGCGGCCGGTATCGGCATCAACCACGGAGGCTACCTGGCCTTCAAGTCACTCACCGAGGATGCCCTCTCCGGAGCCATCCGCATCCGATCCATCTACTGAGGAGGACCGCATGGCTAGAGATGGCAGCGGCAGCAAGAACGAACCCACCTACACCGGCAGCGGAGCCCCCGCCGACGCGGCCGACCTGACCGAGATCGCAGCATACGCGGCGAAAGTAGGGAACCGTAAAGCAGGAACGGCCGCCGACCGTGCCGCCCTCTCCGGGGCGGACAGGTGGGTGGGCCTCGAGTTCGAGGAGTCTGACACGGGCGCGGTGTACCTGTACACGTCCGGCGGGTGGACGTTGAAGAGCGTCCGCGCCGCGTGCGTGCTGGTGAAGTCGTCAGCGCAATCCACCTCATCGACCGGGTATGGGTTCACGGATGTGCTCTACGACATCGAGGAGCACGACCCGTACAACATGCACACCGCTGGAAACACAGCGGGCATCACCGTGCCGCTCGCCGGGGTCTACCAGATCTCAGCGAGCTACTTCGGCGACACCAACGCCATCTTCGGTGTAATGCTCGCGAAGAACGGCGCACAGATCGAGGGAACGAAACGGTACCAGCCCGCAATGGGCAGCGGTGGTCTCACGTCACCCGAAGTGTCTACCTCGGTGCGGTGCGCCGCCGGAGACGTCCTCTCAGTGCAGGCGTCATCCAACCCCGGGTCTCAGGCCATCACCGTCGCGGCATCGTTCCGGTCACGGTTCTCGGCCGTGTGGGTCAACCCGTAGACAGATCGGAGGCCAGACCATGCCGAATTTCATCTTCCCGTGCGCCACCCACAACATCTCTGACGATTGGGCCGAGCACCGCGCCCGTGGTTCTGCGGGCGGTGTCGACTTCACCTGCCCGTACGGGTCGGCGGTGTGGGCGATGGCCGCTGGCACGGTCACGATCGTCGACAACACCACAGCTGGGTCGGGCGGCCGGTACGTGCGCGTCACCCACGAGGACGGTTCCTCAACCGAGTACCTGCACCTCTCGCAGATCCTCGTGAAGAAGGGCCAGAAGGTCGGCCAGGGCGAGACGATCGCGAAGTCCGGTGCGTCCGGTTTCGGCGAGGAGTACTACTACGGTGCTCACCTCCACGTCCATGGCATCACTGCGGGCGGTGCCCGTTACGACTGCACCATCTACATCGTCGGCAGCACGATCGCGGCCGACAACATCACACCGTTCCAGGAGGACGACATGTTCAGTGATCAAGACCGCGCAAGCCTCGAGGAGGCCCGCCGCATGCTCGGTGTTCTCACCGGGTACACCGACCGCACCGCCAACGATCACGAGGCTGCGGCAGGTGCAGGCCCCAAGGATGCGAACGAGGCCCGCCGCATGCTCGGTGTGATCCTCGGCTGGCGTCCACCCGCAACCGACAACGAGGTGGCCGCCCTCGCGAAGCTCTATGGCGGCGCGAGCATCGACACGTCCACGGTGCGGGTGACCATCACGTCCGCAGTGAAGGAAGCGCTCGCGAACGCACAGGGTGCATCCGCCGATGAGGTGGCAGCGGCCGTCGACAAGATTCTCACCGACAACTTCGCGGCCATCCCCGCGGCAGTCATCGACGAACAAGCCGACCGTCTCAAGGGCTGAACCGACTCTCGACCCATGAAGGGGTGACCCATGGCCGAAGAGCCGTCTATCGCAGTGCTCGTTGAGCGCATCAGCAACGTCCAGAAGTCGGTCGACGACATCAAGAAAGACATGGCCACCAAGGGTGACCAGACCAACACTCACGATGTCATCGGCCGGGTAGAAGTCGCCCTCGCGAACGAGGTGACGGCGCGCGTCACAGCAGTGAAGGAAGTGGCCGCCCGGTTGCAGCTGGTCGAAGACCGGATGGAGGCGCGGAAGTACGGCGTCGGCATCGCGATCGTGATCTCGGTCATCGGCAGCGTCGTGGGGGTGATCATCAAGTGAAGCACCTGACGAAGCCTCGCCCCCAGCTGGTGTTCGTGATCTTCGTCGTGCTCGTCTCCCTGTGTGTCGCGCTGATCGTGTTCTTCGGTCTCGCGCAGCAGGCGCGCATCGACACGGCCGAACGCCTCGCCGCCTACCGGCTGTCCCTGATCCAGGACCAGCAGAGCGCGTACGACTCGCTGTTGGCCGAGTACACGCAGGTCACCGACGACTGCACCGACGCCGCCGACTGCGTCACGACCGCCACCCCACCGTCCCTCATTCCCGACTCGCAGGAAGTCGTCGAAGGAGCACCGGGACTCCCCGGAAGCCCAGGCCTCCCAGGCGCGGCAGGAGCTCGAGGCGAGAAGGGCGACCAGGGAGACATGGGCGTGCCCGGCCAGTCCGGTCTTCCTGGCCCTGCTGGAACCAACGGTGCCGATGGCACGGACGGAAGCGCGGGAACGAACGGTGAGCCAGGTCCGGCAGGCCCGGCCGGTCCAGCAGGCGCTGACGGCGCGCCCGGGGCACCCGGAGCCAACGGCAACGACGGACGCGGTCTCGCTGCTGTCGAATGCCAGCCCGATGGCACCTGGCTCATCACCTACACCGACGGCACCACGTCGACCACGAGCGGCCCGTGCCGCGTCCCTGACCCCATTATTTCGATCCCGGAGGTTGTCCCGTGAGCCACGCACTCCCCACCCCTGTTGAGCGTCTCTGGATGCAGTTCGCCCCGAAGCTGATCGCCTTCCTCGCGACCGGCCTCACCGCATCCGGACTCATCTGGGTCATCCAGTACCTCGCCGGGCTGTTCGGCTACGACTGGACGATCCCCACCGAGCTCGCCGTGCTCCTTGTCGGCATCGTCTCCACCCTCGCCGCCTACATCCAGCGAGACGACCTCCTGCAGCTCCCACCCCGGGAGTTCGCAGCGAAGGTGCTCGTGTTCGCCCTCACTGGCATCAGCGCCACCGGCATCCTTTCCGCAGCTGCCGCGTTCGGCGTCGACCTGTCCGAGTACTCGCCGCTGATCACCGCCGGGGTCACCCTTCTCGGCGCGGTCCTCGGCTACTTCAAGAGCGACACGAAGTCGCGCTACGCGCTCGCCGCCTGACCCCCACCTGACCCGAAAGGCGACACCATGGCTATCCCTCCCGGAGTGCAGACCTGTCAGATCACGTTCGGTCCCGCCGGCACTCTCGCCACCGGCAAGGATGTCGAGATGCGGGTGAAGTTCACCCCGTCGCGCTCCGCGGTGTGGCAGGCCACCGGTGCGCCCCTGATCGGCGCGAGCGACGAGTTCACCTCCGAGGCCGGCCAGCGGGGTGTTGCCACGGTCATCAACCCTGACCAGGCCGGGTTCATCGACGAGGCGGGGAACGCGGTCCGCAACTGGACCATCCGCGCCGTCGTCGAGTACATCCTCGATGGTCGTCTGATCGCGGATGCCGCGAAGGTGTTCACCCTCACATCGACCGATACGACCATGGATCTCGACACGGTGATCCCGGTCACGTCGTCGGCTGGGGTGACGGTCGCGATCCCGGACACGTGGTCTATCCGGGTGATCGCCGCGGAGGGGGCAGCGCTCGCAGCGGCGCAGGCTCTGGCTAATCTGCCGGCCGCGATGTCGAGTGAGCTCGACAAGCCCGCGTCGCCGTTCACAACGAAACTATCGAACACGTATGTGACGTTCCTCAATCACGACGGTAGCCCCGTTACTGGGAAGCATGTGGTCATCACCCTTACGGCAGATCAGGCCGACATCGCAGATATCACCGTGGAGGCAATCTGATGG
>NZ_SCVE01000005.1 GCF_004297105.1 Herbiconiux sp.
TACGCCAGCCACACGAACACCGCACCGATGATCGCACCGATCAACTGCGCACCGATGTACGCGATCACCGTGAGTGCGTTCACATCGACAGGGGTGGCCGCCGACCCGAACGTCGTCGCGCCGTTGGCGACCAGACCGAGCGTCACAGCCGGGTTCAGGTGCGCTCCCGAAGCGTAGGAGACGATCACACCGGCGAAGACCGCGAGGCCCCAGCCGATGTTGACCATGAGCGTTCCGCCGTTGAATCCCTTCGTGCGGATGAGCGCCACGTTGGCGACCACACTGCAACCGAGCAGCACGAGCAATGCCGTGCCCACCAGCTCCGAGAGGAAATCGATTCCTAGATTGTCCACATTGACCTTCCTTCAGGGGCGAAGCGCCCGTATTCAGTTGACGGCGGACGCCGCCGTCTTGCTCGCCGCGTCGACCACGATGCCGTGGAAGAAGCGGAGGTTCTCGGCTGCCCGCTCGCGCTCGGCGGCGAGGCGGTCGGCCGTCCAGCCCGCCGATTCGGCGGCGAGGGAGGACAGCTCGTCGAAGACGCTCTGGTCGAGCGCGCCGACGAAGGCGATGATGCTGCGGCGCAGCACGAGGTCGCTCAGGTGCACCGCGTGCTCACGGGTCATCAGGAAGTCGATCTCGCCCGTCGAGTAGCCGGGCAGGGTCTCGAGCGGCGCATCCGATCGGTCACCGGAGCCGTCGATGCGGGCGATGTGCTCGATCACCGTGGCGGCATTGGTGCCGTAGCGGGCCAGGAGGATGCGCGTGCGCTCTTCCCCGAGGTCGGCTCCGTGAGCCTTCACCCAGGTGGTGACCGCCGCCGGTGTCTGCGGGAAGCCGACGCCCCCGCCCATCGCGAGGTCGGTCGTGCTGACCGTGCGGGTGCGGCCGAGGAGGGCCAGCGTGTCGTTCGTCATGTGCTCGGCGAGCGCGCGGAACGTGGTCCACTTGCCGCCGACGAGGCTGAGCTGCTTGACCGTCTTCGACGAAGCGAAGGAGGTCTGCTCGATGCGGTAGTCGCGTGACACGAAGCCGGGCGCGGTGTCGCCGTGGCCGGGCAGCGGGCGGATTCCCGAGTAGCGGTAGACGATCTGCGGGCGGTCGACCGTGATCGTGGGGAAGACGTGGTCCACCAGCTTGAAGAAGTAGTCGACCTCCTCCTCGGTGCACACGCTCGGCTCGTCGATGTCGGCCTCGAGGTCGGTGGTGCCCACGAGCACGCGACCGTTCAGCGGGTAGATCAGCACGATGCGGCCGTCGTTGTTCTCGAAGAAGACCTCACCGCCGGCGCAGGCCTCGTACAGTTCGGGGTTGTCGAGCACGATGTGCGAGCCCTTGGTGCCGCCCATGTAGTGGGTGGCCTCGCCGAGGGCCTTGTTGGTGACATCCGTCCATGGGCCGGATGTGTTCACCACGACGTCGGCCGTGACCTCGAAGGTCTCGCCCGACACGAGGTCGCGCAGCACGACGGCGTCGCCGTTCGACCCGACGGCCTCGACGTAGTTGGCGGTGCGGGCGTGCGGGCCGGTGGCCAGCGCATCCTGAACCAGGTCGAGCGCGAGGCGCTCGGGGTTCTCCACGGCGGCGTCGTAGTAGGTGGCGGTGTACTTCACGTCGGGGCGCAGCTTCGGCAGCTTGGCCAGCGACTTCTTCCGTCCGACGAAGGTGTGGCGGGGCACGGAGCCGCCGTCGCGCGAGAACGAGTCGTAGCCCATGAGACCGACCTTGATGAGGAGCGCGCCGCGCTCCTTGGCCTTGCCCTGCTTGTGCGTGAGGAACCGGAGGGGAGCACTCAGGATGCCCGAGAACGTACTGAAGATCGGGATCGTGGTGGGCAGCGGCTTCACGTAGTGCGGTGCCAGCCGGAGGAGGCGGTTGCGCTCCTGCACGCTCTCCCGCACGAGTCGGAACTCACCGTTCTCGAGGTAGCGCACGCCACCGTGGATCATGTGGCTCGAGGCCGCCGAGGCGCCGGACGCGTAGTCGCTGCGCTCGACCAGGATGACCTCGACGCCCTGCAGGGCGAGATCGCGGAAGGTTCCGATGCCGTTGATGCCGCCACCGATGACGATGACCTGGGCCTTCGGGTTCTGGCGGATCGCCTCGACGTTCGGGCGGACGGCGGCCTTGATGGCGTCGGATTCGGAGATACTCACTGTGTACTCGCCTTCGTGTTCTCGTGAGGGTTGCGGTGCAATCCATGCGACGACATATAGTTCTACGACGTTCGTCACATATGATCAAGCTCGTTGCACATATGTGCAGTCGTCCGACGAAAGGATGCGACGGAGCATGACCGGCGAGACACCAGGCGGAGACAAGGTGCGCGACGCATTGCGCGCCGCCCACCTCTATTACATGCAGGACCTGACGATGGAGGCCATCGCCGCCGAGCTGCACACCTCGCGCTCTTCGGTGTCGCGTCTGCTCGGATTCGCCCGGGAGACGGGGCTCGTGGAGATCCAGGTGAAGTCGCCGGTCGACCGGGTGTCTTCGGTGCAGGACCGCATCCGCGAGAGGTACGGCATCACTGCGCACGTCGTTCCCGTGCCCGATTCGACCGCGGAGGTCGACCGGCTCGAACGTGTGGCGATGAGTGCTGCACGGATTCTCGGGCCGTTCTTCGACTCCAACATGACCATGGGCATCGCGTGGGGGTCGACGCTCTCGGCCGTGTCGCGCCATCTTCAGGAGAAGGTCACCCACAACTCGCAGATCGTGCAGCTGAACGGTGCCTCGAACGCGCGCACCACCGGCATCGGCTACGCGAGCGAGATCATGAGCCGGTTCGGCACCGCGTTCGGCGCGTACGTGCAGCAGTTCCCCGTGCCGGCGTTCTTCGACGACCCGCGCACCAAGGAGGTGCTGTGGCGGGAGCGCAGCATCCGTCGTGTGCTCGAGATCCAGAAGCACATGGACATCGCCCTGTTCGGGCTCGGCTCGGCCTTCGCGGATGTTCCGTCGCACGTGTTCGTGGGCGGCTACCTCGACGACGCCGACTTCGAGCAGCTCACCAAATCGGAGGTCGTGGGCGACGTGGCCACGGTCTTCTACCGGGCCGACGGCTCCAGTGAGGACATCCCGATGAACGCGCGTGCGTCGGGGCCGTCGCTCGCGCTGCTCTCGAAGGTGTCGCGCCGGGTGTGCGTCGTGGCGGGCCGGTCGAAGCTCCCCGCTCTGCGCGGGGCGCTGGCGGCGGGCGTGATGACGGACTTGATCATCGACGAGGCGACGGCGCACAGTTTGATCACCGGGTGAGCCGGGCTGCGCTCGGCTGACCCGGGTCGCGCCGGTCCCTGCCCGGCGCTCCGCGACATGTTCGCGTGCCGCCGAAGGGCGCGGCCTGCGGTCGCGCCCTTCGGCGGCGCGCTCACCCTGGGGTGGTCGAGTGCGGCCTGTTGCCTTTGCGTCGCGGCGATCGTGCAGTTCATCAGGAGTGATTGACTCGTGCGGGAATTCGGAGGACCGGGGCCGTAAATCGCATCAGTCCTTCATGTTTCCGCCATTAGTCGGGGGCGGTGTCGCTGAGGGCGGCTTGCGTGTGGGGGCCCACACCGCGGGTCAGGGCCGCCGCGAGGTCGGGCTCGGTGTCGACGTCGGTGCGGAGGCCCGACGTGGGCGCGATGTCGAGCGGGGTGTGGCCTGCGGCGATGTGGCGGGCGGCTGAGCCCTCGCCGAAGTGGGGCACGAGAGCAATGCCGCTGCGGGCCGTGATGAGGGTGCTTCCGACGCCCGCCGCATCGGGAACGAGGGCGAGCGGATGCTGCGCCGCGAGCTCGAGGGCGTCGTCGATGTCGCCCGCGGTGAGGCAGGGCAGGTCACCGAGCAGGGCGGCGATCGGCGGCCCGCCCAGTTTCGCCCCGGCTGCGGCGATGCCCGCGGCGATGGCGTCGTTGAGACCTGTGCCGGGGTCGGCGACGATCTCGGTGCCCGCCTCGCGGAGCTGCCCGGCGAGGTCGCTGTGCGCATCCGTCACCACGATGACGTGCGCCACCCGGCTGGCCCGGCGCAGTGCATCCACCGTGTCGAGCGCGAACGCGGTCATGAGCCGCGTGCGCTGAGAGGCATCCAACCCCGGCGCCATCCGGGTCTTGGCGCGGGTGGTGCCTTTGACCGGCACGACCACGGTCCAGCTGTTCGACATGTCGCTCACTGCTGTCGATTATCGCGCACCGGAAGGGAGAACGATCTGTCTCCCTGAGGGAATGATGGAGGAGGGTCGAACGTTGGATCGGACGTGAGCAGAACTTTCCTGGAAATCGAGGGCGAGCGCGGAGTCGTGACGCGGTATCGCCGCCATCCGAACGGCAAGGGATACGTGGCTGTCGGCGCAGAGGTCGACGCCACGGCGTTCGTGGATCCCACGACCTACGTCGAGGCCGGCGCGCGCGTCGGCCAGAAGGCGCAACTGAGCTCAGGATGCTGGGTTGAAGAGAACGCCGTCGTGGGCGCGGGTGTATTCCTCGGCAGCGGGGTGCACGTCGGTGAGGCGGCCGTGATCGGCCGCGGAGCCAAGATCGGCAGCCACTCGCGCATCGGCGCGAAGGCGGTGATCGGCGACGACACCCTCGTCGAGCACGACAGCACCATCGCCCCGGGCGAGAGGATCCGCCGCGGCGGCACCTCGACCGAGTACATGAAGGCCGCGTAACCCGGGTCTGTCACGCCTCGATGTCGATCGGGGTCGCGAGAATGGGTCTTCCCGTCCGCTGAAGGCACAATCGAGCGACCTCGTTCTGCGGTCGGGGCGAGCGCGGGCCGTTAGGCTCGGATCATGACGGGTGAGCGGATGCGGGGCGCGGGCCGCGCGCTCGTGCGCCACGCCGGGGTCATCTCGGGTCTCGGGTTCGTGTGGCTCGTCACCGCCGGCGCGACCAGTGGTGGACTCGACGCGGGCCAGCCCGCGAACTCCGCCGTGGCGGTGATGGTCGTGATCGCGGCCGCCGCTGCGGCGCTCGCCACCGTCTCGGCGCTGTCGCGCATCCTTCTCGCTCTGGCCGCTGCGGTTGCAGGCGCCGCCGCTGCGGCACCCCCGGGCGAGCGACCCGATCTCCCCGTGCGCATCACCCAGGCCCGCCCCGACGCAGCGGGCAAGCCACGCCCCAGGGCTCCCGGCCGCCTCCTCGCGGTCGCGTAGGAGCCCCACCACCACTCCCGCACGCGGGTCGACGCCGTCGATCCGACCGGCGCGGGCACTCCTCGGCGACCATACGGATCCCCATTCGTCGCTCGCAAGGAGTCCCATGAACATCTACGCCTTCGGCCCGGTCGCGGCCGCACTCGACGCCGCCTCCGCGGTGCTGCAATTCCTCATCACACTGCTCGCGCCACTCGCCGGTGTGCACTCCGCCGCCCTCGCCATCGTCGTGCTGACGATCGTGGTGCGGCTCGCCCTCATTCCGGTCGGCGTCTCGCAGGCGCGGGCCCAGCGCACCCGCACCCGGCTCGCGCCCCGTCTGGCGGAGCTCCGCAGGCGGCACGCCAAGAACCCCGAGCGGCTTCAACGCGAGACCATGGCGCTGTACGCCGAGGAGAAGGCGTCGCCGTTCGCCGGATGCCTCCCCCTCCTCATTCAGGCGCCGATCCTCTCGCTCGTCTACGGCCTGTTCCTGCTGCCCACGATCAACGGGCACCCGAACACCCTGCTCGATGCGACACTCGGGGGCGCCCCGCTCGGCACGAGCTTCGTCACCGCGGTGACGAGCGGCACGGATCCGCAGGGGGTCGTGGTGAGCGCGATCGTGCTCGTGCTGATCGCGGCCATCGCCGTCGTGTCGCGCCAGCGCGGCGTCGTGCTGGCGCGCGGGGCCGCAGCGGTTTCCACCCCATCCGCGGGTGCCGCCGGCCGAACCGCGCCGGGTGCCTCCGCCGGTGGTGCGGTCGCCCTCCCAGCGGGCCTCCCCGCCGCGTTCGGCGCAGACGGATCGGCCACGCGCATCCTGAGCTGGCTCCCCCTCATCACGGTGGTGTTCGCCGCCTTCGTGCCCCTGGCGGCCAGCCTCTACCTGCTCGTCACCACCGCCTGGACCCTCGGCGAGCGCAGCATCCTGGCCCGCGTCATCCGCTGACCCGGGGCGTGGCCACCAAAGGGCATACGGAACGGTATGAGATTCGGGTGGTCCATCGACACCATGTCGATACCGGCCCCGAATCTCATACCGTTCGGGAGGAACCCCGCCCTGCGGCGAGGCCCGCCGCGTACCCCTCGTCGTACCCGGCAGCCCGCCCGAGCGCGATCGCCTCGTCGGTGCCGAGCCGGAACATGTCAGTGGGCCCCGTGCGCGTGAGCGCCCGCGCGGGAGTGTCGAGGTCGTCGACCACGGCGTGCCCGTAGCCGCGCACGACGGCCACGGGCATGCCGCTCGCCTTGCCCTTCACGAGATCGCCCGCGGAGGCGAGCTCGTCGGCCACCGCCGCCTGCGTCACGGCGAGCTCGTGGCCGAAGGTGTCACGAGAACCGCGCAGATCGTCGAGCACCCGCACGCCCGCCGCTCCGATGGCGAGATCGATCTGTCCCTCGCGCCACGGGCGACCTAGGGTGTCGGTGACGATCACACCGAGGCGCACGCCGAGCCTCGACCGGAGGCCGACGGCCAGGTCGCGCGCCGAGGCATCCGGATCGACGGGCAGCAGCAGCACCGTGCCGTCGGGAGTGTTGCTCGCGTCGACGCCCGCCGCCGCCTGCACGAGCCCCTGCCGGTTCTCGACGATACGGGTGACGCCCCCGGGATGGGCGCGCGAGGCCACGACCCGCACGGTCTCGGCGGTGATGGCCTCTTCGCGGTCGGCCGCCGCGATGCGGCGCCCCTCCGCCTTCGACACGATCTTGCTGGTCACCACGAAGATGTCGCCGTCGTCGGCCGCGAGACCGGCGGCCAGGAACGCGCCGGCGATCAGCGCGGCGAGATCGGCCCCCTCCTCGATCTCGGGGAGGCCTGCGAACGCGAGCACGCGCACCTCACGGATGCCACCGCCGCTCTCGCCCTCGCTCATCGGTGCAGCTTCGGCAGCACATCGCGCGCGAACACGTCGATCCACTCCCGCTGGTTGCGGCCCACGTTGTGCAGGTAGATGGCGTCGAAGCCGAGGTCGGCGAAACGCTGGATCCAGGCGCGGTGCACCTCGGGATCGCTCGAGATCACCATCCGCCCCTCGAAGTCCTCGGGCCGCACGAGCTTGGCCATCTGATCGAACTCGAACGGGCTCCGGATGTCGGCCTTCGGAAAACGCATGCCCCCGTTCGGCCACTCGGTGAGAGCGTTCGCCATCGCCTCCTCCTGGGTGGGCGCCCAGGAGAGGTGCAGCTGCAGCACCTTGCGCATGCGCGAGGGATCCTTGCCCACCTCGCGCGCCCCGTCGTCGAACTTCGCGAACAGCCCCGCGATCTTCTCGAGTGGAGCGCCCACGGTGATGAGCCCGTCGGCGGTGCGGCCGGCGCGCTTCGCCGTGACCGGGCCGGCGGTGGCGATGAGAATGTCGGGCGCCACGTCGGGCATGGTCCAGAGCCGCGTGGACTCGAGCTTGAAGTACGTGCCGGAGTGCTTCACGTCTTTGCCCGAGAGCGACGCCGAGAACAGCTTGTTGATCACGTCGACGGCCTCGAACATGCGATTGATGCGCTCGGGGGCCTCGGGCCAGTAGCCGCCCACGATGTGCTCGTTGAGCGCCTCGCCGGATCCGATGCCGAGCCAGTGCCGGCCCGGGTACATCGCGCCGAGGGTGGCGGAGGCCTGGGCGACCATCGCGGGGTGGTAGCGGTAGCTCGGCGTCGTGACGCCCGGACCGAAGTCGCCCGTGGTGCGCTCCCCCAGGGCGGCGAGCACGTTCCAGACGAAGGATGCCTGGCCCTGCCGGGGCGTCCACGGCTGGAAGTGGTCGGCCGCCATGACCCCCGAGAAGCCCTTGCTCTCGGCGTAGGCCGAGAGCGCCACCGCCTCTGTCGGATGGAACTGCTCCAGCTCTGCGGCGTAGCCGATCTGGATCTCCGACATGCTCCGAGCCTAGTCGGTGGTGTGCTTGAGGAACTCCGCCACGACCGCCGGGACGTACGGCTCCACGTCGCCGCCGAGCGCCGACACCTGGCGCACGAGCGAGCTCGAGACGTGGGCGTGGCCCGGATCCGGGAGCAGGAAGATGGTCTCGACGCCGGCCAGATCGCGGTTCACGATGGCCATGGGCGTCTCGTAGGCCACGTCGATCTGGGAACGGATGCCCTTCACGATCGTGGTGGCACCGACATCCGTGCAGTAGTCGACGAGCAGGCCGACGGCCCAGGAGTTGATGATGACGTTGCTCTTCGCGATGCCACGCTCCTCGAGCGACTTCTCGATGAGGGCCACACGGTGGGCGATCGGGATGAGGGCCTGCTTGTCGGGGTTGTGCACCACGACCACGTGCACCTCGTCGAAGATGGTGGTCGCTCGCTCTATCACATCGAGGTGGCCGAGGGTGATGGGGTCGAACGAACCGGGGACGACGGCGACACTGCTCATTGCCTCAGGCTATCAAGCCGCCGTTTCCCCCACGTTACGGATGACGAACCAAGTCCCCCCGCACGGGCGCAGAACCCGTCTCGGGCTGGAGTGTGCGTGCCGCCGCTGCCGCCTTCTCGGCCGCCACGAACCGGGTGCACAGCTCGATCGAGGTGGCGAGCAGATCGCGCAGCCGGTCGTCGGGATACGGCACGCACGCCGAGCGCACTCCGTCGACGGCCATCGCGATGGTGGCGTGGGTCTGCCGAGACGTCACCTCCGTGCGGCGCCAGCGCGAGTTGCGCTCGAGGAACGTGCGCGCCCACGTCGAGGCCTCGGGAGCATCGAGGAGGGCGCGGTCGAATCGATCGGTGACCACCGAGATGTCGAAGCCGTCGACGGGCTCGCTCCGCCGCAGGGCATCCTGACACACGAGACCCCCGACGGCGAGGGCGTGCTGGCGGTCGAGCGGCGCGTCGGGCAGGGCAGCCGCCACCCCGTTCACCGCGAGCACGAGTTCGAGTCGCGGGTCGTCGCTCGTGAGACCGATCACCGAGGGGATGAGCGAGGCGAGCCTGTTGCGCCCCCCATTCGATGTGAGGTCGTTCACGGCGCGCGCGAGGTGCGCGAGACCCGCGTGGGTGCACGACGGGTGATCGCTCCAGCGCTCACCGGCGAGATAGGAGGCGAACTCCATGAAGCAGGCGCCCGAGCGGGGCGACCGGTGACGGCCCGCCGAGAGGATCGGCATGATGTCGAGCCGCGAGAGGGCTGCCTCGGTGCTGCGCCCTGAGCCGACTCGTCCGGTGATGGTGCGCCAAGTCTTCATCTCGACCTCCACTGCATCAGTGTGTGCTGGATTCCACTGTGCGCCTCATCGGCCGTTTTTTCAATGGCCCGGAGCGTGCCCGGCTCACGTCTTCTCGAGGAACTCCCGCTCCGTCTCGCGCAAGCGGCGTTCGAGGGCATCACGCAGTTCGGGATGCGCGGCGAGACCGGGATCCTCCGTGACGATCGCGGATGCCGCCCCCCGCGCATCCTGGATCACCTCCGCATCTTTCACCACCCGCAGCAGCCGCAGCGACGAACGGCCGCCCGACTGCAGACTGCCGAGCACATCGCCTTCCCGGCGCAGCTCGAGGTCGATCTCGGCGAGCGCGAAGCCGTCGAGCGTCTCGGCCACCGCATCGACCCGGGCACGGGCCACCGAATCGGGTTCGGCGTTCGTGACGAGCAGGCAGAGCCCGGGCACGCCGCCTCGGCCCACCCGACCGCGCAGCTGATGCAACTGACTCACGCCGAAGCGCTCGGCGTCGAGCACCACCATCGCGGAGGCGTTGGGCACGTCGACGCCCACCTCGATCACCGTCGTCGCCACGAGCACATCGATCTCGCGGGCGGCGAAGGCACGCATGATCGCATCTTTCTCCTCGCCGGGGAGGCGTCCGTGCAGGGCCTCGATGCGGGCGCCGGCGAGTGCGGGGAGCTCGCGGAGGTGACGAAGGGTGTCGATGACATTGGCGCGTGGGGGTGCCGGCGCTGGTGATGCGGTGCCGGATGCGCGCCCCGCGTCATCCGCCTCCTCCGCCTCGGGGTCGCTCGGGGTGTCGATGCCGTCGCCGCTGTCGTCGGCCGGGTCGATGGCCGGGCACACCACGAAGGCCTGGCGGCCCTCCGCCAGCTCTTCCGCGACGCGCTGCCAGATGCGGCCGGCCCAGCCGGGCTTCTCGGCCAGCGGCACGCTGAAGCTCTCGATACCCTTTCGGCCCGAGGGCAACTGGGTGATGGTCGACACATCGAGGTCGCCGAACACCGTCATCGCCACCGTGCGGGGAATGGGGGTGGCCGTCATCACGAGCACGTGCGGCGGCGTGGCGCCCTTCTGACGCAGTGTGTCGCGCTGCTCGACACCGAACCGGTGCTGCTCGTCGACCACCACGAGGCTGAGGTCGTAGAACTGCACCTGCTCGGAGAGCAGGGCGTGGGTACCGACCACGAGCTTCGCCTGACCCGAGACCATGCGCAGCAACGCCTTCTTCCGCAGCGCGGTGGGCTGCTGACCGGTGTGCAGCGTGGGCACGAGCTCGGCGGCCAGGTCGGGGCCCAGCACCTTCACGATCGAGCGCAGATGCTGCGACGCGAGCACCTCGGTGGGTGCGAGCAGGGCCGACTGCCCGCCCGAGTCGGCCACCGCGAGCATGGCACGCACGGCCACGAGCGTCTTGCCCGAGCCCACCTCACCCTGCAGGAGGCGCATCATGGGCGTGCCGTCGGCGAGGTCACGGGCGATCTCGGACCCCACGAGCTCTTGATCGGCGGTGAGCCGGAAGGGCAGCGAGGCGTCGAAGCGCTCGAGGTAGCCGCCGGGCTTCGGCACCCGGGGGGTGGTGGCAACGGCGTGAGCGCCGGCCTTCTGCTTCAGCAGGGCGGTCTGCAGGATGAAGGCCTCGTGGAACCGCAGCGTGTCGCGGGCGCGGAAGTAGTCGGCATCCTTCTGCGGGCGATGGATGAGCTCGTAGGCGCGAGCCGCCGTGAGCAGGCCCCGCTCGGTTCGCACGTGCGGCGGCAGCGGGTCGGGCAGGCCGCCCTGCAGCCCGTCGAGTACGAGGGCGACCGAATTGGCGATCTGCCAGCTCGCGAGCGTGGAGGTGGCCGGGTAGATGGGAATGGGCATCTCGGCCCAGCGCTTCGCCTCGGCATCGTCGAGGGCCGAGTCGGCCCCCTCTGCGCCATCCGTTCCGAGCCCTCGACCGAGGCCGCCCGGCCCGGCGCCCGATTCGTCGAACAGCTCGTAGTTCGGATGCGCCAGCTGCAGCGCGCCCCGGTAATCGGAGACCTTGCCCGCGAAGATGCCGCGCACCCCGGGGCGGAGTTCACGCGCACGCCACGCCTGATTGAAGAAGGTGAGGCTGATGTGGCCGCGACCGTCGGAGATGGAGACCTCGAGGAGGGAGCCGCGCCGGGCGCGCATCGGGCGTTCGCGCACCTCGCGCACCTCGGCCACGATGGTGACGTTCTCGTCGCGCGGGAGCATGTCGATGGCGGTGAGCTCGCCGCGCCGGGCATAGCGGCGCGGGTAGTGGCTGAGCAGCTCGGCAACAGTGCGGATGCCGAAGGCCTTCTCGAAGGCGGTGGCCGTGCGGCCGCCGAGCACGCCGGAGAGCTTCGCGTCGAGCACGATCGCGCCGGGCACGATGGCGGGGGCGGCCGGGGCGGTCTCCGCGCCCGCGCTCGCCTCGCCCGCCGTGCCGCTCATACCCTGATTCTAGGCGGCGGGGCCGACAGCGCGACCGAGCCGCGATCAGCCCCTGGGGTAGGGTGCTGGGCGTGACTCGCATCATCTCCGGCTTCGCCGGATCCCTCCCGCTCGCCGTGCCCCGATCGGGCACGCGACCCACGAGCGACCGGGTGCGCGAGGCGATCTTCTCGGCTCTGGAGTCGCGCGGCGGACTGGGGGGCCTTCGCGTCCTCGACCTCTACGCGGGGTCGGGCGCACTCGCGCTCGAGGCGGTGAGCCGAGGCGCGGCCGAGGCGGTGCTCGTGGAGAAGAACGCGGCGGCGGCGGGCGTCGCGCGCAAGAACGCGGGAGTGCTCACGGCTGCGGCCACGAAGGCGAAGCTGCCATTCCCCCGAATCTCCGTGTCGTCGCAGGCGGTGCTGCCCTACCTGAGAGGAACTCCCGTCGTGGCGGGCGCGGGTTTCGACGTGGTGTTCATCGACCCGCCGTACGAGCTGCCCGACGCCGAACTCACCGAGGCGCTGGCCGCTCTCGCCCCACTGCTCGCCCCTGACGCGACGGTGCTCGTCGAGCGCAGCACCCGCACCCCGGAGCCGGCCTGGCCCACCGGCCTCGAACTCGATCGCACGAAGGCCTACGGCGAGACCGCACTCTGGTGGGCCTCACCGGTCTGATGCGAATCTCATCTCGTCGTGTCTTTTCGAAGGGTGACCGGGCCCGTCCAGGGCTCCACCCCGCCCTGATTCCCGACAGGACTGGATCCTCCTCGCGAATTCTGAGCGCACTGCGACGTCTCGCGCGGGGCGCTGGGTGTGCCACCTCCGAAGAGCCGAGCGACGCACGGTCACATCGCCGGCGATGCTCAGCCCGCCTGGCCGTTCCAGTCGGCGTAAGGGTCCCATCCGCCGCGCTCGTCGGCAGGGCGGTCACCGATGAGCACGGCCGGTTCGCCGCCCACCACCTCGCCCAGGCGGCGGAAGCCCGCAGGCAGCGGAGCCGACGACGGGAACGTCGCCAGCAGCGCGTGGTCTTCCCCACCCGCGAGCACGAAGTCGGCGGCGCGCGCTCCCACGACGTCGTCGGTGGCGGTCACCGCCCGCGCCTCGGACTCGATTGCGGCGGGATCGAAGCGGATGATGCATCCGCTCGCCTGCGCTATGCGCCGAGCATCGAGCAGCAGCCCGTCTGACACGTCGAGCATGGCCGTCGCCCCGCCCGCCGCCGCGACGACCCCTGTGCCGATCGGCGGTCGTGGCGCCAACTGCGCCTCGATCAGCTCCGGGTGCGCCGCCCGGAGCGCGCGGCCGAGAGCCGCGTCGGGGTCGCCGCCAGCGGGCGCTCCACGGCCCCCATCTGCCCCACCACCGATGCCTGCGCGACCGCCCGTGACCGTGATGTCGGCAGCGGAGTCGTGACCAGCGGCGGACGAATCCGCGTCGAGGACCTCATCGTCGGCGGGGCGCATCGCATCCCGGAAGAGCAGCCAGATGCCCGCGCCCGCGCGACCGAGGTCGCCCGCCACCGCCACCACATCGCCCGGTCGCGCGCCCGCGCGCGTCACAGGCGCGCGGCCCTCCAGGTCACCGAACGCGGTCACCGCGAGGGTCAACGTGCTCGACACCGAGAGGTCGCCGCCCACGACGCCGCATCCGGGAGCCGCGAGCACACAGGCGTCGCGCAGTCCGTCGGCGATGCCGAGCAGCACCGGCACCGGCGTGTCGAGCGGCGCGGCGATCGCCACGACGAGCGCTGTCGGCCGGGCACCCATCGCCGCCACATCGGCCAGGTTCGTCATCGCGGCCTTCCAGCCGAGGTCGTGCGGGGTCGACCACGCGGTGCGGAAGTCAGGGCCGTGGATCATCATGTCGGTCGTCACCACGTACCGCCCATCCGGCGCCCTCAGGAGAGCGGCGTCGTCTCCGGGCCCGAGCAGTTCGGCGTCGGAGTGCGGCAACCGCGGGAAGATGCGCCGCAGCACCTCGCCCTCCCCCACGCTCGCCAGGGTCTCGGGCTGCCCGTTCGCAGGTAAACCGAAGTCAGCAGTCACCCTGCAACGGTAGCCTGAACGACGATGTCTCCCGCCCCGCACCAGTTCCGGCCGCCCGCGTCGCCCACGGCTTCCGGCGAGCCCGACGCCGAAGCCCGATCGACTTGCCACAACCTGTCGGCTGGCGCCCCCAGTCGCCACAACTTGTGGCGACTCGCCACACAGGCCCTCCGGCGGGGCCTCCGACCCGACTCCACTTGCCACAAAGTGTCGGCCAGCACCCCCAGTCGCCACAACTTGTGGCAACTCGCCACACAGGCCCTCCGGCGGGGCCCCCAGCCCGCCTCCACTTGCCACAAACTGCCGGCCAGCACCCCCAGGCGCCACAACATGTGGCAACTCGCCACCCGGGTTCTCCCGCGGGGCCCTCGGCCCGAATCCAGTTGCCAGAAAGTGTCGGCTGGCACCCCCAGTCGCCACAACATGTGGCAACTCGCCACCCGGGTTCTCCCGCGGGGCCCCCGGCCCGACTCCACTTGCCACAAACTGCCGGCCAGCACCCCCAGTCGCCACAACTTGTGGCAAGTCGCCAACGCGACCCGTGCTCGGCGGCGGCGTGTGCGCGCGGCCGGCATCCTGACCGCCGGGGTCGCCGCCGCGACGTTGCTGAGCGGATGCGCGGGGCCGGTCGCCCTCGAGCCCGCCGCCGATGCCACCAACCCGAGCTGCGCCGACGTGATCGTGCGCCTTCCCGAGACGGTGGCCGACGCCCCGCGCCGGGAGACCGACGCGCAGGCCACGGGAGCGTGGGGGTCACCCGCATCCGTTCTGCTGCGCTGTGGCGTCGAGCCCTACGGCCCCACCACTCTGCCGTGCGACAACGTGAACGGGGTCGACTGGATCCGCGACGACTCCCAGGCCCCGAGCTACACCTTCACCACCTACGGCCGCGTTCCCGCCATCCAGGTCGTGGTCGACTCGAACGCCGTATCGGGCACGAGCGCCCTCGTCGACCTGGGCACCGCCGTCTCTTCGGTGCCCCAGACCACCGCGTGCCTCAACGCCGACGACGTGCTCGGCACCTCGACGCCCACGCCCACCCCCACGCCCACTCCCTGACCAGCGGATGCGCGGGGTCGCAGAATTCGTCGCCCAATCGAGCGACACACGACAAATCGTGCGACCCCGCGGGCGCGTCAGGCCTCCAGCGCCAGCGCGATCAGTTCGTCGATGAGTTCGGGGTAGCTGAGACCCGACGCGATCCAGCACTTCGGGAACATCGAGATCGGCGTGAACCCCGGCATCGTGTTGATCTCATTCACCACGAACCCGGACGGCGTGAGGAAGAAGTCGACCCGGGCAAGCCCGGCCCCACCGATCGCGGTGAACGCCGCCGCGGCAAGGCGCTGCATCTCGGCGAGCTCGGCATCCGTCAGAGAGGCCGGGCACACCAGCTCGACACCGGGTGCATCGAGGTACTTGGCGTCGAAGTCGTAGAACGCCCGCCCTGTCATCACGATCTCACCGGCCACCGAGGCACGTGGTGCTGCCCCGCCGCGCCCGCCGAGCACGGCGCACTCCACTTCGCGGCCCACGACAGCCGCTTCCACGAGCACGCGCGAGTCCTCCCGCAGGGCCAGCTCCATCGCGGCCGCGAACTCCGAGGGATCCGCGACGCGGCTCACCCCCACCGACGACCCGGCCCGTGCCGGCTTCACGAACATCGGCAGCCCGAGCGATTCGACGGACGCCGCGACGGCCGACGGGTCGGCAGCCCAGGACAGCGCACTCACGGTCACCGACGGCGCCACCGCGAGCCCTGCGGCCGCCAGCACGATCTTGGTGAAGTGCTTGTCCATGCCGAGCGACGAGGCGAGCACGCCCGAGCCCACGTAGGGCAGCCCGACGAGCTCGAGCATCCCCTGAACCGTGCCGTCTTCGCCGAACGGCCCGTGCAGGATGGGGAACACCACATCGACATCGCCGAGCGAGCGAACCGCGCCCGAGGCATCCTGAACCGTCACCTCTCGGGTGAGCGTCGACTCGGGCCAGCGCACTCGCGTGCCGTTGTCGGCCACCACGGGAAGAGCGTCGACGTCGAGCCGGAACTTCGCCGGAGAGTCGTCTTCGAGCACGAACGCGCCGTCGCGGGTGATGCCGACGGGGATCACATCGAAGCGCGAGCGATCGATCGCCTCAAGCACTCCGCCCGCGGTTGCGCAGCTGATCGAATGCTCGCTTGAGCGACCTCCGAAGAGCACCACCACCCTGGTCTTGCCTGGCATCGAGAGTCCTTTCGCCCTGAGGTCCCGAGTCGTCATCGGTGGTCAGGTGGGGGGCTATGTCTTTCGGATCGAGCGTACCGGCCAGCACCGCGCTGACCTGACGGCAGATGGGCATCTCCACGCCCTTGGCCTCCGCCAGCGCCAGGATCGGGGCGACGGATGCCAGCCCCTCCGCGGTCTGCTGCATCGACTTCACCACGTCGGCGAAGCTGTAGCCCTGGCCGAGAAGGCGGCCGGCGGTGTTGTTGCGCGACAGCGACGATCCGCTCGTGGCGATGAGGTCGCCGAGGCCCGCGAGGCCCGACAGAGTCTCCGGATGCCCGCCGTACGCCACCGCGAAATCGGTCATCTCCACGAGACCCCGGGTGATGATCGACGCCTTCGTGTTCTCGCCGTAGCCCACGCCGTCGACGATGCCGATGGCCACCGCGATGAGGTTCTTCAGCACGCCGCCGAACTCGGTGCCGATCACGTCGGTGTTCACGAAGCTGCGGAAATAGCGGTTGGTGGCGATCTTCGCCACGGCCTCGGCCGTCTCGAGGCTCGTCGACGAGACCACGGCGGCGGTGGGCTGCTCCTTGGCGATCTCGAGGGCCAGGTTCGGCCCGGATGCCACGGCGATGCGTTCGGGGTCGATCTTGAGCACCGACTCCAGAACCTGACTCATGCGCAGGCCCGAGGTCTTCTCGACGCCCTTCATGAGGCTCGTGATCGGCACCCCCTCCGGGATGAGCGACCGGATCGACTCGAGGTTCGCACGCAGCGACTGGCTGGGGATGGAGACGAACACGTACTGGGCCCCCGAGAGCGCCGCGCCCACATCCGGTGTCGCCGTGACCGCCAGAGGCAGGTTCACCCCCGGGAGGTAGTCGCTGTTGCGCTTGGCCTCGCTGATCTCCTTGGCGAGCTCGGGGCGGCGGGCCCAGAGCGTGACGTCGGCGCCGCCGTCGGCGAGCACCTTGGAGAACGTGGTTCCCCAGCTGCCCGCGCCGAGCACCGTGACGCGCGGGCGCGGGGTCGTGCGGGCTGTGGCCTTGGTCACTCGGTGCCTTTCGTGGGCGTCGTGGAGTCGGTCGCGGGGCGCGTCTTCTCCAGCTTGCCGAACTCGGTCTGGTGGTGGGCGGCCGGGTTCCAGCGCTCGAGCGGCGCTGTCTCCCCCCGGAGCTGCTCGAGCAGGGCGGTGATCGAGGCCATCAGGCGATCGGTTGCCTCGTTCAGAGCCCTCTGATCGATCGGCGCGGCGCGGAGATCGTCGAGGTCGACCGGGTCGCCGAACACGATGCGAACGGTCTTGCGGGGGAAGAGACTGACCTTCTTCGAGTAGCGCGGAAGGATGGCCTGCGTGCCCCAGTGCGCGGCGGGGATGAGCGGGATCCCGTGGTCGAGCGCGATGCGCACGGCCCCGGTCTTGCCCCGCATGGGCCACAGATCCGGATCCCGGGTGAGGGTGCCTTCGGGATACACGATGACTCCCTGCTGGTGCTCCACCAGTTGGTTCGCCGCCGCGATCGGTGCGTTGTGGCGGCCCGCCCCCGCCCGGTCGACGGGGATCTGGCCGATCTTGCGCAGCGCGAAGCCCACGACCGGCACGCTGAACAACGACGCCTTCGCCAAGAACCGCGGAGCACGGCCGAGTTTCCACACCGCCAGCGCCATGATCACGGGATCGATGTTGCTGTAGTGGTTCGGGCTCAGAACGAACGGGCCCGACACCGGCAGCTTCTCCGTGTGGTGCATCTCGAGCTTCGCGATCGCGTTCAGAAACGGAACGGCGATCACCTCGACCACCCGGAACGCGGGCGTCTTCTCGGTGTTCTTGCGCTTCTGCGGGCTCGTCGGCGTACGCTCCAGCGACCCCGGCTCTGCGGTCTCCTCGGTCACGCGCCCTACTCCGCGAAGTGGAAATCTGCTCCGAGCTTCTCGAGCTTGCCCACGAAGTCGCCGTAGCCGCGGGCGATGAGGCCCACGTTCGACACCGAGGACTGCCCGTCGGCCACGAGGGCCGCGATGAGGTGGCTGAAGCCGCCGCGAAGATCCGGCACCTCGAGCTCGGTGCCGTGCAGCTTGGTGGGGCCCGTGATCACCGCGGCCTGCTCCAGCGGGCGGCGCGGCACACGGCGGTTGGGGTCGGCGAGACCCTCCTTGTGCACCTCGATGTTGGCGCCCATCTTGATGAGCGCATCCGTGAAGCCGAACCGGTTCTCGTACACGGTCTCGTGCACGATCGAGGTGCCCTGAGCCTGAGTGAGGGCCACGATGAGCGGCTGCTGCCAGTCGGTCATGAAACCGGGGTGCACATCCGTCTCGATGACGACGGGCTTGAGGTCGCCACCGGGGTGGTAGAAACGGATGCCCTCCTCCTCGATGTCGAACGCGCCACCGATCTTGCGGAAGATGTTGAGGAAGGTCATCATCTCGGACTGCTTGGCACCCGTGGTGAAGATCGACCCACCGGTGGCGAGGGCGGCGGAGGCCCAGCTGGCCGCCTCGTTGCGGTCGAAGAGCGCACGGTGGTTGTAGCCCTGCAGGCTCTCGACGCCCTCGATGAAGATGGTGCGGTTGGGCTCGACCGAGATGATGGCGCCCATCTTCTGCAGCACGGCGATGAGATCCATGATCTCGGGCTCGATGGCCGCGTTCTTGAGCTCGGTGGTGCCGACGGCGCGCACACCGGTGAGCAGAACCTGCTCGGTGGCGCCGACGCTCGGGTAGGGCAGCTCGATGTTGGCGCCCCGCAGGCCGTTGGGGGCCGTGATGTTGATGCCGGAGGGGAGCTTGTCGACCACGGCGCCGAAGGCGCGGAGGGCGTCGAGGTGGAAGTCGATCGGCCTGTCACCGATGCGGCAGCCGCCGAGGTCGGGGATGAAGGCGTGACCGAGACGGTGCAGCAACGGGCCGCAGAACAGGATCGGGATGCGGCTGGACCCCGAGAGCGCGTCGATCTCGGCGCTCTTCGCGCTCGCCACATTCGACGGGTCGAGCTGGAGCACGCCGGTGGCCGCGCTGCCGGAGATCTTCACCCCGTGGATCTCGAGCAGGCTCGCCACGACGTGCACGTCGCTGATGTCGGGAACATCGCGAAGGGTCGACGTGGTGTCGCCGAGGAGGCTCGCCACCATCGCCTTGGTGACGAGGTTCTTGGCCCCACGCACGTCGATCGTGCCGCGGAGCGGACGACCACCGTTGATCACGATCGTGTCGGACTTGAGCCCGACTCGTTCGGCTGCCTTTCGCGCGTCCTGTACGAGACTGTTCACTTACATCACCTGCACTGTCTATGTCGGACCCACGATTGGATCAGCTGCTGCCGGCTGCCGCTTGTGGCGGTAACCGAACGCTACTTCACGGGAAGCGTTCGAGGTCTCCAACTCTCCCGTCGGCCCTCGAATTCCGTGATGGCCTCTTCATCTCGCAGCGTCAGCCCGATGTCGTCGAGACCCTCGAGCAACCTCCACCGAGTGTAATCGTCGATCTCGAATGCAACTGAGAGGTCTCCCAGCACGGCGGTCTTCTCCAGGAGGTCGACCGTGATCTCCACTCCGGGCTGCGCATCGATGGCGGCCCAGATCTTCTCGACATCCGCTTCCTCGACCTGGCCTGTGAGCAGGCCCTGCTTGCCGGAGTTGCCCCGGAAGATGTCGCCGAACCGGGGGGCGAGCACGGCCTGGAAGCCGAAGTCGCGCAGCGCCCAGACGGCGTGCTCGCGGCTCGATCCGGTGCCGAAGTCGGGGCCGGCGACGAGAACGCGCGGGTTCTGGAAGGCGGGCTGGTTGAGCACGAACTCGGGGTCACCGCGCCAGGCGGCGAACAGTGCGTCTTCGAAGCCCGTCTTGGTGACGCGCTTCAGGTACACGGCGGGGATGATCTGGTCGGTGTCGACGTTCGACCGCTTCAGCGGCACGGCGACGCCCTTCAGGATGTCGATCTTCTCCATGCTCAGGCCCCTACCGTTTCGCGCGTCGTGGTCGTTTCGTTGAGGTCGGAGAGGCTCGACAGCGTGCCCCGGATGGCGGTCGCCGCGGCGACCACGGGCGACACCAGGTGGGTGCGGCCGCCCTTGCCCTGGCGACCTTCGAAGTTGCGGTTGGAGGTGGAGGCGCAGCGTTCTCCGGGCGCGAGCTGGTCGGGATTCATCCCGAGGCACATCGAGCAGCCGGCGAACCGCCACTCGGCCCCGAATGCCTCCACGATCTTGTCGATGCCCTCGGCCTCGGCCTCGATGCGCACGCGGGCACTGCCCGGCACCACCATGACGCGCACGCCATCCGCCTTCTTCTGACCCTTGATCACGTCGGCGAAGGCGCGCAGGTCTTCGATGCGGCTGTTGGTGCAGGAGCCCATGAACACGGCGTCGACCTTGACCTCCTTGAGCGGGGTGCCCGCGGTGAGGTCCATGTACTCGAGCGCGCGCTCGGCGGCGGAGCGCTCGTTGGGGTCGACGATGGCGGCGGGGTCGGGCACGTTCTCGCTCAGCGAGACGCCCTGGCCGGGGTTGGTGCCCCAGGTGACGAAGGGCTCGAGGGTGTCGGCATCGAGGAAGACCTCGGCGTCGAACACCGCGTCGTCATCCGTCTTGAGGGTCTTCCAGTACTCGACCGCCGTGTCCCAGTCGTCGCCCTCTGGCGCGTGTTTGCGGCCCTTCAGGTAGTCGAAGGTGACCTGGTCGGGGGCGACCATGCCGGCGCGGGCGCCTGCCTCGATCGACATGTTGCAGATGGTCATACGGCCATCCATCGACAGGCTCCGGATGGCGCTGCCGCGGTACTCGAGCACGTAGCCCTGGCCACCGCCGGTGCCGATCTTGGCGATCACGGCGAGGATGATGTCTTTCGCGGTGACGCCCGGACGCAGCGTGCCCTCGACCGTGATGGCCATGGTCTTGAAGGGCTTGAGCGGCAGGGTCTGCGTGGCGAGCACGTGCTCGACCTCGCTCGTGCCGATGCCGAACGCCATGGCGCCGAACGCGCCGTGGGTGCTGGTGTGGCTGTCGCCGCAGACCACCGTGATGCCGGGCATGGTGAGACCGAGCTGGGGGCCCACGACGTGCACGATGCCCTGCTCGACGTCGCCGAGGGAGTGCAGGCGGATGCCGAACTCCTTGGCGTTCTTGCGCAGCGTGTCGATCTGGGTGCGGCTCGTGAGGTCGGCGATCGGCTTGTCGATGGCCAGCGTGGGGGTGTTGTGGTCTTCGGTGGCGATGGTGAGGTCGGGGCGCCGCACGGGGCGGCCCTCTGCGCGCAGGCCGTCGAAGGCCTGGGGGCTCGTGACCTCGTGCACCAGGTGCAGGTCGATGTAGAGCAGGTCGGGGCTGCCGTTCTCGCCCTTCGCGACGAGGTGGTCGTCCCAGACCTTCTCGGCCAGGGTGCGGGCGGTCGTCGGCGCGGAGCGCTCGACGCTGCCGGATTCAGAAGCGGTGTTCATGCGTTTGCGTGTCCTTCGAGGAGTAGGGGGTCAGCCATCGACAAACTCCGCGACGAGGGAGGCCTTGAACTAGGACTCGTCGCGGCAACGAAGGAGAAGCCGACCGAACAGCACCCTGTGACTCTACCACCGCCCCGTGCCCCCTCCCCTGCGCCCCCACCCCGCCCAGATCCGTCACTATTTGCGCGAATGTAGAGAAATCTGCGCAAATAGTGACGGATCTGGCGGGGTCACATCACGAACGCCAGCCTCTCGCAGTGAGGGCTGATCGGGTTCTCGCGGCTGCCGAGCCGGGGCCTGATCGAGGAGCGTGCTTGTCGACGCGGATGTGGAGCCAGCCTTCGGCGATGATCTCGTCGTGGCGCTCCACGTCGCGGTGGTATTGCCGCGAGTCCTCACGATGCTGCTGTCCGTCGTACTCGACGAGCACGCCGTATCGGGGGTAGGCCATGTCGCCGTACGCGATGAAGCGGCCGTCCGCGTGGGCGATCGGATGCTGCAGCTCAGGCTCGGGGAGACCCGCCTCCACGAGCGCCAACCGCAGGTGGGTCTCTCGCCGGGATTCCGCGCCGTCCCGGATCAATCCGAGCGCCGCATCCGCCGTACGACGGCCGCGACCTCGAAACCCGACGACACGCGCCGCCAGATCTGCGACGGTGGTGAAGGGCCGATCCAGTTCGGAGTTCTCGTGGCGCGGAGTGAGAACGAGATGGTCTCCGGCGGCGACGAGATCGTGGAGCGACACGAGTGGGGCCAGCTGCAGCCAGGTGGTGGCGGCATCCGTCACCGGAAGGCCGTGGCGGATGCACCGGCGAATTCGCCGGTCGGAGAGTTCATGCCCCACAACCCCTCGAACGCGCGGTCGTGTCTGCGGGATGACTCTCCCGGGTCTCGTGTGGGCGGCGACATGGATGAGTCCGGCCTGCTCTAGGGCGACGGGAAGCGGGACGCCCCACAGAAGCGCGGCGGTGGTGTGCGAGAAGACGTCGACGTCGCGCATCCGCTTCGCATACGACTCGCATCGTTGCCGACAATCGGCCGGGTCGACTGCTCGTTTCCGTCGAACGCCCGGGTAGGGAGCATCCAGGTCGGGGCTGCGCAGCCGCCCGGGAGTGACACCGGCGCGTGCAGCTTCGCTCACTGCGAAAGGCCGTCGTTGCAACTCACCGGGTAGTTCGACACGCCGCGCCATGGGTCGATTGTGGAAGAGCGGGCACACCCCCACCGAGTTATCCACAGCCCCGAAGTCACGGGGCTTCCAGGTTCGTCACTTTTTGCGCGAATATCGCAGAATTCGCGCAAAAAGTGACGGATCTGGGGCTAGTCGGGGGTGCGATCGGGGTGGGGGGCCGCGGAAGGTGCGGAGGCTTCGGGGCGGGCGGGGCGGGCGTCGTGGCGCATCTTCAGGAGGGAGGCGATGGTGGCCACGGTCATCGAGAGGATGATCACCGCGAGGCTCGTCCAGGTGTCGATCTCGGGGGCCCACTCCACCGGCTGCCCGCCGTTGATGAAGAACACCTCGTTGGCGTGCAGCGCGTGCGACACGAGCTTGACTCCGATGAAGGCGAGGATGAACGCGATGCCGTAGTGCAGGTACACGAGCTTCTCGAGCAGCCCGCCGAGCAGGAAGTACAGCTGCCGCAGCCCCATCAGCGCGAACACGTTCGCCGTGAACACGATGAACGGCGACTCCGTGATGCCGAAGATGGCCGGGATCGAGTCGAGCGCGAACAGCAGGTCGGTGGAGCCGAGCGCGAGGAACACGATCAGCATGGGCGTGAACATCCGCTTGCCGTCGAAGGTGGTGCGCACCTTCGCCCCGTCGAAGTCGGGCGCGATGTCGACGCGCTTGCGGAGCAACCGGATGAAACCGTTCTCACCGTCGCCCTCGTCACCCGAACCGAAGGCCTGTTTGAACGCCGTGTAGAGCAGGAAGGCACCGAAGATGTAGAAGATCCAGCTGAGCGACTCGATCAGCTGGGCACCGATCAGGATGAAGATGCCGCGCAGGACGAGGGCGATGATGATGCCCACCATCAGGGCTTCCTGCTGGTACTTCCGGGGCACGTTGAACCGCGCCATGATCAGCACGAACACGAAGAGGTTGTCGATGGAGAGGCTGTACTCCGTCAGCCACCCGGCCAGGAACTGCCCCGCGTGCTCGCCGTCGGCGAAGACGAGCATCAGCAGCGCGAAGATGAGCGCCAGCCCCACGTAGAAGACCACCCAGAGCGTGGCCTCTTTGAACGAGGGCACGTGCGGCCGCTTGAACGCCAGAACGAGATCGGCCACCAGGATGAGCACCAGCACCACGAGCGAGGCGATCTCGAAGGCGAGCGGGAGTTGGACGGTCACGAGGAGCCTCTCAGGCAGCACGAAGCGCTGAAAGTCTCTCCCGCACGACGCGCTTCACACGCGAACCGCCGTGCCGCTGCCCCCGGGAGCCCGACGGCAGACTCCGTGATGACGATGACAGCGAAGTGGGATACTCCCCTTCAGCCGCCATCGTATCGCGTGGAGGCTCCCGTCAGTTCCCCGCACGCGAGCGCGCGAGGTCGTCGCGCAGTTCGGCCTGCACGTCGCCCAGGCGCTGTTGCAGCTTCGACACCAGAGCGGGATCGAGCCCGCGACCGGCCGCCTTGCGGAGGTCGAGACGCATCTGCTGGCGGAACTCGGTGAGCACCAGATCGGCATCGCGCAGGGCGGTGTTCGAATCCGACCGGGAGAATCCGCTCTCGGTGGCGCCCGTGGTCGTTGCGCTGGATGTCGCGCCGGCACCCGAGGCGCCCGAGGAACCCGCCTTGGCTCCCCATGCCGCATCCGCCCGCGCATCGCGCGCGGCCGACGCCAGATCGGCCTTGAGGCTCTTCATCGCCTGGTTCACACCCGAGCGCACCTCGTCGGCCAGTCGGCGCACGGAGTCGGAGAGCTGTGCCTCGATGTCGTCGAGCTCACCGCGGCGGGCCTCGAGCTCGGCGCGGCCCGCATCCGTGATGGCGTAGACGGTCTTGCGGCCATCGCTCGACTTCGACACGAGCCCCTCCTCCTCGAGCTTCGCCAGCCGTGGGTAGATGGTGCCCGCACTGGGGCTGTAGGTTCCGCCGAAGCGGTCGCTGAGCGCCTGGATGAGCTCGTAGCCGTGCTTGGGCGACTCGTCGAGAAGGCTCAGCAGGTAGAGACGCAGGTGGCCGTGGCCGAAGACCGGGGTCATGCGGTGGCCCCCTCGTCGAACGACGGAGCGGATGCGGATGCGCCGGCGCCGGTGTCGGCGGGTACGCCGTCACCCGCCGACTCGGCGTCGCGGAAGACGACGGTGATGTCTCCCGACACCGAGTTGGCCTTGAACTCCGTCCACTGGCCCTCGAGCACGCCGGTGTGGCCGTTATAGCCGCCGCCGCGGAGTCCTTTGATGGTGCTCGGTCCGAGCTGCAGCACACCCGAGACGGAATTGACGTTGTAGCGCGCCGCCACGTCGCTGCCGAGACGAACGGTGAAGTCGCCCGACACCGTGTTGTTCTGGATCTCGCCCGGCGTACCCGTCGAGTCGACGAACACCTCGGCGGAGACCCCGTCGGCCGAGAACTTGCGGATGGCGCCCGAGACGGCGATGTCACCCGACACCGTGTGCGCGTTCACGAGGCCGGTGTGGTCGCGGATCGAGATCTCGCCGGAGACGCTGTTCACGTCGAGGTCGCCGTGCACCGCGTCGACGACGATGGGGCCCGTGACCGTGCTGATGCGGGCATCCGTGACGAGGCCGGAGATGAGAGCGGATGCGCTGATCACCCCGAACTTCAGCGCCACGTCGCGGGGCACCATGATGCTGATGTCGGCCCGCGCGTTGCCGCGCCAGGACTTGAACACCTCGATGAAGTTGTCCCAGCGCAGCTGGGGGTGGTCGATCTCGAGGCGATCTCCGTCGATCTCGATCTTCAGGTCCTTCCCGGTGACCGAGTGCACCTCGATGCGCGCACCGGGCTCGTCGTGCCCGATGATGTCGACCTGCCCACCGATGAGTCCCACCTTGAGCGACCGCACCACCTCGATGTCGATGACCCGCGGCCCGTCGACGATCCACTTCTCCATGACCACAATGTTCTCCAAACTCGCGATATATCGCCTCTTCGTGTTCACGATATATCGCGTTTTTTGGCAAGTCAAGTTATATCGCGAGTTTGGGTGCTTGCTGCCGCAGGCGGCTGTGCCGCTTCGCGGCGCAGCCGTCTGCGGGTCGCGCCGGTCCCTGCCCGGCGCGACGCGACATGTTCGCGTGCCGTCCCTCGCGGGGCGGCGCGCTCACCCTGG
>NZ_SCVE01000006.1 GCF_004297105.1 Herbiconiux sp.
ACGGGGAACCTCTTTCTCACACTGCCCGGGTCGGGTCGAACAGCATCGATCGACAGTAGCGGTTCGCCTACACGTGTCGACAGCCCCCGTCCGGGGGCGACAATGTAACTAAGTACGAAGTAACGACACATCTAGTTGGAAGTGGTCCCAGGCAATACTCCCCGGAAGCTTTCGCTTCGGGGTTTGGCCTCTCAGGCGGCGGTGAGGATGGGGGTCCCTGGCCCCACCTCGGAAACCCCCATCCGGAGCCCCGACTGTACCCCCGCAGAGTCCGCACCGACAGTCCCCACGTCCCGTCACCCCCGTTTTGGAGGCTGACAGTGCCCGCGCCGCGACGCAAGAATGGACTCGCAGGAACAGGGACTCGCCGAACCCGGCGTACGAGACCCCGCCCCCGACACCCCTCCCGGCCGTGTCGGGGGCGTTCTCGTATCGCCGGCACCTGTCACACGGATACGCAACCCCTTGCCGCCAGCGTTCCGACCCGATTATCGTGGCGAGGGTAATCATCAGTGACGCGATGATGCAGATGAATCTATGACCCTTCGGGGCCAGCTCCCCACGGGCCGGCCCCGAGGGGTCTTTCCTCGTACGCGGCGTGCGAGTACCGTGGACTGCAGCAGCCCCGGACAATGGTTGTGAATTGAGCCTCCGTGGCCTTCTCTTCGGAGAGGTCACGGAGGCTCTTCGTCGCTGCGTGGGTGTTCGCCCTAGGCGCCTGTCGAGGGGTCGCCCTGTACCACGGACCTCTGACATACTCGGAATATGGCTGAGCAAGAAGGCGTCCAGATCAACGCGCAGTGGATGCTTGATCCGACCGTCGTGCCCGTGTTCGCGAACCAGATCTTCGTGCAGCAGGGAGCGCCCACGAGCACGGGCGCTGCGAACGACGTGTACCTCAACCTAGGGCACCTGAACCCCCCGCTTTTCCCGAGCGAGATCACGGACGAGGTCCGCCAACAGTTCGAAGGCACCCTTCTTCCCGTTGTGCCGGTAGCGCGTGTGGTTATGTCCCGAGAGCGCGTGGTTGATCTGCACGCCGCCCTGGGGGACTACCTAGCAAAGACCGCTGAGGCAGAGACCGAATCATGAGCAAGGTGGGCTTTCGGGTCCCCGCGCCTGTCGCCATGGGGGCCACATTCATTGCACTCTTCGGGGTATCTGCTGCGCCGCGCCCGACCGTCCAGTGGCCGCCAGCATTTCACGCTGACCCCGTCGATGACGATATTCGCCCGGATCGGATTCTGACCGAAGGGGCATTCATCTTCTCCGTGAGCATGCCGAGGGAAACCGTGCAGGTGGGGAACGCATCGGCGGACTCCACGCAGGCGTACTACTGGAGCGAAGCGTGGCAGACCGAAGAGGCCCGCTCTATGGCAGAGCACGCCAGCGGTGATTACGTCCGGTTCGACAACGTCGATGACGCGTTGGCGTGGCTGAACGAGCCCGAGGCGTGACGTACGAGCTCCAATTCTCGACGAACTTCCGAAGGGTGTTCCGAAAGAAGGAGCAGCAGATGAAGGACGCCGTGAGCGATTGCATCCGGAAGCTGGCCGCGAACCCTCACCACCCGGGCCTGAACACTCACAAGATGAAGGGCACCCGCGACGAGGTGTGGGAAGCCTACGTCGACAAGGGCAACCGCGTCACCTTCCACTACGAGGGCGATCGGATCGTTCTCAGAAACAACTGCAACCACGACATCCTCTACCGCAACCCCTGAACCGCAGAACGTTCGGAGCCCCTGGCTCGGCCCTCACGGGTCGGGCTGGGGGCTTTCATTTTGTTCCCGCTACGATCTGTGCGACCCTTCCGGGATGGGGGTCACGTACCGGGCCCGCCTTCTGGGGCGTGGCGGCTACTCGATCGTGTTTACGCGCGACGGCGGCGGCATCCACCCGCTCCTCGCGACAAGCAACGCGGACGGGAGCTTCGATATCTGGGAGACGCAGTCTCGCGCGGCCGGCCCTGACGGCACTGTGAGTTACAACCGCATCGCGGTGGGAGTCACGAACCGCGGCAGCGCCTACCTGGCCTGACAACCGACCTATCAGAGCGCGCCGGCCCGCGCATCGTCATCGTAGACATGGCCACCGACGACACGCCAAGCCCGCACTTGTCAACGCCTGCAAGACGCCGCTGCGATGATCGCGGCATGGAATCGAACACGGAATACGCAGTCGGTGTCGTTGGTATCTCGGAGATACTGGGCGTGTCCAAGGAAAGTATCTATCGTCGGGCGGTGAATGTTGCCGAGCATCAGCCGGAACCGAGGCAGGTTCCTGGCTTCAAAATCGGCTCCAGATGGAAGTTCTTCCCTTCAGTGGTCCGGGAGCACCTAACGAGACCAATCGATCCGTGGGCGTACCTGCCCGCCGCCGAGGCGAAACTGCGAAGGTCTAGAGCTGCCCTTGAGAGAATCCAACTGTGAAGATTGGTGATGAGGTCATTTTCCGTGATCGAGATATCGGCGGAACGTCTGAACGAGTACTACTTCGCGGGGAGGAGAAGACAAAGCACAAACACCGAGCTGATATTGAGTTCGTTGAGGGGAGCAAGGCGGGCCGCAAACGAAACGTGCCATACGCCCGCATAAAGGGCCCCTGGAGCGGAGTGCTTGAGTACGATGCCCTAATGGCCCAATGGGAGGCCCTCGGCACAGTCGAGATTCACGAAGTCGAGTTGCGTGCGCTCGAAGCGGTCTACGGCGAGTACTTCAATTGGGAGATTGCGGAACTCCTCTACGGGGTGGGCCACGTAGGCGCGACGAAAGTGTTTGACCTGGGAGGATTCGAAGCCCTCGCCGGCGTATCCGCCCACGAGGCCTCGGCACCATTCAAACCGTTCATGCATGAGGAATCCCTCATCGTCTCAGCCGAGGGTTCGCTCGCTATCGCGGAGCTTCTCTGCCGAGGGAATCCCCAAAAGATGCTCGCTTGGGTTGAAGAGCAAGAGGCGGAGATCCGCATGAGAGTGAAACACGGTCATGAGTTCGTGAGCCCCCTGGACAACGAAGAAAAGTACAGTCCACCGGAGCGCGAGTGGAAGATCTACCTGGAGCGAGAACGGCCAGTCTTCGAACTGATCCGTCAGTTCTGCGGCTACAAGGCTGTCAACGAGCGCGATCGGTTGCAGGCGGCCGAGGCTGAGGTGAATAGGCTCGACATCTTGGCGGCCTCCGCGATCGAGCGGCTACGTGAGCTAGGCGACGATGCGAGGGCCGACCAGCTGGCCGAGGAACACGATCGCGACAGAATAACGCCAGCGCTGGTCCGTCCTCCGATAGACAGACCCTTGTCAAGGGACGAGATCCCCGTTCAGTACGTCTACAAGCGGCGGTCGTGGCCCCGCTAGCATCGAGCTCATCATGCGCGGTTATAGACACGTCGCTAGACTGCACGAAACTTGACCCCGGTCAACCTTCCATAACGGATGGTTGACCGGGGTCTTTCGTCGTTGTTGGGCGTGCTTACCATCGGTGAAACGACGGCGGCCCGCCGAGCGCTTAGAACACTCAGACGGGCCTTGCCGCTTCCATTGAGTTAGCAACGGAGAACGACCATGCACCACCCTATTAGCACCATCACGCCCACCAGCCGCCCCGAGATCGCGGCGCTCAGCTTCCTGTCCCGGTACCGCGGGGCGACTCGCGAGCACTACCGCGTCGTCGCGAAGATCCTCTTCGACTACTTCGATCACCTCGGCATCGACCCGCTGGACGCAACGCGGCCCATGCTCGAGATGTTCTGCCGCCACCTCGAAGACGACCGGCACTGCTGCCCGTCGACCGTCGCCGGCTACGTATCCATCGTCAAGAACTTCTACCGGTTCGCGTTCCTCGACGACATCATCCCGAAGTCGCCCGCCGAGTATCTGCGTGCGCCCCGCCACTACCCGAACCCATCTCGGCGCACCTGGCTCAACCGCTTCGAGCTCGGCGCGGTCCTGGCGCACTCCCGACAGTCCGACCCGATGGACGAAGCGCTGGTGGCCATGCTCGGTCTGATCGGCTTGCGCGTTTCCGAGGCTCTCTCCGTCCAGATTGAGGACTTTCACGATGTCACCCGTGGGCACCGAGTGCTCCGCGTCGTCGGCAAAGGCAGCAAGGATGCGCTGATCCCGCTCCCCGCGGCCGTGCAGCGCGCCATGGACGCTGCCGCTGGGGGTAGGGAGTCAGGCCCGCTGCTGCTCCGCTCGCGGAATCACACAGCGCGCTTGGGGAGCACACCGATGAGTCGACGGGCCGCAGCGATCGCCATCAAGCGCATGGTCCGAGCCTGCGGCATCGACGCGAACATCACCCCGCACTCTCTGAGGCGCAGCTACATCACGAACGGGTTCGCCGCCGGAGTCTCGCTGCGCGACATGCAGAGCGGTGCACGGCATCAGGACCCCCGCCAGACCATGGGCTACGACATGACCGTGCAGGACTTCGATAGTCACCCGAACTACGCCGTCTCAGGGTTCATCGCCCCGGCCGCGTGAGGGTCGAGGCAACCACCCCGATCCATGTTCAACTGTGCCAATCTGGTACAGTTGAACATTAGAGGGGATGAGACATGAGCGATGAAGGCGCGAGTATAAGAGCGCTGGCGAAGATGATCCAGAGCAGCCCGACAACCGTGATGAAGATGCGGAAAGATCTGGATGACTGGCACCCCGACGAAAACGGGCGCATCCAGGTCAGAACGGTCCGCGGGCTCGACGGCAAACTGCGCCCGGGTCGTCGCTTCGATACCACGGAGCGCGACGACAACATCAGGCTACGCAGGTCGAGCGGGCAAACCATACGAGCAATCGCCGATGCCGTCGGATGCTCGGTCGGGACAGTGCATCGCATTCTGAAGGAGACATCATGACAGACGACGACACGAGCTTCCTGGACGTAGAGGGCCGGGGGGTGATGAGCCGCGCCGCGTTTCAACTCCACTCATTCGCGATCGTCAACAGCTTCCAAGAAGGCACCCCAGGGTTCGTGTCGGACGACTATCTGAGCAGCATCTCGGCGGAGACCTCGGTCGCTGCGCTCGAGCTAGAGACGATCGGCATGTGGGAACGGCGCGAAGGCGGATACTTCGTGAAGGACGACGCGACTGTCAGCATGCTCATCAACCACAACGAACGCATGGAAGCGCTGGCCGCGGAATGCGAGCGGCGAGGCTTCCACTCGCCCGTCGGAGACCCCGCCGGGTGGATGACGTGCGAGGAGTGCTCCATCCCGACTCAGCGACCCGATGGAGGCCCAGTGGCTCTGCCCGACGGAGGAAGGCTCGGACCCGATCTGCGGCAGGCTCAAACTCCCGACTACGATAACGACACGACTTCGAGCTAGGCCCTATTCTGTCCACCATGGTGGACATTTCTCCCGCGTACATCGCCGAGCAGATCGGCTATCTCAGGACCGACCGCGAGTTCTATATCGAGTTCGACGAGTTCGGTGGCGACATGTCGGATCTGCCCGAGCTAAGGCGGCTGCTGCGGCGAGCGGCAAAGGCGGCCGGCCTGAGGGTGCACTCGACCTACGAGGACGGCGATGATGCCGTGTGGGTGTACGACCCTGACTGGCAGCCGACACCGCAGGAACGGCTTGCATTCCTCGACGCCAAGCGGGAGGCCGCGTTCGCCCGCAGGGACGCTGAACAAGCGGAAGGAACCCCTGTCCGTCACCTTCGCATCGTCGAGTGAATCGCAATTGCCATGCATTTGCCATGCAAGCAGCGATATGCCCCGGCCACACCGTTATCAAAACGGCGGTTGACCGGGGCATATACGGTAGGGCGGACGGGACTTGAACCCGTGACCGACGGATTATGAGTCCGCTGCTCTAACCAGCTGAGCTACCGCCCCGCGAGAAGCCCCGCCTGAGCCGGGCCGACCGCGCAACAACGATACCGCCCCGCAGCCGGCATCCGCGTCACGGCGCGTCGGTGGCCTGCCGGGGTAGGGCGACCGGGTCGGTGACCGGCTCGCCGCGGTAGAGGTGCTCGAACGTCGTGAGCGTGCGGTTGATGTCGTGCGCCGCCACGATCGAGAGCGACTCGTTCTTCATGGCGTCGAGCTCGTCCTGCGGCAGCCTCAGCACGCGCTCGAGCTTCTCGGCGAGGTCTTTCTCGCTGCCCGGAGTGAAGAGGAATCCGTTCTCGCCGTCGTGCACGAGGTGCGGCAACGCCATCGCGTCGGCCGCCACCACGGGCAGACCGCTCGCCATGGCCTCCATGGTGGCGATGCTCTGCAATTCGGCGATCGAAGGCATCGCGAACACGGTGGCCGCCGTGTAGAGGCGCTGCTTCTCTTCTTCGGTGACGTAGCCCGTGAAGGTGGTGCGCGATCCGATTCCTATCTGGTTCGCCATGTTCTGCAGGTTCTTCAGCTGGTCGCCGCCGCCCACGATGTCGAGCTTCACATCGAGGTCGGCGGGCAGCATCTGAACGGCCTTGAGCAGCACATCGAGGTGCTTCTCCCCCGCGACGCGACCCACGAACAGGATTCGGTTCTCAGTTCGGGGAGTGAAGTCGGCCACGTAGTTGTCGGCATTGATGCCGCACGAGATGGCGTAGACGTTCGGAATGCCCGTGGCCTTCTCGAAGTAGTCGGCAGCCCTGCGCGTGGGAGCCGTGACCGCATCCGCTCGGATGAACGACCGCCGTGCGGCCGCCCAGGCGAGCCCGATCGCCCAGTTCTGCAAGAACTTCGGGATGCCCGTGAACGCTAGCATGTTCTCGGGCATCACGTGGTTCGTACCCACGATCCGGATGCCGCGCTTCTGCGCTTCGGTGGAGACACCGCGGCCCACGATGATGTGCGACTGGAAGTGCACCACGTCGGGCTTCACCTCGTCGATGATGCGGGCGCTGTTCTGCTTGATGCGCCACGGCAGCGCGAAGGTGAGCCAGTCGTGCGGATACCAGCGCCAGCTGTAGAGCCGGTGCACGGTGACCTTCTGGCCGTCGAAGATCTCGGTGTGGGTGCCGGGGCGCAGCTTCGCCGCGGGTGAGACGACGTGCACGTCATGGCCGCGCGATGCCAGCCCCGACGCCAGGTGCTCGGAGAAACGCGCCGAGCCGTTGACGTCGGGTGTGAAGGTGTCGGCCCCGATGAGGATGCGGAGCGGCCGGTCCGTCGTGCCGGGTGCGGGTGAGGCATCCGGTTCGGTGTTCGGATCTCGGGAGTCTGTCAAACCGTGTTCTTCCTTGTCGTGCGGGCACGCATCATGTGAAGAAACTACCTTAGCGCTGCGCCTGCGGGTGGTAACGCGCCAGACCGAATACGCCGAGGATGGCGACGAGCCCGAATGCGAGGTAGGCGAACAATGCCCAGAGCGGTGCCTGGGAGGCCTCACCCAGGACGGTGATGCCGATGGCCACGGCCACCAGCGGGTCGATCACGGTGAGCCCCGCGATCACGAGATCGGGCGGGCCCGATGCGTAGGCGTTCTGCACGAAGTAGCCGCCGAGCGCGAAGGCCGCGAGCAGTCCTACGACGGCGAGGATCGTGAGTCCGTCGAACTGGGACTGGAACAGGCGGCTGATGATGACCTTGGCCAGAGTCGCCACGAAGCCGTAGAGCACGCCGGCGCCCACGATGTACATCAGCGCCTTGAATGTCTTGCGGAACGTGAGGAAGAGCACGGAGAGGATGACGAGGACGACCGCCAGCACGATGAGGATCACCGCGAGGTCTGCGGCCGTCACGGGCTTGTCGACGGCGGTGAAGGCCGCGACGAGCACGAACAGGCCCACGCCGCCCACGCAGAGCACGATCGAGATCACCGAGCTGCGGTTGAGCTTCACCTTGCTGATGCGCGAGTTCAGCACGGCGGTGATCACGAGCGCCACGGCACCGAGCGGCTGCACCACGATGATGGGCGAGAAGCCGAGGCTCGTGAGCTGGAACACCACCGCGAGACCGAGCATCAGCGTGCCCACCACCCAGGAGGGCCGTGCGAGCAGCGCCATCATCTGCTTGGCGTTGAGGCCGCTCTCGACCTCGCCGATCCTCGCCTCGACCTTGGCCACACCGCGGTGCTGGAACTGGGCTCCGAGGCTCAGGAAGACCGCACCCACGAGGGCGATCGGGATGCCGATGAACTGCTTCGGGTCGAACGCGATCTGCTCGCCGATTTGGAGGAGTTCAGGAGGCACCCGACGACACTACCCCGGTGCCCTCGCGGATAGGCTTAGTGAATGGCCGTTCTCCCGATCCGGATCTCCGGCGAACCCGTTCTGCACTCCCCCGCCGCCCCGGTGACCGAGTGGGATGACGATCTCCGCACCCTCGTGGCCGACATGTTCGAGACCATGGATGCCGCGCCGGGCGTGGGTCTCGCCGGCCCGCAGGTGGGCGTGCCCCTCCGCCTCTTCGTGTACGGCTGGACCGACGACGACGAGGTCCTTCACCGCGGCGTGGCCATCAACCCCGAACTCTTCATCACCCCCACCTCCACGCTCCCTGCCGACCCCGACGACGAGTCGGAGGGCTGCCTGTCGTTCCCGGGCGAGCGCTTCCCGCTCGTGCGCGGCGCGAAGGCCATCCTCCGGGCCACCGATCTCGAGGGCGTCCAGTACGAGATCGAGGCCGACGGATGGCTCGCCCGCATCTTCCAGCACGAGTTCGACCACCTCGAGGGCCGGCTGTACGTCGACCGTCTCGAGCGGCCGTTCAACCGGGTGGCGGCGAAGATCGCCCGCAAGCGCGGGTGGGGCGAGCCGGGCAACGCCTGGCTTCCCGGAACCGACGACCTCGACGCCTGAGCGGCACTTGCGGCACTTGCCGCCGCATCCGGGGCCTGGTCAGGTGAAGGCGCGGATGAGGGCTGCCACAGCCGCGGCGGCGATCACCACGAGCACGAACGGCACCCGCAGCGCGTAGAGCCCGGCGGCCACCACCACGGCGGGCAGCCGCGCGTCGACCTGGATCGACTGCCCCGCCCCGAGCGTCTGCACGGCGATGAGAGCGGCCAGCAGCGCCACGGTGAGCAGGTTCGTGATGCGGGCCACCGTGGGGTGCTCGAAGGCGCGTGGTGGCACGAGGTAGCCGGTGACCTTGAGGGCCACGCAGATCACCGAGGCCAGGATGACGATCTGCCAGGTGGTCATGTCGACTCCCCCGGCTCGCGCGGGGTGCGGGCGAAGAGATTGAACCCGCCCACCACGATGGCCACCACGGCGGCCACGATGACGGGCAGCCCGGGCACCAGCACGGGCGTGAGCAGCGTGGCGACCAGCGCGGCGGCCACGGCCACGGCCTGGGTCTGCCGCACCTTCAGGCGGGGCCAGAGCAGCCCGAGGAAGGCTGCAGCCGCTGCAGCGTCGAGACCGTAGGCACTCACGTCACCGAGCAGATCGCCGATCAGTGCGCCGATGAGCGTGGTGAGGTTCCAGCCGACGTAGATCAGGATGCCCGTCACCCAGAAGCCGAGCCGCTGGGCGCTCGGCGTCGTCTGCGCGGTCGACACCGCCACCGATTCGTCGATGGTGAGCTGCGCCGCTGCGGCGCGGCGGAAGAATCCGGGACCGATCACGGGCGCCATCCGGATCGAGTAGAACACGTTGCGGGTGCCGAGGAGCGCCGCACTGGTGACGGCGGCGCCCCCGGCGGTGAGGCCGCCTGAGGCCAGCACCCCGATGAGGGCGAACTGCGAGCCGCCGGTGAACATCACGAGGCTGAGGAAGCAGGTCTGCCAGATGTCGAGCCCCGACAGGGTGGCCAGGGCGCCGAACGACACGCCATACGCCGCCGTGGCAAGGCCCACCGCGAGTGCGGCACGCAGTGCGGTGCGCTCTTCGGGGGTGCGGGGTGACGACATCCGATCAACTCTGCCAGATGCCACCCCCTGGCCGGGCAGTCCGCACACACCGAAGTGGCACCCTTGGCAAGCCCTGGTTCGCCTTTTCTCCCCGGCGTAGCCTGCGAGGGCAGCAGGACGGACAGTGTGAGAATGCCGAAAGACCAGAAGTACTGCCGGGTGATCCACCACGGCGGACGAGACTACCTCGCCACCCCGACGATGGCCGAGATCTTCCACGCCCATGTGCGGGACATCCTGGCCCGTGGCGATACGGAGCTGGTGCCGCTTCTGCACAGTGCGGGAGTCGATCTGCTGCTGATCTCGCCGGTGAACCCTCGCCACACCCTACGGCGCGACCCGGCCCTCACAACGAAGGCCCTCACAACGAAGAAAGGCCCCGCGGGTGGAGCCGCGAGGCCTTCGCTCCCCGACTTGGACTCGAACCAAGAACCTGCCGGTTAACAGCCGGCTGCTCTGCCAATTGAGCTATCGAGGAATGCTGCTGGAACAGCGTGAATACACTATCACCCATTTCGAGGGCGTTCGATCAGTAGCCGGCCTCCGGGTCGACGACACCCACGAATTCCCCGGTTTCCCGGAACGCGGAGACGTTCTGACGGATGCGCGCGGCCAGCAGCGGCCCGGTCATCTCGGGCGTGTCCGCCGTGTGCGGCGTGATGATCGTGTTGGGCGTCGACCAGAGCGGATGACCGTCGGCCAACGGCTCCGGGTCGGTGACATCGAGCCCGGCACCGGCGATGCCGCCCGACTCGAGTGCCTCGACGAGTGCGGTGGTGTCGATGAGTCCGCCGCGGGCGATGTTCACGATGTGAGCCGAAGGCTTCATCAGCTCGAACTCGGTCTGTGAGAAGAGCCGTGTGGTGTCTCCGGTGAGTGCGGCTGCGACCACGACGACGTCGGCGGTCGGCAGCACCTCGCGCAGGCGATCGACGGTCACGGTGCGATCTGCTCCGGGCACAGCCTCCGAGCTCCGGCGCACCACGGTCGAGGTGACACCGAACGGCTCGGCCAGGCGCAGGAACTCACGGGCAATGCCCCCGGCGCCCACCACCACGATCTCGAGGCCGTAGAGCGATGATCCCGCCTTGTCACCCCAGCTGCGTGCACGGATGCGGGTGGGAAGCTCCCGGAGCAGGGCGAGAGTGAGGGTGAGGATGTGCTCCGCCACCGGTTGCGCGTAGGCACCCTTGGCGCTCGTGACGATGAGGCCGGGCCGGGCATGACCGCGCACCACGTCTGCGAAGCCCTCGACCCCGGCCCAGGGCAGCTGCACCCAACTGATGTCCGGATGCGTGCGCAGAACCTCGGCGAGATCGGAAGCGCCATCGTTGTCGAGCCAGATCACGCCGCGGGTGTCGTCATCGAGCGGCGCCACCGTGCCGCCGGCATCCGTCACCGCCTTCTCGAAGCGCGGCCGGCTGATGGGGAGGATTGCGATGGGGCCCTGGACAGGTCGCTGATCAGGCGCGAGGGCCGTCGTCGGCGTGGCTAGCACGGCTTCGTGGCGACCCTCGAAGCGGGACGGGCTCACCGCAGTTCATCCGCATCCGGGCCGCCTGCCTCGTCAGCGCCGTCGTCGTCGCGTTCTGACTCATCGTCGACGGCGTCGCCTTCGAACGCATCGCCTTCGAACGCATCGTCGTCGAACTCCTCGGCGTCGGCATAGCCGTCTTCGATGGGATCGGCATCGGGATCCGGCTGGTGCGGCCCCTGCGTCTCGCGGGCGAGCCCGACGACGTAGGGGTGGCGCGGGTCGCCGAGCACCTCGTCGATCGTGCCGAGCCCGACCACCAGGCCCTCGTGGATCACCGCGATGCGGTCGACCGACCGTCGCAGTGCCTCGAGGTCATGACTCACGATCAAGGCGCTCGCCCCTCGAGCGCGTTGCAGCCCCGCGATCACATCGATGACGGCACCGCGCACTGAGACGTCGATGCCCGCGGTCGGCTCGTCGGCAATGAGCAGCACCGGGTCGAGGATGAGGCCGCGTGCCACGGCCACCCGCTGGCGCTGGCCGCTCGAGAGCTCGTGCGGCTGCTTCAGCATCGTGCCCACGGGCAGGAGCAGGGCATCCACCAGCGTGGCCGCCTTCAGACCGGCCTCGTGCCGGTCGTAGCGCTTGTCGCGCAGGAAGAGCGGCTCGGCCACGAGCTCGGCGACCGTCATGTTGGAGGTGAGGTTGGAGCCGGCATCCTGCGCCACGTAGCCCACGCCCATGGTGAGCGAGTTGAGCTTCGAGCGCTTGAGTCCGCGCATCTGGAAGCCGAGCACGTCGAGCGATCCGCCCACCACCCGGGGCGAGTTCTCCTTGCCGGCACGCACTGCTGCCTGCCCGGATGCGACGTGCGCGAGCGTCGACTTGCCCGAGCCGCTCGACCCCACGAGACCCACGATCTCACCCGGTTCGATCGTGAGGGTGAAACCCTTGACCGCGGTGAACGCAGGGCTCACGCTGTGTGACGGATACTCGATCGTCACGTCGGACGCGGTCAGTACGTTGCGTTCAGCCATCAGGCTTTGAGCCTATGCGGTTCGCCCTAATCCGCCAGGAAGGCGCGGCGGTCGGCCTCGAGTTGCACGAGCTGCCGCTGCAGCTCGCGGTAGGTGTCGGGGTCGGCCACGGCGTCGGTGCGCTGGAGGCGCCCGATCACCTCGTCTTTTCGCCGGCGCAGGTGCCGCTGGATGAGGTCGCTGGTGATGCGCCGCAGGTAGGTCTCGGGCTGGCGGTCGGGCCGCTCCGGGATGGGGGCCACAGCCAGCTCTTCGACGAGGCCCTTCATCTCGGGCGGCACGTCGGCCTGCACCTGGGCCACCCAGTCGGGCTGATCGAACGCGTCGAGGTTGCGGCCGATCGAATCGCGAACCGCGGCCAGAGCCGCGTTGCTGAAGCCGCAGCCGCTCGCCAGGGCGAGAAGCTCCTTGCCCACGACCGTGGGCGCCTGCAGCATGGCCATCAACGCATCGCGCTCGGTCCGCACGGCCGTGGTCGATGGCAGCTGCGTGATCGTGACGGGCCGCGCCTCGGGGATCGGTTCGAGCGTGGTCACGGATGCCGAAAGCGGGTCACTCGCACCGCCCCGGCCGGTCGCCGGGTCGAGCGCCTGGGCCCGAGGGTTCTGCAAGCCGCTGCTCGGCGCGCCTGAGCTACCGCCGCGCTCGAGCGCCCGATCCGGTGTGCCCGACCTTTCGCCTCGGTCGATGCCCTTGCTCCGCGAGCTGTTCTCGACCTCGCGGCGCACGTCGTCGAGTTCCATCGCCAGCATCTTGGCGAGCTGACGCGTGTAGGCCGGGCGCAGCGCCGAATCCCGGATGTCGGCCACGATGGGCGCCGCATCGCGCAACGCCGCCACTCGGCCCTCCACGGTGTCGAGGTCGTAGGCCGCGAGCTTCTGGGCGATCACGAACTCGAACATCGGCCGCTTGCCCTTCACCAGCCGCCGCACGGCATCGTCGCCCTTGGCAAGCCGGAGGTCGCACGGGTCGAGACCGTCAGGCGCCACGGCCACATAGGTCTGGGCGGCGAACCGTTGCTCCTCGCTGAAGGCGCGCAGGGCGGCCTTCTGGCCTGCCGCATCGGGGTCGAACGTGAAGATCACCTCACCGAGCCCCGCCGCGTCGTCGGAGAGCACGCGCCGCATGATCTTGATGTGGTCGACGCCGAACGAGGTGCCGCAGGTGGCCACAGCGGTGGTGACACCGGCGAGATGGCAGGCCATCACATCGGTGTAGCCCTCCACGACCACCACCTGGCGGCTGCGTGCGATGTCTCGCTTGGCGAGGTCGAGACCGTAGAGCACCTGGGCCTTGTGGTACACCGCCGTCTCGGGGGTGTTGAGGTACTTCGGGCCCTTGTCGTCGTCGAACAGACGGCGGGCGCCGAAGCCCACGGTCTGCCCGGTCTGGTCGCGGATGGGCCAGATCACCCGGCCACGAAAGCGGTCGTAGGTGCCACGGTCGCCGGCGCTCAGGAGGCCGGCCGCCGTGAGTTCCTGCTCGGTGAAGCCGCGACCCTTGAGATGTTTGCCGAGGTTGTCCCAGCCCTGAGGGGCGTAGCCCACCCCGAAACGGGCGGCGACGGTGGCGTCGAAGCCGCGCTCGCCGAGGAAGGCGCGCCCCGCATCCGCGCCCGGCGCGGTGAGCTGCTCGCTGAAGTACTCCCGCGCGGCCTCATTTGCGGCAAGCAGTCGTGCACGGTTGCCGTGGTCGGCCGCCGCGCCGCCGTCTTCGTAGTGCAACTGGAAGCCAATGCTGGCCGCCAGACGCTCGACTGCTTCGCTGAACGTGACGTGGTCCATCTTCTGAAGGAAGGTGAAGACGTCGCCGCCCTCGCCGCAGCCGAAGCAGTGGTAGTAGCCCACCTGCGGGCGCACGTGGAAGCTCGGCGACCTCTCGTCGTGGAAGGGGCACAGGCCCTTCATCGAGCCCACGCCGGCGCTCTTCAGGGTGACGAAGTCGCCCACCACATCGGCGATGTTGATGCGCGACCGGACTTCGTCGATGTCACCGCGACGGATCAGCCCTGCCATCGTTCTAGGATACGTTCCACGCCGGCCGTGAGGCGGTGGCGTCTCGGCGGAGGAGCTGGCTGTGCCAGGCCTCCGCGCTCTGGTCGGTGAGGCTCGCCACCTGGTCGACCACGATGCGCTTGCGCGCCCGGTCGTCGGTGGCCGTGCGCCAATCGGCGGCGAACGAGGTGTCGAGGGCCGCGCCATCCGACTGCCAGAGGGTGTCGGCGAGTTCGAGCAGCAGTGACCGCTGCCGGGAGTAGATGGGCTGCCGGGCGTCGTTCGACATCACGAACACCGACACGATGCCCTTCAGGGTGGCGATCTCGGCCGCCACCCACTCGGGCACCACGACGTTCGCCTTGTAGCGCGTGATCGACGGCGTCGGGTACGACTCCCGGGTGGCCCGGGTGGCCGCACCCGCGAACCGGCCGATGAGCTGGCTGGTGAGGTTCTTGAGGCGCGCGTGGTCGTGCCGGGAGTCATCCCACTCCGACAGCCACACCTGCAAGGAGTCGAGCCGTTCGAACGCGGCCGTGAGCTCGTCGAGGCTGAAGCCGCCCCCCGACCGGACGTGGATGCTGCGCACCAGCGATTCGTGGTCGACGCGCGCGCCGAGAACCTCCACGTCGATGTACCCGTTGAGCACCGCGTCTTCGAAGTCGTGCACGGAGTAGGCGATGTCGTCGGAGAGGTCCATCACCTGGGCCTCGACACAGAGCCGGCGCTCGGGCGCGCCCTGGCGCAGCCACTCGAACACCTCGACATCGTCGTCGTAGACGCCATACTTCAGCCGGCCGCTCGGGTCTTCGACGGGATCGGCCAACAGCCACGGGTACTTGCAGCTCGCGTCGAGGCTCGCCCGGGTGAGGTTGAGGCCGTAGCTGTGCCCGTCGTCGCCCACCACCTTGGGCTCGAGACGGCTGAGGATGCGCAGGCTCTGCGCATTGCCCTCGAAACCGCCGATGTCGCTGGCCCAATCGTTGAGCGCGCGTTCGCCGTTGTGCCCGAACGGCGGGTGCCCGAGGTCGTGCGCGAGGCACGCGGAGTCGACGACATCGGGATCGAGATCGAGGCTGTCGGCGAGCTCGCGGCCCACCTGTGCCACCTCGAGGGAGTGGGTGAGCCGGTTTCGGGCGAAGTCGGCCACCACCGTGGGGCTCAGCACCTGCGTCTTGGCGGCGAGCCGTCGCAGCGACGAGGAGTGCAGGATGCGGGCCCGATCGCGCGCGAAGTCGCTACGCCTCGTGTAGTGCTCTTCGGGGAGCAGCCGCTCCGCATCGGAATCGGCGTAGCCCTTCGTGGGCGCGGCCGTGGACAGGTCGAGGGCGTCAGCCACCACTGTGACTCAGCTCTGCATCGGCGAGGTCGGCACGGCCACCCTGCTCGAGCGAGTGCGACTCGAGCCAGCGGTCGGGCAGGGCCGGCTTCTTGGGGCTGCCGGCGCGACCGCGCGGGCCTTCGGCGTCGGCGCCCGGGTAGGGCGCCTCCCAGTCGAGGGTGGCCAGGATCTCGTCCATCGCGGCGAGGCTCGTGACCGTGCTCAGCCCGGCACGCACCTCGTGCCCGGCGGGGTAGCCCTTGAGGTACCAGGCGATGTGCTTGCGGATGTCGCGGCAGGCCCGGTCTTCGTCACCGAAGAACTCGGTGAGCAGTTCGGTGTGCCGGCGCAGGGTGCGCGCCACGTCGCCGAGCGAGGGCGCAGCCCGCAGCTCGGCGGCCTCCGCCGCGTCGAGCTCGCCCGAGCGCACCCGGAAAGCGGCCGCCAGGTCGCCGAACAGCCACGGCCGCCCGAGGCAGCCGCGACCCACCACGACGCCGTCGCAGCCCGTCTCATCCATCATGCGCACGCCGTCTTCGCCCGACCAGATGTCGCCGTTGCCGAGCACCGGGATCGACGTGATGGTCTCTTTGAGCGTCGTGATGGCCGACCAGTCGGCGTGCCCGCTGTAGAAGTCGGCGGCGGTGCGGGCGTGCAGGGCGATGGCCGCCACTCCCGCGCCCTCGGCCGCCTTGGCGGCCTCGAGGTAGGTGAGGTGATCGGTGTCGATGCCCTTGCGCATCTTCACGGTGACCGGGATCGGGCCCGCGGCCTCGACCACCTGCTCCACGATCTCGCGGAAGAGATCGATCTTCCAGGGAAGCGCCGCACCCCCGCCCTTGCGGGTGACCTTGGGTACCGGGCATCCGAAGTTCATGTCGATGTGGTCGGTGCGGTCTTCCTCCACCAGGATGCGCGCGGCCTGCGCCATCGTGGCCGGGTCGACCCCGTAGAGCTGGATGGAGCGCGGCGTCTCGCTCGGGTGGTGCGTGATGAGCCGCATGGTCTCGGGGGTGCGCTCGACGAGGGCGCGGCTCGTGATCATCTCGCTCACGTAGAGCCCGGCGCCGAATTCGCGACAGAGCCGGCGGAACGCGGTGTTGGTGATGCCCGCCATCGGGGCGAGCACGACCGGCACGTCGAGCGTGATGGGCCCGATCGAGAGCTTGGGGGCGGTGAGTGTTGTGGACATCGAGATCAATTCTCCCAGACGGAGGCACCGAGTACGTCGCGGTCCGGAATCCTGTGGAGGAATGTCGGGTTGAATGGACCTGTGGATGAATCAGCAGACGCCCTGACCGGAACCGATCGCGTGAAGGCGGATGCCGCCCGCCGCGGAATCGCGGTGGAGATCGTGGAGCGCCCCGCCGCCGACTCGCTCGACGGCGCGGCGAGACTGCTCGGGCTCTCCCCCGGCGACATCGTGAAGAGCCTCGTGGTGAAGCGCCACGACGGCGACTTCCTCTTCGCCCTCATCCCCGGCGACCGGCAGATCAGCTGGCCGAAACTGCGTGCGCTGGTGGGCGTGAACAAGCTCTCGATGCCGCACCAGGATGTGGCCCTCGAGGCGACCGGGTACGAGCGCGGCACGATCACGCCGCTCGGCAGCACCACGGCGTGGCCCGTGTATGTCGATGCCTCGTTGGAGGGCCGAGTGGCCCTCGGCGCCGGAGCCCACGGCCACAGCGCCTTCGTCGACGCCGCCGAACTGGCGAAGGGACTCGACGCCACGGTGGCCGACATCTCCGACCCGCTCCCGCCCCGCGACTGACGAACGCGCGAGCTCAGATCGCGCAGGAATCGCCCTCGCACGAGGCGGCCCCGGCATCGCCGAGCGGAATGAGCGTCAAGGGCTGACGAGGCAGAATCTGCACATCGACGGGATCCGTCACCTCGACGTCGCTCACGACCCCACCTCCACCTTCTCGTCGGCGACCTGGCGGAGCGCCTGAGCGAACACCGATGCGTCCTGAGCCCCGGAGATGCCGTACTTGCCTTCGATCACGAAGAACGGCACGCCCTGGATACCCAGCTGGATCGCCTGGTTCTGGTCGTCGCGCACGTCTTTCAGGTACTCGTCAGCGGTCAGCGAGCGCACCACGTCGTCGCGGTCGAGGCCGATCTCGGCGGCCAGGTCGGCGAGATCCTCGATCCGCCCCACGTGCTTGCCCTCGACGAAGTACGCCTTCAGCAGGCGCTCCTTGGCCTCGAGCTGCAGGCCGCGCGCCTTGGCGTAGTGCACCAGCTGGTGCGCCTTGACGGTGTTGGTGTGCTTGAGGTTGTCGTAGTCGTAGTCGAGTCCCACATCGGCCGCGATACCGGTGACCCGGGCGAGCATCGGCTCCACCTGGGCGAGCGACATGCCCTTGTGACCGGCGAGGAAGTCGGCCGCCGAACCGTCGAAGTCGACCGGGGTGTCGGGCGAGAGTTCGAAGGAGTGATACTCCACCTCCACGGGAACCGAGTGGTCACCGGCAGCGAACTGCGCCAGGCCGTCTTCGAGTTTGCGCTTGCCGATGTAGCACCAGGGGCAGGCGATGTCGGACCAGATGTCGATCTTGATGGCTTCACTCACACCAATGCCAACTCCGGCATCCGGATGCGCATTCCCGCGCCCCGGAAGAATCGTCGCGTCACGCCGAGGGCGCGTCGACCGCTCCCCCGAAGCGCCGGTTACGGCCCGCGTAGTGCTCGACGGCCTGCCAGAGATCGACCCGGGTGAAGTCGGGCCAGAGCCGGTCGAGGAACACCATCTCGGCGTACGCCGACTGCCAGGGCAGGAAGTTGCTGGTGCGCTGCTCCCCCGAGCTGCGCACGAAGAGGTCGACGTCGGGCAGGTCGGGCACGTACAGGTGCTTCTGGATCAGCTTCTCCGACACCGCAGAAGCCCGGATGCGCCCGGCCGCCACGTCGTCGGCGATGGCCCGCACGGCATCCGTGATCTCGGTGCGGCCGCCGTAGTTGACGCACATGGTGAGGGTGAGGGTGGAGTTGTGCGCCGTCATCCGCTCGGCGAACTGGAGCTCCTTGATGACACTCGCCCACAGTCGGGGTTTGCGACCCGCCCACCGGATGCGCACACCCCAGGCGTTCAGCTGATCGCGCCGGCGGTGCAGCACCTCACGGTTGAACCCCATGAGGAAGCGCACCTCATCCGGCGACCGCTTCCAGTTCTCGGTGGAGAAGGCATACACGCTGATGTGCTTCACACCGATCTGGATGGCACCGGCCACGACATCGAGCAGGGCGGCCTCGCCGGCGCGATGACCCTCGACGCGGGTGAGTCCGCGCTGGTTGGCCCAGCGACCGTTGCCGTCCATCACGATGGCGACGTGCTCGGGCACCGAGCCGGCGGGAAGCGCGGGGGGCTGGAGACCCGTCCAGTCGAGGGGGCGGAAGGGTTCGGCGGGAGGGGCCTTGCGGGAACTCACGGAGTGGCGACCTTCTTCGTCTGCGACCGTTCGACGTGCTCGAGGGAGCGGAGCCCGCGTTCCAGGTGCCATTGGGTGTACGCGGCCACGATACCGCTCGCGCGGGAGCGGGTGCCGGCTTCCGTGGCGTCGGCCGCAGCCCAGTCACCGGTGAGCAGAGCACTGAGCAGACCGAGGGTGGCGGCATCCAGTCGCGGTGTTCCGGGCGGGGCGACCGAATCGCTCACCACCCCACCCAGCTGCACCACGAATGCCGAGTGCGGGCCGGCCTCGCCCGTCACGGCGCAGTCGTGGAAGCTCGGCGCCCAGCCTGCCATCGAGAGGGCGCGCAGGAGATAGGAGTCGAGGGTGAGCGAGACACCGTGCTCGCCGCGGGACAGCGAGCGGAGGGCGCCCACGAGCAGGAGGTACTGCTGCAGGGAGGGTTCCTGCTCGGTGAGTTTGTCGGCGGTCTCCACCATGGCGCTGGCTGCCGTGTAGCTGGCGTAGTCGGAGGTGATCTCGGCGCCGTAGGAGCCGAGCGTGACGGCCTGGGTGATGGTGTCGAGGGTGCGGCCCTCGTAGAACTGCACGTCGGCCACCATGAAGGGCTCGAGGCGGGCCCCGAACTTAGAGGCCGTGCGCCGCACCCCGCGTGCGACGGCGCGCACCTTGCCGTGCTGACGCGTGAGCAGCGTCACGATGCGGTCGGCCTCGCCCAGCTTGTGGGTACGCAGCACGACGGCTTCATCTCGGTAAACGGGCACCCGTCCAGTATCCCCCGCGGGGGTGGGCTATCCGCCGAACGACCCGATCGCCTTGCCGAGTTGTACTGCACCGAGAATGACGAAGAGCACCGCCATGATGAGGTTGTTGTGCGCGATGAGTGCGGCCTTGACGGTGCCCAGCATCGCGGTCACCGACTTCGATCCGGATGCGCCGATCACGGTGGGCACGATGATGCCGAGCGAGCCCACGAGGGCGAACACCAGCACGGCGATGAACACCAACGGCCATTCGAGCTTGGCCGTGCCGATGGTGGCGCCGGCGGCGATCTCGAGCGGGAGGTTCTTGACGTTGGCGGTACCGAGAAGCAGAGCCAGCCCGATCGACTTCACGAAGCCGAACGAGTCGATGGCCGCGAGCCACTTGGGCTCCTTCGGCTTCGCGCCCTTCTTGGGGCGGTTCGTGAAGCTCCTCCAGGCGAGAAAGAAGAACAGGGCGGCGAACGCGAAGCCGATCACGATGTGGAAGAGCTGCGCGAAGAAGGAGTCGGACTGGGTGGTGCCCTTGGTTCCGGATGCGAAGATCAGCGTCACCGCGAAGGTCGCCACGACGAAGCCGACGGTGAATGCGACCGCGTTGAGCTTGCCCTTCGGGCCGAGAAGCAGGGCGATCACGGCCGCGATCGGCATCGGGGAGATGATGATGCCGAACGCCAACGGGAGGATGTCACCCAGAACCTGCCAGAACATGGGCTCAGACTAGCGGCACGACCGAATCGAGTTGCCAGAAGGTGGTGCCTGAGGCGGTGACTTGCCACATCATGTGGCAAGTCACCGGACCCGCAGACCCAGGCGAGTTCGAAGCTCAGACCCAGGCCCGCTCGGCCCTCAGACGGAGGCGAGCTCGCGATCGGCATCCTTCACCCGGATGGCCCGGTTCACCGCGCTGACGACGGCCTTGAGCGACGCCGTCGAGATGTCGGCGTCGATGCCCACGCCCCACAGCCGTGTGCCGTCGACCTGCAGCTCCACGTACGCCGCCGCCAGAGCGTCACCGGATGCGCTCAGCGCGTGCTCGACGTAGTCGTACAGCTTGATCTCGATGCCCTGCTCGCTCATCACATTGAGGAACGCCGCGATCGGGCCGTTGCCCGTGGCACCCGTCTCGATCACTGCATCGCCGATGCGCAGCTCGACCTCGAGGGAGACCGACCCGGACAGGTCGCTCGCCGTGCGCGTGCGGGTGAGCTCGAACCGGCCCCACTTCTCCTCGGCACGGTCGGCCGGCGCCGGCAGGTACTCGTCGTTGAAGATGGCCCAGATCTCGTCACTCGTGACCTCGCCGCCCTCCGCATCCGTCTTGGCCTGCACGACACCCGAGAACTCGATCTGCAGCTTGCGCGGCAGGTCGAGCGCGTGGTCGTTCTTCAGCAGGTAGGCCACGCCGCCCTTGCCCGACTGCGAGTTCACCCGGATGACCGCCTCGTAGGAGCGGCCCAGGTCTTTCGGGTCGATCGGCAGGTAGGGAACGGCCCACACCAGCTCGTCGACGTGCTTGCCCTGCGCCAGCGCGTCGGCCTCCATGGCCTCGAAGCCCTTCTTGATGGCGTCCTGGTGCGAGCCGCTGAACGCGGTGTACACGAGATCGCCGGCCCACGGGCTGCGCTCGTGCACCTTCAGCTGGTTGCAGTACTCCGCGGTGCGACGCACCTGGTCGAGGTCGGAGAAGTCGATCTGCGGATCGAGGCCCTGGGTGAACAGGTTGATGCCGAGCGCCACCAGGTCGACGTTTCCGGTGCGTTCACCGTTGCCGAACAGGCAGCCCTCGATGCGGTCGGCCCCCGCCTGGTAGCCGAGCTCGGCAGCGGCCACGGCCGTCCCGCGGTCGTTGTGCGGATGCAGCGAGATGATCACGTTCTCGCGGTGGTTCAGGTGACGGCCCATCCACTCGATGGAGTCGGCATAGACGTTGGGCGTCGACATCTCCACCGTGGAGGGCAGGTTGATGATGACCTTGCGGTCGGGCGTCGGCTCGAAGACCTCGAGCACCTGGTTGCAGATGTCGACCGCGAACTCGAGTTCGGTGCCCGTGTAGCTCTCGGGCGAGTACTCGTAGTACACCGTGGTCTCGGGGATCGACTTCTCGGCCGCCCTGCAGAGGCGCGCGCCCTCGAGGGCGATGTCGATGATGCCCTGCTTGTCGGTGCGGAACACGACGTCGCGCTGCAGGATGCTCGTGGAGTTGTAGAGGTGCACGATGGCCTGCTTGGCGCCCGCGATCGCCTCGTAGGTGCGGTTGATCAGGTGCTCGCGCGCCTGCGTCAGAACCTGGATGGTGACGTCATCCGGAATCGCATCCTCCTCGATGAGGGAGCGCACGAAGTCGAAGTCGGTCTGCGAGGCGCTCGGGAATCCGACCTCGATCTCCTTGTAGCCCATGCGCACGAGCAGATCGAACATGATGCGCTTGCGTTCGGGGCTCATCGGATCGATGAGCGCCTGGTTGCCGTCGCGCAGGTCGACCGCGCACCAGCGCGGTGCCTCGGAGATGTGCTTCGACGGCCAGGTGCGGTCGGGCAGGTCGACCACGATCTGCTCGTGGTACGGACGATACTTGTGCACCGGCATCGCCGACGGCTTCTGGTTGTTCTTCATGATGTGCGTTCCCTCGTGATCAGATCTGGTGGTAAGCCAACGACAGACTCCGCGACGAGGGAGGCCTTGAAACTAGGACTCGTCGCGGCAGCTAAGAAGGAGCGAACCGAACAGCACGGATATAAGTTACCACGCCGCCGCCGCTGCGGCGTGGGCGACATGTTCGCGTGCCGTCGCTCCCGCGGCGGCGCGCTCACCCTGGGTCGTCAAGGAGGGCCTGTTGCGTTCGCTTCCCGGCCATCGCATCCGTCGGACCGTTTCGCTTATGTCGGGCTAGGGGGCCACGCGGCCGTTCGCGTTGAAGGCGGCGTAGGTGAGGGGCATGAGGCCCGCCCAGAGCTCCTCCATCTTCTCGGCGCACATCTCGATCTCGCGCTGCGGGAAGCTCGGGAAGTGCGTGTCGGCGCGCTTCGTGCGCAGCGAGAGGAAGTTCATCAGCGAGCGGGCGTTCACCGTGACGTACATCGAGGAGTAGATGTTGAGCGGCAGCACGATGCGTGCCACCTCGCGGGCCACGCCGGCCTCGAGCATCCGTTCGTACGACTCGAAGGCGGCCGTGCTCGCCGTCTCGACCTCGCGCCGGGTGAGCTCGGTCTGCTCGGGGGTGCCGGGCAGGAAGTCATAGGCTCCCGGCTTGCCCACCTGCACCAGGTTGCGGTCGACGCCCGGCACGTAGAACACGGGACGCAGTTGCCGGTAGCGACCCGACTCCTCGTTGTAGCTGGCGATGCGGTGCCGCATGAACTCGCGGAACACGAAGATCGGCGCTTGCACGTAGAACGTCATCGAATTGTGCTCGAAGGGCGAGCCGTGGCGGTCGCGCATGAGGTAGTTGATCAGTCCGCGATCGCGCTTGGGATCCGCCGCCTCACCCGACTCGGCCGATTCGAGGGTCTGCTCCCCCTGCGTCGAGACGCGCGCGGCGAACAGGACGTCGGAATCGTCGGCACTCGACCGCACGAGCTCCACGGTCATCTCGGAACGGAATTCGATGTCAGTCACGCCCTTCACGATAGCGGCGGCCCGCGTAACAAACGTCACAGTGGGCCGCAGACGGATGCGGCGCGCTACCGTTCCAGCATCATGAACCCGCTCGTCCCCCTCGTGTTCGCCGTCGGTCTCGTCACGCTGGCGACGCTCGCCGGCGTGGTCTGGAAGGCGCGCCAAGGCGCCGCCCGAAGCACCGCGCCGAGCGAGGCTCTCGACCCACAGCTGCTCGCGCCCGCATCCGGTACCGAGGCGCCGGCGTTCGGCCGGCGGGCCACCCTGGTGCAGTTCTCCACCGAGTTCTGCGCGAGCTGCCCGTCGACCCGCCGCGTGCTCTCCGGCATCTCCGCCCAGAACGCGGATGTCGCCTACCTCGATGTCGACGTCACCGACCGCGCTGACCTCGTGCGGCGGTTCAGCATCCTGCAGACGCCCACCACACTCATCCTCGACCGCGACGGCGTGGTGCGCACACGCATCGGTGGCGCCGTGCGCCCCGCGGTCGTCGAGGCCCGATTGAAGGAGTTCGTATGATCGACCCCCGTTCACCCCGGTTCGGAGCCGGCATCACGGCAGTGCTGCTGCTGGTCGTCGTGGTGCTGAGCTTCTCGTTCCCCACGGATGGCGGCACCGCGCCGGCGGCGCGCATCCTGACCCCCGCGTTCCTGCTGCTCGCCGCCATCAGCCTCCTGTTCCTCTGGGGAGCCGTGGCGGGCGTGGCCCGGCATCCGTACGGCGCGCTCTTCCGGGTGCTCGTGCGGCCCCGGCTGGCGCCTCCCGCGGAGCTCGAAGACCCCAAACCACCGACGTTCGCCCAGCTGGTGGGCTTCATCGTCACCGTCGCCGGCCTCGTTCTCGCCGCCCTCGGCGTGCCCTTCGCCGTGACGACAGCGGCATCGCTGGCGTTCGTGGCCGCGTTCCTCAACTCGGTGTTCGGGTACTGCATCGGCTGCCAGCTCTACCTGGTGATCGTTCGCACACGCGTGCGGCGCCGCGCCGCCGTCTAGGCCGCTCCCGGCCAGGCCACTGCCTTTGCGCAGACAACCCGAATAGTCTGGTCACACCGACGGAGAGGTGTGCCCCATGGCTGTCACGAGCGAATCCACGACCGTGTGGAGCGGAGATCTGGCGAGCGGATCGGGCACCACCACCCTCGACTCCTCGGGTGCCGGTACCTTCGCGGTGAACTGGCGGGCCCGCTCCGACGGGTCCGAGAGCGTCACGACGCCCGAGGAACTCCTCGGCGCCGCACACGCCGCCTGCTTCTCGATGGCGTTCTCGCACGAGCTCGCCGCGGCGGGCTTCGCGCCCGACTCGATCCAGACCACGGCGGCCGTCACCTTCGACCCCGCCGAGGGCATCACGGGCAGTCACCTCCTCGTGAGCGCCCAGGTACCGGGCATCGGTGAGGCCGCGTTCCAGCGCATCGCCGAGTCGGCGAAAGCCGGATGCCCCGTCTCCCGCGCCCTGGCCGGCATCCCGATCACCCTTGAAGCGAGTCTCGCCTGATGGCCGATCCCCGCACCATCCTCATCGCCGGCGGCTCGGGCTTCATCGGTACCGAGCTGGCCGCCCAGCTTCGCGCCGACGGACACACCGTTCTGATCCTGGTGCGACGGCCCGCACGCACGCCCACCGAGCGCAGCTGGGACCCGGAGGCGCGATGGATCAAGACCTCGATCATCGACGGCGCCGATGCTGTGATCAACCTCTCGGGCGCATCCATCTCCCGACTGCCGTGGACGCTCCCCTACAAGCGCGAGATCCTGCAGTCGCGGGTGCAGGCCACCTCCACGATCGCCGAGGCGATCCTGCGGGCCGATTCGCCGCCGTCGGTGTTCCTCAGCGGATCCGCCGTCGGCTACTACGGCGACAGGCCCGGTGAGCTGCTCACCGAGGAGTCGCCGCAGGGTGAGGGTTTTCTGGCCAAGGTCGTCGAGGCCTGGGAACGCGCTGCGGCGCCCGCGGCGGAGAGCACCCGCCTGGTGACGCTGCGAACGGGTCTCGTGGTGGGCGCGGGCGGCGGCGCCCTGAAGCCGCTGACGCTGCTGACGAAGGCCGGGGTCTCCGGCCCTCTCGGCTCGGGCGACCAGCTCTGGCCGTGGATCAGCCTGCACGACGAGGCCGCCGCCATCCGGCACCTGCTCGATTCGGCACTGAGCGGCCCCGTGAACCTCGCGGGCCCTGAGCCGGTCGCAGCGTCGATCATCGGCAAGGAGCTCGCGGAGCAGCTGCACCGGCCGTTCTGGCTTCCGGTGCCCGGCTGGGCGCTGAAGGCCGCCTTGGCCGACGCCGGGCGCGACCTGCTGCTCGCCGACCAGGATGTGTCGAGCCAGAAGCTCGTAGCCGACGGATTCGTCTTCCGCGACGACACCGTCGAGAAGGCGCTCGCGCAGATCTGACCGGTGGTCAGGCGCTCGGTTGCGCCCGGGCGGTCTCGTGCTCGAGCCTGATCGCCGTGCGCAGCGCCTGACGCGCCCGTCGGCGGTCACCGGAGGCATCGTAGGCGAGACCCAGGCGGAACCAGTCACGCCAGTTCGTCTCGTCGTTCTCGACCGCGTCTTTGTAGATCTCGAACTCCGCGTCGGCCGCCTCGCGGATCGGGCGGCCGCTCGTCCGCTTCGGCAGGTCGTCGACCGGCAGCTCGCCCTCGCGATCGAGCTGCTCGACGAGCCGTTGCGTGCGGAAGCCGAACATCAGCTCGCGCACCAGCGCCCAGGCGCCCACGATGGGCAGCGCGATCAGCGCGATGCCCATCACGATGGCGATGGGCTCGCCCGTGAGCACGAACATCACGGCACGCTGGCCCACCAGCACGAGGTAGAGGGCGAGCAGTGCCGCCATGATCAGGGCGGCGACGCGGCCTTTCACGGTGTCACACTCGTGGCTGCCGCGGCCTGGCCCGACACGTTCTCCGGCGCGGCGGCATCCGTCGCGGATGCGTCGACCGTGTTCGCCGTGGTGCTCTCACCCGCGAGATCGAGCAGCTGGTCGAGCCCCACCGTCACGCCGCGCAGGTCGACGGCTGCCCGGAGGGCGACGAGGATGCCCGCCGCGTAAGCGGTGGGAGAGATCGTCTCGTGCGTGATGGTGAGCACCTCACCGGTGCCGCCGAAGATCACATCCTGCTTCGCCACGATGCCGGCGAGTCGCAGGCTGTGCACGGGGATGCTCGCCACCTGCTGACCGCGCGCCCGCTGGTCGGAGTGCGGTGCGGCCACCGGCCCGCGCTCGGAGCGGGCGGCCTGCATCAACTCGGCCGTGCGCACGGCGGTACCCGATGGGGAGTCGACCTTGGAGGCGGCGTGCGCCTCGATGATCTCGATCGAATCGTAGAAGCGCGCGGCCAGGGCGGAGAAGCGGGTGGCCAGAACCGAGCCGAGCGAGAAGTTCGGGATGATCAGCACACCGCTGCGGGGCTTGTCGCCGAGCGTGCGACGCAGGGTCGTGATGCGCTCGGCCGACCAGCCGGACGTACCCACGAGCACCTGCTTGCCGTTCGCCACGGCGAAGTCGACCACGCCCTGGCTGACTCCGGGAACGGTCACGTCGACCACCAGGTCGGCGGCCAGCATCTCGTCGAGGGCGGACTGCGACGACAGTTCGGCCACCAGATCGAGATCGTCGGCCTCCTCGACGAGACCGGCGAACAACCGGCCCATCTTCCCTGTCGCACCGACGATGGCAACCTTCGTAGTCATGCCCTCCAATCTACCGGGCCGCAGCAGGGCACCGGCCTAGGCTGGAGGTCATGCGCATCCGTACCGGCGACGTCGACGCTCCCGCCGAGCACGCACTCCTGGAGGCCTACTTCGCCTATCGGGCCGCGTCGTTCCCATCGATCGACCGCGCGTACAGCGTGGTCTTCCCCTCGCGCGCCGTGTTCACGCACCCGGCAGGCGTCTTCCTGGTCGTCGAAGACGATTCGGGGTCGGCAGTCGGCTGCGGCGGCATCCGGATGCTGCCCTCCCTCGCCGAGGGTGTGGTGCGCGTCGAGGTGAAGCATGTGTGGCTCTCGCCCGAGGCTCGCGGGCGCGGCTGGGCCGGCACCCTGATGGAGGCGCTGGAGGCGGAGGCCCGTGCCCTCGGCGCCACCGAACTCGTGCTCGACACCCACCACACGCTCGAGGGCGCGGCGCGGCTGTACGCGCGGCTCGGGTACGAGGGTATCGAGGCGTACAACGAGAATGTGAATGCGACGCGGTGGTATCGGAAGGCGTTGTAGCGGGGTGGTTGTGCTGGTTGCCGGTGGTTCGACGCCGCCGGTCTCGGCCGGCGTCGCGGAGCCGCGCAACTACGCGAATACGCAAGACCGGAGCCCTATAGCGGGTCGGTCTGCCCCATTCACGTAGTTACACGGCAGTCAGAACGACAATTGTTCGGCCCACCCACGGTTTCACTGCCACAACGACGCCACGCGCAGGAAAGCCGCGAGCCGTACTCGACGACACAAGGTGAGCGCGCCGCCGCGCGCTGGAGCTGGGAGCGACGATCCGGTGGATCGTCGCCGCGACGCCAGCGCCGAGCGAGCTACGCTCGCTCGGTTCAAGAAGTGGCCCGCCTGCGGCAACAAACACAGCCACCTAGTACGGCTGCGGGTCGTTCACCCCTGTGCGGAGTTCCACCGGGAGGTGGCCCAGGTCGTTGTGGGAGACGAGCTCGGGGATGCGGCCTGCCTTGAAGCGGATGATCGTGAGGCCGCAGTGCGCCTGGTTGATGCCCGCCCAACGCCAGTCTGGAGCGCTGACGGCCTCGCGCACGAACCACCCGATCACGAAGTTGTGCGTGATGAGGAGGTCGTGGGTGGTCTCGCGGGCCGGGGTGAGGAACTCCGACACGGCATCGGCCATCTGCGCCTTGCCCGCTTCGAGCTCGTCTTCGCTCACCGAGTTGAAGAAGGCCTCGAACGTGTGCGGCATCTGGGGCGAATAGCCGGTGGGCACGCAGTCGAACAGCAGCGCGCTCGGCTTGGGGTCGAGCGCGGGGAGGTGCTCCGACATGATGGCGGCGGTCTGCTCGGCGCGCTGCAGCGGGGAATGCCAGACGTTGTCGAACGGCACTCCGCCGAGCCGGTCGGCGATCAGCCGGGCCTGACGCACGCCGCGCGGCGACAGCGGCCCGTCGACCACGCCGTGCTCGGCATCGAGCTGCTCGCCGTGCCGCACGAGATAGAGGTTGTGGGCCATCAGCTCGCCACCGTCACGACGGATGCGCCGGTCGCCGGGGCTGAAGCCGCCCGTCGAGATCCGCTTGTGAGAGGCGACGCGGACATCACCTGTGTGAAGGCGTCGTCGGCAAGCGGCCCCACCGCCGCGATGCTCAACGGCCCCTCGACGAGTTCCGCTGCGAGCGACTGAACGTCGTCGATGCCGACCTCCCGAAGACGGCGCACGCTCTCGTCGAGGTCGACGAACTCCCCCAGGGTGATTTCGGCTCGGCCGAGGCGCGACATCCGGGTGTCGCTGTCTTCGAGGGCGAGAGCAGCCGAGCCCGAGAGCTGGCCGTAGGCGCGGGTCAGCTCCTCGGGCGTGATGCCGTGCTCGGCGAGCCGCCGCAGCTCGTCGAGCATGAGCTCGGCCACGGTGCCCTCACGGCCCGGCGTGCAGCCGGCGTACATCGTGAAGACGCCGGCATCCGAATAGCTCGGGGCGTACGAGTACACCGAGTACGCCAATCCGCGCTTCTCGCGCACCTCCTGGAAGAGACGCGACGACATGCCGCCACCGAACACCGAGTTCAGCACCGCCATGGCGCTCCGGCGCTCATCGGTGGCCACGATGCCCGGGAGGCCCAGCATCACACTGGCCTGCTCGGTGGGCTTCGCGATGATGGTGAGCGGGCGACCCGCAGACGGGACGACGGCGGTCGTGCTGCGGCGGGCACGCGGCGCGGCCTCGGAGACCAGGTTCCAGCCGGAGGCGCTGAGGGATGCGGTGACCGCGGCCACGATCGTGTCGTGGTCGACGGCACCGGCGGCCGACACCACGAGGTCATTGGGCCGGTAGGCGCCCCGGTAGTGGTCCCACACCGCGTCACGTGTGACGGCGCGAATCGTCTCCGGTGTGCCCCCGACGGGCCGTCCGAGCGGATGATCGCCCAGCACCGCTTCGAAGAGCCGCTCCCCCACCACGTCGCCCGGGTCGTCTTCGGCCATTGCGAGTTCTTCGAGGATGACACCGCGTTCGGTCTCGAACTCGCCACGGTCGAGGACCGATGAGGCGAGCATGTCGGAGAGCACCTCGATCGCCATCGGCAGGTCGGCGTCGCGCACCTTCGCGTAGTAGCAGGTGTACTCCTTGCTCGTCACCGCGTTGTGCTCTCCGCCGACCGAGTCGAACGAGATCGCGATGTCGAGCGCGGTGCGGCTCGGGGTGCCCTTGAACAGGAGGTGCTCGAGGAAGTGCGTCGATCCGAAACGAGACGGATGGCGGTCATCGGCCCCGAGCTCGTCTCGTGAGCCGGCGGCCACCCAGTAGCCGATCGTGGCGCTGCGACTGCCCGGGATGTGCTCGGTGAGGATGCGCACCCCGCTCGGCAGGATGGTTCGCCGCACCAGCCCTTCGGCGACAGTGCCGATCGAGAGTTCCGGAAGGTCAAGTGGAAGAGGTACAGCGCCGTTCATCATCAGGAGCCAGCCTATCGGCCGACGCCGGAATCGCAGCGGGCTGTCACTCGCTCACGGTGACTGTCCAGCCATCCGGCCAGCGAACCGTCACGGCAGAACTGCCGCGCATCCCCGGCGAGAGCTCCGATTGCACGACCACCGGCGGATCGCTGACAACGACATAACCCGACTACGGCGTAGGCTCCCGCCAGCGGCGAGCCGGCGGGCGAGCACGAAGCACGGCTCCGCTGCCCGAACGACGGATGCCCGCCCCACATGATGTGGAACGGGCATCCGGTGATCAGGGCCGGCTTCAGCCTTCGGCGGGAGCCTCGGGGCCTTCGCTGTGCGCAGCGGAGCCCTCGGTGTCGGCCGCCTCGGCGAGAACCGGGGCGAGCGAGAGCTTTCCGCGGTCGTCGATCTTGGTGATCTCCACCAGGATCTTCTGGCCGACGCCGAGCACGTCTTCGACGTTCTCGACACGCTTGCCACCGGCGAGCTTGCGCACCTCGGAGATGTGCAGCAGGCCGTCCTTGCCCGGGAGCAGGGAGATGAACGCGCCGAACGTGGCGAGCTTGACGACGGTTCCGAGGAACTGCTCGCCGATCTCGGGGTTCTGCGGGTTCGCGATGGCGTTGACCTGGGCGCGAGCCGCCTCGGCCGACGGACCGTCGACGGCGCCGATGTACACGGTGCCGTCTTCCTCGATCGAGATGTCGGCGCCGGTCTCGTCCTGGATCGCGTTGATCGTCTTGCCCTTCGGGCCGATCAGCTCGCCGATCTTGTCGACGGGGATCTGCACCGAGATCACGCGGGGCGCGGTGGGAGCCATCTCGTCGGGGGCGTCGATAGCCGCGTTCAGCACGTTCAGGATGGCCTCACGGGCCGCCTTCGCCTGCTTGAGCGCACCATCGAGCACCGAGGTGGGGATGCCGTCGAGCTTGGTGTCGAGCTGGATCGCGGTGATGAACTCGCTGGTTCCGGCCACCTTGAAGTCCATGTCGCCGAGCGCGTCTTCCGCACCGAGGATGTCGGTGAGGGCCGCGTAGCGGGTCTCGCCGTCGACCTCGTCGGAGACGAGACCCATCGCGATGCCGGCGACCGGGGCGCGCAGCGGCACACCGGCGTTGAGCAGCGACAGGGTCGAGGCGCAGACGGAACCCATCGACGTCGAACCGTTGGAGCCGAGAGCCTCGGACACCTGACGGATGGCGTAGGGGAACTCCTCGCGCGAAGGCAGCACCGGCACGAGGGCGCGCTCGGCCAGGAAGCCGTGCCCGATCTCGCGACGCTTCGGCGAACCCACACGACCGGTCTCACCGGTGGAGTAGGGCGGGAAGTTGTAGTGGTGCAGGTAGCGCTTCTTCGTGATCGGGCTCAGCGAGTCGATCTGCTGCTCCATCTTGAGCATGTTCAGCGTGGTGACGCCCAGGATCTGGGTCTCACCGCGCTGGAAGATGGCGGAACCGTGAACGCGGGGAATGACCGCGACCTCGGCGTCGAGCGGGCGGATGTCCGCGAGCCCACGACCGTCGATGCGCACGCCGTCTTTCAGGATGCGGCCGCGAACGACCACCTTGGTGACCGACTTGTACGCGGCGGAGAACTGCGCGAGCGCCTCGGCGTCGAGCGAACCGGCTTCGACCTTGGCGGCGACCTCGGCCTTGACGCGGTCCTTCAGTGCGTCGTCGGCATCCTGGCGCTCGATCTTGTCGGCGATCTGGTAGATCGAGACGAGCTCGTCGTAGGCGAGCTCGGCGACGGCGTCGTAGGTGGCCTTCGAGTAGGGCAGGAACACCGGGTACTCGCGCACGGCCTTGTTGGCCTGCTGCGCCATCGACGCCTGAGCCTCGACGAGCTGCTTGATGAACGGCTTCGAGGCCTCGAGGCCCTGGGCCACGACGGCCTCGTTGGGCTTGGTGGCGCCGGCCTTGATGAGGTTCCAGGAACCTTCGGTGGCTTCCGCCTCCACCATCATGATGGCGACGTCCTGCGAGCCGTCGGCAGCGGTCACGACGCGACCGGCGACGACGATGTCGAAGACGGCCTCCTCGAGCTGCGAGGCCTTCGGGAACGCGATCCACTGGTCGGCCTCGGTGCCGTAGCCGGGCATCAGAGCCAGACGAACAGCGCCGATGGGGCCCGAGAACGGGATGCCGGAGATCTGCGACGAGGCCGAGGCCGCGTTGATCGCGAGCGAGTCGTAGAACTCGTCGGGAGCGATCGACAGAACCGTGATGACGACCTGCACCTCGTTGCGGAGGCCGGTGACGAACGACGGACGCAGGGGGCGGTCGATCAGGCGGCAGACGAGGATCGCCTCGGTGGAGGGGCGGCCTTCGCGGCGGAAGAACGAGCCGGGGATCTTGCCGGCTGCATACGAACGCTCTTCGACGTCGATGGTGAGCGGGAAGAAGTCGAAGTTGTCTTTCGGGTGCTTGCTCACGCTCGTGGCGGAGAGCAGCATGGTGTCTTCGTCGAGGTACGCGGCAACGGCGCCCTGAGCCTGCTGCGCGAGGCGGCCGGTCTCGAAGCGAACGGTGCGGGTGCCGTACTTGCCGTTGTCGAGAACGGCTTCGGCGAATTTGATTTCAGGACCTTCCAAGAGGTCTATCTCCTTTGTTTAGCGTCGCGGCCCCGTGTGGGCGTGCGACTCCTCGCGTGGGAGCAGGCCTCATGACAGGGATTTTTGACGCTCCCTGAACGTGTGTTGAAGGGTGACGCGGTGCTCTCGCACCTGCTGGCCACCAGTAGAAACTCTCCGGAATCAGATCGCGCCGGAAAACCACCACCGAGGACCAGCTACCTGCCAGCCTGCTCTCAACTCTCCCATGCTACCAGCCGGGGCTGGGAGAACCGCGGATTCCTCGCGACTCGCCGCGCCGCGCCGGGTCAGAGCCGGATCTCGACACGGAGCGGCTTGACGGCATCGCCCCCGAGGTCGACGATCGTGGCCGGCACCGTGGCCGCCTTGCGCTCGCGAACGAGCGGCTGGAGGCGCGCGTCCAGATCCGCGTCGAGCTCCGGTGGCACGAAACCCGCCCGGTGGATGCTGCCGTCGCCCGCGACCAGGTCGACGGCCACGCGCAGCTGCCTGCCGAGCCAGCGGCTGGCATCCGGAGTCAGCACCGCGACCAGTTCGTCGCCCTGGCTCTTCGCCCGCGCGGCATCGATCGACATCTGGCGCCGCTCGCTCTCGAGCACCCGGATGCGGCGGGTCGGCGCCTCCTCGAATGGCACCAGTTCGATGCCCCGGAGCGTCTTGCGGGTGTTCTCACTGTCTCGCCCGGCGGTGAGCACGAGCGGCACCACAAGGGCGCCGGCAGCGGCCAGGGCGAGAACGAGCAGACCGATCGTGAGGATGGGACCGATCACCGGCCAATCCGCGCGGCTCACGAGGCTGGCCGCCATGGCCAGCACGAGCACGACCGCGAACAGGAACACCTCCCAGCGCCAGAAGGGCTTCCATCTCCGCGCGTGGTCCATGCCTCCATTCTGCCGTGCCCGGCTGGGTGCCGGATCCGTCACCTGGCGCCCTTAGCGCACACGGGACGGGCCGCAGCTGACGGATCCGCGAGGTCGAGGGGGCCGATCAGCGGTCGTGCATCGTGAAGGCGCGCGCGAGTGTGCGGCCGAGTGGGGGCAGGGAGGCGGTCGCGACCACGGCGCGGCGCAGGGCGAAGCCGGCGGCCGACGTGGGGCGGCCCATGGTCATGTTGAACTCGGAGATGCGCGCGGCCGCGCGGGCCGAGCGCAGGCGGGCGCGGCCGAGATCGGCCAGCGGCGACGCCGCGTCGTGCGGCGGCGAGCCGAGCGCGGCGAGGAGCGCCGGCATCCGCTCGGCCAGTGCATCCGCGTCGAGCCAGCCGAGGTTCATGCCCTGCCCGCCGATCGGGCTCACCTCGTGTGCGGCGTCGCCTATCACCGCCAGACGCCCGTCGTCGGAGGCCATTCGGGACAGGATGCGGCGCCGCACGCCGAAGGCGCTGCTCATCGTCGCGGTGGCGGGGTCGGGCGCGGCTTCAGGCGCGATGCGCTCGGCGATCAGCCGTGCCAGCAGTGCCGCATCCGCGCTCTCGTCGCCGACGCCCGCGGGGAGATGCGTCACCCAGCGTCGCCGCCCGGCAGGGAGCGGGAACGACTCCACGATCCCCGACGGGTGCAGGTGCAGCACCGCGAGCGCGCCGTCGCCGGTCGCGTCGGCGAAGTCGCCCATGAGGTAGCGATACGGGTAGCTCCGGCCGGCACCCCGCTGACCCAGCGCGGCCGCGACCACCCCCGACAGGCCGTCCGCGCCCACCGCCATCCTCGCTCGCACCGAGGGGAGGCCGCCACCGAGATCGAGGCGAACGGATGCCGCCTCCCGCCCCACCCGCAGCACCTCCACGCCGGTGCGCAGCGCATCCGGAGCCAGCTCGGCGAGTCGCGTGCGCAGGATCCGCTCGGTCTCGAGCTGTGGCAGCGAGACCACGAACGGCAGCTGCGCGCCGGTCGAGGCGAAGTCGAGCCGGGCGCGCTCCCGGCCGTGGATGCGCAGCACACCGCGGTCGATCCGCACGCCCGCCACCACGATCTCGTCGAGAACGCCCAGCCGCCCGAGCGCGGCGAGCGAGGGCGGGTGGATACCGATCGCCCGGGAGTGCCGATGCGCTCGGGAGCGCTTGTCGAACACCACGACGTCGATCCCCCGCTGGGCCAGGGCCGCCGCGAAGAACACGCCGACCGGGCCTGCCCCGACGATCGCGACATCGTGTATCCGCGGGGCAGGCCCGTCGGCGGCTGCGGAGCGTGGGAGCTCCGGCGCAGGCGACTCCCCGTCAGGCATCCGGAATCGGCACGGTGTCGCGGGCGGCGGCACTCGCGGCGTAGCTCAGCAGCACGCGATAGGGCGCCTGGGTCTCCACGATCCAGTCGCGGCGTGCGGCCACGCGCAACTCGCCCTCGGTGTAGCTGCGACGGATGGAGGTGAGGCCGTCCTCGCGGATGAACGAGTTGCGCAGTGGCAGTGTCGCCACCGAGAACGCCGCGTAGGCGAGCGGGCTGCGCCGGATGTCACTGTGGATCGAGAGGCCTCGGCAGAGCAGCTCGCAGTCGATCAGCAGGTCGGCGAGCTGCTCGGCATCGAGGTGGTGCAGCACGTGGTTCGAGATCACGAAGTCGAAGCGCACCGCGATCTCCACGAGGGCCGCACTCGTGGTGCGCAGGAAGCGCACGCCGTCGGGGTTCGGCGCGCGCTCGGCGAAGTCCAGGGCGCGCGGGTCGGGATCGATGGCCGTCACCTCGAGCAGCAGTCGGTCTCTGGCCGCCCAGTGGGCGAGGGCACGGGCCACGTCTCCCCCGCCGCATCCGATGTCCAGCAGCGCCGACGGCTCGGTGCGCGACAGGAGCGGCCGGATGCGTCGCCGGTACGTGTCGTGCCAGCCCGCCACCACCCGGTTCACGAGCCGGAACTGCTCGTAGGTGCGGTTGAGGGTGAGCAGATTGCAGTCCGGCTCGTCCATGCGTTCGCGCGCATCGACCGCGCGCTTGCGCATCGAGGGGATTCCGAACGCCACGCTCTAGGCCTCCCGGGCGGACCGCAGTGTCATCAGTCCCGTCTCCACGGTGAGGCCGGGGCCGAACGCCATGGCACACACGCGGTCGCCGGCAGATGCCCCGCCGTCATCGACCGAACCGGGCCAGCCGTCCATGATCGCCTTCAGCACGAAGAGGATCGTGGCACTCGACATGTTGCCGTACTCGCGCAGCACGCCCCGCGAGGGCGTGAGCTGAGCCTCGGAGAGCTGCAGCTTCGCCTCCACCTTGTCCAGGATGCTCCGGCCGCCGGGGTGGATCGCCCAGTGAGCGATCGACTCGTGCGGGGCATCCACGAGTTGCGTCTCGCGCGCCAGGAGCGGCTCGAGCGCGCCGGAGATGTGCTGGTCGATGATCTTGGGCACGTACGAGCTGAGGATCATCTCGAAGCCCTCGTCGCCGATCTTCCACGCCATGTCCTCTTCGCCGACCGGGGTGAGCACGCTCTCGAACGCATCGAGGTCGAGCACGGGCGAGGATGACGGCAGGTCACGCGCCGTCACGATCGCGGCCGCCGCCCCATCGGCGAACACCGACGACGCCACGATCTGGTCGGGTTCGTTCGACGAGCGCATGTGCAGGGTGCAGAGTTCGACGCTCACCACCAGCACGACGGCATCCGGTTCGGCCTCGCAGAACGACTTGGCCATCCGGAGCGCGGGGAACGCGGCGTAGCAGCCCATGAAGCCCACGTGATAGCGGAGGGTGCTCGGCGCGAGGCCGAGTTGGCGCACGAGCACGTAGTCGGGGCCGGGGGCGAAGAAGCCGGTGCACGACACGGTCACCACATGGGTGATGTCGGCGGCGGTGATTCCCTCGACGGCGTCGAGCGCCTTGCGGCCCGCCTCCACGTAGAGGGCGCTGGCGCGCTCGATGTAGAGCTCGTTGCGCGCCTTCGTGGAGGGGGCGAGCAGGTGGCCGCTGGCGAGGTCGAAGAACTGCGGATGCTCCGTCTGCGTGTCGAGGGTGAGCTCGTCGATCACGGTGTAGCGCGTGTCGATGCCCGATCCGTCGAAGGAGGCGGAGACGAGGCGGGTGCCGAGCCGGGTGAGGCCGGGCTGCGACGCGAACACGTCGCGCACCTGGGGCTGCCTGAGGACTGTGGCCGGAATCGCGGTCTGGATGGTTCGCACGCTCACTGCCATAGGCCCATGTAAGCACGATCATGTGCCTGCATGGGCCTATCGCAGCAATGTCCCACCGGTCGAACCCTTGAGCACACCCACTGAGCGCACAGGGTCGCAGGATTTGTCGCCAAAGTACCGGTCAGGCGACAAATCTTGCGACCCAGCCCAAGCAGGTGTGGCTGTGTCGGGCCTACTGGGCGCCGTAGGCACCGATCGGGCTGAACGAGGAGTCGAGGGCGAACGGGTCCTTGACCTCGGTGGAGCGCTTCGACACCGCCACCGCGGCGGCGAGTTCGCCTGCCGCACGGCGGATGCGGTCGGGAAGCGTGGGGAAGCCGTCATCCGCAGCGCCGTGCCCCCAGTCCTCGGTGGCGGCGAACACGCTCGTCGGGAGCACGGATGCGCGCAGGTAGCTGAACAGTGGGCGCATCGCGTGGTCGAGGGCCAGCGAGTGCCGCGGGGTGCCACCGGTGGCGGCGATCAGCACCGGGAGGCCGGTGAGGGCCGTGTTGTCGATCACGTCGAAGAACGACTTGAACAGACCGCTGTAGCTCGCCGTGAAGATGGGCGTGGTGGCGATCAGACCGTCGGCGTTGGAGACCGCATCGATCGCCCCCTGCAGCTTCGAGCTGGCGAAGCCGGTCATGAGGTTGCTCGTGATGTCGTTCGCCACGTCGCGGAGATCGATCATGGTGAGTTCCACGTCGATGCCGCGGTCGCGGAGGTCGGCGACCGTCGCCTCCGCCAGCCGGTCGGCCAGGAGCCTCGTGGAGGAGGGCTGGCTGAGGCCTGCGGAGACGGCCACGAGCTTCTTGGGGCTGGATGTGTTCTCGGTCATGATCAGGCTCCCTTGATGCCGAAGGCGGCGCCGGTTCCGGCGCTGCGTGCTGTGCCGGCGCCCGCCCCGGCTCCGGCCAGTGCACCACTGCGGGCGGCCTCGGCGGCCACGACCGACTGGGCATCGGCCTCGGCGACCTCGCGGGCCGCGGCGCGGGCCGCCATCCGCTCGATCTGCGACTGGTGGGTGGGGCCGTCCGGAACGTGGGCGGGGCGCTTGGCGTCCATCTCCTTGCGGAGGGTGGGCACCACGAGCTCGCCGAGCATGTCGAGCTGCTCGAGAACGGTCTTGAGGGGCAGGCCTGCGTGGTCCATCAGGAAGAGCTGGCGCTGGTAGTCACCGAAGGTGTCGCGGAACGTGAGCGTGCGGTCGATGACCTGCTGCGGGCTGCCCACCGTGAGGGGGGTCTGCTCGGTGAAGTCCTCGAGGCTCGGGCCGTGGCCGTACACCGGAGCGTTGTCGAAGTACGGGCGGAACTGGTTCACCGCGTCCTGCGAGTTCTTGGCCATGAAGACCTGCCCGCCGAGGCCGACGTAGGCCTGGTCGGCCTGGCCGTGGCCGTAGTGCTCGAAGCGCTGGCGGTAGTAGGCGATGAGGCGCTGGAAGTGCTCCTTCGGCCAGAAGATGTGATTCGCGAAGAACCCGTCGCCGTAGTAGGCGGCCTGCTCGGCGATCTCAGGGCTGCGGATGCTGCCGTGCCAGACGAACGGAGCGACCCCGTCGAGCGGGCGCGGTGTGCTGGTGAAGCCCTGCAGAGGAGTGCGGAACGTGCCCTCCCAGTCGACGACGTCCTCATCCCAGAGGCGGCGGAGCAGGGCGTAGTTCTCGATGGCGAGGGGGATGCCCTGGCGGATGTCCTTGCCGAACCACGGGTAGACGGGGCCGGTGTTGCCACGGCCCATCATCATGTCGACGCGGCCGTCGGCCACGTGCTGGAGCATCGCGTAGTCTTCGGCGATCTTCACCGGATCGTTGGTGGTGATGAGCGTGGTGGCCGTGCTCAGCAGGAGGTTCTCGGTCTTGGCCGCGACGTAGCCGAGCATCGTCGTGGGGCTCGACGGAACGAAGGGCTCGTTGTGGTGCTCGCCGAGGGCGAAGACATCGAGGCCCACCTCTTCGGCCTTCTGCGCAATGGTCAGGATGGCCTTGATGCGCTCGTTCTCGGTGGGGGTGGTGTTGTTCGTCGGGTCGGTGGTGACGTCTCCGACGGTGAAGATTCCGAACTGCATGGTCGACTCCTGGGTCGTGATCATTTCAATGCGTTTGCATGAATAATCTACTCAACAACTCGTCGCGGAATCTATTCCCGCGAACGAGAAGGGCCGCCATCCCGGAGGATGACGGCCCTTTCGAAGGAGTCACGACGATTCGTGACGAGGTGCTGCTTCGACTAGCGGCGCAGGCCGAGTCGCTCGATGAGCGAACGGTAGCGGTCGATGTCGATGTCCTGGAGGTAACCCAGGAGGCGGCGGCGCTGGCCCACGAGCAGCAGCAGACCACGACGTGAGTGGTGGTCGTGCTTGTGCTCCTTGAGGTGCTCGGTGAGATCCTTGATGCGACGGGTCATCATTGCGACCTGCACTTCGGGGGATCCGGTGTCACCGGGGTGGGTAGCGTACTCGTCGATGATCGCCTTCTTGACGTCTGCTTCGAGTGCCATAGATGGGATCCCCTTTCTCTCGTTGCGCGGTGCCGTCCAGCCTTGTGCTGCGGCTCTCTTTATCCGCGGCCGTTTTCACGGCAACCTGTAGAGCCTAGCAGAAACACGGCCGTAACAATCAGCAGCCCAGTTCGACCCCGCGGCGGGAACACACCAGACTGGAACAGCGTTGGTAGACCTCGGAACGGATTCAACTATGACACTCACCACACTCGGTTCGCCCCTCAGCACCGACACCCTCCCCGTGCTCGACCTCTCTCGCCTCTCCGGCTCTGATGCCGATGCAGAGGCCTTCCGCATCGACCTCCGCGAGGCCACCCACGACTACGGCTTCTTCTATCTCGTGGGCCACGGCGTGCCCCACGAGCTGATCGAGCGCGTGATGACCACGGCTCGCGCCTTCTTCGATCTCCCGGAGGCCGACAAGCTGGCCATCGAGAACATCACGAGCCCGCACTTCCGCGGCTACACCCGCGTGGGCGGCGAGCTCACCCAGGGCAAGGTCGACTGGCGCGAGCAGATCGACATCGGCACCGAACGCGAGCCCGTCGAGATCACTGCCGACACTCCTGACTACATGCGACTCGAGGGTCCGAACCAGTGGCCGGATGCTCTGCCCGAGCTGCAGACGACGGTCGCCGAGTGGTACGACGAGCTGTCCCGTGTGAGCCTCACCCTCCTCCGCGCCTGGGCGGTTTCTCTCGGCGCTCCTGAGAACGTGTTCGACGAGGCCTTCGCCGAGCGACCGTCCACGCTCATCAAGATCGTGCGCTACCCCGGCAAGAGCGACCCGGAGCCCAAGCAGGGCGTGGGCGCCCATAAGGACAGCGGCGTTCTCACCCTCCTCCTCGTCGAGCCCGGCAAGGGCGGCCTGCAGGTGGAGAAGGACGGCGAGTGGATCGACGCTCCCCCGATGGACGACGCCTTCGTGGTGAACATCGGCGAACTGCTCGAGGTCGCCACCAACGGCTACCTCAAGGCCACCGTGCACCGCGTCATCTCGCCGCGCATCGGCGACGACCGCATCTCCATCCCCTTCTTCTACGCCCCGGCGCTCGACTCCACGATCCCCGTGCTGCCGCTGCCCGAGGCACTCGCGGCCGAGGCGAAGGGCATCACGGTCGATCCGACCAACCCGATCTTCTCGACCTACGGTGACAACGCGTTCAAGAGCCGTCTCCGCGCGCACCCGGATGTCGCGGCAATCCACCACTCCGACCTCGTGGAGCGCAACGCGGCCGCCGCCGCGCAGAACAACCAGGCGTGAGCGGGGAGACCGGAGCACCTCCCCCGGAGCCCGCGCCCGAGCCGTCGACGCCCCCGCCTCCGAAGGTCGGCGGAACCGTCGGCGGCCCGGCCGGCGAACCGGCGAAGCGTCGCAATCCGTTCGTCGACCTCACGCCGCTGAGAGCGAGCCCCGCGTTCGCGCGACTCTGGGCCGGCCAGGCCATCTCGGGCATCGGCAGCCAGATGACCATCGTGGCGGTGGGTCTCGATGTCTACCGCCTCACCGGATCCACCCTCGCCGTGTCGGGCGTCGCCCTGTTCGCGCTGGTTCCGATCGTCTTGGCCGGTCTTTACGGCGGCATGCTCGCCGACGCCTTCGACCGCCGCAGGGTGGCACTCATCGCGGCGATCGTGGCGTGGTCGTCGACGGCCTTGCTCGCGGCGCTCGCCTGGGGCGGAGCCGACAGCGTGGCGGCGCTGTACGCCCTCGCCACGGTGAATGCCGTGGCCGCGACCGTCATCCAGACCACCCGGTCGGCGATCTACCCGCGCATCCTCCCCCGCGAGCTGCTGCCGGCCGCGGCCGCGCTCAACGGCATCACCATCGGGATCATGGTGACTCTCGGCCCCGCACTCGCGGGTGTGCTCGTGGCCACGGTCGGGTACGGGTGGACCTATTCCGCCGACGTCGTGCTCTTCATCGCCGCTTTCGTGGGCATCATCGGGCTGCCGCGCATCCTGCCTGAGGGCGAGATCAGACGGCCCGGGCTCGAGTCGCTGCGACAGGGCTTCGCGTTCCTCAAGCGTGCCCCGAACATCCGGGCGTCGTTCCTGATCGACATCGCGGCCATGACCTTCGGGCAGCCGCGTGTGCTCTATCCGGCGCTCGGCGTGCTGGTGCTCGGCGGCGGGCCGATCACGGTGGGCATCCTCACCGCCACGTTCGCGGTGGGGTCGATGCTGGCCTCGATCTTCTCGGGGCGGCTCGGCCACGTGCGGTGGCAGGGGCGGGCGATCGCCCGGGCCGTGCAGAGCTACGGGGTGTTCATCGCGCTGTTCGGCGTGGTCATCCTGGTGGCGTTCCTCTCGGGGACCCCCGCGAGCCAGGACCTCGCCGACGCCAACGTCGTGGCCATCGTGCTCGCTGCGCTCGCCCTCGTGGGCGCCGGCGCGAGCGACGAGGTCAGCGCCATCTTCCGCAGCACCATGCTGCAGACCGCCGTGCCCGACAACATGCGGGGGCGGCTGCAGGGCGTTTTCACCGTGGTGGTGACGGGCGGGCCGCGCATCGGCGACCTCTACGTGGGCGCGCTCTCGGTGTTCGCCGCCCTGTGGTTCCCGCCACTCGTGGGCGGCTTGGCGATCGTGGTGGTGGCGGCCGTCATCGTGCGCTTCGTGCACAGCTTCCGCGCCTACGACGCGCTCGACCCACAGCCCTGAGTTCCGCTATAGGCCCGCGGGCGGGTGCTCGCCCGGCGCCAACACGAGGCTGAGTCGCTGCGTGGGCCGCGTCATGGCCACATACAGAGCGGATGCGCCGCGCGTGTTCTCCGCGATCAGCGCGGCCGGCGACACCACCACCACCGAGTCGAACTCGAGGCCCTTGGCGTCGGCGGGCGTCAGGAGTGCGATGTCGCGGGTGAGCCCGGCGACGCCCACGCCGATCGCGCCCTCGAACTCCGCGGAGAGCACCGAGCGCAGGCGATCGAACAGCGACTCCGGCGCGATGACCGCCGCGGTTCCGCCCGCGCGCAGCATCGACGTGAGCTCGTCCACCACGGCGGCGTCGAGCCCGCCCAGATCAGACGTCGCAAGCGCCGTCACCGGCCACTCCGTCGTGCGCACCGACTGCGACCGCGTCACCCGGAGACCGTTGGCCTCGGCCACGCGCTCGGCGGCATCCACGATCTGCGAGGGCGTGCGGTAGTTCACCGTCAACTCCTCGAGCCGCCAGTTCTCGCCCACGAGCGGAGACAGCGTGGCCTCCCAGCTCGTCGACGACGCCGCGGAGCTGGCCTGCGCAACATCGCCCACGATCGTGAACGAGCGCAACGGCGACTTGCGCAGAAGCACCCGCCACTGCATCGGTGAGAGCTCCTGCGCCTCGTCGACCACGATGTGCCCGTAGGTCCAACTGCGATCGGATGCCGCGCGCTCCGCCGTGGTGAGGCTCACCACCGACTCGGCGAACCCGGCCACAACCGACTCCGCCGACACCTGGCCCGCCACGTCCATGTTGCGGATCGCGTTCTTCGCGTTCTCGAGGTCGCGCTTGTGCTGCGCCTTCTCCGCGCGCTTCTTCGCCACGTCGCCCTGGTCGTAGTCACCGAGCAGCTCTGCGGCCTCGTCGAGCAGCGGCACATCCGACACCGTGAACGCAGCGCCGCGCTCGCGGCGGAGCAGTTCGCGCTTGGCTCTCGACCAGTGTCCCGTGAGCGTGGCGAGCCACTGCGGGCGGGCGTAGAGGTCTTCGAGCAGCTTCTCGGGGGTGAGCGGGATCCACGCCGTGTTGAGCGCCACGCGCACGTCGTAGGCGGTGCGGATGTCTTCACGGAGGTAGGCCATGTCGGCGTCGTCGACCGTGCTGCCGCGCCGGCGCAGCTGGTCGGCGAGCTGCCGGGTGAGCTGCCCGAGCACGTTCTTCACGAACGACACCCGGCCTTCGTTGTAGGGCTTTCCGGTCTCGCGCGCCTTGGCCATCGCATCCGCGATCAGCTGGGGCTGGAGGATGAGCGACTCCCCGTTGATCTCAAGCCGCACGTCGGCCTCGGGCACGCGTTGACGCGAGCGCACCGCGCGACGGATGAGCGCCGCCATCTCGGCCGAGCCCTTGAGCGCGGCCACTGCGGGCGCGTCTTCCGCCGTCGCATCGAGCCCCGGGTAGAGCTGACCGAGGCTCGAGAGCACGACGCCGGTCTCGCCGAGGCTCGGCAGCACCGCGTTGATGTACTGCAGGAAGGCGCGCGACGGCCCGACCACGAGCACCCCGCTCGACCCGAGCCGGTCCCTGTGCGTGTAGAGGAGGTAGGCGGCGCGATGGAGGGCCACGGCGGTCTTGCCGGTGCCGGGGCCGCCCTGAACCACGAGGAAGCCGGCGAGGTCGGAGCGGATGACCCTGTCCTGCTCGGCCTGGATGGTGGACACGATGTCGTGCATCTGCCCGGTGCGCTGCGCCGAGAGCGCGGCGAGCAGTGCGCCCTCGCCCTGCAGCTGGGTGCCTTCCTCATCGAGCAGGGTGCTGTCGAACACCTCGTCCTCGATACGGATGACGTCGCGCCCGCGCGTGGTGAGGTGCCGGCGGGCACGGGCGCCGAGCGGCGTCGCGGCGGTGGCCTGGTAGAAGGCGCGGGCCTGCGGGGCGCGCCAGTCGAGCAGCAGTGGTTCGAGGTTCTCGTCGCGCAGACCGATGCGGCCGATGTAGCGCAGGGTGCTGCCACCCGCATCCGGATCGGTGAGTTCGAGACGCCCGAAGGCGAGTCGCTCGCCCACCTCGCGCAACTGGGCGATGCGGTCTTCGTAGACCCGCGCGAACGCGTCGCGTTCGGAGCGGGACTGGTGGTTGCCGCCGACGTTCTCGCGCCGGACGGTGACGAGCTCGGCCTCTGCCTCGGTGCGGAGACGGTCAAGGCGCTCGTAGAGCGCAGCCACGTACTCACGCTCTCGCGCCAACTCTGTTTCCGCCACAGAACCTCCCCGGAATCCGGCAAGCAAGTCTACTCGCCGAATCCCGGGAGGATGACGCAGAGGGGGTGACGCGGCGGTTACCTCGCGGTTACGGAACCTCGACGAGGTCGATCACGAAGATGAGCGTCTTGCCGCCCAGGAAGTGGCCGCTTCCGGCGGGGCCGTAGGCGAGGTGCGGCGGGATGGTGAGCTTGCGGCGGCCGCCGGCCTTCATGCCGGGGATGCCCTCCTGCCAGCCGGCGATGAGGCCGTTCAGGGGGAAGGTGATGGTCTCGCCGCGGTTCCAGGAGGAGTCGAACTCTTCGCCGGTCTCGTACTCGACACCGAGGTAGTGCACCTCGACGGTGGCGCCGGGGGTGGCTTCTGCTCCGGTTCCCTCGACGATGTCGACGATCTCGAGGGTGGTGGGCGCCGGCCCCTCGGGCATGTCGATCTCGGGCTTGGAGTTCGTTGAATCTGTCATGCATCCATCCAAGCCCACCCCGCCGCGGAGGTCAAAAGCTCCCCGGCCGGCGCCCTCAGGTGAGGCGGATGCCCGCCGCGGCGGAGAGCGCCAGGCGGTCGCCCAGGACGGCGTCGAGCAGCTCGGACTCGTCCTGCCGCGGGGCGATGGCCGAGCGGCCCACGAGCAGGCGTTGCCGCACGAACGCCAGACGCGTCGCGTGCCGGGTGAAGGATCGCATCGCGGCAGCCCCGTCGCCGGGCAACGTCTTCGCCCAGCGCAACGCCTGGCGGCGGCCCGCTCCCGTGGAGAGCATGTCGACTTCAGCCGCGGTGAACCAGCCCGCGTCGGCGTACTCGGTGAGACGGGCGCGGGTGAGCTTCGCCTCGGACCTGCGCAGCAGCACCACGAACACCACCGCGAGAACGAAGAGCGGCACCTGAACCACGAAGTAGAGCAGGAAATACCCGCCGAGGCCCTCGACCAGGAACGTGGAGCCGTTCCAGAGCGCATGCAGACCGATGGCCAGCAGCAGGCCGAGCAGGAAGATACCGACGCCCGGCAGCCATCCCCTGCGTCGCGCGGCGAAGCCGAGAGCGACACCGGTGCAGGCCGTGAACATCACGTGGGCGAACGGCGACATGATGCCGCGCAGCACGAACGTGAAGCCCAGCCCGACGCCACCCGACTCGATCAGCGACTGCCCGAAGTAGAGGATGTTCTCGGTGAACGCGAACCCGGCCGCCACCGTGGCTCCGTATACGAGCCCGTCGACCGGCCCATCGAACTGCTTGCGGAAGAACAGCAGGAGGATGAGCACACCCGCCGCCTTGGCGCTCTCCTCCACGACCGGCGCCTGGATCACCGACGACCACAGGTCGCTCGGGGAGACCGTGCCGTCGCTCGCCACCTCCACGATGAGCTGCACGCTGAAGTCGACGATGAGCGCGATGGCGACGGATGCCGCAGCCCCCCAGAGAAAAGCGAACCACAGCGCGGGCCGCGGCTCGGGCTCCCACCGGTCGATGAGGGTGATGACCGTGATCACGACCGCGAGCGGGACGAGCGCGATGACGGCGCAGATCACGAAGGCGGCGGGGCCGAGACCCAGCACGAGGTAGCCGATGACCGCCAGGAAGACGAAACCGAGAACGATGATCCCCACGATGCCGAGCACGAGTGTGGTGGTCGATCGTCGGGGAGCAGAACCGGGTGCCGGCAGCACGGGCATCGGCGGCAGCGCGTCGGCGGCACGGCCAGGCAGCGCAGGCGGCTGCGCCACGGCGCTGCCCGTACCTGCCGCCTGGGGGATCTGGGGATCGAAGAGCGTCAAGAGCTTTCCTCACGTTCGCGGTCGCTGCCAGCGTACTGCAGCCGGTTCAATACACCTTGCCCGGATTCAGGATGCCCGCGGGGTCGAACACCTGCTTGATCTGCCGTTGGATGTCGAGTCCGCGTTCTCCGAGCTCACCGGCCAGCCACCGTTTCTTGAGCAGGCCCACCCCGTGCTCTCCGGTCAGCGTGCCGCCGAGCCGCACGCACGCCGTGAAGAGCTCGTCGGCCGCCTGCCACACGAAATCGGGCACGAACTCCCCGGGCTCGGTGCGATCGCGCGGGATCACGAAATTGGGGTGCAGGTTGCCGTCGCCGGCATGCGCGACGGTGGGGATCTCGAGCCCGTAGGCGGCACCGATTCGCTCGATCTCGGCGAACATCGCGGCCAGTTGAGTGCGCGGCACGCACACGTCCTCCACCAGAACCTCGCCCTGGGCGTCGAGCGCATGGCCGAAGCTGCGCCGGAACGCGAGCAGCTCCTCCCCCGTCACCTCGTCGTCGGACACCATCACGCGATGCCCTCCCGAACTCCGCAGCACACCCTCGACGGCACGCGCCTCCTCGGCCGCGCCGGCACCGTCGGCCTGCACGAGCACGAAGGCCGCGCCCGGCGCGATCGGCTCACGCCCGAGATAGAGGCTCACGGCGGCGCAGGCCGCCGCATCCATGAGCTCCATCACCGCGGGCCGGATGCTCGCCGCCGTCACCGAGGCGCACGCGGCCGCCGCTGCGGTCACATCGTCGAAGAAGGCCCCGACCGTCCACACGGCCCCCGCGGGGATCGGCCGGATCCGAACGGTGGCTCCGACGATCACTCCGAGAGTGCCCTCCGACCCGGTCATCAGAGCTGTGACGTCGTATCCCGTCACCCCCTTCACCGTGCGCCGGCCGGTGGTCAGCAGCTCACCGTCGGCGAGCACGACCGACAGACCCAGAACGGCCTCCCGCGTGACTCCGTACTTGGCGCACATCAGGCCCCCAGCGTTGGTGGCGATGTTGCCGCCGACGGTCGAGATCGCCTTGCTCGCCGGGTCGGGCGAGAACACGTAGCCGTGAGGGGCGAGGGCGTCGCTCAGGTGCTGGTTGATGACCCCGGGCTCGACCACGGCCAGCTCGTCGTCGAGCGAGATCTCGAGGATGCGGTTCATCCGAAGAACGCTGAGCACGATGCATCCGGGGGTCGACGTCGCTCCCCCGGCCAGACCGGTTCCCGCACCGCGCGGCACCACGGGGGTTCCCGTCTCGGAGGCCAGACGCATCACCGCCTGCACCTCCTCGGCCGACTCCGCCTCGACGAGCGCGAGCGGGGCGGCGGCCGACCACCAGCCCGATCTGTCGGTGCGCGTCGCCTCGAGCGCGGCGCCCTCGGTCAGCAGCCTGCCGGGCACGATCGCATGCAGGCGGGCGATCAGGTCGGAGGGCGGGATGGGCGAAGCGGTGACCATCCCGCCATCCTATTCAGAGCGGGCGGGGGCTGGATTCGTCGAGCTCGATGATCGGGATCGCCGACGTGATCGCCTCGATGCCCGACAGCCGTGCGGGTGAGATGAGCTTCATCACGCGCTCGCGACTCATCAGATCGGCCTCCACCACGAGGTCGGCGATGTTGCGGTGCGTGAGCAACGCCGTCTTCGCCAGGGCGGATGCCGCGGCGTACCCGATGTAGGGCGTGAGCGCCGTGACCACGCCCACGGACGTCGACACCATCGTGTCGAGCCGGTCGAGGTTCGCGGTGATCCCGTCGACGCAGTTCACCCGCAGGGTGCGCCAGCCGCCCGTCATCCACGCGAGGCTCTGCAGCAGCGAGTGGGCGATCACGGGCTCGAAGGCGTTGAGCTGCAGCTGGCCGCCCTCGGCCGCCATCGTGATGGTCATGTCGGCACCGGCCACCGAGAACGCCACCTGGTTCACCACCTCGGGGATCACGGGGTTGACCTTGCCGGGCATGATGCTCGAGCCGGCCTGGCGCGCCGGGAGGTTGATCTCACCGAAGCCCGCCTGAGGGCCGCTGGAGAGCAGCCGGAGGTCGTTGCAGATCTTCGACAGCTTGATGGCCGAACGCTTCAGGATGCCCGACAGGGTCATGAAGACGCCCGCATCGCTCGTGGCCTCCACGAGGTCGGCCGCGGTGACGTGCTCGAATCCGGTGAGCTCCCGCAGGTGCCGGCACACGGTGGCGGCGTAGTTGGGGTCGGCGGTGATGCCCGTTCCGATGGCGGTGGCGCCCAGGTTGATCTCCCAGAGCAGCGGCAGCACCGACCGCATCCGCTCGAGATCCTCGGTGAGGGTGGTGGCGAAACCGTGGAACTCCTGGCCGAGGGTCATCGGCACCGCATCCTGCAACTGGGTTCGGCCCACCTTCAGCACGTGGGCGAACTCGAGGCCCTTCGCGGCGAACGAGTCGCGCAGCAGCTCGTGCTCGGCGAGCAGACGCTCGAGGCCGAAGCACATCGAGAGCTTCACGGCCGTGGGGTACACATCGTTGGTGCTCTGGCTGCGGTTCACGTCGTCGAGCGGATGCAGGATGTCGTACGCACCCTGCGGGTGACCATGAGCCACGAGCGCCACGTTCGCGATGACCTCGTTGGCGTTCATGTTGGTCGAGGTGCCCGCACCGCCCTGGATGACCCCCACGATGAACTGGTCGTGGAACTCACCGGTGCGGATGCGCTCGCACGCCTCCTCGATCCACTCCGCCTTCCAGGGGTCGAGCACCCCGATCTCGCGATTCGCGCGTGCCGCGGCCTGCTTCACGATGGCGAGCGAGTTGATGAGGTCGGGGTAGACCGAGATGGGGCGGCGGCTCACCGGGAAGTTCTCGAGGGCGCGGGCCGTGTGGATGCCCCAGTAGGCGTCTCGGGGGATCTCGACCGAGCCGAGGCTGTCGGTCTCCGTGCGAGTGGTGGTGGTGGCGGGGACGTCGGTGTTCGTAGGGGTCGTGTCAGGGGTGGTCACGATGTAGAGCTCCATTGCTTGTCGTATCGCTTGTGGCTGGACGACACGACTCTAGCTGAGCTTGCGCATCAGGCCGCGGATGAATCCCGCCTTGCGTTCGGTGAACGGCGGGTACACGAGCTTCAGGGTGTCGGGCGCCAGGCGCTTCGACAGAACCGCCTTCTCGTGGCTGAACGTCTCGATGCTGCGGCGGCCGTGGTAGTTGCCCATGCCGCTCTCCCCCACGCCGCCGAACGGCAGTCCGGTGACGCTCAGGTGTGCCACGGGCACGCCGAAGCCGACCGCGCCCGAGGAGGTCTCGGTGAGGATGCGCTTCGCCGTGGTTCGCGAGTTCGTGAAGGCATAGAGCGCCAGGGGCTTCTCCCCGGCGCGGATGAAGGCGATGGCGTCATCCAGGCCGCCCACCGTCACGATCGGCAGGATCGGACCGAAGATCTCCTGGGTCATCACCGGCGAGGAGGGGTCGACGTCGCCGAGCACGGTGGGAGCGATGTAGCGGCTGCGGTCGTCGGTGCGGCCCCCGGTGAGTACGGTCTGGCCCTCGAGCAGCCCCCGCAGCCGGGTGTACTGCTTCTCGTTGACGATGCGGCCGTAACTCGAGCTCGAACGGGGATCGCCGTCGTAGAGCTCGGCGATGGCGTCGACCAGGTGCGGCACGAGCTGCTCGGACACCTCGGCGGTGGCGAGCAGGTAGTCGGGGGCCACGCAGGTCTGGCCGGCGTTCATGAACTTGCCCCAGGCGATGCGCCGCGCGGCGGCGGCGAGGTCGACCGTGTCATCGACGTACACCGGCGACTTGCCGCCGAGTTCCAAGGTGACCGGTGTGAGGTGTTTGGCGGCCGCGGTCATCACGATGCGGCCCACGGCACCGTTGCCCGTGTAGAAGATGTGGTCGAACCGCTCGGCCAGGAGCTCGGTGGTCTCCTCCACCCCGCCCTCCACCACGGCCACCGCGCGCGAGTCGAGGTACTGCGGCACCAGCTCGGCCATGAGAGCGGATGTCGCCGGTGCCAGCTCGCTCGGCTTCATCACCACCGCGTTGCCGGCCGCCAGGGCACCCGCGACAGGAGCCAGCAGCAGCTGGAGCGGGTAGTTCCAGGGTGCGATCACGAGCACCACGCCGAGCGGCTCGAGCATCGTGGAGGCGCTCGCCGGAGCCAGCGCGAGCGGAACCGCTACCCGCTTCGGTCGCAGCCAGCCGCGCAGGTGCGCGAGCGTGTGCTCGATCTCGGCGATCACGATGCCGATCTCGGTGAGCTGCGCCTCGGCGGGGTTCTTGCCGAGGTCGTGGAACAGCGCATCCTCGATCTCGGACGACCGCTCGATCAGCATGCTCTTCAAGGCCTTCAGCTGACGGATGCGCCACGCGAGGGAGGTGGTGACGCCCTGGTCGAACGCGGAGCGCACGATGGGCACGACGGGACTGACGGGTATCGCGGTGGACTCCAGAGTCATGACCCCATCGTAGAAGGGTGTCAGCCGTGGAAGAAGGGCACGATCAGGTAGATCCCGAAGAGCACGGCGAGGGCGCTGAGGGCGAAGCAGATGGACGAGAGCACGGTGGCGTAGGCCGGCCTGGACTGCCGGCCTGTCTGCGCATCCGGCTTCGTGAGGAAGCGGAAGCGCAGGCCGAACGAGTAGAGGCTCACGACCACGGCGGTCGCCAGCAGCGACGCCAGAGCCACCACGATGAAGGCACCCCAGTCGATCATCGTGCCGCCTTCCGCTTGCGCCTCGTGGCCTTGGGGCTGCGCACCGCGATCGTGGCCGCGTCGACCTCGCTGATGGCGTTGCTCGAGTCGACGCGGTTGCGGCGCGAGAGCACGAAGATCGTGACGATCACCCCGAGGCCCACCACGAGGTCGATCACGATGCCCGTGGCGCCCGTGCGGGCCACGAACGCGGCCAGGGCGCCGACGATCGCGGAGGCCGGGAGGGTCATCAGCCAGCCGAGGCCGATGCGCCCCGCGGTGCGCCAGCGCACCGAGGCGCCTCTGCGGCCGAGTCCCGATCCGATCACCGATCCGGAGGCCACTTGCGTTGTCGAGAGTGCGAAGCCCAGGTGGCTCGAGGCGAGGATGGTCGCCGCGGTCCCGGTCTCAGCGGCGAAGCCCTGGGCCGGCTTGACCTCGGTGAGTCCGGTGCCGATCGTGCGGATGATGCGCCAGCCGCCCATGTAGGTGCCGAGGGCGATGGCCACTGCACAGGTGACGATGATCCAGAGGCTGGGTCCGCTGCCCGCATCGAGCAGACCCGCCGAGATGAGGGTGAGAGTGATGACGCCCATGGTCTTCTGCGCGTCATTGGTGCCGTGCGCGAGCGCCACGAGCGAGGAGGAGAAGATCTGGCCGTAGCGGAACCGCCCGCGCACGCCCGACTGCGCGCTCGAGGCCGGCATCCGGGTGATCGCGTAGGCGAGCCGAGTGGCGATGAAAGCGACGAGACCGGCCACGAGCGGGGCCACGAGGGCCGGGAGGATGATCTTGCTGACCAGCACGGAGTAGTCGACGACACCGAAGCCGGCGCCCACGATGGCCGCGCCGATGAGGCCGCCGAAGAGGGCGTGTGACGAGCTCGACGGCAGGCCGAAGAGCCAGGTGACGAGGTTCCAGACGATGGCACCGATGAGCCCCGCGAAGATCATCTCGGGAACGATCTGCACACCGTTCGAGCCCTCTTTGATGAGGCCACCCGAGATGGTCTTCGCCACCTCGGTGCTCAGGAAGGCGCCGACCAGGTTCAGCACGGCCGCCAGCGCGACGGCCACTTTCGGCTTCAGGGCTCCCGTGGCGATCGGTGTCGCCATGGCGTTGGCGGTGTCGTGAAAGCCGTTGGTGAAGTCGAAGAACAGGGCGAGGGCGATCACCAACACGACGATGACGGTGAGGTCCACCCGCGTGTTCTCCCGACTGATCTCGTGTGTGGCGCGCATCCCGAGATTTCATCGGCTGTTCATGCACTGGGGGTGGCATCGATTGAGCCGACACGATGATCGCATTCCCCCCAGTCGAGGTCAACTCCGAACCGCGCCGTGGAAGCGGCGGCGCGGAACGAGCACGGATTAGGCTCGTCACATGCGCCCTCCCGTCGCCGCCCGCAAGCCCCTCGATCGCGTTCACCACGGCGACACCGTGGTCGACGCCTATGAGTGGCTGCGCGACAAGAACGATCCCGAGGTCATCGCCTACCTCGAGGCCGAGAACGCGTACACCGAGGAGGCCACCGCACACCTCGCGCCCCTCCGCGCGAGACTGTTCGACGAGATCAAGGCACGCACCCGCGAGACCGATCTGTCGGTGCCCGTGCGCGACGGCGGCTTCTGGTACTACACGCGCACCGTCGAGGGCGCCCAGTACGGTGTGCACTGCCGCGCCGCCGTGAGCGGGCCGGACGATTGGACTCCCCCGTCGCTCGAACCCGGCGTGCCCGTGCCCGGCGAGCAGATCGTGCTCGACGACAACATCGAAGCCGAGGGCCACGACTTCTACTCGCTCGGCTCCTTCGACGTCAGTCCGGACGGCCGGCTTCTCGCCTACGCCGTCGACACCGTGGGCGACGAGCGGTACACGCTCCGCATCCGCGACCTCGACACGGGCGACAACCTGCCCGACGTGGTCGAGAACACCTTCCCCGGTGCGGTGTTCTCGGGCGAAGGCACCAGCGTCTTCTACCCCACGGTCGATGAGTCATGGCGGCCCGACACCATCTGGCGGCACACGGTGGGCACCTCCGCCGGTGCGGATGAGACCGTGTTCACCGAGCCCGACGAGCGCTACTGGGTGGGCGTGGGGCTCACGCGCAGCAAGAAGTACCTCGAGATCGCCCTGGGCTCGAAGATCACGAGCGAGGTGCACCTGCTCGACACGACCGATCCGGATGCCACGTTCCAGGTGGTCTGGCCACGCCGCGAGGGTATCGAGTACTCGGTGGAACATGCGGTGGTGGGCGGCGAAGACCGCCTGCTCGTGCTGCACAACGACGGCGCCCTCAACTTCGAGCTGATCGCGGTGGCTCCGGATGCGCCATCCGATCGCTCTCGCTGGCAGACCGTGCGGGCGCACGACCCCGCCGTTCGGCTCGAAGACGTCGACGCCTTCGCCGGGCACCTCACCCTCGACTACCGCCGCGACGGACTCACCCGCGTGGCGGTGCTGCCGCTTGACGCCGGCACCACGTCTCTCGCGGGTGCGGCGTTCACCGAACTGCGCTTCGACGAACCGCTCTTCTCGGTGGGCACCTCGGGCAACCCCGAGTGGGAGCAGCCCACCATCCGCTACGGCTACACCTCGTTCGTCACGCCCTCGTCGGTGTTCGACTACGACGTGCACACGGGCACCTCGACGCTGCTGAAGCAGGCGCCGGTGCTCGGCGGGTACTCGGCCGGCGAGTACGAGCAGCGGCGCGAGTGGGCCACGGCTCCGGATGGAACGCAGGTGCCGATCTCGATCGTGGCACGCCGGGGCATCCTCTCCTCCGGCACGCCGGCTCCCTTCGTGCTCTACGGCTACGGCTCCTACGAGGCGTCGATCGACCCGTCGTTCTCGATTCCGCGGCTGTCGCTGCTCGACCGGGGCGTGGTGTTCGCGATCGCGCACATCCGGGGCGGCGGCGAGATGGGCCGGCACTGGTACGAGAACGGCAAGACGCTCACGAAGAAGAACACCTTCACCGACTTCGTGGCGTGCGCCGAACGGGTGATCGCGCTGGGCCTCACCACCCCTGAGCAGCTCGTGGCCCAGGGTGGCAGCGCCGGGGGGCTGCTGATGGGCGCGGTGGCCAACATCGCCCCGCAGCTGTTCGCGGGAATCCTGGCGCAGGTGCCCTTCGTCGACGCACTCACCTCGATCCTCGACCCGTCGCTGCCGTTGACGGTGATCGAGTGGGACGAGTGGGGCGATCCCCTGCACGACCCCGAGGTCTATGCCTACATGAAGTCGTACTCGCCCTACGAGAACGTGACCGCGCAGACCTACCCGCGCATCCTCGCGGTGACCAGCCTCAACGACACCCGCGTGCTCTACGTGGAGCCGGCCAAGTGGACGGCGCGTCTGCGTGAGGTGGACGCCCCGGTGCTGCTCAAGACGGAGATGTCGGCAGGCCACGGCGGCGTCTCGGGCCGCTACGCCCGCTGGGAGGAAGTCGCCTACGAGTACGCCTGGCTGCTCGACGTGCTCGGCCGCGCCGACTGAGAGCCCGTTCGGCGCTTCATCCGCGGAGAAGGCCAAACGAGGCGCACAGCGAGGCGCTATCGGCGCCGCTGTGCGGCTAGCTTGGCGAAGTCCACGCTAGGCGTCGCGCTGCTGTGCACTCAGTCTTCGAGGGCTGAGCGGAGCAACGACACGAGGGCGTCGAGTTGCACGCTGTCGGTCGAGCCGACCTCGGCGTCGGAGCCGTCGAGGGCTCGGGCCGCCAAGCCCTGCTTCGAGTCGATCAGCTCGGCGATGCGCGTGTCGATGGTCTGGGCGGCGATGATGCGCCAGGCCGTCACCGGCTCTTCCTGGCCGATTCGGTGCACCCGGTCGATGGCCTGGGTCTGCTCGGCCGCCGTCCAGGAGAGCTCCGCGAGAACCACGTTCGACGCCGACTGGAGGTTGAGGCCGACGCCGGCGGCGGTGAGCGAACACACCGCGACCGAGACATCCGGATCGTTGTTGAAGGCATCGATCTCGCGCTGGCGGAGCGTGGCCGACTGGTCGCCGCGGATGGAGACCGTCTTGAGCTCGCGCTTGGCGAAGAGCTCCTCGGCCGCATCCATCACCGCGATGTGCTTCGCGAAGAACACGACCTTTCCCACCGAGCGGGCCAGTTGCGCCGCGTAGTCGGCGGCGAGGCCGGCCTTCGCGGTGCCGATCTGACGCACCATGGTGAACACGTTGAGGCCCTGTTCGGTGGCCTGGGTGTCTTCGAGCTCTTGGCGGGCCACGAGGCGCATGAGGTCGTCGTCGGGCAGGTCGTCGACCTCGTCGCCGCGGGACGCCGCGCGAGCGGCGACCAGGCGGCGGTAGCGGGTGACGAGGCGGGCCTGCAGCTCGCGCTCGGCGTCGCGGATCGAGCGACCGAGGTCGTCGTCGAGCTCGACGGGCAGATCGACGATGCGCTTCGAGGGCAGGTCGGCGGCCACGTCGATCTTGCGGCGGCGCACGATACCCATGTCGATCACGGCTTCACGCGCCTCGGCGAAGAATCCGGTGTCGGCGGGCGTGAGGCCCACCTCCTCGAGTCGCTCCATGAGCACGGGCGTGGGCTTGGTGCCGTCGATCCAGCCGAGGAACTGCCAGATCGCGCGGAAGTCGTCGACGTCGTTGATGAGCGGCGTGCCGGTGAGCGCCATCATGAGCGGGTTGCCGCCGGGGGCCGTGTGCCGGATGCGGTCGGCCAGCGCCAGCACGTTGCGCGAGCGCAGCGACGACATGTTCTTGATGAAGTGCGCCTCGTCGACCACCATGCCGCGGAAGCCCATGGTGCCGAGCCACGACAGGTGCCGGTCGAGCACCTCGTAGTTCACCACCACGACGTCGGCGAAGGCGTCGAGGTTCTCGCCGTCTCCGTGCACGACGGTGGCGCGGCGGTGCGGCGTCCAGATCTCGACCTCGCGGGCCCAGTTCATCTTCACGACGTTCGGCACCACCGCGAGCAGCGGGTACGCGTCGGCGACGGATGCGGCCAGCAGCGACTGAGCCGTCTTGCCGAGGCCGGGCTCATCCGCCAGCAGGAAGGTGCGGTGCCCGGCCTGCACGCTCTGCAGGAACCGGGACTGGTGCACCATGAGCTCGTGACCGGGAGGTGAGAGCCGGTCGATGGTGGGCGCCTCGGGCAGCTCCATGCTGGCGGCCCGCCCGCCGGCCCCGTACTCGAAGGCACGGTAGAGGGGCCCGAGCAGCTCCCAGTTGCTGAGCCGGCCCGCACCGTGCGGCTTGGCCGGGGTGAGGTCGGGGGCCATGAACGGGTTGGCGAGCTGCCGCGACTTCACCGAAGTGGGCACCACCTGGCGCTCGGCGAGCTCGGGTGGCACGACCGTCGCGGTGGGTGCGATCACGTCGGGCTCGTCGTCGGGCACGTCGTAGCCGGCGTCTTCGAGGTACTCGCGACGCAGCTTCTTGGCCGCCGGCGAGAGGCTGGTGGCGTCGTTCTCGAGCAGGGCGATGAGCGACGTGTCCCGCGCGGCGGTGCGCGCCAGGATCGAGGCGATTCCGTCGAGCCGCTTCAGCTGCTCGGCGCGCTCGGCGTCGCTGAGTGCCGCATCCGTCTTGATCGAGGCGCGTTCCTCGCGCATGAGCAGAGCCACCACGAGGAACTTCGTGCGATTGGCGGGGGCGACTTTGCCCCGCTGCGCGGCGGCTTCGACCTCGCGCACTTTGCGCGCGAGGATCGGGATGAGGCCGGTGTTGTCGGCTGTGCGTGTTCGGCGATTGCCGGACCTTGACATCGTTCTCCTGGGAGTGAGGCGGAACGCAAAGGGTGCCTGTTCCGAAAGGCAGCATGCGGCCGGGCAACGAGACGGGGTCTCGGCGGACGCGAAGAGCGGGTGAACCCGATGCGACCTTCAGTCTACGCGATGCACCTTGATCAGCAGGCCACTCGCCACGAACACGATCGCGCCGACCACATGGGCGATCTGCCACGCGATGAGCGGCAGGTCGATGGGCAGCACCGGATTCCAGAGAACGGCGATGGCCGCGAGCGGCGGGATCCACCACCACTGCTTCGCCTGCCCGGCGAACACGCACATGATGAGGGCCAGAATCGCCACCACGTAGCGGGCGATCGTGAACCAGTCGGTGTCGACCACCGCGATGAAGGCCATCAGAGCGATGGCGCCGAGGAGCCCGGGCGCCAGAGCGGGTCGGGTGAAGGCCGGTTCGGTCTGTCGCGTAGTCATGTCTCGCCAATCCTACGCGGCGCTGGATAGGGTGATCCCATGACATATCCGACGGCTGCATCGAATCCCCCGTTCGCCGGCCCCGAGGGCCTCTGGACCGCGGATCCGGTCGAGCTCGCCGCCCGCCTCTTCACTGCGGTGTTCGTGGGCCAGGGTGCCGTACCGCTCCCCCAGAAAGACGTGTCGGAGGTCTACTCGACCCTGGCAGGCCTCGGCGGATACTCGCTGCCCGACGTCCGCTCGGGCAACACCCAGCCCCTCGGTCTCACCGTCCAGCTCGCGCAGGAGGCCATCCTCACCTGGGAGCGCGCCACCATCGCCACGCGCCTGAGCGCCGGGTCCGGCCCGGTCTCGCAGACCATCACGATGCTGCGGTTCGGCCCGGGGGTGCTCACGAGCGCCGACCCGGTCGCCGCTCTCAAGGCGCGCCTCCACTGAACACCGGAGCTCCTGGCATCGTCGTCTTCGGCGATGTGATCGACGACGTCATCGTGGCACCGGCCGGGCCGATCCGGCCCGACACCGATACCCGTGCGCGCATCGAGCGACGATCCGGTGGATCGGCGGCCAACGCGGCCGCCTGGTTCGCCCTCTCGGGTCGCCCCGTCGACTTCTTCGGTCACGTGGCCATGGCCGACGTCGGCCGGCACAGCGAAGAGCTGGCCGTATCCGGAGTCCGGGCTCATCTCACGGGCTCCGACGAGCTGCCCACCGGCACCATCATCGTGATCCTCGACGACGAGCGCTCGCGCACGATGCTCACGGATACCGGGGCGAATGTGCTCACCGGCCCGCGCGACGTCGATCGGGCATTGTTCGCACCCGGCAGCCACCTGCACTTCACCGGCTACTCCGTGTTCCGCGAGTCGGGCGAGTCGTCGGCCGACGACTTCCTCGAGGTGATCCGGGATGCGCGCAGCCGGGGAACATCCGTGTCGTTCAATCCCGGCTCGGCCGGCTTCCTGGTCGACCATGGGCCGGCCGCCCTCCTCGCCGCCACCCGAGGCGCCCACCTCTGCATCCCGAACCTCGATGAGGGCCGGGTGCTCACCGGAGCCTCAGAGCCCGGCGACGTGCTGGCGGCGCTCCTCGAGCACTACGAGCTCGTGGCCCTCACTCTCGGGCGCGGCGGCGTGCTCGCCGGCGTGCGCGGGCAGGATCCCGTTCACGTCGAGGCCCGGCTCGTCGACCCCGTCGACACCACGGGCGCCGGTGACTCGTTCAGCGCCGCGTTCGTCAGCGAACTGCTCGCGAGCGGGCCGGTCGTCGATCGGGACTCCGCCTCCATCTCCCGCGCGGTCGACGCCGACCGGCTGCGCTCCGCAGCCGTCGCCGGAACGGCCGCGGCAGCCCGGGCAATCACTCAGCTCGGGGCACGCCCGCAGCCCGCGCACGGCCTCGTTTCCTAGATTGAACCGTGTGATGGACGACTCCCCCGCCGATGCCGCCGCGCTCGAGAACCTGCGGCAGCTCATCCGCATTCCGACGATGTCGAATCCGGATGCCGCCACCGCCGACTGGGCCGCGTTCGACCTCTTCGCATCCGCACTCGAAGAGCTCTACCCTCTCCTGCACGACGCGCTCGACCGGGAGTTCGTGGGAGGTCACAGCCTGCTCTTCCGCTGGCCGGGCACGTCGGACGGTGCGGCGTCGGTGCTCATGGCGCACTACGACGTCGTGCCGGCGACCGATGAGGGGTGGGAGCATCCGCCGTTCGCCGCCGTGGTGACCGGTGAAGGCGACGACCGGGTGCTCTGGGGCCGTGGCACGCTCGACAACAAGGGCTCGGCGGTGAGCATCCTCGAGGCGACGGAGCGGTCGATCGCCGCGGGTGTCGCGCCCGAGCACGATGTGTACCTGCTGTTCGGCCACGACGAGGAGACGAACGGCACGGGGGCCGCGGCGGCGGTCGAGCTGCTCGTGGCGCGCGGTGTGACCATCGGTCTCGTTCTCGACGAGGGCGGAGCGGTGGTCGAGAACCTGTTCCCCACGGTCGATGTGCCGATCGCGGTAGTGGGCGTCAGCGAGAAGGGCATCACGAACTTCACTCTCACGGTGGAGCAGGAGGGCGGGCACGCCTCGACTCCCCCACGGGTGACCGCCACCGATCGGCTCGCGCGCGCCATCACCCGGGTGGCTGCGAAGCCGTTTCCGGCCCGGCTGAACGACGTGACGGCCACGATGATCCGCACGGTCGGTTCGCACGGCCGCGGACCGCTGCGCTTCGTGTTCACCCGCACGTCCCTCTTCCGGCCGCTGCTCGTCGCCGTGTTCTCGCGGATGAGCGCCGAGACCGCGGCCATGGTGCGCACCACGACGGCCGTCACGCAGCTGTCTGCAGGGCTGGCCGCGAACGCCCTCGCCGAACGGGCTCAGGCCGTGGTGAACGTGCGCATCGCGATCGGCTCGACGGTGGAGGCCACCCGCCGTCACCTCGAGCGCGCCATCGCCGATCCGCTCGTGCGGGTCGACGTGCTGCAGGCCAACGAGCCCGCGCGGGTGTCGCAGACCGAGGGTCCGGTGTGGCGGATGCTCGCCGACTCGGTGACCACGGCCTATCCCACGGCCGTCGTCACGCCGTACGTGCAGACGGGCGCCACCGACTCCCGGCACTTCTCGGCGGTGAGCCGCACGGTGTACCGTTTCAGCCCGTTCGAGATGTCGTCCGAGGAGCGGGCCACGCTGCACGCCAAGAACGAGCGGATGCACGTGAAGACGTTCTTCACCGGCATCCGCTTCTTCGAGGGCCTGCTGCGCCACCTCTGACCTCTCCGCGCTAGGTGCCCGCCGTCTGGTTCACGATGCCGAGTTCGGGCAGGCGGATGGGGCGGCTCGACGGGGGCAGGTCGTGCACGCGCTCCAGGGCGGGGGCGAGCTCGGAGATCCACGCCTCGTAGCCGGCCTCGTTGAGGTGCAGGCGGTCTTCGGTGTAGGCGGGATTGAGTTCGCCGTCTTCCTGGGCCATCACCGGCCACAGGTCGAGGTAGTGCGCCCGCACGGTGGCGGCGAACTGCCAGACGTGGCGGTTGATCTCCTTGACGAACTCCGCGTACTCCCGGCCGCGCGGCAGAACCGACTGCACGAGGATGCGCGCATCCGGAGATGCCGCTCTGATGCCGGCGAGGATGGTCTCGATGTTGCGCACGACGTGCTCGACGGCACGCCGGTTGGCCACGTCGTTCGTGCCGATCAACAGCACGACCGTGTCGGGGTCTTCGGCGGCCACGGTGTCGAGCCGGTCGATGAGGCCGTCGGTGGTGTCGCCACCGACGCCGAGGTTCACGGCCTCGACCTCGGGGAACCACTCCTGCCAGCGGCCGGACTCGGTGAGGCTGTCTCCCACGAACACTGTCTTGGGTAGTGCGGTCATCTTCACCTCCAGGTGGTGGATCGAGATCAAGCTTACGCGGCTTGCCCGGAGACGGCTTCGGAGGGAGCATCGGCGGCCCGCGAGGAGTCGGAGGCCCGCTCCTCCTCCGAGGCCAGTGCAGTGGCCGTGATGCGGTTGGCCATGCCATTGAAGATGACCCCGTGGAACGGCAGGATGGCGAACCAGTAGAGCCGCCCGCCGAGGCCCATGGGGAAGAAGATCGCACGCTGGTCGTAGACCGAGCCGCCGCCTTCCCGGGGGGTGGCACGCATCTCGAGCCAGGCGCGTCCCGGCACCCGCATCTCGGCGCGCAGCCGCAGGAACTCACCGCGATCGATGGCCTCCACCCGCCAGAAGTCGAGGGCGTCGCCGATGTTCAGCCGCTTCGCGTTCCGGCGGCCTCGGCGCAGGCCCACCCCGCCCACGATCTTGTCCATCCAGCCGCGAACGGCCCAGGCGAGGGGGAACGAATACCAGCCGTTGTCGCCGCCGATGCCTTCGATCACGGCCCAGAGATCGGCGGGGCTCGCATCCGTCTCGCGTCGCTTCACGTCGAGGTAGACGGTGTGGCCGGCCCAGTCGGGGTCGCTCGGGAGGGGGTCGCTCACGGCGCCGTCGACCAGCGCATCCTGCCAGCTCGTCTCGACCTCCCCCGACTTCATCTTCTCGAGGGCCAGCCGCACGGCCTTGCGGTAGCGGGTGAGTCCGCCCTCGGGGTCGGGGATGAAGTCGCGGATGTCGTGTTCGTGCGTCACGCAGTCGAACTGCAGGCTCGCGATGATGGGCGTGGCGATCGCCCGCGGGATCGGGGTCACCAGGTTGACCCACTGCGAGGCGAGCCAGGGCGTCAGTACGGGAAGCGACGCGATCGGGCGCTGCTTGAGGCCGGCTTCGAGCGCGTAGCCGTTCATCATCTGGCCGTAGCGCAGCACATCGGGGCCGCCGATGTCGAAGGTGCGGTTGACGTCGTCGGGCAGATCGGCGCAGTTCACGAGGTAATAGAGCACGTCGCGCACGGCGATCGGCTGGATGCGGTTGCGCACCCACTTCGGGGCGGGCATGTACGGCAGCACATCGGTGAGGTGGCGGATCATCTCGAACGACGTGGATCCCGATCCGATCACGACTCCGGCCTGCAACGCGGCCGTCGGTACGCCCGAGTCGAGCAGGATGCGGCCCACGGCCACCCGTGACCGCAGGTGAGGCGAGAGATCACCGGTGAGCGGATGCAGCCCGCCGAGGTACACGATCCGCTTCACCCCTGCCTGGGCGGCGGCCGCCGCGACGTTCTGTGCGGCCTGCTTCTCGGGCTCCTCGAAGTCCTTCTTGCCGCCCATCGAGTGAACGAGGTAGTAGAACACGTCGACTCCCTCGCAGGCGCCGGCGATCGACTCCCGGTCGTCGAGGTCGCCCTCGACGATGTCGACGTCTCCCGCCCACGGCACGTCGCGCAGCTTCTCGGGACTGCGCACGAGCACCCGCACCCCGAACCCGGCAGCCAGCAGCCGCGGCACGAGCCGCCCTCCGATGTACCCGGTCGCCCCGGTCACGAGCGCAAGACGTTTCGTATCAGCCATGCCCTGAACGCTAGTCCGCCTAGCGACCCGCCGCCCGTCCCATCCCGGATGCGCGGCTCCCACTCAGCGAAACTCCTCGCGACTCGCCAAAATCCGCCCCAAAATGCGGGTTTTAGGGCGGATTTTGGCGAGTCGCGAGGAGGGAGCGGGGTTAGAGGAGGGCCTTCGTGTGCCAGACCGTCTTGGTCTCGGTGAAGGCCGCGATGCGCGACAACGTGGGGGACGCCGCATCCGGGCCCTCCTCCGGGGGCAGCACGCGCTTCAGGGTCTCGGCAGCGGCGATCTCGAGGTCGATCCAGTCGAGGGCGCCCGCGCCCACGAGGTCGAGCGCGTTCACATCGGCGTGGCCCGCGAGCCACGGTGCCATCTCGGCCGGCGAGCCCGTGAGCACATTCACGACGCCCTTCGGCAGATCGCTCGTGGCGAGCACCTCGCCGAGCGTGATGGCCGAGAGCGGATACTGCTCGCTGGCGATCACCACGACCGCATTGCCCGTCACCAGCGCCGGCGCCACGGCGCTCACGAAGCCGAGCAGCGACGAATCCTGCGGGGCCACGATCGCCACCACACCCGTGGGCTCCGGCACCGAGAGGTTGAAGTACGGCCCGGCCACGGGATTCGCGTTACCGGCCACCTGGGCGTACTTGTCGGTCCACCCGGCGTACCAGACCCACCGGTCGATGGCCGCATCGACCTGGGCACGGGCAGCGGATGCCGAGACACCCTCGGCCTGCACGATCTCGTCCTCGAACTGCGCGCGGCGCCCCTCGAGCACCTCGGCCACCCGGTAGAGCACCTGCCCGCGGTTGTAGGCCGTGGCGCCCGACCAGCCCGAGACGGCCGCACGGGCCGCCACGACGGCGTCACGCGCATCCTTCCGCGACGCCTTCGCGGCGTTCGCGAGGAACACTCCCTTCGGCGACAGCACCTCGTAGACGCGCCCGGACTCACTGCGCGGGAACGCTCCGTTCACGAACAGCTTGTAGGTCTTCGGCACAGCGATGTGGTTGCTCACAGGTCGCCTCCTTTCAAATACGCGGCGAGGCCGTGGCGGCCGCCCTCGCGGCCGTAGCCCGACTCCTTGTAGCCGCCGAACGGCGACGTGGGGTCGAAACGGTTGAACGTGTTGGCCCAGATGACCCCGGCACGCAGCTTGTCGGCCACGGCCAGGATGCGCGACCCCTTGTCGCTCCAGATGCCCGCCGAGAGCCCGTAGGGCGTGTTGTTCGCCTTGGCGATGGCCTCAGCCGGCGTGCGGAACGTGAGCACCGACAGCACCGGCCCGAAGATCTCCTCGCGCGCGATGCGGTGCGAGGTCGACACGTTCGTGAAGATCGTCGGGGCGAACCAGAACCCGTCGGCAGGCAGAGAGCATTCGGGGCTCCAACGCTCCGCACCCTCGGCCTCTCCGATGTCGGACAGCTCCCGGATGCGCGCCAGCTGCTCCGCGGAGTTGATGGCCCCGACATCCGTGTTCTTGTCGAGCGGATCGCCCACCCGCAGCGTCGACAGGCGCGACTTGAGGCGCTCGACGACGTCGTCGTGGATCGACTCCTGCACGAGCAGCCGTGACCCCGCGCAGCACACGTGACCCTGGTTGAAGAAGATGCCGTTCACGATGCCCTCGATGGCCTGGTCGATCGGCGCATCGTCGAACACGATGTTCGCGGCCTTGCCCCCGAGCTCGAGGGTGAGCTTCTTGCCCGTGCCTGCGGTGGAGCGCGCGATCTCACGTCCCACGGCGGTCGACCCTGTGAAGGCCACCTTGTTCACATCGGGGTGGTTCACGAGCGCGCGCCCGGTCTCGCCGGCTCCGGTGATGATGTTCACCACGCCCGCGGGCAGATCGGCCTGCTGCAGGATCTCGGCGAACAGCAATGCCGTGAGCGGCGTGGTCTCGGCCGGCTTCAGCACCACCGTGTTGCCGGCGGCCAGGGCGGGAGCGATCTTCCACGCCAGCATCAGCAGCGGGAAGTTCCACGGGATGACCTGCGCGGCGACACCGAGCGAGCGCGGGTTCGCCCCGAGTCCGGCGTAGTCGAGCTTGTCGGCCCAGCCGGCGTAGTAGAAGAACCAGGCGGCCACGAGCGGCACGTCGACGTCGCGGCTCTCCTTGATCGGCTTGCCGTTGTCGAGCGATTCGGCCACGGCCAGCTCGCGGGCGCGCTCCTGCACGAGCCGCGCGATGCGGAACAGGTACTTGCCACGGTCACGGCCCGAGAGCTTCGACCAGGTCTTCTCGTAGGCCTTGCGGGCGGCCGCGACGGCACGGTCGACGTCTGAGCTGTCGGCGTGCGCGATGCGTGCGATCGGCTTCTCGGTGGCGGGCGAGATCGTGGTGAACGACTCCCCACCGGCGGCGACGAATTCGCCGCCGATGAACAGGCCGTACTCGGGCTTCAGGTCGAGGATCGCGGTCGACTCGGGGGCCGGTGCGTAATCGAGGAATGACATGGGATCTCCTAGTCGATCGTCACGTAGTCGGCGCCGGAGTACTGTCCGGTCGAGAGTTTCTGCCGCTGCAGCAGAACGTCGTTGAGAAGGCTCGATGCCCCGAAGCGGAAGAGGTGCGGCTGCAGCCACTCCTCCCCCACGGTCTCGGCGACCGTCACGAGGTACTTGATCGCATCCTTCGACGAACGGATGCCGCCGGCCGGCTTCACACCGATCTTCTCGCCGGTGAGCCGGTGCCAGTCGCGCACCACTTCGAGCATGAGCAGCGTCACGGGAAGCGTGGCGGCCGGAGCCACCTTGCCGGTGGACGTCTTGATGAAGTCGCCACCCGCGAGGATCGAGAGCCAGGATGCCCGGCGCACGTTGTCGTAAGTGTTCAGCTCGCCGGTCTCGAGGATGACCTTGAGGTGGGCGTAGCTGCCGTCGGCGCGACGGCAGGCCTCCTTCACGGCCACGATCTGATCGAACACCAGCCCGTAGCGGCCGGAGAGGAACGCACCGCGGTCGATCACCATGTCGATCTCGTCGGCGCCCGCGGCCACGGCATCCGCCGTGTCGGCCAGCTTCACGTCGAGCGAGGCCCGCCCCGAGGGGAACGCGGTGGCCACGGCCGCCACGTTGATGCCCTCATCCGTGCCGGCCGCGTGGGCGGAACCCAGGGCTTCCACGGCGTAGGGCACCATGTCGCCGTAGACGCACACGGCGGCGACGCGCGGCGTCGTGAGGTCGGCGGGGTCGGGCGTGAGCGCCTTCGCCACGAGCGAGCGCACCTTGCCGGGCGTGTCGGCGCCTTCGAGTGTGGTGAGGTCGATCAGCTCGATGATGCGGTCGAGCGCCCAGACCTTCGACGAGGTCTTGATGCTGCGGGTGCCGAGTGCGGCGGCGCGCTGCTCGAGTCCGACGGCGTCGACGCCGGGGATGCCGTCGAGATAGCGCTTCAGGGTTGATTCGGTGAGGTCATCTCCCAGCAGCTCGAGTGCTCGCTGGGCGGGGCTGACCGCTCTGTCTATGGTCACGACGTCTCCGTACTTCTCTCGTCGCCTTCGGCGGGCGAACAGATCGTTCGAACTCCGCGCATCGATCAATTGTGCCATTGGTCTTCGAGCATTCGGGGTCGGGCCACCACGATCCCCGCCACGGCCATCACGATCGCGGTGCCGAGCAGCAGCAGGAGAGGGGCCGACCAGGCACCCGTCGCCTGGTGCAGCACTCCCACGAGGAGCGGGCCCAACGCTCCCACGGCGTAGCCGAAACTCTGCACGAACGAGCTGAGAGCCACGGCGCCCGGATGCGTTCGGGTGCGCAGATTGATGAGAACGAGGGCGAGCGGGAAGAGCAGCGGGCCGAGGCCGGCCAGGATGACCCAGAGCCACGTTCCCTGGTCAGGAAGGAGGAGCAGCCCTCCGTACCCGAGGATGAACAGCACCACGCCCGTCCAGATCAGCACACCGACATTGCGCAACCGCACCGCGAGCACCGGGATGAGCAGCGACGCCGGGAGACCCATGACGGAGTAGAGCGACAGCAGCAGCCCTGCCTGGGCGGGCGTGGCATCCGCGATGTCGATCAGGATGCTCGGCAACCACGCGAACAGCGCGTAGGTGTTGAAGGCCGTCATCGCGAACATCAGCATGAGCGACCAGGCGAGCGGAGATCGCCGCACCCGGCCGCGGGCGGCGGCCTGCGGCTCGTCGAGATCGTCGTCGCCCCCGGTCTCGGCGGCATCGCGGTCGCGACGCGCATCCCGAGCATCCCGCGCATCCCGCGCGTCCTGCGCCACGCGCCTGGCCCTCGCCGCGAGCATCAGCATCGGCGTCACGGCCACGAGGGCGAGAACCGCCCACATCCCCACCGATACCCGCCAGCCGAGCGAATCGGCGACGGGAACCGCGACGAGGGGCGGGACGGTGGCACCGAGCGCCAGGGTGGTGGCGTACACCGAGGTGAGCAGCCCGATGCGATCGGGGAAGTACGCCTTCACGAGCGGTGGCAGCAGGATGTTCGCCACCCCCATGCCCGCGAAGGTGACTGCGCTGCCGATCGCGAGCATCGGATACGACACGGCGAGGCCCCGCAGCACGTCGCCCAGCACGATGGCCAGCAGCGCCGCGACCACCACCGGCTCGAGCCCGAATCGTCGATGCAGAGCCGGGGCGATGAGGCCCACCACCGCGAAGCAGATCAGCGGGAGCGTGCCGAGGAAGCCGATGCCGATACTGCCGAGGCTGACATCCTCACCGATCTGATCGAAGATCGGCGAGAGCGCCGCCACGGCGGTGCGCAGGTTGAGCGCCACGAGCACGATCGCCACGAGAGCCAGCGCCCGCCCTCGCCAGAGCGGGGCCGGCGCGGACTCTGCCGCCTCAGGCGAGGTCACGAAGAAGGGTTCTGGCGGCGTCGACGTCGTCGTTCATCTGCACGATCAGCGGTTCGACACCGGTGAACTTCACCTGACCGCGGATGCGCGCCACGAAGGCCACCTCGACGACGTGGTCGTAGAGGTCGATGTCCTCATCGATCACGTAGGCCTCGACCTGCTTCGGCGGCACGCCCGCGAAGGTGGGATTGCTCCCCACCGAGATGGCCGCCGGATACCGCACGCCCCCGTCGGTGAGCCATCCCGCGTAGACGCCGTCGGCCGGGATGAGCCCCTCCGACTCGGCGGAGAGGTTCGCAGTGGGAAACCCGAGCTCACGCCCGCGAGCGGCCCCGTGCACGACGATGCCGCGCACCGACGGGCTGCGGCCGAGGAGTTCACTGGCCCGTTCCACGTCGCCGGAAGCCAGCAGCTCGCGCACCCAGGTCGACGACACCTTCCGGGCGAGGCCGGGCTTCACCTCGGGGATGACATCCACATCGAAGCCGAGCTCCTGCCCGTGCGCACGCAACGTGTCGATCGTTCCCTCGCCCTTGGCGCCGAACCGGAAGTCGTCACCCACCATCACGACCGTGGTGCCGCAGATCTCCTTCAGCACGTACTCCGCGAACTCGCGCGGCGGCATCGAGGCCAGTGCCTTGTCGAAGGGCAGGAGCAGCGTCACATCGACCCCGGCGCTCTCGAGGAGCTCCAGACGCTGCTCGATGCTCACGAGGGCGTCGGGACGCGCGGCGGGATCGAGCTGTGCGAGGGGATGCCGGTCGAAGGTGATCACGACCGAGGTGAGGCCACGGGCCCGGGCGACCGCGTTCAGTTCGTCGAGCACCGCTCGATGACCCGCGTGAACGCCATCGAACTTGCCGATGGTCACCGCCGACGGCCCGAGATCGGCGGGCACCTCGGTCAGGGCGTGGTAGGTCTTCATCGGGTGCGCCGCAGCCAGAGCATGCCGAGCACGGGCAGCACGAGAGGGATGAAGAGGTAGCCCATGCCGTACCACGACCACACGGATGCCTTCGCGAACAGCTCCGGCAGGAAGAGGCTGAGGGTGCCGACCGTGAGCACCCCCACGAGCTCGAAAGTGATGGTGATCCACGCCACGCGGTACCAGGCCGCACCGGGGGCGATCAGCGCGATGGTGGCAACGATGTAGACCACGGCGGCCACGGCCGAGAGCGTGTAGGCGAAGGGGGCCTGGTCGAACTTGGCGATGATCTCGTACACCGAGCGGCCGGTGGCCGCAAGAGCGAGGATCGCGTAGACGATGATGAGAACCCTGCCGATGCCGCGGGCTCGGCTCCTGACGGGTTGAGCGAGAGTGTCGTTGGCCATGGCAGTACGAGTTTATGGCACGCGATCAGCTTCCCTGCACGAACCAGATCGCGTTCATCCGGTACACCATCACCGCCACCGCGAGGCAGACGGCGCCGAGGATGACCGTGCTCCAGCGACTGCGTTCGATCAGCGCCCAGAAGCCACCGGCGATCGGGAGCAGCACCGCGGAGATGAGGTAGATGTAGAACTCGAGCAGGCTGCCGGAGGGTTCGTTGCCGACTGCCGGCGACACGATGGCCACGACGAGCTGGATGATGAGCAGCAGTTCCACCAGCGCGGTGGCACCCATCGTGAGGTCGTTGGGCTTGCGGCCGGCGAGGCCGAGCACGATGGCGAGCATGCCGGCGGCGAGGGCCACCACGACCTGGATGACGGTGAACCACTCGATCATGCGGGGGGCTCCTCGGTGTCGGGCTGTCCGGCGGGGTCGGTGGTCTGGGGGTCGTCGGGCGGGAAGTTCACGACGCTCTTGCCCGTGCCCTTGGTCACGGCCACGAGACCGAGCAGTCGTTCGTCGGCGGTGATGGCGGCGAGGAGCCCGTCTCCGGCCGCATCCGCCTCCGCGCGGGTGACGTCGATGCGCTGCCCGTGCCCGAGGGCGATACCCCGGTCGCGATCGACCTCGAGCACCGGGAAGAGGCGGCGGGCCACATCCGCGGGCGGCAGCAGCGGGAGGGACTCGCCGGCCTCGAGCCGAGTGGCAAGGTCGTCGGGGGTGGCGGCCTCGGCCACCGCGAACGGGCCGATGCGGGTGCGCCGGAGGCTCGTCAAGTGGCCCCCCACGCGGAGCAGGGCGCCCACGTCACGGGCGATGGCGCGGATGTAGGTGCCCGAGCTGCAGACCACGCGCACATCCTGGTCGACGAAGCGACGATCACCCTCGGTTGCGGGCCGGGCCGGGCCGAGCAGCTCGAGTTCACTGATCGTCACCGTGCGGCCCGCGAGCTGCACCTCTTCGCCCGAGCGCACCAGGGCGTAGGCGCGCTTGCCATCGACCTTGATGGCGCTCACCGAACTGGGCACCTGCACGATCGTGCCGCGCTGCTCGGCGAAGGCCGACTCCAGGCGCCCTGAGGTGAGGGCGTCGACGGATGCGGCGTCTGCGCCCTCCCCGACGAACTCGCCCTCGGCGTCATCCGTGGTGGTCGCTGCGCCCAGTCGCACGGTGGCGAAGTACTCCTTGTCGAGTCCGACGACGTAGGTGAGCAGCCGCGTCGAACTGTTCACCCCGATCACCAGCAGGCCGGTGGCCATGGGGTCGAGGGTGCCCGCGTGGCCGACCTTGCGGGTGCCCGCGAGGCGACGGGTGCGGGCGACGGCATCGTGACTCGTGAAGCCGGCGGGCTTGTCGACGAGCAGGATGCCACTGACCGTGGAGGGCGCTGATTTCACGCCTGCAACGCTAACAGGCACCACCGCCCCAGCCGCCATCCGCCAGTTCGCGCCCCAAGACACCCGACGAAGGGCCACAGCTGACGGATGGGCGGGTCAGCAGGAGTCGGCGAAGACGCGACGAGGATGCGCTGGGTCGTTCACGTCGATGATGGCGCTGGCCCCGAACCGCGGCCCGGCCTCGGCCTGGTAGAGCTGGTCGGCGCCCACGACCTCGGCGGGCAGACCGAATTGCCGCGTCTCGAGGTACGCGGTGAAGTCGAAGAGTCCGCGCATCCCGGGTCGCTGCAGGAAGGGGCCATCGAGGATGAGCACCGCGTCGGCAGGCGCCGTGAGCCAGCTCGACTCGCGTTCCACATCACGTGCAGCGTCGAACGACGCGGTCTGGAACCCCGCGCTCCCCGCAAGGCGGAACGGCTCGATGAGAACCCGCTTGAGCGTGTCGAGCGCGTAGCGGTCGAAGTAATAGCCCTCCGGGGAGGCCACGCCACGCAGAAAGCGCGCCGCGCGCGGACGCTGGAAGTCATCCATCGAGGCCCGCACCGTGTGCACTCCCGAGCGGCGGAACGCCTCGGCCAGATCGTCGGCGAACCCGGATGTCGCCTCCACGCCGTCGACGCCCACGATCACGCGCCCCAGCGCGTAGTTATGCCGAATCTCCCTTGTGAGCGCATCCGCGAAGTCACTGGCCGGGGTCGCCGCAATCACCATCCCCCGATTCTACGTCCGCCACCGCGCCCACCCGAGCTCGCCCCGTAGGTTGGAACGACGGAGATTCCGGCCGCAATCGGTGCGACAGTCCGTCGTTCTCGGTGCACAGCCGAATACTCCGTCGTTCGCGGGCATTCGGCGGTCGCTCCGACGGACGCGGATCGTGCACGGCGACGGGCCTTTAGGGTTGAAGGATGCCCGAACACCCCACCCACGAGGTCGAGTTCGCCCGCGCCGTCAACGCGTGGTTCGCGGTGCACGCGCGGGATCTTCCGTGGCGCCGGCCCGGGTTCCCCGCCTGGGGCACGCTCGTGAGCGAGTTCATGTTGCAGCAGACGCCGGTGGTGCGGGTCATCCCGAGGCTCGAGGAATGGCTCATCCGCTGGCCGGAGCCGGCCGATCTCGCCTGTGAGCCCGCCGGCGAGGCCGTGCGCGCCTGGCAGTCGCTCGGCTATCCGCGCCGGGCCCTCAACCTGCACGCGTGCGCCGTGGCCATCACCGAGCGCCACGGCGGCGCCGTTCCGAACGATGTCGAGGCTCTGCTCGCGCTCCCCGGGGTCGGCGACTACACCGCACGAGCCGTGGCCGTCTTCGCCTTCGGAGCCCGCCACCCGGTGGTCGACACGAACATCCGCCGTGTGATCGCCCGGGCCATCGACGGCCTCCCGGATGCGCCCTCCCCCAACGCCAAGCGCGACCTCCCCGCCATGACGGCACTCCTCCCGGAGGACGACGCCGACGCCGCCCGCTTCAACGCCGGCATGATGGAACTCGGCGCGCTCATCTGCACCGCGAAGTCCCCGAAGTGCGACCTCTGTCCGGTCGCAACGCAGTGTGCCTGGCGCGCAGAAGGCTACCCCGAAACCGAAGTCGCCCGCCGCCCCACGCAGAAGAAGTACGAGGGTTCAGACCGCCAGGCCAGGGGCGCGTTGCTGCGCGTGTTGCGCGCCACGCCCCATCCAGTCCAGGCGGCGAAGCTCGCCGAAGCGCTCCCCGACGACGCGGCCCGCTACGGACGAGCACTGGAGGGCCTCCTCAAGGACGGCCTGATAGTCGCCACCGACGACGACACCTTCGCCCTCCCCTAGCCACAACGCAGACGTGGAAGAGGGGCGGTTGTGTGTCCTGGCCGCCTTTGAGCTCCGCTCAACCCTTGGGCCAGGGCGCACAACCGCCCCTCATCCACGTCGTCAGCCTCAGTCTTCGTCATCCTCCGAGATGACCCGAGGCTTCACGTAAGGATCAGCTTCACCCGCATACGACGCGGTGCGAGCCTGGCTCTCCACGGCCTCATCCCGCGCACGGGCCTCGGCCAGAAGCCCTTCGAGCATCTTGGCGTTCTCAGGCAGAGCATCGGCGATGAACTCCAGCGATGGCGTGAGCCGAGCGGTGATGTTCTTCCCCACCTCGCTCCGCAGCATGCCGGTGGCCGACTTGAGCGCCGCGGCCGAATCGGCGCGTTCCTGCTCGTCGCCGTACACGGTGTAGAAGATCGACGCGTGCTGCAGGTCTCCTGTCACACGAACATCCGTGATCGTCACGAAGCCGAGGCGGGGGTCTTTCAACCCACGCTCGAGCGTCTTGGCCACGATCACCTTGATACGGTCCGCCATCTTGGCAGCCCGAGCCGGATCAGCCATTATCTATCTCCCTTTACTTGCCACGAGTGTAAACCGGAGGGGCCCGGTGGGTCTCGGTTCTCGTCTGTCGCGCCTTTGGGCGGAGCCCAATCCTAAGCGTCTGGCGAGAACCGAGACCCACCGGGCCCCGAACCACGAGCTACACCCGCGGCTTCTCCTTCATCTCGATGGTCTCGATCTCATCGCCGATCTGGATGTCGTTGAACTTGCCGAGACCGATACCGGCCTCGAAGTCCGTGCGAACCTCGGTGACGTCGTCTTTGAAGCGACGCAGCGACTCGATGGCCAGGTTGTCGCCCACGACGACACCCTCGCGGATGACGCGTGCCTTGGCGTTTCGCGTGATCGTTCCCGACCGCACGATGACACCCGCGATGTTTCCGAACTTGGAGGAACGGAAGATCTCGCGGATCTCGGCCACACCCGACTGCACCTCTTCGAACTCGGGCTTGAGCATGCCCTTGAGCGACGACTCGATGTCGTCGAGCGCGTTGTAGATGACCGAGTAGAAGCGGATGTCCACACCTTCTCGGGCAGCACGCTCGCGCGCCTTCGTGTCGGGCCGCACGTTGAACCCGATGATGATCGCGTTGTCGACCGTTGCCAGGTTGACGTCGGACTCGGTGACGGCACCCACACCGCGGTGGATGATGCGCAGCTGAACGCTGTCGTCGACCTCGATCTTGAGCAGCGACTCCTCGAGTGCCTCGACGGCACCGGAGACGTCACCCTTGATGATGAGGTTGAGGGCTTCGACCTTGCCTTCTTCGAGGGCACGGGTGAAGTCTTCGAGCGAGATGCGCTTGCGAGCCTTGGCCAGCGAGGCGTTACGCTCGGCGGCTTCACGCTTCTCGGCGATCTGACGAGCGGTGCGGTCTTCCTCGGTGACGAGGAAGGTGTCACCGGCGCGGGGCACGGTCGAGAGACCCTGCACCTGAACCGGCCGCGACGGGGTGGCCTCGGTGACGGTGTCGCCGTTCTCGTCGACCATGGCACGAACACGCCCGTAAGCGGTTCCGGCCACGATCGCGTCGCCGACGCGGAGCGTACCCGACTGGATGAGCACGGTGGCAACAGCACCGCGCCCCTTGTCGAGCTTCGCCTCGATGGCCACACCACGTGCATCCTTGTTCGGGTTCGCGCGCAGGTCGAGACCGGCGTCGGCCGTGAGGAGCACTGCGTCGAGCAGGTCCTGGATGCCGATGTCGTTGCGAGCCGACACGTCGACGAACATGACGTCTCCGCCGTATTCCTCGGCCACGAGGTTGTACTCGGTGAGCTGCTGGCGCACCTTGGCCGGGTTGGCATCGGGCTTGTCGATCTTGTTGACCGCGACCACGATCGGCACATTGGCCGCCTGGGCGTGGTTCAAGGCCTCGATCGTCTGCGGCATGATGCCGTCGTCGGCCGCCACCACGAGGATGGCGATGTCGGTCACCTGAGCACCACGTGCACGCATGGCGGTGAACGCCTCGTGACCCGGGGTGTCGATGAAGGTGATCGGACGCTCGCGGCCCTCGTGCTCGGTGACCACCTGGTAGGCACCGATGTGCTGGGTGATGCCACCCGCTTCGCCCTCGATGACGTTGGCGTTGCGGATCGCGTCGAGCAGGCGGGTCTTACCGTGGTCGACGTGACCCATGACGGTGACGACCGGGGGACGGATCTCCAGGTCTTCGTCGGTCTCGTCTTCCAGCTCCTGGTCGAGGTCGATGTCGAAGCCCTCGAGCAGCTCGCGGTCTTCCTCTTCCGGGGAGACGACCATGATCTTGTAGCCGAGCTCTTCGCCGAGCACCTGGAAGGTGGCCTCGTCGAGCGACTCCGTGGCGGTCGCCATCTCACCGAGGTGGAACAGCACCGTCACGAGGTTTCCGGGGCTCGCGTCGATCTTGTCGGCGAAGTCGGTGATGGATGCGCCGCGGCGCAGCCGCACGATGGTGGTGCCGTCGCCACGGGGTACGCTCACGCCACCCAGCGACGGGGCCTCGCGTAGCTCGAACTCAGCCCTCTTCGTGCGCTTCGACTTGCGGGCCTTGCTCTTGCCGCCACCGCGACCGAACGCACCGGCGGTTCCACCGCCGGGGCCACGGCCACGACCGCCCGCACCGGGGCGCGGAGCGAATCCACCGCCGGGTGCTCCACCCGGACGGTAACCGGGCGTGCCGGGAGCGGGGCGTGCGCCGCCGCCCTGGGCCGCGCCCGGACGGAAGCCGCCTGCGCCACCCGCGCCACCCGGGCGGAAACCGCCGGGGCCGCCGGGGCGAGGAGCACCAGGACGGGGAGCGCCGGGACGAGGGGCCCCGGGTCGCGGGGCACCAGGGCGCGGGATGCCGGTGTTGCCACCGGTTCCTGCACCGCCTCCGGCGCCACCGCGCTGCATGCCCTGCTGGCTCGCGAACGGGTTGTTACCCGGACGGGGAGCGCCGGGGCGCTGCATGCCCTGCTGGCTCGCGAACGGGTTGTTGCCGGGGCGCGGGATGCCGGGACGCGGTCCGCCGGGGCGGGGTGCTGCGTCGGATGCCGCATCCGAAGCCGGGGCGGGAGTCGATGCGGAAGGCGCGGCCGGAGCAGCGGTCTCCGCAGCAGCCGGGGCAGCGCTCGGCGCCGCCGTGGCTGCCGGAGCCGGAGCAGGTGCGCTCGGCGCCGCAGGCGCCTCGGCCGCGGGAGCCGGCGTCGCCTCGGCGGGTGCCGGAGCGGCTGCGGGCTTGGGCGCGGCCGGACGCACGCCAGGGCGCGGACCGTTGCTCTTGGTGGCACCGGTCGGTGCGGGGGAAGCCGGAGCGGCGCCGCCGGTCGCGGCGGCACCCGCCTTGATCAGGGCTTCCTTCAGCCGACGAGCCACCGGGGGTTCGATGCTCGACGAGGGGCCCTTGACGAACTGGCCCATCTCTTTGAGGGTCGCCAGGGCGACCTTGCTGTCGACGCCGAGTTCGGCGGCGACTTCATGTACACGTGGTTTTGCAGCCACAATTCTCCTGTCTGGGGCCTACCCCAGGACAGGGCAGGCCGTTATAAACGGACGGGTCTCATTTCGAGCCGCTCATCAGTTGTCACTCATGGGTTCACGGTGCCGTTCAGCCTGTTCTCTAATGTCGTCGTGTCGAGGGTTCCCTCAGCACGGAGCGCACGCCCGAATGCTCGCCGCGTGACCGCGGTGTGAAAGCACTCGAGTGAGGGATGCAACCATGCGCCACGCCCGGGAAGAGTGGCCGTCTCGTCGACGACCAGAACTTGTCCCTGAGGAACTATATTCCTGGAAACGACTCTCAGTAACGAGGATCGTGTGGCGCGCGCACGACATCCGACGCACGTTCTAACGGGTTCCATGCTACTCCATATTCCCGGGCGGGCGATGGACGCGCGCTCGGGGACGGCCCGGATCAGTCGTCTTCGAGGATCGAATCCGGCTGGATGTCGATCTTGGCGCCGGTCAGCTTCGCCGCAAGACGGGCGTTCTGCCCTTCTTTGCCGATGGCGAGCGAAAGCTGGTAGTCGGGTACGAGGGCGCGCACGGCCTTCAGCGCGGGATCGATCACGAAGGCGCTCGACACCTTGGCCGGCGAGAGCGCATTCGCCACGAACGTCGGCAGGTCTTCGGAGTAGTCGACGATGTCGATCTTCTCGTTGCCGAGTTCGGAGGTGACGGCGCGCACGCGCTGCCCCAGCTCTCCGATGCAGGCTCCCTTGGCGTTCACGCCGGGCTCGGTGGCACGCACCGCGATCTTGGTGCGGTGGCCGGCCTCGCGGGCGAGCGAGACGATCTCGACGACACCGGACGCGATCTCCGGCACTTCGAGGGCGAAGAGCTTGCGCACGAGCGAGGGATGCGTGCGCGACACTGTGATCTGCGGACCCTTGGTGCCCTTGGCCACACTCGTGACGTACACGCGGATGCGCGATCCGTGAGCGTATTCCTCGCCGGGAACCTGCTCCTCCGGAGGCATGATCGCCTCGATCGTGCCCAGGTCGACGTGGATCATCTTGGGATTCGGGCCCTGCTGGATGACGCCGGCGACGATGTCGCCCTCGCGCCCCTTGAATTCGCCGAGAACCTTGTCGTCGCCGATGTCGCGGAGGCGCTGGTTGATGACCTGCTTCGCGGCGAAGGCGGCGATGCGCCCGAAGTCGCTCGGATTCTCCTCGGCCTCGCCGATCAACACGTCGTCTTCGTCGTACTCCGGCACGAAGATGCCGATGTGCCCCGTCTTGCGGTCGAGGTGCACGCGCGCCGCGGGGGTGCCGTCTTCGGCGGTTGCCGGACGGTCGGTGTGCTTCAGGAAAGCCGTCAGGATGGCCTGCTCGATGATGCCCACGAGTTCCTCGAAGGGAATCTCTCGTTCACGCTCCAAGAGGCGTAAGACGCTGAGGTCGATGTCCACTTCCGGCCTCCTCTGTTCAGATCTACGATGCCGAGAACTCCGGCAGTCAAACGAAAAGACTACCCGAAGCTGGCGGCGACGGCATCCAGAGCGACCTGCGTTCGCTCTCCGCTTCTGCGATCCCACAGTTCCACGACGCCGTCGGCGACCCCGCGGCCCACGATCACGATGCGCGGGATGCCGATGAGCTCGGCGTCACCGAACTTCACGCCGGGCGACACCTTGGGCCGATCGTCGAAGAGCACGTCGATTCCCGCGGCCTCGAGGTCGGACACCACGGCTTCGGCGGCCTGATAGATCGCGGGGTCTTTGCCCGTGGCGATCACGTGCACGTCGAACGGGGCCACCGAGGGGGGCCAGATGAGCCCCTTCTCGTCGTTGTTGAGCTCGGCGATGATGGCGAGGATGCGCGTGACGCCGATGCCGTAGGAGCCCATCGTGACGGTGACGAGCTTGCCGTTCTCGTCGAGCACCTTGAGACCGAGCGCCTCGGCGTACTTGCGGCCGAGCTGGAAGACGTGGCCGATCTCCATGCCACGCGCCAGTTCGACGGGCCCCGAGCCATCCGGAGCAGGATCGCCGGCGCGCACGTCGGCCACCTCCACCACTCCGTCTGCCATGAAATCGCGACCGGCCACGAGACCGAACACGTGCTTGCCGTGCACGTTCGCGCCGGTGATCCACTCCGTGCCGTCGGACACCCGGGGGTCGAGCAGGTACCGGATGCCGGTGCGGGACTCGTCGCCGAGCACCGCGCCCTCGGGCGACCACGGGCCGATGTAGCCCTTGACGAGCCCGGGGTGCTTCGCGAAGTCGGCTTCGGTGGCGGGCTCCACCTCGATGGCGGGGGCGAACGCCACCTCGGCGCGCTTGCCGTCGACCTCACGGTCGCCGGGCAGGCCCACCACCACGATCTCGCGCGAACCGTCGAGCTGCGTGAGGGCGAGCACGACGTTCTTGAGCGTGTCGGCAGCCGTCCAGTCGCGGCCGTCGGGCCGGGGGTGATCGGCGTTCGCCGCGTCGACGAGTGTCTGGATGGTGGGTGTCTCGGGGGTGTCGAACACCTCTGCCGCGGGCAGCCCGTCGAACGGCACGGCTGCAGGCGCGACGGTGGTGAACGCCTCGACGTTGGCCGCGTAGCCGCCGGCCGAGCGCACGAAGGTGTCTTCACCGACGGGCGTGGGATGCAGGAACTCCTCGCTCTTGGAGCCGCCCATGGCGCCCGCATCCGCCTTCACGATCACGTACTCGAGACCGAGGCGGGTGAAGATGCGTTCGTAGGCGTCGCGCTGCGACTGGTAGGAGGCGTCGAGCCCCGCATCCGTGTAGTCGAAGGAGTACGCGTCTTTCATGGTGAACTCGCGGCCGCGCAGGAGGCCGGCGCGGGGACGAGCCTCGTCGCGGTATTTGTCCTGGATCTGGTAGATCGACAGCGGGAGGTCTTTGTAGCTGTTGTAGAGGTCTTTCACGAGCAGCGTGAACACCTCTTCGTGCGTCGGAGCGAGCACGTAGCCGGCGTCTTTGCGGTCGTTGAGCCGGAACATGCCGGGGCCGTACTCGGTGTAGCGACCGCTCACCTCGTAGGGCTCCTTGGGCAGCAGGGCGGGGAAGTGCACCTCGAAGGCACCCGCGTTCGCCATCTCCTCGCGGATGACGGCCTCGATCTTCGCCTTCACCCGCAGGCCGAGCGGCAGCCAGGCGAAGATGCCGGGCGCCTGGCGCCGGATGTAGCCCGCGCGCACGAGCAGCACGTGGCTGGCGACCTCGGCGTCGGAGGGGTCTTCGCGGAGGGTTCGGAGAAAGTACGTGGTCAAGCGAGTAGGCACGCATCGAGTTTAGTCAGCCCCGGCGATCGTGCCCGACGTTCTCCACAGGCCCGAGACTACTCCTGCACCGACGACGGATGTCGGCACCCCCTCCACAGACCGCCGCAGGCGCACCACGGTCACCACCGGCCGGCACTAGCGTCGCGATCATGGACACCCTCACACAGCTCCGTGCCGCGTCTCCGTACCTCCAGCGCTGCGTCACTCCGATCGGGCGGCTGGAGGTGGCGAGCGATGGGGAGTCGATCACCGCGGTCGCCATCGAGCACCGCGGTGTGCTCCCCCACGACGGTCTCGCGTTCGACTCGACGGCGGTGGCAGATGAGGCGGTGGCCCAGCTGCTCGACTACTTCGAGGGCTGGCGCAAGAAGTTCACCGTTCCGGTCGAGCAGCACGGCACGACGTTCCAGCGTGCGGTCTGGCATCAACTGGCCGCGGTCCCCTGGGGCAGCAGCACGACGTACGGGGCGATCGCACGAGCCGTGGGGCGTGCCGGATCGGGCCGCGCGGTCGGCCGCGCCATCGCGCTCAACCCGACTCCTCTGCTCGTCGGCTGCCACCGGGTGCTCTCGGCCACCGGTAACGCCACGGGCTGGAGCTGGGGCGAAGGCATCCGCACCAAGGCCTGGCTGCTCACCCACGAGGGCATCCCGCACAGCACCTGACCGGGGCCGAACCTGACGCCGCTCACACCTCGAGCAGGAGCTCCCCGTCTGCAGACAGCGACAGGCGGATGCCGGCACCGGCACCCCAGGCGATCAGCGCGTCGACCGTGGCGAAGTCCACCCCGTTCTCCACGAGCGCGCGCACGAGCTCGCCCTTGCCCTTCTTGTTGAAGTGGTTGAGCGCGCGCATCGCGCCATCCGGGCCCGCTGTCACGACCCGCACGAAGAAACCGTTCGCCGTCGCGACCGAGGGCACCGGGCCCAGGTGCACGTATGCCTCGGAACGCAGGTCGAGGATCAGCTCCCCCGCGTGCGCGGCGATCTGTTTCGACACCACGTCCGACCAGGTGGCCTTCACTCCGGGCGCGTCGAGGCGCGAGTCGTGCGACAGACGGTACGCCGGGATCGCGTCGCCCGCACCGAGCAGCCCGAACAGGGCGGAGTGGATGCGCACGTGTTCGAGCGCGAACGCCCGGGCGGCAGCGGGCAGAGACGGCGCATCCAGAGCTTCGTAGAGCACCCCCGTGTACCGGTCGATGGCGGGCATGGTGGGAGCCTTCGTGAGCTGCCGGTTGCGCTCCACCTCGAACGCGAGCTTCGGCCCGAGCTTGAACCGCCGCATCATCTCGTCGGGCGTACGCGCGAGAGACGAGACGCGCCGCACGAGGGCACGTCGGGTGGACGTCAGCTTCGGGTACGCGAGCGCGGCGTATTCGAGCGGAGCACCGTCCCCACCCTCGCGCTTCGTCTCCGAAGGAGGCAACAGGATCAGCACCCGAACTCCTTTCCGATGGACACGAGGCAAAAGAAGAACGCCGCACCCTGCCCCGAGGAGCGGATGCGGCGTTCAGAGACTGCTTAGGAGATCAGCTCGGCGTCACGGGCCACGATGGTGACGGTGTCGTTCTCAACCGAGAGGAACCCGTCGTCGGCGCGCGCGATCAGGCGCTCACCGCTCGTGGTGTTCACGCGCACCTCGCCGGCGGCGAGGATCGCGAGCAGGGGCTCGTGACCGGCCAGGATGCCGATCTCACCCTCGACCGTCTTGGCGACCACCATCGACGCTTCGCCCGCCCAGATCTGGTGATCTGCCGAGACGACGCTGACCGAGAGAGGATTCGCCATGATCAGCCGTTCTCCTTCTGGATCTGAGCCCACTTCTCTTCGACGTCGTTGATGCCACCGACGTTGAAGAAGGCCTGCTCGGCCACGTTGTCGAACTCGCCCTTGGTGATCGCGTCGAACGACTCGATCGTGTCCTTCAGCGGAACCGTCGAACCCTCGACACCGGTGAACTTCTTCGCCATGTAGGTGTTCTGCGAGAGGAACTGCTGGATACGACGCGCGCGCGACACGGTGATCTTGTCTTCCTCGGAGAGCTCGTCGACACCGAGGATGGCGATGATCTCCTGCAGTTCCTTGTTCTTCTGGAGGATCTGCTTGACATTCGTGGCCACGCGGTAGTGGTCAGCACCCAAGTAACGCGGGTCCATGATGCGCGAGGTGGAGGTGAGCGGGTCGATGGCCGGGTAGAGGCCCTTCGACGCGATCTCACGCGACAGCTCGGTGGTGGCATCCAGGTGCGCGAAGGTGGTGGCCGGTGCGGGGTCGGTGTAGTCGTCGGCGGGCACGTAGATCGCCTGCAGCGAGGTGATCGAGTGACCACGCGTCGAGGTGATGCGCTCCTGCAGAACGCCCATCTCGTCGGCGAGGTTCGGCTGGTAGCCCACGGCCGACGGCATACGGCCGAGAAGGGTCGACACCTCGGAACCCGCCTGGGTGAAGCGGAAGATGTTGTCGATGAAGAGCAGCACGTCCTGGTTCTGCACATCGCGGAAGTACTCCGCCATGGTCAGCGCCGAAAGGGCGACGCGGAGACGCGTTCCCGGGGGCTCGTCCATCTGGCCGAAGACGAGGGCGGTCTTGTCGAACACGCCCGCCTCCTCCATCTCGTGGATGAGGTCGTTGCCCTCACGGGTGCGCTCGCCGACACCGGCGAACACCGACACACCACCGTGGTCCTGAGCCACACGCTGGATCATCTCCTGGATGAGCACCGTCTTGCCGACGCCCGCACCACCGAAGAGGCCGATCTTTCCACCCTGCACGTACGGGGTGAGGAGGTCGATCGACTTGATGCCGGTCTCGAAGAGGTTGGTCTTCGACTCGAGCTGGTCGAACGCCGGGGGCCGGCGGTGGATGGGCCACCGCTCGGTGATCTCGATGGTCTCGCCGGGCTCGGCGTTGAGCACCTCGCCGATGACGTTGAAGACCTTGCCCTTGGTGACGTCGCCGACGGGAACCGAGATGGCGGCGCCGGTGTCGGTGACGATCTGGCCGCGCACGAGGCCGTCGGTCGGGTTCAGGGCGATGGCGCGCACGAGGTCGTCGCCGAGGTGCTGGGCGACCTCGAGGGTGATGACCGTCTCGCGACCACCGAAGGCGATCGTGGTCTTCAGCGCGTTGTAGACCTCCGGGATCGAGTCGTGCGGGAACTCGATGTCGACCACGGGGCCGGTGACGCGCGCAACCCGGCCGACGCCGCTGGGCGTCTCCGCCTGGACTGGCGCGGTAGCAGTGTCAGTCATTGTGCTATCTCTCTTCTTTGGTAACTACTTGGCGGAGGCCAGTGCGTCGGCCCCACCCACGATCTCGGAAATCTGCTGCGTGATCTCGCTCTGACGCGCGTTGTTCGCGAGGCGCGTGTAGTCACGGATCAGGTTGTCGGCGTTGTCGCTGGCCGACTTCATGGCCTTTTGGCGTGCGGCGTGCTCGGCCGCGGCCGACTGCAGCATCGCGTTCCAGATGCGGCTCTCGACGTAGATCGGGAGGAGCGCATCGAGAACGGTCTCGGCGTCGGGCTCGAACTCGTACAGCGGGTAGACATCGCTCGACGACGCCTCGGGAGCATCGCCCTCGACGATCTCCAGCGGAAGCAGACGAACGACCTCGGGAACCTGCGACACCATGCTCACGAAGCGGTTGTACACGAGGTGGATCTCGTCGACGCCGCCCTCCTGGTCATCCAGGTTGTAGGCCTCGACGACCGCGTCGCCGATCTCCTTCGCGGTTTCGAACACCGGCTGGTCGGTCGAACCCGTCCAGGCCTTCACGCTGTCGCGCTTGCGGAAGCTGAAGTAGCCGACGGCCTTACGGCCCACGAGGTAGTAGACGACCTTCTTGCCTTCGCTGCGCAGCAACTCGGCGAGCTGCTCCGCTTCCTTGAGGATCGACGACGAGAAGGCGCCCGCGAGACCGCGGTCGGAGGTGAAGATGACGATGGCCGCGGTGTCGAGCTTCTCACGCTCGCTGGTGAGCGGGTGGTCGACGTTGGAGTACGTCGCCACGGCCGAGACCGCGCGCGTGATGGCCTTCGAGTAGGGCGCCGAAGCGGCGACCCTCTGCTGGGCCTTCTGGATGCGCGAGGCGGAGATCAACTCCATGGCCCTCGTGATCTTCTTGGTCGTCTGGGCCGACTTGATCTTCGACCGGTAGCCCCGTAGTTGAGCACCCATGGTCAGCGGCGACCCTTGACGATCTTCTCCTGGCCGACGTCTTCCTTGGCGGTGGCGTCGAACTGCTCCTTGCCCACCGAGGCGAGCGGCTTGCCCTCGCCCGTCTGGAACTCGAGCTTGAAGTCGTCGACCGCCTTGTCGAGCGCGGCGATGGTGTCATCGTCGAGCTTGTTGGTCTCGCGCAGGGTGGTGAGGATCTCGGTGGTTCGGCCGACGTACTCGAGCAGCTCCGCCTCGAAGCGCAGGATGTCTTCGACCGGCACCTCGTCGAGCTTGCCCTTCGTGCCGGCCCAGATCGAGACGACCTGCTGCTCGACGGGGAACGGCGAGTACTGCGGCTGCTTGAGGAGCTCGGTGAGACGGGCGCCACGAGCGAGCTGACGGCGGGAGGCCGCATCCAGGTCGGAGGCGAACATCGCGAAGGCCTCGAGCGAGCGGTACTGGGCCAATTCGAGCTTGAGCGTTCCGGAGACCGACTTGATCGACTTCACCTGCGCGTCGCCGCCGACGCGGGAGACCGAGATACCCACGTCGACCGCGGGACGCTGGTTGGCGTTGAAGAGGTCGGACTGCAGGAAGATCTGGCCGTCGGTGATCGAGATCACGTTCGTGGGGATGTAGGCCGAGACGTCGTTCGCCTTGGTCTCGATGATCGGCAGGCCGGTCATCGAGCCAGCGCCGAGCTCGTCGGAGAGCTTGGCGCAACGCTCGAGCAGACGGGAGTGCAAGTAGAACACGTCGCCGGGGTACGCCTCGCGTCCCGGCGGACGACGGAGGAGCAGCGAGACGGCACGGTAGGCCTCGGCCTGCTTCGACAGGTCGTCGAAGATGATGAGCACGTGCTTGCCGCCGTACATCCAGTGCTGGCCGATGGCCGAACCGGTGTAAGGGGCGAGGTACTTGAAGCCGGCGGGGTCGGATGCGGGCGACGCCACGATGGTGGTGTACTCCATCGCGCCGGCGTCTTCGAGGGCACCCTTCACCGAGGCGATGGTGGAACCCTTCTGGCCGATCGCGACGTAGATGCAGCGAACCTGCTTGTTCTCGTCGCCCGACTCCCAGTTGGCCTTCTGGTTGATGATCGTGTCGATCGCGATGGCCGTCTTACCGGTCTGGCGGTCGCCGATGATGAGCTGACGCTGGCCGCGACCGATCGGGATCATGGCGTCGATGGCCTTGATGCCGGTCTGCATGGGCTCGTGCACGCTCTTACGCGCCATGACGCCGGGCGCCTGGAGCTCGAGCTCGCGACGGGCCTCCGCGGCGATCTCGCCGAGACCGTCGATCGGGTTGCCGAGCGGGTCGACCACGCGGCCGAGGTAGGCGTCGCCCACCGGAACCGAGAGCACCTCGCCGGTGCGGGTGACTTCCTGGCCCTCTTCGATGCCGGTGAACTCACCGAGCACGATCACGCCGATCTCGTCTTCGTCGAGGTTCTGCGCGAGACCCAGCGTGCCGTCCGCGAAGCGGATCAGCTCGTTCGCCATGACACCCGGGAGGCCCTCGACATGGGCGATGCCGTCAGCGGCGTCGATCACGTAGCCGACCTCGGTGGTCGCGGCCTTGGTGGGGTCGTAGGCCGCGACGAAGTCCTTGAGGGCATCGCGGATCTCATCCGGGCGGATCGTAAGTTCAGCCATCGTTTTCCCTTTTCTGGTGGGGTACTAGCCCCAGTGTGTTCTCGTGCACGCCGATTAGCCAGCGAGCTGAAGTCTCAATTCATTGATGCGCGTCGCGACGCTTCCATCGATGACGTCGTCACCGATCTGGATGCGCACTCCCCCGACCAGTGCCGGGTCGATGACCTGGTTGACCTGGATCGGCTTGCCGTACCGCGACGTGAGCGCCTTCTCGATGCGCTCGCGCTGGGCAGCGCCCAGGGCGACCGCGGTGCTGACCGTGGCGACGGATGCGCCGGCCTGGTCGGCGACGATCGACGACGCATAGCGCAGCAGCTCTCCGATGCGGCGACCGCGGGGCTGCGTGACGAGCTGACGCACGATGGCGACGGTGGCCGCATCGGCACGCCCGCCGAGCAGTCGCTCGACGAGGGCGCGCTTCTGGTCGACCGAACCGAGCTTCGACCCGAGCGCGAGCTCGAGGTCGGCATCGGTGGTGACCGCCCGTGCGAACTCGAACAGCTCGGCCGCCACCGTGGTGGAACCGGCGGAACCGGCGGAAGCACGGATGCCGATCTCCTCGATGCCTGCGAGCAGGTCGGAGTGGCTCGACCAGCGGCTCTCGGCGATGCCGGTCAGCAGCTCCACCGTGGTGGGGCTGTAGGCCGGCCCGAAGAGGGCCTTCACGAGCGCCACCTTCGCGGCGTCGTCGGCTCCGGGATCGGAGAGGGCTCCGAGCAGGTGTGACGAATCACCGATGATCCGACCAGCGGCGAAGAGCTCTTCTCCCGTGGCCAGATCGACCTGGGATCCGAGGCTCGTCAGGCGAGCCTTGGCGGATCCGAGGGCAACTCTGGTCGCGCTTCCCATGTGTTACTTCTTTCCTGCCGTGTCGGACGCCTCGAGATCGGCCAGGAACCGGTCGACGAGGGCCGTGGCCTTCTGGTCGTCGGAGAGCGACTCGCCCACCACGCCGGAGGCGAGGTCGATGGCGAGCGAACCGACTTCGGACCGCAGCGACACGAGCGCCGACTGGCGCTCCGCCTCGATCGCGACCTGGGCGTTGGCCTTGGTGCGCTCGGCGTCGGTCTGAGCCTGAGCCTGGATCTCGGAGCCGATGCGCTGGGCATCGACGCGAGCCTGCTCGCGGATCTTCGCGGCCTCGGCGCGAGCCTCGGCGAGCTGGGCCGTGTACTGCTCGAGAGCAGCCTCGGCTTCGCGCTGCGCGACATCCGCCTTCTCGATGTTGCCCTCGATGGCGGCGGACCGCTCGTCGAGCATCTTCTTCATGCGCGGGAGGACGAGCCTCCAGAAGAAGAACAGGATGACGACGAAGCAGACTGCCGACCAGATGATGTCGTACGACTCGGGGAGCAGCGGGTTGCGCGACTCGCCCTCGGTTGCCGCGATGACTATCGACTGAAGCATGACGCCTCCTTCCTTAGTGTGAAAGAGGGTTTAGTAGCCGAAGATGAAGCCGGTGGCGATACCGATGAACGCGAGCGCCTCGGTGAACGCGATACCGATGTACATGAGGACCTGAAGACGGCCGGCCAGCTCGGGCTGACGGGCGACGCCCTCGATGGTCTTGCCGACGACGATGCCCACGCCGATGGCCGGACCGATTGCGGCGAGGCCGTATCCGACCGTGGCGATGCTACCGGTGACCTCGGCGAGGATGGCTGTGTCTGCCATTGTTGTTCCCTTTCGTGATGGTGGAGCAGGCGGGTGCCTGGCGCCGTTTAGTGTTCGTCAGCCAGCGCGAGCTGGATGTAGACCGTGGTGAGGAGTGCGAAGACGTAGGCCTGCAGCACGGCCACGAGGACCTCGAAGAGCGTGAACACGAAGCCGAACGCCAGTGTGCCGACTCCGAAAAGACCGTAGAAGATGCTGGTCTGAGTAGCGGTGAAGAAGAAGAACTGCGTGGCCGAGAAGAACAGCACGAGCAGGAGGTGGCCCACGAGCATGTTCATCAGGAGTCGCAGTGTCAGCGTGATGGGCCGAAGCACGAAAGTGGAGACGAACTCGATCGGCGTCACGATGATGTAGAGCGCCTTGGGCACTCCGGGCGGGAACAGCGCGTTCTTGAAGAACGCTCCCGGATGCTTCTTGATGCCGGCGTACATGAACGCGAGCCACGCGACCACCGCGAGCACCAGCGGCATGCCGATGATGGCGTTCGACGAGATGTTCATGAACGGGATGATTCCCGTGAGGTTCGCGAAGAGCACCACGAAGAAGACTGTGGTGATCAGCGGCAGGAACCGGCGACCGTCTTTCTTGCCCAGGAGGTCTTCGGCGATGTTGACCCGAGTGAAGTCGAGCCCCATCTCGACGACGCTCTGGAAGCGACCCGGCACCATGCGCATGCGGCGGGTGCCGATCCAGAAGATGAGCACGATCGCCAGCATCGCGATGAAGCGGATGAGGATGATCCGGTTGATTTCGAACGGCGTGCCAGCGAAGAAGATTGCGTCCGGGAAGAACTCATCAATCGACGGACCGTGGAAACCACCATCATCGGAGGTTGCCATTGGGGCTAGCAGGTTCACAGCGTTAGCTATCAGCGCTATCTCCTGTTTCGGGGCGTGGAACTGGTCAAAGCTCTCGCGACGACGAACGGTGGGGTTTTTGCTGTCTCACAGCGCGAGAAGCGCGTCAGGACGGCGGAACGATCGTGTCAACCCTATCAACTTTTAGGGCATCCTGACTAATCGAGAGGGGCTCACTCACCGCTCGGGAGCTGCACGTCGGAGGCGTACGCCATCCGGGAACGCGCGATCACGATCACGTCGACCGTCAGCGTGCCGAGTATGGCAGCGACGATGCTGACGAACAGCACGATGTCGTTCGTCCACGGCTGGCCACGCAGCACGAGCATCAGCACGATGAAGAGCACGAACTTGAGGATCCAGGTGCCGAGCACCACCGCGAAGAAGAGCGTGGGGTAGATCGGCGAGGCGGTGTACCGGTTGGCCACCAGGATGCTCACCACGGTGATGCCACCGAACACCAGCACCATCGCGGTGCCGATGAGTGCGCTGGCGAGACCGCTCCCCCCAGCGACGAGGTAGCCGATGACGCCGCCCACGACGGCGATGACGACGGCGATGATGATGTCGAACTTGAGGATCGTGGAGAACACCTGGTTCGACGAGGGCTTCGGGTAATTGCCGCGGATCGCTGGCTCGGTCACGTCTGGTTCTCCTTGATGTCGTCGAGGTCGTCTTCGGCGGCAGCGTCGAGCGGGTCGTCGACGGCGGTGACCCGGGCCTCGAGGGTGCCCGCATCCGCGGACTGCGCCATGATCTCACGCCGCTTGGTGCGGGTGAGGGGGAAGAGGGTGATGGCGGCGCAGACCAGGATGCCCACGCCGAGGAAAGGGAAGGCCAGCCAGTAGGGCTGCAGCACGAAGAGCAGCAGGCAGCCGACCGAGAACACGGCCGTCCAGCCGTAGAAGATCAGCACCGCGCCGAGGTGGCTGTGCCCCATGTCGAGCAGGCGGTGGTGCAGGTGCTTGCGGTCGGCACTGAACGGGCTCTTTCCCGCCCGCAGGCGGCGGAAGATGGCGAGGCCGAAGTCGAGCAGCGGGATGATGAGGATGGCGAAGGGCAGCAGGATCGGCAGGAACGCCGGGAACAGCTGCGAACGGCCGAGCTGAGCGGGATCCACCTGGCCCGTGACCGCGATGGCGCTCGTGGCCATGAGAAGTCCGACCAGCAGCGCGCCCGCGTCGCCCATGAAGAGCTTCGCGGGGTGGAAGTTGAGCGGAAGGAAACCCGCGCACGCCCCGATCAGCACGGCTGTGATGAGCGAGGCGAGGTTGAAGTAGTCGGTGGGCGAGGTGTCTTGCGCGAGCAGGTAGCTGTACAGGAAGAACACGCCGTTGGCGATGAGCGCGACGCCCGCCACGAGGCCGTCGAGGCCGTCGATGAAGTTGATGGCGTTCATCACGAGCACCACGGCGAGGATCGTGATGACGAGCGACATGCCGCTCGATCCGATGGTGAGGCCTCCGATCGGCAGCGACACGATCTGCACGCCCTGCCAGGCGAGGAGGAATGCCGCGATGATCTGACCGGCGAGCTTCGTGAGCCAGTCGAGGTCCCAGATGTCGTCGGCCACGCCGATCAGCACGATGATGAGCGCGGCGCCCATGATGGCCCAGAGCTTGCCGGGCTCCGAGAACACCAGATCGAACCAGCTGATCTGCGAGGCCACCAGGATGGCGATCACCACGCCGATGAACATCGCGATGCCGCCGAGACGCGGCGTGGGTCGGGTGTGCACGTCGCGTTCGCGGATCTTCGGGTAGAGCCGGTAGCGGTGGCTGAGCTTGAAGATCACCCAGGCGAGGACGAACGTGACCACGGCCGACACGGCCGCGACGAGGAGATAGAACCGCATGGCGCTAGGCGCCGGATTCCGCGTGGAGGGAGTCGCCCACGATCGCGCGCAGGCTCTCGGCACTCACGGCACCCTGTCGCACGATGCGCAGGAGGCCCGAATGGTCGGTGGCGTCGACGATCGTGGAGGCCAGCCCGCCGGTGCGCGGACCTCCGTCGAGGTAGACCGAGACGCTGTCTCCCAGCATGGCCACGGCGTTCGCGGCGGTCATGGCCGCGGGCTCGCCCGTGAGGTTGGCGCTGGAGACGGCGAGGGGGCCGGTGTCGGCGAGGAGCTCGAGAGCCAGGTCGTCGGCGGGCATCCGGAGCGCGACCGTTCCGCCGGTGTCGCCGAGGTCCCAGGCGAGCGACGGGGTGGCCTGCAGGATCAGCGTGAGTCCGCCCGGCCAGAATTCCTCCACGAGGGAACGGGCCGCATCGGGGATGTCGGTGGCCAATGCCTCGAGCGTGGCCGTCGACGGGATGAGAACGGGAGGAGGCGACTGCCGCGTGCGACCCTTCGCATCGAGGAGGCGCTGCACCGCACGCGGCGAGAACGCATCGGCCGCGAGGCCGTAGACCGTGTCGGTAGGGACGACGACCAAGTCGCCCCGGCCGATCGCAGACCGGGCGAGGCGCATTCCGGTGAGAAGCTCCGTCGGCGCAGAGCAGTCGTAAATGGCAGCCATCTCGACCCCATGATAGCCGGGCTCGACAGTGCGAGCCTGCCGCCCGGCCGTGAACGGACTACTTGTTGACGCGCCCACGCCCGAAGATCAGCCAGAGGATCGAGCCGATGATCGAGAGGAAGAATGCGACGAGGATCCAGACGAACTTGCCCACTCCCCCGTGGTTGGGGTTCCGCACGATCGACACGACGGTGACGATGAAGATGATGAGGCCGACGACGCCGAAGGTGAATGAGATCGGTTCCATGATGCCTCCAGGGCGATTCGGGTGGTGGAAGGATGCAGCCCTCCGAGCATATCGGGCGGATGTCCGCCTCCCGCGGGCCTCAGCGGATGGCGGTGGTGGCGCGATCGCGGCCCGTGAGGTCGCGGTGGGTGGCCACGGCGTGCCAGCCGTCGGCCGTGAGGAGTTCGCGCATCCCCGGGCCCTGCAGATCGCCGTGCTCGACCACGAGCGTGCCGCCCGGGCGCAGCAGGCGACGCGCCGTCGCGGAGACATGACGCACCACGTCGAACCCGTCGGCCCCGCCGTAGAGCGCGTGCTCGGGGTCGAAGAGGCGCACCTCGGGATCGCGCGGGATGGCGCCGGCCGGGATGTACGGGGGGTTGGAGACCACGACGTCAACCGATCCGTCGAGCTCGGGCAGGGCGTCGGCCAGGTCGATGAACACGAGTCGGGCGTTCTCGGCGCCGACCGTGCGGAAATTCTCCTTCGCCCACACGAAGGCCGCGGTGGAGTTCTCGACGGCCGTGACCTCGGCGTGCGGCACCTCGGTGGCCAGGGCGAGCGCGATGGCGCCGCTGCCGGTGCCGAGGTCGACGGCGCGGGGGCGCGCATCCGGAGTCGGCACGACGGCACGCAGCGCGTCGATGCCGAGGCCCGCCACGAACTCGGTCTCGGGCCGCGGCACGAAGACACCCTGCCCCACGGCGAGCTCGAGCGACCGGAACCAGGCGCGACCGGTGATGTGCTGCAACGGCTCGCGGGCGGCGCGGCGCTCGACCGCCTCGATTACGGCGACCGTGTCTTCGACGCCGATCGGCGCATCCGTCACCGTGAGCGACTGCACCCGGCCCCGGGAGGCGCCGAGAACGTGACCGATCAGCAGTTCGGCGTCGACCTGGGGGTCGGTGACGCCGGCCGACGCCAGGATGCTCACCGACCGCTCGAAGAGCGACCGCACGGTGACGGGGCGGTCGGCGGCGAGGGTGGCGGCGTTCGAGGATGATGACATGGTGTTCGGGCTCTCCCCGCCGGCTGTGGGTGGCGGCCGGCGGATACGGCTAGGAGTCGGTACCGACGGCGGCGAGGCGGCTCTCCTCGTCGGCCGAGATGGCCGACTGGATGATCGGCTCGAGCGCGCCGTCCATCACCTGGTCGAGGTTGTACGCCTTGTAGCCGGTACGGTGATCGGCGATGCGGTTCTCGGGATAGTTGTAGGTGCGGATGCGCTCCGAACGGTCGACCGAACGGATCTGGCTCTTACGAGCAGCCGACGCCTCGGCATCGAGCTCCTCCTGCTGTTTGGCCAGGATGCGGGCGCGCAGCACGCGCATGCCCGCCTCACGGTTCTGCAGCTGGCTCTTCTCGTTCTGCATCGACACCACGATGCCCGTGGGCAGGTGCGTGATGCGAACCGCGGAGTCGGTGGTGTTCACCGACTGGCCGCCGGGGCCTGATGAGCGGAACACGTCGATCTTGAGGTCGTTGGGGTTGATCTCGACCTCTTCGGGCTCGTCGACCTCGGGGAAGACGAGAACGCCGGCGGCGGAGGTGTGGATGCGGCCCTGCGACTCGGTGGCCGGCACGCGCTGCACGCGGTGCACGCCGCCCTCGTACTTCAGATGCGCCCAGACGCCCTCGGCAGGATCCGACGACTTGCCCTTGACCGCGATCTGCACGTCTTTGTAGCCGCCCAGGTCGCTCTCGGTGCGCTCGAGGAGCTCGGTCTTCCAGCCCTTCGACTCGGCGTAGTGCAGGTACATGCGGAGCAGATCGGCCACGAAGAGCATGCTCTCGGCACCGCCCTCGCCGCCCTTGATCTCCATGATCACGTCGCGCGCGTCGTCCGGGTCGCGTGGGATGAGCAGACGCCGCAGGGTCTCCTCCGCCTCGGCGAGGCTCGCCTCGAGGGCGGGCACCTCCTCGGCGAAACTCGCGTCGTCGGCAGCCAGCTCGCGAGCGGCTTCGAGGTCGTCGACGTTCTGCTGCCACGCGGCGTGCGCCGCCACGATCCGGCTGAGCTCGGCATACCGGCGGTTGACGCGCTTGGAGCGCGCCGGATCGCCGTGGAGCTCGGGATCGGACAACTGCTGCTGGAGGTCGTCGTGCTCGACCAGCAGAGTCTGGACGGACTCGAACATCACTCGGCCTTGTGGCCGGTGTGTCCGTTGTGTCCGCTCTGGGTGGGAGCCGGCATCGACTTCTGCACCTGCATGAGGAACTCGACGTTCGACGAGGTCTCCTTCAGGCGGCTGAGCACGATCTCCAGAGCCTGCTGCTGGTCGACACCGGCGAGGGCACGACGCAGCTTCCAGGTGATCTTGGTCTCGTCGGCGCCCATCAGCAGTTCTTCACGGCGGGTGCTCGACGCGTTCACGTCGACCGCCGGGAAGATGCGCTTGTCGGCGAGCTGACGCGACAGACGCAGCTCGGAGTTGCCGGTGCCCTTGAACTCCTCGAAGATCACCTCGTCCATCTTCGAACCGGTCTCCACGAGCGCGGTGGCGAGGATCGTGAGCGATCCGCCGTTCTCGATGTTGCGCGCGGCGCCGAAGAAGCGCTTCGGCGGGTAGAGCGCCGAGGCGTCGACACCACCGGAGAGGATGCGACCGGATGCGGGCGACGCCAGGTTGTAGGCGCGGCCGAGGCGGGTGATCGAGTCGAGCAGCACCACCACGTCGTGACCGAGCTCCACGAGGCGCTTGGCGCGCTCGATGGCGAGTTCGGCGACCGTGGTGTGGTCTTCGGCAGGGCGGTCGAAGGTGGAGGCGATGACCTCGCCCTTCACCGTGCGCTGCATGTCGGTGACCTCTTCGGGCCGCTCGTCGACCAGAACCACCATGAGGTGCACCTCGGGGTTGTTCGTGGAGATGGCGTTGGCGATCTGCTGCAGCACGATGGTCTTGCCGGCCTTCGGCGGCGCCACGATGAGGCCGCGCTGGCCCTTGCCGATGGGAGCCACCAGGTCGATGATGCGCTGCGTGAGCTTGCCCGGCTCGGTCTCGAGGCGCAGGCGCTCCTGGGGGTACAGCGGCGTGAGCTTGCCGAATTCGACGCGGTTCTGCGCCTCGTCGACGGGCAGGCCGTTGATCGACTCGATGCGCACGATCGCGTTGTACTTCTGGCGGCCGTTCGAGTCGCCCTCACGCGGCTGGCGGATGCTGCCCACCACCGCGTCGCCCTTGCGCAGGTTGTACTTCTTCACCTGGCCGAGCGAGACGTAGACGTCGCTGTTGCCGGGGAGGTAGCCGCTCGTGCGCACGAAGGCGTAGTTGTCGAGGATGTCGAGGATGCCGGCCACCGGGATGAGCACGTCGTCTTCGGAGATCTCGGGCTCGATCTCGTCGCCGCCGGTCTGGCCACGGCGCTTGCGGTCACGGTAGCGGTTGCGGGCGCCACGGTCGTTGCGGTCGCCGTCGAGCCCTGCTCGGTCGGCACCGCCGCGGTCGTTCTGGCGGTCGTCCTGCTCCTGCTTCGACTCGGTGCGGTCGGCTGCAGAGGCCTGCTGACCGGCGTTCTGGTTGCGGTTGCCGTTGTTCTGGCCACCGTTGCCGCCGTTCTGGCCGGCGTTTCCGTTGCCGTTCTGGTTGCCCTGGTTCTGGCCGCCCTGGTTCTGGTTGCCGTTCTGGCCGTCCTGGTTGGCGGCGTTCCCGTTGGCGTTGTTGCCCCGGCCACGACGGTTGCGGTTGCGGCCGCGACCGCCCTCGGGGCGCTCGTTCTGCTCGCCCTCGCCGCTGTCGTTCGACTCCTCGGAGACGTTGGCGCTGGTGTCGGCCTCGGCGGGCACCAGGGTGTCGATGCTCTCGTCGGCCTGGTTGAGGTGGCCGGCGGCGGAGACGCGCTCGCCACGGCCTCGGCCCGATCCGGTGCGCTGACCCTGCTCGGCGTCGCCCGACGTGGCGGCGGCACTGTCGGTGCTGCCGGCGTTCTGGCGCTCGATGGCACGACCGCCGTCGACCGAGGTGACGCGGCGCGAGGTGCGGCGCTTGGGCGAGACGGGGCCTTCGGGCAGCTCGATGACGATCTGCTCCTTGGGCGCTGCGGCCGCGGCCGGCGCCTGACGGAGGAGCTCGTCGGGGATGATGGGGCCGTCGAGCACCTCGGCGGCGGGCTCGACCGGCTCCGCAGCGGCCGGAGCCTCTGCGGGGGCGACCTCGTCGGAGGTCGCCGCGGCAGCCTCCGGTGCGATCACGGAGTCGAAGTCGAGCGTCGTCGCATCGGCGACGGGCTGGATGGTGATGGGCGAACCCTCGGGCAGTTCGGTCGCGCCGTCCTGCACCAGGCGGATGGCCTCGACGAGGTCGCCCTTGCGGAGCTTGGAGGCGCCGACCATGCCGAGCCCGGTGGCGATCGCCTGGAGTTCGGAGACCTTCAATGTCGAAAGGTCGGCGCGGGTGTTGACGTCAGTCACGGAGATGGGTGTCCTTCCCCTGTCGGCTACGAAAAGCCAGGCAGAGAACTGTCCGCGAACGGGAACGCACTCGGATGCACCAGATCAACGAATGACTGATGCATGGCCGGGGTACGTCTCTGCACGCGGCAGGAAATGAGTTAGAGGAATGCGCCGGGGCGGGGCCTATGCTTTTTGATAACAGCAGACCCTTCGGCTACAGAGAGCCGGTTTCGTCCGGGTGCTCTTCAACTGTAGCACCTTTGAAGTCCACGGCCAGAATCAGCGACTCCCAGGGTGTCGCGGCCTGGGAGGCCACGAGTTCGGCGGCGGCGAGCCGCTGACCGGGGTCGCTGCAGAGCACCAGGATGCTCGGCCCGGCACCCGACACGACGGCCGGGAAGCCCTCGGCACGCAGCGCCTGGATGAGCCGGTCGGTCTCGGGCATCGCACTCGCCCGGTAGCTCTGGTGCAGCTTGTCCTCCGTGGCCGCGAGCAGCAGCTCGGGGCTCTGGATGAGCGCCGCGATGAGCAGCGTTGAGCGCGACACATTGAAGATGGCGTCGGCGTGCGGCACCGACTCGGGCTGCAGGCTGCGCGCGAGCGCGGTCGACATGGTCTCCTGCGGCACGAGCACCAAGGGCGAGACGCCGCGGTGCACGATCAGCTTCTTGAACTGCGGCCCCTCGGGAGTGACCCAGGCGATGGTGAGGCCACCGAAGAGCGCCGGCGCCACGTTGTCGGGGTGCCCCTCGAGCTCGGTCGCCCGGGCGAGCAGCCCGAGCGAGTCGATCTCGACGATGCCCTCGAGCAGCCCCTTGGCCGCCATGATGCCCGACACGATGGCCGCTCCGGATGACCCGAGCCCCCGACCGTGCGGAATCACGTTGTGGGCCTCGAGGTGCAGGCCGGGCAGCTCCTGCCCGTAGGCGGCGAAGGTGTGGGCGATGGCCCGCACGACGAGGTTGCTCTCATCCGTCGGCACCTCGCCGGCACCCACGCCGTCGACGTCGACGAACGCACCCGGCTCGTCGCGGACGGTGACGGTTAGCTGGTCGTAGAGGGCGAGTGCGAGGCCCAGTGTGTCGAAGCCGGGACCGAGGTTCGCCGTGGTCGCGGGAACGCGCACGGTGACCGAGCGGCCCACGGGGATGGCGCCGAGGCTCACGAAGCAGCTTTCTGGAGGCCGAGCACGCCGGCGATCTCGGCGGAGTCGACCGACACGACGGTGGGCTTGACCTCTCCCCCGTCTTCGCCGCGGAGAGCCCACTGCGGGTCTTTCAGACCGTGACCCGTGACCGTGATGACCACGGTGGCGCCCGCGGGGATGACCCCGGCGTCGGAGCGCTCGAGCAGGCCTGCGACGCCGATGGCGGAGGCCGGCTCCACGAAGATGCCGACCTCGGCCGAGAGGATGCGGTGTGCGGCGAGGATGTTCTCGTCGCTGATCGCACCGAAGTAGCCGTCGGTCGACTCGCGCGCGGCGAGAGCGAGCTCCCAGGAGGCCGGGTTGCCGATGCGGATCGCGCTGGCGATGGTGTCGGGGTTCTTCACCACGTGGCCGAGCACGATGGGCGCGGAACCCTCGGCCTGGAAGCCGAACATGCGAGGCAGCTTCGTGACGACGCCCCGCTCCAGCTCTTCGGCGTAGCCGCGGGAGTAGGCGGTGTAGTTGCCCGCGTTGCCGACGGGCAGCAGGTGGAAGTCGGGCGCGTCCTGCAGCACCTCGACCACCTCGTAGGCGGCCGTCTTCTGGCCGTTGATGCGATCGGGGTTCACCGAGTTCACGAGGTGCACCGGGTAGTTCGCCGAGAGGTCGCGCGCGAGGTCGAGGCAGTCGTCGAAGTTGCCCTGCACCTGGATGAGCTGGGCGTTGTGCGCGATGGCCTGGCTGAGCTTGCCCATCGCGATCTTGCCTTCGGGCACCAGCACGGCGGCGGTGATGCCGGCGTGCGTGGCGTAGGCGGCGGCCGAGGCCGACGTGTTGCCGGTGGAGGCGCAGATGACGGCCTTCGCGCCGTGCTCGACGGCTTTCGAGATGGCCATCGTCATGCCGCGGTCTTTGAACGAACCCGTGGGGTTCATGCCCTCGAACTTGATGTACACCTTCGCACCCGTGCGGGCGGAGAGCGCCGGCGCCGGGATGAGGGGGGTGCCGCCCTCACCGAGCGTGACCACCGGGGTGGCGTCGGTGATGTCGAGACGGTCGGCGTACTCGTGAAGGACCCCGCGCCACTGGCGGGACGGGATACGGGGGGTGCTGTCGGCCACTAGGGCGTTTCTCCTTCAACTCGTAGGACTGATTCGACCCGAACGACGGCGTCGTTCGCCGAAACAGCCGCCACCGTGGCCGCGAGGGCGGCTTCGGTGGCTTCGTGGGTGACAATGACAAGGGTAGCGGTGAGTGCATCCGACTCCGATGCCGACCCGGCCGCAGAGGCGGTGGCGACCGTCTGCTGCACGGCCTCCACGGAGACACCGTGCTCGCTGAACAGGCCGGCGATCTGCGCCAGCACACCCGGTTTGTCGGTGACGATGAGGGTCAACTGGTAGCGGGTGATCACGGCGCCGATGCCGAGGATCGGCAGGTTCGCGTGCGTCGACTCCCCCGTGCCCGGGCCGCCCGCGACGTGCCGGCGCGCGGCCGACACGAGGTCGCCGAGAACCGCGGAGGCCGTCTCCACTCCCCCGGCGCCGGCCCCGTAGAACATCAGGTCACCCGCGGCCTCGGCCTGCACGAACACCGCGTTCTTGGCCCCGTGCACCGCGGCGAGCGGATGCATCCGGCTGATGAGTGCGGGATGAACGCGCGCCACGACCCCCTCGATGCCCGTCTCCGGGTCGACCAACCGCTCGCAGATGGCGAGCAGCTTCACGACGTAGCCGGCCTTCTGCGCGGAGTCGATCTGCGCGGCGGTGACCGTGGTCATGCCCTCGCGGTGCACCGACTCCACCGGCACGGCGGTGTGGAACGCGAGCGAGGCGAGGATCGCGGCCTTCTGCGCGGCATCGAACCCTTCGACATCGGCGGTGGGGTCGGCCTCGGCGTAGCCGAGCTCGGTGGCCACGGCGAGGGCGTTCTCGAACGTGTCGCCCTCGACGTCCATGCGGTCGAGGATGAAGTTCGTGGTGCCGTTCACGATGCCCATCACACGGTCGACGCGATCTCCCGCGAGACTGTCGCGGAGCGGACGGATGATGGGGATGGCCCCACCGGCGGCCGCCTCGTAGTAGAGCTGCGCGCCCACCCGGTCGGCGGCGTCGAAGAGCTCTGGGCCGTGGGTGGCGAGCAGCGCTTTGTTGCCCGTGACGACGTCGGCGCCTGAGGCGATCGCGAGCTGGATGTACTGACGGGCCGGCTCGATGCCGCCCATCAACTCGATCACGATGTCGGCCGACTGGATGAGCGTCGAGGCATCCGTGGTGAGCAGCTCGCGCGGGATGGCGGTGTCGCGCGGGGCGTCGATGTCACGCACGGCGACCCCGATGAGGTCGAGGCCGGCACCCACGCGGGCTGCCAGTTCGTCGCGGTTCTCGAGCAGCAGCCGCGCCACCTGGGATCCGACGCTGCCGGCGCCGAGGAGGGCGATCCTGAGATTGCGGTATTCGATCATGAGAGGGTTCCAAGGGAGTCTGGGCCGACGTACGCGGCATCGCGTGCGAGGAGGTCGTGCTCGGTCTCGCGGCGCACGATCACGCGTGCCTCACCGTTCTGCACGGCGACGACCGCGGGGCGGCCGAGGTAGTTGTAGTTGCTCGCCAGCGACCAGCAGTAAGCGCCGGTGGCGGGCACCGCGAGCAGGTCGCCGGGCTGCACGTCGCCCGGCAGGTAGTCGGCGTACACCACGATGTCACCGCTTTCGCAGTGCTTGCCGGCCACGCGCACGAGGGCCGGGTCGGCGGCCGAGGCGCGCGACGCAAGGCGAACGGAGTAGTCGGAGCCGTAGAGGGCGGGCCGGGCGTTGTCGCTCATGCCGCCGTCGACGCTGACGTAGCGGCGCACCGAGTCGGTGGGGTGCGCATCCGCTCCCTCGCCCGGGATGCTCACCAGCACGTCTTTGACCGTGCCCACCTCGTAGAGGGTGACACCCGCCGTGCCGATGATCGAGCGGCCGGGCTCGAAGGCGAGACCGGGCACCGGGATGCCGAGCCGGGCACACTCGGCCGCGACCGCATCCACGATCACGGCGGCGAGCTCGGGAGCCGGCGTGGGATCGTCGGCCGTGGTGTAGGCGATGCCGAAGCCGCCGCCCAGGTTCAGCTCGGGCACCGCGCCGCCCTCGAGCAGCCGGGCGTGCAGCTCGAGCAGGCGGGCGGCCGATTCGGCGAAGCCGTCGGAGCCGAAGATCTGCGAGCCGATGTGGCAGTGCAGGCCACGGAACGCGAGCGAGTCGTGCGCGCGGATGGCGGCGACGTACTCGGCGCCCTGGTCGAGCCTCACACCGAACTTCTGGTCTTCGTGCGCCGTGGCGAGGAAGTCGTGGGTGTGGGCGTGCACCCCGCTGTTCACACGCAGGCGCACATCCTGGATGCGGCCGTGCCGCTGCGCGGCTTCGGCCACCCGCTCGACCTCGATGGCGCTGTCGATCACGATCACGCCGACGCCGACGGCCACGGCGCGGTCGATCTCGGCGAGCGACTTGTTGTTGCCGTGCAGGCCGATGTGCGCGGGGTCGACCCCCGCGGCAAGGGCCACCGCGAGCTCACCGCCGCTGCAGACGTCGACCGAGAGCCCCTCCTCGGCCATCCAGCGCGCCACCTCGATGCTGAGGAAGGCCTTGCCGGCGTAGTAGACGGTGCAGCTCGTGCCGACCCGGGCGGCCTCGGTCTGGAAGGCGGTGCGGATGCCCCGGGCGCGGGTGCGCGCATCCGTCTCGTCGATGACGTAGAGGGGCGTGCCGAAGCGTGCCGCGAGATCGGAGGCCGGGACGCCCGCGAAGGCGATCTCACCCGATTCGGTGCGAGCGGCGCCGGCGGGCCAGATCGGCGACGGCAGCGCATCCGCGTCGTGGGGGTGCGCGAGCCAGTCGGGCGCGAGCGGGCTGGAGGTCATGGACGGATCCCTTAGGTGTCTGGATGGCACAAGGGGCGAGCGGACCTGGCTTGGTCCCTGAAGCCGACTCCGAGGCATGAACACTCGGATCTACCGACGATCTTAGCGGTAGAGCCGCCCAGCGCTGCCGCTCAGCCGCAGGTGCCCATGGTGCTGAAGCTCTGCTCGTTCGCCACGAACCCGCGTGCGGTGAGGTTCACGCTGGCCTGCCCTTCGGTGACCGTGAGCGACTCGATCTGTGCGCCCTGCGGCAGGTAGTTCGCCACGCAGACGGTGATGGGCTTGTTGGTGACGCCTCCGAGCAATTGGTCGAGATCGAGGTTGAGGCTGCCCGCACCCTGGTCGAGCGTGGCCGCTCCGGGCTGGATCATGACGTCGGTACCGGATGCGGTGACCTCACCGGTGACGTGATAGCCGACGGTGAACCCCAGAACCGACAGGCTTCCGTCGTAGGAGACCTGGCCGTCGCCGAGCACGAGACCCGACCCGCCGGGAATCGAGATGACCTTGTCGACCGCGTCCTGGTCGAGCGTGAGAGTGGCGTGCACCTGGTCGATCGGCTGGCTCAGATCGGTGGGCACGCCGTCGGCCACCACGTGCGCCGACACCGGCACGCCGCTCACCGTGAGATCGGGGGCGTCGAGCGTGACCTCGCTGATGCGACCGGTCACCACCTGGGCCAGGAACGACGCTCCTCCGATCGTGACGTCGATGTCGCCCTGCACGTTGTCGGGAAGCGACGACGCGATCTCGGCCGACGCCCGGCTCTCGGCGTAGGCGCGCGTGGCGACATCCGCGATCACGACCACCACGGCCAGCACCACGACGATGCCGATCAGCCACCACAGCCAGCGGAGCGAGCGCTTCTTGGGCGGCTCGACGGGGGCGGCGACGGGATAGGGCGCGGTCATGCCTCCATAGTGGCATGCTCCCCCGCCCGCGACAGGGGTGCTACATGCGGTCGGGCGCCGACACCCCGAGCAGGTCGAGCCCGTTGCGGATGACCTGACCCGTGGCGTCGTTGAGCCAGAGCCGCGTGCCGTGGATCGGCGCGAGCTCCTCGTCGCCGAAGGGCAGCACGCGGCACGCGTCGTACCAGCGGTGGTAGAAGCCGGCCAGCTCCTCGAGGTAGCGGGCGATGCGGTGCGGCTCGCGCAGCTCGGCCGAGTGGGCCACGATGCGCGGGAACTCCTGCAGCGCGCCGATGAGCGCCGTCTCGGTGGGATGCACGAGCAGCGCGGGCTCGAAGTCGGCGCGCGTGACGCCGGCCTCGGCGGCGTTGCGGGCCACCGAACGGGTGCGGGCGTGCGCGTACTGCACGTAGAACACGGGGTTGTCGTTGGTGCGTGAGCGCAGCTTCTCCCCGTCGAGTGCGAGCGGCGAGTCGGCCGGGTAGCGGGCCAGCCAGTAGCGCAGCGCATCGGCACCCAGCCAGGAGAGCAGATCGTCGAGCTCGATGATGTTGCCGGCGCGCTTCGAGAGCTTGGCACCGTTCAGGTTCACGAGCTGCCCGATGAGCACCGAGAGGGTGGCGGGATCGTCGCCGGCCGCGGCCGCGAGAGCCTTGAGGCGCCCCACGTAGCCGTGGTGGTCGGCACCGAGGAGATAGATCTTCTCGCCGAAACCGCGGTCTTTCTTCGAGAGGTAATAGGCCGCGTCGGCGGCGAAATAGGTGACGATGCCGTTGCCGCGGGTGAGCACCCGGTCTTTGTCGTCGCCGAAGTCGGTGGTGCGCACCCAGACGGCATCGTCGGCCTCGTAGACATGACCCTGGGCACGTAGGCGCGCCTCGGCGTCGTCGATGGCGGTGAGCCCGGTGGCGGCATCCGGAGCATGAAGAGCCCGCTCGGAGAAGAACACGTCGAAGTGCACGTGGAAGTTCTCGAGCGACTGCTTGATCTCGGCCAGCTGGAGCTCGTAGGCCAGGTCGCGGGCGATGGCGACGGCTTCGTCGTCGGGCTTCTCGAGCAGATCGGGCACCGCGGCGACGACGCGCTCGGCGAGTTCGCCGATGTAGGGCCCGGGGTAGCCCTTCTCGGGAGTGGGCAGACCCTTGGCCGCGGCGAGCACGGAGAGACCGAACACATCCATCTGGCTGCCCGCGTCGTTGATGTAGTACTCGGCGGTGACCTGGGCCCCGGATGCGCGCAGCACGCGCGCGATCGAGTCGCCGAGAGCGGCCCAGCGGGTGTGACCGATGTGCAGCGGGCCGGTCGGGTTCGCCGACACGAACTCCATGTTGATGACGTGGCCCGCCAGCACCTCGTTGTGGCCGTAGTTCTCGGCGGCGTCGACGATCGTACGGGCGATCTCGGCCGCGGCGGCGGTCTCGAGGGTGATGTTGATGAACCCGGGACCCGCGACATCCACCGCGGCGACACCCTCGATGGCCTCGATGGCGGGGGCCAGCTCGAGGGCGAAGTCGCGCGGGCTGAGGCCCAGCCGCTTGGCGAGCTTCATGGCGATGTTCGAGGCCCAGTCGCCGTGGTCGCGGTTGCGAGGGCGCTCCAGCGCGGCGTCGCTCTCGGTGATCGAGATGCCCTCGACGGAGGCGAGCCGGTCGGAGACGATGGCGAAAAGGTGCGCGGAGAGGGCTTCGGGAGTCACGGCGAACGATTCTACCGCTCCGGGGCGGTGGCACCCCGCCGTGGCGCAGCGGCAGCCGGCCCGCTTCGCGTCAGCGCAGCGGCACCAGCACCGACAGGTCGTCGTTCGGCAGCACGTCGACCACCGCGGAGACCTCGAGGTGGTCGAGCGTGAGCAGGCCGCCATGGTTCGTGAGGAACGCCGTGTCGGCCGCATCCCGGCCCGTGGCGATGCGGAGGAGGCTCTCCCGGGGCGCGAGCGTGGTGGCGTCGACCACGTTCCAGGCGCCGTCGACGTAGGCCTCGGCCACGGCGTGGAAGTCCATGGGTGACAGCCCCGGCGCGTACACCGCCGCAAGGCGCGCCGGCACGTCGAGAGCCCGGAGGAGTGCGATCACGAGATGTGCGTAGTCGCGGCAGACGCCCTGGCGCAGAAGAAGGGTCTGCACAGCTCCGTCGGTGGGCGCCGACGAACCGGGAACGTAGCTGAGCTCGGAGCCCACCCAGGAGCTGATGGCCTCGAGGAGGTCTTTGCCGAAGAGACCTCGGAACTCCCCCAGCGCCGTGGGCGCGAGGGTGTCGGACTCGCAGTAGCGGCTCGGACGGAGGTAGCGGATGAGGTCGACGTCATCGACGGGCGCCGGATCGGCCTTGCCCTCGACCACGGCCTCGTACACCGCCGTGAAGCGGCCGACGGGCACGTCGAACCGGTGCAGCCGTGTGCCGTGCAGATCGAGGATCTCGAGCGGTTCGATCTGCTTCCCGTTGATCGCGTACTCGACGCGTTCGCGGCTGAATTCCGGCCCCCTCGTCGCGGCGATGGAGAACACCACCGATGTGGCCTGGTCGATTCGGGCGTCGATGTAAGCGGTGACGGATCGCTGCATGGGATCGATCCTGTCACGATCCGAGCGGTGCGCATCACCCGCGTGAAACAGACGGCATCGTGACCGGCTGCGCCGCGCATCCCTGCTACCCTTGACACGCACCCCGGGCCCCCATAGCTCAGGGGATAGAGCGTCTGCCTCCGGAGCAGAAGGCCGTAGGTTCAAATCCTACTGGGGGCACACTCGTCTGATCGCGTCCGATAAATGGACTTAAGCCCCTTTGCGACGAATCCACTCGGTGGTAGACCTGGAGACAGCAGAGGTACGCGGGGATGACTGTCCCCGGTGGGTGTGCCCCTCCAATGGGGTGGAGCAGGCACATGCGACGCACGAGTTCTCGAAAAACCACGACGGTTGTAGTCACTCTCGGCTTGGCCGCGGGCCTGGTGGCAGTCTCCGCATCGGCCGCGCAGGCGATTCCGCCGGCTGACGGCGGCCCGATCGACCTCGGCACCGCGACCAGCTACAGCGTGCTCGGGGCCGCGGCCGTGACCAACACCGGGAGTTCGGTGCTGAACGGCGACCTCGGTGTGAGCCCCGGCACCTCCATCACCGGATTCCCCCCGGGAATCGTGAACGGGACCACATACGCACCACCCGCCACCGAGCCTGCCCAGGCGCAGGCCGACCTCACCACCGCCTATGGGGTGGCCGCGGGTCTCACTCCGATGCCGGGAACGTATGCCGAACTCGGTGGCCTGTCACTGACCCCAGGTGTGTACCGAGGTCTGAATCTCGGGATCACCGGCGAACTCACCCTCGCCGGAACGGCCGAATCGGTTTGGGTCTTCCAGGCAACCGAGGGCCTCACCACCGCCGCCGACTCGCGGATCACGCTCAGCGGCGGCGCCAGCGCCTGCAACGTGTTCTGGCAGATCGGCAGTTCCGCCGAGCTCGGCACCGACTCGAACTTCGTCGGGACGATCATGGCCCAGGCCTCCATCACCGCGACCACCGGCGCCCGGGTCGACGGACGGCTTCTCGCCCGCGTCGCCGCGGTGACTCTTGACAACAACCGCGTCACGGTGTCGAATGCGTGCGGCGGCCGATCCGCCGACGGCGACACCGCCCCGGCCATCACCTCCGAGGCTCCGCCGAGCGGTGTCGCCGGCACCCCGTACACGCACACCGTCACCGCCACCGGCAGCCCGGCACCGCACTACATCGTGACCTCCGGTTCATTGCCGCCCGGACTCAGCATCGACGATGTCACGGGCGAGATCACCGGCACACCGACGGGAGAGGGCACCACGACCTTCACCCTGACGGTGACCAATGGAACGTCGCCCGACGTCTCGATCGATTACACGATCACCATCGCACCGGCACCGACCCCGACGACGAGCCCCACACCCCTCACGCCGGGCGACACCACCGTGCGCACCACCACGGGCACGACGCTCGCCGCCACCGGCTCGGCCGACACCCCCGCACTCGTGGGAGGGGCATCCGCACTGCTCGCACTCGGTGCGGCCGTGACGCTGCTCACGATTCGCCGGCGACACCGCATCATCCGGTCGTAGCCGGGCCCTCGGCACTCTCGGGACTCACGCGGCACATCCCGAGAAATCATCGTGATCCGGCACATCTTCAGCGCGGGAACCTCTAAAATGTGGTCCCACGCGGACTACCCATCCGTGACATCCGTCGATGATGAAGGATCCGAGAATGAGTGCTGTCGAGACCTACCGCAGCCACAACATGTGGCACAACAGGATGCAGGACGAAGAGACCGACCTGTCGGTGCACGTCATCCGCACCCAGGCCATAGCCGAGGGCCGCACCTGGGCGCGATCACGGCGCTGCGACCACATCGTGCGCAACGCCGACGGAACGATCGAGTCGGTCACGTCGTACGCCGACCACGCGGTCAGCTGAGCCGTTCCCGGCCCGATCAGACCAGGCGGACGAAGTAGTAGCTGCCCCACAGCCCCGTGGCGTGGGTGACATACCGGCCCCAGTCGGGCGAATGGATGACGCCACCGCGCCCGTCGTAGATGCCGATGTGCTGGCCCGGCCACACCACCAGGTCGCCCGCCTGGGCGTTCTGCGCGGAGACCCGCACACCCATCGCGGCCTGGTTGCTGACCGTGCGGGGCAGGTAGATGCCGAACTGCTTGAAGACGTATTGCGTGAGGCCGTCGCAGCCGAAGCTGTCGTTGGGGTCTGCGCCCCAGCCGTAGGGCACGACGCCCACGAACTGCTCGGCGTAGTCCACAACGGCCTGGCCGCTGTACGACTGGCTGGGTGGGGAGACCACGATTCCGCCGCCGCCCGAGGATCCACCCCCACCGGATGATCCGCCGCTCGAGCCGCCGCTCGACGAGCCGCCCCCGGAGCTGCTGGAGGATCCCCCGCTCGAGGAGCCGCCGGATCCCGCCGAGGGTGTCGCTGCGGCCGCCGCCGCCGCAGCCGCCGCGGCTGCCGCCTGCTCCGCTGCGACCTTGCGCACGCGCTCTGCTTCGACGCCGGCCTGGTAGTCGGCCTCGGTGGTGATCGTGTTCTCCTGCAGGGCGGCGAGCTGAACCGTCAGCTCGGCCTGGTGGTTCTCCTGCTCGATGAGCGCGCTCTGCACGGCCTTCTGCGCGTCGACCGCCGACTGAAGGGATGCCGCTGCGGCCGCCGCGAGCTTCTCGAGCTCGGCCTTCGCCACACCCGCCTGGTCGCTGAGCGACGACGCCGTGTTGGCATCCTGCTCGGCCTTCTGGAACACGGTCTGGCTGGTCTCGCTGAGCTTCGACATCGCACCGAGCTGGTACAGCAGGTCACTGCTGTCGCTCCCGGAGATCACGAGCTGCGAGGTGAGGTCGGAGCCGGCGGTGCGGGCGAACTGCGCCGCGAGCGCCGCTGCACGCTTGTTGGAGGCCTCGGACTGCGTGGCCGCGGCCTCGGCCTGCGCCGCGAGCTCGTCGGATCTGCGTGTGCCGTCGGCGAGGGCGTTCTGCGCCGTCTGGTCGGCGTCCCAGGCCTGCTGCGCAACCGCCTGTGCGGCATCGACCTGTGCTTGCAGACCGCTGATCAGGCCCTGCAACTCGGAGATCTGGCTCTGCTTCGTCGCTTCGTTCGCCTTGGCGGCGACGACGTCGTTCCACGACGGATAGTCGGTGGCGGCGGCGGGCGAGGTGATGAGAAGGGTGGCGGCGAGCACCCCGGCCGAGGCCAGTGCGACGCCCGCGATCGTGCGACGTCGAACCGTTCCGACAGCGGAGAGTGCCCGCATGATTTCCCCTGACCATTCGAGTGACGCCCGAAACCGAATCACTCCAGTCACACGCGTAACAGCAACAACGCTGACCACATTAGCAACTCGCCGATGTTTGTGACAGCGAAATCCGAAAGGGCGGGTTTATAGTCCGCGATCCACGGATGCCCCCATCGAGAGGTCGGGGCCCACTCTCCTCCTGGAGCAGCGGCGCCTGCAGGGCGGTGTGGGATCGCTCAGGCGGCGATGGATGCGGCGCGCGGGCGCTCGGCAGCCACGGAACAGCCGGCTGCCGAGATGCCCGCGGCATCCGTCACCGCGCCGAGCAGCGCCGCGAACTGGCCACGCACCGCACCGGGGTCTTCGGGGTGCCACTGCACCCCGAGCAGGGGAAGCGACTCGTGCTCGATCGCCTCGACGAGTCCGTCGTGGGCGTGCGCGGCGACCCGGAGGCCGCCACCGAGCAGGTCGACGGCCTGGTGGTGGGCGCTGCGCGTGAGGAGCGACGGCGCGAAGCGGCCGAGGATGCGGCTGCCTGCCTGGATCGCCACCGAGTGGTCGGACATCACCGAGGTGATCGGCACACCGTCGTTGCGGTGGTCGTGGGTCTCACCGAGATCCTGCAGGAGCGTGCCGCCGAGAGCGACATCGATGATCTGGTGCCCGCGGCAGATGCCGAGAACGGCGGTGCCACGGTCGGCCGCGCGCTGAACCAGGGCGATCTGAGCCTCGTCGGCGGTCTCGACGTGGGCGCCTTCGGCGCGGTAGCCGCGGGCCGCTCCGTAGAACTCCGGCGCGATGTCTTCGCCGCCGAGCACCACGAGGGCGGCGGAACCGTCGGTGCGACGCAGCGTCTCGACCGTGCCGAGGTCACCGGCAGCCACCAGATCGACGGCCCAGCCGGCGCCGGTGGCCGCCTGGACGGCGCGCGACACGAGCAGCGACGAGTACGCCTGGTAGTCGAGGGCGTGCGGCCGCGACTCCGTCACGATGACGACGCTGAGGCGGTTGGCGGGCTGCACAGAGACCATCCTCTTCGTCCGCCTGTCGGCGCGCATCCGCACGGGTAACGAAGTGAAACATACGGGCGGTTCGGCCTGGCACATCCGGCCGCCGTTCGGCAAGCGCTCGGGATTCCTGAGGAGAACCCCCAGATCGATGGACGATTCCTCACCAGCCCTCCTAAACTTCAGAGCAATGAGACACCCGCATCGCACTCGCCGCGCGGCGAGCCTCAGAACCAGACTCGTCAGCGCCGCCGTCGTCCTGTCCGCCGCCGTGCTGGGCGTCATCGCCGTCGCCCCGGCCGCACCCGCCTTCGCCGGAGACCCCGTGTCGCTCGACGGCCGGTACATCGTCGATGAGTCGGGAGTGCTGGGAGGCGACCAGGCCCGGGTGCAGGATGCGCTCGACAGCCTCGCCACCGAACACGGCGTCAACCTCTTCGTGGTGTACACCGACTCGTTCACGAACCCCTCCGACCGGCAGGCCTGGGCGAACGAGGTGGCACAGACCAACCAGTTCGGCACCAACGACGTGCTGCTCGCCGTGGCGACGGACGACCGCGTGTACCAGCTCTCGGTCGACTCCGACTTCGCACTGAGCGACAGCCAGCTGACCACCATCGAGAACGACGACATCGTTCCCGCGCTCCGCGACAACGACTGGGCCGGCGCCGCGATCGGAGCGGCCCAGGGTATCGGCCGGGAGCTCGGCAGCAGCGGCACGACCGACAGCGCGCTCGTGGGAGTGGGCGGCTTCATCTGGCTCATCGCCATCCTCATCATCGTGGCCGTGGCGGTGGTGCTCGCGGTCTTCCTCCTGCGCCGGCGCCGGAAGATCGACGCGGGTGTCAACAAGACGGCCGCGGAAGCCGGGCCGACGCAGAAAGAGCTCGACCAGCGGGTGGGCGCCGTACTGATCGACCTCGACGACGCCGTGACCACCAGCACCCAGGAACTCGGCTTCGCCGTGGCGCAGTTCGGTGCCGAGGCCACACAGACGTTCTCGACGGTTCTCGACGAGGTGAAGTCCTCGCTCTCGCAGGCTTTCGCGCTCAAGCAGAAGCTCGACGATGCGGTGCCCGACACCGACGAGGAGCGACGCGCCTGGTCGGAGCAGATCATCGCGATCTGCGACCAGGCCGCCGACCGTCTCGACGACCAGGCCGAGGCCTTCACCGCGCTGCGCGACGTGGAGCGCGACCCTGCACCCGCACTCGAGACCGCCAAGGCAGAACTCGCTGCTCTCGCCGGCAGTGGCACGGATGCGCGTGAGCGCCTCGTGCGACTCGGCCAGAACTACGACGCCCCCGCACTCCTGACGGTGAGCGGCAGCGTCGAGCAGTCCGACAGCCTGCGCACGTTCGCCGAGAACGAGCTGGGGGCGGCCTCCGCCGCGATCGCCGCGGGCGACACCGCTCAGGCCGCGCTGCGCATCCGCAACGCCCGTCAAGCGGTGGCGCAGGCACAGACGGTCACCGGAGCCGTTGCCACCCTCGAGCACGACCTCGCGGCCGCATCCACCGCCCTCGCGGCCTCGCTCGCCGATGCCGAGCAGGATCTGGCCGACGTGCAGCGCCTGCAGGCCGCCGGCAACCCGGCGGCGGCCGGTCTCGCGCCGCTCGCCGCCGCACTGGGCGTAGAAGTTCAGCGGGCGAGGAGCATCGGCGGGCGCGACCCGTTGAACGCGAAGACCGCGCTCGACCAGGCAGACGCCCCGCTCGACCAGGCCCTGGCCACGGTGCGCGGCGAAGAAGAACGCCTGGCCCGTCTCGTGGCGCAGCGCGACCGTGCCATCACCACTGCGCAGAGCGAGATCCAGGCCACCCAGAGCTACCTGCAGACCCGGCGCGGCGCGGTGGGGGCGGATGCCCGCACCCGGCTCTCCGAGGCGCAGCGGCACCTCGACCTCGCTCTCTCGATCGCGTCGAGCGATCCGGAGACGTCGTTGCGGGAGGCCACGAGTGCGTCGCAACTGGCGGCCCGCGCATCCGCCTCCGCCCAGCAGGACGTGAGCTGGGCGCAGTCGGGGCCGATGCAGGGTTCCGGGGGCGGAGGAGGCGGCAGCGACTTCAGCGGCGCCCTGCTCGGCGGCATCATCGGCGGGCTCCTCGGCGGCGGGGGCGCGGGCCGCTCCTCGGGCGGGTTCGGCGGCCTGGGCGGGTTCGGCGGCGGCTCCTCCGGCTGGGGCGGCGGAAGCCGCGGCGGCGGTGGCGGCTCGCGGCGGTCGAGCGGCGGCGGATTCAGCGGCGGCGGCGGCCGGCGCGGGGGCGGAGGCCGATTCTGATCACGACGAGATCCACGGGATGCCTCCCCACGACGACGATCTGACCCGCACGCACCCGTCGTCACGACACGAACCACGAACCACCCGCAACCACCCCGGTCGCACGTGCACCGGACTGAGCAAGGAGAACAACGATGTCGAACAAGCAGTCCATCTTCGGACGTATCGCCCAGCTCGCGAAAGCGAACATCAACGCACTGATCGACCAGGCGGAAGACCCCCAGCTCATGATCGACCAGCTGGTGCGTGACTTCACCTCGAACATCGCCGATGCGGAGAGCGCCATCGCGCAGACCATCGGAAACCTCCGTCTGCTGGAGGACGACCACCGCGCAGATGTCGCCGCCGCCGAGGACTGGGGCCGCAAGGCCCTCGCCGCCAGCACGCAGGCCGACAAGTACCGCGCAGCGGGCAACACGGTCGATGCCGACAAGTTCGACGCCCTCGCCAAGGTGGCGCTCACCCGCCAGCTCGGCTCCGAGAAGGAGGCGAAGGACGCCGAGCCGTCGATCGCCTCGCAGACCGAGTCGGTCGAGAAGCTCAAGGCCGGTCTCGCCTCGATGAAGGAGAAGCTCAGCCAGCTGAAGACGAAGCGCGACAACTTGGTGGCCCGCGCCAAGACCGCCGAGGCGCAGGGTCAGGTTCAGGATGCGCTGAAGAACATCAACGTGCTCGACCCGTCGAGCGACCTCGGCCGGTTCGAGGACAAGATCCGCCGCGAGGAGGCCCGGGTGCGCGGCCAGGAGGAGCTGAACGCCTCCAGCCTCGACTCGCAGTTCGAGAGCCTCGACGACCTGGGCGAGCTCACCGAGGTCGAGGCCCGGCTGGCCGCGCTGAAGTCCGGCTCGTCGGCCGCACCGGTCACGCCCGCGGTCACGAGCGGCGAATAGGCGCGTCCCTGTCGTGAGTGCGAGCTTCGTCGTCGTTCCGCAGTGGCAGGGCTCCGGGTCCACCCGGGCCATGCGACTGATCGATGGCGCGGAGGCCATCCGCGGCGATCTGCCCTCCGCGAGCACGCGCGTGGTCGAGATGCCGACGGGAGCCGGTGAATCCCTGGACACGGGGGTGCACCGGTTCTCGTCGATCTCGACCGCGGCAGAGGCGATCGGGCTCGCTCTGGCGGAGACGCCCGGCACTCCGATCGTGATCGGTGGAGACTGCGGCGTGGAGTTCGCGAGCATCCGTCATGCCGCCGCTGCGGCCTCCTCGGCGGGCGAGGGCGGTCTGGCCGTCGTGTGGTTCGACGCCCACGGCGACCTCAACACCCCCGGATCGTCGCCGTCGGGGGCGTTCCACGGGATGGTCCTGCGCACGCTGCTGGGGGGCGGACCGCCCGAACTGGCGGCCTCCCCCGTGATCGACCCCGCGCGCGTCGTGCTGGCGGGCACCCGGGCGCTCGACGACGCGGAGGCCGCCTACATCGACGAGGCCGGCCTGCCGGTGTTCGCGCCGGCCCAGCTCGGCGATCCATCCGCTCTCGTGGCGGCGGTGCGCGCCACCGGCGCCCGCTCGCTCTACCTGCACGTCGACCTCGACGTGCTCGACCCGAGCGAGATCGACGGGGTCGCCTTCCCCGAGCCCTTCGGCCTGGAGGTCGGCCGGCTCACCGCCGCCATCTCCGCCCTCCGCGCCGAGTTCCCCCTGGCCGGCGCGGCGATCACCGAGTTCGCACCATCGGAGCCGGATGCCGCGGCAGGCGACCTCTCCACCATCCTGCGAATCGTCTCGGCGCTGGTGCGCTGACCGACGCGCGACGAGCGCCCTCCGCCTCCTCGGTGGAGGATGAGAGCATCCGTAGATCTGAGGAGCAGCAATGACCACCGAATACGACCTCATCGTCATCGGCGCCGGCGCAGTGGGCGAGAACGTCGCCGACCGCGGAGTGCAGGGCGGTCTCACCGTTGCCCTCGTCGAAGCCGAACTCGTGGGCGGTGAGTGCTCCTACTGGGCCTGCATGCCCTCGAAGGCGCTCTTGCGCGCCGGGGAGGTCGTACGTGCCGCGAAGAACGTCGGCGGCGCCCGACAGGCCGTCACCGGTGACATCGACGTGGCCGCCGTCTTCGAGCGCCGCAACTCGTTCACGAGCAACTGGGACGACTCGGGCCAGGCCGACTGGGTGAGCGGCGCCGGCATCGACCTGGTGCGCGGACACGCGACCTTCACCGGGGTGAAGGAGCTCAGCATCCGTGCCGCCGACGGCAGCACCTCGCCGCTGCGTGCCCGGCACGCGATCGTGGTCTCGACCGGGTCGACCGCTCTGCTGCCCGACATCCCGGGGCTCGCCGAGGCGACGCCGTGGACGAGCCGGGAGGCCACCAGCGCGCGCACGGCACCCGCCCGGCTCACCATCGTGGGCGGGGGCGTGGTGGCCTGCGAGATGGCGACCGCCTACGCGGGCTTCGGCACATCCGTCACCCTGATCTCACGAGGTGCTCTGCTGGCCACCCAGGAGCCGTTCGCGGGCGAGCTCGTGGCGTCGTCGTTGAAGGAGCTCGGCGTCGACCTGCGACTCAACACGTCGCCGGCCTCGGTCTCGCGGGGCGACGACGGTGTCGTGCGCACGACCCTCGCCGACGGCTCGGTCGTGGAGTCGGAGGAGATCCTCGTGGCCACCGGGCGGCATCCGCGCACCGGAGACCTGGGCCTCGAGGCCATCGGCCTCGAGCCCGACCGGTGGCTGGAGACGGATGACTCCCTGCGTGTGCTGGTCGATGGCGCGCCCCTCGAGGGCGACTGGCTCTACGCCACGGGCGATGTGAACCACCGGGCGCTGCTCACCCATCAGGGCAAGTACCAGGCGCGGGCGGCGGGCGACGTGATCGCCGCGCGCGCCACGGGAAAGCCGGTCGACGACGTGGCCTGGGGCCGTCACGTGGCCACCGCCGACAACGAGGCCGTGCCGCAGGTGACTTTCACCGACCCTCCGGTCGCCTCCGTGGGGCTGACCGCGGCCGCGGCCGAGAAGGCAGGCTACCGCACGCGCGTGGTCGACTATGAGATCGGCAACGTCGCCGGGGCGAGCGTGCACATCGACGGCTACACGGGGACCGCCCGCATGGTCGTCGATGAAGACCGTTCGGTGCTGCTCGGCGCCACCTTCGTCGGACCGGATGTGCAGGAGCTCGTGCACTCGGCCACCATCGCGGTGGTGGGCGAGGTGCCGCTGAAACGGCTGTGGCACGCGGTTCCGTCGTATCCGACCATCAGCGAGGTGTGGTTGCGGCTGCTCGAGACGTACGGACGCGACAGCGCATGACGGAGACCCGCTACGGGGGGCCGGTGATGGCCAGGGTGCGGAGCATCCTGTACTTCCCGCCGCTCGCTCTCGCCGGTTACCTCTACGCCACGGCGGTGGGACTCGGCGTGGGTCTGCTCTTCAGCCGGCGGCTCCCCCGCCGGGTCGACGGCCTGTTCGTGTTCACCCGGCTGCCGACGTGGGCCTTCCGGCGCGGGGGGACCTGCGTGGGTGGGGTGTACCTCACCGACACGAACGATGCGGCCCACGTGCTGCGGCACGAGGCGATTCATCGTCAGCAGTGGATGCGGTACGGGATGATGTTCCCGCTGCTCTACGCGCTGGCCGGGCAGAACCCCCTGAGCAACCACTTCGAGATCGAGGCCGGCCTCGAAGACGGCAACTACCTACCGCGCCGCTGAGTCGTTCGACTTGCCACAAGTTGTGGCAACTGACGTGCCACGACAACACTTCGTGGCACGTCGCGCGCACGCTTCGCCCGAAGGGCGAGCCATCGGCTCAGACCAGGACGTAGTCGTTCGGCACGTCGCGGCCGATCCACACGCACACGTCGTCGCCATCGATCTCGGAGACCCCGGTCGACATCTCGCCGACCCAGGCGCGGATGGCGCGGCCCAGAGCCTGGCCGGGGGCACAGGCGAGGCCCGTGCCCATCTCGCCGGAACGGGTGTCGCGGGTGAGCCACGTCACGGTGACGCGCTCGGGCGTGGCGATGGGATCGATGTGACCGGCGTCGGGAACCTCGACGAAGATTTGACCGCGCGCCCGGTCGCCCAGGGTGGCGACGACGGCCCGCACCTCATCGAGGTTGGCCTCGGTACCGGCGATGAGCACACGGCCTGCGGCACGAGAGACGACGGTCGAGTCGGAAGCGATCACATACATTTGACATCAGTATAGGCATGCCTTACTTAGGATTGCCACACCTATACGCTGACAGGTGCCTCGGAGAGAACCCACCCTCCGACGAGCTCCTGGCTGAACGGCACCGAGTACGCCATCAGAGCCCCGGCCTGGGCGTCCCGGAAGATGCGCTGGATGGGCGACCGGGCGAGGTAGGCGCCGCCGCCGCCCACCTTGAGCGCGAGCGCCGCCGCCTTCTTCGCCACCTCGTTGGCGAGCATCTTCGACTCGGTCGCGGCGGCCATCGCGTGCGGATCCCGTCGGTCGGCGAGCCACGCGGTCTGCTCGGCGAGCAGACGCGCCGCGCGGAGCTCGGCCCACACCATCGCGGTCTCCGACTTCACCCAGGAGGCATCGGCCAGCCGTTCGGCCGCCGGCCCCTTCTTCGCGTTTGCCGACACCGTCAGCGCGTCGATCGCCGATTCGGCGATTCCGATCGACAGCGAGGCGAAGCCGACCGAGATGAGATTCGAGTAGTCGACGGGCGGCGCACCGCAGCGCCTCGAGGCCGCGAGGTGGGTTCCATCGAACACGATCGTGCGGCTCCGGGTGGCCCGCATCCCGATGGTCTGATCGATCGGCGGGAAGGAGAGCGTCTCGTCGCGGTCGACACCGAAGAAGCCCGGGCCGCCGTCGACGCGGGCGTTGAGGAAGAAATGGTCGGCGATCTCTGCTCCCGAGACGAAGAGCTTGCGCCCGGTGAGGGTCCAGCCATTCTCGGCCGGCTCGAGATCCTGCTGCGAAGAGAGGAAGAAGTTGCCCCCGGCAGGCTCGGAGAGGGCGTTCGAGAACCGTGCCCCCGAACGCAGCCGCTCCGCGAAGTAGGCCGCGCTCGAGGGCGGCGACAGAGTGACGAGGGCGTGCGCCGCCCCGATGTGCATGAGCCACACCGCCGCGACCGCCGGATGCGCTGCGGCGAAGAGGCGCACCACCTGCGAGAGCGTGGCGTACGACAGCGCCTCGCCACCGAACTCCACGGGCAGGAATGCCGCATCGAGACCGCTCTCCGCAACCGCCCGCAGGTGCTCCACCGGAAGCTCACCCGACACGTCATCCGCCTCGACCGTCTGGCTCAGCTGCGCGGCGAGCGCCTTCGCCGTCTCGATCCAGGCGAGTTCCTGGTCGGGAACCTGTACCGGGGAGGGTCGTGTGAGCATGAAGGCGGTCCTTTCGCGAGCGGTCGGGCGGTTCGGGTGGAGCGGATGGGTGTCAGAACTGGTACCGCGCGGTCGAGAAGACCTGCGGGGGCCGGATGGTGCGCATCATCGAATACGAGACGGTCTTGGGGTCGTGCAGCTCACGGGCATGGAACAGCCGCCGGCCGCTCAGCCCGATGCCGACGATGTCGAGAGTCAGCACCGGCGTGCCGACCGGATGCTCGAACAGCACCGCATCCGCCTCGCTGAGCACCTCGGCCGAGGGGGTCGCCACCTCCCAGGCGACAGCCTCGCCCCACACCCTCTTGGCGGCCGTGTAGATCGAGTCGCCGAGATCGACGTCGTCACGGGGGAAGGGCAGGGGCATGGTGCTGAAGGCCAGCATGGCCACGGCCCCGTCGGCACGCCAGCGCTTGACGATCCGGGCGGCGGGTCGGCCGGGCTCCACCATCAGGAGTCCGGCACTCTCCTTCGGCACGAGCACATCGGAGATCTCCAGCACCTCGACGCTGCTCTCGTAGCCGAGCTGGCGCAGCAGCACGCTGTATTCCAGCTGGTCTTCGAACCGCACGCTCATGCGGGTGGCGACCGGATCGACCTCGGTGGCCGCGCCCTGTCTGCGCAGCACAACGCCCTGCTGCTCGAGCGAGGCGAGCACGTCGCGCACCTGCTTGCGGGTGCAGCCGATCCGCTCGGCCAGTTCCACCTCGCCCGGCAGGGTCGATCCGGATACGGCGGCATCGCGCACGAAACGCAGCACTCCCGCGAGCACCCTCTGGTCTTCATCGGTCATGTCGAACTCACCTTCGTGCTGCGATAGAGCCTCCGCAGTTGCCGGCGTGAGGTGATCACGAGCACCACAAGGGTCACCAGATACGGTATCGACTGGTACACCTCGCTCGGGAGCGTCAGCGCGGTGGATTGCGACAGCAGCGCGAAACTCTGCAGGAAGGCGAAGAGCAGGGCGCCGAGCGCGATGCCGACCGGGCGGCTGCGCCCCATGATCACGATGGCCAGGGCGATGTAGCCGCGACCGGCGGTGATGTCGGGGGTGAACGATCCGATCGTGCCGATCGTGATGACGGCGCCGCCGAGCCCGGCCAGCGCTCCCCCGATCAGCAGAGCGGATGCGCCGGTGCGCTCCACCCGCACCCCGCGAAGAGCGGCCGAGGCCGGGTCGGTTCCCACCGCCTGCACGGCGAGGCCGAACCGGGTGAACCGCATGACGGCCCAGGCGACGAGGAGCAGCAGCGCCGCGAGATAGACGAGTGGGCTCTGCCCGAACAGCACGGGCCCGATCACCGGGATGTCGGCCAGCGGTCCGAGTCCCGTGCGGGGAACGGTGGGCACGGTGACGTTGGTCTGCCCGCTCGGCACCCAGAGCTGGAAGAGGTAGGTGCTGAGACCGAGCCCCAGCATCGTCACGCCCAGGCCCACGACGATCTCGTTGGCGTGCAAGCGGTACACCACGAGGTTCATCGCCACGGCCATCACGAGTCCCACGGCGATGCCGGCGAGGAGTCCGACCAGCGGCCCCCCGAGGCTGGCGCCCCAGACGCCCGCGAGGGCGCCCATGATCATCATCCCCTCGATCCCGAGGTTGATGCGGCCGGCCCGTTCCACGAAGCCCTCACCGATCCCCGCGAAGACGAGTGGAGCGGCGAGCGCGAGGGTACCGGCCAGGATGGCCACCCAGAGTTCGACGGTCACGGGCGCCCTCCTTCGTTCTCGGCCTCGGCCAGGGTGCCGATCGTCGTCTCGTGGTCGCCGGCTGTGCCGGGCGGCTCGGCGGAGAGCACCACCGGCTCGTCGGCCGCATCCTTCGTTCCCACCGGCCGCACGACGGCGGCGGGGTTGCGCTGGTAGGCGGCGATGCAGGCGACGCCGATGAGCAGCACGCCCTTGATCACCTCGGCGATCGAGGCGGGAACCGTGCCCGTCGCCGACTGCATTCCCACCGCGCCCGCGGCGAGCGCCGAGAAGAACAGCGCGGCCAGCACGATGCCGATGGGAGCCAGGCCGCCGAGGAGCGCGACGGCGATGCCCGAGAAGCCGACCCCGCCCGAGACGGAGTTGAGGAGCCGATCGTTCACTCCGGCCACCTGGATCCAGCCCACCACTCCCGCGCCGAGGCCCGAGACCAGCATGGTCGAGTAGACGGTGCGCGACCGGGTCGCCCCGAGACGCAGGGCGAGCTTCGGCCGGGTCGCGAACACCGTCAGCCGCGTGCTCGCCGCCGAGCGGTTCCACAGGAACACGAGCACCGCGATGACGATGACGAGAAGGATGCCCCAGTGGGCGCGCGTGCCGGGGATGAGCGCGGGCAGCGCTGCGGCCTCGGGGAGCTTCGCGCTCTGCGGGGTGGCCGTCTCCTCCGGGGTGGCGAGCCAGGTGCGCAGGGTCCAGCCGAGGAATCCGGCCGCGAGGTAGTTGAGCAGCAGGGTGCTGAGGATCTCGTTGACGCGCCAGCGCACCGCGAGGAAGGCGGGGAGGAGGGCCATCGCCCCGCCGCCGGCGGCCCCTGCGAGGAGACCGACGGGCCAGAGCACGACACTCGGCGCCGCTCCCCCGAACAGCTGGTCGATGGCGAACACTGCTCCCGTGGCGGTGATCGCCCCCACGATGATCTGGCCCTCCGCTCCCACCGAGAACACCCCTGCGCGCAGGGCCGGAATGAGGGTCAGCGCCACGATGCCGATCGGCACGGCGCCGACGAGCACCTCACCCACGCGGTAGGGCGAGCTCGACACCCCTTCCACCAGCCCCTGGAGGCCGACGAGCGGGTCGGCGCCGGCGAACAGGATGAGCGCACCGGCCACCACCAGCACGGCAGCCACCACGGAGGCGGTGAGCAGCCAGCGTTGCCGGTCGAGCGATCTCACGAGCCCTCCCCCTCGTGTCCGCAGCGGTCGACCGGGCCGGGCAGCAGCACATCGACGAACGACTGCGAGGTGGCGTCGATGAGTCCGAGTTCCGTGATGCCGAGATCGGGGATCACGTACAGCCCCACGAACGAGAGGATGATGTACGGCGAGGGGATGGTGCAGCCGAGCGCGTGGGTTGCCTCGTGGCCCCGGCGGAGCGCCTCCGCTGTCTCCTCGAAGGGTGCGGCGCTCATCATCCCACCGACGGGCAACGGCACTCGCCCGACGACCTCCCCGTCGGCGACGGTGACGAAGCCGCCCTGCATCGAGCGGAGCTCGTCCACCGCGTGCCGCATCGATGCGTCGTCGACGCCGACCACCGCGATGTTCATGTTGGGGCAGTTCATGGTGATCGCGATGGCACCGCGGGTGAGGCCGAAGCCCTTCACGAAGCCGAGCCCCGTGAGCGCGTCGCCGTGGTGGCGGTCGACCACGGCGATCTTGAGCACGTCGTTCACGGTGTCGCTCTGCACGAGGCCGTCGACCACGTCGAGCTCGGCTTCGAAGGCGCGCTTGAAGTAGCCCTTGTACATCTCCATCGCCCGCACCCGGGCGGTCCCGCCCGTAGCCCGCAGCGCGAACATCTCGGGATCGAGGGTGTCGGGCAGTCGAACCGTGTCGTGCATCCAGTCGGGCAGCACATCGGTGTTGGCGAACAGCGACACCCCGTCGCGAGCCACGACGGCTCCTTCCATCACCACGACCGAGGGCCTGACGTCGGAGAGATCGGGGATGAGCTGCAGGTCGGCCAGGCGCGACGGGGCCAGCACACCGAGCACCTGGTCGAGCCGGTAGTAGGCGGCCGGCTGGGTCGTGGCCATGCGGTAGGCCAGCTGCGGGTCGACCCCGAAGCGGATCGCCTGCCGCACGTGGTGATCGATGTGACCCTCGGTGTGCAGATCGAGCACGTGCTTGTCGTCGGCGCAGAAGCAGAGATTCCGAAGAGCGGGGGCGACCCGGTCGAGATCGCTGAAGATCGGAATGGTGTTGTCGGTGAGCGAGGCCCCCATCACCGTGATCATCGCGCCCAGCCGCACCCTCTCGAGCACCTCGTCGATGGTGGACGAGTTGTGGTCGTCTCCCACTCCCGCAGCGAGGTAGCCCCAGAGCGACTCGTTCGTCTGCGCGGCCGTGTGACCCGTGATGCGTCGCCCTGCCACGAGTGCCTCCCGGAACCGCCCGGTCGACTCCTCCCCGTAGTCGAAGGGGTTGCCCTCGCCGAGGTTGGTGGTCACGGCATCCCAGAGGCGACCGCGCACCTCGGCTTCGGGGATCACGGCGCCGCCGCGCTCGAGGTGCGGAGAACCAGGAGTCTTCGGCGACACCTGCTGGAAGATGTGCAGCGGCGTCGAGGTGGTGAGCAGCTGGTCCATGCCCCGAGCACCCCACACGTTCGCGGCACCGTTCGGGTCGGTGAGCACGGTTCCGGTTCCGCGTGCCACGCTCAGGCGGCCGAGTTCGCCCGGGGTGAGGTTGGTGTATTCGATGTGCAGGTGCGCGTCGATGAAGGTCGGCACCACGTGACATCCGGATGCGTCGATCTCCTCGCCCGCGTCGGTGACGTGCCCCCACGGAGTGAGTGCGGCGATGTGCCGTCCGGCGATGAGGATGTCGCGCTCGAGCCACTCCTCGGTGCCCGGCGACTGCACCAGGCCGCCGCGGATCACGAGATCGGGCCGTTCGGTGCCGACCGCCACGGCGCGGAGCCGGCCGAGTTCGGCCGCGGTGGGGTACAGCTCGGTCTTGTCGGTCATGGGAGGTCCTTGTCGGCGGGGGGCGTGTCGTCGGCGAGCCCGGCCATCGCCCGGCCGATGCGGTCGGTGGTGGCGTCGGCAGCGGGGAGGTCGGCGACCACCCGACCCCCGAACATCACCACGATTCGGTCGGCCACCGCGAGCACCTCCTCGAGGTCATGAGAGGCGACCACCACGGCGGCGCCCGCTGCGGCCTGATCGATCAGTCGACCGCGGATGGCCTGGGCCGCGCGCTGGTCGAGCCCCTGGGTGGGGCCGTAGGCCAGCACGGCGCGGGGCTCGGGCAGGGCACCCAGCTCGCGGGCGGCGAGCAGCTTCTGCTGGTTTCCTCCCGACAGGCCGGCGGCCGCGAGCTCGGGGCGAGCGGGACGCACGTCGAATGCCTGGAGGTCCGCGGTGATGTGCGGAAGAGTGCGCTCGGTCGACACCGCCCCGACCGCGGTCGAGTACAGGTTCAGGTTGTCGCGCAGGGAGAGACCAGGTACCAGCGCCTCGGAACGCTCCTCGGGGATCCAGGCGAGTCCGGCGTTCAGCAGCGCCACGGCGGATGCGCCGGGTGCGCCACCGTCGAGAGTCACCGTCCCCTGCTCCGGCTCCACGAAGCCACCGAGCACGTCGAGCAGGAGGTTCTGTCCGCTGCCGGCCACCCCGGCGATGCCCAGGATCTCGCCCGATCGCACCTCGAGGTCGACGTCGTCGAGCCGTGTGTCACGGGTCGAACCGGCGACGAGACCGCGCGCCGAGAGCACGACGCCTCCGAGGGCACGCGGCACCCGAGCGACAGGCGGCGGCAGCTCGCCCACCATCAACCGGGCGATCTCGCCGGAGGCCAGCCCGGCAGCCGAGCCGTTGTGCACCCCTTCTCCGTGCGAGAGCACCGTCAGGTCATCGGCCACCTGACGCACCTCGTCGAGGCGGTGGGTGATGAGCACGACGGCCGTGCCGAGGTCGCAGAGCGCCCGGAGATGCTCGAACAGGCCGCCCACCTCGAGCGGGCCGAGGCTCGCCGTGGGTTCATCGAGGATGAGCGTGTGAGCACCCTCAGCGAGTGCCACCACGATCTCGCCCAGCTGCCGATGCGCCTGGGTGAGCGAGGCGGTGGGCACGTCGAGGTCGACCTCGACCCGTGCGCGGGAGAGGGTCTCGGCGAGCAGCGCCCGCGCCGATCGCCGGTTCGCCAGGCGCCGCGGCCCCACGAGGAGGTAGTTCTCGACGAGACTCAGCTCCCCCACGAGACTCAACTGCTGCGGCACCATGTTGATGCCACGTCGTTTCGCCTCGCTCCGGTCGCGCGGTGCGTAGACGGCGCCATCGAGGGTCATGGTGCCGGACGAGGGTCGTTCGATGCCGGCGAGCACCTTGGCGAGGGTCGATTTGCCGGCGCCGTTCTCGCCCACGAGGGCGTGCACGGCCCCCGGCCTCACGACCATCGACACGTCGCGCAGCGCGGCCACCGGCCCGAAGCTCTTGGAGATGGACCGCGCCTCGACGACGCGGTCCATCTCCTGGGGAGAAACAGTCATCAGCCGATCGTGACAGATCCGTCGTCGATGCCGGCGATGAGCTCGTCGACCTTGGTCGCGACATCCGCCGGAACCTTGCCACCGACCGTGTTGATGGGCTCGTAGACGATGCCGCCGTTCTGCACGGTCGACGTCACGCCCTTGCCGCCGAACTTGCCTGCGGCGACCTCCTCGACCCAGGCCTTGACGATGGGGTACATGTCGAGGTTCACGGTCGACACGTTGTTGGCCAGTGCGGCCTCACCGGCCGCCGAGGAGACCCCGACGGTCAGCACGCCGGATTCGGCTGCCCCCGACCCCACGCCTGCCGCGATTCCGTCACCCGTGGTGTACACGAGCTGCGCGCCCTGACCGGCGAGTCCTGTGGTGGCCGCGGCCGCCGCCTGCGCGTCGTCGAAGCTGCCCGCATACACGACGGGAAGCAGCGTGGCGGAGGGATTCGCCGCCGTCACACCCTGCTGGAAGTACGAGTCGGTCGCCTTGATGAAGTCGAGTTCCATGCTCTCGACGCGACCGATGGGGGTCGCTCCGGTGAGCCCGGCGATGTATCCGGAGAGGTAGCCGACCTGGGGGGTGTCGTAGGTCCAGGTCTCGACGTTGTCGGTGTACTTCTCCAGGATGTCGGGGCCACCGGATGCGGTGAACTTCACGTCGGGGAACTGATCGGCGACCGAGAAGATCGCATCGCCCAGCTCGATACCGTGACCGATGATCAGGTCGTAGCCCTGACTGGCGAAGTCGGCGACGACCGGCTCGCTCTTCGCGGGATCGGACATCTGGTCGCGCAGCTCGTACTCGATGAGCCCTTCGTCCTGCAGCTTCTGCAGCGCGTCGGCGAGCGACTGGTTGAAGGCGCCGTCGTTGGTGTTACCCGGGGTGAGCGCGCCCACCTTGATGACCTGCGCGGCCGGGGTGGCGTCGTCGGTTGCTGTGGTGGTGCCCGCGCTCGAGCTGCAGCCGGCGAGGCCGAGGGCGGCGACGGTGGTGAGAACCGCTCCGGTGAGGAGCGCTCCGCTTCTTCTTCTCATGGTGTTCCTTTCGGGTGGAGGTGCAGGGATGGTGCAGGAGGTGGTGCGGTGATCAGCTCGGCTGGTCGACGAGTCCGTCTGCGAGGGTCGGACCGACGAAAGCCGAGCTGGGGGTCGACCAGTGCCCGAGGAGGGCTCCGGTCGCGATGGAGAAACAGGGGTCGAGCCCATCGATGGTGGGCGGCGAGTCGGGATACAGCCATCGGTCGGGAACGCACACGACGGGATGGCCGTGCAGGGTGCGCGCGGTGCCGGATGAGTCGGCGGCGAGCACCCCCCGCTGCAGCGCCCCGAGGAGCGCCGCTTGCGCGAGAAAGCCGCGCAGTCCCGGATCGTCGGCGCACTCGCCCGCGGGTTTCGTGCATCCGTCGATCCAGCGGATGCGCCCGTCGGCCTCGAGCAGCACCGCGCCGTGCTGAACGCCCAGCGCGCTCTCGCCCTGCGACTCGACGTCGATGGTGAGCGTGTAGCGATCGCCGTTCCGCAGCGAGGTGATGTGCTCGACGTACAGGGGCTCCGACTTCGTGCCGGTGACCGAGTACCCATCGGGCCACGCGGCGACGATCGGCGCGAGGGCGATCGGATCGCCGTCGGATGCCGGGGAGGACGCCGAGGGCGATGGGCTGCCGGCTCCGGCGTCCGCGCTGTCCGCGACCGCGATCAGAACGGTCGTCAGCATCGTCACGGCCGCGATCGAGCAGAGGGCCAGAACCCCGGCGCGAGGAAGTGCGAGATCGATCACGGCACCGCCTCCGGTTCCGCCACCCGGGCGAGCTCGGCCAGGAGGTCTCGCTTGAGGTCGTCATCGGCGAACGACGCCCGGATCGATTCCGCGGCGAATCCGGCCAGGTCGGTGAGGTCGTACCCGAAGACCGTCGCGGCGACGGCCCAGTCCTCGTCGAGGGTGCAGGCCAAGGGGGCGGGATCGTCGGTGTTGATCGTCACCCGCACTCCGGCCTCCACGAGGCGGGGCAGCGGATGCGAGGCCCAGTCGGGGTAGACCCCGAGCGTGATGTTCGACCGCGGGCACAGATCCAGGGGGATGCCCTCGTCGGTGAGGCGCCGCACGAGCACCTCGTCCTCGATCGAGCGGACGCCGTGGTCGATGCGTTCGGCGTGCAGGTGGTCGAGGGCGTCCCACACCCCTTCCGGCCCGCTGGACTCGCCCGCGTGCACGGTGCGGTGCAGGCCGGCGGCCTCGGCCGCACGGAACGCCGCGCGGAACTTCTCACCGGTGCGGCCGCTCGTCTTCTCGTCGCCGTCGACGCTCAACGCCACCACCCGGCGGGGCCGGTGCTGCACGAGGTCGCGCACGACGTCCTCAGCCTCCACGGCGGTCTGGGTGCGCAGCAGCGAGTAGGCGATGCCGGTCGCGCACAGGCCGTCCTGCTCGGCCTCGTCGAACCCCGCCGCGAGGGCCTCCATGAGCGCGATCTCCCGCCCGCGCCAAGCGCTCCAGTGGGTGGGGTTGACGATCACGTCGGAGTAGCGGATGCCCGAGGCCGTCTGCCGGGCGGCGAACGCATAGGCGATGCGCGCGGCCTGCTCCGGCGTGCGCACGAGTCCGCACTGCCAGTCCAGGAACCGCAGGAAACCGGTGAGGCCGGCGCCGCCCACTCCCCGGCCGGTGCCCCCGGTCGTCACCTCCGGCATCGCGAAGGCGTCGTGGGTGCTGACGTCGAAGATGGTGGCGGCAGGTCCGGGGAGCAGCACGTCGTTCTCCTTCGCCAGCCGGAGGAGGTCGACGAGCGCGAACGTCCCCTCGAGGTGCACGTGCACCTCGGCTTTCGGAAGCAGCCGGATGTCCTGTTCGTCGACTCGGACCTCAGCAGGGACGTGCGCGGGCATGGCGACCTTTCCGTGGGGATGCGCACACGGACCGTGGCGCGAGAGCAGGCTAACCCGAGCCGACTACTTGTGAACAAGTTGAGCGCAAGTTGTTCCACGACGGTAACGGGGCCGTAACACATCGACGCATTTCCGGTGTTTCATGACAATCTGAGGTCATATTCGGCACAGCTTGTGCACATGTGAGAGGACGCTATGGACGATCACGCAACGATGGCTCTCGAAACCGCAGATGCGGCCTTCCTCCGGGAGAGCATCCGAGTCGCGGAGCAGTCGCGTGCCGAGGGCCGGCATCCGTTCGGTGCGATCGTCGTCGATGCGGCCGGCACCGTCGTGGCCGCCTGCGGCAACAACTCGCTGCCTCCGGAGGGCGACCCGACCCAGCACGCCGAGATGCGCGCCGTCGCGGCCGCTTTCCGTGCGCTCGGAGCGGAGGGGATGACCGGCAGCACGCTCTTCACCAGCGCCGAGCCCTGCGCCATGTGCTCAGGAGCCGTCTACTGGACCGGGGTCGATCGCGTGGTCTACGCCCTCTCCGAGCACCGTCTCCTCGAACTGACCGGCGATCACCCCGAGAACCCCACCTTCTCCCTGCCCTGCCGCGAGGTGTTCGCCCGGGGGCAACGCACGATCGCCGTCTCCGGTCCGCACCTCGAGGACGAGGCGGCCGTGGCACACCTCGACTTCTGGAACTGAGCGAGCCCTCGAGAGGCGTCTCCGGGAGCGTTCAGCCGGGAAGCTGTCCGGCCAGCACCGTTCCGCGGCTGACGACCGCGACGATGTTCTCCGGGGTCAGCTCGGCGAGGTCGCGCCAGGGCCGACCGCGCACCACCACGAAGTCGGCCGCGAAGCCGTCGTCGAGCCGGCCGAGCCGATCACCGAGGCCGAGACTGTCGGCCGCATCGGAGGTGGCGGAGACGAGGGTGCGCTCGTCGGACCAGCCGAAGGCGGTCTTCATCGCACGGAGTTCGTCGAGCTGGCCACCGTGGCGCACGAACCGCCCGTTCGCGTCGGTGCCGAGCACGAAGCGCACGCCCGCCCGGCCCGCAGCGAGGAACGCCGGATCCCGCCCCGCGACGGCCTCCCGGGCCTTCTCGCTCGCCTCGGGCCGGATGCCGCCTCCACCCGCCGCGACGAGATCGTTGATCAGCAGCGTCGGGGCGATCGGGATACCGGCGGCCACGAGCGCATCGAACTGGCGCGGCACGATCCCGGTGGCGTGCTCGATGGAGTCGACGCCCTCCTCCAGGGCGATGTCGATCCCCTCTTCGCTGTGGGCGTGAGCTGCCACGAGCATCCGCAGGGCGTGGGCCTCATCGACGGTCGCCGCGATCTCGGCGCGGGTCTGGTTGCGCCAGCCGACCTGGTCGCCCATCGAGAGGATTCCCCCGCTGGTGTAGATCTTGATCCCCGTGGCGCCCTCCCGAGCCCACTGCCGCACGAGGCGGCGGCACTCGTCGGGCGAGTCCGCCACGGGCGGGCGATCACGGAACCGGGGCGGGGTGAAGAGATCGCCGTGTCCGGCGGTCATCCCCACGGGTCCGCTGGCGAGCAGTCGAGGGCCATCGAGCACGCCCTGGTCGAACGCTCGGCCGACCGCCACCTGCACCGGCGATGCCGCGAGGTCGCGCATCGTCGTCACGCCGAAGGCCGCGAAACGGAGGGCGTGAGCGATGACGTGCACCGCCTTCTCCGCGTCGGGGGTGACGAGTGGCCAGGCGTCGCCCGCGCCGGCACCGTCGAGAGCACTCGTGTCCAGGTGCACGTGCGTGTCGATGAGACCGGGGATGACGGCGAGGCCGGGGAAGCGGTCGTCGGCCGGAGCCATGCCGTCGATGCGGTCGCCCGACCAGCCGAGGCGCACGGGGCCGCGCTCCTCGTGACCGTTCCACACCGTGATTCCGTCGAGAGTGCGGGTCATGACGCTCCTGTTCGCAAGTCGTGATCGACGACTACGATATCCGTCGGCGGCCGATTCCCGCCCGGGAGGATGCTCATGATCGCGGCCGTCGCCGAAACAGGTCGCACCGTGCTGGCCGTTCTGGAACCCGGAGACACGGTACTAGAGGCGCTGGGAGAAGCGTGCCTGCGATTCGGCATCGAGAACGCCGCCATCCCCGTCTTCCTCGGTGCGTTCACCGAGCTCGAGTTCATCGGCGCCGAGGAGCCTCCTCTCGACGAGGACGCGCCCATGCAGTCAGCCTCCCTGGTGCGCAACTGCGAGGGAATCGGCTCCGGCACGGTGACCCGCGGGCCGGAAGGGCCTCAGGTGCACCTGCACGCCTCGGTGGGGGCGAAGGGCGACTCGGCGCGAGCCACGGCGGGGCACGTGCTCCGCGGCACGGTGCAATATCCCACCGAGGTGATGATCACCGAGATCCTCTCCCCCGCGCTCTCCCGACAGCCGAACGATCGGGCCCGGGGGCTCGCAACGCTCGTCTTCGACTGCACGGCAGGCTGATCACGAGGAGCCCGGCGCCGATGGGCCGGTGTGCTCCCGGCCGAGGTGCGACTCGATCTCCTCGATCGCGCGCTCGACCACGAACGAGATGATCGTCTCGCCCTTCGCGGCGGTCGACGGGCGTGGGTCACCGAACACCCCGCTCGGCGACAGCGTGTCGAATCTGATCGGCCGGGTGCCGAAGTCGGCCGGCAGCTCGGGATAGGCGGCCTCGTACCGCTCCGGATGCACCAGGCGCGGTTCGAGCGCGAGCACCATCGAGGTCTCCAGCTCGTCGGCGTGGCAGAGACCGGGCGCCGCCCAGGGCGTCTCCTTGACCGCGTCGCCCACCTCCACGAGACCCGGGTAGTCGAGCACGAGGACGTCGCCGTCCTCCGCCAGCGCTCGCGCTGCGGCGTGCACGGGCGCCCGGTTGCCGTAGTCGCCGTTGACGATCACGAGAGTGGAGACGCCGAACGACCACACCGACTCGGCGATGTCGGTGCAGATGGCGGTGACCGTCGACGCCTTCAGCGACACCGTTCCGGGGAATCCGCCGTTGTCCCAGGTCTGACCGTAGGAGACCGGTGGGAGCAGCAGGCCGGAGTAGTGCTCGGCGAGCCGCTCGGCGATGCCGGTGCACTGGATGGTGTCGGTCGACAGCGGGAGGTGCGGGCCGTGCTGCTCGAGCGCACCGAACGGGAGGAAGGCCAGGGTGCCGGCCGAGGCGACGTGGTCGCGCACATCGGTCCAGCTCGCATCGGCGAGTCTGAGGAGGGTCATGTGCTCACGATACCGATCGGCGCGGGCGTCATCGGTACCCGCTGCTCACCACTGGGGCGGATGCACCTGGTCCCAGCGCAGGCGGCGTTCGAGCTGGCGGGCGAGGGAGAGCAGGGTGGCCTCGCCCCCGGGGCGGCCGATCAGTTGCGCGCCCATCGGAAGGCCCTCCTCCGTGCGGTGCACCGGCAGGGTGATCGCCGGCAGGCCGCTCACGTTCACGAACGAGGTGAACGGCGTGTACTGCACCTGCTGCGCGAAGTTGCGTTCGCCGTCGTCCTTGTCGTACCAGCCGAGCGGCCGCGGCGTCTGCGCCAGGGTGGGCGTCAGAACGGCATCGAACCGGTCGAGCTGCCGGATGAGCGAACGCTCGTAGGCCGTGAGCGTCGCCAGCGCGCGGGCGAGTTCCGACGCCGGGATGGCACGGCCCCGGTGCATGAGCCACTGCGTGAGCGGCTCCAAGAGGTGCTGGTTCGTGTGGTCGGCGGGGATCTGCGAGGCACCCACCTGCCAGATCACGCGGAAGGCCTCGGCGTAGTCGGGGGCGGGTTCGAGCGCGAACTCCTCCATGCCGTGCCCGAGTGCCACGAGGCCGTCACGGGCGATCGACAGGGCCTCCGTGGCATCCGGATCCAGCACGATCTCGTACGCGGTCTCCCAGGGGCTGCTCGTGGTGACGCCGATCTGGAAACGGCCCTCGCCGCGCACCGCCGCGCCGAGGAACAGGCCGTCGCCATCGGTCGGTGCGCGCAGAGTGTGGTGGTGCAGGATGCGGTCGCCCCGGCGCGCGATCATGCCATCGAGGAGCAGGGCGGCATCCACCGCCGAACGCGCGAGAGGGCCGGCCACGGGCAGCCCGGCCAGCGCATCCAGGCCCGAACCCGCGGGCACCAGACCCCGCGAGGGCTTGAGCCCCACGAGACCGCACGCGGCGGCCGGGATGCGGATCGAGCCGCCGCCATCGGACCCCGGGGCGAAGGGCAGCAGACCCGCGGCCACGGCGACCGCGGCGCCACCCGACGAGCCGCCGGCGCCCCGAGTGGTGTCGTAGGGGTCGCGCGCGGGCGGCGCCACCAGGTTCTCGGTGTAGCTCGGCAGGCCGAACTCCGGAGTGGCCGTCTTGCCGAGGCTCACCGTGCCGGCCGCATCGAGCTGGGCGGCGAGTTCGTCGGTCTCGTCGGGCACGAACTCCTCGAAGAGCCGCGAGCCGAAGGTGGTGCGCACTCCGGCGCGGCGTACCAGGTCTTTGTCGGCAGAGGGCAGGCCCCAGAGCACCGCCGTTCGGTCGTCGGAGGAGTCGAGGGCGCGCGCCCGCTCGCGGGCCGCATCCGCGGTGACGGTGTGGAACGCTCCGAGCGACGCGTCGAGCCGATCGATGCGCTCCAGGTAGTGGTCGACCACCTCGAGCACTCCCAGATCACCCCGCTGCAGCTGCCGGTACTGCTCGAGTGCGCTCAGTTCATGGATCTCGGCCATGTCTCGACCCTATCGAGGCCGGAGGGTCACTTGAGCGACTTCTGGAGCAGCACGGTGCCGAGCCAGTGCCCGAACTTGAAGCCCACGCGGCCGAGACGCCCCACCTCTTTGAAGCCGTAGCTCTCGTGCAGCCGGATGGAGGCATCCGCCCCTTGATCGGCGATCACCGCGAGCACCTCCTTGATGCCGGCGGCCTTCGAGCGTGTGAGCAGCTCACCGAGCAGCACCTTGCCGAGGCCCTTGCCGGTGGCAGCGGGCCCGAGGTAGATCGAGTCCTCCACGGTGCGCCGGTAGGCGGCCTTCTGCTTCCAGGCCGAGACGTAGGCGAACCCGAGCAGGGTACCGCTGGGCGACACGGCCACGAGGAACGGGTAGTTCTGCTTCTGCGTCCAGGCGAACTTGTGCCGCCACTCCTTGAGTGTCATGGCGTCTTCGTCGAACGTGACCACGGTATTGGCCACGTAGTGGTTGTAGATCTCTCGGATGTACGGCAGATCGGTCTCCACGGCGTCACGCAGGGTGAACTCGAACGGCACTTCGAGCGGGGGCTTCTCGGTGCTCGCCGGCCGCAGCCTCGACGGCAGCTTGCGCCGGGGCTGATACTCCTCTTCCAACATGCGACAAGCCTATGCGAACGGCCTCGGGCGAGAAGTCTCAGGCGACCGTCCAGTCGACCGGCTCCGCACCCTGTTCGGCGAGCAGCGAGTTCGCGCGGCTGAAGGGCTTCGAGCCGAAGAATCCGCGACTGGCCGACAAGGGGCTCGGATGCGGCGAGGTGACGAAAGGCACGCTGCCGAGCATCGGCGCGAGCTGTGCCGCATCCCGGCCCCACAGGATCGCGACGAGCGGCCCTCCTCGCGCGGCGAGCACCCGGATGGCGTGCTCCGTCACCTCTTCCCATCCCTTGCCGCGATGCGATCCCGACTCCCCCGGTTGCACCGTGAGCACCCTGTTGAGCAGCATCACGCCGTTCTCGCTCCACGACGACAGGTCGCCGTGCGCCGCGGGCGCGATGCCGAGGTCGTCGTTCAGCTCGCGGTAGATGTTCGACAGGCTCCGCGGGATCGGCCGCACGTGCCGCTCGACCGCGAACGAGAGCCCGATCGGGTGCCCGGGCGTGGGATACGGATCCTGGCCCACGATCAGCACCCGCGCATCCGCGAGGGGGGTGCGGAAGGCACGCAGCACGTGCCGACCGGCCGGCAGATAGCCCCGCCCGGCCTCGGTCTCGGCGCGCAGGAAGTCGCCGAGCGACGCGATCGTGCCGGCGACAGGCGCGAGCGCCTCCGCCCAGCCCGGGTCGATCAGGCCGTTCTCCGCGAGCTGCGGCAGGGCGAGCCCCGGCACGGTCAGGCTTCGAGAGGAACGGATGCGGCAACCGACGGCTCGGGATCGGCTCCCGCCGTCGAGACGCGCACGCTGCCGGAATCGGGCGTGACCTTCCACACGCTGCCGCGCCCCACGACCCGCAGCGGACCGTCGCCCACGATGAGCGCGGTGTGCTCGTCGATGGCGACTCCCCCGTCGACGAGACCCGACTCGGTGGCGGCGATGAGCCGCGATACGGAGCCCCACTGCGCGGCGTGCACGTCGACCGCGAGATCGATCAGCCCGATGCCGGGAGCGACGGTGAGCTGTTCGAGGTCTTCCGAGGCGTCTTCGAGACCGATCTCGACCGAATCGATCTTCCACCCTCCCACGATGGCGTTCTCGGCGGTGATCGCGGCACCGGCGGAGAAGCCGAGGTAGGGAACGCCGGATGCCACCAGGCGCCTGAGCTCTCCGAACGCCGGCTCGAGCGACGTGCGGTAGGCCGGGGTCAGTCCGCCCCACACCACGATCCCGTCGGCATCCGCGAACACCGCGGGGTCGATGGGCGCGTTCTCGGGTGAGAGCACCGCGACGGGCTCGATCTTGCCGAGCTGCTCGTAGGCGGTGACGAGCTCGGCGAACTTCTCCGGCGCATCCCCGTCGCGCACGAGCACGATCGCGAGCCGGCCGCCCTCGAGCTTGCCGGCGGCCTCGGCGTGCGCGGCCACCTCCTCGAAGAAGGGCTTGTAGACCGCGCCCTCGTCTTCGACGGGCCAGCCGCCGCCCACCAGGTGGATGCTCATCAGGCGCTCGCGAGCTCGCTCGAGACGGGCGGGTGCGCCGACCACGGGAACACGATCCAGCGGTCGGTGGTCTTCCAGTGGAAGTCGGGCGCGATGACCGAGCGCGGCTTGATGAAGAGGGTGGCCGACTTGACGGTGATGTTGACCTTCTCGAGCAGCTCCACCACGAGGGCGAGGGTGCGGCCGGAGTCGGCCACGTCGTCGACCAGCAGCACGTTCTTGCCGATCAGCGGCTCGTTGTCGAGCAGCGGCGGCAGGATGATGGGCTCGGGCAGGGTCTCCTCGATGTCGGAGTAGAACTCCACGTTGAGGCTGCCGCAGCTCTTCACACCGAGCGCGTAGGCGAGCGCACCGCCCGGGATGAGGCCGCCGCGGGCGATGGCGATCACGAAGTCGGGCTCGAACCCCGACTCGACGATGTCGCGGGCGAGCACGCGGGTGGCGTCGCCGAACTCGAGCCAGCCGAGCACCTCGCGCTCGGGCTGTGCCGCCTCGTCAGGGGTGGTCTCAAGGTCGTTCGCCGCGGAATTCATGAGCCAACGCTACCGGACGGGGCGTGTCGCGATGAAACGGGTACGACCGCACGGATGAGGGGCTAGCATCCGTTCATGGCAACCCCGTCCGGCCCGCCGCCCGTCACCGTCTCGGCCTTCCGCGGCAGCGCCGTGGGGGTCACCGCGACCCTCATCGGCTTCCTCGCCCTTGTGGAGCTCACGAGCGGCATCCTGCAGGGCTACTACGTGCCCCTCATCTCCGATCTGGTGAAGCACCTCGGCATCCGCGACGCCGACTTCAACTGGTTCGAGGCGGCGCAGCTGCTGCTCTCCGCGATCGTGGTGCCCGTTCTCGCCAAGCTCGGCGACATGGTGGGCCACAAGCGGATGCTGCTGCTCGCCACCGTGCTCACTGCCGGCGCCAGCTGGTGGCTGGTGGCCGCGAACGACTTCACCAGCTTCCTCATCGCCTGGGCACTGCAGGGCTTCTACGTGGTGTGGCTGCCGCTCGAGATCGCGCTGATCTTCGACCGAGGCCGTCGCACCGGCCGGGCCGCGTCGGAGACTCGCCGGGCCGCCGGTCTGCTGGTCGTGGCGCTCGAGGCGGGTGCCATCATCGGCGCCCTCGCGGGCGGCGCGATCTTCACGGGCCTCGGCGGCAATGTGCAGGTCACGCTGATGATCCCGGCCATCGCGGTGACGCTGGTGTTCTTCGCGGTGCTGTTCGGGGTGCCGGAGTCGACGCCGATGCCGGGCAAGCGCACGCTCGACTTCGGGGGCTTCACGATGCTCACGATCGGGTTGCTGCTCATCACGAGCGGTCTCACGTTCCTGCGGCTCAACGGGCCCGAGACCTGGTGGGTGTGGGCGCTCATCGCTCTCGGCGTGCTCACGTTCCTGCCGTTCGGGCTGTATGAACTCCGGCAGCCCGATCCCGCGATCGACCTGCGGGTGCTCCGGCAGCCGAACATGTGGCCGGTGCAGCTCACCGCCGGGCTCGTCGGCATCAGCCTGCTCGGCGCGCAGGCCCCGCTCAGCACGTTCGCCGGCACCGATCCGGTGAACGGCTACGGGCTCGGTCTGAGCGCGGGCTCGCGCAGCATCCTGATCGGGGTGTACCTCTTGTCGATGATCGTGGGCGCCATCCTGTTCCCCATCGTGTCGCGGGCTCTCAGCCCGCGGGTGACCCTGATCGGGGCCACCTTCCTCGTGGCGCTCGGCTATGCCCTCTTCCTGCCCTTCCACGCCGAGACCTGGCAGGTGTTCGTGAACATGTTCATCGCGGGTGTCGGATCGGGAGCGCTCGTGGGGGCGATGCCGGCGGCGGCCGCCGCCGCCGCACCACAGGGCCAGACCGGCATCGCGGCCGCGCTCACGAACACCACGAAGACCATCGGAGGCTCGTTCGCCTCCGCGATCTTCGCGGTGGTGCTGTTCCAGGGCGCCTCCACAGCCGTCACGTCCACGGCCTCGAGCCTCTCCGGTTACCTCGTGGTGTGGTCGATCTGCGCCGGCGGCGCACTGGTGGCCGGGGTGCTGCTGTTCTTCGTGCCGAAGCTGGCCTTCGCCGACGAGACGGCGCCGGTGGTGGCCGAACAGAGGCTCACTCCCTGAGCGCGCCGAGCCTCACTCCTTGACGCGCAGCTCGCCCCTGGCCACCTTGTAGGCGGCCGACTGCGCGACCGGCTTGATCACCACGAGGTCGAGGCTCACGTGCGGCGGCAGCTCGAGCGTCGACACGATGGTGGCGGCGACATCGTCGGCGGAGAGCGGATCGGGCACGTTCGCGTACACCGCGTCGGCCTTGGCCTGGTCGCCCCCGAAGCGGTTGAGCGAGAACTCCTCGGTCATCACCATGCCGGGTGCGATCTCGAGCACCCGGATCGGTTCGCCCGAGAGCTCCAGGCGCAGCACGTCGACCATCGCGTGCACGGCGAACTTGGCCGCGTTGTAGCCGCCGCCGCCCTCGTAGGCGATGTGGCCGGCGATCGAGGAGACGGTCATGATGTCGGCGACGGCCCCGGGAACCACGGATGCGCGGAGCAGCGGAAGCAGAGCGGCGATGACCCGCTGCACGGCGACGACGTTGATCTCGTACATCCAGCGCCAGTCGTCGGCCGAGCCGCCCTCGACGGAATCGAGCCCCCGTGCGCCACCGGCGTTGTTGACGAGGGTCGAGACACCACCCGTGGCCTCGAGGTTGTCGCGGAGCGCCAGGATGTCGGCCTCCTGCGTCAGATCGGCTACGAAGTACTCGGCGCCCGTCTCCTCGGCCAGGGCACGCAGGCGGTCTTCGCGCCGGGCCACCGCGACGACCTCCCAGCCGTTCCGGCGGAGGTGTCTCACCGTCGCCGCCCCGATTCCCGAGCTGGCCCCCGTCACCACTGCGCGCTTCATCCGCGTCCGTCCTTCCACGACCGAGACCTCCTCGGCCTCTTCGCACCCTCAACGCTAGTCGCGTCGGGCGCGCGAAGATTACGCCCCGAGTCGGGGTCCGTTGACCCGCCGATGGCGCGGCTCGTACGCTTCCCCCAGTCCTAAACCCTTTCCCCTACGACTTTGAGGAAGAAGTCCATGACCGACAACGCGGCGAACTGGAAGTTCGAGACCAAGCAGATCCACACCGGCGCTCAGCCCGACCCCACCACGAACGCTCGGGCGACGCCGATCTACCAGACAACGTCGTACGTGTTCAACAGCGCCGACCACGCGAAGAACCTCTTCGCCCTCGCCGAGTTCGGCAACATCTACACCCGCATCCACAACCCCACGCAGGACGTGGTGGAGCAGCGCGTCGCGGCGCTCGAGGGCGGGACAGCAGCGCTGCTGGTGGCCTCGGGCCAGGCGGCCGAGACCTTCGCCGTGCTGAACATCGCGCAGGCCGGCGACCACATCGTGTCGTCGTCGTCGATCTACGGCGGTACCTACAACCTCTTCAAGTACACCCTCGCCAAGCTCGGCATCGAGACCACCTTCGTCGAGAATCAGGACGACGCGGCCGAGTGGCAGCGCGCGGTGCGCCCGAACACCAAGCTCTTCTTCGCCGAGACCATCGGCAACCCGAAGATCAACATCCTCGACATCGAGCTCGTGTCGGGCGTTGCCCACGAGAACGGCGTGCCGCTGATCGTCGACAACACCATCGCCACCCCGTACCTCATCCGCCCCATCGAGCACGGCGCCGACATCGTGGTGCACTCCGCCACCAAGTTCCTCGGCGGTCACGGCACGGTCATCGGCGGAATCATCGTCGACGGCGGGAAGTTCGAGTGGTCGAAGAACGTCGAGAAGTTCCCGGGCCTCACCGAGCCCGACCCGTCGTACCACGGGGTGAGCTACACCGGAGCCCTCGGCGACCCCATCGCCTACGTCATCAAGGCGCGCGTGCAGCTCCTCCGCGACCTCGGGGCGGCGATCGCGCCGGCCAGCGCCTGGCAGCTCATCCAGGGCATCGAGACGCTGTCGCTGCGCGTCGAGCGTCACGTTCAGAACGCCCAGGAGATCGCGGAGTGGCTGGATGCCCACGACGACGTCGCCACGGTGTACTACGCGGGTCTCCCGTCGAGCCCGTGGTACGCGGCCGCCAACAAGTACGCCCCCAAGGGCGTCGGCGCCGTGCTGTCGTTCGAGCTCAAGGGCGGCGTCGATGCGGGGCGCACCTTCGTGGAGAGCCTCTCGGTCTTCAGCCACCTGGCGAACATCGGCGACGTGCGTTCGCTCGTCATCCACCCGGCGTCGACCACCCACTCGCAGCTCACCCCCGAGCAGCAGCTCACCACCGGTGTCACCCCCGGTCTCGTGCGGCTGTCGGTGGGCCTCGAGAACATCGACGACCTGAAGGCCGACCTGGAGCAGGGCCTCGCGGCGGCGCGGGAGACGGTGGCCTCCAACGCGGTCTAGTCCCCCCTTCGAGACGTCAGAATCCGTTCCAAGACTCACGTTTTGGGACGGATTTTGACGTCTCGCGGTTGATGCGCGCTCCGGGGGCGTAACAAACAGATGCCCGGGCCCCGACTCGGCCAGGATTGAGGTCTCATGGATTGGCAGACGAACGAGGACACGGTCCCCTCCGGTTTCATCACCGAGGCTCAGATCCGCTCGGTGCTGGGCAAGCCGCCGGCATCGGGCGCCTGGCGCGAAGGCGACCCCGTCGCGCGGCGACGGTTCGCCGAGATCGGCGACTTCACCTTCGCGAGCGGTGAGACCGTGCCCCGCGCGCGCATCGCCTACGAAACCTATGGCGAGCTCTCCCCCGGCCGGGACAATGCGATCCTGGTGTTCCACGCCCTCACGGGCGACGCGAACCTCAACCATCCCGCCGAGCCCGGCCAGCCGACCGACGGATGGTGGCCCGGCCTGGTCGGGCCGGGGCTCCCCATCGACACCGACCGCTGGTTCGTCGTGGCCCCGAACATGCTGGGCGGGTGTCAGGGCAGCACAGGGCCCTCATCCATCGCCCCGGACGGCGCGGAGTGGGGTGCCCGCTTCCCGTTCACCACGATCGGCGACCAGGTGCGCGCCCATCACGCCCTCGCCGAAGAGCTCGGCATCGATCGCTGGTACGCCGTGGTCGGCGGATCGATGGGCGGCATGCAGGTGCTCGAATGGGCGGTGCAGTATCCCGGCGAGACCGAGCGCATCGCGGTGATCGCCGCGCCCGCGATCAGCTCGGCCGATCAGATCGCGCTCAACTCGGTTCAGATCCAGGCCATCCGGGCCGACCCGGCCTTCCACGGTGGCGACTACTACGACGCGCCCGATGGCGAGGGCCCGCACCAGGGGCTCGCCCTCGCCCGCCGCATGGCGCTGCTCAACTACCGCAGCCCGTCGGAGCTCAACGACCGATTCCAGCGCAGCTGGCAGAGCGGCCTCGACCCCCTCGGCGGCGGCGGACGCTTCGCCGTGGAGTCGTACCTCGATTTCCACGGCAACAAGTTCACCCGGCGCTTCGACGCCAACACCTACATCACGCTCGTGGAGGCGATGAGTTCGCACGATCTCGGCCGCGGGCGAGCCGGAGTGGTGGCCGCACTGCAGTCGGTCACCGCGAAGGCCCTCGTGCTGGGCATCGACAGCGACCGGCTCTTCCCGGTGGCCGACCAGGAGTTGATCGCCGAGCACCTGCCGGGCAACATCGACGGCGACCGACCCGTGGTGATCGCGTCGAAGTTCGGCCACGACGGGTTCCTCATCGAATTCGACATCGTGGGCCGCGAGATCTCGCGGCTTCTCGCCACCTGAGGCGCATCCGTAGCGGCGCCGAACGTAAAAGCGGCCGGGAAGTCGCCTTGCCAACGACTCCCCGGCCAATTCCCCCCTGGATCTGAATCCAGATTACCGACACCTGTCGACTTGCACTCGCCCCAATTCGAGGGACAACGGCGAGCTCCGCGCCCGCACCCCGCCTGTATGCTTCGAGATGTGCCGCGCACCGCCCGCGAACGACGCAAGCTCCTCACTCGCACGAGCCGCAATCTCGGCATGCTGTTCACCGCCTCGGCACTCGTGAGCCTGGTGGTTCCGAACATCGGATCCCTGCAGGTCATCCTCCCCGGAGTGCTCCTCATGGCGTTCACGGGCGCCTCCTTCTACGTGGTGGGGAACGCACGCTCCCCCATCTGGCCGGCCATCACGTATCTCGTGAGCCTCGCGGCCCTGGGGAGCTTTCTCCTCCCCGGAGTGGCGGTATCCGACATCCCCACCACGACCGCGATCACCTTCTTCGCCTCCACCGCCATCCCCTCGCTGATCGCCTCGATCGCCGCGAGCTCCCGGCTGCTGTGGCTCGTGCTGCCCGCTTACATCCCCGTCGTGACCCTCGCCACCGCCGCCACCTGGGCGAGCGGCCGCGCCGCCTTCGTGATCGCGTCGATCGTGGTGGGGTGGGTGTGCCTCTTCGTCACCGCCACCTGGCTGTCGGCAAGCCTCCGCCGCGCCTTCGCCGGAATGAGCCGGCTGGGCCGCGCCCACGCCCTCGAGCGCCAGGCGAGCGAGATCGAGGCGCAGCGCCGGCAGGGCGCCCGACTGCTGCACGACACGGTGCTCGCCACACTCACGCTCCTCGCCCACTCCGGCATCGGCGTGAATCCGGATGCCCTGCGCAACCAGGCGGGCGAAGACGCGCGCCTGCTCCGCCAGCTGCGTCTCGGCGGCACCCCCATGCCCCGGTCGTCAGGCGGCTACACGCTCGAGCCGGTCGAGACGAGCGACCTCGGCCACACCCTCGAATCGGTGAAGCAGCGCTTCGGCAGGATGGGGCTGCAGGTCGCCTGGCACGGCAGTGGCCAGATCCTGCTGCCGAGCCATGTGCTCGATGCCTTCCTGCTCTCGCTCTCCGAGTGCCTCGAGAACGTGCGCCGGCACGCGGAGGTGGGCTCCGCCGACGTCACGATCACCGAAGACGACCTGACCGTGCGCGCCATGGTGACGGATGCGGGCATCGGCTTCGATCTCGACTCCGTCGACGTCGGCCGTCTCGGCATCGCCGAATCCGTGATGGCACGCATCCGCGACGTCGGGGGCAAGGTGCGGCTCTTCTCCTCACCGGGATCCGGAACCACGGTCGTGCTGGAGGTGCCGAAATGAGCGAGCACCCCCGCGACCGCACACGGCTTCGCGAACCATCCGACGGCATGCTCACCCAGCTCATCCGCGCCCGGCGCATCGGTCCGCGCGCGGTCGACGAGGTGCGCCAGAACATCGCCCGCGACTCGCGCCTCGGCATCGGCTACCTCGGCATCGGAGCGGTGATCGTGGGCGTGCTGCTGATCGGCCGCGGGCTCGTGTCGTTCGGCTGGACCTGGCAGTACAACGACCAGCGGGTGATCTCGGCCGCCGCCTGGGTGCTCGTGATCGCGGCCTTCGCCCTCGCCGTGCTGGTGGCCAGGCGTCACCGCGGCAGCCTCCCGGGGTGGGCCTTCGCGACGGTGCTCGGTGCCGATGCCGTCGCCCTGACCCTCGACCAGGCCGCCACCTGGCTCGCCGCCGACACCGCCAGCTACCTCACGGTGGGCGTGGGCATCGGCGCGACACTGCTCGCCTGCGTCACCTTCCGGCCCGTGTCGAACACCGTGATCGCCGTGATCGTGCTCACGAGCGCCATTCTCGCCGCCCTCATCGCCAGCGAGGGCTCGACGCCAGGCAGCCTGTCGGTCGGCATCGCCCAGCTCGTGCTCTCGGTCGTGCCCACCCTCGCCGGGGTGATCGTGGTGCGCTCCTTCGGCGAGCTGGTGCAGCGCGAGCTCGACCGCACCGTGGCCGAGAGCACCATCGGGGCACCCCGTTACGGCATCGGCCTGCTCGCCTCCACCGAACTGGCCCGGCTCGACCTCGCCGCTGAGGAGCTCCTGCAGGATGTGCACACCGGCCGCGTCGACCTGCCGCTCGACCGCGACCTGTCGGCCACCGCATCCGGGCTCGCCACCGATCTGCGGCGCATGCTGATCGCCGGCAGACGCGAGACCTGGCTGCACCACGCCGTCACCGAGTCGGCCTACCTCAGCGCCGTGGTCACCCTCACCGACCCCGACGGTCTCGCGGGGTATCTCGCTCCGGTGCAGCGCGACGGGCTGCTCTCGGCCATCTGGCTCATCGTCGACGAATCAGGTCGGGTCAATCCGCTCATCGAGGTGTCGATCGGTCGGCCGAGTTCCGCGAACGGCGGCGGACCTGACGATAGAATGGTGCTCCCGATAGCCGTTTCGATTGCAGGCGTCACTCGCCGGCGGATCGAACCGGCCGTCTGGTCGGCACTGTCGCGGGTAGGGCAGTACTCGGTGGATGCCAGAACTGGCTCTCTGCGGGTCGGTGTCGACGCCCACGTTGTCGTCCCGGATGCCTCGCGCTGACGGGAAGAACTTAGGAGCTCCTCTGTGACCATCACGCGCGATCCGATCCGTCTGGCCATCGTCGACGATCACCGCATGCTGTTGGGAGCCCTCACCGAGTGGATCCGCGGCGCCGCCGACGACATCAGCATGGTGGCCGCCGTCACCACCTGGCCGGAACTGCTCACCCATCCCGAGTTCCCCGTCGATGTCGTGCTGCTCGACCTCGACCTCAAAGACAACCTCCCCGTCTCCGTGAAGCTGCGCGCGCTCAAGTCGGCGGGCGTGAAGACGGTGCTCATGAGCACCTACTCCGAGCCCGTCGTGGTGCGCGAGGCCATCGCGGCCGGTGCGCTCGGCTACCTCGTGAAGAGCGAGGAGGCCGACATGATCGTGGAGGCCATCCGCGCCGCCGCCGTGGGAGACAGCTTCATCTCCACCGAGCTCGACCTCGCCCTGGCGGCCGACGACCTCGAGTCGGCCCCCCGGCTCTCCGCCCAGGAGCGCCGCGTGATGGCGCTCTACGGGGGCGGCGAGCCGGTGAAGCAGGTGGCGAAGGCCCTCGACATCTCCGAGGAGACGGCGAAGTCGTATCTCAAGCGCATCCGTGAGAAGTACCGCCTGGTGGGCATCGATGTCGGCACCAAGGTGGCGCTGCGCAAGCGCGCGATCCAAGACGGACTGCTCCCGCGTGATGAGTACCTGGCGAACCAGACGGCCGACGACTTCGAAGACGACGTGCTGCCGAGCTGACGCTCGCGCCCCCTATTCGCCGCGTTCGCCGAGCGCCTTTTCGAGCCGCTCCACCTTGCCGGTGAGTTCACCCGAGTGCCCGGGCCGGATGTCGGCCTTCAACACGAGCGAGACACGCGGCCCGTAGGCCTGCACGGCCTCGGTGGCTCGCTTGACGACGTCGAACACCTCGTCCCACTCCCCCTCGATGGTGGTGAACATCGAGTCGGTGGAGTTCGGGAGACCTGATGACCGCACCACCTCGACGGCGGCGGCTACGGCGTGATGGAGGCTCGCGCCATCCGGATCACCCTGCTCAGGAGACCCCCCGGAAGGCGCCACGGAAAAGGCCACGAGCATCGCTGTCCACCTCTCTCGATGTCTTCCTACTCTGCCACAGCATCACGATGGCGATGCCGAGCAGGCACACGGTGAGCAGGTTGCGGAGGGTGAGCACACCGAGCATCACGGGGTCGAGCCCGAGCACCCAGTCGTACGCGATCGGGTAGATGATCTGGGTGAGCGCCCCCATCACGAACGCGATCATGGCGGGCAGGAAGAACCGGCGGCCCTGCGTCACGATCCCGAGGATGATCGGGGCCGAGAGCCACACCATGAACTGCGGCGACCCCACCTTGTTGAACACCATCAGCACGGTCACCATCGCGAGCGCCAACGGGGGCAGCACCACGGTGGACGCCGCACCCGTGCGCACCACGAAGAACGCCAGCACCAGGATGGCCGCGACGGCCACCACGAGAAGCGGAGTCATGAGCGTGGCCGCGAGGTCGCTGCCGGGACCCGTGACCTGGAAGGTGAGGATGTCGGTGGAGTAGTACACCCGGGTTCGGTCGCCGAAGAAGGCGAGCCACATCCAGATGGTGGAGATCGGGGCCTCCACCTGCATGCCGCGGCCGGTCTGCTCGGTCACGAAGCTGAACGCGTTGAGACCGGCGCCAAAGGCCAGGGCCCCGAGGGCGACGCCGACGAGCGTGACCACGGCGCCGAGCGCGAAGCGCATCCGGCGGCGGATGGCGATGAACGCCGCGGCGATGAGCGCGGCCGGCCACACCTTCACCCAGGTGGCCAGGCCGAGCAGCACGCCAGCGACGACCGGGCGGTTGCTGATGACGAGCAGTCCACCGATCACGAGGTCGACCGTGAAGATGTCGATGCGGCCCACGGCGACGGGGCCGATCAGCAGCAGGAAGGCCAGCCACCACCAGGCGGCGATCAGTCGCAGCTCGTTGCCCGCGGTGCCGGGCCGGTTGCGGGTGATCAGATAGGCGAAGACCGCAGCGTTCGCGATGGTGACCATGATCATCCAGCCCACGCCGTAGAGGCCGGGGCCGAGCACGAGCGAGGCGAGCATCGGCAGGAACGCGAGGATGGGGTACACCCAGGGCCCGTCGATGCCGAGCCGGTAGCCGTCGAGCGACTGCTGCACCCAGGGGAGATAGACGTTCGTGACGTCACCGAAGGGGAGATTGGGGTGGTTCAGTCCGATCCAGCCCAGCCAGAGGTGGGTCAGAAGGAAAGCGCACCAGAGAACGACGGGCATGGCACCCAGTCGTCGCACGCGTGTCAGCACGACGGCCATCCTATGGGGAGCTGTCTGAATGCGCGGTGACCCCGGGCCGCGGAGGCCGAGACCCAGGTGTCACTCCGCCCGCTCTCAGCCCTTGGCCGGTTTCACTTGATGTACTTGGACGTCCCTTCGATCCGGAAGCCCTGCGTGTACAGAACTGTCAAGATCACGGTCGCCCTGCTGGCCGGCGTCGCCGCCATCGGTGCCGTGGCCGTCGTGGCCGTTCCGATCGTGGCGCGCAGCGTGAACCTCGATCCGAGCGCGCTCGTGCAGCAGGTGGTTCCCACCGTCTTCGCCGCTCCGGAGGCCACCGCCTCGGCCACAGGATCGGACACCACGAACTGGACGCTCGACCCGTCGTCGACGGTCGCCTATCGCACCGACCTCGCCGGCCGCATCACCGTGAGCGGCAGCACGAACCAGGTGTCGGGTGCCATCGCGCTGAGCGACGACCGGGTCACGGATGCCGAGTTCATGCTCGACCTCGCCACGCTCTCGAGCGGCGACGGGGTGCGTGACTCCCTCCTGCAGGCACTCGTGGCCGCCACCGGGGAGAACACCACGGCCTCGTTCGTGCTCACGCAGCCCGTGGCCCTCGGCGAGGCCGGAAGCACCGTCACGGTGCCGGTGGTGGGCGTGCTCACCCTGCGCGGCATCAGCAATCAGGTCGATGCGGATGCGCAGCTCTCGTTCGGCGGAGGCACCGGCACGATGTCGGCGACCATTCCGGTCGACCTCGCGTCGTACGGCATCTCCCTCGCCGACCTCGGGGTGCCCGGCGACACGGGGGTCGCGTACATCGACGTCGACCTGGTGGCCACGCCGTCCGACTGAGCGGTCAGTCCTCGATCCGGGGGCCGCGCTCCATCCCGCCTACGAGACGACGCACCACTCCCCCGGTTGCCCGGGCGATGTCGAGCGCCGTGATCGGTCCACTCGCGGCGGCCTCCGCGGCGGCCCAGGCATGGATGTAGGCTCCGGTCGCGGCGAGATCGACGAGCCGTGTCGCATCCTGCAGCACCTCCTCGGAGTGCGTGGCCACCAGGGCTCCGACGATTCCGCCGAGCACGTCGCCCGAGCCCGCGGTGGCGGCCCAGCTCGAGGGCGCCCCGATGGTGAGGGCACGGCGCTCCCCTCCTGTGGCCGGGGCGCACACGTGCGTGACGCGGCCCTTCAGCAGCACCACCGTGCCGGTGCGGTCGGCAGCGTGCTCGGCCCAGTGCGCCGGATCGGCGTTCACCGCGGCGCGATCGACCTCGATGCCGAACCGGCCGAGGAGCGTCACGAGCTCGCCCGCATGCGGGGTGAGCACGGCGGGCGCGCTGATCCGGTCGACGAGGTCGAGGGCTCCCGCGTCGAGCACCACGGGGCGATCCCCGCCCGTGACGAGGGCGAGGCGCGCGCGGGAGCGTTCGCTGCGGTCATCCGGATCCATGCCCGAACCCGCGAGCCACGCCTGCACCCGGCCCGGGGCCGTCACCACCTCGGGGCGCGCCCGCAGGACCATGTCCGAGGCGCGACCGGGGCCGAGATAGCGGATCATGCCGAGACCTGCACGCGATGCAGCCTCCACCCCGAGCACGGCGGCACCCGGATAGGCACGCGACCCGGTGACCACACCCAGCACGCCGCGGCTGTACTTGTCGTCATCCGCTCCCGGCACCGCGATGCATCGCGCGGCGTCGAACTCGGTCCATTCGCGCCACGGCGCCGCGTTCTCCTGCATGCTCCCACGATAGGACCGTTGCCCCGCGACGCCCCGTGACAGGGCGGTCTCGGTGTGCGGCGATAATCGAAGGATGCCCGCATCCGCTCTCTTCGAACCTCTGACGCTTCGTGGCGTCACCGTGCGCAACCGCATCTGGGTGGCGCCCATGTGCCAGTACTCCGCCGAGCAGCACGACGGGATGCCGGGCGACTGGCATCTCGTGCACCTCGGTTCCTTCGCCACCGGTGGTGCCGGGCTCGTGCTCACGGAGGCCACGGCGGTGACTCCCGAGGGACGGATCTCGCCCGAAGACCTCGGAATCTGGAACGATGCGCAGCGCGACGCCTTCCGGCGCATCACCGCCTTCATCAGTGCGCAGGGCGCCGTACCGGGCATCCAGCTGGCTCACGCGGGCCGCAAGGCATCCACCTACCGCCCCTGGAGCCCCCAGCGCGGCAGCGTGCCCGCCGATAAGGGCGGCTGGGGCACGGTCGCGCCCACCGAGGCGCCGTTCGGCGACTACGCGCCGGGCCGCGCGCTCAGCACCGACGAGATCGGCGACCTGGTGAGCAGCTTCAGAGCCGCTGCACGGAGAGCCGTGGAGGCCGGTTTCCGGGTGATCGAGATCCACGCCGCCCACGGCTACCTGGTGCACCAGTTCCTGTCGCCGCTGTCGAACACCCGCACCGACGCCTACGGTGGGTCGCTCGAGAACCGGGCTCGTCTCCTGCTCGAGGTGGTCGCGGCCGTGCGCGCCGAGATCGGCGACGACCTCCCGCTCCTCGTGCGGTTCTCCGCCACCGACTGGACCGATGACGGCTGGGATGCCGGGCAGACCGCCACCGTGGCCGCCTGGGCGCAGCAGGCGGGCGCCGACTTCTACGACATCTCGAGCGGCGGCAACGTGCCGCGGGCGAGCATTCCCGTCGGCCCGCTCTACCAGGTGCCCTTGGCCGCCGAGGTGAAGGCGGCCGCGGATGTCGCGGTCTCCGCGGTCGGGCTCATCACCACGCCGCAGGAGGCGGAGGACGTGGTGGCCTCGGGTCGCGCCGACGCCGTCATGCTCGCCCGCGAACTGCTGCGCGACCCGCACTTCGCCCTTCGCGCCGCGCACGAGCTCGGCGCCGAGATCGACTACTGGCCTGCGCAGTACCTCCGGGCCCGGCTGTAGTCGGCGAGGCGGGTGACGCGAGCGGCCCGGTCAGCGCCGGGTCGCATCCTGAACCTCGCCCACCAGCTCCTCGATGATGTCCTCGAGAAACAGCACGCCCGTGGTGGCGCCCTGCTCGGTGAACGAGCGGGCGAGGTGCGCTCCCGACTTGCGCATCGAGGCCAGCGCATCCTCCAGCTCGGTCTTCTCGAAGAGCGACGGAAGGTGCCGGATGCGCTTCGCGGGGATCGGCTCGTCGAACTCGTCGTCGTCGAGGTCGATCACGTCTTTCAGGTGCACGTAGCCGGCCGGCTGCCCCTCGGCGTCGAGCACGACGTAGCGCGAGAAACCGTGCTTGGCCACGGCGCGCTCGACATCGGCCGGCGTCGCGTCCGCCGGGAGACTCACGAGCGACGACAGCGGGACCGCGACCTCGGCGACCGTCTTGGTGGTGAACTCGAACGCCGCCGAGAGGGTGCCGGTGCGGTCGGAGAGCACGCCCTCCTTGGTGGACTGGGCCACGATGGTCGACACCTCGTCGAGCGTGAACGCACTCGCGGCCTCGCTCTTCGGCTCCACCCGGAACAACCGCAGAACCCCGTTCGCGGTGGCGTTCAGCGCCACGATCACGAAACGGAACACGCGGGCGATGCCCACGAGCGGCGTCGCGAGCATCAGGACGGCCCGGTCGGGCATCGAGAACGAGATGTTCTTCGGCACCATCTCGCCGAGCACGACGTGAAGGAACGACACGAGCAGCAGCGTGATGATGAACGCGATCGTGCCCGTGGCCTCCTCGGGGAGACCCGTCAGATGGAGCGGGCCTTCCAGCAGGTGATGGATGGCGGGTTCCGACACGTTCAGGATGAGCAGCGAGCACACGGTGATGCCGAGCTGCGTCGTGGCGAGCATGAGCGTCGCGTGCTCCATGGCGAAGAGAGCGGTCTTGGCGCTCGCCTTGCCCTGCTCCGCCAGCGGCTCGATCTGCGAACGGCGCGCGGAGATCACCGCGAACTCCGCGGCCACGAAGAAGGCGTTGCCCGCGAGCAGCAGCACGAGCCACACGATTCCGAGCCAATCAGACATCGCGCACCCCCTCGTCGTCGGGCAGATCGTTGCGGGGCGCGGCGCCCACCGTCGAGTCCGACGGGGCGGGGATGAAGCGGAGCCGGTCGATCCGGCGGCCGTCGAGCCGCTCCACGCGCAGCGCGCCATCCGGCAGCACCACCACGTCGCCCACGACGGGCAGTCGCCCGAGCTCGCTCATCACGAAGCCGGCCACGGTCTCGTAGGGTCCGTCTTCCGGAACCCGGATGCCCGCCTGATCGGCGAGCTCATCGGGTCGCAGCATTCCGGGGAACGTGGTGTCGCCACGCGACTGCACGACACCCGCGCGGGTGCGGTCGTGCTCGTCGACGAGCTCGCCCACGAGCTCCTCCACTAGGTCTTCCAGGGTCACGACCCCGGCGGTTCCGCCGTACTCGTCCATCACCACGGCCATCTGGTAGCCCCGGCCGCGCAGCTCGCCGAGCAGCACGTCGAGGGTCATCGTCTCGGGTACCCGGACCGTCTCGGTCATGATCGCCACCACGGGCACGTCGGCCCGCCGGTCGCGCGGGATCGACATGGCCTGCTTCACGTGCACGAGCCCCACCACGTCGTCGATGTCGTCGTCGATCACGGGGAACCGGGAGTGACCGGTGGTGCGGGCGAGCTCGAGAACGGATGCCGTGGACTCCGTGCGCTTCACACTCGCCACGCGGGGCCGCGGAGTCATCACGTCGGAGGCATCGTGCGACGAGAAGAGCAGCGTTCGGTTCAGCAGCGTGGCCGTGTCGACGTCGAGGCTGCCCTCCATCGCCGAGCGGCGCACGAGCGATGAGAGCTCCTCCGCGGTCCGCGCGCCCGAGAGCTCCTCCTTCGGCTCGATACCGACGAGCCGGAGCAGGCCGTTGGCGCTGCCGTTGAGCAGCCGCACGGCGGGCTTGAACACCGCCGTGAACACGAGCTGGAACGGCACCACGATGCGCGCCGTCTTCAGCGGCAGCGCGAGGGCGAAGTTCTTCGGCACGAGCTCGCCGATGATCATCGAGAGCAGCGTGGCGAACACGATGCCGATGGTGGCGCTGATGGGCGGCACAGCCCCCTCGGGGATGCCCACGGCGAGCATCGGGTCGCGCAGCAGGCTCGAGATGGCCGGCTCCATCGTGTATCCGGTGAGCAGCGTCGTCAGCGTGATCCCGAGCTGCGCGCTCGAGAGGTGCGTGGAGGTGTGCCGCAGCGCCGTGATGGCGGGCTGAAGGCCCTTCTCCCCGCGCTGCTGGCGCGCCTCGAGGTCGGAGCGGTCGAGATTGACCAGCGAGAACTCGGAGGCGACGAAGAAACCGGTGCCGATCGTGAGCACGAGCCCGACTCCCAGCATGACCCACTCAAAGACCACGGAGGGCTCCGGCAAGGAAGAGGGATGAACCGTTCACGATCGGCGACGGATGGGCAGAAGGGGGGTCGTCCATTGTCCGTCCACTATAGCCGCGGTCACCAGCTGACGGGCAGCGCCTTCCCCTCTTCGTAGCCCGACGCCGACTGCGTTCCGACCAGGGCGCGGTCGTGGAACTCGGCCAGCGTGGCCGCCCCCGCGTAGGTGAACGAGCTGCGCACTCCCGACGTGATCATGTCGAGCAGGTCCTCGATCGACGGGCGCAGCGGGTCGAGGTAGATCTTGCTCGACGAGATGCCCTCGGCGAACAACGTCTTGCGTGCCAGGTCGTAGGCGCTCAGGCGGCCGAAGCGCTCCTGCACCGCTTTCGTGGAGGCCATGCCCCAGCTCTCCTTGTAGAGCCGGCCATCCGCATCCGCCGACAAGGTGCCCGGCGCCTCGATGGTGCCGGCGAACCACGAGCCGATCATCACGGATGACGCCCCGGCCGCCAGCGCGAGCGCCACATCGCGCGGGTACCGCACGCCGCCATCGGCCCAGACATGGGCGCCGAGGGCACGGGCCGCCTCCGCCGTCTCGAGCACGGCGGAGAACTGCGGGCGGCCCACCGCCGTCATCATGCGGGTGGTGCACATCGCGCCCGGGCCCACTCCCACCTTCAGGATGTCGGCTCCCGCAGCCACGAGGTCGCCGACGGCCCGCGCGGTCACGACGTTGCCCGCCGCGATCGGCACACCGAGCTTCGCCGCCTTCAGCGCCGTGAGGGCGCGCAGCATGCCCTCCTGGTGGCCGTGCGCGGTGTCGACCACGAGAACGTCGACGCCGGCCTGCACGAGCGCGCGCGCCTTCTCCACCACCTCACCGTTGATGCCCACCGCGGCGGCGACCCTGAGACGGCCGTTCGCATCGACGGCGGGCCGGTAGATGGTGGCGCGCAGAGCGCTCGTGCGGCTGAGCGTGCCGATCACGGCGCCGTGCCGCAGGACGGGGGCGAAATCGATGTCGGCCTCGACCATGGCGTCGAAGGCCTCGCGCGGGCCGTCGATGTCGTCGGCCGAGAGCGCGGTCAGCGCACCGTGCACGAGATCGCCGAGCTGGGCATCCGGCAGCGCGGTCGCGAGCCGCGACGCGGCGATGCAGCCGAGGTACACCCCGTCGGAGTCGTGCAGCACGAGCCCCTGGCCGGCCACGGCCGGCACCTGGCGGAGCGCCTCCTCCACCGACTGCTCGGGGCGGAAGTCGAAGGGCGTGTCGAACTCGACCGGCTGGTCCTTCACCCAGCGGATGGCCGTGGCGAGGTCCTGCAGATGCATGTCCTGCGGCAGCACCCCGAGACCACCCCGGCGGGCGAGGCTCGCGGCGAGCCGGGGCCCGGTGACCGAGTTCATGTTGGCCGACACGATCGGGATCGTCGCCCCGGTGCCGTCGGTGGGCGCCAGCGACACGTCGAGGCGCGAGGTCACCGCCGATCGGGACGGGATGAGGAACACGTCGGAATAGGTCAGATCGTGACGACCGGGATCTCCAGAGAACTCCATGTGAACAACGCTAGTCCCGGCCGCTGTGAGCGGATGCCCGGCTCGGTAGGTTTAGGCTTGACTCTGCACGTGTCCACGCGTGAACAAGCAGCGCAGCAGACACCGACACGTGCCGAAGACACGAGGCAAACGGGAAGTGGGCGATCGGCTTTGGCTAGCCAATTGACGGGTACGAGCACCGAAGACGGCGCATCAGGAGAATTCGGCGCGAACGAGTGGCTCGTCGACGAGCTGTACGAGCAGTACCTCGCCGACAAAGACTCGGTCGACAAGTCCTGGTGGCCGGTTCTCGAGAGCTATCGATCGCATGTGGCCTCCGGAGGCGCCGCCGCCCCGGCCATGGCGGCATCGTCCGCGACCGCCGAGCCCGTCGCAGCCACCCCGGCCCCGTCTGTCGCCGCCCCCGCTGCGGCGTCCGAGGCCACCGCCTCCGCCCTCACCCCGGCGGCCGCCCCCGCCGACCCCCGCCCGGCGACGCAGCCGGTCGCGAAGACCACGAGCATCGAGGCGCGCCCCCAGCCGATCCCGGCGGAGGCCCCCACCCGCCAGTCGGCTCCGGCCGACTCCGCCGACGCCGACGCGGCGGAGAAGGATGTCGTCTCCCCCCTCCGTGGCATGGCCAAGTCGCTCGCCACCAACATGGACGCGAGTCTCAGCGTCCCCACCGCTACGAGCGTGCGCTCGATCCCGGCGAAGCTGATGATCGACAACCGCATCGTCATCAACAACCACCTCCGCCGCTCGCGCGGCGGCAAGGTGTCGTTCACCCACCTCATCGGCTGGGCGCTCATCCAGGCGCTCAAGGAGTTCCCGAGCCAGAACGTGTACTACGACGAGGTCGACGGCAAGCCCTCCGTGGTCGCGCCCGCCCACGTCGGTCTCGGCATCGCCATCGACATCCCGAAGCCCGACGGCTCCCGCGCCCTCCTGGTGCCCGGCATCAAGCGCGCCGACACCATGGACTTCAACGAGTTCCTCTCGGCCTACGAAGACCTCGTGAAGCGCGCCCGCGCCAACAAGCTCACGGCCGCCGACTTCCAGGGCGCCACGATCTCCCTCACGAACCCCGGCGGCATCGGCACGGTGCACTCCGTGCCGCGACTCATGAAGGGCCAGGGAGCCATCATCGGCGCCGGCGCCCTCGAGTACCCGGCCGAGTTCCAGGGCTCCTCGCAGAAGGTGCTGTCGAACCTCGGCATCGGCAAGATCATCACCCTCACCTCCACCTACGACCACCGCGTCATCCAGGGCGCGGGTTCGGGCGAGTTCCTCAAGAAGGTGCACGAGCTGCTGCTCGGCGAACGCGGCTTCTACGAGAACATCTTCGCGGAGCTCCGCATCCCCTATGAGCCCATCCGCTGGGCCGCCGACATCGATGTCGACCTCGCATCCGCCATCGACAAGACGGCCCGCGTGCAGGAGCTCATCAACGCGTTCCGTGTGCGCGGCCACCTGATGGCCGACATCGATCCGCTGGAGTACCGCCAGCGCTCGCACCCCGACCTCGACATCGCGTCGCACGGGCTGACCTTCTGGGACCTCGACCGCGAGTTCGTCACCGGCGAGTTCGGTCTCACCCGGGCGTCGTACCTCCGCGACATCCTGGGCGTTCTGCGCGACTCCTACTGCCGCAAGATCGGCATCGAGTACATGCACGTGCAAGACCCGGCGCAGCGCCGCTGGATCCAGGACAAGGTCGAGCGCCCGTACGCGAAGCCCGGCCACGACGAGCAGATGCGCATCCTCGAGAAGCTCAACGAGGCCGAGGCCTTCGAGACCTTCCTGCAGACCAAGTACGTCGGCCAGAAGCGCTTCTCGCTGGAGGGCGGCGAGAGCACCATCGCGCTGCTCGACGCCATCATCCAGGGTGCTGCCGAGGAGGGGCTCGACGAGGTCGCCATCGGCATGGCGCACCGCGGCCGCCTCAACGTGCTCACGAACATCGCGGGCAAGACGTACGGCCAGATCTTCCGCGAGTTCGAGGGGACGCAAGACCCGCGCACCGTGCAGGGCTCGGGCGACGTGAAGTACCACCTCGGCACCGAGGGCACCTTCACGGCGAGCGACGGCAAGGAGATCCCGGTCTACCTCGCTGCGAACCCCTCGCACCTCGAGGCCGCCGACGGCGTGCTCGAGGGCATCGTGCGGGCGAAGCAGGACAGGAAGCCGATCGGCACGTTCTCGACGCTGCCCATCCTCATCCACGGCGATGCGGCCCTCGCCGGCCAGGGCGTCGTGGTCGAGACCCTGCAGATGTCGCAGCTGCGCGGCTACCGCACGGGCGGCACCATCCACGTCAACATCAACAACCAGGTGGGCTTCACGACTCCCCCGACGGAGTCGCGCTCCTCGGTGTACTCAACCGATGTGGCGAAGACCATCCAGGCCCCCATCTTCCACGTGAACGGCGACGACCCCGAGTCGGTCGTGCGGGTGGCGCAGCTGGCGTTCGAATACCGTCAGCAGTTCCACCGCGACGTGTTCATCGACCTCATCTGCTACCGCCGCCGTGGGCACAACGAGGGCGACGACCCGTCGATGACCCAGCCGCTCATGTACAACCTCATCGAGGCCAAGCGCTCGGTGCGCAAGCTCTACACCGAGGCGCTCCTCGGCCGCGGCGACATCACCGAGGAGGAGTACGAGGGCGTCCACCGCGACTTCCAAGACCGGCTGGAGCGCGCCTTCGCCGAGACGCACGCCGCGCAGACCTCCTCGATCCCGATCATCACCGACGACACGCAGGCCGTCTCCGATCTGGAACGCCCCGAGTCGCAGCGCGACGACAGCACCACCACGCCGTTCGAGACCGCCGTGCCCCTGTCCACCATCCATCTGATCGGTGACGCGTTCGACAACAAGCCCGCCGGATTCACCGTGCACCCGAAGCTGCAGCAGCTGCTCACCAAGCGTGTCGACATGAGCCGCAACGGCGGCATCGACTGGGCCTTCGGCGAGCTGATGGCGCTCGGTTCGCTGCTCGTCGAAGGCACGCCCGTGCGTCTCGCGGGTCAGGATGCCCGCCGCGGCACGTTCGTGCAGCGTCACGCGGTTCTGCACGACCGGGAGAACGGCCAGGAATGGCTGCCCCTCGCGAACCTCGCCGACAACCAGGCCCGGTTCTGGATCTACGACTCCCTGCTGTCGGAGTACGCGGCCATGGGCTTCGAGTACGGCTACTCGGTGGAGCGGGCGGATGCGCTCGTGCTGTGGGAGGCCCAGTTCGGCGACTTCGCCAACGGCGCGCAGACCATCATCGACGAGTTCATCACCTCGGCCGAGCAGAAGTGGGGCCAGCGTTCGTCGCTCGTGCTGCTGCTGCCGCACGGCTACGAGGGCCAGGGCCCCGATCACTCCTCGGCCCGCATCGAGCGCTACCTGCAGATGTGCGCCGAAGACAACATGACGGTCGCACGACCCTCGACGCCCGCATCCTATTTCCACCTGCTGCGCCGCCAGGCCTACGCCCGGCCCCGCAAGCCGCTCATCGTGTTCACACCGAAGGCGATGTTGCGGCTGCGCGGTGCCACCAGCTCGGTCGACGACCTCACGTCGGGTCGCTTCGAGCCGGTGATCGACGACGTGCGCATCACCGACAAGGCGGCGGTGAAGCGGGTGCTGCTGCACTCGGGCAAGATCCACTACGACCTCGCCTCGGAGCTGCAGAAGAACCCGGATGAGAGCATCGCACTGGTGCGCGTCGAGCAGTTCTATCCGCTCCCCCTCGAGGAGATCAACTCGATCGTCGCGGGCTATCCGAACGCCGACCTCGTGTGGGTGCAGGACGAGCCGCAGAACCAGGGCGCCTGGCCCTTCATCTGCACCGAACTGGCGAGCCGCCTCAACGGCCGCACCATCTCGGTGGTCTCCCGCCCGGCCGCGGCCTCCCCGGCCGCCGGCAGCGCCAAGCGCCACGCCCAGGAGCAGGCCGAACTCCTCGCCAAAGCCCTGAGCTGACCTCCTCGCGACTCGCCAAAAAACGGCCCTAATCGACTCGGTTGGGCCGTTTTTTGGCGAGTCGCGAGGAGGTCTAGTGCGACTGGAGGGTGCGGAGAGTCAGGAGAAGCTGCTCACGCACTTCCTCCGGCGCGGTCTCCTTGCAGGCGCGCTGCACGGTCTGCGTGAGCACGATGCCGATGTGGAGCTCCGACTGGCAGCCCTCGCACGTCTCCAGATGCGCCCGGATGTCGGCCGCATCCGTCTTGCAGATCTCGTTGCGCAGATACTCTTCGAGTTCGGCACGGGCCTTGTTGCAGCCGCAGTCGCTCATTTCTTCGTCTCCTTGGAGGTGGCGGGCGTGAGCGCGAGGCCCCGCTCCCGCGCGTAGTCGGTGAGAAGGCCGCGCAGGAGTCGCCGGCCACGGTGCAGGCGGCTCATGACGGTTCCGACGGGGGTCTTCATGATGTCGGCGATCTCCTGGTAGGAGAAGCCCTCGACGTCGGCCAGGTACACGGCCAGACGGAAGTCCTCGGGGATCGACTGAAGGGCCTCTTTGACGTCGCTGTCGGGGAGGTGGTCGATGGCCTCGGCTTCGGCGGAGCGGCTCGACAGCGCTGCGGTGGCCGATTCGGCCGACCCGAGCTGCCAGTCCTCCATGTCGCTCGTCGACCCCTGGTAGGGGTCGCGCTGCTTCTTGCGGTAGGTGTTGATGAAGGTGTTCGTGAGGATGCGGTACAGCCACGCCTTGAGATTGGTGCCCTGCTCGAACTGCGCGAAGGCGGCGTACGCCTTCACGAACGTCTCCTGCACCAGGTCTTGGGCGTCACTCGGATTGCGCGTCATGCGCAGGGCAGCACCGTAGAGCTGATCGAGGAACGGAATGGCCTGCTCTTCGAAAAGCGCGCGGGGATCAGGTGTGGGAGTGCTCATCGTCGCCCAGTCTACGACCGGCGGTGCGAGCAGTTCTGCTGTCGTCAAACGGGGTTCCTCCAAGGGATTCTTCAGCCGACTACTCTGATAACCGATGCCTGTTTCGAGATATTCCACGCCGCAGTTCAACCCCTACGGCGACGACGCGCCGGTGAGCACCGATGAGCACTGGCCGGCGCCGCGCGCCAGCGTGCCCCTGAACGCCGTCGTCTCGCTCCCGGGGTCGAAATCGCTCACCAATCGCGAGCTCGTTCTCTCGGCCCTCGCCAACTCCCCGTCGCTGCTGCGAGCTCCTCTGCATTCCCGCGACAGCGACCTCATGGTGGAGGCGCTCCGCTCCCTCGGCACCACCATCACGCCGGTCGACGCCGGCGACGGCCGTGGCGACTTCGGCCCCGACCTCGCCATCACCCCGGCCGACGAGCTGCTCGGCAGCACCACCATCGACTGCGGGCTCGCCGGCACGGTCATGCGCTTCCTCCCGCCCGTGGCCGCGCTCGCCCTCGGGCCCACCACGTTCGACGGCGACGAGGGCGCCCGGCGCCGCCCGATGGCCACCACCATCTCGTCGCTGCGCGCACTGGGCGTCGATCTGAGCGACGACGGCCGCGCCGCGCTGCCCTTCACCGTGCACGGCTCAGGGCGTGTCGCGGGCGGCGCGCTCACCATCGACGCCTCGGCCTCCAGCCAGTTCGTCAGCGGCTTGCTGCTCACCGCAGCACGCTTCGACGAGGGCCTCGAGCTGCAGCACGAGGGCACACGCCTCCCCAGCCAGCCCCACATCGACATGACCCTCGCGGCCCTCCAGGCGCGCGGCGTCGACGCCCGTTCCGACGAGCCCGGCCGCTGGTCTGTGCGCCCCGGCCCCATCGCCGGCAGCAAGGTGGCCATCGAGCCCGACCTCTCGAATGCCGCCCCCTTCCTCGCCGCAGCCCTGGTGGCCGGCGGCCGCGTCACCATCACCGGGTGGCCGGATGCGACGACCCAGGTCGGCGCCGATCTCGCCGACATCCTCCCCCTGTTCGGTGCCACCGTCGCGCGCGACGGCGACCGCCTCACCGTCACCGGCCCCGCCGACGGCGCCATCCGCGGAATCTCCATCGACCTCTCCACCGGCGGCGAACTCGCCCCCGCGGTGGTCGCACTCGCGGCACTCGCCACGGAGCCGAGCGAGATCACGGGCATCGGTCACATCCGGCACCACGAGACCGACCGTCTCGCCGCGCTGGCCACCGAGATCAACAACCTGGGCGGCGAGGTGGTGGAGCTCGATGACGGGTTGGCCATCACGCCGCGCCCGCTGCACGGGGGTATCTGGTCGAGCTACGAAGACCACAGGATGGCCACCGCCGGCGCCATCATCGGCCTCGCGATCGATGGCGTGCTGATCGATGACATCGGCACCACCGCGAAGACTCTGCCCCAGTTCCCCGCGCTCTGGAAGCGGATGCTGGGCGTGACCGAGGGGGGCGCGGGAGCCGCCGCGCCGTCGACCGGAACGTCGGCGGGCCTATGAGCTGGTGGTCCGACGCCGATGACGCCGACGAAGACGACGACGACTTCGACGAGTCGTCGATCCGGGTCAGGCCGAACCCGAAGGGCAACCGGCCGCGCACGAAGACCCGCCCCGAGCACAAAGACGCGCTCGCCGGCCGCATCATGACCGTCGATCGCGGTCGCTTCTCGGTGCTCGTCTACCAGGACACCCCCGAGGAACGGCAGATCACGGCATCCCGCGCGCGCGAGCTCGGCCGCACGCCGATCGTGACGGGCGACTGGGTCGATCTCGTCGGCGACACGTCGGGCGATCCGGGAACCCTCGCCCGCGTCGTGCGGGTGCACGAGCGCAGCACCCTGCTGCGGCGCAGCGCCGACGACTCCGACGCCGTCGAGCGGGTGATCGTGGCGAACGCCGAGCAGATGCTCATCGTGGTGGCCGCAGCGAATCCCGAGCCGCGCGCCCGGTTGATCGACCGCTATCTCGTGGCGGCGTTCGACGCCGGCATCGAACCCATCCTGTGCATCACCAAGACCGACCTCGCCGATCCCTCGCCACTGCTGGCCGAGTTCGACTGCCTCGACCTGCGCATCATCACCCTCTCGCGCGACGACGTCCCGCTCGAAGAGCTCACCGAGATCCTGGTGGGCCGCACGACCGTCACGGTCGGGCACTCGGGGGTGGGCAAGTCGACGCTCGTGAACGCACTCGTCCCGGGCGCGGATCGCGCCATCGGTGTCGTCAACACCGTCACGGGGCGCGGTCGCCACACCTCCTCCTCCACGATCTGCCTGCGCCTGCACGCCTCCGATGGCCGAACCGGGTGGATCATCGACACGCCCGGCGTGCGCTCGTTCGGGCTGGGGCACGTGGATTCGGCCAACATCCTCCGATCCTTCGCCGCCACCGCGCGGGTGCCCGAGGGCGAGCCGCCGGGCGGCATCCCGCTCACCGAGGCGCACGACTGGGAGATCATCGACCGGGTCGAGGCCGGTGAGCTCGGCGAGAGCGGCAAGGCGCGCATCGAGTCGCTCCGCAAACTGCTCGACGCTAGCCTGGGAACGTGACCGACCACTCCCTCCACGACGATCTCGCCCTCGCCCTCCTCCTCGCTGACCGCGCCGATGCCATCTCGCGTGAGCGGTTCCGGGCCGGCGACCTGCATGTGACCACGAAGCCCGATCGCACTCCGGTGACGGATGCCGACCGCGCCGTCGAGGAGGCGATCCGCGGCGAGATCGAGCGCAGCCGCCCGGGCGACTCCGTCTACGGCGAGGAGTTCGGCGTGCAGGGCGATTCGGCGCGCCAGTGGATCATCGATCCCATCGACGGCACGGCCAACTTCATGCGCGGCGTGCCCGTGTGGGCCACGCTGATCGCCCTGGCCGTCGATGGCGTGCCTGTCGTGGGCGTCGTGAGCTCCCCCGCGCTGGGACGGCGCTGGTGGGGAGCCACCGGCCTGGGCGCGTTCACCACCGACGCGCTCGACGGGGGAACGGATGCGCCGCGCGCGATCCGCGCATCCGGGATCGCCTCGCTCGGCGACGCCTCTCTGAGCTACAACAGTTTCAAAGGCTGGGACGAGGAGGGCAGGCTGCCCGAGCTCACCGCCCTGGCGCGTGCCGTCTGGCGCACCCGCGCCTACGGCGAGATGTGGTCGTACATGATGGTGGCCGAGGGCCAGCTCGAGATCGCGGCCGAATTCGACCTGCAGCCGTACGACATGGCTGCTCTCGTGCCGATCATCGAGGAGTCGGGCGGACGGTTCACGTCGGCCGCCGGGGATGCGGGCCCGTGGGGCGGGAGCGCTCTGGCCACGAACGGCCTCCTGCACGACGAGGTGCTCGCGATCATCCGCTGACCGCGAGCACCCCCGCCATCGGGTGGCAGACCGGCCGGCCCGCCGCCCGACTCCCCAGCTCGCTCAGCCCGGGAACACCACCGCGAAGCTGCCCATGATGTGCTCGATCGCGGGCAGATCAGCCGGATCGGCGATGGCCACGGTGACCACGATGACGGAATTGCCGTCGGCGGGCTGCGCGGCCACGATCACGTAGTCGCTCACTCCGCCACAGGCCGTGAAGTACTGGTACTGGCCCTCATAGACCCCATCGGAGTAGGCATCCGTCTTCTGCGGCGTGCACTGTGCGGTGAGCGACGCGAACGAGCCGAAGATCGACTCGGCCGTGAGATCGGGCGCGGTATCCGCCACCGAGACCGTGACTCCCGAGGTGCCCCACGACTCCGAGAACGCCTGCAGATTCGTGCTCGCGCGCACATCGAGGAACTGGTGTCCCGCCGCATCCGTGAAGGAGGCTCCGTCGACATCGGCCCAGTCGACCGGCACATCGACGCTCACCACGCCGGTGTCGTCGGTGACGGTGGTGTATCGGCGGTCGTCGGCGCCACCGGCGGATGACGCCCCCACACCGGGCACGGTGACCGCCTCGAGAGCCTTGCCGTTGAACTGCCCGCGGTAGAAGGCGTCTTCGGAGGGGCGGTAGACGTCGACGTCGATGGTGCCGTCGGCGCCCTGCGTCTTGATGACGTCGCAGTACTCCTCGAGCGTGCCGTCGGCGGCGAGCGACTTGCCCGCCATGCGGAGCAGCACATCGCCCGGCAGGATGCCCGCCTTGTCGGCCGGCGACCCCGCCGCCACCGAACTCACCCAGACCCCGATCGCCTGGCCCTGGTCGTCGAGCGGCAGCGCCTGCGCATTGACCCCGAGGCTCAGCACGTCGTCGCCGGCGATCAACTGGTCGATGACCTTCTGCGCCTCGTCGCGATGGATGGCGAAGTTGGAGTCGAGCTCCGCGACGCTGGCGTAGTTGATGCCCACGACCTGGCCGTCTTTGTTCACGAGCGGACCGCCCGAGTTGCCGGGGCGGATCTTCGCATCGTGCTCGATCACGTGATCGAGCGAGGCCCAGGCCGACTGGCCAGGCGTGTCGTTCTTCGAGACGATGCCCTGCGTGAGGGTGAACTCGGGGTCGCCGAGCGGGAAACCGGCCGCGTAGACCTGTTCACCGGTGGGGATGTCGCCCTTCTGCCAGGTGAGGAAGGGGAAGCCGCCGCCATCGACCTTGATCACCGCCAGATCGAGGCACTCGGAGGAACCGAGGATCTGCGCGTCGTGCTCGGCGGAGTCACCGCCGACCTTCACCTTCACCGTGCCCGCCCCGACCACCACGTGGTTGTTCGTGAGCGCGAGCCCGTCGGCGGAGATGAAGAAGCCGGAGCCGAGGCCCGCCTGCTCCTCGCTCGCGCCGTTCTCCGGGTCGGCGAACGTGCCGTCCGACTCGATCTGGATGGTGGCCGACTGCACCCCGTCGAAGCCGACGCCGCCCGAGCCGCCACCGGAGCAGCCCGCCAGGGTGCCGGTGACCAGGAAGACGGATGCGGCCGCGACCGCCTTCGTTGCCAACTGTCGATTCATAGTCGTTCTGGTCCGATCGGATTGATGGGTAACTCTCATGTTCTCCGATTCTAGCCATAGTCGACGATCTGTCAGCTTTCTGAAATTGACCAGGACTTTGGATGTCCCCCATAATGGTCACGCGAAGCCGCACAGCGTCTTCACAGGAACACGATCCCTACGAATCGGAGCCCACCATGGCGACTTCGCCCCTCTCCCGTGTCGGCATCGCCGCCGCGCTCGCGCTCGGCCTCACGCTCTCCGGCTGCACCGCGCTCTTCCCGAGCTCGGCACCTCCCGCCACCGACTCGCAGACGGGCGAGGAGATCACCCAGACCGACACCGATGTCTTCTCGCTGAGTGTCGGCCAGTGCCTGAACGACACCGAGGGCACGGAGGTCAGCGAGGTCCCCCTCGTCGACTGCGCCGACGAGCACGACTTCGAGGTCTACTCCGACTTCGAGATCTCGGGCGACGAGTTCCCCGGCGCCGACGCCATCGACACGCAGGCCGATGCCGAGTGCCTCACCGCCTTCGAGCAGTTCGTCGGGATCTCCTACGACAACTCGGTCTACGGCTACACCTACTTCACGCCGACCGAGGGCTCGTGGACGGATGGCAACGACCGTCTCGTCTCGTGCCTCATCGGCGACCCGAACGGCAAGGTCACCGGCACCCTGAAGGGCATCGCGAAGTAGGGCGGCTCTGCCGCATCCGCTGGCTTACACTGGTGCGGATGCGACTCCTCCTGATCCGGCACGGCCAGACCATCGACAACGTCCACGGGGCGATCGGCACGGTGGTGCCCGGCCCCGGGCTCACCGAGCTCGGCCTCGAACAGGCGGCCGCCGTGCCTGCCGCACTCGAGGGCGAGTCGATCGATGCCATCGTGGTCTCGTCGATGCTGCGAACCCACCTCACGGCCCAGCCCCTCGCCGACAAGCTCGGCCTGCGGCCCATCATCATGGACGGCCTGCGCGAGATCACGGCGGGCGACCTCGAGGGCCGCACGGATGAGGAGTCGATCCGCACCTACATGAGCACGATCTTCTCCTGGTGGCACGACTTCTCCGCGCGCATCCCGGGCGGCGAGAACGGAACCGAGTTCCACGCCCGCTATGACGGCGCCATCGCGAACATCGCCGACCGCTACGGCGACGGCACCGTGGCGGTCTTCAGTCACGGAGCGGCCATCCGCACCTGGGCCTCGTGGTCGTCGCGCAACATCGACGCCGAGTTCTCCAAGGGCCAGCACCTCGAGAACACCGGCATCGTGGTGCTCGAGGGATCGCCCGCAACCGGCTGGCTCGCCACGAGCTGGCAGGGTACGCCGGTCGGCGGCCTGGCCCTCGAAGACATCTCCGCGCCCGATCCCACCGGTGAACCGATCCGATGAGCGAGCAGGCTCCGCTCGACAGGGCCCAGTTCGGTGTCTGGGCCGACTTCGTGCTGGGTTACACGCGCGTGATGCACGAAGTGGAGAAGGGCCTGCGCGCGACGACGGGGCTCACCTGGGCGCAGTACGACGTGCTCTACAACCTGAATGCCCAGAACGACGGCCTGTCGGTGGGCGATCTCTCGCGCACTCTGCTCTACAGCAGCGGATCGGCGAGCAATCTCATCCGCGGCATGGTGACGGCCGGTCTCGTCGAGCGCAGCCGGTCGCAGAGCGACGGACGCGTGGCGCTGATCAGCGTGACCCGCGAGGGCATCCGCCTGTTCGACCGGGCCACGGCCCTCGTGCTGCAGACCGTTCGCGACGAATTCGCGGTGGAACTGGTGGCCGATGAGATGCCGGCGGTGGCGGCGTTCCTCTCGCGCCTGCGCGCTCGAGACCCGAACCTGCGGCGCCCACCGTACGATCTGCCGGCCGGGCTCCTCTGAAGTCGAGCTCGGCCCCGGCGGGGCAACAGCGTGTGACAACGGCCGGTGGTGGAGATGGGGGGAATTGAACCCCCGTCCATCGCTGTGATTCTGCGCCTTCTACGGGCGTAGCCTGTTGAGACGTTCTCATCGGCTCCGACCTTTGCTACAGGCATCTAGGTCGACGAGCCCAGCCACAGTTCAAGTCCCGCGTGCCCCTGAGGCACGAACACGCAGCAATCTCTCTAGATAATGCCGGAACCCGGGTAGAGAGCATTCCCGGACCGACAGTTGCTATTTAGCTAGAAGGAAGACCTACGCTGCAAGAGCGAAGGTGGCCTTCTTGGCCGCAACAGTGCTGTTTGAATTGGCACTTATATTTTGCGGAGGGCGTTAACGAGATAACCCCGCATCCTCGACCCGCTTCTCGCAGTTTCGCAGGCGATGTCGAAACCGATCATCCCCGTGCTGGGCCGTTGTCACACGCTGTTGAGTTACCAATCGCCGACTCGGACCGAAGCCCGAGGCAGCCCTCTAGCATACGACAGATCGCGGGCCTCGCGTACCGGCGCGATGGAATATCGTGGGGAGCATGCCTGAGATCATCATCACTGTGGCCGGTCACGAACGGCTCCGCCACGATCCCGAGCGTGCCCAGGTGCGCATCGGCGTCGGATTCGAGGGCTCGAAACGCGACAGTGTGCTGGCCGCCACTCGCGCCGCCCACGAGTCGCTCACCGGCTCGCTCGACTCGCTCCTCGACGAGCAGGACGGGCCTGTGATCTCCTGGCACTCCGAAGACATCCGGGTCTGGGGTCAGCGACCGTGGAGTCAGGATGGCACGCGCCTGCCCGTCGAGTTCCACAGCGCCGTGTTCGTCGATGCCCAGTTCGACGACTTCGAGGCCCTGTCGGAGTGGATCGACGTCGTCGCCATCCGAGAGGGCATCGCCGTCGACGGCATCGACTGGATGCTCTCCGAGGCCACCCGCACCGAGCTCGAGTCGGCCGCCCGGCACGGCGCCGTGACGGACGCGGTGACCAAGGCGCGCGAGTATGCGGCGGCACTCGGTCTCGGCGAGCCCGTACCGGTGTCGATCTCGGATGCGGGCCTCCTCGACGATCCGTCATCCCCTCAGGCGCGCGCCCCCATGATGATGGCCATGGCCAAGTCGGCACCGAGCGGCGGCGGCATGGAGCTGCGGCCCAGCGCCATCGAGGTCGACGCATCCGTGCACGCGCGTTTCAGCGCGCCGAGTGTCGCCGCCTGATGGCCGGCCGCACTCCCCCGACGCTGCCCGACCTCGCCGGACGCTGCTACGTCGTCACAGGCGGAACGGGCGGACTGGGCTATTGGGCGAGCGAGCAGCTCGCCCAGGCGGGTGCCACCATCGTGATCGCGGCACGCACACCGGCCAAGGGTGACGCCGCTCTCGCCTCGCTCGCCCAGCACTCTTCGCGCACCGACGCTCGCTTCGTGCGACTCGACCTCGCCGACCTCGCCTCCGTCGCCGAGGCGGCCGACGAACTGGCGGCCCTCCCCCGCATCGACGGCATCCTGGCGAACGCGGGCATCCTGTCGACGCACGGCCGCTCGACCACGGCCGATGGTTTCGAGACGATGATCGGCACCAACTTCCTCGGTCACTTCGCCTTGCTCGGCCGGCTGCTACCGGCGCTCGAGACACAGACGGGCCGGGGTGTGCCGGGCGGCGCCCGCGTCGTGAGCCTCGGCAGCATCAGCCACGAATTCTTCCGTCTCGACCTCGACGACCTGCAGGCGACGTCGGGGCGGTTCCGGGAGTTCCGCACCTACGGGCGGTCGAAGCTCGCCGTCATGACGTTCGCCTTCGAGCTCGATCGCCGGCTGCGCGCGGCCGGGTCGAGTGTGTCGAGTCTGGTGGCGCATCCGGGGTTCGCCGTCGACCAGCTCGCGCCGCATCGCGACATCCTCCCCGCTCCGAAGAGGGGCAACGGGCTCACCCGAGCGGGATACAGCGCCATCGCCCAGGGCAAGGATGCGGGCGCGTGGCCCCTGGCTGCCGCCCTGACGTCGCCGGATGCGGCGGGCGGCCAGTACTGGGGCCCCTCAGGCTGGCGGCAGCTGAAGGGCGGTCCGACCGTGGTCGACGCGAAGACCTACGCCCGGGACCCGCAGATCGCAGCAGCCCTCTGGGCGCAGGCCGGGTCGCTGACGGGCGTGAGCTACCCCTGACGGCTGTGCTTGTTGCCGCGCCGCCGCTTCTGCGGCGCGGGCGACCTGCTGCGCAGTCCGTCGTTCGGCGTCGCTGCGCGGCGCCGCCCGGCGGCTGTGCAGCCCTGGGTGAGCGGGTACGGCCCCCGGTTTTCGGTCGCGTGACCGGGTAACTATGCAAATAAGGCAGACCAGGGCCGTATACGGGGTCGGTCGTTCTTATTTGCAGAGTTGCACGGTGGGGACGCGCCGGTTTCACCGCCGGGACGAGGTTGTGGCCGTGAAAACGGCGAGCCCTACTCGACGACACAGGGTAAGCGAGCTGTGCTCGCTCGGTTCCAGAGGGATGGACACGACCGTATCGACCAGTCGCGTCGGTTTCATTGCCAGAACCACGTCGCGCGGGTGAAAGCTGCGGGCCCTTTTCGACGACCCAAGGTGAGCGCGCCGCCGCGCGAGCGACGGCACGCGAACATGTCGCGGAGCGCCGGGCAGGGACCGGCGCGACCCGCAGACGGCTGCGCCGCGAAGCGGCACAGCCACCTGCGGCAGCTGGCTCAGGAGACCGGCTCAGTCGCCCAGGTTGCGGCGGCTCGACATCGCGCGGTCGGCCTCGCGGCGGTCTTGGCGTTCGCGGAGGGCCTGGCGCTTGTCGTACTCGCGCTTGCCCTTGGCCACCGCGATCTCCACTTTGGCGCGGCCGTCGCTGAAGTAGAGCTTCAGCGGAACGAGGGTGTAGCCGCCCTCTTTGGTCTTGTTGTGGATCTTGAGGATCTGCTCCTTGTGCAGCAGCAGCTTGCGCTTGCGCCGGGGCGGGTGGTTGTTCCACGTGCCCTGGTTGTACTCGGGGATGTGCACGGCGTCGAGCCACGCCTCTCCCCCGTCGATGAAGGCATAGCCGTCGACGAGCGACGCCCGGCCCTCGCGCAGGGACTTCACCTCGGTACCGGTGAGCACGAGGCCCGCCTCATAGGTGTCTTCGACGGTGTAGTCGTGGCGCGCCTTGCGATTGGTCGCGACGACCTTCTCTCCGCGTTCGCGTGGCACGACGGCCTCCTCGGTTCTTCGATCCGTGTCGATTTCTCGATCAGCGGGCGGCCGGCGAAATCCGGCAGCCCACCATTCTAGACCTTGAGGTACCGGGTGATGGCGAACTTGGCCGACAGTGCCGCGAGCAGCGCTCCCACCACGATCAGGATGGGGATCACGACGAACGCGTCCGCATCGCTCACGAACGAGGTGAACGGCAGAGCCTTCGCCAGATAGCCCTGCACGAAGAACCGCACGATCGCCCAGATGGCGACGCCGGACAGCACGGATCCGATCAATGAGGCGATGATGCCCTCGAGGATGAACGGGGTCTGGATGAACCTGTTCGAGGCGCCCACCAGCCGCATGATGCCGAGCTCCCTTCTGCGCGAGAACGCGGAGAGCCGGATGGTGGTGGCGATCAGCAGAACGGCAGCGACGAGCATGAGGGCCGCGATGCCGATGGCCGTGTAGCTCGCGGCGGCGAGGATCGAGAAGATCTGCTCGAGGTAGCTGCGCTGGTCGGTGACGCTGTCGACCCCGGCGAGTCCCGAGAGGCTCTCGCTCAGCACGTCGGAGCGCTCCGGGTCTTTCAGGTTCACCCAGAAGGTCTGGTTCAACAGGTCGGCGGTCACGTACTCGGTGACCGCGTTGCCCGCGAACTGCTTCTGGAAGTTCTCGAAGGCCTGCTCGTGGTTCTCGAAGTAGTACTGGTCGATGAACGGCGAGAGCGTGGGCGAATCGAGCTGTGCCTGCACGGCGTCGATCTGCTCCTGGCTGGCCTCACCCCCCGCGCAGTTCGCCCCCGTGGAGGTGGCGGTGCACATGTAGATGGCCACCTGCGCCTTGTCGTACCAGAAGTTCTTCATCTGGCCGATCTGCATCTGGAGCAGGATGGCGGCGCCCACGAAGGTGAGCGAGATGAAGGTGACGAGCACGACGGAGATCACCATCGAGACGTTGCGGCGAAGACCAGTTCCGACCTCGCCGAGGATCAGTGCGAATCTCACGTCGTGGGCCCCACGTTCTGGTCGTCGGGCCGGGCGGCGGGCGCCCCGGGAGCACGCAGGCCGAGCTTCTCAGCGAGGCTGAGCGACTCCGTGGCCGGGTCGCTCGGCTCGGGCTGCGGCGGGTTGACCGGCATGGGCGGAAGAGCCTGCGCGGGAGCCGGGCTCTGGGAAGGCGGCGAGTACTGCGGCGGGGAATAGGTCTGCGGTTGAGCAGCCTGCTGCGGCGGCACCGTGACCGGTTCGCGCACCGGTTCCTGGACGGGAACGGATGCCGTCTCGGGAGCGGGGATCCGCTGCACCGGCGCGGTGTGGCGCTGCGGATGCGGCTGGGCGGGACCCACGGGCCGGGCGAGGCCCTCCGACAGCGCGATCTCGGCGGTGAGGCCGGAGTCTTGAAGGGCGATCTCGGCGGTCATGCCGTAGCCGCCCTGGTCTTCGTCGCGCACGATCTGGCCGGACACCAGCTCGATCACGCGGCGCTTCATGTGGTCGACGATGGCGTTGTCGTGGGTGGCCATGACCACCGTGGTGCCGCCCGCGTTGATGCGCTCGAGCACGGTCATGATGCCGGCCGAGGTGGAGGGGTCGAGGTTACCGGTGGGCTCGTCGGCGAGCAGGATGGCGGGCTTGTTCACCACCGCGCGGGCGATGGCGACGCGCTGCTGCTCACCGCCGGAGAGCTCGTGCGGCAGGCGGCCCGCCTTCTCGGCGAGACCCACCATCTGCAGCACGTCGGGCACGGCCTCCTGGATGAAGCCCCGCGACTTGCCGATCACCTGCAGGGTGAAGGCGACGTTGTCGAAGACGTTCTTGCCGGGCAGCAGGCGGAAGTCTTGGAACACCACTCCGAGGTTGCGCCGGAAGTAGGGCACCTTGCGGTTGGAGATGGCATTCAGGTCTTGCCCGAGAACGTGGATGTTGCCGCTCGTGGGTCGATCCTCCTTGAGGATCAGCCGGAGGAAGCTCGACTTGCCCGACCCCGAGGCACCCACGAGGAAGACGAACTCCCCGCGCAGGATTTCGAGGTCGATCGAGTTCAGAGCAGGCCGCTTGGTGCCCCGGTAGGTCTTGGTTACGCGATCAAACCGAATCATGACGTGATGAGCCTAAGCAGGCATCCGGCGAATCCCAGGCGCGACGCGCGAGACACGCCGATTCATAGAATCCACACGATTCGACCTCTGGTCGAAGGTGAAACCGAGCCGTGGACGCGGGGTCAGTCCTCGATCTTGCGCTTGCGCCAGCGGATGCCCGCGGCGATGAAGCCGTCGAGGTCACCATCGAACACCGCCGACGGATTGTTGACCTCGAACTCGGTGCGGAGGTCTTTCACCATCTGGTAGGGCGCGAGCACGTAACTGCGCATCTGGTCGCCCCAGCTCGCGGTGATGTTCCCCGCCAGCTCCTTCTTCTGCGCCGCTTCCTGCTCACGCTGGATGATCATGAGGCGCGACTGCAGCACGCGTAGCGCCGCGGCCCGGTTCTGGATCTGGCTCTTCTCGTTCTGCATCGACACCACGGTGCCCGTGGGGATGTGCGTGATGCGCACGGCGGAGTCGGTGGTGTTGACCGACTGGCCGCCCGGGCCGCTCGACCGGAAGACGTCGACACGGATGTCGCTCTCCGGGATCTCGATCACACCGGCCTCTTCGATCAACGGGATGACCTCGACCGCGGCGAAGCTCGTCTGCCGCTTGCCCGCCGCACCGAAGGGGCTCATGCGAACCAGGCGATGGGTGCCGGCCTCGACGCTCAGCGTGCCGAAGGCGTAGGGGGCGTCGATCTCGAAGGTGGCCGACTTGATGCCCGCTTCTTCGGCATAGCTCGTATCCATGACCGTGGCCGAGTAGTTGTGCTGCTCCGCCCAGCGCAGGTACATGCGCATCAGCATCTCGGCGAAGTCGGCCGCATCCACCCCGCCCGCGCCGGCACGGATCGTGATCACCGCGGGGCGCGCGTCGAACTCGCCGTTCAGGAGGGTCTGCACCTCGAGATCGCCCAGGACCTTCTGCAGCGACACGAGCTCGACCCTGGCCTCCTCGGCCGACTCCTCGTCGCCCGCTTCATTGGCGAGCTCGATGAGCACCTCGAGATCGTCGAGACGGCTGTCGATCGACTCGATCTTCGCCAGCTCGCCCTGCCGGTGGCTGAGGGCGCTGGTGACCTTCTGTGCCTTCTCCGTGTCGTCCCAGAGATCGGGAACGCCGGCCTCCTCGCTCAGCCGGGCGATCTCGGCCTTGAGGCCGTCGACGTCGACGACCGAGCGGATGTCGCCGAAGGTGGCTCGCAACTGTGCGATCTGTTCTGAAAGGTCCAAGTCGAGCATTATGAGCCCAGTCTAGTTGCCCGGCCCGGCCCGACCGGTGGGACGGGATGCTTAGCGAGCGTAAAGTAGTTGCAATGACCACCACGGCGACCGACGGATTCCGCTTCCGATCGATCGCCGTCCCCGCCCTGCTCCCCGCGTTCCTCTTCGGTGTGGGTGAGGGGGCGGTCATCCCCGTCATACCCGCGGTGGCGATCTCGCTCGGCACCGATCTCGCCGGCGCCGGCCTCATCGCCGCCATGATCGTCGTCGGCCAGCTGGCCGGTGACATCCCGAGCGGATGGCTCGTGGCGAAGATCGGCGAGCGCACGGCGATGATCGGCTCGGCGTGCCTGTCGATCGTGGCGATGGCCGTCGCCTTCTTCTCATCGAGCGCCGGCCTGTTCGGCGTCTCGATCTTCGCTCTCGGACTGGCCGCCGCGGTGTTCGCGCTCGCCCGCCAGGCCTTCATGACCACCTTCGTGCCGGTGCGCATCCGGGCCCGTGCACTGTCGACGCTCGGGGGCGCCTTCCGCGGCGGCTGGTTCGTGGGTCCGTTCCTCGGCGCCGCCGTGATCGCCCTCTCGGGGTCGGAGCGGTCGGCCTTCCTGGTGCACATCGCCTGTGCGGTGACCGTGGCCGTGGTGCTGCTCGCCATGCCCGACCTCATCGCGAAGCGGGAGCATCCGGATGCCGGCGAGCGACTGGTGCGTGCCGAATCGGTGGGTCTCTTCCGCACCATCTGGGACAACCGCGGGGCTCTCGTGCGCGTCGGCAGCGGTGCCGCCATCGTGGGAGCGCTGCGGGCGAGTCGCCTGGCCATCCTGCCGCTCTGGGCCGTGAGCATCGGGCTGCCGGCCGGAACCACCGCGCTCGTGATCGGCATCGGCGCGGCCGCCGACTTCGCCCTGTTCTACACGAGCGGGGCCATCATGGACCGGTTCGGCCGGCTCTGGAGCGTCGTTCCGTCGATGGTGGGGATGGGCCTCGCGTTGATCACCCTGTCGTTCACGCACGACCTCGGTTCGGCCACCGCCTGGTTCGTGGTGATCGCCATCTGGATGGGTGTGGCGAACGGCGTGGGCAGCGGCATCATCATGACGCTCTCCGCCGATCTCGCGCCGAAGGAGAACCCTGCGCCCTTCCTCGGCGCATTCCGGTTCACGGCCGACGGCGGGGCGGCGCTCGCCCCGCTCGTGGTCTCGGCCATCGTGCTTGCCGGCTCACTGCCGGTGGCCACCGCGCTGGTGGGCGTGGTGGGACTTCTGGGTGCCGGCATCCTGGTCCGCACCATCCCGCGCTACGTTCCTCACCCGCGTCGGCCCTGAGGAGTCGTCAGTCCTGAGAGGCTGCTCGGGACTCACCGTCTACACTGGAAGTGCGTTTGCGGGAGTGGTGGAATTGGCAGACACGCAGGATTTAGGTTCCTGTGCTTTCGAGCGTGAGGGTTCAAGTCCCTTCTCCCGTACTCTCGACCTGTGATGCCGCCGGGCGGATGCACCGCCCCGACGACTGGAGAACCCTTGATCACCGCCGCTGTACCCGCCGCCCTCATTCCGTGGCTCGACCCCAACACGCTGCTCGGTGGAGTGTTCGGTCCCGTCGCGTTGCTCGTGGTGTGCGCCATCGTGTTCGCCGAGACCGGCCTGCTCGTGGGCTTCCTCCTGCCCGGCGACACCCTTCTGTTCTTCACCGGCGTGCTCGCGGTCTCCGGCAAGTTCGGCGTCGACATCTGGTGGGTGTGCCTCGCCATCTCCCTCGCGGCGTTCCTCGGCGGTGAGGTGGGTTACCTCATCGGCCACAAGCTCGGCCCGCGGGTGTTCGAGCGCAAGGAATCCGGACTGTTCAGCGTGCGCAACGTCGAGCGCACCAATGCTTTCTTCGAGCGCTTCGGCGCCCTCGCCGTGATCATGGCGCGCTTCGTTCCGATCGTGCGCACCTTCGCCCCCATCGCGGCCGGCGTCGGTCACATGAACTACCGCAAGTACTCGCTCTACAACGCGATCGGCGCCCTGATCTGGGGGTCGGGCATCGTGCTCCTCGGCTTCTCGCTCGGCCAGATCCCCATCGTGCGGGAATTCACCGAGAAGTACCTCGACATCGTGCTGATCGCCGTGGTGCTGATCACCATCATCCCGACGGTCATCCACTACCTGCGCGAGCGCAGCAAGGCCAAGAAGCACGCGGCGGAGGGCGACGCCGAACAGGTGGAGATCACCGGTGCCGCCGAGAAGCTCACCCTCGAGCCCGAGGTCTTCGGCGGAGACGTCGACAACCGTCCCTAGCGGTCACGTCGGCGCGCCCTTTCTGACGCGTCGCGCCGGTCATGACGAGAGCACCCCGTCAGAACGAGCGCGCACACCGGGCTCCGGGTCAGGAGTGGTGGTTCTCCTCGTGGCGCGCGTGCTCGGCCGGCTCGAGCTGGAACGTGGAGTGTTCCACGTCGAAGTGGCGGGTGAGGCATCCGCCGAGCGCATCGAGGAGCGGACCCGTCGCACCGGCTTCGAACACCTCCCGCGTCACCACGACGTGCGCCGAGAAGACGTACCGGCCCGAGGTGATGGCCCACACGTGCACATCGTGCACATCGACCACACCCGGTTCGTCGAGGATGTGCGTGCGGATGCCCTGCACGTCGAGATCGGACGGCGTCGACTGACTGAGCACCCCCACCACGTCGCGCAGCAGCGAGATGGCGCGCGGCACGATCATGGCGGCGATCAGCAGGGACGCGATCGCATCCGCCTTCTCGAAGCCGGTGAGGAGGATGACGACCGCGGCGAGGATGACGGCGATCGAACCGAGCAGGTCGCCCAGCACCTCGAGGTAGGCCCCCCGCATGTTGATCGAGGTCTTCGCGCCGCCGCGCAGGATGAGGAGCGAGACGAAGTTCGCCACGAGGCCGATGCCGGCGACGATCAGCATGAAGCCGGCCTTCACCTCACCGGGTTCTGACGAGATCAGGCGGCTCACGGCCTCGAAGGTCACGAACGCCGCCACCACGATCAGGATGAGGCTGTTGGCAAGGGCCCCGAACACCTCCGCCCGCTGGTAGCCGTAGGTGTGCCGGTCGTTGGCGGGGCGGGCCGCGACGACCGTGGCCACCAGGGCGATGGTCAGGCCGATGAGATCGGAGAGCATGTGGCCGGCGTCGGCGAACAGCGAGAGCGATCCGGTGAAGAAGGCGCCGGCGGCCTCGACCACCAGCACCGTGGCCACGATCGCGATGGCGATCGAGAGCCGGGTGCGGTTGGCGCCCGAGCCGTGGTCGTGACCGCCGTGACCCCCCGTCGCAGCGGCGGCCTCGGATGCGGCGCCCGGCGTCATCGACGTCGTGCGCTCGTGCTCCGGCTCCGGCCCGCAGCGCGCGCTCGTGCCGTGGTCGTGCGCGTCGTGCTCGCCGGGTGTCGTACTCATCACCTCAACGCTAGCCGCCCGCGACCGGACCCGGCCACCGCTCGCGCTAGTTGGGAATGACGCTCATTCTCAGCACGGGGATGGCGGCCTCGAAGGCACGCGCGCGATGGCTGATGGCGTTCTTCTCGGCAGGGGTCAGTTCGGCCGCCGTGACGTCGTGGCCCTCGGGCATGAAGATCGGGTCATAGCCGTGCCCGCCGTGGCCCCGCGGAGCGATGGCGATGCTCCCGGGCCACCATCCCTCGACCACCTGTTCGAAGCCCGTCTGCGGCACCACGATCGCGATGTGGCAGACGAAGCGCGCCGAGCGGTGCTCGACGGCCATGTCGGCGAGCTGATCGAGGAGCAGATCGAGATTCGCCTGCGCCCCCTTGCCGTGACCGGCCCAACGCGCCGAGAAGATGCCGGGCGCACCGCCGAGCACGTCGACGCAGATGCCGGAATCGTCGGCCAACGCGGGGAGACCGGTGTGAGCCGCGGCAGCCCGCGCCTTGATGAGCGCGTTCTCGGCGAAGCTCGTGCCGTCCTCGATCGGCTCGGGGCCGTCGTAGGCCACGATCTCGAGCTCGGGCAGTGCCGCGCCGAGGATGCTCTGGAACTCCACGACCTTGTGCGCGTTGTGGGTGGCGAGGACGACCTGCATCCGGATGCCTACTCCCCCGCGGCCGCGAGCACCGCGGTCTGCAGCGCGGTGAGCTCGGTGGTGCCGAGCAGTGCGAGGTCGAGCAGCGAGTTGAGCTCGGTGCGGTCGAACGGCGCGCCCTCGGCGGTGCCCTGCACCTCCACGAAGAGCCCGCGGCCGGTGACCACCACGTTCATGTCGGTCTCGGCCCGAACGTCTTCGACATAGGCGAGGTCGAGCATCGGGGCTCCGTCGATGATGCCCACCGACACCGCCGACACGCTGTCGAGCAGGGGCTGCGACCGCTGCCCGATGAACTTCTTCTGGCGAGCCCACTCGAGCGAGTCGGCGAGGGCCACGTAGGCGCCCGTGATGGCGGCCGTGCGGGTGCCGCCATCCGCCTGCAGCACGTCGCAGTCGATCACGATGGTGTTCTCGCCGAGTGCCTTCATGTCGACCACGGCGCGCAGCGAGCGGCCGATGAGCCGGGAGATCTCGTGGGTGCGGCCGCCGATGCGGCCCTTGACCGACTCACGGTCCATGCGGTCGTTCGTGGAGCGCGGCAGCATCGAGTACTCGGCGGTCACCCAGCCCTTGCCCGAACCCGACTTCCAGCGCGGAACGCCGTTCGTGAACGAGGCGGTGCAGAGCACCTTGGTCTTGCCGAAGGAGATGAGCGCCGATCCCTCGGCCTGGTCGCTCCACCCGCGCTCGATGGTGACAGGGCGCAGCTGGTCGGCCGTGCGACCGTCTTTGCGGATCAGGGGGGAATCGGTCACGGGGTGCTCCTTGTGGGATCGGTGATGCCGCCCTGGGACGACGGGAGGGAAACGGATGAGGGTGCCGGCCGGGTGACCGGGATGGTGCCGGTCTCCACGAGCTCGACCGAGGAGACCTCCGGGCCGAGGAACTGCTCCGCCAGGCGCAGGAACTCGGCCGCGCTGCCGCCGGTGGCCTCGTAGCGGTAGCTCGCGCGGCCGGGCGCGGTGCGCTCGATGCCCGCGCGCACGAGCGTGCGGTAGACGTCGTTCGCGGTCTCGGTGTCGCTCGACACGAGCCGCACGCCGTCGCCCACCACGTAGGAGATGGCGCCCTTGAGGAAGGGGTAGTGCGTGCAGCCGAGCACGAGGGTGTCGATGCCCTGTTCGACGAGCGGCGTGAGGTACTGCTCGGCCAGGGCCACGAGTTCGCGGCTCGTGGTGTCGCCCGCCTCGACGTACTCCACGAACTCCGGGCAGGCCTGGGTGAACAGCTCGAGGTGCGGTGCTGCCGCGAACGCGTCGTTGTAGGCCCGCGACATGATGGTGGCGGTGGTGCCGATGACACCGACACGGTTGTTGCGGGTGACGGTGACGGCGGTACGAACCGCCGGCTGGATGACCTCGACCACGGGAACGCTGTAGCGCTCCCGGGCATCCCGCAGCATGGCGGCCGACGCCGTGTTGCAGGCGATGACGAGCATCTTCACGTCTTGGGCCACGAGGTCGTCGAGCACCTCGAGGGCGAAGCGGCGCACCTCGGCGAGAGGCCGGGGGCCGTAGGGCGAGTGGGCCGTGTCGCCCACGTAGAGGATGGACTCGCGCGGCAGCTGGTCGCGCACCGATCGGGCGACGGTCAGGCCGCCCACTCCGGAATCGAAGATCCCAATCGGCGCATCACTCACGACACAACAGCCTAGCCCGCCCGGATGGGGGTCTCTTCGACGGCCGCGGCCTAGACTCGGAGCGTGACCGCGTCGACCGCCCTGCTCACCGACCGCTACGAGATCACGATGGTGGATGCCGCCATCCGGGCCGGAACGCACGACCGGCCGAGCGTCTTCGAGGCGTTCGCCCGTTCCCTCCCCCGTGGTCGCCGTTACGGCGTGGTGGCCGGCACCGGTCGGCTGCTCGAGCTCGTGCAGCGGTTCCGGTTCGGCGACGAGGAGCTCGAGTTCCTGCGGTCGAACACGGTGGCGAGTGCACGCACCCTCGACTGGCTCGCCGACTACCGCTTCTCGGGAACCATCACGGGCTACCGAGAGGGAGAGATCTACTTCCCCGATTCGCCGCTGCTCGTGGTGGAGTCGAGCTTCGCCGAAGGCGTGCTGCTCGAGACCCTCATCCTGAGCGTGCTCAACTACGACTCGTCGGTGGCGAGCGCTGCGGCGCGCATGGTGTCGGCCGCGCGCGGCAGGCCCCTGGCGGAGATGGGATCGCGCCGCACGGGCGAGCGCTCGGCGATCGCCGCCGCCCGCGCGGCCTACATCGCCGGGTTCGGCGCCACGTCGAATCTCGAGGCCGGTCGCACCTGGGGCATCCCCACGATGGGCACGGCCGCGCACGCCTTCACGATGCTGCACGACTCCGAGGAGGAGGCCTTCCGCGCCCAGGTCGACGCGCTCGGCCCCGGCACCACGCTGCTCGTCGACACCTACGACGTGGCCGCCGGTGTGGAGACCGCCGTGCGGGTGGCCGGCACCGAACTCGGCGCCGTCCGCCTCGACTCCGGCGACCTGCTCACCCTCGTGGCGGCCGTCCGGCGCCAGCTCGACGAGCTGGGCAATCCGAACACCACCATCACCGTCACCAACGACCTCGACGAGTACACGATCGCGGCGCTGGCGGCCGTGCCGGTCGACGCCTACGGGGTCGGCACCTCGGTGGTCACGGGCTCCGGATACCCGGCCGCCGGCATGGTCTACAAGCTCGTGGCCCGCCACGACGCCGAGGGCCGGTGGGTCTCGGTGGCCAAGAAGTCGGCCGACAAGGCTACCCACGGGGGGCGCAAGCATCCGGTTCGGCTGCTCGACGCATCCGGAACCGCGGTCTCGGAGACCGTCTTCGTTGGCCAGGATGCGCCGGCGGATGCCCGCGGCCGGGCCCTGCACGTGCCGCTCATGGTCGACGGGGTGCCCCTCGAGGGGAACCTGGGCGTTCGAGGCGTGGAAGCCGCACGCCAGCATCGCGCCGACGCGCTGCGGGAATTGCCCGAGCAGGCATTCCGTCTTGCCGCCGGCGACCCGGTGGTGCCCACCGTGTTCGCTCAGCGACCCGCCTGAGGCCGCCACACGACCGGCCCCTGACCGACGACGGATGCCGCGCCGCTACTCGTCGAGTAGGCGCTCGTAGATCTCTTTGCAGGTGGGGCAGATGGGGAACTTCTCGGGGTCGCGCCCGGGCGTCCATTTCTTGCCGCAGAGGGCCTTGACCGGCTTGCCCGTCATGGCGGACTCGAGGATCTTGTCTTTCTCGACGTAGTGCGAGAAGCGCTCGTGATCTCCGGGATCGATGTTCTCGGTACCCAGGAGCTCTTCGAGCTCCCGGTCGAGCGTGATCGTGCCGCCTCCGCCGTCGGGGATGTCTCCCGGTTCAGAGGTGCGCGCGGCGGGGGGTGTGACCATGACGACGATTCTAGATCAGTTGCGCTGGGCCGCGGCCAGGATCTCAGGGCCTCGCACGTTGAACAGGTGCGCTCCCCAGGCGATGCCGCCGATGAGCACGACGCCTCCCACGGCGAGACCCGTCCAGAGCGACGCCCAGAGGTAGCCGATGTCGCCGCCGAACACGCCCATCACGGCGAGGATGACCGAGGGCGCCGAGAACACCAAGGTGCCGAGCAGCGAGAAGGTCTGAGCGAGCACGCTCGTGGCGCCGGTCGACTGCGGCTGGGTGAATGCGCTGTCGCCCGGGCGGGTGGCCGCGTAGGGGAACCGGGCGGAGAAGATGCTGCCCAACCCGAGGCCCGTGAGCACGAGGCAGGTGCTCACGCCGAGAACGGCGGGGAGCGCATCCGGAGTTCCGGCGAACAGGATGCTGAGGAAGGAGCCGATGCCGATGAGCGGGATCGCGATCAGCACGATCGGGATCATGCGGCCGATGCGATCGGCGACGCCCAGACGGCCGGCCACCACGTGCAGCCAGATGGCGGTGTTGTCGAAGGCCACGTCGTTGTGCACGGCCCAGCCGAGGAACACGCACATGAGCGGCACCGGCAGCAGTGCGGCGTATTGCGCGGGCACTCCCACGAAGGCGAACACGATCACGGTGAGCAGGGGCACGAACGGCACGATCGCGAGCTGCGCGTAGTAGCGGGCGTCACGCCCCCAATAGGTGAGCGAGCGGGCCGCGACGGCACCGGTGGGGGTGGTGGGGGTGCGGCCGAACCAGCCCAGCCCCGACTGCTCGCGGGCGAGCTCCTGACGGCCGGGGGTGACCAGCATGAGTGACACCAGACCGCGCCAGGCCAGCCAGATGAGAGCGAGCGTGGCGGCCGCGATGAGCAGCTTCAAGACGGAGACGACCCACTCGCCGTTCGCCGCGTCGGCGGGCGCCGCCCAGGCGGCACCGAACGGGGTCCAGCCGAGGATCGACTCGAGCGCCGAGAAGAAGCCGCCCCCATCGCGTCCCCACTGGGTGAGCATGAGGAGGAGGATGCCGGGAACCACGGCGAACAGGGCGAGCACACCCACGACGGCGCCGATCTCACGCGCGCGGCGGGTGTCGAACACGAATGCCGCGATCGAGAGGGAGAGCCGGGCGCCCAGTACGCAGGTGACAGCTCCCAGCACCGCGGCGACCACCGCGATGAAGGCGATGCCGGGAGACCGCGACCACGTGACCACGGTCGACAGGCTCACGGCGATGATCACGAGCGACGGAACGCTGAAGATCGCGGTGACGGCGAGACCGGAGGCGATGCGGCCGTCGCTGACGCCGTAGAGAGCGAACGCGCGCGGATCCATCCGGTCGGGGACAGAGAAGATCACGGGCACGAGGAGGAAGCCGGCGGTGACGAAGGATCCGCTGATCACCACGACGTTGCGCACGAAGTCGGGATCGTCGTCGTTCAGGCCCGTGAGAACCCAGATCAGCACCACCGCCATGATCACGGCGTAGGCCAAGGCGATGAAGAGGCCGATCAGCGACGACGTGCTGCGCTTCGTGGCGTTGCCGAGCAGCCGGAACTTCAGTCGGAGGAACTCAGCAACCATTCCATGCCTTCCGCGGTCTTGCGGCCACCCGCGAGTTCGACGAATCGTTGTTCGAGGGTGCCACCGAGGCGAACCTCGTCGACCGTGCCCTTCGCTAGCACCCGTCCTTCGACGATGATGGCGACCCGATCGCAGACGCGCTGGATCATGTCCATGCTGTGGCTCGACAGAACCACCGTGCCACCGCCGGCCACGTACTTCTCGAGGATCTCGACCACGTTCGCGGCCGACACCGGGTCGACCGACTCGAAGGGCTCGTCGAGCACCAGCAGGCGCGGGGAGTGGATCATCGAGCAGGCGAGGGCGATCTTCTTCGTCATGCCGGCGGAGTAGTCGGAGACCAGGCGGCCGAGCGCGTCTTCGAGGCCGAAGGCCGTGGCGAGGTCGTCGCTGCGGCGGGAGACCGTGGCGGAGTCGAGTCCGCGGAGCGTGCCGGCGTAGTGCAGCAGCTGACGGCCGGTGAGGCGATCGAAGACACGCAGGCGGTCGGGCAGCACGCCGATGAGGCGTTTCGCCGCGGTGGGGTCGCGCCAGACATCCTGATCGAGCACCGTGATCGAGCCGCCGTCGGGCCGGAGAAGACCGGTGACCATCGAGAGGGTCGTGGTCTTGCCGGCGCCATTCGGCCCCACGATGCCGTAGAAGGAGCCCTTCGGCACGTCGAGGTCGACGCCGCCCACGGCGATGGTGCTGCCGAACTTCTTCGTGAGACCCGTGATCGAGAGAACGATGTCGGAGGGGTCGAGGTCGCGCACGACCGACGGCGGTACCGAGGCGATCGTGCGGGGTCTGGCCGGAGTGCGGGGAGTGCGGGCCGGGCGCTTGGGGGCGGGCTGCTCGCCTGTCGTGGAATCGGCGGCCTGCGGGTCGGTGGCTGCCGGGCCGGCGGAAGGAGCATCCGTGGGGGCGGCTGCGGCGGTGGCGGGGCGGCGAACAGCGGGCTTGCGGGGCGCGGCGGGGCGCTTCGGGGCCACCGGTGCGGTTTCGGGCGAGGTCACCGCGTCATCCGTCGCCGAGGGAGCGAGCTCGGTCTCCTTCGCCGCCGCTGCCGGGCGGGCCGGCGAGGAGGGCTTGCGCGCCGCAGAAGTCTTCGCCGCACCGGTGGCGGGCTTGCGAGCGGCCGCGATAGGACGTTTCACCGGCGGGCGGCCGGTGGCCGACGCGGCGGCCGTGGCGGACTTCGCAGGCGCCCGGCGGGGCGTCCGAGCGCCGCCAGAAACTGCTCCCCCTGCGTCTGGAGTGTCTGACTCTGAGCTCACCGCACCAACCTATCAATCCCTCTGCCGCCCTGCACCGGACCCCCACATCCGCGAAGCATCTAGTCTCGCATCTTCCGGCCGCCGCATCCGCATCATGAAACAGAAAAGATACACAGATCGCCCACGTCTACTCCCTCACAGGGGGCCGACGGCAGCGGAGTTATCCACATGAGGGGCGGATGGTGCCGCGGGAGGGCCTGTTCGTCAGTGGTGCGGAACATCCTGTCGGCATGGCAAGCAGTCACATCACTCAGTACGAAACCGAATCCGTCGCCTACCCCGTGCCGCTCCGCCTCGATCGGCGTGGCGCCCCGAACACCTACCGGCTGACGAACATCAGCCAGGAGCCGCTCCGTGGGCTGTCGTTCAGCCTGCTCGGCGCGGGTCTCATGCGCGCCACCGCTCCGCTCCTGCTCGCTCCCGGCCAGGAGGTGAGCCTGCGCATCCGCGGAGAGTCACTGCCGGTGTCGGCGGTGCTCATCATCCGCTGGTTCCGCCCGAACGGCGACGAGTTCCTCTGGCGGGTGAGCTTCTGAGCGTGTTCGAGGGTGAGCCGCCTCGGCGTCGTGGCCGCCCGCTCCGCGAGCTCAGCTGTCCGCGTCACCCTTTTCGCGGGCCCGGATGAGGTCGGCCACCGTCACCTTGTGCGGACGGTCGGGCAGCATGTCGGCGGTCATCCCGTCGAGCAGCACGGCCGGGTTGAGGTTGAGGGCACCCGCGATCCGGAGGATGGTGTGCAGCGACGGGTTGGCCTGACCGCGCTCGATCTTGCCGAGGTTGGTGAAGTGAAGGCCGGCGAGGTCGGCGAGTTCCATCTGGTTGATGGCGAAGCGCTGGCGCTCTTCGCGGATTCGCACGCCGAGCAAAACGGCGGCATCCGACTGCAGTGAACTCACACCTCATGCCTACCGGCCCCACGCGCCGGCAACCAGAGCGCGCGAACCGCACGCGTTGGTACCGCATGTTTCAGAACCCGTCGCGTCGAATCAGGGGCAGCGCGATCGCGTTCACCACGAGCTGCAGCAGCCACCAGCCCAGCCGGCGACGCAGAGGCAGGTGCCGCACGAACACGGCCGTGAACTCCACTTCGTTCTCGGCCCCGCGATTGCGCTTGAAGTCGGCGACACCGCTCGAGCCGTGCACGTCGGAGTCGTGTTCGTGGGCCGTGCGGGCGATCAGGTAGCTCAGCATCCGGTACAGGCCGATCTCGGCGGGCATCGCCGTGTCGTAGCCGAGCACCGGGGCCGCGAGCAGCCCGTCGACCAGGGAGTAGCCGAATGCGCCATCGATGCGGCCGTCGCGCACGAGCAGAACGAAGCGCAGCAGCCCGGCCGCCTGTGCGGCACCGATGAATTCGGCCGTGTACGCCGGGTTGAGCAGGGAGTACTTGTCGAGGTAGAGCATCCGGTAGAGCTCGGCGATGCGGTCGCGGGTGGCGGCGTCGGACCGCCCCGTGGCGGGGTCGATCACCGCGGCAACGACACGGTAGCCCGACGCCTCGAGCAGGCGGCGGTCACGCATCGTGTCGCGTGGTCGCAGCCAATCGGTGCCGCGGGTCGAGGTGAAGAGAATGCTGCGCGAGGGAATCAGTCGGTAGCCGGCGCGCCTCAGCACCTCGGGCGAGTTGCTGCCGCGGCCGTGCACGCTTCGCCAGCCGATGGCCGCACACGGATGCTGCGACACGAGCGTGCGAGTGAGTCGCTGGACGTCGGACAGCGGGAGTTCGGGCAGCAGGTTCGTGGAGACCAGCGCGTTGCCGACGAACACCACGTCATCGGCGCGACTCCATCGCAGCACGAGGCCGAGGCCGGTGATCAGCGCGGACGCGGCTCGACGCATCGAGGGCGAGCGGATCTCGCCGAGCTCCTCGCGGGCATAGAGCACATAATGACTCACCGGCGAGACGACATAGCTCTGCGGAGTGGGACCGGAGCGATGCGGGGTGGCACCGCCCGCGGCCGAGGGATGCGGAGAGCCGCCGTCGGGGGCGGGTGGAGAGGTGTCGGCCTGCGCGGCGGACGGTCGGGCGGCGCCGCTCTCGGCGGGTGCCGAAGCGACGCCGTGCGTGTTCTGCGGTGTCCCGGCGCCCTGGGCGGCGGGCATCGGAGTGACGCCCCGCACGGTGGGTGGCGGGGTGGCGGCATGCGAGATGGTGAGGGGGAGCTCGTGCGCACCCAGACAGGCGGTGGCGAGAACGGTGAGGTCGGAGTCGACATTCTCGACGGCTGCCGAGAGGCCGACCCGCTCGAGCTCGCTCACGAGCGCGGCGGCGGCGCCTCCGCCCGCTGGCGGGGGCGTCGAACGCGGAAGAGGCTCGCCGTTCCACTCGATGTCGTAGGTCGAACCACCGAGGAGGTCGCGGCCCGCACGCCGGGCCACCGCCGCACGCACGCCGACCGAGCGCACCAGGGCCCCCACCGGAATCCGGTCGGCGGGTGGGCGCAGGGCATCCGGAGCGGAGAGCTGCCGCACGAAGCGGACGACGTCGCGCGGCGCGCGCATTCCTGCAGGGGCGTACAGGGCGTGCGGCAGGGCGAGGCGCGCCGAGGCCCGGCTCGCCTCGGCGACCGGGCGAGCCGAGCCGGCGCGCTCGAGAACCACGTCACGGGTCGACGGCCTAGCCGCGGTACCGCGGGCGGCGGCCTCAAAGGCATCCGCATAGGCGGCCGCCAGGCCGTCCGGCGGCGCGAAGAGATGAACCCCGCTCGTCAGGCGCGGGTTGCACTCGAGCACCACGACATCCGTCGCGGTCTGCATGAGATCGAGACCGAACTGGCCGGTGAGGCGCATCGAGGAGGCGATCCGCTCGCAGATCTCGCGGGCGGCGACGGCCGGGAGCGCATCGGGGGCGAGCCGGTCGAAGGCCACCCCGGCGCCGGATCCGGCCCGCCACACCGGGCGGTACGCCACGAACGCGGTGAGGGCACCGTCCACGGCGACGGCGAACGTGCAGAACTCCTCCCCCTCGATGCGTTCCTGAACGAGCCAGCGCTCCGCCCGGGTGACCCGGCCGACCGACGGGAGGGGGGCATCCGGAGCGACCACGCGCGTGCGCGTGCCGAAGCGGGAGAACGCGGGCTTCACCACCACCGCAGGCGCTCCCCTGCGCTCCCGCGCGCGCGACCGGTGCCGCCAGGCGACCGCGGACTCCATCACCTCCGTCTCCGGACGCGCGATGCCCAGTTCGCCCAGCACCTCCACGAACTCCCCTTTGTCGTGCAGGCGGCGGAGCGTGCTCAGCGACGGGGCGAACAGGATGTCGCGCAAGCGCGTGAGCCGCGCCTCACCCACCTCGTGGGCCTCGTCGGCCACCGCCGCGAGCCAGAAGATCTCCTCGCACGTCGGCACCACGAGCTGCGCGGCGTGCCGATCGGCGATCCCCGCGACGGCCCGCGCGAACTCCCGCGGTTCGAATCGTGCGGACGGCACGCGGTAGGCCTTGTGCACGGCCCGGGAACGCGCCGTGGCCGTCGGCTCGCTGTCGGCCACGATCACCCGGTACCCCTCGTCGGCGAAGCGCCGGGCGAGATCGAGCGTGGCGGGCGCCCGCGCCCCGGTGAGAACGATGGCAGCCGTCACGCGCCCTCGGCCACTGCGACGCACCGCACCATGCTGCGGCGCATGTACGACGACCAGATCGGGCCGATCAGCCATCGCACGACGAACGATCGTCCGCGCAACGGACGGAATCCGTACCGCCACCGGATGCGCGACCCGCCCGCGCTCGGTTCGTAGTACCAGTCGGCTTCGGCGTCCGACACCAGTCGGGCGAGCAGCTTCGTGTACCCCGTGATGCGGTAGCGGAAGGCTCCGACGGGCCCCTGCTCACCCGGGCGGTCGAACTGCACGATCTCCTCGCGAAAACTGCTGCCGTCGGAGAGGTGCACGGTGCGCCGGCGACCCGGCGTATCCCACGCACCCGTGGCATCGGTGATGCCCACAACTCCCGGCAGCACGAGATAGCGGAGGAACAGGGTGCTGTCGTCGCGCGGCACCACGCGGTCGAATGCCTCACCGGCCGAGGCCGTCGTCTCCCCCGTCACGGTGAATTCGACGAGCTCCATCCGCCCAACCTAGCGCGCCGGGTTCCCCTACGCTTGGGCCATGCCCTCGTATCGCGTGACCATGATCGTCGGAACCCTCGAGCTCGGCGTCAAGCCCGAAGAGGTGCTGCCCACTCTCACCCAGGCCATCGCCGACTTCACCACGGTGGAGGCATCCGACATCGCGATCGTGCAGGGCTCGCCCCGCGTGACGGTTCGCTTCACCGCCGATCACGACGAGGCCGCCTTCCTCATCGCCGAGCAGGGCATCGACGGCACCCGGGTGTCGGCCGAGCCGATCGCCTGGCAGGTCACCCGCTCGGTTCAGGGGCGGTGGGAACCTCTCGCGTGAGCCGGAGGAAACCCGACAGCATCGCGAGTTCGGCCGCGTTCGCGGGAAGGTGCTCGGTGAGCGCCGGCGAGAACACCAGATAGGCCGCCCACTCGGCGCGTGACAGCGCCACATTCAGTCTGTTCTTCATGAGCAGGAACTCGATGCCGCGTGGCACGTCGAGAGCAGCGGATGCGGCCAACGACACGATCGCCACGGGTGCCTCCCTGCCCTGGAACTTGTCGACCGTGCCCACCGAGATGCCCGCGAAGCCGGCGCCGTCGAGGGCGGCGCGCAGCAGCTCGACCTGGGCGTTGTACGGCGCCACGACGATCAGGTCGGCGGCACCGAGGGCGCGCTCGGCCGCGACGCCCGGTGCGGCGCGGGCCGCATCCGTCCAGCCGCGACCGAGCAGGTCTGCGACGATCTGCACCACGCGGTCGGCCTCCTCGGTCGATGAGGTGGAGTTGCCGTGGTGAGCCACGGGGTGCAGGTGCAGGCCCGGGGCCACGCCGTCGAGCGAGCGCAGCGTGGTCTCGGGCAGCTTGGAGCGGAGCTCGCCGTGGTACGACAGCGCGCTGACCGGGGCGCAGACGTCGGGATGCATACGCCAGCTCACGTCGAGGAAGTACCCGAGCTCGGGCGGGATGACATCGTGGCCGGCCACGAGCCACCCCAGGGCCGAGTGGTCGACGGGCTCGGGATGCGTGCCCTGCGTCACCTGCGGAAGCTGCTGCGGGTCGCCGAGCAGCAGCAGGTTGCGGGCGGCGACGCTCACGGCGATGGTGTTGGCGAGCGAGAACTGACCGGCCTCGTCGATGACGAGCAGATCGAGTTCGCGCCGGCCGATGCGCGTGGGATTCGAGAGATCCCACGCCGTGCCGCCGATCACGACCCCGTGCCCGGCCGCGCGCGCCGAGCGGAGGAACGGGGCCAGGCCGTCCTTGCCGAGAACGGTGAAGGGCGCGTCGGATTCGCCGGTGTTCTTGCCGACGTGGGCGGGATCGACACCGGCCCGCACGATGGCGCCGAGCATGTGCTCGACCACGGCGTGCGATTGGGCCACGACGCCCACCGCCCACCCGTGTTCGCGCACGAGATCGGAGACGACACGGGCACCCGTGAACGTCTTGCCCGTACCGGGCGGGCCTTGAACCGCGAGATACGAGTCGTCGAGCGCGAGCAGCGCGTCGCGGATCACCTCCGCCGAGGGTCGGGGGGCTGCCGTTCGCTCCCCCGCGACCGGCGCATCGCGCGCCGAGGAGTCACGCGCGCCCGAGACGGCGGCGGAGGCGGAGAGGGTGCGACCGAAGGGCTCGAGAACGCCGCCGTCGCGGCGTCGCGGCGGGATGCGGCGGAGGAGGTCGACCGCGGCATCCGGCAGCAGGGCCGGCAGGGAGTCGAGCAGGGTCTGCCCCCACTCCGCGATCGCCGACTGCTGAGCCCGGGTGGGCGGCGGCGCGGACGGGGTGACCGCGATGGGCAGCTGTGAGTAGTGATCGCCCCCTTTCGCCACGACCTCCTCGAAGACGTAGTGGGTGCTGCCGTTCGGCAGTTCACGCACCTCGACGAGCTTCGTGCGCGGGTGCGCGGCCCGCTGCGAAGCACTGGCCCGCGTGCTCGGCGGGAGCACGGGCGAGCCCGCGGCCGGCTCGTCGTAGACGAAGAAGCGGCCCGCCGCACCCTCCTCGAGCTTGCTCCCGGGAGCGAGAGCACCCGTCAACCGGGTGAGGCGCCGGTCGACGCGCTGCCCCTCCTCGCGGTGCCAGTCGCGCTCCACCACGGCGTGCGTCACGACGAGCACGTCGCGGGTGTCGGCCCACTCCTCGACGGGCTGCATGAGGCGGTCGTAGTGCTCCCACCAGAACGACTTGTTCTCCCGGCGGTGGTAGTCGATCGCCGCGGCGGCCAATGCCACGGCCTGCCGACCGGACTCGGCGAGGTCTCCCCCGTTCTGCCCCTCGAGACGCTCCGCCCACTCCACGAGAGCGCGATGCAACGCACTCTCCTCGAAGTCACGTGAGACCTCCTCGTCGAGTCGCTGCGGCGGTGCGGGCACCACGCCGTTCTCCCGCCCGCGCTCGAGCAACCAGTTGCGCAGGCGCAGGGTCGAGATGCAGTCGTACTCGTTGTAGTCGGCGATCTCGCCGAGCAGGGCCACCGCCGCGGCTGCGGCCGAGGCATCCGTGCGGCCCCTGTCGCGCAGCTCGGTGTACTCCACGTACGCCGTGATGGAGTCGGCGCCGTTCGTGACCTCGCTGCTCCGCAACTGGTCGCCCATGTAGAGCGGCTCGAGCTTCTTGAGACTGTACGAGGGGGAGCTCACCCGGATGCTGCGCTTCACCATCGGGTAGAGATCGACGAGCACCTCGTCGCGCAGCAGATCGTCGAGCTCGCCCTCGCCCACTCCGTGCCGTGCGGCGAGAGAACGCAGATGTGCCCGCTCGTAGTCGGCGTAATGGTAGATGTGAAGGCCGGGATACCTCCGGCGGCGTTCGGTGACGTAGGCCAAGAAGTCGATCAGCGCCTGCTTCTCCTCGGCGTACGAGTGCGCCCAGAAGGGCCGGAACACCGTGCCGTCGCCCGATTCGGCGTGCTCGACCACACCGAAGAGGTAGTCGAGCCCCCAATCGGGGCCCGCGTTCTCGGTATAGAGCGGATCGCCCTCGAAATCGAAGAAGAGGTCGCCGGGATCGGGTTGCGGCAACCCGGCCAGCACGGCGGCGTCGTGCACCCGATAGGTGAGACGACCGTCGCGGCCGGCGAGTTGCATGCGTGCTTGATCGCGCAGGGTCTCGAGGGTCGCGGGCCCGATGCCGGGCACGTCGCCCGTCGACACCACACCCCACACCGCCAGCTGCTCGATGGTGGTGATGCCCGCGTCGCGCAGCGTGAGCCTCTGGTTCGCGCGCATGCCGCCCACCTGGAACAGGTCACCGCTCGCAGCGACCTCCGGTGCACAGACGGCGCATCGACCGCACGCCGCATAGCGTGGATCTCCCCACTGCGCCAGCGGGGCGTCGACCCTCTCGTCGAGCAGCTCTTCGAGGCGCATCCGCCGGTCGCGGTAAACGGGCAGGATGTCGGCGAGCAGGTGCGTCGAGGTGCTGCCGTCACCCAGCAGGAGGTGCACGCTCTCCCCCACCGGCACGCCGAGTCGCTGCAGCTGATCGGCGTAGGCGGCCACCTGCAGCAGCGCGGTGACCTTGGCGCGGCGCGCGAGCTTCGTGTCGTAGACCTCGTAGACGGGCTGCCGATCTGCTGTCGAACCGGCCTTCACCAGGAAGTCGGCGTACCCCAGGAACCTGCCGTCGAAGAAGACACCCTGGAACACCACGTCGGCACCGGCCCGCAGCGCCTCGACCGTCGCGCTCTGCTGGCGCGCCAGCAGCTCGGGCGTCGGCCGTTCGGGCCGCTCCATCTCGGCCACGCCCGCAGCCCCGCCGGAGTAGGCCCCGAAACGCTCCCGGTAGCTCTCGAGAGTGCGCAGCTCATGGTCGTCGCCGAGGCGCGCGGTTCGCTCGAGCATGGCGTCGGGCAGGTCGTCGACCGGATCGCACCGCCCGAGCTTGGCGTCGAGCTTGCGCACCAAACCGAACTCGCACGTGGCGGCGGCGGTGAGGTCGGTGGCGCTGTAGAGCACCAGGGGCGCGGTGCCCGGCGCGGCATCGATCACGATCATCCGGCACCTCCCTCTCGAGTCGTGGGCAACCGACGCTGCCGCCCTCACAGGCTATGGGGCGGCGCCGACATCGGGGCCGCTGGATCGGCATAGGGTGAGCGCATGGCTTCGAGAACAGTGGTGATCACGGGCGCGAGCGACGGCATCGGAGCGGCCGCAGCCCGCGCACTCGCGGCAGGCGGCGACCGCGTGGTGGTGGTCGGCCGCTCCCCCGAAAAGACCCGCGCCGTGGCCGAGTCGATCGGCGCCGATCATCTGCTCGCCGACTTCTCGCGGCTCGACGACGTCCGCGAGCTCGCCTCGACGCTGCTCGACCGCTACCCGGCGGTCGACGTCCTGGCCAACAATGCCGGGGGCCTCATGGGTGATCGCACCGAGACGGTCGACGGGCACGAGCTCACGTTCCAGGTGAATCACCTCGCCCCGTTCCTGCTCACCTCCCTGCTGCTGCCGAGACTGATCGAGAGCCGGGCGCGCATCATCCAGACCTCGAGCGTGGCCCACCGCCTGTACAGCGCGCTCGACCTCGCCGATCTCGACGCACGCACGAGCTACCGCGCCGAGCGCGCTTACGGCAACGCGAAGCTCGCGAACATCCTGTTCACGCGGGAGCTGCACCGCCGGTTCCACGCTCAGGGCATCAGTGCGACGGCGTTCCACCCGGGCGTCGTGGCCACCGGCTTCGCCCGCGGCTCGAAGAGCGGCCTGCGCCTGCTCTACGGCACGGTGCTCAACCGCTTCATCGCGAGCCCCGCGAAGGGTGCAGACACCCTCGTGTGGCTGGCCACCGCGCCGGAGGGCGAGGGCTGGACGAGCGGGGGCTACTACGCCAGGCGCAAGCCGGGCAAGGAGTCGAAGGATGCCGGCGATGCAGCGAAGGCCGCCGAGCTCTGGCGGCTCAGCGAGCAGATGGTCGCCTAGCGCCGCAGCCCGACGGCCGGCAGCACCACGTTGTCGATCATGGTGATGAGGAACTCGCGATCGACCGGCCGCTTCAGCACCAGAGTGCGGTAGGCCGCCATCGACGGGGTGATCATCGACAGCGTCTCGATGTCGATGTCGGCCGCGATCTCGCCCCGGTCGATCGCACGGCGCAGCAGAATCCGGTTCACCTCGGCACGCGGCTCGATGATGGCGCGGTTGATGGCCTCGGCGAGTTCGGGCGACCGGGCGACGGCAGACATCAGACCGGCCATCACCTGCAGCTTGCGCTCGCTCTCCTCGATGGTGCGCGGCTTGATCATGGCCACCAGATCGCCCCGCAGCGTGCCCGTGTCGGGCAGATTGCCGAGATCGATGTCGCCGCGCTTCATGCAGACGACGGCGTCGATCACCAGTTCGCCCTTCGAGGGCCAACGGCGGTAGAGGGTGGCCTTGCCGGCCTTCGCCCGCGCGGCCACCATGTCGACGGTCATGCCGTCGTAGCCCTCCTCGGCGAGAACCTCGAGTGCCGCGTTCAAGATCTCGGGGTCGCGGGAGTGGTCGCGCCGCCGGCCGAGACGAGGGGATGCTGCATCGAGCTGCGTCATTGCGGCTCTCCTTTCGAGGGCGGAAATCTTTAACTGAACTCATCGTATCCGAAACTGTTGAGTTCCGTATATAGTTCTCGGCATGACCCAGACTTCGTCCACCGTCGCGGTGGCATCATCCCGTCGCTGGTGGACACTCACCACCGTCGCACTCGCCCAGCTCATGGTGGTTCTCGACGCCACCGTGGTGAACATCGCACTGCCCGCCGCGCAAGCCGACCTCGGCTTCTCCGACGGCGACCGCCAGTGGATCATCACCGCCTACTCCCTCGCCTTCGGCAGCCTGCTGCTGCTCGGCGGCCGCCTCTCCGACCTCATCGGGCGCAAGCGCTCGTTCATCATCGGCCTCGTCGGCTTCGCCGTGGCATCCGCCCTCGGTGGTGCCGCCGACAGCTTCGGCACCCTCGTGGCGGCTCGCGCGCTGCAAGGTGCGTTCGGTGCCCTGCTCGCCCCCACGGCCCTCGCCGTGCTCACCACGACCTTCACCATCCCCAAGGAGCGCGCCCGGGCCTTCGGCGTGTTCGGTGCGATCGCCGGTGCCGGCGGTGCGATCGGCCTGCTGCTCGGCGGCGTTCTCACCGAAGCGTTCGACTGGCGCTGGAACCTCTACATCAACGTGTTCATCGCGGTGGTGGCCATCATCGGCGCCGCCCTGTTCGTCACCACCCTGAAGCGCACCGGTCCCCGCCCGAAGCTCGATGTCCCCGGCACCCTGCTCGTCTCCGGCGCCCTCTTCTCCCTCGTCTACGGCTTCTCGAACGCGGAGACGGATGGCTGGGACTCGCCGCTCACCTGGGGCTTCCTCGCGGCATCCGGGGTTCTGCTCGTGGTGTTCGTGCTCTGGCAGCGCCGGGCGGCGCATCCGTTGCTCCCCCTCGCGATCGTGCTCGACCGCAACCGCGGTGCCGCCTACAGCTCGGTGCTCATCGCCGGAGCGGGGATGTTCGGCATCTTCCTGTTCGTGACCTACTACCTTCAGGCGTCCCTGGGCTATTCACCCATCCAGACCGGACTGTCGTTCCTCCCGATGATCGGCATGCTCGTGCTCGCCGCGCAGCTCTCGACGAACATCTTCGTGCCGCGCTTCGGCCCCAAGATCATGGTGCCGTTCGGCATGCTCGTGGCGATGAGCGGCATGATCTACCTCACCCACCTGAACCTCGACAGCACCTACGCGGCCGACATCCTGCCGCCGCTCATGATCATGGGCTTGGGCATGGGCTCGATCATGCCGGCCTCGATGCAGACCGCCACCCTGGGTGTCGACCGGCAGTTCGCCGGCGTGGCCTCGGCCATGGTGAACACCAGCCAGCAGGTGGGTGGATCGATCGGCACCGCGCTGCTCAACACGCTGGCGGCCACCGCACTCACCGACTTCGTGGCCGCGAACCTGCCCACCACGCCCGAGGTGATGGCCGACGCCGCCGTGCACAGCTATACCACCGCCTACTGGTGGGGTGCCGGGTTCTTCGCCTTCGGTGCGGTTCTCTCGGCGCTCCTGTTCCGCCGGCGGGGCCAGGGGCTGTCTCTTTCGCACGACCCATCCGCCTCAGGCGGTACCGCCGAGATGCAGGATGCTCCGGCTCCCGCGATGGGCCACTGACCGACATCCCGACGAGACGCCCCGCGCCCTTCGTGGCGCGGGGCGTCTCAGCATGGGCGTCACTCGCGCTCGGCCAGCTCCAGGATGCGCGGCTCGCTGCGCTCGGTGCGGCCGCCCACCGCGATCCAGCCGTCGTCGCGCCGCCGGGTGAGCAGACGCGATCCCTCGCCCTGATCGATCACGAGGTCGCGCTGCAGCAGGTCGGTGATGCGCACCGCGGCGGCGCCGGTCGCCTCGTCTTCGGTGATGCTCATCGCCGGTGCGAACATCCGTGAGCGCAGGTGCCCCGCCGTCTCGTCGATCCACGCCCACGCGTAGTGCGCGCCCTCGATGAAGGCCGTGGCGTCGAGGGCCTCGACGTCGGCCGGCCGGTCGAGCTGGTGCCACTCGAACTCGGGAGCCCAGGATGCGCGGCCGGTGACCCAGGTGATGTCGCCGTCGTAGCGCACCTCGACATCGCCGGCGGCGACCCGCAGCCGGCGAATCGGCGAGCCCTGCTCCGCCAGCCACCAGGCCGTGCCGACGCACGGATGACCGGCGAAGGGCAGCTCGGCGGCCGGGGTGAAGATGCGGATGGCGGCGGAGCGCTCCTGCCCCTCGACGATCTCGTCGACCAACACCGTCTCACTGAAGCCCAACGCGGTCGCGATGGCCTGCTCACGCCCGCGGGTCGCCGCCGACGAGCGCAGCAGACCGAGCGGATTCCCGTACTGCCCCTCGGCATCGGTGAAGACGGTCACCACGTCGACGGGGATGGAATCGGATGTCGTCATCCCCCGAGTCTGCACCAGCCCGCCCGGCCGCACGAGAGGCCGATCGGGCGCCGGTGGCATCAGGGGCGAAGACTCAGCCTCTGAGCGCGATGTTGGCCGAGATCTCGGTCCAGCCGGGCGACACCGTCATGTACTCGGTGTGCAGCCATGCCCGCTCGCCCGAGGGCAGCTCGAGGTAGGCGCCGTGCAGGCCGAAGCGCTGGGCGTCGAGGCAGGTGGCCAGGGTTCCATCGCTCGAACCCGTGACCGCACCCGTGCTGGCGGTGGAGAGTGTGTCGGGGGCCGTACTGCTCGCTGCCGCATCCGCACCGGCGACCGCCGCGCCGGCGCCCGCGGGTTCGGCGATGAAGCACACCTGGTTGTCGCGGGTCACACCCACCCAGAATTCGAGGCCCTCGTGTTCGGTGAGGAGCCGCAGCGAGGTGGTGAGCAGATCGGAGTCGACGCCCGGCACATCCGGGGGCACATCGCCCGACACGAGCAGTGTGCCGGCATCGAGGTGAGCGAGCTTCGCCAGGGCGTTGGTGGGGTTCGACGAGCATCCGGCCAGAACGAGCCCCAGCCCGATCGCGATCGCCGCACCCGTCATCGCAGCGCGCGCGGTACGGCCGCCGCCTGATCGTCTACCCGCCGGCATACCCGGGATCCCCTCGTCGTCACGGCGCCGTCGGCACCGCTTTCGACGCTACTGCACGAATCCGACCGTCGCCTCCGAACGCCCCTGCCGCTCGGCACCCGAGGCAGTGGTTGGATGGGGTCATGGCCGACACGAGTGCATACATCGACGACTTCAGCGACTTCATCCGGGCCTCCCCGTCGTCGTATCACGCGGCCGACGAGGTGCGGCGCAGGCTGAACGAGGAGGGCTACTCCTCGGTGGTCGAGGCCGATGAGTGGCCCTCGGAGCCGGGCCGCTACGTGGTGGTGCGCGACGGCGCGGTGATCGCCTGGGTGGTGCCGACGGATGCCGGCCCGCTCACGCCGTTCCGCATCCTCGGTTCGCACACCGACTCCCCCGGTTTCAAGCTGAAGCCGAAGCCGACCGTGGGCTCGGCCGGCTGGCTGCAGGCCGGCGTCGAGGTCTACGGCGGCCCGCTGCTCAACTCGTGGCTCGACCGCGAGCTGGAGCTGGCCGGGCGTGTCGTGACCCGCAACGGCACCGAACGGCTGGTGCGCACCGGGCCGTTCCTGCGCATCCCGCAGCTGGCCATCCACCTCGACCGCGAGGTGAACGCCGGACTCACCCTCGACAAGCAGCGCCACACCGCGCCCGTGTTCGGGGTGGGTGAGGTGGGCCAGAACGACCTGGTGGGCATCCTCGCCGAGCACGCCGGGCTGGCGAGCGGGGAGGATGTCGCGGGCTACGACATCCTCACCGCCGACACGCAGGCTCCCGCCCGCTTCGGCCTCGGCGACGACCTGTATGCCGCAGGGCGCATGGACAACCTCAGCTCGGTGCACGCCGGGCTTCGGGCACTCGTCGACGCGCCTGCGGCGTCCGGGCACATCGTGGTGTTCGCCGCCTTCGATCACGAGGAGCTGGGGTCGGAGTCGCGCTCGGGTGCCAGCGGCCCCTTTCTCGACGATGTACTCACCCGCATCGGCGTCTCGCTCGGTGCCGGGCTCGAGGAGCGGTCGCGCGCTCTCGCCGCATCCTGGTGCCTCTCGTCGGATGCCGGTCACGCGGTGCATCCGAACTACCCCGAGCGTCACGATCCGGCGAACCGGCCTGTCGCGGGTGGCGGACCGCTGCTGAAGATCAACGCGAACCAGCGGTACACCACCGATGCGCACGGCGCCGCCCTCTGGGCGCGGGCCTGCGCGCAGGCGGGCGTGACCTATCAGGAGTTCGTGTCGAACAACGCGATCCCGTGCGGGTCGACCATCGGGCCGCTCACCGCCACCCGGCTGGGCATCCGCACCCTGGATGTGGGTGCGCCCCTGCTCTCGATGCACTCCGCGCGCGAGCTCGCCCATGTCGACGACCTCGTGGCCCTCTCCGCCGCCATCGCCGCCTTCTTCACCCCGGAGCCCTAGGAGCCCCGCCCGCATCGACTTGCCACAAGTTGTGGCAACCCAGGGCGCCAAGCCACAACTTCTGGCAAGTCGAGCCCGGGCCCAGGCCTGGGGCCCCGGCGGGTTGCCACAACTTGTGGCAAGCCAGGGCGCCAAGCCACAACTTCTGGCAAGCCGAACCCAGCCCGCGGGCCGGAGAAGGCGGGTTGCCACAACTTGTGGCAAGCCAGGGCCCCAAGCCACAACTTCTGGCAAGCCGAACCCAGCCCGCGGGCCGGAGCAGGCGGGTTGCCACAACTTGTGGCAAGCCGAACCCAGCCCGCGGCCGGGGCAGGCGGGGGCAGCTCGAGGCCCCGCGGACTCAGCCGGCGCTGTCGGTGCAGCGCGAGTCGCTCTGCACCGTGATCGTGGTGCCGGTGTCGGCCGGGTCGATGGTGACCGCCAGCGGCACGAGATTGCGCCCCACCAGTGTCATCGTGATGCCGCCGCGCTCACCGAAGGTGTCACTGCGCACGGTCCAGCCGAGGGCCTCGAAGTGCTCGCGTGCCGCCTGGGCCCAGGATGTCGGCACGAAGCCGTCGGCCGGCACCATCACCCGCTCGAGCGAGTACTGCTGCTCCGCCGAGCCATCCGGGCATTCCTGAACGACCGGTGTGTCGGTGGTCGACACGGGCGGCGCGGGCAGCGTCGCCGTGAGGTCGTCCATCTGCGCCGTCACCTCCGCGGTGACCCCGTCGAGAGTCGTGGGCGTGGAGGGCCTCGCGGTGGCGATGCCGATCCACACGGCCGCCACGAGCACGACGGCGATGCCGATGGAGATGAGGGTGGCGGGTTTCAGCAGGCCACCCCAGGGCTCGTCCTTCCCCGGCAGCTTCGGGAGCTTGCGTCGCGGAAGCAACCGGAAGTGCTGGAGGGATCCGCCCCGGTCGGATTCCCTCTGGCCGCCCGCGCCCCCGCCGTCGTTCACACCGCTCATCTCAGTGGTCACCCGTTCCGGGCCGTCGCCGCAGCCGTGTCTCCTCGAGGTCGAGCAGCGCCTGCGCCTCCGCGAGCACACGTGACGGGAAGGTGCCCTGCGCCCGCAGCTCGAGCAGCCGTTCGCGCTCCGCCGCCACCACCACGAGCCGCAGCTCGCGGAACAGCTGGTGCGGCTTCTCGTCGGTCGACCGAGAACCGCGCGTGCGCTCCCACGCGGCCTCGGTGCGCAGGAACGACGACTGGCGTACCCGCTCGATGACGTCGGGATCCACCGGATCGGTCTCGGGCGCCTCGGTGGCCCGCTCGTCGAGAGCCTCCATGCCCGCCGAGCTGATGGTCTCGAGCAGCGTCGCCAGTTCGCGCCGGTCTTCGTCGGCGTCGATCCCCTCGACCCGCAGCAGCCGGATGAGCCAGGGCAGCGTTCCGCCCTGGATCACGATGCTCACCACCGCCACCGTGAACGCGATCAGGATGAGCTGCGGTCGATAGGGAGTGTCGTTCGGCAGCGACTGCGCCGCGGCGAGCGTGACCACCCCGCGCATGCCGGCCCAGCCGAGCACGATGCCGCCGCGCCAGTCGATCCTGTCTTGTCGCAGCTGCTCGAGGTCGGCCCGCCGCCGCTCGTAGTCGCGCTCGAGGCGGTCGCGCACCCGTGCCTGCCGGGGGTTCGCGACCGGATGACTTCGGAAGTAGTAGAGCGCGAGCAACGCCCGGTAGGTGCTCTTCTCGTGCCGCCGCTCGCGCCGCGCCAGGCCGTAGACGAGCGGCCCGATCCAGAGATACCGGATGGCCATGAGGGCGAGGGTGGCCACCAGCCCGATGCCGACCGAGGTCCAGACTCCGAGCACGCTCGGGTCGACGTCGTCGATGAGCGTGCGGATCTCGAGACCGATCAGCAGGAACACGCCGTTCTCGAGCAGGAACTGGATGGTGCGCCAGTTGATGCGATCGCTGATCCTCGACTGCGGCGAGAACTTCATCGGACTCGCGTGGCCGGTGTAGAGCCCTGCCACCACGACCGCGAGGATTCCGGATGCCCCCACCGCTTCGGCCGGCATGAACGCCACGAACGGCACCGCCAGTGACAGCGCCGTGTCGAGCACCGAGTCGTTGAGCTTCGAGCGCACGAAGACGGTCACGAATCCGGCGGCCAGGCCGATCAGCACCGCGACCACGACGGCGTAGAAGAAGTCGAGCACGCCGGCCCAGGGCGATGCGAGCGCGCCGGCCGCGGCCGCGACGGCGGAGCGCAGCAGCACCAGGGCCGTGGCGTCGTTGACGAGCCCCTCGCCCTCGAGCAGCGTCAGCAGGCGTGGCGGAAGACCGAGGCGACGGCCGATGGAGGTGGCGGCCACCGCATCCGGAGGGCTGATGATGGCGCCGAGCGCCACCGCCGCCGCGAAGTTCAGATCGGGCAGCATCGTGTAGAGCAGGAATCCGGTGGCGAAGGCGGTGACCACCACGAGCACCACCGAGAGGCTGGCGATCGGGGCCAGATTGCGGCGGAAGTCGACGATCGGCACGCTGATCGCGGCCGCGTACAGGATGGGCGGAAGCAGTCCGTCGAGGATGATCTCGTGCGGAACCTCGATGTCGGGCACACCCGGCAGGTACGACAGACCGACGCCCACCAGCACCAGGATGATGGGAGCGGCCACCCCGAGCTTCTTCGAGAACGCGGCGACACCCACGATCACCGCGACGGCGATCACCCCGTAGATGCCCAGCTCCATCACGCAAGTTTATTCGTGCGACTGGAGCCGGCCGACCCGGAGGCCTCCGGACGGTCAGCCGACGGGTGGGCCCGCCACGAGGGCCACCGTCGTGAGAAGGCCCACGACGACCACGAGGAGTACCACGAACAGCCACGCACGGCGCAGGAAGAAGCGCAGCAGCCGGTCGATCGGATGCGCGTCACGTGGGTCGTCGCCGGCCTCGCGACGCCATCCGCCCTGCAGCATCCGTCGGCGCTCGAGCACCAGGTCGGTGACAACCGTGCCGTACGGCGGCACCGCCGTGAGGGCGGCCACCACGATCGTGAGCCACCGCCAGCGCTGGTTGAGACCCACCACGACACAGCCCACCACGAAGGCGATGAACACCACACCGTGGGCAAGGCCGACGGCGAAGAAGAACGGCACCTCGGCCGAGAAGACGTACCGGGCGACCATGGCGGCGATCAGGGCGCTCCAGGTGACGGCTTCTGCGATGGACAGGACTCGGAACACGGTGCGCGGAGACATCGCGAACCAGCCTAGCGAACCCCTCCTCCGGGTTCCCCGCCCCCTCTGCCTAGACTCGAGGAGTGCTGCTCCTCATCGACCTCGACAACACGCTCGTCGATCGGGCGGCGGCGTTCGCCTCCTGGGCTCAATCCTTCGCCCGCGAGCACAGCGGCCAGGGCTCCGACGAGGCGATCGCCGACTGGATCATCCGTGCCGACCGCAACGGATACACGCCGCGGCCCCAGCTGGCCGGGGCGATCTCGGAACGACTCGGCCTCCCCGGCTCGCAGCCCGCGATCGACGCCCTCGTCGATCGGCTGGTCTACGAACACGTCGAACTCGTCGAGCCCTATCCGGGCATCCGGGATCAGCTCGCGCGGCTCGTCGACGACGGGCACCGCTTCGTGATCGTCAGCAACGGGCCGACGCGGCAGCAGAGCCTCAAGCTCCGCCGCACCGGCGTCGACCACGCCGCGGCGGGCGTCGTGATCTCGGAGCAGTTCGGCGTGAAGAAGCCCGATCTCAGGATCTTCGCGGAAGGCCTGCGCCTCGGCGGTGCCGCCGCATCCGACGCGTGGATGGTGGGCGACGACGTCGCGGCCGACATGGTCGGCGGCCGGGCCGCCGGACTCCGCACCGCCTGGGTCGAGCACGGCCGGCCGTGGCCCGAGCCCTGGCAGCCCACCGTCCGTGCGCCGGACGTCACGGCCGCCCTTCAGGCGATCGTGCGGCTCGACGACGCCGCCGGCTGACGACCCTCCCGGTCCTGGGCGGCGCGCGAGTCCACTCCGCCCCTCCCGAGCAGCTCGGCCGACATCGCCACGGTGCGGTCGCGCAGCGCACGCACCACGGCCGCCACGGCGGGGCGGTCGAGCGAATCGGGGCGGAGCACCATCCAATAGGGCAGCCGCTCGGCGATCGTCTCGGGCAGCACGCGCACGAGATCGGGATGGCGGTCGGCCACGAAGCACGGCAGGAAACCGATGCCCGCACCGGCCCGCGTCGCCTCGACGTGCACGAACACGTTGGTCGACGAGAGCGAGTCGCGCATGGTCGGCACCAGCCGCCGCGGCGCATCCAGGTCGTCGACCTGCAGCATCGAGTCGACGAAGTACACCAGCGGATGCTCCACCAGCTCCTCGAGGCCCGAAGGCACACCGTGCTCCGCGAGGTAGTCCTTCGACGCGTACATGCCGAGAACGTAGTGGCCGAGTTCGAACGCCTCGGCGCGGTGCACCTGCGGGCGGCCCACCACCACCTCGATGTCGAGCCCGGAGCGCTGCTGCAACGCGCGCCGGGTGACGGTGACGAGCTCCACCTGCAGCAGTGGATTCGCCCGCTGCAGCGCCGCCACCGCGGGAGCGGCGATGTAGGCGCTGAAACCATCGGTGGCCGACATCCGCACCACGCCGCTGAGCGCTGCGGATGCCTCGTCCGAGGCCTCGAGCACCGCCACCGCCTGCTCGACACCCTCCGCGGCCCGGGCCGCACGGCGGCCGAGGTCGGTGAGCTCCCAGCCTCCGGCGGCGCGCGCGAGCACACGGCCGCCGAGTGCCGTCTCGAGCGCCGCGATGCGCCGGGCCACCGTGGTGTGGTTGAGGCCGAGCGCCTCCCCCGCGGTCGTGAAACGGCCCCCGCGCGCCACGGCGAGGAGAACCAGGAGATCCTGCGGATCGGTCGACATATCTGCAATTATGCACAGGCGGTGCGCTCGATTGCTCATTGCGAGCGCGGGAATGTGCACGAATACTCGGTGCTGTCAACGACGACGAACGAGGAGCCGCCATGAGCGTGAATGATCGAGTCCGCACCGCGAGCACATCCGGGAGCCCCGGGAGCACAGCAGAGCCGAACGGCGCGAAGGCGCCATCCGGCCTCAAGCGCATCGTCGCCGCCTCCATGGTGGGCACGGTCGTCGAGTGGTACGAGTTCTTCCTCTACGCCACCGCGGCGAGCCTGGTGTTCGGCACCGTGTTCTTCCCGAACGCGGGCAGCCAGCTCGACGGCATCATCGCCGCGTTCCTCACCTATGCGGTGGGCTTCATCGCTCGCCCGCTCGGCGGCATCGTGTTCGGCCAGATCGGTGACCGCTTCGGCCGCAAGCACACCCTGCAGGTGACCATCATCATGATCGGTGTCGCCACCTTCCTCATCGGCTGTCTGCCCGGCTTCGACACCGTCGGCTACTGGGCGCCCGCGCTGCTCGTGGCGCTGCGCTTCATCCAGGGCTTCGCCCTCGGCGGCGAGTGGGGCGGGGCGGTGCTGCTGGTGGCGGAGCAGAGCCCCGACCGGTCGCGCGGCTTCTGGTCGAGCTGGCCGCAGGCGGCGGTGCCGGTGGGCAACCTGCTCGCCACCCTCGTGCTGCTCACGATGTCGACCATCCTGCCGGCCGACCAGTTCCTCGGCTGGGGCTGGCGCGTCGCGTTCTGGCTCTCGGCCGTGATCGTGCTGGTGGGCTACTACATCCGCAAGCACGTCAGCGAGGCGCCGATCTTCCTCGAGGCGCGGGCGAAGGTCGAGGCCGAGAAGGCCGTGAGCTACGGGGTGTTCGAGGTGGTGCGCCGCTACCCCAAGGGCGTTCTGAAGGCGATGGGCCTGCGCTTCGCGGAGAACATCCTCTACTACATCATCGTGAGCTTCTCGATCGTGTATCTCGTGACGGTGCACCAGTACAACACCAGCCAGCTCCTGCTGGCACTGCTCATCGCCCACGCGGTGCATTTCGCCGTCATCCCACAGGTGGGAAGGCTCTGCGACCGCATCGGCCGCAAGCCCGTGTACTTCGCGGGCGCCGTGCTCGGCGCCACCTGGGCGTTCTTCGCCTTCCCGATGTTCGACACCCTGAACCCGGTGCTGATCGTGCTGGCCGTCACCATCGGCCTCTGCTTCCACGCTCTCATGTACGCGGGCCAGCCGGCCATCATGGCCGAACTCTTCCCCACCCGGATGCGCTACTCCGGTGTCTCCCTCGGCTACCAGGTGACGTCGATCGTGGCGGGGTCGCTCGCGCCGATCATCGCCTCCGCGCTGCTGCAGCGCTTCGACTCCTGGATCCCCGTGGCGCTCTACATCGTGGCCGCCTGCGTGGTGACGCTGGTCGCAGTGGTGACGCTGCGCGAGACCCGGGGAGCCTCACTGCGGGCGATCGACGCCGAGGATGCGCGGCGATTCGAGCTGGCTCCCGCCGGCTCCTCCGCTACCGGTTCCACCACCGACCCGTCCGGCGTGCGATCGTGACCGCCCCGGAGCGCTCCCTGACGCTCCGTGGCCGCCGCGCCCTCGTCACCGGGGGTGCGGCCGGCATCGGCGCCGCCGTGGTGCGCGATCTCGCGGCCCGCGGCGCCGATGTCACCGTGGCGGATCGCGATGCCCGCGGGGCGGAGTCCCTCGCGCGGGAGGTGGGCGGCACCCCGTGGAGCATCGATCTCGCCGACTCGGCGGCGCTCTCGGATGCATCGCTCGCAGCCCGACTCGGAGACATCGACATCCTCGTCAACAACGCGGGCATCCAGCACGTCAGCCCCATCGAGGACTTCGATCCGGCGATGTTCCGCACGATCCTCGCCGTGATGGTGGAGGCGCCGTTCCTGCTCGTGCGGGCCGCGCTGCCGGGCATGTACGCGCGGGGCTTCGGCCGCATCGTGAACGTCTCGTCGGTGCACGGGTTGCGCGCATCCGTGTTCAAGAGCGCCTATGTCACGGCGAAGCACGGTCTCGAGGGGCTGTCGAAGGCCACCGCGCTCGAGGGCGGCGCGCACGGGGTGACGAGCAACTGCGTGAACCCCGGATACGTGCGCACCGCGCTGGTGGAGAAGCAGCTGGCCGATCAGGCGGAGCTGCACGGCATCCCCGAGGAGGAGGTGCTGTCGAAGATCCTGCTCACCGAGAGCGTGATCAAGCGGCTCGTCGAGCCGCGCGAGGTGGCGTCGCTCGTGGGGTGGCTGACGTCGGACGACGCCGCGATGGTCACCGGGGCGAGCTACACGATGGACGGCGGATGGTCGGCGCACTGAGCCGACTCGACCGGTTGCGGGATGGGCGGCTCTGTCTAGGCTGGAAGGGTGGCGGAGAACAAGGATCGGCGTGACTCGCGGCTGAACGTGGCGCGGTATCAGGTGGAGAAGTTCGCGGCCGAGCTCGACCCCGAGGGTGCGGGAGCGTCATCTCGTTCCGCAGACACCGAGGCCGACGCCGGCCAGACCACGATGGATCAGCGCGCGCAGTTCGTGGAGATCCAGATCCAGCAGGCGATGCGCCGCGGCGACTTCGACGACCTTCCGGGCGCGGGTAAACCGCTCACGGGCCTCGGCGGCACCTATGACCCCGACTGGTGGATCCGCCGCAAGATCGAGCGCGAACGCCTCACCGGGCTCGGCCCGCCGGCGCTGACCCTGCGCACCGAGCACGCCGAGCTCGAGCAGCAGCTCGACGCCCTGCCCACCGAGCACGCCGTGCGCGAGCGTCTCACCGACTTCAACCGGCGCGTGGTCGAGGCGCGCCGCCAGCTGCAGGGCGGGCCACCCGTGGTCACCCCGACCCGGGACATCGACACGGAGGTCGAGGCGTGGCGTGCGCGTCGTGACTCCCGCCAGGCGGCGGCGCGCGCCGAACGGGAGCGGGCCGAGGCCGAGCTCGCCGCCCTCCCCTGGCGCGAACGCCGCCGCGCCCGGCGCGCGACCCGCTGACCCGCCCGCACCCACATCGACTTGCCACAACATGTGGCAAGTCGCACTCCGATCCCACAGTTCGCGTCAAGTGGATGGGCGGTCACCCGGAACGGCGCACGACCATTCCACCGCGCTACCGGGATCGGCGAGTCCCGAGCCGGCGGTCGGCTACATGAGCCCCTGGGCCGCCAGCTCCCAGCGCAAGGCTGGGGCGATGTGCTCCGAGTACTCCGGCGTCATGTGCACCGTGTCGTACTTCGTGGGCCGGGTGCCCGCGAACGCCGGGCAGTAGCCCTGGGCGCAGCTGAACGGCAGGGAGCTGATGTAATGGTCGCCGGTTCCGGATGCCGCGAGAGCCGCCGTCGTGGCCGCCTCGAAGTCGGTCCAGGCCTGGTCGACCCCGGTGTTGCAATCCTGGGGGCTCGTCACCGGCGAGTAGCAGGTGCCGAGATCGGCGCCGAGCGGCGGCGGCGCGAGGTACACGATGTGGCCGGGCACCCCGTACTCCGCCGTCTCCGCGACGGTCGACGCCACCAGATCGGTGGCCGAGAGCGGGCGGCCGGTGTCGGTCTGCCCGAGAGCGAACGCGTTCGACACCACCACGAGCTGCGGAGCATCCGCCGCGATCATGGCCGCCACGTCGTTCTTGCGCTGCGGGCAGGAGTCCATCACGCCGGCGCCGCCGTTCTGAACGAGCACGTCGGTGAACCGGCACCCGTACAGGCCGATCGCAGTGACCTTCCAGGCCCCGCCGCTGTTCTCGGCGAGCCATTTGAAGGCCGGCGCGTAGGCGAGCGCCGTCGAGTCGCCCACGAGGTAGAGGTGGTTCGGTGCGTCGCCGCTCCCCCAGGTGCAGCTGCCCTCATCCGGGGTCGCACCGACCTCGAAGCAGGCATTGGCCGGGTTGCGGCTCGAGTTCTGCGCGATGGCGGTGTCCATCGACGGCGAGAGATCGGATGGCCACTCCGTGGCGCCCGCGGCCGCCCAGAGGTCGGCTTGCAGCTGGTCTTCGGGGTTCGTCGCCGAAGGGTCGACCGCCGTGCCGTCGGGCGATCCGCTTCCGCCGAGGATGTCGCCGGCCGCCGGCCCCGAGGGCAGAGCGAGATCGAAGGGACCGCTGCCCCGCACCGAGAGCTGCACGGTGACAGCCACCACCACCACGATCACGATCGCGCCGATCGACGAGAGGATGAACTGGGCCCCGAACCGGTCGCGCCAGTCCTGCCACTCCTCACGACGCTGTTCACGTCGGGCCTCCCGCACCTGGGCGGCGGCCGACGGATCAGCGGGATCCGCTGATCCGTGCGCATCCGCCGGCCCGCGCCCCCGAGGCTCGAGCCAGGGCGACCGATGCAGGGGCTGCTCGATCAGGTAGTACGTCACGAGGGCGATCGCGAACGCCAGACCGAGGATGACCAGGTTCACCTCGAGTCCGGCCGGCAGCAGCATCAGCACGAACACGAGCACGGGGAAGTGCCAGAGGTAGAGCGAGTACGACAGGCCGCCGATGTAGCTCGTCACCGGGTTCACGATCGGGAACAGATGTCTCTGCGCACCGCCGACGCCCGCCAGGATCACCATGGCCGTCGCGAGCACCGGCAGCGCCGCCCAGGGCCCTGGGAACGGCATGGCGTCGTCGATCAGGAAGAAGGATGCCACGACCCCCACGAGTCCGGCCCACCCGCCGAGCACCCGCAGCGCCAGGGGCAGTCGCGCGAACAACGGCGCACCGACCGCGATCAGCCCTCCGACGCCGAGCTCCCACACCCGGGTGAGCGTGGAGAAGTAGGCGACCGTGGGCGTCGACTCGGTCTGCAGCACGGCGAACGCGAACGAGGCCAGCGAGATCGCGCCGAGCAGAACGCCCACGAGCACCCGGAGACGGATGCGCCGGGCCCGCGCGGCCGCGGCGTCGGCCGCGGCGGCATCCGTTCCCGCTGCGACCGCCCGCGTGCCGCGGAGCACGAGGGCGACCACGATCACCACGATCCACGGCCACACCAGGTAGAACTGCTCCTCCACCGACAGCGACCAGAAGTGCTGCAACGGCGACACCGCATCGGCGGCGTGGAAGTAGTCGGTGCCCTGGGCCGCGAAGTGCCAGTTGACCACGAAGAAGAACGAGTAGACGGCGTCGCCCACGGTGGACCAGAAGCGCGGCTGGTTGAAGAGGAAGTAGGCCCCCACCACGGTCGCCACGAGCACGGTCACGGCGGCGGGCGCGATGCGGCGCATCCGTCGACCGTAGAAGCGGCGCAGCGAGACCGAGCCGTGGGTCTCGCCATCGCGCAGCAGGAGACCGGTGATGAGGAAGCCGGAGATGACGAAGAACACGTCGACCCCCACGAAGCCACCGCTCGGCCAGCCGACCACGTGGCCCAGGATGACGGCCGTGACGGCGAGCGCTCGGAGGCCCTGGATGTCGGCGCGGGTGCGGTTCGGCGACGCCGCCGCACCGTCTGTGGGCGCGGTGGGCGGCGTGGTCTGGGTGATGGTGGTCACGGTGCTCCCCGGGTGTTCAGCGACACGAGCCTACCGGCTCTGAGAGCGCTCTCTGCGCGCGATGGGGCGCGCTCAGCTGGCGGCGCGGAGGGCCTTCCGCGCCCGGGCGGCAGTGGCGAGCGCGGCGCGCGATCGCTCGAGCGAACGCTGATAGAGCACGCCGTACACGAACGAGCTCTCACCCGCGGCTTCCGCACGCGGCGCGATGAGCAGCACGTACTCGCCGAAGAGCCGCGCGTCACGGTGCTCGCCCAGAGCATCCTGCAACCGTTCCGCGGCGTCGCCGAGGAGGCCGGCCGCGACACCGAGCGGCGCATCCGGGGCACCGGTGGCGAACTCGGCGAGGTGCCGCAGCCGACGGGCCGACTTGCGCGACTCGTGCACGGCCGCCTCGGCCCGGGCCGTCACCACCGGGTCGCTGCCGAAGACGGCTGCGGCGCGACTCCGGCTCACCGACAGGCGCTCGGCCTTCCTCGCCGCACGCAGCAGCACCGCCTTCGATTCGCGCCGGGCGGAGTCGGGGGCGCCGCCCGACGGGGTCAGGCCCTCCACCGCGTCGAGCAGCCGAAAATACGGCGCGTTCGACATCCACTCGAGCAGCCGCTCATGCGCTGCATCGTGCTCGGCACGGGTGGCCGCAACCAGCCGATCGCGCGCCGCCGGGTCGTCGACGCCGCGGTCGTCGCGCACCGCGTCGAGCGCCGCCTCCGCCCACTCGGCGCGCACCTCGAGGTCGCGCACCTCGCCGAGGATGCCGCCGAACCGAGCGAGCGACGCCCGCACCTCCTGCAGCGCGCTCGGCGCGAAGAGGTGCTTGTGGCCCGCCAGCACGTTCCGCAGCCGACGAACGGTGGTGCGTTGCCGGTGCACCGCATCGGGCGCATCGGCGCGCACCGCGGGGTCGAGGGCCACGAGCTGTTCGCCCAGATCGCGCAGGCCGGCGAGCACGACGTCGGCGGCATCGGCATCAGCATCGGCGGGAGGAACGGATGCAGCCTTCTTCGTGGCCTTCGATGCCTTGGCGCCCTTCTCCGCACGCTTGGCGCTCTTCTCCGCACCCTTGGCCTCCTCTGCGGCGCCCTTCACGCCCTTCACGCCCTTCGTGCCGTTCGTGCCTTTCTTCGCGGCATTCGCGGATGCGGCGGATGCGGCGGCCTTCGCTCCTACCACCGGTGAGACCTCCGCCCCGGCATCCGTGGATGCGCCCTCCCCCGCACCTCTCGCCGCATCCGGTGTGCGGCCGAGCCCGGTGCGCCCGAGCGCCTGTGCGAGCTTCGAGACACTCGGCGACACCGTGGCCCCGGCCGCGAACAGTCGCTTTTCAACCGCATCGAGCACCGCGGCGCGGCCGTCGGCCGTCGCGGGCGCGCCCGGCCCGAGCTCGGCCTCCCACTCGCGCCACAGTCGCACGCTGCCCTCACGGGAGTCCGTGCCGGTCACCGTGTCGTCGGCGATCTCCACGACGACACGGCCGTCGGCGTCGAGCAGTTCGACGATCGACCGGCTGGTGCGCACGGCGGCGAGCGGCGAGAGCGCCCGGTCGCGCACGTGCACGAGCACGGCGGCGCGAACCGCCGCCGGAACCCCGTCCGCGGAACCAGCATCCTGACCCGGATCTGCCTCGAGCGGCCACTGCAGCTCGGTGCGGCCTTCGACCGCCGGAAGCTTCACGTGCCAGCCCTCGTCGTGGCCGCCCACCCGGCGACGCAGCGCGATCTTCGCGCGCGCCAAGGCGAGGTCGGCCGTGTCGAAGTAGACCGCCTCGAGCACGAAGGGCTCGTGCGCCTCGGCCGCCACGATGTGCACTCCCACGGCGTCACCGACCCCTACCAGGTCGGGCAGGTGCTCGGTGTCGACCGCGTACTTGCGCTCGATCTCGACCTGGGTCGTGTGGGACTCGTCCGGGTGCGTCTGGCTCATACGTCGATCCTCCCCTGTCGGAGGTCGCCCTGCCGCCCCCGGCCGGGAATTCAGGGACGGTCGGCGCGTTCGCCCACGACCCGAGCACAGCGGGAGCACACTGTGAACCGTGTCATCCCCCGTTCTCGTGCTGGTCACCCGCCCGTCGGGCGCGACAGTTCCGTCGAGCGGACCGGGAGCGGATGGCGCGGGCTTCGCCCTCGCCGATCCCGGTCTCCCCCACATCAGCGTGCTCGACCTCGGCGTCACCCGCGGGGACGGGATCTTCGAGAGCGTCTCGGTGATCGCCGGCGTGGCACCCGCCATCGAAGCGCACCTCGACCGGTTCGCCGCCTCCGCGCGAGCGCTCGATCTACCCGATCCCGACCGCACCGTGTGGTCGCGAGCCTTCGAGGCCGCCGTCGCCGCGCATCCGGATGCCTCCACCGGCGCGAATCTGGCCGCCAAACTCGTGTTGACCCGGGGCATCGAGGGAGACGGCCGGCCGACGGGCTGGATCGTGGTGCAGGTGGCGCGTGACTTCACCGCTCAGCGCGAGAACGGCATCCGCGTGGTCACCCTCGACCGCGGGTACCGGCACGACGTCGCCACTACCTCGCCGTGGCTGCTGCAAGGGGCCAAGACGCTCTCCTACGCGCTCAACACCGCCGCCCTCCGCGAAGCGGGCCGGCGCGGTGCCGACGACGTGATCTTCATCAGCTCCGACGGCTTCGTCCTGGAGGCGCCCACCGCGAGCGTGCTGCTGCGCGAGGGCGACCGCTTCAGCACACCGTCGGCGGAACTCGGCATCCTGCCCGGCACCACCCAGCGGCGCGCCTTCGAGTTCTTCTCGGCCGAGGGCTTCGACACGGATGCACCCCGCCTGCGCGCGAGCGAGCTGGCCCGCGCCGACGCGGTGTGGCTGCTCTCGAGCGTGCGTCAGGCCGTGCCGGTGATCGAGCTCGACGGTCGACCGCTCGAGGCGGACTTCGCCCTGACGCGGCGGCTGAACGCCCACCTGGCGACGACGCACTGAGCGACGGGACGGGCAGGGCTCACCCCGCGAGCCGGCGGGCTGGCGTGCTGGCGTGCCACCCGTCTGCCTGCCCCTCAGGCGGTGCGCCCCAGCGCCTCGGCTCCCGCTGTGCGCCCGACGTTGTCTCCGACCCACCGCACCAGCGGCACCAGCAGGTCGGCGAGTTCGCGGCCGAGCGGGGTGAGACTGTAGTCGACCCTCGGCGGCACGGTGCCCGCCGATTCCCGCAGCACGAACCCGTCGCCCTCGAGCGCACGCAGCGTCTGGGCGAGCATCTTCTCGCTGATTCCCTCGATGTAGCGGTGCAGCTCACCCCACCGGCGGGGGCTCTCGGCGAGCGCCGCGAGCACGAGCACACCCCACTTGCTCGTGACGTGGTCGAGCACCACCCGGCTCGGGCAGTTCGAGGAGAACGGGTTGCCGCTCGCGGGTTCCGCGTGGATGGCCTGCCAGATGCTGTCGCTCATCTCCCTAGCTTACCAAAAAGTGGGTACCACTGATTGGGAAGGATAGACACCGGGCGGTGGTTCACCCCTTCGAACGGCCCGCGAGTGCGGGCCACGGAAAGGGATCGCAGATCATGACCATCGTCGTCACCGGAGCAACCGGACACCTCGGCCGCCTCACCATCGACCACCTCCTCGCCCGCGGCGTCGCGGCGTCCGACATCGTCGCCGCCGGCCGCAACACCGAGCGACTGGCCGAGCTGGCCGCGAACGGCGTGCGCACGGCCACGATCGACTTCGACGAGCCGGCCACCCTCGACGCGGCCTTCGCCGGTGCCGACACCGTCGTGCTCGTCTCCTCCAGCGAGCCCGGCCGCCGTGCCCCGCAGCACAGCAACGCCATCGATGCCGCCGTCCGTGCCGGTGTGACGCACTTCGTGTACACGAGCGCTCCGAAGGCGACCACCTCCGCGCTGGTTCTGGCACCCGACCACAAAGCGACCGAAGAGGCCATCGCCGTGTCGGGGCTGCCTGCCACCATCCTGCGCAACAACTGGTACAACGAGAACTACGGCGCCACCTTCGCGCAGGCGGCCGCCTCGGGCGTCTACGCGGCGAGCACCGGCGAGGGCCGGGTCGCGAGCGCGGCCCGCACCGACTACGCCGAGGCGATCGCCGCCGTGGTCACCACCGAGGGCCACATCGGCGCGGTCTACGAGCTCTCCGGCGACACCGCCTGGAACGGCACCGAGTTCGCGGCGGCCGCATCCGACGCCCTCGGCCGTGAGATCGTGTTCCAGCCGCTCACCGCGGACGAGGAGAGCGCCGCCCTCACCGCCGCAGGGCTGGATGCAGGTACCGTCGGTTTCGTCGTGGCCCTCAACCAGAACATCGCCGACGGCACGCTCGCCGAGACCTCGGGCGAGCTGAACCGCCTGATCGGCCACCCCACCACGACTCTGGTCGACTACTTCCGCACCCAGGTCTGACCCGGGAGCGGCGCTGACGCGCCGAACCGCAGAAGAAAACGGCCCTTCATCCACATAATGTCGATGAAGGGCCGTTTTCTTATGTCGTTCCGCGATCAGAGCGCGCGGAGCCTCTCGAGCAACGGGCCGGCGGCCTCGGCCAGGAAGCGGTCCTGGCCCTCGTCACCGACCTGCACCAGCGCGACGTCGGTGAAGCCCGCCTCGAGATACGGCCGCACGCTCTCGGCGATCTCGTCGAGATCGGGGCCGCAGGCGATCGAGCCGGCCACATCGTCCGGGCGCACGAACTGGCTGGCGGCCTCGAACCCCGCGGGCGTGGGCAGGTCGGCGTTCACCGACCAGCCGCCGCCGAACCAGCGGAACTGCTCGTGCGCCTTCGCGATCGCGGCCTCCTTGTCGGGGCCCCAGCAGATCGGGATCTGCCCGATCGAGCGCGCGGCGGCGCCCGACGGCGATGCCGATGCCCAGCCCTTCACGAGAGCGCCATCGGGCTCCACCGCGATGAGGTGGTCGCCGAGCGGCGCGAAACGCGCCACCGACTTCTCACCCGACACGGCGAGACCGATGGGCACGCCACCGTCGGGCACATCCCAGATGCGGGCCGAATCGACGCGGAAGTAGTCGCCCTCCCAGGTCACCAGCTCGCCGGTGTGCAGCTCCCGGATGATCGTCACGGCCTCCTCGAGCATGTCCTGACGGGCCGCGACCGCCGGCCAGCCCTCCCCCACGACATGCTCGTTGAGGTTCTCGCCCGACCCGAGCCCGAGGATGAAGCGGCCCTCGGAGAGGATCTGCAGTGTCGCCGCCTTCTGAGCGACCACGGCGGGGTGGTACCGCACGGTCGGGCAGGTGACGTACGTCGCGAGCTCCACCCGCTCGGTGGCCTGGGCGACGGCGCCGAGCACCGTCCACGCGTAGGGGGCATGGCCCTGCTCGGTGAGCCACGGCGAATAGTGGTCGCTCGACACCTCGAAGTCGAAGCCGGCCTCCTCCGCCGCGACCGCGTAGCGCACCAACTCCTTCGGTCCGCTCTGCTCCGTCATGAGGGTGTAGCCGAATCGCGTCATTGTGGTCTCCCGTCGTCGAACGTCGTCGCTGTCGACGCTGGCACGGGCGACCGGCTCGCGCACGGGGGTTGCGGCGCGAGCGTGGTCGGGCCACGCGCCGGCCCGCTCAGACGAGGGTGGGCTGGCGGGCGAGATCGACGGTGCTGCGGAGCACGGCCGCACCGAGGGTCAGGATGCCGTCACTGAGAGGCTCGCAGCGCATCCCGCCGCGCCCCCGCAACGCCTTGTGCGCACCCGGAGCGAGCACCACGTCCATCCAGGCGCACGGATTCGCCGGCCGGTGGGCCTGGAAGTGCACGGCACCGGCACCGGTGTCGAGCGAGAACTGCGCTCCGCGCAGCCGGTCGACATCCACACCGCGCAGGACGATGTTGCGCCGGGTCGCGGCGGGGTCGAGGGGCTCCTCGGCCTCGAGCACCTCGCGCACGTAGTCCAGCGACTCCTCCGCCATCACCGTCACCGCCGCCGTGCGGTGGGCGTGGTGCCCGAAGTGCCGGTCGCCCACGATGCCGAGGGAGGTGCGCACCTCGACGCGCTCGCGCGACTCCGACTCCCCCACGGGTGCCGGCAGCGGGCCATCGGATGGCCGGCCCTCGTACCGATGCACCGCCGAGACGAGCAGGTGCACGATCTCCACGTCGTAGACGAACTCCATCACTCCAGGCTACGGGGTGTCGTCTCCGTCTGTCGCGAGCAGACGCTGATGGTCGGACTCGGCATGGCGGATGGCCGCGTCGACGTCGTCGAGCTCGAGATCGGCGTTCAGGTAGGCCTCGGAGTGCGGGAGCCGTACGGTCAGGGCGGTGAAGCTCTCGAGGGCGAGCTCCCCCGTGGCCTGGCCGAGTTCGAGCACGTGCCCGCCCAGCTCGCCGGTCTCGTCGACGAAGTGGAAGTGCGGGCCCGCGACGCTGATGCCCTGGAACACCTGCGGTGCCACGAAGCCCAGCAGGGTGCCCGTGACGTCGTGCAGGGTGTTCTCCCGCTGGTCGTGCACCGCCAGGGCGAGCGGGAGGTACGGCTTCGACTGGCGCTTCGCCTCGCGCAGGCTGATCCGCCCGAAGTGCGCCGTGAAGCGCACCGCGTGGAACAGGTTCGGGCTCAGCACGCGCTCCGCGACATCCGTCACCAGCGCGTCGAGTGAGGGCACCGCCTCGAGCAGGTCGCTGCGCTCCGGCACGAATTCGACCACCTCGGCGAACGCGAGGGTGTCGCGGGGCTCGAGCACCGTCATCCGGCCGTCGCCGTGGAAGAGGCGGAACACTCCGTCGAGCACCACGAGTTCGCCGTCCATGTGGTCGCCGCAGCCGAGCCCCAACGAGCCGCGCCGGGCCACCTGGGCCACGCTGAACTCGCCGTCGAAGAGCCCGGCCACCAGCGCGTCGACGATGGAGAACTGCTCGATGACCTTCTCGGAACGGGATCTCGGGCGCATGGTGGCCTCATTCTCGCGCACTCTTCAGCAGAACGCACCAGAGTAGAGATATGTCCTCGCGTCTCGATCGCAATGTCGATCGCCTCCTCAGCATCCATCGACCCGTGGTGCTCGCGCACCTGCGCGGCATCCGCCGCCTGCATCCGGATGCCTCGCCCCAGGAGCTGCTGGTCATCCTGGAGCGGCGTTACGTGGCCGCGGTGACCACCGGCGGTGCCGCCGTGGGCGCCAGCGCGGTGCTGCCGTTCGTCGGCACCGGCATATCGCTCGGGCTGAGCGCCGTGGAGACCGCCGGCTTCCTCGAGACCACCACTCTGTTCGCCCAGTCGGTGACCGAGCTGCACGGCATCGCCGTGACCGACCCCGACCGGTCACGAGCACTCGTGATGACGCTGCTCATGGGCAAGGCGGGCAGCGACCTGCTCAAGCAGATCGCCGGACAGGCCACCGGCGGGTCGACCCGCAACGCCTACTGGGGCCAGGTGGTGACCTCGAGCCTGCCGCAGTTCGTGGTGGGCCCCGTCGCCGACCAGCTCAAGAACCACTTCGTCCGGCGCTTCGCCACGGGTCAGGGGGCCAACATCCTGGGCCGGGCCATCCCGTTCGGAATCGGCGCGGCGATCGGCGGCGTGGGCAACCTCGTGCTCGGGCGCACGGTGATCCAGAGCGCACGCACCGCATTCGGCCCGGCGCCGTTCACCTACCCGGAGGAGCTCGCGATCACCGTGAAGCCGCCCAAGGCCGTGCGCGGGCCGCGCCGAGCGAAGGATGATCGGGAGGTGGAGGCCTCCACGGCGGGGAAGCGGAGGCTTCTCCCCTCACGCCGCAAGGCGATCACCGGCACGACGGAAGCGCCCGGACCATGGGATGCGGGCACCGGCGCGCCCGCCGACATCCGCATCTGAATCACGCCGTTCTGCAACCTGATGGTATCCTGAGGGCTGAGTCGGGGCGTATCAGCTTCCGCACCGGTTGCAGACAGAGGGGGGATCAGGTGAGAGTTCGCATCATCGCCGTCGTCACATCCACTCTCGTGCTGCTCGGTCTCGGCGGGGCCGCGGCGTTCGCGGCGACCTCCCCCGACGGTCAGCCGGTGTCCGAGCCGACGCTCGCACAGACGGGCTATGACTTCACCCCGATGCTCGTCACCGCGGCCGTCTTCCTCCTCATCGCGGGCATCACCGTGATCGTGGCGAAGTACGCCGTGGCGCGCTCGAGCAACAGCTGAGAGCTGCACGTCACCCTCGCGGGTGCGGGCACTCAGTCGCGCTCGTCGAGTTCTGCCACCAGTTCGCGAACGTCGACCGGCTCGTCATGGGCGTGCAGCATCACGTTGCGCCGCCATTCGGCGAGCAGCGTCTCGATCGCGGCGTGGAAGCGACGCGTGGCGGCACCCGGCCTGGTGTCGCCGAAGTAGTGCGACACCCAGCGGCCGAGACGCACACCCGCGGCCGAATCGCGCGAGAGCTGCTCGAGCCGTGACCGCACCTGCGACGCCTCCTCGACGCCCAGCCATTCGCAGTCGGAGAGGTAGCCCGTGGTCTCGATCGGAGCATCCGGATTCACCGGCCGCGTGACGAGCACCGGCTTGCCGGTGGCCAGCCGGTCGTAGACCATGGCCGAGACATCGACGATGGCCACATCGGCGGCGGCGAGCTGCCAGCCCAGTTCGGTGCCCGTGTCGTGCAGGTGGTGCGCCGTGGGGTCGGCGCGGTTCGCCGCCGCGATCTGAGCGATGATCTCGCGGTTGGCTGCCGCGTAGCCCTGGTCGACGGTGCCGCTTCGGGGATGGGGGCGGTAGATGAGACGGTGTGCGGGCGAGGCGAGCAGGTCGCGCACCAGGGCGGTTCCGTGGCTGGCGATCGAGCCGTAGGCGGCTGTGGACCGCTCCCCCTCCCAGGTGGGCGCGTAGAGCACGAGCGAGCGCCCGTCGGCCGGGAACGGCGTGCCGCGAGTGTAGTGGTCGGCCTGCGGCCGGCCGATCGGGATGGCGCGGCGCTCGAGGTCGTAGTCCCACAGCACGCGCTGCAGCCGCGCGATCGCCGCGTCGCCGGCCACCAGGCTGTAGTCGTAGGCCTTGATCTGGTTGGTGGTCATGGAGAGGGTGTCGCTCTCACCGTGGTTGATGAACACGTGCCAGCGGCGCCCGTAGCGCATGAGGTGGAAGTTGCGGGCGTTCTGATTCACGTAGAGCACGATCGGCAGCTCGTGGTCGAGGAGGAACGCCTCGAGATCGGCCACCCGGCTCACATCGGCCACCGGAACGGGGGCCTCGTCGAGCAGGGCGCTCGTGGCATCCGGGGTGCGGCTCAGAATGACGACAGGATGCGTCTTCGCGAGCTCGGCCAGCGGCGCATACCAACGGCGCAGCTGGTAGAGGTTCTCGGCACCATCGGCGAAGTGCACGGCGATCTCGAACCGCCGGCGCGGAAGCGGTGCGCGCGCGGCGAGCTGCCGGTCGAGACGGGTGCGTGCTGAACGAGCGGCGAGCAGAGCGCGCATCGCGCCCCAGCACTGCTTCAGATCGTTCGATGCGGCCACGGCTCAACGCTAGCCAGCGCGCGAACGCCGACCGCGCCGAACAGGGTCTCCTCGGGAGTTCTTTAGGCAATCGTGACCTTCTGAACGCACAGAAGCCGGTGGCCGCGCCGCTGATCTGCGACGACGGGCCACCGGCCTCGTGGGGGATTCCTTACTTCGCGAGCTCGCCCAGCGTCACGTCGACGGTCTTGGAGGAGCCGCCACGGGTGTACGTGAGCTTCGCCTCGCCGCCCGCCGGCTGCGTGCGCACGAGCGCGGTGAGGTCGATCGAGTCGGTGACGGGGAGCCCGTTGAACTCGGTGACCACGTCGCCCGCCTGGAGGCCGGCCTTCTCGGCGGCTCCGCCCGAGGTGACCTCCTGGATGAGGGCACCGGCGGTGGTGCTGCCGGTCTGCGAAGCCGCGTCGCCCACGGTGGCGCCGAGCAGGCCGTGCGTGGCGGTTCCGGTGGCGATGATCTCGTCGGTGACGCGCTTCACCAGGTTCGCGGGGATCGAGAAGCCCACACCGATGTTGCCCGACTGCGAGCTGCTGCTCGAGGAGGAGCCGGCGCTCGCGATCGCCACGTTGATACCGATGAGCTTGCCCTCGTTGTCGAGCAGCGCACCGCCCGAGTTGCCGGGGTTGATGGCCGCGTCGGTCTGGATGACCGAGAGCGAGATCGACGACTGCTGGGTGGTGGGGGTCTGCGTCTGGCTCTCGCCGCCCTGACCCGGGATGTCGAAGTTCCAGAAGTCGTACGGACCCTGGTTGCCGCCGTTGCCGTCGCCGTTGTCGGGCGTGGGGTTCGTCTCGGTGTCGTCGGGCGCGGCCGAGGAGGCCACCGTGATGCTGCGGTTCAGCGCACTGACGATGCCGTTGGTGACGGTGCCGGAGAGACCGAGCGGGGCGCCGATGGCGATCGCGACGTCACCCACGTTGAGGTTCGACGAGTCGCCGAACTCGATGGGCGTGAGGCCCGAGGCATCCGTCAGCTTGATCACGGCGAGGTCGGCGACCGGGTCGGTTCCGACCACGGTGGCCTGGTAGATCTTGCCGTCGTTGCTCTGCACGGTGATGGAGGGGCTGGCCGTGGCGCCGTCGAGGGTGACGACGTGGGTGTTGGTGACCACGTAGCCGTCCGAGCTGAGGATGACGCCCGAACCCGTTCCCGCGGCCTGGTCGCTCGACACCGAGATGGTGACCACCGAAGGCGAGGCCTTGGCGGCGACCGCGGTGATGAGGTTCGCGTTGTCGGGGTTGTTCACCGTGATGCTGGTGGGGCTCGAGGCGCTGGTGGTGCTCGATCCGCCGTTCTGGCTCACGACCCACGCCGTGACACCGGCACCGGATGCGCCACCGATGAGCGCACCGATCGCCAGAGCTGCGACGAGCGCTACCCCGCCGCGACGCTTCTTGGGCGCCTTCGGGGGCTGGTTCGAGTAGGCGCCGGAGGCGGCGTACATCGCGGAGTTGAAGTTCGGGTCGGGCACGGCGCCGTAGGGTGCCGCTGCCGCGGCCGGGGTGCCGAAGGAGCCCTGACCGTAGTTGGCGGTGGGCTGCTGCTGCGCGTAGTAGGGGGTGGTCGGCTGCTGACCGTAGGGCTGCACCGGGGTGGTGGGAGCCGTGGGGTTGTGCTGCGCGGGCTGGGCCGGCACCGGCGTCTGCGCCGACGTGTAGTGCTCGACCGGGGCCTGGGCGGCGGGGGCCTCGGGTGCCGCGATCACGGGCACGATCGGGGGGACGACCGCCGTCGTGTCGTCGTGGTGCGGGTAGGCCGGCGTGGTCGCCGCGGGTGCGGCGCTCTCGGCGGCCGGGGTGGTCTCGGGGGCGGCAGGCGTTTCGCCGTACGCCGCGGAGGCGACGGGCTGCTGTGCCGCGTCGGTCTCGTTCTCGGGCGTGGTGGCCGGAATGCCTTCGGGGTTCTCGGTGCTCTCTGACATCGGTGGTGCTCCTTCCAAGCACTCGCTAGCATCCTCACCCAAGCTGAGGGTTGTCTATGGACCGGCTGTATGCAGACTGCCGCCTGGATATGACTCGGCCATGTGAGCGGCCCTCGGCCGGATCGCCGGATCCGTGCACGGCACTAGATTGGTCTGCGGACCCCGATGAAGGAGGCCACACAGATCGAGGAGACCATGAGCATCAGCGGATCCTGGCAGCGCACCGCACGCGGCGCCGGACTACTCGCGGCCGACGGCAGCATCGCATCCACCATCTTCGCCGAGATGAGCGCGCTGGCCCATTCGACCGGGGCCATCAACCTCGGCCAGGGCTTCCCCGACGAAGACGGGCCGGCCGAGGTGCTCGACGCCGCCCGCCGCGCCATCGCCGACGGCGTGAACCAGTATCCGCCGGGCACCGGCATGCCCGTGTTGCGCGAGGCGATCGCGGCGCACCAGCAGCGCTTCTACGGGCTGCGGGTCGACCCCGACCGGGAGGTGCTCGTCACCGCGGGCGCCACCGAGGCCCTGGCGGCGACCATCCTCGCGCTCGTCGACGAGGGCGACGAGGTCGTGACGCTCGAGCCCTTCTACGACGCCTACGGCGGCGTGATCGCACTCGCCCGAGGAGTGCACACGACGGTGCCGCTCCGCGGACCCGACCTGCTGCCCGACCACGACGAGCTGCGTGCCGCCGTCACGGATCGGACCCGGCTCATCCTGATCAACAACCCGCACAATCCCACGGGAACCGTGCTGCCGACCGAGACGCTCGAGCTCATCGTCGAGCTCGCACATCAGCACGATGCCGTGATCGTCACCGACGAGGTCTACGAGCACCTCACCTTCGACACCCCGCACGTGCCCGTGGCGACTCTGCCGGGCGCCCGCGAGCGCACGGTCACGATCTCCTCGGCCGGCAAGACCTTCAGCACCACGGGCTGGAAGATCGGCTGGATCGTGTCGACCCCGGCACTCGTCACCGCCATCCTGGCCGTGAAGCAGTTCCTCACCTACGTCAACGGAGCGCCGTTCCAGCCGGCGATCGCCGTGGGGCTCGCCCTTCCCGACTCCTACTTCACCGGCATCGCCGCCACTCTGAAGGCCAAGCGGGACCTGCTCGCGCACGGTCTTGTGAAGGCCGGCTTCGGCGTCACCATCCCGCGCGGCACGTACTTCGTGGTGGCGGACGCGGCCCCGCTCGGCTACCGCGACGCCAAGACACTCTGCCGCGAGCTGCCGTCGCTCGCCGGCGTGGTGGGCGTGCCCATCAGCGCCTTCTGCCACGACGAGCTGGCCGCGGAGTACTCGAGCCTCGTGCGCTTCGCCTTCTGCAAGAAGGTCGATGTGCTCGAGCGCGCCTCGGCGCAGCTGGCGCGGCTCGGCCGCTGAGGCGTCGTCGCCGAATCGTATGAGATTCAGGGGCGGCATCGACACTGTGTCGATGCCGCCCCCTTCTCTCATACCGTTCGGATGGTCACGTCGAACCGGCGCAGCGCCAGCGCCGGATTCACGCGGCGTACCTCGTCGATGCGGCGCGGATCGACCCAGGCCACCGCGACGTCTTCGCGTTCGCCGAGCGACGCGATCGTGACGCCCATCGGGTCGACCACGAGGCTCGCGCCGACGCCGATCGGCGGCGTCTGGTCGGCCGCCGCCACGTAGATCGTGTTCTCGAGCGCCCGGGCCGTGACGAGGCTGCGCCAGTGGTGCTCCTTGAGCGGCCCGCGCACCCACTCCGCGGGCACGGCCACGAGGTCGGCGCCGGCGTCGACCAGCCGGCGCGTGACCTCGGGGAAGCGGATGTCGTAGCAGGTCTGCAGACCGATCGTCACGCCCTCGATCGAGAACGTCTCGGGCGCGCCGATCGTGCCGGCCTCGACCCAGTCGCTCTCGCGGGCACCGAACGCGTCGTAGAGATGCAGCTTGCTGTAGCTGGCGATCAGCCCGTCGACCGGCGAGACGGCGACGAGCACGTTGGCGAACTTCGCCGGATCGCCGGCCGTGGCCACGAGACCGGCGATGAGGTGCACGTCGAGATCGGCGGCGATCTCGGTGAGCGCCGTGACGAAGGGGCCGTCGAGGGCCTCGGCGTGCTCCACGAGTGCGGGGCCGAGGGGATCGACGAAGTACGAGGAGTACTCCGGGAAGACCACCAGCGAGGCACCGCGGTCGCGGGCCACCGCAGCGAGGCGCGCGATGGTGTCGATGTTCGCACCGGTGTCGGCACCGGGGGCGAACTGGGCGACGGCCACTCCGAAACCGGGGCCGAGGTTCTCGCCGGGCTCGGCGTCGTCGTGCGGGCTCATGAGACTCTCGCGGCGTGCATCATCCGACTCTACCGGCGCGCCAGCACCAGGCGGGAGTAGCCCGGGATGAGCGCACCCCGTTGGGCCCGCCGCTCCCCGACAGCGAGCGGATGCTGCTGCTCGGCATCCAGCACCGCCCCCAGTACGCGGGTGATCTGCGCCATCGCGAGCGGGGCACCCAGGCAGAAGTGCGCTCCCGCGCCGAACCACAGCTGCTTCAGCGAGGCGGCCGGGTTGGCCACGGGGTCGAACGATCCCGCGGCCCGGTCGGCCAGGAAGGTCGCCAGCACGACCCGGTCGCCCGGATGCACGCGCACCGTGCCGATCGTCGCATCACGCTCGACACTCCTCAGCATCACCGGGGAGGGCGTGGTGACCCGCAGGCCCTCTGCGATGGCCGGGTCGAGCATCCGGCGGTCGGCAGCGACCGCGGCGAGCCAGCCGGTGTCGGCCAGGAGGGCGACCATGCGCGGGAGGTACGAGACGAGGGTCTCGGTGCCGGTGAGCACGAAGGCGCCGACCGCGCCCATGGCCTCGTCCTCGCTCAGGCCGAGTTCGCTCATGCGGCCGGGAACGGTGGTGGCGTCTCCGACGCGGTAGGCGCGCCGGGCATGCCGGGTGAGTTCGTCGAGCACCCGTCGGGCTGCTCGCACCTGGCGCTCCGTGAAGCGCGGACGGGAGAGCCGCACGAAGCCCGTGATGGCGCTGACGCGGGCGAAGAGCTCCTCGCCGATGACGGCACGGTCGAGGCCGACGAGCCGCGAGATGACCCGGCCGGCGTACTCGCGCACCTCGCGCACGAGGTCGACCCGCTCCCCCGCCTGGAGTCGCCGGGTCAGGCCGTCGACGGCATCGCCCAGGGCTTCGTCGGTCAGGGCTGCCACGAACGCGGGCGAGAACAGAGGAGCGAGGCGGCGACGCAGGGCGAGGTGGTCGATGCCCTCCATGTTGAGCAGCACCGACGGGCCGAGAACGGGTGTCCAGAGGTCGGCCGGCGAGCCGGGGCCCGTCTTGCGGAACGCCTCGGTGTCGAGCAGCACCCCGCGGAGGAGGGCCGCATCCGTCACCACCACGCCCACCCGCGGAACCCGCAGCACGGGCCGTCGGATGCTCGCGAGCAGCGGGTAGGCCACCGGATGAGCGGTGCGCTGCACCCGCTCCTCCCAGCGCCGCTCCCCTCCGGCACGCGGCGCCGGCCGCGGCTGCACCGAGGAGCTCACAGCCGCACCACCATCGCGCCGAGGGAGATGCCGCCCGCGAGACCCACGAGGGCCACCAGGCTGCCGGGGCCCACGAGGCCGCGATCCTGGGCCAGCTGCAGCTGGAGCGGGAGGGTGACGGAGGCGAGGTTGCCGTGTTCGGCGATCGTGACGAGGGTGCGGGCGGGGTCGATGCCCAGAACGTCGACGATGGTCTCGTGGTACGCGAGCGCCACCTGGTGGATCGCGATGAAGTCGAGTTCGTCGAGGGTGAAGCCGAGAGCACCGATGGTCTGGTCGACGAGGCCGACACCGAGGTCGGTGAAGGCGCGCTGGAGGGCGGCGCCGTCCATGTCGAAATAGCTGCCGTTCTCGGCATGGGGGTCGACCGACCCGCCGGTGCCGAGCGTACCGATCGCCCAGTGCTCGGAGCGCGCGATGAAGCGGCTGCCGAGGATGCCGGGACCGGGCATCCGCCCGCTCGTGGCGTCGGCCGCCTCGACGCGCTCGAGCACCACTGCCGCCCCCGCATCGCTCATCGTGTATCCCGCGAACGAGCGCTGGAACTGCGCCTGATCGGCGAGCGCCCACCGCACGGCGTGCGACGGCTCCTCACCGCCCGCCACGAGGACGCGGTTGTACTGGCCCGTGGCGATGAGCGCATCCGCCACCTGGAGCGCGTTCAGGATGCTGTTGCAGGCGTTCTTGACGTCCATCACCGGGCAGTCGAGGCCGAGTTTCGCCGCCACGATATGGCTCGTGGCGGGCTCGATCATGTCCTGACTGGCGGAGGCGAAGATGAGCAGGTCGACGGATCCCGGCGACCGCTCGAGAGCCTCGCGTGCCGCCTCGGCGGCGAGGTCGGAGGTCTGCCAGCCGTCGGGCCGTACGTGCACCCTCTGCACGCCGGTGAGCCGCGCGACGAGGCCGGTCGCGAGATGAAGGTGCGGGTTGCCGCAGCGGAGGCGCTGCTCCGTCTCCCCGGCGCTGCGCGTGGTGGGCGGCAGGTAGGTCGCGACGGCGGCGATGCGGGAACGCACGGGAAGGGCTGAAGTCATACGCGTTCTAGGATCCTAGCCGCGTGGGCCCGAGCGAGCGGGCGAATTCATCGATCGCGTGGGCCAGCGGGACGGCGGGTTCTCCGAGCATCCGCCTCAGTGGTTCGCCGTCGAAGGTCTTCGCGAAGGCGTAGGCCACCACGGAGTATCGGGTGAGAGGAGGTTCGCCCGGGCGCCGGGCGAGTCTCCACACGGTCTCGAGGATCGTGGCCGCGGCGAGCACGGCCCCGCGCGGCAGCGTGCGCACCGGCTCCGGGATGCCCGCCCGCTCGAACAGGCGGAACACCGTCGCCTGCAGATCGACGGGCTGCCCGCCGGTCACCGTCATCGTCGCACCCTCGATGCCCGGCGTCTCCAGCGCCCGCACGAGGTACTCGACGAGGGTGTCGATGTGCACCAGGTCGCTCAGCAGCGGCCGAGGAGCATGCCTGGGTGGCCGGATGCGCGGCAGCCGCCCGGCCTGCGCCGCCGCCGCGAGCCGCGGGAAGAGCGCGGTGTCGCCCGCCCCGAAGACCGCCCGGGGCCGGAGGATCACCCAGGGCCCGTCGTACCCGCGCACGACCTCCTCGGCGGCGGCCTTCGAGGCGGCGTAACCGCCGGCGAAGGGCGCTCGTGCGGGGGCGTCGCCGACGGCATCGACCTGATCAGTGGCGGTGTAGAGCACCGACGCGGTCGATACCAGCACGATCCGGGGCCGAACCTCGAACGTCTCGGCGTAGCGCAGCACCGTGCGCGTGGCCTCCACGTTCTCCCGCTCGAACTCCGCCTTCGTGCCCCAGGGCGAGCTGCGCGCGGCCGCGTGCACGATCACGTGGGGTGCCGCCCCGCCCCACAGCCCGCGCAGGAGCTCCGCAGCCCCGGCAGTTTCTCGAGGCGTCATGTTCCCCGCCGAAGAGCGGTTCTCGGCACGAGAAGTGACGTCTCGCGGTGGGGCGAGGTCGAGGGAGCGGTAGTCGGGGAGGTCGAGGGCACGGCGGCCGATGCCCAGCGCGTCGTAGCGCGGATCGTGGCGGAGCCGCGCGAGCAGCGCTCCCCCGACGAATCCGGATGCGCCCGTCACGAGCACCCGGCGCTGTGCCTCGGCGGCACCGGGCTCGCTCACGATGGCTCCTCGCGCACGATGCGGCGCACCTTCACGCCGGGCTCGGGGGCGAACCAGGGGTCGTGGAGCACGGTGGCGGAGCATCCGTAGCGCGCGAACAGCGCCTGGAGCGACTCGGTCACGGCCCGCTCATCGGCGCGCGAGGCCCCCTCGAGCGCCACCCGCACGTCGAGGCCCGTCTGGCGGATGCGCCAGTCCCCGTGGTTCGAACGCGCCGTCGCGACGGCCTGCCGCACGGCATCGGGGAACACATCGACGAGTTCACGCCCGTCTGCTCCCCGCAGCCGCAGAACCGCATCCGCCCGCCCGTCGACCGCTGCGATCACGGTCGTGAACCGCCCGCACCCGCACCGCTTCGCTGTGCCGCCGCCGGCGCCGGAGGCGGCGGGCGACGGAAGACGGAGCACATCGTCGAGGCGATAGCGGGCGATGATCTGGGTTCGCCGCTCGAGGTCGGTGACAAGCGGGACAAAACGCGTGCGGGCGGCATCGAGCCAGGAGGTCTCGAACCAGACGGTCTCTTCGAGGAGGTGCAGAGCGCCGTACGCACAGCTGAGCGCGAGCAGTCCTTCCGTGGCCTGATAGACCTCGCGCGTGGGAACCCCCCAGGCCTCGCGCACGGCGCGACGCTGCTCGTCGTCGAGCACCTCTGCGACCGAGATCACGAGGCGGGGTGCGATCCGTGCACTGCCGTTCGGGGCATCCGGGGCGCGACTGAGCCGCGCGAGAGCCGCCAGCACCGACGCCGGGGCCACCAGCACCTCGGGCCCGCGCGACCGGCGCGCCTCGTCGGCGAGCCGGGCCAGGTGCCCGTCGACGGGCTCGGTCAGGTCGAAGAAGGAGAACCGGATGCGGCTGCTCGCCACGCTCTCGTAGAGCGAGCCCCCGGCACGGAGGAAGAACGCGATGCGCACCGGCGGCCGCAGCGGATTCAGCAGCTGCCGCACGGAGGCGCCATCGAGCAACCGGCCGAGAACGGTTCCAGCCCACAGCATGCGCTCCCGCGGGCTCACGAGGAAGGCCGCCCGCCGGCCCGAGGTTCCGCTCGAGAGTCCCACGGCAAGATCGCCGTCGATCGTGGGCGTGAAGTCGCGCGTGCGCTCGGCTTCGAGTGCCACCCCGAGCGCATCGGCCAACCGCACGCCGCGGGTGTTGAGCTCGTCGAAGTGCTCGAGCAGAACGCCCTTGTCGGTCACGGGCAAGTCGCCGAGCGGCGTCGAGCGGGCGACGTCGCGATAGAACGGTGCCCGGTGGATGCGTGCCAGGAAGGCGCCGAGCCGCCGCCGGCGCCACCGGTCGAGCTGCTGCCGGCTACGGAACCGATACCCCCATCGCGCCCGCACGAACCGCGCGAGCAGCAGCGCGACGAGCGCGCCTTCCCCTCTCGAGCGTCCCACCCCGACAGGATACGCGTCGACCGTTCGCCCGGGTCGCGAACCCGGCTCGCGGCACCCGCTGCCCCGCCCTCCTAGAATGTCGCTATGGCGGCGATCATCGGACACATCCTGCCGATCGCCATCGGCGTCGCCCTGAGTTCGGTGCCGATCATCGTGATGGTGCTGATCCTGCTCTCGCCGCGGGGGCGCTGGTCGAGCCTCACCTATCTCATCGGTGCCACCATCGGCCTCGCGGGGCTCACCGTGCTGTTCACCGCGGTGGCCTCCCTGCTGCCTCCGGCACCCGAGTCGCAGCAGAGTCCGCTGGTCGCCTCGATCGAGGTCGCACTCGGTCTGGCCCTGCTCGTGCTGGCCGCAGTGCGGTGGCGGCGCAGCCGGCGACGTGCCGAGCGCGGCGCGACCACGGCGGCGCCGGCGGCGGCCGCGACCGCGGGAGAGCACGGCTCGGAGCCGGCCACCCGCGTCATCTCCGCCGACGGTGTCGCCCTCGTGCTCGAAGCCGACGACTTCGAGACCTCGGCTCCCCCGGCCTGGATGACCCGGGTCACCTCGCTCGGCCCCATTCCGTCGTTCGGGGTCGGCTTCGCCCTGATGTTCCGCCCGAAGAACCTGGTGCTCACCATCGCCGCGGGCGTGGCGATCGGCGCCGGCAGCGTGACCCCCACCGAGACCGTGGTGGCCATCATCATCTTCGTGGTGCTCGGCATCTCCACGCTCGCCGCCCCCATCATCTTCGCCCTCGCCGATCCGACGCGGATGCGCCGCCCGCTCGAGGGGGCCCGCATCTGGATCGAGCGCAACAGCTCCACCGTCACCACGGTCGTTCTGCTCATGCTCGGCACCGTGATCGTCGGCAGCGGCCTGGCCCACTACTGACACGAAGCAGGCCAGGCGCCGACCGAGAGGCGGGTGTTCAGCACCCGCTCAATGGAAGTCGCGGATGAAGCGCTCGAACTCGGTGCGCCCGACACCCGTTCCCGTGACATCCGGAATGCGCAGCACCGTGAGGCCCGCATAGGGCGACGGCGTGCCGCTGAAGGCGTCGCGGATGTGCGACCACCCGACGGTCGTCGACGACCCCGTGCTGGTGAGGTTCTCGTGCAGCGCGTTCTCACCCTTCAGCGTCACGCCGGCGCGAGCGGCCGAATTCGCCACCCACGACACGAGCGAGGCGGCATCCGAGTACGCGTGCTTGCCGTCGTCCCACTCCCGGCCGTCGGGCATCTCGAGCGCCGTGAAGTGCAGGTTGATGTGGTGGGTGGGTGACACGCCACCGTCGCCGTGCACGTCGAGGTCGTGCACCATCGCCATGACACCGTCGTAGCCGTGGCCCGTGGAGGCACTGGTGTAGGCCTGATCGGTGTGCACGAGGCCGGCCGCGATCTCGGGAACCCGCTGCATGGGGCTCGACGTCATGGTCTGCCAGTGCACCCCGGGGATCTTGATGCCGAGCGGCACCGATGCGAACGCACCGTCGAACGCCTTGATGGCCTGCAGCATCACGTCGCGCCCGTGCTGGAGCAGGCTCTCGCTGTACCAGCGCGTGAAGTCGCGACCGTAGGCGATCGACTTGTAAGACCCCGAGGTGATGAACCGCTCGTGGTCGGTGGGCGGCGAGATCATGCTGTAGGTGAGGCCCGGGATGCCCCAGGCGGTGCCCACCCCGGCCACCGAGCCGTAGCGCGCGACGGCCCAGTCGGCGAAGGCGCGCACGGCGGCGGGCCCGTAGCTCTGGAAGGTGCCGCGGTTCGGGTAACCCGCGGGGTCTCCCGCCACCTTCGAGTCGTGCTTGGCGTACGAGGGGTAGCGCAGCTCGCCCGCCGGGCCCCCGCTGATCGTGATCTCCTGGATGCGGCTGCGGTAGTCGGTGGCACCGGCGCTGTAGTGCGTCTCGAACGCGTTCATGAAGTCGCGCATGTCGTCGAGGGTGCGCTGAGCGCCCACGCCCCAGGGCGAGGGCGATTCGTAGTCGGTGTTGCCGTACTCGCTCACCCAGTAGTCCTCGACCGGCACGGGCGCGGCGCAGCCGGCGATGCCGCAGATCTGCTCGGGCTCCCACACCCAGTCGGGCAACGGGATCCAGCAGTCGTCGGACACGTTGTCGCCGCAGCGGTGGAACGACATCAGGGGAACCAGGTCGAGCCCGGCATCCGTGATGGCCTTGAACGCCTTGTCGTAGTAGCCCCAGTCGTAGCCGTCGCGGGTGGGTTCGGCCTTGCCCCACCACACGTCCATCGCCACGGCATCGACGCCCTGCGACTCGGCGACGGAGAGCGAGGAGACGAACGATCGCCACTCGGGGCCGTCGGTGGCCCAGTCGGAGATCCAGAGCGGCGCCATGACGTTGACCGTCTGGGCGGCGCCCGACGCGGCCTGGGCCGGCGGTGCGGTGGGGGGTGCTGCCGTGAGGCCGGCAGCCAGGAGGGCGGTGGCCGCGAGGGCGAGACCGCCGCGGGTGAGGGTGGTTCTGATAGCCATTCACCCACGGTAGGTTCGCCGGGCCACCGCCCTGCCTGAGTACTTTGCACCTACTCCCGGGAGTCGGTGCGGGCGGTGGCCGCCCGTGCGCCTGCCCGCATCCGCACGCCGACCAGCACGACGCCGGTCGCCATCACCAGCAGACCAAGGGGCGCCAGCGCCAGCGCGTCGTCCGCACCGGTCGCCGCCAGCGCGGCGGTGCCGTCTGCCGCGGGCTCCACCACGGACGGAGTCGTCGTCGGCGGAACCTCGGTGACCGGCGGAACCACACCGTTGATCGCGGACGTGTCATTGGCGAGCGACGCCGTCACCGACGCGATCGCGCCGAGCGAGATGCGCAACGCCTCGGGGCTGATGTTCTCGATGTCGTCACCCGCCTGGTGGTAGTTCGGGTCGTGGGTGATGCCCGCCGTGCCGCCGAACAGGCTGACCTGCTCCGCCGTCTTGACGTCATCCGCACCGGTGAAGAGCCCGGATGCCGGCACATCGTTCGCGATGAACGCGTCGTAGTCGCTGCGGCCGTCGAAGGCCGTGTCGATCCACGGCTGGCCGATCGAGTCGAAGTAGTCGGTGAGTGCCGCCTCCGTGGCGATCGAACCCTCGGGCACCTCGACCGGGGCCGGGAAGCTCGACTCGTTCGCGTCGTAGACGCTGATCACGTAGTTCGGCGAACCCACCATGTCGAAGTTCAGATACGTGGCGATCTCGTCGAGCGCGGCGGGGTCGTTCTCCACGAGGTCGTCGACGTAGTGCGTCGAGCCCACGAGGCCGACCTCCTCGGCACCCCACCAGGCGAACCGCACGGTGTTGTTGATGGTTCCGGATGCGGCCAGCTGCACGGCCGTCTCCAGGATCGCGGCCGACCCGCTGCCGTTGTCGTTGATGCCGGGCCCCTCGGGAACCGAGTCGAGGTGGGCGCCGAGCATCACCACGTTGTCCTTCACCGTGGAGTTCGGCGTCTCGGCGATGATGTTGAAGGTGTCGACCGTGGTGGTGGTCTCCTGCACCAGCAGGTCGACCGTCTGCGGGGTCGGTGAGGCGAGGTCGGCCAGCACGGCTGCGCCCTCGGCCTGCGTGATGCCGATCGACGGGATGTACTCGGGCAGCTGCTCGCCCAGGGTGCCGTTGAGCGGCCCGTCTTCGTTGTTGTAGACGAGCAGGGCGATCGCGCCGGCATCCGCGGCCGCGAGAGACTTCTCGGAGAAGGCGCAGATGCCGCGGCTCACCACCGCCACCTTGCCCGTGGCGTCGGCGCCCGCCCAGTCGGCCGCGGAGCATCCGGTGGCCGTCGTGGGCGCGACGAGCTCGGCGCCGACGATGCCGGCGGGGTCTGTCTCGGTGGTGCCCTCCATGGGCACGCGGGCCGGAGCGGGGTCGACGCTGTCGCTGTCGGTGGTGACGCCGAGGAGCGTGATCTCGTACTCGTCGATCGCCTGCGTGGTGGCCTGGAAGTCCTGCCGCACCGGAGAGTAGCCGGCCGCTTCGAGCACGCTCTCGATGTACTCGCCGCTGGCCTCGTAGCCCGGAGTACCGATGGCGCGGTTGCCGGCGTTGGCATCCGCGATCGACTGGAGGGCCTCGAGGTGGTTCATGACGCCGGCCACGGTGACCCGGCTCTCGAGATCGTCGGGATCGACGGCGAAGGCGGCCTGCGTGCCGCCACCGACGATCGCAGCCAGCATCACCCCCGTTCCGATGCCGAATCCTGCGAGTCTCCGATGACTTCTGTGCACGTGGTGCTCCCCTTGTCGCGTGAACGTTTGTGGAAGACTACCCCCATCGGGGGGTCATTCTGCAAGAGGTAACGCGATGGAAACACGCGTAGGCTCGGGCTCCACGATGACCGATCCAGACGATCCCACCAAGATGCGCAACCAGGCCTCGCTCACCACCTCGAGCGGCACGGTCTGGCTCGTGATCGGCGCACTCACGACGGCCATCACCGTGGTGCTGCTCTGGTCGCTTCAGCAGGTGAACTCGAGCGGAATCGCGCTCTGGGGCATCGTCGCGATCCTCCTGCTCTACGTGGCGATGGTGGAGGTGCGGCTGCTCGTGCGCACGGTGCGGCTGCGGCTCATCCTGATGGCGATCGCGTTCGGGGCCCTCACCGCGGTGGCGCTCGGGTGCGTCGTGATCATCGGAGTGACGGTCGTCGCACCCTGATCCTGCTCGAACGGATCCAGATTGTGTAACAATTACCGGATGCTGCCCTATCTCGCCGTCGTGCTCGCCGCCGTGTGCTTCGGTACCACGGGTACCGCGCAGGCCTTCGGTCCGGTCGACGCGTCGGCGGGCTCCGTCGGCGCGGCGCGGATCCTCATCGGCGGCGGCCTCCTGGCGCTGACAGCACTGGCGCTGCGCCTCCGCGCCGCCCGTTCCTCCGCCGAGACGTCCTACTCCGCGCCAGAACGTGCTCCTCGGTACGGATTCCGGCGTCTCGGCGGGTGGCCGATCGTCGTCGGCGCACTCGGGGTGGTTGCCTATCAGCCGCTGTTCTTTCTCGGTGTGAGCGTGAACGGGGTTGCGGTGGGCACCGTCGTCGCTCTCGGGTCGGCACCCGTCATCACAGGGGTGATCGACTGGGCCATCCGGCGCCGCTTCCCCGGTGCGGTGTGGCTCGTGGCGACGGCCATCGCCATGGTGGGCGTCGCGCTGATCAGCGGTGTGCTGGCGCCGGGGGCGGCGGACGCGGCCGCGGGCACTGCCTCCGCCATCAGCCTCCCCGGTCTCGCCGCCTCGATCGGGGCCGGCGCCTCCTACGCGGTGTACACCCTGGCCAGCAAAGCGCTCCTAGAACGCGGCTGGACGGCGAGCGGCACCATGGGCTCGGTGTTCGGCCTGGCCGCGCTGCTCAGCATCCCGCTCCTGCTCGCCACCGACACCCGCTGGCTGTTCACCGGTCCGGGCCTCGCTCTGGCCCTCTGGCTCGGCGTGATCACCACCACCGTCGCCTACCTGCTGTTCGGCTGGGGCCTCGCCCGCCTCCCGGCCTCGACGGTGTCGACCCTCACCCTCACCGAGCCGCTCACCGCCACTCTGCTGGGCACCCTCGTGCTCGGCGAGACCCTCACGGCGATGGCAGCCGTGGGCCTCGCCGTTCTCGCGGTCGGCCTCGTCGTTCTGGCCGCCCCGCGGCGCCCCCTACGGCCGGTTGCCCGCCTCAGCGGCGGCGCTGCGTCACGATGAGGTGCGCCACGAGCGCCGTCCACCCCGTCTGGTGCGAGGCGCCGAGCCCCTGCCCGGTGTCGCCGTGGAAGTACTCGTAGAAGGCGATGTTGTCGCGCCAGCGCGGGTCGGTGGAGAGCAGGGGGTAGCGGGCATCCGCCGGCCGCGGCGCGACTCCGTCGGAGCGGAACAGCGAGATCAGCCGGTCGGAGAGATCGTCGGCGATCTCACCGAACGTGTGCGTCTGCCCTGATCCGGCCGGGTATTCCACCAGGTGCGTCTCGCCGAGGCTCTCGTCGTAGCCCCGCAACGACTCGATGATGAGGGTGTTCAGAGGGAACCACACCGGACCCCGCCAGTTCGAGTTGCCGCCGAAGAGCCCGGATGTCGACTCCCCCGGTTCGTAGTCCACCACCGCCTCCACGCCGTTCACCTGCACCCGGAACGGATGCTCGCGGTGCCAGGCGGAGATGCTGCGGATACCGTAGGGCGACAGCATCCGCTCATCGGCGAGCACCTTGCCGAGGATGCGCTCCAGCCGCTCCGGCGTCACCAGCGCGAGCAGGCTCTTCACCTCATCGGTGCGGCTCCGGATGTGCACCGACGTCGCATAGGCCGGGTACCGCGCGAGGAACGCGGCACCCCGCGCCACGAACTCCTCGAGCGCCCCCATGTGCGAGCGTGCGAACACGAGCGCCGAGGTCACCGGCACGAGCCCCACCAGCGAGCGCACCCGCATCGGGATCGTGGTGCCGTCGGCGAGGTGCAGCATGTCGTAGTAGAACGCGTCCTCCTCGTCCCAGAGCCCGGCGTCGTTGGCCGAGCCCGCGATCACGAGGAAGTGCTCGAAGAACTTGGTGGCGACGTCCTCGTAGGCGGGGTCGTGCCGGGTGAGCAGCAGCGCCATGTCGAGCAGGTGCAGGGCGTAGGTGGCCATCCAGGCCGTGGCATCGGCCTGCTCGAGCACCCCCACCTCGGGCGGCAGGGTGGACCGGTCGAGCGGCGCGATGTTGTCGAGGCCCATGAAGCCGCCCTCGAAGAGGTTGTTGTCGCCGTGGTCTTTGTTGTTCGTCCACCAGGTGAAGTTCATCAGCAGCTTGTGGAACACCCGGCCGAGGAAGTGGTGGTCGCGACTGCCGTCGATCTCGAACACGCGCAGCGCCGCCCACGCCTCGATCGGCGGGTTGACGTCGCCGAAGTTCCACTCGTAGGCGGGCAACTGGCCATTCGGATGCATGTACCACTCGCGCAACATCAGCACCAGCTGCGCCTTCGCGAACTCCGGGTCGATGTGCGCCATGGTGACGCAGTGGAACGCGAGATCCCACGCGGCGAACCACGGATACTCCCACGGGTCGGGCATCAGGATGACGTCGTGGCTCGAGAGGTGCCGCCAGTCGCCGTTGCGGATGGCCCGGCGCCCCTCGGGCGGCGGCGGCGAGCTCGGGTCGCCCGCCAGCCAGCGGCGCACGTCGAAGTGGTAGAACTGCTTGGCCCAGGTGAGGCCGGCGAACGCCTGGCGGGCGATCCGCGCATCCTGCTCCCCCGCCGCGGCAGGGATGACGTGGGCGTAGAACTCGTCGGCCTCGGCCTCACGACGCGCCAGCACCGAAGCGGCATCGTCGAACGCGGTGCTGGCCGGGCCCGCCTCCCGCGCCTCGCTCAGACGCAGACGGATGACGCGGCTCTCCCCCGCGGGCACGGTCAGCACCTGCTGGAACGCCGCCTTCGTACCCTCGCCGGCCGGGTTCACGGTGGGCGCGCCCGACACCACGAAGTCGTTGATGCCGTCTTTGGGGTACGGCGACGTGGTGGGCTCGTCGAAGAGCCGCTCGGTGTTCGTCTCGTTCTCGCAGAACAGGGCGGTCGCGTCGAGCCCGTCGATGCGCAGCACCAGCTCTTCGGCGTCAGGCCGGTACGCCGTCAGCTCCGAGGGGGCCGTGCTGCGGATGACGGGCTTGCGCACCACGTCGGTGGGAGCATCCCACGACCACACGTTGCGGAACCAGAAGCTCGGGAGCACCTGGATGGTGGCCTCATCCGGCCCCGCGTTCTCGACCGTGATCTGCATCACGAGGTCGTGCGGCCCGGCCTTCGCGTAGTCGACCGTGACCACCCAGTACCGGCCGTCGTCGAAGACTCCGGTGTCGACCAGTTCGTATTCGCCCTCGTCTTTTCCGCGGCCCTCATTGGTCTCGAGCAGATCGTCGTAGGGGAATTCGGCCTGCGGGTAGTGGTAGCGCCAGCGCTGCCAGGAGTGCGTGGGGGTGCCGTCGAGGTACCACCAGTACTCCTTGACGTCTTCGCCGTGGTTGCCCTCGGGGCCGGAGAGGCCGAACATCCGTTCTTTCAGGATGGGGTCGACGCCGTTCCAGAGCGCGAGGCCGAGGCACCAGCTCTGCCGCTGGTCGCAGAAGCCGGCCATGCCGTCTTCGTTCCAGCGGTAGGTGCGGGAGCGGGCGTGGTCGTGGGGGAAGGAGCGCCAGGCGTCGCCGTCGGCGCTGTAGTCCTCCCGAACGGTTCCCCAGGCACGTTCGGCGAGGTAGGGGCCCCAGTCGCGCCAGGAGGCCTCAGGAGCCGCACCCCGCGCATCCGCCTCGGCGAGCCGTCGTCGTTCGGCGCCCGGCGGCGCAGGCGGGGGTGTCTCGGAGACCATGCTGCGATCCTAGGGCCGCCGGATGGAGCCCCACCGCCAGGGTGCCGTGCGGAAACGACGGACTTCTTGGGCCCCTACGGCGAACGACGGACTCACGCACCGAATCCGCCGATGAACTCCGTCGAATCCGCGGCCGAACTCCGCCGATGCTCCGCCGCTACGCCGGCGTGGCCAGCGCGTGCTCCAGGGCCACCCACGGGAGCATGGCGCACTTGATGCGCGTGATGTACCGCGAGACCCCGCCGAGCGCCACGGCGTCGCCGAGCAGCTCGTCGTCGCCGTCGATCGTGCCCTTCGACTGCATCAGCTCGCGGAACGCGTCGATGCGCCGCCGCACCTCGGCCTCCGGCAGCTCGTCGATGAGGTCGCTGAGCAGCGACGCCGAGGCCGTGGAGATCGAGCAGCCCTGCCCCTCCCACGAGATCGACGCGAGCGAGTCATCCGCCGCACGGTGCACCCGCAGGGTGACCTCGTCGCCGCAGGTGGGGTTGATCTGGTGCGACGAACCGGATGCGCCCTCCCGCAACCCGAAGCCGTGCTTCTCCTTCGCGTGGTCGAGGATGACCTGCTGATACATCCCCTCCAGCTCGCGCGACGCCATCAGGCGACCCGGAAGAAGGATCGGGAGTCGGCGACGGCCTCGATGGCGGCGTCGACCTCGGCGGTGGTGGTGTAGAGATACGCGCTCGCGCGGGTGGTGGCGGTGATGCCGTAGCGGCGGTGCACCGGTTGGGCGCAGTGGTGGCCCACGCGCACGGCGATGCCGCGATCGTCGAGGAACTGGCCCACGTCGTGGGAGTGGATGCCGTCGACCACGAAGCTGGCGAGACCCACGCGCTCGGTTCGGGCATCCGGAGCCGGTCCGAGGATGCGCACGCCGGGGATGCCGGCGAGGCCCTCGTACAGACGCTGGCCGAGAGCGGCCTCCCAGGCCTCGATGCGGTGCATGCCGATGGCGTCGAGGTAGTCGCACGCGGTGGCGAGTGCAATGGCCTGCGACACGCGCTGCGTTCCGGCTTCGAAGCGCATGGGGGCGGGGAGGAACTCGGATTCGGTGAGGCCCACGGTGGTGATCATCGACCCGCCGGTGAGGAACGGCGGCAGCGCATTGAGCAGCTCGGAGCGGCCGTAGAGCACGCCGATGCCCGTGGGCGCGAGCATCTTGTGACCCGAGAACACGGCGAAGTCGACGTCGAGGGCGTGCAGGTCGAGCGGCAGGTGCGGCGCCGACTGGCAGGCGTCGAGCACCACGAGGGCTCCGACGGCGTGCGCCAGATCGACGAGGCGCTCGACGGGGTTCACGGCGCCGAGCACGTTGGAGACGTGGGTGAAGGCCACGAGGCGGGTGCGGGCGCCGATGACGTTCGCGGCGGCATCCGGGCCCTCATCGAGACGGATGCGGCCCTCGTCGTCGAGGCCGATCACGCGCAGTGTGGCACCCGTGCGGAACGCGAGTTCCTGCCACGGCACGAGGTTGGCGTGGTGCTCGAGCTCGGTCACCACGATCTCGTCGCCCGGCCCGAGACGGAAGCGCGCAGCATCCTCCCCGCCGCGGCCGAGCGAGGCGTTCGACATCGAGTAGGCGAGGAGGTTGAGGCCCTCGGTGGCGTTGGAGGTCCAGACGATCTCGTCGTCGGCCGCGCCCACGAAGCGCGCCACGGTCGCGCGGGCGTTCTCGAAGAGCTCGGTGGCTTCGCCCGCGAGGGTGTGTGCGCCGCGGTGCACGGCGGCGTTCACGGTGTCGTAGTAGGCGCGCTCGACGTCGATCACGCTCTGCGGTTTCTGCGAGGTGGCGCCGGAGTCGAGGTACACGAGCGGATGCCCGTTCACCTCCCGCGCGAGGATCGGGAAGTCGGCCCGGATGCGCGCGACCGCGGCGTCATCGAGGGCGCGGGTGTCGGGTTCCCGGGTGGAGGTCGGAGCATTCAGATCGATCGTCACAAGGCTTACAAGCGTACCGGCTGCACCCGCATTCCTGCCGTGAGTGCCGGGGTCGGCGTTCGCCGCCCCGCCCGCCCCGCCCGCCCCGCGGAGTTCGCCACGAATCGCGCCGACCTCGCCCGATACGGGCGAGCCTGCCCGAATTCGTGGGGAAACCCGCATCCGGTGCGTGCGTTCTGCTCCGCGAGCGGATGGTCGGCAGGGTCCGGAGCCGGCGACGGGCGCTGACACCGGTGTGTGGCGGCCCTGGCCAACCCGAATGACGCGGGCCGCCGCACACCGGCTGTCCGACCTTAGTGAAAATCGAATGGGACTCCCACTCCCATAAATCGCGGGCACCGTGCGGCGCTCGTGGCGGCCCCCGACTCCTAGGCTGGGGGCAGCACTCGGAGCGGAGGAGGTCGGCGATGGAACGCTGGGACACGATCGTGGTCGGCGCGGGGATCGCAGGCCTCAGCACCGCTCGCCTGCTGGCCAGGGCGGGAAGGCACGTGGTCGTGCTCGAGGCGCGCGATCGCGTGGGCGGCCGCGTCTCCACCGATCGCGGCGACGGACTCGTCACCGACCTCGGCGCCTCCTGGATCCACGGCATCGTCGACAGCCCCGTCGCCGACGCCGCCGCGGCCTTCGGGCTGCGCACGGTCGAGTTCACCGTCGGCGGCTATCAGCCCGACAGCCGCCCCATCGCGTACTTCGGCCCCGACGGCGCTCGCCTCGCGGATGCCGCCGCCCGGCTGTTCGCCGCCGACATCCACGCGGTCGATGCGACGCTCCTGGGCGTGATCGCCGAGTCGGCTCCGGATGCCTCCTACCGCGACGTCACCGAACAGGCGCTCGCGGCGCAGCACTGGGACGGTGAGCGCACCCAGCGCGTGCGCGAGTACCTCGAGCACCGGTCGGAGGAGCAGTACGGCGCCTGGATCGAGGATCTGGCGGCCCACGGCCTCGACGACGACTCGATCGACGGCGACGAAGTGGTGTTCCCCGACGGGTACGACCGCCTCGCCACGGCGCTGGCCGAGGGTCTCGACGTACGGCTCGGGCACGTGGTGTCGCACGTGGCCTGGTCGGACGGGGGCGTCACCGTCACCACCGGCCGTGGCATCCTGTCGGCCGACTCCGTCGTGGTCACCGTGCCGGTGGGGGTTCTGAAGTCGGGCGACTTCGTGATCGAGCCGTCGCTTCCCGACCCGGTGGCGGGGGCGCTCGGCCGGCTGGAGATGAACGCCTTCGAGAAGGTGTTCCTGCGTTTCCCCACGAAATTCTGGACCGACGACGTCTACGCCATCCGCCAGCAGGGCCCCGAAGCCGCGTGGTGGCACTCCTGGTACGACCTCACCGATCTGCACGGCACGCCCACGCTGCTCACGTTCGCCGCCGGGCCCGCGGCGATCGCGACCCGTGACTGGGAGCAGGCGCGCACCGTCGACTCGGTGCTCGCGCAGCTGCGCCGCCTCTACGGCGACCGCGTCGAGGAGCCCACCCATGTGCACATCACGGCCTGGCAGGATGACCCGTTCGCCCGCGGTTCCTACGCCTACATGACGCTCGGATCGACGACGGACGACCATGATGTCCTCGCCACCCCGGTCGGCGGTGTGCTCCACCTCGCGGGAGAGGCGACGTGGACGGATGACCCGGCCACCGTCACCGCGGCCCTCTGCTCCGGGCACCGGGCTGCGTCGAACGTGCTCGGCCGCGCGATCCCGATCGAGGAGCTCTGGGCCTGACCGTTACGAGTGCCAGCGGCTGAAATCGGCTGCCGACGTCGACCCGACGGGTGCCACCCAGATGCGGGAGGTGTCATCCGGAGCCCCGGGATCGAACAGCACGCTCGCGGCGTCCCCGGTCTTCGGGAGGTCGCGCCGCTTCCACTGGCCGGTCTTCGTGACCCACCGGGCCGTCCCGTCGGCGTCGTGGAACGTCACCGTGATCGGGCCGATCAGGCCGCCTGATGACGGATCGATCTCGGGGATCTCGACGATCTCGGCCGCCACGATGCGACCGTGGGTCGCCAGGTGGGCGAGCACGCCGTTCCGGCTCCGCCGGCGCATCCGGTTCGAAATGCCGATCACGAGGAGCAGCAGTGCGAGCGCGGTCACGCCGATCGGGATGAGCCACAGGATGCCCGTGGTCGACACCGACGACGCTCCCCACCATGCCCCGCCCGCGAAGCCGACGAACAGGATCGACAGCGGCCCGACCCCGGGTGCGCTGAGAAGGGTGCCGGTGAAGCGCCTGGTGGCCCCGGTGTGCACGAAGAACCCGATGATCATCAGCGGGAGCCCCACGATCATGCCGAACACGGCCAGCGGCGGCCCGTCGCTGTCGCCCAGCGCGTCGAATTCGGCGAAGCCGTAGAGGGCGCGCACCTCGAGCGCGGCACCGAGAGCGATCATCACCAGGCCGATCACGATTCCGACCACGGCGCCCGGAGACCCGATGCGCGCGCGCTCCCGCTGTGCCCGCGCTTCGACAGGATCGACCGTGCTCATGCCATCACTCCCTCGTACCACCTCGTCTTCCACCACTGTAGAGCGGGCACACGGAGGGAAGCGGCCCAGGCCGGGTCGTGGGCCGCCTCGATCGCACGCGCAGCGCGACCGCGGGTAGTATCGCGGCCATGGCAGAGCAGTCCGGCCGCGCGGCATCCGTGACCCGTTTCGACGCGACGGTGGAGAGCCTCGCCGGGCGACGCATCGCACGGTTGCCGGCCGAGGTGAGTGCTCAGCTTCCGTCGCGGGGTCAGGTGGCGATCGAGGGCCGGGTCGACGGGCGTGATTTCGTGGCCGTGATCGAACCGGATGGGCTGCGCGGGCACTGGGTCGACATCGAGCGGCTGGGAGCCACCCCGCACGCCGCGACCACGGAAGCGGATGTCACCACCGCCTCGCGCGCCGTGACGATCGAGTTCGCGCCCGCCGAGTCGTGGCCCGAACCCGAGGTTCCGGCTGACTTCCGTTCAGCTCTGGATCAGGCACCGACCGCCTCTGCCACCTGGAGCGACATCACATCGATGGCCCGCTGGGAGTGGGTGCGATGGATCACGTCGACCCGGAGCCCCGCCACCCGCGACCGCCGCATCGAGGTCGGCATCTCGAAGCTCGACCGCGGATCCCGCCGCCCCTGCTGCTTCGACCTGTCCTCCTGCACCGACCCGGACCTCTCGAGAAGCGGCAAGCTGCTCCCGCCCTCCTAGGGCCTGTCGCCGTCGGCGGACGACCGCCGCTTCGAATACCAGCTCACGAAGTCGCCCATGGCGCGATCCTCGCACTCGAAGATCCCGAGACCATGCAACTCGGCCGCCTCGGCTTCGTCGGCGACGCTCGTCTTCCGATCCCGAGAGTGCTCCGCGCGCCCGCCGGAACGAGCGGCTCTCGAGCGGCCGCCCGTCGGAGAGCACGGCCCGCGTGCGGCCGACCGGGTGCGAAGCACTACAGTGAATGCTCCAGGGGGACACATGACGAACAACGATGAACTCACCCGCGCGCCGGAACAGCCACAGCCCGCACCCACGCCGCCGGCGCCACCCAGGAGCCCCTATTTCACGCTCGGCGTGGTCGGGTTCGCTCTCTCGCTGATCGCGATTCTGAACATCGCGGGACTCGTCATCAGCATCGTCGCCCTCGTGAAGTCTCGACGGCGCGGCTTCAGGAACGGTTTCGCCCTGGCGGGCGTCATCATCGCAGGAGTCGGCGTCGGTATCGGGCTGATCATCCTGGGCTCCGCCATCCCGACGCTCGTCGACGCGGCCCAGACGTGCGCGCGCCTCGGCACCGGTGTGCACGAACTCGACGGCGCGACGTATACCTGCACCCCGACGTCCTTCCAGGTCTACCACCCGTTCTGAGCCCTCCCGGCGCGGGGACTCCCCTCCTCGGGCTCCGGTGGGTGGTGGTCCCCGCCTGCTCACCTGATGTTCAACCCCCGTTAGCGGGCGTCTGGAAGATTCGCGCAGCCCGCCGTGTCGAGCGGGATCGGGACACGGGGGAACGATGTCGGGACGCGGGCCGAGGGACTGGATGCCACAGGAGATCCCGATCACGGGCCGAGGCGCGCGCCGGAGATCGGGAGGGTCGCTCAGCCGAGGGGTGTGGCTGTCGCTCCTCGCCCTCCCTGTCGCGCTCGCGTGCTGGCTGCTGCTCGAGAGCATCGGCTTCATCTCCACCCTGGTGACCTATCTCTACGCGGTCGCCGCCGTGTGGCTCTTCCGGCGCGGATGCGGCGGGCTGATCTCCGCACGCGGGGCGCGGGTGATCTCGGCGGTCGTCGTGGCCGGGGTGCTCGTCTGCATCGCAGCCGGCGCGGTGTGGGCCACGGCCACCGCCTACTCCGCCGCCCCCTGGACCGATGTCACGTCGCCGCTCGCGGCATCCGTCTCCCCCGCGTTCTGGAGCTGGTTCGGGCAGACCCACATCGCGACGGGTGAAGTGTTCCGCGCCAATGCGGTGACGCTTCTGCTGGGCCTGCTCTTCGCCGCGGCCGGCATCCTGCCCGTGCTGCTGCGTACGACCGGGCGGCGACCGCTCGGACCGAGATCGTCGATCGCGATCTCGGCGTCGCTCCTCGTGGCCGCCGTGGCGGTGGTCGTGGTCGCGAATCAGGTGCCCGGCGGGTGGTCCGCTCCGAGTACGGCGGCGGATCCTCTCGTCGTGCACGTCGGCGACTGCATGCTCGATGCCTCCAGCGTCACCCTCACGATCGTGCCGTGCGATCAGCCGCACGGGGCCGAGGCCTTCGCGCAGGTGCTGCTCCCGGGCTATCCCTCCCCCGGCTACCCCGACACGACCTGGTTCACCGCGGCGGCGCCGCCCGCGTGCACAGCGGCATTCGCCGGCTTCATCGGCCACCCCCTCGAGGGCAGCACACTTCAGCTGAGCGAGCAGCTCCCCGGAGAGCAGGCCTGGACGGCCGGCGACCACACGGCCCTCTGCGTCGCGAGCGACCCCGTCGCCCCGATCGAAGCCTCCCTCGCCGGCGCCCAGCGCTGACCTCTCGTCGCCCACGGAGCCGAGCGGACCCGAAGCGGACCCGAAGCGGAGCCGGAGCGGAGCCGACCCGCCGCCGGCCCCGCTCGCTCACGAGAACGTGAGCACCGCATCCCCCCACGCTGCCCGGAGGTCGCCGTCGAGATCGGACACGAGCTCGTCATGGCGGTCGATCACGAGAGTGCTCCGCGCGCCCGACGGAACGAACGGCTCCCAGACCACGTCGCCGTCGCCGCCGTGTGGCGCCCCTGCGGTCGCGAAGGCGCGCCAACGGGCCTGAAGACGCTCCGCCACCGCTCGCCCGGTCTTCTTGCCCCCCAGCTTGAAGGTGATGTCCTTCGGGTCGGTGTCGAGATTGCCCCAGACGTAGGGCAGTTCGGTCGCGTGCGTCGCCCCGATCCCCACGAGCTTGAGCATCGGCGTGGCCTGGTCGAAGCGGTAGAGCCACACGGGGGCCACCCCGGCGTGTCCCTCCGCCGCCCAAAGGGTCGGCATCCTGAACCCGACATCGCGGGCGATGCCGAGCCCGATCGCGTGGGTTCTCAGACCGGCGTACGCGGCGAGGATCTCGTCGCGCGAGGGCATCTCGATCGAAGGGCTCTCCCGCGCGATCTCGGTGAGCATGGCGGTGATGCTCTGTTCGGTGATCGGCATCAACGGCGACTTCATGAACTTGAACAGCGCGGCCTCGTCGCGGTTGGTGCCGATCAAGAGGGGCACGGGCAGCGCGCGGCCTTCACTCAGCACGGCGATCGGATGCTCGGGAACCAGCGTCCCGTCGACCACCGGCGCGAACGCCAGCGTTCCGGGCTCCTCGGACGGCACCGCCGCGTACACCGCCATCCCGGCTGCCACGATGTCGACCGCAGGGATGTCGCGCAGCCGGCCGACGTCGCCCTGTCCGAGACCGAGCTGGTCGAGCATCCGCTTCGCCACCGACGCCGACCGAACCGCGTCATAGACGGATGAGACGGGCGAGCTCTCGGCGATCGCCCGGTGGAACAGCCCTTCCGCGCTCGGCACGGTCAGCAGCGTGGTGACCAGGCCGCCGCCGGCCGACTCCCCGAACACGGTCACGCGCTCCGGGTCGCCCCCGAAGGCGGCGATGTTTTCCTGCACCCACTGCAGGGCGAGCAGCACGTCGCGGAGGGCGAGGTTCGAGTCGAAGGGATGCTCCTTCGTCGCCACGGAGGTGAGATCGAGAAATCCGAACGCTCCGATGCGGTAGTTGAGGGAGACGACCACGACCTCTCCCGTCGACACGAACGAGGTTGCGTCGAACAGCGGCTGGCAGGAGGAGCCGAAGGTGTAGGCGCCGCCGTGGATCCAGACCATCACCGGGAGGGGCCGATTGCTCGAGGTAGCGCGCCAGATGTTGAGGCTCAGGCAGTCCTCGTCTTTCACGACATCGGGCCCGAGCGGGATGGCGGGATTGCTGATCTGCGGCGCCGCCGGCCCGAAGGAGGTCGCGTCGGCCACGCCCGACCAGGGCGCGACCGGCACGGGCGCCCGCCACCGCAGCGGGCCGGTGGGCGCTTCGGCGTACCGCACGCCCTTCCAGAACAGGGCGCCGTCCTTCTCCCCGCCCTGGATGAGGCCGGCGGATGTGCGCACGACGAGGCGGTCTTCGGGGGCGGCGGGGGCGAGTTCGGTCATGGCGGTGCTCCTTCGAGTCGGGTGTCTACTTGGCGAGGGCCGCGACGACGTGCGAGAGCTGCACAGCCGCGAGGATGGCGAACAGCGCCGTCATGATGATCGCGTTGTGGGCGATCAGCTCGGCCTTCAGCCCGGCCAGCGCCCGGGTGACAGCCTTCGAGCCGGTGGCGGCGAGGAGGGTGGGCAGCAGGATCCCGAGCGAGGCGGCCAGCGCGAAGAGCGCCGCGACCCCGAGGGCCAGCGGCAACGCGAGATCGGTGGCCCCGATGAGCGCTCCGGCCTTCAGCTCCAGCGGGATGTTCTTGGCGTTGGTCACCGCCATCACCACTCCGAGCCCGAACGCCTTCGCCGCGCTGAGGCTGTCGACGGCATTCAGCCAACCCGGAGCGGTGGCCTCGGCGCCGCCCTTCGGCCGCGTGACCCAGCTGACCACCGCGAGCACGAGGAATCCGAGCGTCAGCACGATGCCGAGAACGAGCACGATGACGTCGTCGCCGGAGGAGCCGCCCGACCCGGCGCCCTTGGTGGTGAGAGCTGCGACCGCCGTGAAGGCGAACGCCACGAGGAAGAAGGCGCCCACGTAGGCGAAGCCGTTCGCCTTCGCCCGTGGAGAGAGCAGGATGGCGATGATCGCGGCGATCGGGAGCGGGCTGATCATGATTCCGGCGGCAATGGGGATCAACTGTTCGAGATGCTCCATGGAGCGAACCTTCCGTCGGGGATGGCGGCCGCGACCGCGTCCGCCGACGCGACGCTACGGGTGCCCGACGCGGTCGCCTCCCGGATGTTCGGGAAACACGACACCGCCCGTCAGGTGAGCTCGACCCGGAGTCGCACGACCGAACCGCTCTGGGTCAGCGTCAGCGCCCGTGCCCGACCCGCGAGTTGCGCGAGCCCGTATCCGTCGTGGTCGGCGCGGCGGTCGATCCGGCCCTGCGACAGCACCTCGACCACGACGCCCGCACCCGTCGCGGCGGCCGTGAGGGTGACCTCGGCACGCGACTCGGTGCCGTGCCGGATCGTGTTGGTGAGGCCTTCGGCGAGGGAATCGACGGCGAGCTCGAGGCGCGATGCATCCGTGTCGAGCACGGCCCAGGCCGCCTCGTCGGCGGTCAAGGTGATGTCGAGGCTGAAGCGCCAGGCTTCGATCATCGTCTCCACCGACCGTCGCGCTCCGCCCGGATCCGGCTCGCCCCGCGGGAGGTCGAGAGCCGATTCGATGCGATCGAGCGCCGCGACCCAGTCGGCTTCGGTGACCACCTCGACCCGGCGCAGATCGCGAGCCGCGGCGACGCACTCGGCCTGCACATCGCCGTGCAGGAGGTGCGCCACCCGTCTGCGGGCGACCGTCGCGGCGTTGTGGCTCGCCGCGGCCAGAACGGCGGCCTCGTCGATCGCGGTCGCCAGCTCACCCTCCACCGTGGCGAGCCTCCTGAAGCCCGAGCCCACGGCGGCGACCAGCAGCGCGAACACGGGGTAGACCACCACACTCACGAGAACGGCCGTCGCGACGGCGGATGCCTCGACCGGCGCTCCTCCCGCAGCAGCCGACACCCCCGCGGCCACCCCGATCGCCGCTCCCACGAGGAGGTAGCCCCCTGCGAATACCGGGAGCAGCGTGACGCTGCCGGCTCCCGACCCCGATGCGGCCCGGGTGCCCGCCGTCACGACGAGACCGTTGCCGCACGCCCCCACGACGACCACCGCCACGAACGCGATGCCGGCCGTGGCGAGGGAGGTCTGGGCGGCGAGATGGGGAACCCAGAGCAGGGCGTACGCGACCACCGTGATCCAGACCGGAGCAGGTCGGTCGATGCGCGCCGGGAACAGCCGCGGCACCGCACCGGTCGGCCCGGGCGGAAGCTCCTGCTCGCGCGGCTGGACGACCCGGTCGGCGTCGTCGAACAGCCGGTGACTGAGTGGACGCACCACCTCGTCGGCGAAACCCTTGAGCAGCAGCGCCGCGCGCTCGGGCTCGATCGGGCCGGCCACGACGGGAGGCAGCGCGGCGAGGAGAGTGCGGCGCGTGGCCTCCAGCACGCGATCCGACAGCACGGCGACGTCGCCGGCATCCCGCGACCTCTGCACCTCGAGAGCCTCCAGAACCAGGCGCAGACGCCCGATCACGGCGCGGTGCGTGCGCACGGTGAGGGTCATCATCGCCACGAGCGAGAGAGCCGCGGCCACCACCACCACATTGGTGGCCACGCGCGCCCCGAGCGGCCCGGCGAAGAGCTGCACCCCCGCCGCGTGCGCCCCCGCGGCGAGCAGGAACGGCCGCCCGACCGCGATGACGGCCAATCCGGTCACCACGATGCCGATCCTCACCCGGGGCGATTGCGCCGCCCGCTCCCCCGCGGCGGCGAGCACTCCCAGCACGCCCAGGGCGAGGTGCACCGCGAGGGCGATGCCCACCCCGGCGACGCGCTCCTGCGTCGAGCGGGCATCGTCGTAGCCGCCCATGAGCGTCACCGCGAACGGCAGGGTCACGAGCCACGACCACCGGGTGAAGAACTGTCCGCTCGCGGCTGCTCTCGTCCAGCGCGCACCGAGCGATCTCATCGGTTCACCGGATGTCCGAACGCTCGGGTGTAGAGATTCACCGCGGCCACCCGTGGATTCAGACCGGGCTGATGGGTGAGTCCGAGGCGATCGAACGTGCGGCTGAGCATCCGCTCCACGGCCCGCAGCGTGCGACCCGTCCGCCGTGAGATCTCCTCGTTGGAGAAGCCCTCGGCCAGCGCCGCGAGCACCTCGAGCTGACCGCGGCTGAGCGTCTCCAACGCTCCGAGAGGTGCTGCGGTGGTGGCCACCGGCTCGGCGCGCGCCACGGCATCGACCCACTCGGCCAGACGCTCCGGGGAGTCCAGGGCGTCCTTCGACACGAAGCGCGCTCCGGCCACCGCGGCACGGCGGGGCGCGGATGCGGCGCGCGGGTAGTTGGTGAGGAACATCACACCGAGATGCGGGAGGCGCGCGCGGAGGATGACGGCCAGCTCCACCCCGTCGGGCCGCGACCCGAGGTCGATGTCAGCCACGAGCACATCGGCATCGAAGCCGTCTGCCGCCTCGAGGGCCGAGTGCGCATCGGCGTGCTCCGACACCTTGAAACCGGAACGGCGGAGCGAGTCGGCGACGAGCATCCGAACGAGCGGCTGATCCTCCACGAGGATGACGCGCCGGGTCCACTCATCAGTCACGTGCTCAGGATAGGGCTCCCGAGGTCACACCACTCCGGATGCGCCGAGCAGGGCGCCCACGCCGTAGGTCGCGGCGAGCGCGAGGGCTCCCCCGATCACCACGCGGAGGATCGCCCGGGTGCGGGAGCTGCCGCCGATCTGCGCGGAGATGGCGCCCGTGATGGCGAGGGCCAGGAGCACGGCCACGAAGGTCACGGGGATGCGCCATTCGGGCGGCGGAAGGAGGATGGCGAGCATCGGCAGGATCGCGCCGATGGTGAACGCCGCCGCCGAGGCTGCTGCGGCGTGCCACGGGCTCACGACGTCGTCCTCGTCGATGTTGAGCTCCATCGAGAGATGGGCCGAGAGCGCGTCGTGCTCGGTGAGCTCCACCGCCACCTGACGGGCGGTCTGCTCGCTGAGCCCGCGGGCCCGGTAGAGCTCCGTGAGCTCGTCCAGCTCCTCGTCGGGCATGTCGCGGAGCTCTTGGCGCTCCTTCGCGATCAGGGCGTGCTCGCTGTCGCTCTGGCTGCTGACCGAGACGTACTCGCCGAGCGCCATGGAGATGGCGCCACCCACGAGACCCGCCACGCCCGCGGTGAGGATGGGTCCCGTGTCGCTCGTGGCGCCGGCCACACCGACCACGATCGCCGCGACCGACACGATTCCGTCGTTCGCCCCGAGCACACCGGCCCGGAGCCAGTTCAGACGCTGGGCGATTCCGCCCCGGTGGGGTTCATCGGGGTGGGCTGCAGAAGGCGGGTCGGTCGACATGCGCTCACTCAAACACGTCGCCGCGCCGACGGGCAACGTTGGTGAGGCTAATCATTCTCAACGGGACGTCTAAGAATGCTGGAAGAAATCGGCGGGATCGTTGACACCATCGCCACCCGACTCCCCCGAATCGAGCAGAGAATGACGACACGAACCGCCCCCACGCTGCGCCTGAACACGCGCCGTGCGGTCGACATGATCGTGCGCGATCGCCGCATCCGCGCCCGTCGGCGGATGCGCGCCGCCGATCTGATGGTGGCCTCGGTCTGGGCGTCGGTCGCCCTGGCCATCTCCCTGTGGCTCGCCTACGGCGGCCTGAACCAGATCACCGATCCCGCCTCCGGCATCACGGCCCTCGGCATCGTGACCGGCCTGGTGGGCACCGACCTCATCCTGGTGATGCTCGTGCTCGCCGCGCGCATCCCGCTGATCGATCGCGTGGTGGGCCAGGACAAGGCGATGGCGTTCCACCGCACGCTGGGGAAGCCCGCGCTCTATCTCATCCTCGCTCACGGCGCCCTGCTGACCCTCGGCTACGCGCTGAGCGACGGCACGAACGTGATCGCCGAGACGATCAGCCTCCTCCAGGGCACCGATCTGCTGCTCGCCTATCTCGGGCTCGCACTGCTGATCGCCGTGGTGGTCACCTCGGTGGTGGCCGTGCGCCGGCGGTTCTCCTACGAGGCCTGGCACCTCATCCATCTGCTCAGCTACCTCGCGGTGCTGGTCGCGGTGCCGCACCAGCTGAGCACCGGCGGAGTGCTCGCCGACGGCAGCGGGCAGCGCATCTACTGGATCGGGCTCTACCTGCTGGCGTTCGGTTCGATCGGGGTGTTCCGCTTCCTGGTGCCCACCCTGCGCAGCGCCCGCCACGACATCCGGGTCGCCGGCGTCGAGCAGGTGGCGCCCGGTGTCGTGTCGCTCTACCTCACGGGCCGCGATCTGGACCGGTTGCAGACGGCGGGCGGGCAGTACGCCATCTGGCGCTTCTGGACGGGCGCGACCTGGTGGCACGCGCATCCGATCTCCTTCTCGGCGGTGCCGACCGCTTCGACGGCACGCCTCACGGTGCGCGACCTCGGCCGGGGCAGCGCCGCGATCGGGCGGGTCCGACCCGGCACCCGGGTGTCGATCGAGGGTCCCTACGGCGTGTTCACCGACGCGCACCGGGTGGCGCCGAAGCTCGCGGTCATCGCGGCGGGGATCGGTATCACCCCGATCCGGTCGTTGCTCGAGCACTCGCCGCTGCGCCCTCGTGAGGCCACGGTCATCCTCCGCGGCACCGACGGCGACCAGAGCTACCTGTGGAACGAGATCGGCGCGCTGCGCAGCATGCGCGGCAACTCCGTCTTCACCATGCTCGGCGCTCGCCCACCCGGCCTCGCCACCTGGATGTCGGCTGAAGCGCTCTCCCGCGGAGTGACGATCTCCTCGGCGCTGCCCGACCTGCTCCAATCGGATCTGTACGTGTGCGGCCCTCAGTCGTGGGCCGACCTGGTGATCCGGGACGCGCGTGCAGCTGGTCTGCCCGAGGCGCAGATCCACGTGGAGAGGTTCGACTGGTGAGGGCCCGCGCCGTCGTCCTTGGCCTCCTGTCGTCGACCGCGGTTCTCGCGGTCGGCTGGCAGCTCGGCGCCCAGGGCCAGCAGACGCAGACGGCGGTGGCTGGAACGGATGCTTCGGCGGCCTCCCCGTCGACCGTGAGCGGAGAAGCTGCCGCAGCCTCGCCGACCGCTACTCCGACGCCCGCTGCGACGTCCACACCTGCTGCGACGCCGACGCCGACGCCGACCGCGGCGAGCGCGGCGCCCGCTGCACCCGCGGCCTCCGGGGTCTCGGGCACGTTCACCGGCACCGCCGCCCGCACCCGCTACGGAGACGTGCAGGTCGAGATCACCGTGCAGAACGGCTCGATCACGGATGTCACGGCACTCCAGCTCACCGACCAGGATTCACGATCGGTGTCGATCAGCAACCGTGCCGCCCCGGTTCTGCGCCAGGAGGTGCTGTCGGCCCAGTCGGCGAACGTGAAGAACGTCTCGGGAGCGACGTACACGACCGACGGCTACCTCACCTCGCTGCAGTCGGCGCTCGACCAGGCAGGACTCTGACGGTGACGGCGCACGTCTTCGACACCATGGGGACCACCGTGAGCATCCGCGTCGCCGGCTCTCCTCCGGCCGAGAGCGTGCTGCGCGCTGCCGAGGAGACGTTCGCGCGCTTCGATCGCCGGTTCAGTCTCTACCGCGCCGACTCGGAGCTGAGCCGGATCGCTCGGGGCGAGCTCGCCCTGCCCCGCTCCAGCAGCATCCTGCGCGACACGTACGCGGCGGCGCTGGAGTGGTCGAACCGCACCGGAGGGGCCTTCACCCCGCACCGGCCCGACGGGGTGCTCGACCTCTCGGGCATCGTCAAGGCGGATGCCATCGAGGCGGCGGGCCGCATCCTCGACCTGGCGGGCGTGCCGGCCTGGGTGCTGAACGCGGGCGGCGACATCCTCGTCCGCGGCACCATCGACGACTCGTCGTCGCGAATCGGCATCGTCGACCCCGACGACCGCGAGTCCCTGCTCTGCACGGTGCAGCTCGCCGGAACACGTCGGGCGCTGGCCACCTCCGGCAGCGCCGAGCGCGGTGAGCACATCTGGCGCGCGCCGGCACCGCGGTCGGCCGACCACGGCTTTCGGCAGGTGTCGGTCGTGGCCGACGACATCGTCACCGCCGATGTGCTGGCCACCGCGATCCTGGCCGGCGGCCCCGATCGGCTGAACGACGTGCTCGACGGCTTCGACGTCGACGCCCTGACCGTCGATGACCGCGGGGGCATCACGGCCTCGCCCGGGTTCCGGGCCGCCGCGGGACTGCTCCTCGCATGAGCGCGATCACGCCTGCCTATACTGCGAACATGCCGGACTCCGCACGCATCCTCCTCGTCGAGGACGACGCGCGCTTGGCGCTCCTGCTGGAGCAGTTGCTGCATGCGGAGGGGTACGACACCGTGCTCGCACGCGACGGGCAGCGCGCACTGCACGAAGGCCTGACCCAGGAGTTCGACGCCATCATCCTCGATCGGGGTCTCCCGGTGCTCGAAGGCCTCGACGTTCTCACCCGGCTCCGCGACCGCGGCGTGCTCGCGCCCGCGCTCATCCTCTCGGCGCTCAGCAACCCTGCCGACCGGGTGGAAGGTCTGGACCGCGGCGCCGAGGACTACCTCGGCAAGCCGTTCGACATCGACGAGCTGCTCGCCCGCATCCGGGCCCTGCTCCGCCGGCACCGCAGCACCGTTCCCACGCTCCCGCTGCCGCAGGGCGCCCTCGACACGAGCAGCCGCACGGTGACCACCCGGAGCGGCGACACGGTCGACCTCTCCGAACGCGAATGCGGCCTTCTGGAGCGTCTGGCGCGGCGGCCCGGCCAGGTCTTCGAACGCGACGACCTCCTCGGCGCGGTGTTCCCCGACGCCGACGACCCCGGCGTCGTCGACACCTACGTGCACTATCTCCGTAAGAAGCTCGGGCGTGACTGCGTGAAGACCGTGCGCGGCATCGGATACCAGCTGGGGCCCCTCCGATGAGCGCGCGGAGACGCTCCGACCCCGAAGATCTCCGGGGCCCATCGTTGCGGCTCACGGCGCAGTTCACGAGCCTGGTGCTCGTGATCCTCGCGGTGGTCGGTGTCATCGTCTACGCCATCGTGAGCAACAGCATCACCGAGTCGTTCGAGCGCGAACTGGTGGCGGCGACCCAGATCGACTCGGGGCAGGATGCGGCGGCCGGTACCTTCGTGACCATCGTCGACGGCCGTACCGGTGGGCAGGTCATCACCCCGTCCGGGATGCCCGCCGGCCTCCTCGACACCGCCGCACTGCAGGCGGTCGCGGCCGGTGGTGCCGACCAGCGCTCCGAGCGCACCGTCGACGGCCGCACCTACTCGCTGCTCACCACCTCGACCACGGGCGACCGCAATCACGACCGCGTGGTGCAGGTCGCCCTCGATCAGCACGAGGGTGCGGAGGAACTGGGCCGGCTCGCCGCCGCGCTCCTGCTCGGCGGCGCGATCGCGGTCGTTCTCGCGTTCGCCGCGTCGTACCTCATGGCCCGGCGCGCCATGCGCCCCCTCGCCGACGCGCTCGCCCTCCAGCGCCGCTTCGTGGCGGATGCCAGCCACGAGCTCCGCACCCCGCTCACCCTGCTCAGCACCCGCGCCCAGATGCTGAAGCGCCGAGCGCGGGACGACCTGCCCGACGACGTCACCGCGTCCATCGACGAGGTGGTCACCGATGCGAACGCCCTGACCGACATCCTCGACGACCTGCTGATCGCGGCCGACCCGAGGAGCGCCGCGGACCAGGAGCCGGTCGATCTCGTGGCGGTCGCCGATCGGGCGGTCGCGCTCCTCGCCGACGATGCCGCGGCACGCGGGATCGCGCTGACCCGTCCCGACGGGTCAGCATCGGCGATGGTGTCGGGATCACCGGCCGCGCTCCTGCGCGTCGTCATCGCGCTCAGCACGAACGCTCTCGACCACGCGCGCACGACCGTCGGCGTGACCGTGGAGATCACGGCGTCGCGAGCGCTCCTCACGGTCACCGATGACGGACCGGGGTTCGATCCGGGCATCGCCGCGACGGCGTTCGAGCGGTTCGCCAGTGGCCGCCGCGACAGGGTGGCGAGAAGCGGAGCGCCGGAGCCCGCATCCGTCGACGACAACGGCACCCGGCACTACGGGCTCGGCTTGGCGCTCGTCTCGGAGATCACCCGGCGGCACGGCGGTACGGTCACCATCGACCAGTCCCGCAGCGGCGGCGCCGTGGTGTGCAGCTTCCCCCTCACACCACGAGACGCCCCGGCGCCGAGCGATCCGAGCTGACCCGCGGGAAGACTGTGGTCGCGGTGAGTCCGTCGGGAAGGCGTGCGGCGAGGGTGAACTCGGCGTGATGGGTGTCGGCGATCGCCGACACGATGGTGAGCCCGAGGCCGTGACCACCGGAGGTGCGCAGGCGCGCGCGGTAGAAGGGCTCGGTCAAGAGGGCGATGCGTTCAGCCGGCAGGATGTCGCCCGAGTTCTGCACCACGAGCTGAGCGCGTCCATCGGGGAGCGTGCCCGTGGCGATGTCGATGACCCCGTGATCGTGGTTGTGGGTGACGGCGTTGCGGAGCAGGTTCACGACGAGATCCCGGATGAGCCGGGGATCGCCCCGCACGGATGCGGGCTCGAGTGCCCTGGTGACGGTGAGACCTCTCGCCTCCGCCTGATCCGAGACGGCCGAGGCCTCCTCGGCCACGATGCCGGCCAGGTCGGTCTCCTCGACCACCTCGGGCCTGCCTCCGTGCGCCAGGTCGAGCAGAGCGGTGGTCGTCTCCGTCATCGACTCCACCGTGGCGAGGAGGCGCTGGAACGTCTCCCGCGTGTGCGGGGGCGTGGCATCGCCCGACTCGCGGAGGGCGACCTGCAGAATCGTCTTCATCGTCGCGAGGGGGGTGCGCAGCTCGTGCGAGGCGTTGGCCGCGAACAGCGACCGGCTGCGGAAGGCCGACTCCAGTTGGGCGAAGAGCATGTCGAAGGTGTCGGCCAGCGAGCGGATCTCGTCATCGGGTCCGCTCAGCCGCAGGCGCGTGTCCAGCGAGGTCTCATCGACCTGCCGGACGACCTGATTGAGGCGCCGCAGCGGCCGGAGCATCCTCCCCGCCACCAGCCAGCTCGCCAGGGCCCCGAGGGCGGCGATCACCAGCACCGTGCCGATCGCCACCTGGTAGAGCAGGTCGATCAGGGCGCCGTTCATCACCTGCACGGTGACGTTCACGGCGGCGATCATGGCCAGCCCCGTGCACACGAGCAGCGCGGTGTAGGTGAGGGCGAGACGGTTCCGGATGCTCAGCCCGGCCCGCCGGGTGCGCTGCGACTCAGCCACGACCGGCCCTCATGCGATAGCCGACCCCGGCGACCGTCTCGATCGGGTCGGGGGCGCCGAGACGCTTTCGCAGACTGGACACGGTCATCCGCACGGCGTTGGTGAACGGGTCGGCATTCTCGTCCCATGCCTTCTCGAGCAGCCGTTCCGCGCTGATCACGCCGCCCGCCGCTTCCATCAGAACGGCGAGCACGGAGAACTCCTTACGACTGAGCCGCACGAAGCGACCGGAACGATAGACCTCGCGACGGAAGGGATCGAGCCGGATGTCGCCCTGCTCGAGAATGGGCGGGAGGGCGGGCGCGTTGCGCCGGTGCAGCGCACGCAGCCGCGCGACGAGCTCTTCGAACTCGAACGGCTTGACCAGGTAGTCGTCCGCGCCGAGTTCCAGCCCTCCGACCCGGTCAGCCAAGGTCGAGGCGGCCGTGAGCATCAGGATGAGGGGCGCACCGGGCTGCCCTGCCAGCCGGCGGCAGATCTCGTCGCCGTGCACGAGAGGAAGGTCGCGGTCGAGCACGATCGCGTCGTAGTCGTTCACGGCGATCTTCTCCAGGGCCTCGGCGCCATCGGCGGCCACATCCGCCGCGAACGCTTCGAGACGGAGTCCGCGCTGGATGGCGTCGGCGAGGAACACCTCGTCTTCGGCGATCAGCACTCTCATACCTGCTCCTGTCGGAAGGCCGTTCATGGTCGGCTGCCCAACCCAATCACACAGCGCATGTGGAAAACGTAAGAGATTCTGCAGGCGCCACCGCGACATCCGGGTCGCTTGGATCGAATCACCAGCCCCCGAAAAGGAGAACCACCATGAACAAGAACACCACCCTCATCACGACCGCGTTCGCGACCGGCGCGATCGCGCTGATCACGGCCGGGATCGCGGCGCCCGCCGCGTTCGCCACCTCCGAGACGCCCGCCCCTTCGGCCTCGTCGACGGCCTCGCCCGCCGAATTGCCGTCGGCATCGCCGTCGCCTTCGGTCGATTACGAGAGCCCCGTTGCGCCGACCGCCGAGGAGCTCGCCGCCGCGGGTCTCACGGTCGACGGCCTGACGATCACCCCGGGGATCGATTCCTACACCATCTCCGCGGATTCGATCCATCTCGCCAACGGCGCCACCGATGCCGTGTTCAGCATCGGCGACAACCGGGCCCACAACGGCGGCGTGAATTACACCGACTGGGTCGACATCACCGCGGGCAATGACGGCACCGGCTACAGCGTGACCATCCCGGTCGACTCCGGCGACTACACCGTCACCGTGAGCGCCGGCTCCAGCGCAGCCGACGGCAGCCCGCTCCTGGGCGATCTCGCCCAGGTGGCCGTCACCGTCCCCGCGCAGTAGCGGCCGTGAACGGGCCCGTTCGGCACATCCCGGTGACGATCGGGCCCGTTCACGCTGTCGTATCTTCCCCGCTCCGGGCGGACGGGTGACGGAGGCTTCTCAGGCCGGCTCGGATCCCGTCGACGAGGATCTGCGGTTGCTCGAGAGCGGCGAAGTGCCCGCCGCTCTCGGCTTCGCCGTAGTGGATCAGGTCGCTGTAGGCGTCTTCGATCCAGGTTCTCGGCAGCAGCGGGATATCCCGGGGGAACACGGTCACCGCCACCGGCAGCGCGAGCGCCGGACCGGCCATGGTGGCCGACCGGTTGTCCCAGTAGATGCGCGCCGAGGAGGCGGCACTGTTGGTGAACCAGGCGAGCGACACCTGGTCCAGGATGGCGTCGACGCTGAGGGCGTCCTCCGCCAGCCCACGGTTGTCGGTCTTGGATTGGTACTTCTCGTAGATCCAGGCCGCCTGGCCGGCCGGCGAATCCGCCAGCGCGAATCCGACGGTCTGGGGCTTCGTGCCCTGGAGATGGTTCGATCCACCAAGCGGTCCGGAATAGAGGGCCAAGCCGTCGACCGCGCGCTGCTCCTCGGGGGTGAGCTCGTCGGGGATCCGAGCCGGGAAGGCGTACGGCGTGTTCAGGTGGATTCCGAGGAGTCCGTCGGGCCGCAGAGCGCCGAGGGCCGTCGTGACCGCTCCACCCCAGTCACCGCCGTGGGCCGCCCAGTCGCGGTAGCCGAGGCGGCCCATGAGTTCCGCCCACGCGGTGGCGATCCGCGCGGTGTCCCAGCCCTGCTCGGTCGGCTTTCCGGAGAACCCGAATCCGGGGAGCGACGGGATGACGACGTCGAACGAATCGGTGACGGCCCCACCGTGTGCGACAGGGTCGGTGAGCGGCCCGATCAGTGTCAGGAAGTCGGCGTTCGAACCCGGCCAGCCGTGCGTGAGGAGGAGCGGCATCGCCCCCGGGTTGCCCGATCTGACGTGGATGAAGTGGATGTCGATCCCATCGATCGTGGCCAGGAACTGGGGGAAGGAGTTCAGCTCCGACTCGAAGCGTCGCCAGTCGTAGTCGCGCTGCCAGTAGTCGACGAGCGATCGTGCATTCTGCAGGCGCACACCCTGCGACCAGTCCTGAACCGTCTCCTGGGCGGGCCAGCGGGTCCTGATGAGGCGCTCGGCGAGATCATCGATCTCGGAGGCCGGGATGGCGACCCGGAACGGACGGATGTCTTGTGTGGCGCGGATGGACGAGGTCATGGCAGGTCACTCCTGAAATCGATCGACGTGAGCAACGGCCATTGCACACTGGTGTGCAGACTATGCGATTGCACACCGGTGTGCAATCATCGATTCATGCAGAGCGATTCCCGAGGGTCCGGCGTGGCCGACACGAGAGAACGAATCCTCGATGTGGCCATCAGGGTGCTGGGCACGAGCCCCGACGCGGGCATGGGCGAGATCGCTCGGGCCGCCGGCGTGGTCAGGCGCACCGTCTACGGCTACTTCCCCTCCCGCGCCGACCTCGTTCGGGCGCTCACCGAACGCGCCGTGAACGAGATCGCCGCCGTGCTCGCCCGTGGTGACGCGGCCGACGCACCGGCCGACTCGGCGTGGGCCGACTTCATCTCCCGCCTCTGGCCCCTGGTGCACCGCTATCGGGTGCTGGTGGTGCTGCGGCGCGGGGAGTTCGGCGAAGACATCCATGCCCTTCTCGAACCGGTCGAGGATTCGCTGGCCGACCTGGTGCGGCAGGGGCAGGACGACGGGTCCTTCGGCCGGCACCTCCCCGCCGGCATCCTCAGCCAGGTCGCCTGGTCGGCGGTGTTCACCATCGCCGACAGCGACCTGTCGAGTGGGTCAGGGTCCCTCGGGGTCTCGGCTCCGATCGTGACGAGCCTTCTCCTGCTCGGGGTGCCGGAACCACGCGCCCGATCCCTCGCCGAGGCCCGCTCCTGACCTCCGGCGGATCGCGTCCGGTGGCTCAGTCGGCGTGGTCGGCCAGGGGCGTGTGGGCGAGTCGATCAAGCCAGAGACTCAGCAGTTGGTCTTCAGCAGGTTCGAGAACCGCCGGCTGAGGAAGCAGCGCCTTGAGCTGCGAGGCGGCCGACGCCACCGTGATCTCCCCAACGGCCGAGGAGGGTCTCGTGATCGCAGCGAGGATCGCCTCTCGGGCGACTGCGCTGATGCTCAGATCGCGATCGGCGATCGGCGTGTCGAGCAGGGTCAGTGTGACGCCGCGAGCCGCAGCATGGAAGACTGCCGCGGCCAGATCCGGGCTTCCGATCAGTCGACCTGCGCGATCGACGGAGCGGATCTTCTCCGCGAGCATCGCCTGCCCGGCGAGGATCGCCGGGCTCGGGTGCGTGCGCGACTGGGCCACGCGGTAGGCGGCCGGGTGATCCAGACCGAACCGGATCGCGTCATCCCAGCCCCTGCGCAGAGCCTCGACAGGATCGGCAGGAGGCTTCCTCGACCCCTTCTCTCGAACCCATTCCGCCTGCACCTGTTCCGCCGCCGCGTCGAGCAGCCCGAGCTTGTCGCCGAAGAGGCGGTAGATGGCGGGGGCCTGCACGCCGGCGCGGGCCGTCACCGCCCGAGTCGAGACGGCGTCGATGCCGCCGTCGTCGAGAAGTTCGATCGCGGCGCGCAGGATGCGCTCACGGGGAGGAAGTGCGACCTCGGTCATGCTGTCAGATTACCGCAGAGTGTGTTAGCGTCGCTACCAGAATTCCCTCAGGAGTAGTTAGCGTCGATACCAAGGAGTTGATTGTCATGATCGTCGTCAGCGGAGCCACCGGGCGCCTCGGAGGAGCAGTCCTCACCGAGTTGCTCGAGCACCTTCCCGCGAGTGAGGTCGGTGCGAGTACGACACGGCCGGAGGAGTTGGCCCGCTTCTCCGAGGCGGGAGTTCGCGTTCGCCGCGGAGACTTCGACGATCCGGCGTCGCTCGGCCATTCCTTCGATGGAGCGGACCGCGTGCTGCTCGTCTCGGCGCCCCGACACGGGGAGGCCGCCATCGCTGCCCATCGCGTGGCCATCTCGGCTGCGCGCGATGCAGGAGTGGGTCGACTGTTCTACACCAGCCATGTGGGCGCCGACGCACTGTCGCCGTTCCCTCCTGCAGTGACACATGCCGCGACGGAGGTGATGCTCCGCGACAGCGGGATCGCCTTCACCGCCCTGCGAAACGGCTTCTACGCCGACACCCCGCTCCGTCTCGTGCGGAGTGCCGCCGAGTCCGGAGTCCTCCGGGTGCCCGCCGATGCCCCCGTGTCGTGGACGATGCACCGGGATCTCGCACCGGGAATCGCCGCACTTCTCCTGGATCCGGCCATCGACCTCCCCGCGATCAATCTGACCGCCGGCCGGGCGATGGACATGGCGGAGCTGGCCGAAGCGGGCCGGCGGAGCCTCGGCCGAGTCATCCGTCACGAACAGATCAGCGACGAGGACTTCGCGGCCGGCCTCGCGGCAACGGGAGCACCCGCGATCGCCGTCACGATGACACTCGGCATCTTCCTCGCATCACGACAACGTCATCTCGGGATCGTCGATCCCTCGCTCACCGAACTCCTCGATCGACCGACGACGTCACTCGAGGCGGCGATACCGGAAGGCATCGACGTGAGCTGACAGAGAAAGGCAGAAGGCCCTGACTTCACGTCAGGGCCTTCTGCTTACTGGTTGCGGGGACAGGATTTGAACCTGCGACCTCTGGGTTATGAGCCCAGCGAGCTACCGAACTGCTCCACCCCGCGGCGTACCATCAGCTTACCCCATCGACCGGGGCAGCTCGCCGCGGGCGGGCGCGGCACGTCATCCCGAGGGGTTCTCGACCGGCGTGCCGTCGGGACCGGTGCCCTCGTCGGGGTCGATCTCGTCGGGGGTGGGCGTGTTGTCGGGGCGAGGAGTCGTCATACCCGACTCAACCGCCATCGGCCGATTTCCGCAGGCCCTTGACAGCGCGCGGATCGAAGTCGCGCGCCGGATGCGTCGGCACACCCCGCGCTCCGCTATTTTGAGAACGGGGAACGGCGGCGAGCACCAGGGGAAGGCGGGCCGATGTCAGCGAGAGTGGCGGTGGTCGACGATCATCAATTGGTCGCGATCGCGGTGCAGAACCTGATCCAGGCCGCCGACGGGCTCGAGTTCGCCCGGTACGCGACGAGCGTCACCGATCTGGTGCGACCGATGCGCGACGCCGATCTGGTGGTGCTCGACCTCAGTCTGCGCGACGGCACCGACCCGGGCAGCAACGTGCAACGCATCCGCGACTGGGGCGCGGATGTTCTCGTGCTGACCTCCGGCGAAGACCCGTTCCTCGTGCGCGCCGCCTCCCGCGCCGAGGTGCTCGGCATCATGCGCAAGTCGGCTCCGCAGGAGGTGCTCGTGGCCGCGCTGCAGGCCGCCGCCCGCCACGAACTCGTGCCCACCACCGAGTGGGCGTCGGCCCTCGACACCGACCCCCTGCTCGACGGAGCACCGCTGAGCGCCCGCGAACGCGAAGTGCTCGGCCTCTACGCCTCAGGTCTGGGCGCCCGTGACGTGGCCGAACGCCTGTTCATCTCGGAGAACACGGTCAACGACCACCTGCGCCGCATCCGCTCGGTCTACCACCGCCTCGGCCGCCCCGCGGGCACCAAGGTCGAGCTCTACCAGCGCGGCATCGAAGACGGCTTCGTGCCGGCACCCCGTCGGGACTGACTCATGCACGGCATCGGCGCCGGCGAACGATCCGCCCGCCGTATCTTCCTGATCGACGCGGCGATCCTGGTCACCATCGTCGTCCTGGTGCACCTCGCCTTCGTGGCCAAAGACGGGCAGCCACCCTATCCCGCCTGGGCGGTGTGGCTCAACTGGTCGGCCGCGGCCATCACCGTGCTCGGCGGCGTGACCGCACGATGGCTTCCGGATGCCGCAGTGCGCGTCATGGCAGGCCTCGCCACCCTGGCCTACGGGCTCACCCTGGTCACCTTCCCGATCGCCGTTCCGCCCGAGGGCATCGACCGCATCCCCTGGGTGCTGTCCGCCTCCGGCCCGGCCGCGGCGGCAGCCCTCGTGGCCGGCGGCCGCCGCCTGGCCTGGGCGACGGTGATCGCCGGCGTCGCCGCCGGACTCGGCTTCCGGGCGGCCTACGGCGGTCTCGATCTCACGGGCGTCGTCAACGATCTCCAGGCCCTCCTGACGGGCGCGGTGATCTGCGTGCTCGGCGGTCACATCCTCTCCGTCGCCCGCGGTCTGGATGCCGCCGCCGCCACGATGACCGCCGAGGTCGAGCGCGACTCGGCCGCGCGCGGCCGGCTCGCGGCCCGCACCCGGGCGGCGGCGCTGGTGCACGACGAGGTGCTGGCCACCCTGAACCTCGCCGCCTCGACCCTGCCCATCCCCCGCGAGCTCCTGGCGGAGCAGGCCCGCCAGGCATCGTCGATGGTGTCGGAGCTCGTCGGCGAGCAGTCGCACGAGCCCGCCCTGCTGCGGATGGCCTTGGCCGACGAAGCCCGCCGACACGGCGCCGCATTCCAGGCGCGCGTCGACTCCACGCCGGAGGTGGCCGCCGTGAGCCAGGATGCTCTCATCGGTGCCGCCCGCCAGGCTCTCCGCAACAGCCGGCTGCACGCCCCGGGGAGCACGCTCGCCGTGCGATTGCAGGTCGCCGGCGCGGCGATCACGGTGGAGATCGCCGACGACGGACCGGGGTTCGACCCCGCCGCGATCGGCGACGACCGGCTCGGGATCCGGCAGAGCATCCGGGCCCGGATGGAGCGGGTGCCGGGAGGCCGCGCGGAGATCGACTCGGCTCCGGGGCGTGGCACCACGGTGCGCCTCAGTTGCGCGGCCGAGCCGGAACGCGAGCTCGATTCATCCGGAGACCGCGATTCGCTCCGCCACGGACTCACCGCGATCACCGTCGTGTACGTGCTGGTCCAGACCGCCTTCGCGGTGATGGTCTCCGTCGCCGTGCCGGGCTCGTGGCCGATCAACGCGGCCCTTCTCACGACGGCCCTCGTGGCCGCGGAGGTGCTGCGCCGGTCGCCCACGCGCGTCCCCTCCCCCCGCCGAACCGGCGCCGCGATCGCTCTCGCGTTCGGCGGACTCATCGCCGGCGTGCTGAGCCTGCCGTTCAGCTACGGCGCGATGTGGTTCGTCGTGGCGTTCGCCTTCGTGTTCCTGGCGCTCGCCCTGCGGCACCGCGTGCGGGCCGCCCTGATCTGCGGCGCAGCGACCGTGACTCTGCTCATCGGGGCCGGAATCGTCGTGGGCGCCGCCCCGGGCGAGATCGTGCAGGTGACGAGCCGGCTCGTCGTGCTGATCGCGCTCGGGTCGGCCCTGTTCGTGGTGGTCGAGCGGATGCAACGTCGCATCGAGGTGCTGCACCGGGAGACGGTGGCGGCGGCAGAGCGGCAGAGCTGGACGCGGGCAGCACGGTCCGAGCTCACGGAGCGGGTGGCAGACCTCGGACGCACCGTCGTACCCCTGCTCGAACGCATCGCAGACGGTCGCGAGATCACCGTCGGGGAACGCCGGGAGTACGCCGCGTGGGAGGGCGAACTGCGTGACGGTCTCCGGGCGGGAGCGCTCGCCCGCGAACCCCTCGTGTCGGTGGTCGCGGCCGCCCGCGACCGCGGCGTCGATGTGGTGCTGCTCGACGACAGCACCGGCAGCCTGCCCGAGCACCTCGCCGACGACATCCTCGTGTGGATGGCGGAGTCGATCGCGGATGCCCGCGACCGAGCCGTGGGCAGGCTTCTGCCTCCCGGCCGGGAGACATGCGCGAGCGTGACGGTCGACGGCCGTCACGTCGAATTCGGGCTGAGTGCTCCCGATACCGGTGTCGCTCAGGGAGCGGTGAGCAGCTTCCACGGCGAGTAGTCGTGGTCGAGCACCGACCGATCGGGCTGCTTGCCCTGCGACCACCAGCGCGCCTCGTAGCCCGTGCCCTCGTACATCACCCGGTCGCCTTGGTCGTAGAGCGCCGTCGGCGACCATTCCGGGTACGTGCCCGGTGCCAGCTGCGGGAGGGAGAAGGGCACGTCGCTCGCCAGCACGGGTCCGAGATAGGTCCAGGCCGATCCGGCGGTGTCGAGCCGCGGGTCGTCAGGCTCTGCGCCATCTTCGTTCCACCACTTGGAGACGTAGACGGAGCCCTGCCACACGACCTTCACCCCCGCCGAGTAGTAGGTCTGAGACGACCAGATCGGGTAGGGGCTCGTGGCCGCGTCGTCGGCGATCTCGACGGCGTCGGCCTCGTCGGGGGCAGGGCGGCCCGAGGGCGTGCCGGTGTACCCCTCGCCGAGGACTGAGGCGAAGCTCTGCCCGGCCTGCTCGATGCCGCTGCACGAGGTCGAGACCCGGTCGAGGTTCGGATAGTTGCTCCCGCAGGTCTGGTCGCGGTTCAGCGACCACATCGACAACCGCGCCATCCCCTTCTCGGTGGCGAACGCGTTGAGTGCGGTCGCATCGTCGAGGGTGAACACCTCGCCCTTCACATCGTTGACGCCGATCATGGGCGTGGCGCCCATCATCGCCCACACCCCGCCCGCGGGCAGAGGGCGGCCGAGCCGGCCCCAGAGATCCTGCAACTGCGACGCGGTCGCGGTGAGCGCATCGATGGAGAGGGTCGACATCGATGTGCTCACCGCGTCGTCGGCGCCGTAGTTCATCGTCATCGCGTTGACACCGGTCAGGTCGACCCCGGCGTCGAGGAACGCCTCGACCTGGGCGAGACCGTCGTCGGTCAGGCCCGACGGCGCGACCGGGAGGGTGAGCCACACGTCGAGGGCGCCGCCGTCGGCGACGCGCTCCTGCTGCAGCGCGGCCACGGCCTCGGCCCGGCGCTCGCGGGCGGCCTCATCGGTGAGCATGTCGCCTTCGATGTCGAGGTCCATCACGTCGATGCCGTAGCGGTCCATGACGGTGCGGTAGGCGTCGGTGAGGGCGGGCACCGTGCTGCAGGCCGAGGCGAGCTCGGTGTTGATGACTCCGCCGAACGAGACCGACAGAGGCACGCCGGCCTGCTTCAGCCGCTCCACCCGCCGGTCGAGCTCGAACGTCTTCGCGGAGTCGTCGAGCGTGTACGCCTTGCCCCAGGTGGGGGTGCAGTCGTCATCGGCGGCCGCCACCACGAAGGCGAGCACACCGCCCCCTGCCGAGTCGCCGAGCGGGCTTCGCGCCAGCTGCTCGCCGGATTCCAGCGTGACGTCGTAGTAGCTCGCGAACCAGCGGGCGTCCGTCGGCGCTCCGGATGTCGCATCCGACACCGCGGGCAGCACCGCCGCCGCAGCCACGGAGCCCGCGACGGCGAGCACCCCGACGACGGTCACGGCGATCCGGCCCACGGAGAGCCGCCGCCCGGCGAACCGCGACGATGCCCGGGCGTAGACGGGGCTCATCGTGCGACCCCCAGGCCTTCGAGCGGGCCGTCGTCGAGCACGACGGCCCAGCGCGGAGCGAGCGACGCGGCCGGCTGCACCGCCTCCGGCACATCGACCCAGATCCAGTTCAGCCAGCCGAGCCAGACATCGCCGAGGGCGTGGCCGAGGCCGAGCAGCCGCGCGATCCCCCACGCCGCAGCGAGGGCCGTGAAGGCGGCGAAGGCCGTGGTGCCCCAGGCGCCGTCGAAGCCCGCGCGCACGGCGATCACCGTCGCACCCGCCACGATCGCGATCGGGGCCAGAACGTAGAGCGCGGGGGCGGGAGTGCGTGTGTTCACCTTGGGCGTGCGCACGAAGCGGGCCTTGCGGCCGGTGAGGGCCTGCACCACGGAGGCGACCGAGCCGGCCAGGTTCACGGCGAGCAGCAGCAGGTTGAGGCCGTAGATGCCGATCATGTCGCGGCGCCTGTACCCGAGATAGCGCAGGTCGGAGGCCATCTCGATGAAGTACGGTACCGCGATCAGGAGCAGCAGCAGGGTGACGAGCTGACCGTTCAGGGGGTAGAGGGTGAGCACGGCGAGGAGGCCGAGGGTCACCCAGGTGATCGAGCCGAGATAGTTGAGGCGGAGCAGCCGCTCCCCCCAGCCCATCGGGTCGCCCCCGCGGCGGCGGCGCCCGATCAGCTCGTGCAGTCGCGGCAGGATGAGCAGCCCGCCATCCGCCCAGCGCCGGCGCTGGATGACGAGGGATCCGAAGTCGGGGGGCGTGGCGCTGTAGCTGAGACGTTCGGGGTAGTTGAACAACGACCAGCCGTGCAGCGCGATGTCGAGACTCGACTCGGTGTCTTCGATCGCCGTGCGATCGGAGATGAAGCGCACGATGCGGTGGCCGCCCTCGATGCTCTCCCGGCGGATGTCCTCGAGCGCGCTGCGCCGCAGGATGGCGTTCGCCCCCACCCAGAACGTGGCGTCGAAGGCGGTGAGGCCCTGGTGCACGATGTGCTGCAGATCGGTGGTGGCGCCGGCCAGGCGCTCGAGCCGGCTCGGCGCCCCACGGTACGCCGAGTAGGGCGTCTGGGCCACGGCAACTCGCGAGTTCTCGGGCTGCTCGAGCACGTGCACGAGCCGGAGGCAGTACTCGGGCAGCAGCATCGAGTCGGCGTCGAGGGTGAGCACGTAGTCGGCATCCGGAACCGACCTGCCCAGCAGACCGAGGTAGCTGTTGAGGTTCATGGCCTTGTTGGGGGCATGCGAGAGCTCGGGGTGGAGCTTGCGCTCGAACACATCGATCTCGACCCCGAAGATGTTCACGAGTCGAGCCATGACCTGCCGGGCGCGAGCCACCGTCAGCGGTTCCTCCCCCTTCTCGAGCACCTCGTGCAGGGCCGACGCCGTCTCGTCGAGGTCGGCGGCGAGCCGCTGCAGCACCTGATCGCGGAAGAAGGCGTCCACGTGGGTGCGGTCGGGTGCGATGGAGGCCCGAGCACGCAGCCACTGCGCGGCGGCGGCGTGTTCGCGCATCACGATCTCGGTCGCCTCGACGGCGCCCAGCTCGTTCGAGCCGACGGATGCGGCAGCCCTCTCCACGCGGGTGCGCACCGGGCGCAGCTCGGCCATGATCTCGTCGGGCAGCCGCCGGCTCTCCTCGAGCGAGCGCTGATCCGCGGGGTCGGACGGATGCGGGTCGTCATCGAGCAACAGCACCACCCGGAGACCGGGGTACTCCTGCAGGGCCACCGACCAGAGCGACATGCGCACGAGCGCCGGATCCTCCGACCGGGAGGGAAGGAGAGCCACCAGGGCGGGCTGCCGCTCGGCGAACTGCTCGTCGAGTGCGATGCGCCGGGCACGGCGGTGCTGGGCGAACCGCGGGAGCGCTCCGGCGCGCGCGATCAGGTACATGCACGCCGAGAGGGTGAGGAAGGTCACCGAGACGAGGAAAACGATGGTCGTGAGCAACTGTCCGGCGTCGGCCAGGGCAGCGCCACGGGCGAGGGTGACGACGATGGTCACCACATAGAGCAGCCAGACCACCACGCAGAGCGCGGGGGCCAGGCGGGCGCGGGCGATCCGGAAGGCCGAGGGCACGGGATGCAGAGCCGGCTGAGGGCTCGTGCTCCTGTCGGTTCCGCGCTGGCGGCGTGGGGACGCTGCCACGTCGCGGTCGCCGGCGGGCGGCCGCCTCCGCGTCGTGGTCTCATCGTCGATCGCACTCATGGTGGTTCCCTTCGGGCAGAGCTCCCCCCGGGTCTGCATCGGGCGCTCGCCTCCAGAATGGCCTGAGGGTGCCGGTCGCCGCGGGCGCCACAGCCACCAGAATCGGTGGTTCTCGCTGAGCCCTTAACGAGCAAATCCGGTTCAGCTGAAACTGAACCGGATTCTCGTGCCCTTCAGAAATAGATTCTGATCGGGACTTTCTGTTGCGGGGACAGGATTTGAACCTGCGACCTCTGGGTTATGAGCCCAGCGAGCTACCGAACTGCTCCACCCCGCGGCACAAGAATTTACTCTATCACGGGTTCGGGCATCTGAAACACACGACGGCGACACCGCCCGGTCGCCTCGTCACGCTGAGACGGCCGGGCGGCACCCGTTAGTTCGAAGCGGCGATCGCCTGAGCGATGGCATCCTTCAGACGCTGGTCGGCCTCGCCGTACGCGGTCCAGTCACCCGAGGCCATGGCCGCGTCGCGATCGGTGAGGGCCTGCTGGGCCGCCGCGAGGGCCGCGACCACTGCCGGGTCTCCGGTGGGAACAACCGTGCCTGAGCCGGTGCCGGTATCCGTTCCGGTTCCCGGATCGGTCGTTCCTGTTCCGCCCGTGGTGCCGCCGTTGTCGACCGGCTGCACGCCGCCATCGCCGGCCTGGGCACCGGAGTCGCCGCCGAACAGGGCGTCGAGTGCACCGTCGAGGGTGCTCTCGAACGCGATCTTGTTACCGAACGAAACGAGCACGCGCTGCAGCAACGGGAAGCTCGTCTCACCGCGCGATTGCACATAGACCGGCTGCACGTAGAGCAGACCGCCGCCCACCGGCAGGGTCAGCAGGTTACCGCTGATCACCTGGCTCTCACCCTGTCGCAGGATGTTCAGCGCCGCCGAGACCGACGGGTCGGACGAGAAGCTGTTCTGCACCTGGCCGGGCCCGGGTATCGTGTCGTCCTTCGGCAGGGTGAGCAGTCTCAACTTGCCGTAGTCGGCAGACTTCTCCCCCGCATCCGCACCCGCGTTCGCGTCGACGGCGAGATAGCCGGTGAGCACGTTGCGCGACGACTCGCCCTGTTGCGACAGCGGGATGAACGTCGAGTAGAGCGAATACGACGGATTGTCTTGCGTCGGCATCTGCAGCGTGAGGTAGTAGGGCGGCTGCAGCGTGGGGTTGGTCGACGACGAGGTGGGGTCGTTCGGCGTGGTCCACGCGTCTTCCTGCGAGTAGAACGAGCCGGAGTCGGTGACGTGGTAGGTGCCCAGGATGGAACGCTGCACCTTGAAGAGGTCGGCCGGGTAGCGTACGTGGCTCATCAGCTCGCCGCTCATCTCGCTGATCGGCTTGACCGTGGCGGGGTAGATCTTCTCCCAGGTCTGCAGGATCGGGTCTTGGTCGTCCCACGCGTAGAGCGTGACCTTACCGTCGTAGGCGTCGACCGTGGCCTTCACCGAGTTGCGGATGTAGTTGATGTCGTCGACCGGGTACGCCGGGGCCGGCGTGTAGGTGTCGGCGATGGTCTGCTTGAGCGACTGCACCTTCGAGTAGGGGTAGTTCGACGACGTGGTGTAGCCGTCGACGATCCACACCACTCTGCCGTCGACCACCGAGGGGTAGGGGTCGGAGTCGATGGTGAGGTACGGCGCGACCTTCGACACGCGCTGCGCGGGGTCGCGGTCGTAGAGGATCTGCGAGTCGTCGTTCACCGCATCGGAGAGGAAGATCTGCTCCGACTGGAACTTCAGCGCGTAGACGAGGCGCTTGAACACGTTGTCGAGCTTCGGCCCGCCGTCGCCCTCGAACGTGGTGTAGGTCTGGGAGGCGCCGTCTTCGCCCGACGGGTAGTCGAGCTCGATGTTCGAGGAGCCCTCGGGCCCGCCCACGATCGAGTACGGCGGCGAGTTCTCGCCGAAGTAGATGCGAGGCTCGAAGTCGCCGAGCGAACCCACCGAGGGGATGCCCGACTCGAGGAACACGGGCTGACCGTCGGCCGATCGCTGGTTGCCGTAGGCGGCGACCACGCCGTAGCCGTGGGTGTAGACCACGGTCTGGTTGTACCAGGTGGCCGAGGAGCCGAGCGCGTCGATGTTGATGTCTCGCACGGTGACCACCGCATCCTGAACCTGGCCGTCGATGGTGTACCGGTCGACGTCGAGGTGGTCGGGGAACTGGTAGTACTGCCGGAACTGCTGCAGCTGCTGGAACGACTTCGTGACCAGCGCGGGGTCGAGGATGCGGATGTTCGCCGTCGTCGCGGCGTCGTTGCGCAGGGCACCCGGCTCGGCCGTGGTGGTGGCCTGGTAGGGCGTCTCCTCGACGTCGGCCACCCCGTAGGCATCCCGCGTCATGTCGATGTTGCGCTGGATGTACTCGGCTTCGAGCGTGCGCTCGGACGGGTCGACCTGGAATCGCTGCACGACCCAGGGCGCGAGCGAACCCAGGATGAGGGCGCTGACGATGAGCAGCGCGGTGCCGATGATGGGCAGGCGCCAGCGGCCGATGACGGCCGCCACGATGAAGAGCACGGCCACGATGGCCGCGATGCCCGCGAGGATCTGCAGGCCCGGGATGGTGGCGTTCACATCGGAGTACGACGCACCCGTGATGATGCCCGAGCTGTTGGCGAGCGTGGCGTACTGGTCGAGCCAGATGCTCACGGCCTGCAGCAGGAGGTAGAGCGCCGCGGTGACGGCCATCTGGATGCGCGCGATCTTCGAGATGCGAACCTCGCGCTGCGAGAAGCGGATGGCGCCGTAGAGGTAGCTCGTGGCGATGCCCGCCAGACCCGCGACGATGACCACGGCCGAGGCGAAGCCCACGACCCCCTGCCAGAACGGCAGATCGTAGATGTAGAACGAGATGTCGAGGTTGAACTGCGGGTCGGTCTGGCCGAACGAGGTGCGGTTGAGGTACTGCAGCGTGAGCTGCCAGCGCGAGGCCGTGGCCACACCGGCGAAGAGGCCGAGCACCGCGGGCACCCCGAAGGTGGCGAGGCGGCGGAGCGGCTCGATCACCTGCTGGTAGCGGTCGAGCTGGGAGTTGAGCTTCGCGTACACGGGTCGCCGGCGGAAGGCGATCTCGATGGAGGCCCACACGGGAAGGGCCATGGCGAAGAAGCCGATGAAGAACATCACCGCACCGGCCAGCCACTGCGTGGTGAGCACGCTGAGGAAACCGAGCTGGTCGTACCAGAGGATCTCGGTGTAGAGAGTGGAGAAGACGAAGAAGAGTATGGCGAGCACGACCACGATCGCGATGGCGATCGCGAGAGTGACTCTCGAACGTCGTGCGGGCTTCTCTGCTGTTTGGGAAGTCACGTGTGCCTCTGCGTTTGTGCTGCGGTGCTCGCGGGTCGATGTCCACCACGCTGTGCGATGTCCATCAATCTTAGACAACGCAATCCTACGGACGGGCGGCTGTGAGCCCGCTGGTGGATAACCTCGACGCGGATCGGAAGGTGGACGGATGTCGGTACTCGTGTTCCGCAATGGCTCGATCGGGATCGGAGCCGCCGCACCGCGGGCCCTGGCGGTCGAGGGCGGTCTCATCGCCGCGCTCGGCGACGACGCGGAGGAGCGGGCGAACACCGCGGACGAGGTGGTCGACCTCGAGGGCGGAGTGCTCCTCCCCTCCTTCGGCGACGGCCACGCGCATCCGTTGAACGGCGGCCTCGACACGTGGCTGGCGGATCTGCAGGGGGCGGCCTCGATCAGCGAGGTGCAGGAGCGGGTGCGCGCCTGGGCCGAGGAGCATCCGCTGGAGCCCTGGGTGCGCGGCGACGGATACGACCCGACTCTCGCTCCGGAGGGCGTGTTCCTGGCGGAGTGGCTCGACGAGGTGTGCGCCGACCGGCCGGTGTGGCTGCGCGCATCCGATTTCCACACCGCCTGGGTCAACACGCGTGCCCTGGAGGCGGCGGGGATCGACCGCGACACCCAGGAGCCGCCCGATGGGGAGATCGTGCGCGACCGGAGTCGCGTGCCAGTGGGCACCCTGCGGGAGTGGGGTGCCTGGCGCCTGGTGGAGCGGGCCGCGCCCCCGATCCCGGCGGCCACATCGGTTCAGGCGATATCGGCCGCCACCACGCGCCTGGCCGCGGCGGGCATCACCTGGGTGCAGGACGCCTGGGTCGAGCCGGATGCCCTGAGCGCGTGGGCCACCGCGGCCGAGACGGGTCGCGCCGCGATCCGCGCGAATCTCGCCTTCCTCGCCTCACCCGCGAGCTGGCGGCGTGATCTCGACGCCGCGCGGTCGGGCCGGGCAGAGCTGCGCCGCCGCGCACCGGGCCGCGTGACCGGCCACACCGTGAAGTTCTTCGCCGACGGCGTGATCGAGGCGGGAACGGGCGCGGTCATCGAGCCGTACGTCGGATGCGCGCACAGCCGCGGCATGCCGAACTGGGATGCCGGCGAGCTCGCCCGTGCCGTGTGCGCGTTCGATGGCCATGGCTTCCAGGTGCACATCCATGCGATCGGGGATGCGGGCGTGCGGGCGGCGCTCGACGCCGTCGAGTACGCGGAGCGGCAGAACGGCGCGCGCGACCGTCGCCCGGTCATCGCTCACGCCCAGCTGATCGACCCGGTGGACATCCCGCGGTTCGCCCGGCTCGGGGTGGTCGCGAACGTGCAGCCGCTCTGGGCCTGCGCCGACTCCGTGATGACCGAGCTGACGCTCCCTCGGCTCGGGGAACGCCGGGGCCGCGCCCAGTATCCGTTCGCCACGCTCGCCCGCACCGCCAGGATCTCCTTCGGTTCGGACTGGCCGGTCTCGTCGTTCGAGCCCTGGGCGGCGATCGCGGTGGCGATCAGCCGGCAGGTGCCCGGGGAGTGGGCGGCGTCCTGGGTGCCTGCGGAGCGGTTGACCCTGGAGGAGGCGATCCAGGCCTACACGAGCGGGGTCGCCTACCAGGCCTTCGAGGAGAGCCTCTGGGGCGACCTGACGGTGGGGGCGCGCGCTGACCTGATGGCGCTGCCCGTCGACCCGTCGACCCTGGCGGTGCCCGAGCTCGCGCGCCTCGCACCGAGCGGCGTCTGGATCGAGGGCGCCCGCCTGCGGTAGTGGGACGCCCTCTCCCGGATGAAGTCCTACTCGCTCTGCGCGGGGGTCGACTGCACGGCGTCGCAGGTGGTGAGCGCCGAGGTGTCGCCGCCGCTCGCGATCGTGTCGAGTGCGGTGATCGAGTCGCTGAGCGTGGAGACCGCGAACACCGTGATGCCGTCGGGCACGTGGCCGACGACCTCGTCGCAGTTCGAGGCGGGGGCGAGGAACCAGGTGGCCCCCGCATCCCGCGCCCCGTACATCTTCTGCCGGATTCCGCCGATGGGTCCGACGTCGCCCGCGGCATCGATCGTGCCCGTTCCGGCCACGTTCTGGCCTCCGTTGAGCTCGCCCGGGGTGAGCATGTCGATGATGCCGAGCGCGAACATCATGCCGGCGCTCGGGCCCCCCACGTCGTTGAGCTGGATCTCGACGTCGAACGGGAAGTCGTAGCTGTAGCCCACGCTCACACCGAGAGCGGGGGCGCCCGTCTGGGCCGAGATCGTGGGGGTGATCGAGAACGTCTGCTCGGAGGTGCTGCCGTCGTCGGCGGTGCGGCGGACGACGAGGGTGGCCGGGGCATCCGTTCCGTTGGCGGCGAGCGCCGCTCTCAGCGAGTCGACGTCGGAGGGCGTCTCGCCGTTCACCGAGAGGATGACGTCACCGGCCTGCAGGGAATCCGCCGCGGGGCCCGACGGGTCGACACCGGCGACGGTGACGTTGGTGCCGAAGGCGATCCCCTGTTCGGTGAGGGCGGCGGCCACGGCCTCCTGCTGGCTGTCGACCATGAGGGTGGCGTTCTGCTGGTCGCGCTGCTCGGTGGTGACGCTCGGCGGATACACCTGGTCGATGGGCAGCACGGCCTTGCTGGAGTCGAACCAGGCCGAGACCACCTCGGCCCAGGAGGGCCGGTTCTCGCGGTTGCCGCGCACGGAGACCGTGAGCATGTCGAGGGTTCCGGCCGTGGGGTAGGTCTCGGCGCCCGTGATCGCGATGAGCGGCACATCCTCACCGTCCTGCTGCTGCGTGCCGAGGGTGTTGAAGACCGGACCGGGCTGCTCGATGACGTAGGGCGCCGGCAGGAAGCTCATCACGAGGCCCAGAACGAGGGCGGAGACGAGAAGGGTCCAGCCGGTGCGCACGCGGCGGGAGGTGCGCGGGCGCCCGTCCTCGGGTTCGAACAGGCTCACGGGATCCTCTCGCTCGGGCGTCGGTGCGTGGTCGTGTGTGTTCGCCACGGGCGCACGACCGAGCGCTCAAGCTTATGCGAAAACCCAGCCTGGGCGGCGGGCCAGGAGTTAGCGTAGAAACACTATCTGACAGCCCGCATGGAACTTCCGGGGAGCCTCCCGCTCCGCCACGCGCGCTGCCGACGAAGGAGACATGGTGAGCGACGAGCACCGCGACCAGCCCGAGGACGAGTTCCGCGACATGCTGAACGCATTCCTCTCGGGGAATTCCGACATCGATCCATCGAAGCTCGCGAGCGCCGCCGGGCTGCCCTCCGATCCGGCCGCCGTGTCGCAGCTCATGCAGCAGCTGCAGAACGCGATGCAGGCCTCCGGAGACGGGGTGAGCTGGGATGCGGCCCGCCAGAAGGCGGAGGAGATCGCCGGCCAGGGCAGCCTCGGCATCACCGACGAGACCCGCGCCGCGCTCGACCAGGCTCTGCACATCGCGTCGATGTGGCTCGACGAGGTCACCGCGCTCACCGACTCCGCGGTCGCCCCGCGCCTGCTCACCCGCGCCGAGTGGGCCACCGCCACGGTGCCCGTGTGGACGCAGCTGGCCGAACCCGTGGCGGTCAGCATCTCGGATGCCCTCACCGACGTTCTGCGCGACCAGGCACCCGAGGAGATGGCCGGCATGATCGCCGGCGCCTCGCAGCTCATGCGCAACCTGGGCGGCACGCTCTTCGCGATGCAGCTCGGGCAGATCGTGGGGCAGCTCTCCCGCGAGGTGGTGTCGGGCGGTGACGTCGGCATCCCGCTGCTCGAAGAGGGGCAGGCGGCGCTCGTGCCGCAGAACGTGGCCGAGTTCGGCGACGGCCTCGACATCCCGGTCTCGGAGGTGCAGCTCTATCTGGCCATCCGCGAGTTGGCACACGCTCGGCTGTTCCGGCACGCGCGCTGGCTGCGGTTGCATCTCATCTCGTCGATCACCGAGTTCGCGAAGGGCATCTCGATCGACACCTCGCGGCTCGAAGAGCTCGCCGAGAGTTTCGACCCGTCGAATCCCGAAGAGCTGCGCAACGCCATGGCGAGCGGTGCTCTCATCCCGCCGAAGACGGAGCAGCAGGAGCACGCACTCGCGCGACTCGAGACCACGCTCGCGCTCATCGAGGGCTGGGTCGACGTCGTGACGGCGCAGGCATCGAGCCGGCTGCCGCGCTGGAACGCGATCGCCGAGACCGTCCGCCGCCGCCGGGCCACCGGCGGGCCGGCCGAGTCGGCGTTCGGTGCGCTCATCGGCCTCGAACTGCGGCCGCGGCGCCTCCGCGACGCCGCGGCGCTCTGGCAGGCCGTCACGGATGCCGTGGGTCAGGATCAGCGCGACGAGCTGTGGTCGCACCCCGACGTGGTGCCCACCTCGACCGACCTCGACGACCCCGCCGCGTTCGTGGCCCGGCTGCAGGCAGGAGCCCCAGAGCCCGACGAGATGGACCAGGCGCTCGACGAACTGCTGCGCGAGGAAGCCGCGAAGAACGACGACGAGCAGCCGCCCGCACCCTAGGGGCACGGCGTCGACGCGTGGCGCTGCCCTGGCACCGGGCAGGCGGGCGGAGATCAGCACCTCTCGCGCCAAGCTCGGCCGTATCAGGCGAGCTTCGCGTCAGGGGTGCGGATGTCGCATCCGATCGTGGTGGGTCGGCGCACGGCTGCCGTCGGCGCGGGCCGAAGCGCAGGTGGAGATCTGCGACTCTGGCGCCAAGTTCGGCCGTCTTCGGCGAGCTTCGTACCAGGAGTGGGGATGTCCCACCTGGTCGCCAGCGGTCAGTGCGCGGTGACAGGCTCGGGTTTGTAGGGCGCCCAGGCCGGTTCGCGAAGGGCCGGGCAGTGCTCGGGGGTCGGGTGGTTGGCCAGATCGATGACGCGGTCGAGCGCATCGCGGGCGGAGGCAAGGTCGGCCATCGCCGCCGTGATGCGGTCGCGCTCGGCGGCGAGCAGCTCGAAGGCCTCGGGTGACCCGTGGCCGGTGTCGATGCAGGGCAGCAGCCGCAGGATGCTGCGGCTCGGCAGGCCGGCGGTGAACAGCTGCTGGATGAGCTGCACCCGCTCCACGGCCGCGTCGGGATAGACGCGCTGACCACTCGGGGTGCGCTCCGAGGTGAGCAGGCCCTGCTCTTCGTAGTAGCGGAGCGCCCGCGGGCTGACCCCGGCTCGCTGTGCGACGTCGCCGATGCGCATCCGATTCCCTGCCCTCCCCGTCGACTTGCCTTTGACGTCAACGTGAGGTTTTAGAGTACTCGACGCCGGGGCTTCCGAGACCCGCGCAGCTCAGAATCCGCACGAAAAGCAAGGACGTCATGAACATCACCGACCAGATCGCCCTCGTCACCGGAGCCAATCGCGGCATCGGCCGCCAGTTCGTTCTCGAACTGCTCGACCGCGGTGCCCGCAGGGTCTACGCCACGGCGCGCCGGCCCGAGACGCTCGACTTCGACGACACCCGGGTCGTTCCGCTGCGGCTTGATCTTCTCGACCACGACTCGGTGGTCGCCGCTGCCTCCGCCGCACCGGATGTGACCCTCCTCGTCAACAACGCCGGCATCGCCACGGGCGCCGCCCTCGTCACGGGCGATCTCACCGAGGTGCGCCGCGAGATGGACACGCACTTCTGGGGCACCCTCGACATGGTCCGTGCATTCAGCCCGGTGCTGGCGGCGAACGGCGGCGGCGCGATCGTGAACGTGCTGTCGGCCCTGTCGTGGTTCTCCACTCCCGGCTCGGGCTCGTACTCGGCCGCGAAGGCGGCGGAGTGGAACCTGACGAACGGGGTGCGCCTCGAACTCGCGGGGCAGGGCACGTTCGTGCAGGGCGTGCTGCTCGGCGCGGCCGACACCGACATCTCGGTCGGCTACGACGGCCCGAAGATCGATCCCCGTGAGGTTCCACGCCGGTCGTTCGACGGTCTCGCCGACGGCGCGATCGAGGTGATCGTCGACGATTGGACCGCGATGGTGAAGGCCTCCCTCGCCGGTGACCCCGCCGCCTTCTACGCGCGGTTGGCCGGGCTGCTCGGCACCGACTGAGCCGGTCTGGAGCCGCGCCGGGAGGGAATCAGGCGATTCTCGGTGCTGCGCCTGTGGACAACTCATGTCGAGCGTTCCGGATGCGGCAGGATGCCCGGATGGCACTCCGACTCGACCCCACCCGCCCCCTCGTGTGGCGCACGCCGTTCTGCCTCCAGGTGGGTGTCGAGCCACCCGTGATCGTGCTCGACGACCTCTCGCCCGACGACGAGATCGTGATCGAGTTGCTCCGCGCGGGCGTCACGCCCGCGATGCTCGACGACGCCGTGGTGTCGCACGGCTGGAATCCGGTGCGGGTCGCGGAGCTGCTCGCCCGGGTGGGTCCCGCACTGTGCGACCGGGTGCCCCCACCCCTCGCGGGGCACACCATCGCCATCGACGGCCCCCCACGGGATGCGGCGACCCTCCACACGCTGCTCGGAGCGCTCGGCGCACGGGTGTCCGTGGGCGCCGAAGTGCCCTGCGAGCCACCCTGCGGCGTCGCCCGCTCACCCGCAGCCGACACAGGATGCCACGCACTCGAGCCCGGTGCGGCGTGGAGGGCGACATCCGGAGCAGGCGCCGGAAAGCGAGTCGCGGTCGTGCTGTCGCACTACGTGGTGTCACCACGGGCGGCGGGCCTCTGGCTGCGGGCCGACGTGCCGCATCTGCTGGTGAGGTTCGGCGACCGCACCATCCGTGTGGGGCCGCTGGTGTCTCCCGGCAGAGGCCCGTGCGCCACCTGCCTCGAACTGCACCAGACCGACCGCGACGAGGCCTGGCCCGCCCTGGCCGCCCAGCTCGCACGTCGGCGAGCGCCGTCAGCCGATGCCCACGGACTGGCGGTGCTCGCACCGGTCGTGGCGCGCATCCTGAGCTCTTCCGGCGGAGGCTGGGCGACCCGGGTGGTGCGTCTTCCGCGGCTCGCCGTGGCCGAAGGCCTCGAACCCGGCGAGTGGCTCGACGAGCTCGAGCCCGTCAGTCCCCACCCGCGCTGCGGATGCCTGTCTCCGCCAGGAAACGCGACGGCTCGCGAACTCCCGACCTCCGCGACCCACCGGCCGCCCACGAGAGCGAGAGCCGTTCCTTGGCCCGGGTGAGCCCCACGTACAGCAGCCGCCGCTCCTCGTCGACGCCCTCGAGCCCGGCAGCATGGCTGATCGGCAGCAGACCCTCCGACACCCCGGCCACGAACACGGCCCGCCACTCGAGTCCCTTGGCCGAGTGCAGGGTGGCGAGCGTCACCGCCCGCACGGTGGGCTCGTGGTGCGACGACTGCCGTTCGAGCAGCTCGTCGGTGAACTGCCGGAACGTCGTGCCGGGCGGCATCCCCTCGGCGAGCCCCATGAGGGCGTTCAGCGCCTCCCACCGGTCGCGCACGGCACCCAGACCCTCGGGCGCCTCCTGCGACCAGCCGCGCGTGCGCAGCACATCGCTCACCGACTTGAACAGCGGCTCATCGACGATGGAGACGGATGCCGCCCGCAGCTCCATCACGGCCCGCTTCACCTCGGGCTGGTCGAAGAACCGTGCACCGCCGCGCAGCTGATACGCCACTCCGGCGGCCGTGAGCGCCTGCTCCAGCAGCGCGGTCTGCGCGTTCACGCGATAGAGCACCGCGATGTCCTGCGGTTCGATCCCCTGCGCGACGAGCGATCGGATGTCGGCGGCGATGCCGGCGGCCTCCGCCTGGTCGTCGGCGTACGCGGTGATGACGGGGTCCGGATGCTCGGGCTGCGCGACCGGGGCACCCTCAGCCGGCGCATCCGCGCCCGGTGCACTGCTCGACGCCGCGTGCAGGGTCAGGGCTCCGGGCCTCCCCCGCATCAGCCGGTTCGCCCCCGCCACGATCGCGGGCGTCGACCGGTAGTTCTGCTCGAGAGACACGATGGTGGCGCTCTGGTGCGCCCGCCCGAAGCCGAGCAGGTAGTCGGCACTCGCGCCCGCGAACGAATAGATGGTCTGGCTGGCATCGCCCACCACACAGAGGTCGCGGCGGTCGCCGAGCCACTGCTGGAGGAGGTGATGCTGGAGGGGTGAGACATCCTGGAACTCGTCGACGGTGAAGAAGCGGTACTGCTCGCGCACCTGGATGGCGACGGATGGCTCGACCTCGATCATGCCGGCGGTCACGAGCAGCACGTCTTCGAAGTCGAGCTGGCGCCGCTCGTCTTTGAGCTGCTCATAGCGCTCGCTCACCTGCACCATCTGCTCGACCGACACCCCCTGAGGCAACGACCGGCTCGACCGCGCGGCGAGCTCGTACTCGGCGATGCTGAGGTTGGAGACCTTGCGCCACTCGATCTCGGCGGCCAGGTCGCGCAGAGTGGCGGTGTCGAGCCGCAGCTTCAGCCCCTCGGCGGCGTGCGCGATGGCCCGCGCCTTGTTGTCGAGGATCTTGGGGGCCTCTCCCCCGATCACCTGCGGCCAGAAGTAGTTGAGCTGTGCGAGGGCTGCCGAATGAAAGGTGCGGGCGGCGACGCCGTGCGCCCCGAGTCCGCGCAGCCGCGTGCGCAGTTCGGCCGCCGAGCGGGCGGTGAAGGTGAGAGCCATCACCCGGTTCGGGGGGTACACGCCGGTGGCGACCCCGTAGGCGATCCGGTGCGTGATGGCCCGGGTCTTGCCGGTGCCCGCACCGGCGAGGATGCACACCGGGCCGAGCAGCGATCGTGCCGCCACCCGCTGCTGCGGATCGAGGGCATCGAGCAGGGCGTCGGCGGAGGGTTCCGTCACGCGCGCTCCGGCTCGGGCAGAGGGCCGCCGTACCAGCGCTCGATGATCGCCCGGGCGATCGAGGAGCTCCCGGGCAGCAGCACGCCGCTCGCCGGGTCGGCGAGCTGCTCGCGGGTGAACCAGCGCAGGTCGAGGATCTCCTCGCCGTCGGGCTGCAGCTCCACCGGGTGCTCGTCGGAGACCCGGGCGAGGAAGCCCACCATGAGCGAGGCGGGGAACGGCCACGGCTGCGATCCGAGGTACTCGGGGTCATCGATCACCACACCCGACTCCTCCGCGATCTCGCGGATGGCGGCGGCCTCGAGCGACTCCCCCGGCTCCACGAAGCCGGCGAGCAGTGAATAGCGGTTGCTCTCCCAGAGCGCGTTCGAACCGAGCAGCAGGCGGTCGTCGCGGTCGACGATGCCCACGATCACCGCGGCATCCGTACGCGGGAAGAGCTCGATGTCCTGCACCGGGCAGCGCCGCACCCAGCCGCCGGCCTCCACCAGCGTCTCGGCGCCGCACCGCGGGCAGTGCGTGTGGGTGGCGTGCCAGTTGAACATGGCGAGAGATTCGGTGAAGAGGCCCGCGGCGGCGTCGTCGAGGTCGGCGGCGACCATGCGCAGATTCACCCAGCTGGAGTCGGCGGTCTCGAAGGCCGGCGCCTGCTCATCCGTCACCGAGATGGCGAAATGCGGATCGCCTTCGGCCGACACCCCGAGATAGAGGCGCACGCCGAGGGCTTCCGCCACGACATCGGGCAGCTCGGAGGGGCGGATGGAGGCGAGCTCGGGGCGCACCACGAGGTCGGGTGCGCGACCGAAGCCGTCCCACCCGGTGGGGTTCGCGCCGGTGCGGGCCAGCGCCTGACCGCGGTGCAGCACGAGCACACGGGCTGCGTCGGCGGCCCAGTGGCTGTCGAGGAGGCCGGGATCGGTGCGCGCGGCGTGATCGCGGTCGATTCGGTGCCGCGCAAGCGGCAGGAGGGACTGAAAGGCGCGTGACATGGTTGCTCAATCGTGCGTGGCGAAAGCCGTGGCCGGGACCAGCCGCCCTACCCTAGAGGTATGGCGAGATCCCACCTCACTCTAGCCGCGCTCGCGACTTCGGCCGTCGCCGGAGCCGACATCGTGGCCACCCGCGCGCTCACGAATTCCGCGGCCGGCCGCTTCGACGCGGCCGTCGTCACGCTGCGCTCGGGCGAGGAGTACGCCGTGCGTGTGCCGGTCGACTCCGACGCCGAATCGGAGCAGTCGCGCGACCTCGTGGCGCTGAATGCGCTCACGCCGGGTGTGCGGTCGCGGCTGCCGTTCCACATCCCCTCTTTCGTCGGCCAGGCGCCCGTGGGCGAGACCCGAGCCGTGGTCTACGACTTCATCCCGGGGCACCCGGCGACGCTGGCCGATGTCGGGGGCGAGCACAGCGCATCCGTGTCGATCGGGCGCGCCATCGCCGCCGTGCACTCGCTGCCCACCTCGGTGGTGTCGGATGCGGGGCTCACCACGAACACGGCCACCCAGATCGCCGTCACCTCGCGCAAGCTCGCCGATCGCGCCGGAGCCAGCGGCAAGGTGCCGAAGGAGCTGCTCACACGCTGGGCCACGGCACTCGACGACAGTGCGCTCTGGCAGTTCCAGCCCACCGTGGTGAACGGCGCCCTGGCACCCGAGTCGTTCCTGCTCATCGATCACCAGGTCACGGGAGTGATCGGCTGGCAGAACCTGCGCGTCGGTGATCCCGCCCTCGACCTGTACTGGCTCAACTCCGCGTCGAGCGCATCGAGCGCCGACCTCGTGTACGACGGCTATGAAGCCGCTCTCGCCCGGCCCGCCGACCACCAGTTGCGCAAGCGTGCCCGACTGTATGCCGAACTCGAGATCGCCCGCTGGCTGCTGCACGGCATCGACAGCCGCGATGACTCCGTGGTGGCCGACGCGGTGGCCATGCTGGCGAGCCTCCGGGCCACCGTCGAGAACGACCTCCTGAACCCGTTGTCGACCGATACCGGCCAGATCATGGCGGTCGAAGACGTGGAGGCCATGCTCGATCGCACGCCGATCCCGGGTGCCGCATCCGGGGCCACGGCACACGCGAACCGCATCGCCGAAGACTGACCCCACCCCTCGAGTCGCCCTCGCCCTCCACTTGCCACAACATGTGGCAACCCCACCCCGCAGGCAACACTTTGCGGCAAGTCGCCCCCGCACCCACCCAGCCCCCACTCCACTTGCCACAACATGTGGCAACCCCACCCCGCAAACCACACTTCGCGGCAACTCGCCCACGCAACCCCCAGCCCCCCCGCTCCACTTGCCACAACTTGTGGCAAGCCCACGCCGCGGGCAACACTTCGCGGCAAGTCGATCCGCGCGCGACGGCCCGGCCTTCCCGTCGCGCGCCGGCGCCGACGTCAGGCCATCGAGCTCTCGATGAGCGCCACCAGTTCGGCCTCGCTGAAGAGCCGCTCGGGCCGGATGACGCGGTCGTCGGCCACGAAGTAGAACGACGCGTCCACGCGGTCGACGTCGATGCCCTTCCAGCGCGCATAGGCGAGCCGGTAGAGGGCGAGCTGCAGCTGCTTCAGCTCGAGGTCGTCGGCATCGACGGGCGCCTTGCCCGTCTTCCAGTCCACCACCTCGAAGCGGTCGCCCTCGGCGAAGATCGCGTCGATCTTGCAGATGATGATGCGGCCGGCGAGCACGAGGTGGATCTCCACCTCCACCTCCACGGGCTTCCGCCCCGCGAAGTCGGAGGCACCGAAGAGCGCGATGAGTTCGTCGAGCCGGCGCTGCTCCGCCTCCTCGAGCCCCATCTGCTCCTCGCGATCCGTCGATTCTGGCCCCATGACGGCACGGGAAGGGCCAAAATCGACGGGTCGCGAGGAGGAGTCTTCGAAGGCGTCGGTCTCGTGGTCCAGGCGGTCGAGGGCGTCGTCACCCAGAGCGGATGCGGGCACGAGGTCGGTACTCCCGCCGCGCCGGTACAGCTCCTCCACCCAGCTGTGGAACCGGGTGCCGAGCCGGGTCTGGCGGTAGGGCCGCTCCGGCATGGGCCGGGCGAGGCCGCGCAGCACCTTCTGCGGCTCCGACACGTAGTCCTTGAAGCGGGAGGCCGGGATGCGCGCGGGCAGATCGAGCAGCGTCTCGCCGTCGCGCGCGGCCCGTTCGGCGAGCAGCAGCTCGATCTCGTGATCCCAGGGAGTGGCCGCTGCCGGGTCGGCCCGCTCGACCAGAGCGGCGGCAGCCGCCACCCGCGACCGCCGGCCGCCGAGCGGATCACGCGGCCAGATCGTCCAGCTCTCCGCCTCAGCGAGCGGATTCTCCTCGGCCTGGGGCGCCTCCGGAAGCACGCCGTGCTCGATCAGGCCTGCCGACTCGAGTTCCCGCAGGTACGAGCCCGGGCCTCGGGCACCCTTGAGCCCGGTTGTCCAGAACGAGCCGGCGAGCAGCAGGTGCTCTCGGGCGCGAGTGACGGCCACGTAGATCAGCCGCCGTTGCTCGGCCGCGTAGTGGTTCGAGTTGGCATCGCTGAAGGCGTCGAGAGCGGGCCGGAAATCGTTCTGCACGTCGAGGCCCCGCCAGTGCAGTGTCGGCAGCTCCGCGGCGTCACCGCGGAAGTCGAAGGGCAGCTCGCCGAACGTGAGCCAGCCCTGGGTCGACATCGGGGCCCCCGGCAGTTCCTTCTCGACCATGCGCGGGATGGCCACCACATCCCATTCCAGCCCCTTCGCCCCGTGGATTGTGAGGATCTGCACCGTGCCGGGCTCGGGCTCGTCGCTGCGTGGCTCGAGGCGGTCGCGCTTCTCGGCCTCCTCGAGCCAGGCCAGGAACTCGCCGAGGCCGGCCGCGGGGTCGAGCGCGAGGAACGAGGTGAGCTGCTCGGCGAAGGCATCGAGCCCGGCGCGGCCCTCCGCCGCATGCGGACTCGCCAGCACCTCGACATCGAGCAGTAGCTCCTGCTGCACGAGGTCGACGAAGTCGAGCAGGCCGAGACCGGCACGGCTGCGCAAGTGGGCGAGCTGCAGGGCAGCGCGGCGCAACCTCTCCCGCCCGATGTCACTGAACCCCGCCAGCGCGCTGTGCTCGGGCTTCGCGGTGGCCATGAAATCGAGGGCATCGACGATCGAGCGGTCTTCATCGGCCACAACGGATGCGCGCAGCTGCCCTGTGACGTCGGGATCCAGCTTCTGGAAACGATGGTCGCGCTCGGCGATCCACGATGCGAGCGAGCGCAACGCCACCAGGTCTTTGGGTCCGATCCTCCAGCGCGCTCCCGCCAGAACTCGCAGCAGGTCGGGACCGGCCGTCGGGTAGTAGAGCACGCGCAGGGTCGACACGAGGTCGGCGATGGCGGGTTGAGCGAGCAGACCGCCGATTCCGAGCACGTGGTACGGGATGCCGCGGGCCTCGAGCGCCGCGGTGAACGGCTCGATCTTCTTCACCGAGCGGCAGAGCAGGGCCGCGGAACGGCGGCGCCCGTCGGCATCAGGAACCAGACGCTCCTCGAACCAGGCCGCCACGGAGTGCGCCTCGTCGATGATGGTCTCCTCGAAACGCACGTCGAGCGCGCCCCGGGCCACGCCCGGCCGCGCGGCGAGCTTCTCGACCGCGATCCCCGCGGAGGCCGAGAGCGGCGCCACGAGGGTGTTGGCCGCGTCGAGCACCAGCTGTGGATTGCGCCAGCTCGTCGAAAGGGCGAAAGGCGGAGCTTCTGCCCCGCCGAAGTCGCGACCGAAGCGGGCGAGGTTCGCGGCGCTGGCGCCCCGCCATCCGTAGATCGACTGGTGCGGGTCGCCGACGGCCATCACGGCGTGACCACGGAAGAGCGTCGAGAGCAACCGGGTCTGCACCACGCTCGTGTCTTGATACTCGTCGAGCAGCACCACGCGATAGCGCTCGCGGTAGTCGGCGACGACGCGCGGGTTCGACTCGACGATCGCGAGCGCCAGCGCGATCTGGTCGGAGAACTCCACGTAGCCGCGGCGGATCTTCTCCTCGGCGTAGGCATCCGCGAGGTCGAGCAGCAACGGCAGCGCCGACACCTGGCCCACGGCGCGTTCGACGTAGGCGAACACGCCGGGCGGAATCGAGCCGTCTTTCGCCGCGGCCTTCGGCAGCTCCGCGATGCGGGCGAACTGCTCGGCGTACCGTGCGACGGGCCCGGACGACACGACGTTCTCGCTCAGGGCGCGGCTCACCTGCAGCACCGCCGAGGTGACGACGTCGACCGACTTGTCGATGCGCAGCAAGCGCTCGTCGCCGGAGGCCACCACGACCTTGCGGGCCAGCTGCCAGGCCGAGGCCTCGCTCAGCACCGCCGCCTCACCCTCGCGGCCGATGGTGACGGCGTTCTCGCGGAAGATGCTGTTCGCGAAGGCGTTGTAGGTGGCGATCTCGGGTGCGTCGAAACGATCGAACACCACGTCGCCGAGGCCGGAGGCCGCGAGCTGGGCGAGCCGGTCGCGGATGCGCACCGCCAGTTCACCGGCCGCCTTGCGCGTGAAGGTGAGGCCGAGCACCTCGGGCACTCCCACGAGGCCGTTGGCCACGAGCCAGACGACCCGGTTCGCCATGGTCTCCGTCTTGCCGCTGCCGGCACCCGCCACGACGATGCGCGCATCCATCGGAGCCTCGATCACCGCGCGCTGCTGGTCGGTGGGGCGCGGCAGCCCGAGCCGGTCGGCGATGTCGAAGGCGGAGATCTCCGCAGCGGTGGCAGCGGCACGGGCCGCCTCCGTCACCTGAGCCCCGCCGCGCTCCTCCGCCGCCACCCGTGCGCCAACGGGTGCGAACGCCTCCGGGTCGTCGAGCGCCGACAGGTCGAAGAGGGCGTCGCTCATTCCGACACCGCCTTGATCAGCTGGATGCGGTACTCGTAGCGGCTCTGGTTGTCGCGCTCCCCCGGGTCGGCCACGCCTCTGAACACCGCGCCCGCCATGCCCTCCGCCACCGTCTCGATACGTCGCTCGATCTCGGCGAGCCCCTCGTCGTCGAGCGGATGCTGCGTGCGCAGCGTGAAGGTCGACCCTCTGGTTCCCTTCGACACGTAGAGCAACTGGGCACCCCCGAGCACGTCGCCCGGCTCGATCCCCTCGACCGAGTCGCGGATGAGCGCCACCTGATACGCGGCCATCTGGGCGTGCGCCGGCATGTCACCCTCGCTCACCGGGTACTTGCCCGTCTTCAGGTCGATCACGCGCAGCGAGCCGTCGGCATCCCGCTCGACCCGGTCGATCGACCCACTCACGAGCGCGCGGCCCTGCCGGAAGGTGAACACCGCCTCGGCCCCCACGAGCTGTTTGCTGCCCGAGTTCTCGGCCCGCCGGAACTCCCGCAGGTAATCGGAGAGCCCGCGCAGCTTCGTCTCGAGAGCACGCCGCTCGCGCTGCTCGATCCAGGGCGCCTCGAACCGCAGTTCGCGCCAGCGCTCGTCGGCGGCCTCCTGCAGCTCCTCCGGACTCGGGTCGCGATCGGGGTCGGCGCTCGCCTGCTCCATCACGGCGTGCACGATGGTGCCGATCCCGGCCGCGATACTGGGCGCGCCGCCCGCCACCTGATCCACGAACCACATGAGCGGCGAGTCCTCGAAGGCCTGGATACGTGAGGGCGACACCCGCACCACGGCCTCCTCGTCATCCGGATCGATGACGGGCTCCTCGGTCGACGACGGCAGCAGGCCGTACCACTCGGCGGGGTCGGCTCCGGGCACCCGCTCGGTGGCGAGTCGGGCCAGCGCGGCCGCGGCCCGGGCATCGCCCTCCTCCGTGACGCGCCGGCGCAGGTGCCCCGTGAGCCCGCGGAGGGAGAGCGGATGACGCACGGGGGGTACCGGGTCGGCATCCGGTGCCAGCCCGAAGAACGGCGAGGGCTGCTCGTCTTCGTTCGACACGCAGCTGAGCACGGTGAGCTCGCTCGACCGCGACACGGCGAGCGCGAACATCCGCAACTCGTCTGACAACACATCGGCCCGGGTCTGCTCGCCGATGCGGTCGCCGTCGGAGCCCGCACGGGAACCGCCGGAACCTCCGGCGTCGGCACCTGCACCGCTGCCGAGCGGGGCATCGCGCGGTGACCCGGCGCCATCCGCCCCCGCGCCTCCGGCGTCGGCGAGCGCGCTCAGACGCTGGGCATGCAGCAGCGAGCCGCGCAGCCGGAGGTTCGGCCAGACCGACTCCTGGAGGCCCGCGACCACGACCACGGCGCACTCCGCGCCGACCGCTCCGGTGGGGGTCGTGACGAGCACCGAGTCGGAGCGGGAGCGCGGCGAGAGCGTGTCTTCAGGCACCTCGACCCCGAAGAACTCGTCGAGGAACAGGTCGGCGGGCCGATCGGGCTCCCGCTCGACCGAGCGCCGTGCGGCGGTGAAGAGCGCGACGGCGCCGTCGAGATGACGGTTGGCCTCATCCGCGACGATGCCGGTGCCCGCCGCGAGCTCGCCCCACCGGGCCGCGAGGTGGGTTCGCTGCCACAGCTCCCACAGCAGTTCCTCGATGCTGTCGCCGGCGCGGTACCGTTCGGCGACGGCGGCGAGGGTGGTGCCGAGCGCAGCGACCCGGCGGGCGGGCGCGGAATCGATCACCGCGAGCGACCCGGGCACCCGCACCGCCTCTTCGAGCAGTTCGTCGGAGTGCCGCGATCCGCCGTGCGCGAGCTCTTCGTGCCGCAGCGCGAGCCGCAACCGCCGCAGCCCCACGGCGTCGACCCCGCCGAGCGGCCCCAGGATCACGGATGAGAGCACCTCGGGTGTCGGCTCCTGCCTCCCCACGGCGAGCGCCACACCTTCGGCGAGGTGGCGGGCCGCGTAGTCGTCGCGCAGTGCCTGCACGGCAGAGAGCGTGCGCGTGGGCACCTCGGCGAGCCCGAGCCCGCGTGCCATGGCGGGCACCAGCGCACCCGACCGGACCACCACGATCATCTGCGACCAGTCGGTGCCGTGCAGCAGGAAGCGCTCGCGCAGCAGCCGTGCCACGGTCGCCACCTCCCCGGCCCGCGTCTCGGCCCGGATCGTGAGCACCCGCCCCGCGGCGACCCCGGCAGCCGACGTACCCGCGTCGGCGGTGGCGCGCTGGCGGCCTGCGGCCGCCGCGCCGATGCGCTCGGTGACCCGCTGGGTGAACTCCCGGAGCGGCCCCTGCTGCCGATAGGAGGTGCCGAGCACCACGGGCGCACCTGTCGGCACCCCGAGCACCTGCGCGAGACGGCCGAGCGCCCGCACATCGGAGCCGCGGAAACCGGTGGTCGCGGCATCCGGATCTCCGAACGCCACCACGTCGGCACCCTGACGCGCGAACTCGCGCACGAGAGTGAGGGCGCCGATCGACAGGTCGTGGAAGTCATCGACCGCCACGAGGTCGAACCGCGATTCGACGTCGCCCGACCGCAGCGCCCGCCGGGCCTCCGCCAGCAGCTCGGCCGAGTCGAGTGAGGCCGACGGGAAGGCGTCGAGCACGCCGGCGTAGTCGCGGATGAACCCGCTCGCCGCGATCCACTCCGGCACCCCGTGCTGCACGCCGAGCCGGCCGAGCGCGTCGGCGGAGATGCCGTTCTCGGTGGCGCGCATCATGAGCTCGCGCAGTTCGGTGCGGAACTCCCGCAGCCGCCGCACCTCGGGGGGCAGCGTGTCGGGCCAGCGCGACAGCGCCTCGCCCGTCTCCGTGTCGTCGATCTCGCCCTGCAGGATCTCGGCCACGATGTGGTCCTGCTCCGCCCCCGTGAGGAGCGCCACCGGCCGCACCGAGTCGCCGCGGGCCGCGGCGGCCGCCGCCGTGCTGCGCCGAACGATCTCGAACGCGGCCGAGTTCGCGGTGCGCGCCAGCGGCCCGTTGCTCGGGATGCCGAGCCTCAGGGCGATACGGTCGCGCAACCGCGTGGCGCTCTGCCGGGTGGGGGTGAGCACGAGCACCCGCTCGGGGGCGACGCCGTGCTCGGCCACCCGGTGGGCCACCAGTTCGAGCAGGGTCACGGTCTTGCCGGTGCCCGGCGCCCCGATCACCGCGAAGGACGAGCCGGGCGCGCGCTCCACCGCCTCGCGCTGCGCCGGATCGAGATCGGGCACAGCGGCGTGCGAAGGGGATGGGGCGTCGTTCGTCACGGCATCCACGGTACTGGTCGGCACCGACACCACGGGTCTCGCGGCGTGTTCGCTGTGGGCTGGTGCCCGGGGCCTGTGGAAAGGACCGGATGCCCCCGGCGCGTACCGTAATCTGGGCTGGTGATCGCCAATCCGGTCACGTGATGTGAAAGGCACCTGATGGACATTCGTATCGGCATCGCCAACTCCCCCCGAGAGCTCAACTTCGAGTCGAGCCAGACCCCCGCGGAGATCGAGAAGGCCGTCGCGGCCGCGCTCACCGACGGCGGCACCCACGTCTCGCTCACCGACAACAAGGGCAAGGTCTACCTCGTGCCCGTCGCCTCCCTCTCCTACGTCGAGATCGGCAGCGAGGAATCGCGCCGCGTCGGCTTCGTCGGCTAGCGTTCCCTCATGGAACTCCTGTTCATCACCCTCGGCGGCATCATCCTGGGCCTCGGCGCACGCTATCTGCTGCCGAACCGCGACCGGCACGGTGTGATCCTCATCCCCGCCATCGGCGCTGCGGTGTCGGCCGTGGTGTGGGTCGCCCTCACCTGGCTCGGCTGGGCGTGGGACGGTGGATGGATCTGGGTGGTGAGCCTCGTGGTCACGGCCGTCGTGGTCGTGGTGGCCGACATCCTGATCGGTCGCATGCGCAAAGAACACGACGCCGAGCGTCTCGAGCTGCTGCTGTCAGGGCGGGTGCCGCTCCCCGAGTAGCCGTCGGCCACTCAGCCGACCACTCGCTGCGTCGGGCCTCCGTCGCGGCTCCGGCCGGCCGGTCTCAGGCGGTGAGGCCGAGCTGGTCCATGCGCCGTGTGTGCGCCGCGATCATCTCGGTGAACACGGGCTCGATGCGCTGCTCGTCCGATTCCGGGTTGCCCGTGAGGTGGATGGCCGAGCGCGCCACCAGCAGGGTGTCACCCACGACACGCCGGCCCCACAGCGCCAGACGCGAGCCCAGTACCGGGTCGGCCGCGATGGCATCCGACAGCACGTCGATGAGGGCCCGTCGGCCGGTCTCGGCGTCGAGGATGGTGATGCAGCGCGGCGCGATGTCGCCGGGCAGACCCGCGGCGAGCAGCTTGAAGAAGTCGTCGAGGATGCCCGCCGTGAGGTACACGCTGGCCAGCTGCTCGTACCAGTCGGCGCCTTTCACGACGGCGCGATAGCGGTCGATCCCGATGGTGAAGGGCTCGATCACCGCGGCAGGATCATCGACGCGCCGCCGGATCTCGGCCACGAGTCGCTCGTGCTTGTCGAGTGCCTGGCTGGCCGCGGGCGCAAGTGCCTGCTTGGTGGCCACGCTCGGTGCGGCGGCGATGGCATCCGAGACCTCTTCGAAGATCGCCAGCTGCACGTAGGCGGCCTGACCGAGATAGGGAAGTACCTCGGGCGTCAATTCGGCCAGGTTCACCTTGGGGTAGACCGTGTCCTCCCGGGGCCGGAGCCGCGGGATGTCGATGCGCACCTTCGGGCGGCGGAGGAATCCGAACACGACGCTCATCCTATAAGAGCGCAGATGTGAGTCCCGGTCGACTAAACTCGACCCGGGCCCTGACGAAACTCGGGGCAATCGCCGCTGTCCGACGCCATCGTCGGATCCGCTCGCGTCTGATCGCAGCATGTGCCCCGCACAGTTCTCACCGCAGTGCTCATCCCCAGCGGCTCGCAACCACGACAGGTATCCATAGTGACTTTCAGTGAACTCAACATCGACCAGGACATGGTCGACGCTCTGGCCGCGAAGGGGATTCTCGAACCCTTCCCCATTCAGGAGCAGACCATCCCCCTCGCCCTCGACGGGCAAGACATCATCGGCCAGGCCAAGACGGGCACCGGCAAGACCTTCGGCTTCGGTCTCCCGCTCATCCAGCGTCTGGGTCTCGACCCCGAGCCCGGCGTCAAGGCGCTCGTGGTCGTGCCCACGCGCGAACTGTGCGTACAGGTCACCGAAGACCTCGAGATCGCCGCGGGGAACCGCCCCACCAAGATCGTCTCGATCTACGGCGGCAAGGCCTACGAAGGCCAGATCGAGCAGATCAAGGCCGGCGCGCAGATCGTCGTCGGTACTCCCGGCCGCCTCCTCGACCTCGCCGGCCAGCGTCTGCTGAACCTCGGCGCCGTGCAGGAGATGGTGCTCGACGAGGCCGACAAGATGCTCGACCTCGGCTTCCTCGCCGACATCGAGAAGCTCTTCGCACAGACCCCGGCCGGCCGGCACACCATGCTCTTCTCGGCCACCATGCCCGGCCCGATCGTGGCGCTCGCGCGCCGCTTCATGAACCGGCCCATCCACATCCGCGCGACGGATCCCGATGAGGGGCTCACGCAGGCCAACATCAAGCACCTCATCTACCGCGCCCACAACATGGACAAAGACGAGGTCATCGCCCGCATCCTGCAGGCCGAGGGCCGAGGCAAGACCGTGGTGTTCACCCGCACCAAGCGCGCCGCCGCCAAGCTCGTCGAGGAGCTCAACGACCGCGGCTTCAACGCCGCCGCCGTGCACGGCGACCTCAACCAGGAGCAGCGCGAACGTGCCATGGCCGCCTTCAAGGCCGGCAAGAAAGACATCCTGATCGCCACGGATGTCGCGGCGCGCGGTATCGACGTCGACGACGTCACCCACGTGATCAACCACACCATCCCGGATGACGACAAGACCTACCTGCACCGCGCCGGCCGTACGGGCCGCGCCGGCAAGACGGGTATCGCCGTCACGTTCGTCGACTGGGACGACCTGCACAAGTGGGCCCTCATCAACCGCGCCCTCGAGTTCGGCCAGCCCGAGCCCACCGAGACCTACTCGTCGTCGCCGCACCTGTTCACCGACCTGAACATCCCCGAGGGCACCCGCGGGCGCCTCAGGGCGAGCACCCGCTCGGAAGAGGCACGCCCGAGCTCCGGCTCGGCGGGCGGCTCCGGTGACCGCGGCGGCCGAGGCGGATCGCGTTCGAGCGGCCAGGGCGGTTCGCGCTCGGGTGGCCAGGCCGGCAGTGGCTCCGCAGAGGGCGGCTCCCGCCCGCCCCGCAGTCGCAACCGCTCGCGCGGTGACTCCGCCGGCCCCGCCGAGGGTGCCGCGACCACGACGGCCACCGCAGACACCTCTTCGGCCGCCTCGACGGAGTCCACCTCCACGGGCGCCGGCTCCGAGCACCACGACGGCAACAGCGCCCCGCGCCGCCGCTCGCGCACCCGCCGCCGCGCTCCGCGCGCGGAGTAGTCACTGGCCCGCGGTTAAAGTCGCGTGACGCTGTAAGTACGCAAATAGAGAAGACCGACGCCATATACGGGCTCGGTCTTCTCTATGTGCGTACTTACACGGTCACGACGGCGGGTAGACCGGGTTCGAACCGGTCGCACGCGTGATGAGGGCGTCGAGCACCTCGGGCGACGTGGTGTTCTCGCCCAGACGGTTCGGCTTGCCCGCGCCGTGGTAGTCGCTCGAGCCCGTCAGCGCGAGACCGTAGCGCGACGCGAGATGCTGCAGACGCACCCGCCCCTCCGGCGTGTTCTCGCGGTGGTCGATCTCGAGCCCGAATAGCCCGGCGTCGACCAGTTGCCCGATCACCGGTTCCAACTGCATGTCGGCCCGCGACCGGGTGGCCGGATGCGCGATCACCGGCACTCCCCCGGCCGCCACCACGAGGCGCACGGCCTCGAGCGGCTCCGGTGCGTCGTGGGGCTGGTAGTAGCCGGCCCGCCAGTGCAGGATGCCGGCGAACGCCGCACTCCGATCGGGCGCGAGTCCTCGCGCCACGAGCGCGTCGGCGATGTGCGGGCGCCCCACGGTCGCGCCGGGTTCGGTCTGCGCGAGCACGTCGTCCCAGGTCACGTCGTAGTCGCGCGAGATGCGTTCCACCATCTGCTCGGCCCGCAGCAGCCGCGCCTCCCGGATGCGCGCCGTGGCGTCGAGCAGATCGGCATCCGCGGGATCGAACAGATAGGCCAAGAGGTGCACGCTCGACCACCCGATCCGGGTGCTCAGCTCCATCCCGGGGATCAGCGTGATCCCGGCGCTCTCGGCCGCGGCGGAGGCCTCGCCCCACCCTGCGGTGGAGTCGTGATCGGTGAGCGCCACCGTGCCGAGACCGGCTGCGGCGGCAGCCCGCACAAGCTCCGCAGGCGACTCCGTGCCGTCGGAGACCCGGCTGTGGGTGTGCAGGTCGATCGGCCCGGTGAACCGCCGATCGGAAGACATCCCCCAATCGTACTCAGTCGCCTGTCCCCGCAGACGCACACCCAGGTCACGGGTGGAGAATGGACGCATGGCTGAGACGACCGCAGAGACCACCGCCACCCACGCGAATACCGAGACGCCGGAGCCCAGGGCCACCAGCAACCGCTCCACCACACCGGGGTCGGATGCCTTCCGCGACTACATCGGCAGTGGCTGGGCCGAGCGCGTCGACACTCTTCCGCCCGCTCGCGAGCAGGCGCGATTCGCCGCCGAGCGGCGTGCACGCCTCAGCGAGCAGTTCCCCGGCAAGCGCCTCGTCATCCCCTCCGGCGCGCCGAAGCAGCGCTCCAACGACACCGACTACCCGTATCGAGCCCACTCCGCGTTCTCCTACCTCACCGGCTGGGCCTCGGATGCGGAGCCCGGCGCCTACCTGGTTCTCGAGCCCTCTGACGCCGGCCACGAGTCCACCCTCTACTTCCGCGAGCGCGCCGGCCGCGACTCCGACGAGTTCTACGCCAACCCCGAGATCGGCGAGTTCTGGATCGGCCCCCGTCCCTCGCTCGAGCAGGTCGCAAGCGACCTCGCCCTGCCCACCCGTGGCATCGCCGAGTTCGACTCCGTCGACTTCGACGACACCACTCTCGTGCTGCGCGAAGCCGACGAGAGCCTCCCCGCCGGCGCCGGCGACGGCGGAGACGCCGACCTCGCGCGGGTGCTCTCCGAGATGCGCCTCGTGAAAGACGCTTACGAGATCGAGCAGATGCGCCGGGCCGTCGCCGCGACGGCGCACGGCTTCGACGACGTCGTGGCCGACTTCGTGCGCTCGAGCCGCCACGAGCGCGGCGAGCGCCTCGTCGAAGGCGTGTTCAACACGCGAGCCCGCCTCGACGGCAACACCGTGGGCTACGACACGATCGCCGCCTCGGGCCCGCACGCCTGCATCCTGCACTGGACGCGCAACGACGGCCCCGTGGTACCCGGCGACCTCATCCTGCTGGATGCCGGTATCGAGCTCGACAGTCTCTACACCGCCGACATCACCCGCACGATCCCCGTGAACGGCACCTTCACCGAGGTGCAGCGCCGGGTGTACGAGGCCGTGCGCGAGGCGGCGGATGCGGCGTTCGCCATCGTGCGGCCGGGCATCCGCTTCCGCGAGATCCACCAGACGGCCATGCAGGTCATCGCGAAACGTACCGCCGAGTGGGGCCTCCTGCCCGTCACCGCCGAGGAGGCGCTCGAGGCCGACAACCAGCAGCACCGTCGCTACATGGTGCACGGCACGAGCCACCACCTCGGCATCGATGTGCACGACTGCGCGAAGGCCCGCCGTGAGATGTACCTCGACGGCGTGCTCGAGCCGGGCATGGTGTTCACCATCGAACCGGGCCTCTACTTCCAGCCCGACGACCTCACGGTGCCGGTGGAGATGCGCGGCATCGGCGTGCGCATCGAGGACGACATCCTGGTGACGGCGGATGGCGCCGAGAACCTCTCGGCCGGCATCCCCCGCACGGCCGACGAGGTCGAGGCCTGGTACGCCCGCCTGCAGGCGTAGCCGCGTCCGCGCCCCGCTCAGCCGCTAGCGCTCTTCGGGCGACTCGAGGATGTTGCGGGCGCGGTTGGCGTGCTCGGGTTCGACGATCACCGAGTACGACGTGGCGATCACCTGCATCACCGAGGTGAAGTCGCGGCGCCGACGGTTGATGCTGTACGCGGCGATGTTGAAGAACAAGCCGAAACCGGCACCGATGAGCGCGGCCGCGCCGAGGAAGAGCGCGCTGGTGGTGGTCGGCGAGAGCAGCACGAGCAACAGCCCGAAGAACAACCCGAGCCAGAGGCCGGAGAGCGCTCCTGCGAGGGCCGCCCGCCCGTAACTCCGTTTGCCTGTGACCTGCTCGACGGTCTTCAAGTCGCTCCCGATGATCGACACCGACTTCAGCGGGAAGTCGCTCTGCGCGAGCCGTTCGACCGCGGCCTGGGCTTCCGCATAACCCTCGTACGTTCCCACCGTGTCTCCCGTGGGCAGGGTCGCGAATAGCGAGGAGGTGCGTCGGGCTTGTGGCGGGCGATCAGTCACCGCCCCATTCTTCCACGCGCGCCTGTGCGCCCCTCCGGGTCGGGGCTGAAGTGAAGGTCTAAGTTAGTAGTCGTGAGTGCCACCAGAGTCTTCGTCGCCCGATTGGTGGGGTGCACCGTCTTCGACCCCGCGGGCGACCGCCTGGGCAAGGTGCGCGACGTTCTCGTGGTGTACCGCAAGAGCGATCCACCGCGCGTCGTGGGCCTCATCGTCGAGATCCCGGGCCGCCGACGGGTGTTCGTGTCGATCGGGCGAGTCACGAGCATCTCGAGCGGCCAGATCATCACCACGGGCCTCATCAACGTGCGACGCTTCGAGCAGCGCGGCGGCGAGGTGCGGGTCATCGCCGAACTGCTCGGCCGCACCGTCGTGTTCAACGACGGATCCGGCGAAGCCTCCATCGAAGACGTCGCGATCGAGGAGTACGGTCCCGGCGAGTGGGCGGTGGCCCAGCTCTTCGTGCGCCGCCCGAAGACGAGCTCCTCCCCCTTCGCCAAGGGCGCCACGGTGTTCACCACCTGGGCCGACGTGCGCGAGAAGACCGCGGCCGGCCAGGCCCAGTCGGCCGAACAGCTCATCGCCACCTTCAGCGACCTGAAGCCCGCCGACCTCGCCAACACCCTGCTCGACCTCCCGCAGGCCCGCATGCTCGAGGTGGCCGAAGAGCTCCCGGACGACCGTCTCGCCGACGTGCTCGAGGAGATGCCCGAGAGCGAGCAGGTCGAGATCCTGTCCCAGCTCGACGACGACCGCGCCGCCGACGTGCTCGACCAGATGCAGCCGGATGACGCGGCCGACCTCATCGCGCAGCTCTCCGACGAGCGGGGCGAGCACCTGCTCGAACTCATGCAGCCCGAAGAGGCCGACGACGTGCGCATGCTGCTCGCCTACGCCCCCGACACCGCCGGTGGCCTCATGACCACCGAGCCCATCATCGTCTCCGCCGACGCCACCGTGGCCGAGGGGCTCGCGCTCATCCGCCGGCACGAACTCGCCCCCGCCCTGGGCGCGGCCATCTGCGTCACCCTTCCGCCCTACGAGCCGCCCACCGGCCGCTTCCTCGGCATGGTGCACTTCCAGCGGATGCTGCGCTACCCCCCGCACGAGCGACTCGGCACCATCCTCGACCAGGGCCTCGAGCCCGTGCGCGCCGACACGTCGGCGGCTGTCGTGGCGCGCATCCTGGCCAGCTACAACCTTGTCTCCGTTCCCGTTGTCGACGACAACCACCGACTTGTCGGGGTGGTGACCATTGACGACGTCCTCGACTATCTCCTGCCCGACGACTGGCGAAGTAACGACAGCGATGACGACGCCCCCCAGCGGGTGCCGGATCGCACGCCCCCGCGGGTTCCGGCCGGAGCACCGCGCTTAGCATTCCGCGGAAGGAGGACCGGCAATGGCACGTCTTAACGGCAGACAGGACAGTGGCGCGCTCGACGCCCCGAAGGGCCGTCGCAGCACCGTTCTGACGCGTCGTCCGGCCCCCGTCAGCCGCGACCGCTTCGGCCGCGTCACCGAGGCCATCGCACGTGCCATGGGCACGCCCTGGTTCCTCGTGGGGCTCAGCCTCTTCGTCGTGGTGTGGATGCTCTTCAACACCCTCGGGCCCGAGTCGCTGCGCTTCGACTCGGCGGCGATCGGCTTCACCGCGCTGACTCTCATCCTGTCGCTCCAGGCCTCGTACGCCGCGCCGCTCATCCTGCTCGCACAGAACCGGCAGGACGACCGCGACCGCGTGCAGTTCGAGCAGGACAGGCAGCGCGCCGAGCGCAACCTCGCCGACACCGAGTACCTCGCCCGCGAGGTGGTGGCCCTGCGGCTCGCGCTGCAGGACATGGCGAGCAAGGAGTTCATCCGCGCCGAGCTGCGCGCTCTGCTCGACGAGCTCGACCGTGAGAAGAAGCCGGATGCCGGCGACTGACGTACGGGCAGACGCCGTCCGGGTCGCCCTGAGCCGGGTGATCGATCCGGAGATCCGCAAACCGATCACCGACCTCGACATGGTGGGTGCGGTCTCGGTCTCCGACACCGGCGCAGCGGATGTCGCGCTGAAACTCACGATCGTGGGCTGCCCTGCCGCCGCGAGCATCGAACGCGACGTGCGCGAGGCGACGGCATCCGTTCCGGGCGTCTCCTCGGTGCGGGTCGACGTGTCGGTGATGTCGAAGGACGAGCGGGCGGCGCTCACGCTGAAGCTCCGCGGGCCCGGTCAGCGGGTCATGCCCTTCGGGCCGGGAACGCTCACCCGGGTCTATGCCATCACGAGCGGCAAGGGCGGGGTGGGCAAGTCGACGCTCACCGCCAATCTCGCCGTGGCGTTGGCCGCCCGGGGGCTCTCGGTGGGTCTCGTCGACGCCGACGTGTACGGGTTCTCGATCCCGGGCATCCTGGGCCTGGTCGATGCCGACGGCTTCGCCGCCCGTCCCACCCGCGTCGACGACATGATCCTGCCGCCCGTGGCGCACGGCGTGAAGGTCATCTCGATCGGCATGTTCATCGACCCCGAGCAGGCCTCCGCCACCGGCGGCGCCGTGGCGTGGCGTGGGCCGATGCTGCACCGCACCATCACCCAGTTCCTCACCGACGTGTACTTCGGCGACCTCGACGTGCTGCTGCTCGACCTGCCGCCCGGCACGGGAGACGTGGCGATCTCGATCGGCCAGCTGCTGCCGAACGCGGATGTCATCGTGCTCACCACCCCGCAGGCGGCCGCCGCCGACGTGGCCGAGCGCTCGGGGCTCGTGGCGATGCAGACGGGCCAGAATGTCTACGGCGTGATCGAGAACATGGCAGGGCTCGTCACCCCCGACGGCAGCGTGCTCGACGTGTTCGGGGCCGGCGGCGGCGCCGAGGTCGCCCGCCGCCTCTCCGAGCGCAAGGGCGCGGATGTGCCGCTGCTCGCCTCGGTGCCCATCAGCGTCGCGCTCCGCTCGGGCGGAGATGTGGGGGCTCCCGTGGTGCTCGCCGACCCCGCCGACCCCGCCGCCGCTGCGATCTCCGCGGTGGCCGACACGCTCGCCCGTCGCGGCCGCGACCTGGCGGGTCGCCGTCTGGGTCTCGCTCCCGTATGAGCCGCCGGCCGCAGGTCTGCCTCACCGGAGCGCTCCTCACCGCGCTGCTGCTGGCCGGATGCGCGCCGACGGGTGGCACCGAGGGCACGACCCCGACGTCGTCGGCTGCCGCTTCGGCCGGAACGACGGCCGGAACCACCGCCGCTCCCCCCGTCGTGATCGACGGGCTGGGCCTCGAGATCCTGCAGAACCGGCCCGACTACGGCAACCGGATGCTGCAGCTCTCCATCACCAACGAGGGCGACACAGCCCTCACCGTCACCGCCGCGACGTTCAGCTCGCCGCAGTTCGAGGCGCCCTCGGAATGGGTGAAGACGACCGAGGTCCCGCCCGGCCTCACCCGTCACCTGCCCGTGCAGCTCGGCACCGCCATCTGCCCCGCCCCGGCCACGACGCCGACGCTCACCGTGACGGTGGTGGACGCATCCGGAACGTCACGCATCGTCACCGGCAGGCCGTCTGACCCCTTCGGCGTGCTCGAGCGGATCGCCGGGGAGGACTGCCTCGACGATGCGGTGGCGGCCGTCGCCGCACTGCGCCTCGACGACACGCTGGAGGTCACCGGCACGGGCGCCGACTCGGTGGCGCACCTCACGGTGCACGTGGATCCGTCGATGGGCTCGGGCGAGCTGCACCTCGAGGAGGCGCGCTCCACCATCCTCCTGTCGCCGACCGAGGGCGACACCTGGCCGCTCGACCGCACGATCACCGGCGGCGACTCACCACAGACGTTGTCTGTCGCCGCCGTCCCGGCCCGCTGCGACCCGCACGCGATCGCTGAGGACAAGAGAGGCACCTACATCCCGATATCCGTCACGATCACGGATGGCCCAGCGGGCACGGTGTACCTCCGCTCGAGCGATCAGCTCCGCCTGGCCATCTACGACTACCTGGCCGCCACCTGCGGCTTCGCCGTCCCCTCATCCGGGTAGCAAACGACGGAGTTTCACCCCGAACTCACCAAACGACGGACTCTCAGCCCTGCAATCCCCGAATACTCCGTCGTTTTGGGCACCGGTGGCCCCGAACAGGCGCCGTCAGGTGGCTTCGGAGTCGAACACTGCTGACATCCCGGCCCCGGCCACCGGCTCGACTCGCGGCCCAGCCACACCCTCGGCCCCTGAATCAGGTGCCGTGCGGGCGTCAGCGCCGACAACCTCGGGCCCCCCGGCCGACTTGGCCTTGTGCTGCAGATAGGCGGGCTCAGGCCGCGGCGGCCGAGAGACGGGCCGCACCGCGGAAGCCCCGGCAGCGGCACCGCCCGCCAGATCGCTCCCGTCATCCAGCAGTGCCTCCCGGATGATGCGCCGCGGGTCGTACTGGCGAGGATCGAGCTTCTTCCAGTCGACGTCGTCGAAGTCGGGACCCATCTCGTCGCGCATGCGCTCCTTGGCCCCGTTGGCCATGTCGCGCACCGAGCGCACGAGCTGAGCGAGCTTGGCGGCATACCCGGGAAGACGCTCAGGACCGAGCACGAAGACCGCGATCACCCCGATCAGCAGCAGCTTCTCGAAGGTCAACCCGAACATCCTGAAAGCATACCGCCGCGTGCCTGCGCGCCACCCCGTCGGGCGATCTCTAAGCTGGCTGCGGAGGCCCACCGTGTCAAAAGAAGCAAGCTGGAAGTTCACCGACGACATCGTCGTCGAGAGCCCGCAGATCGTCGCTGCGCGCGCTCACGCCATCGAGGTCGGTGCGAGTTCCGTCTCCCCCGCGATCGGCAGCCAGCTGGCCGTGATCGCCGCGGCGACGGATGCGCGCAGCATCGTCGAGATCGGCACCGGCCTCGGCGTCTCCGCCCTCTGGATGCTCAAGGGCGCCCCTGAGGCCACGATCACGTCGATCGACACCGAGGTGGAGCACCAGCAGGTGGCTCGCGCGGCTCTGCTCGACGCGAAGGTGCCGGCCAACCGCATCCGGCTCATCACCGGCAAGGCCGAAGATGTGCTGCCACGCCTCAACGAGCGCTCCTACGACCTCGTGCTGGTCGACGCCGACCCCGCCTCGGTGATCGAATACGTCGAGCACGGTCTGCGCCTGGCTCGTCGCGGAGGCACCGTGCTCGTGCCCCACGCGCTCTGGAAGGACAAGGTGGCCGACCCCGCTCAGCGCGGCGACACCGTGGGCGACTTCCGCACTCTCATCAGCGAGCTGTCCGCATCCGACGCCGTTCTCGTGGCGCTCTCGCCCGCGGGCGACGGCCTGCTGCAGATCACCAAGATCCTCGACTGAGCCCGAGCCTGAACCCGAACCGAGGCGGAACCGGGCCCCGAACCGGAGACGACCCCGGCGCCGAAGCACCGGGGTCGTCTTGAAGGCTCACGCTTAAGCGGGGCTGACCACCCCGGCGAGAGCATCGTGGAGCTCTTTCGCCTCCGCGTCGTTGACGGAGACGACGAGGCGCCCCCCGCCCTCCAGCGGTACTCGAACGATGATGAGGCGTCCTTCCTTCACTGCCTCCATCGGTCCGTCTCCGGTCCTGGGTTTCATGGCGGCCATTCGGCTCCCCTTTCGTGGTGTCGATGTCTATTATCCCCGATGCGCGAGGCCCGATGAAACCCGGATGCCCCGCTGCCGCCGATCACGGCGGTGTCCAGTCCCGCCCGTCGACTCCCCAGGCGATGGCCATCCAGCCCACCTGGCCGGCGATCGCGACCAGAACCACGAGCACCCGGTAGACCTTCGATCGCGGAACCGCGAGCGCGCCGAGTGCGGGGAAGAGCGGCATGAGCAGCCGGAAGGTGCTCGACTGCGGAAAGAACACGGCGAGCAGGTAGAGCGCGTAGCTCGCGAGCCAGAGTCGCAGGTCGACGCCGAGCCGCTTGACGAGGGGAGTGAAGAGGAAGCCCGCGAACCCGATGATGATCGCCACCACGGCGATGACGCCGAGCGGTTCCCCCAGCCACCAGTTGCCGCCCTGGAACCACGCCGTGAACGGCACCAGTTCGCCGTAGCCGATGTAGGCGGCACGCCAGGCGAGTTCGGTATCGGTGTAGGCGCTCATCGATCCCGTCACCGCCCAGGCGATGAGCAACCACGCCACACCCATCACGGCGCTGAACGCGGCGAGCGCCACCGTCACCACTCGTTCGCGCACCGGGAAGGGGTCGGTTCGCCGCACCCAGAACCGGTGCACCAGGTGGAGGCCGATGAACAAGGCGAACGCGAGCCCCGAGGGCCGGGTCAGCGCCATCACCGCCACGATCGGGAACACCCAACCGTACCGTCGCGTGACGACGAGATAGAGGGCCGAGACCAGCAGCAGCAGCGCCATCGACTCCGCGTACGCGAACTGGAGAAGGGGCGACAGCGGCGCCACACAGAAGAGCACCACGCTGAAGAGCGCCGATCCCTCGTCTTTCAGCACGTGGCGCATGAGCTTGTAGAACACCAGCGCGGTACCGAGTGCGCAGCCGATGCTGATCACCACGGCGATCAGCTCCCAGTTGCCGCCCGTGACCCACCGGATGAGGCCGATGAGGAACGGGTAGCCCGGCATGAAGGCCCAGGCGTTCTCGGCGACGTGTCCGTCGGCCGTGACCGGCAGCGTCGACGGGTAGCCGTAGAAGGAGATGATCTTGTACCAGTTGCCGTCCCAGATGGCGGCGTAGCTGAGGTAGGGGGGATTCGCCCCCGTCCAGGGGTTGTCGCCCTGGGCGCGCGAGAACAGCAGCACGATGATGGTGGTGACCACGCGCGACAGCACGAACACCACGATCACGCGCAGCCACCAGGGCGTGGCTCGGTAGCGCATCCGGAGTCCCGACCCGGATGCCCGCGGCTCCGACTCCACCGCCTCCTGAATGCTCACCCGGCTCAGCTGCCGCTGGTGAGCCAGGCGCGCAGGCCGGCCTCGCAGTCGACGATCTGGCTGAGTCGCACCCGCTCGTCGTCGGCGTGGGCCTTGAGCGGGTCGCCCGGGCCGTAGTTCACGGCGGGGATGCCCATCGCCGAGAAGCGGGCCACATCCGTCCAGCCGTACTTCGGCTTCGCCTCGCCTCCCACGGCCGCGAGGAAGCGCTGCGCGAGCGCCGCATCCAGCCCCGGACGGGCGCCCTCGGCGAGGTCGACGATGGTGATGTCGTAGCCCGGGAAGAGTTCGTGGACGTGCGCGATGGCCTCGTCGCCCGAGCGGCTCGGGGCGAAGCGGTAGTTGATGTGCACCATGACCTCGTCGGGGATGACGTTGCCCGCCACCCCGCCCGAGATGCCCACGGCGTTGAGTCCCTCGCGGTAGACGAGCCCGTCGACCTCCACCTGGCGGGGCTCGTAGGCCGCCAGGGTGTCGAGGATGGGTGCGGCCTTGTGGATGGCGTTGTCGCCCACCCAGCTGCGCGCCGAGTGCGCCCGCAGCCCGGAGGCGCGGATCTCGGCGCGCAGGTTGCCGTTGCAGCCGCCCTCGATCTGCGAGTTGCTCGGCTCGCCCAGGATGGCGAAGTCGCCCACGAAGAGATCGGGACGGTTGCGGGCGAGGCGGTTGAGGCCGTTCAGCTCGTTCGAGACCTCTTCGTGGTCGTACCACATCCAGGTGATGTCGACCGCGGGCTCGCTCAGCTCGGCGGCGAGCTTCAGCTGCACGGCGACGCCCGCCTTCATGTCGACGGTGCCGCGGCCCCAGAGATACTCCTCGCCCTCGTACGTCTCGTAGCGGGAGGGCACGTTGGCGTTGATCGGCACGGTGTCGATGTGGCCCGCGATCACCACGCGCTCGGCGCGGCCCAGGTTCGTGCGCGCCACGACGGTGTCTCCATCGCGGATGATCTCGAGGTGCGCGCATCCGGCGAGCGCCGCGACGATCGCGTCGGCCAGGAGGCCCTCGTCGCCGGAGACCGACTCGATGTCGCACAGCTGCTGGGTGAGCACAGTCGAGGATTCGGCCAGGTCGAGAACAGGATGCGCGGGGTCGAAGGGGGGCATCCATCAAGTTTATGGTTCCCGGCCCAATACGCTTGAGTCATGGCTGAACACGCACTGAACGAATCCCCCACCGCCACCCACGCGTGGGGCCACGGCCTCGCCACGATCGCCGCAGACGGCACGGTGCTCGACACCTGGTTCCCGGCACCGGCACTGGGCGCCGCACCCGCGGGGGCCTCGCATCCCGATTCCCTCTCCGTGAACGCGATCCCGGATGCACGGCGTGCGGTCGACGTCGAAGTCGTCACGGTGTCGATCGAGCTCGCCGCGCCGCCGGCGTCCACGTCCGACGCGTACCTCCGCCTGCACCTGCTCTCCCACCTCCTGGTGGCGCCGAACTCGATCAACCTCGACGGCATCTTCGGCCACCTGCCCATCGTCGTGTGGACGAACGCGGGCCCCGTGCATCCCGACGACTTCGACCGTCTGCGGCCCTCGCTGCAGCGGGCCGGCATCCAGTCGTACGGCATCGACAAGTTCCCGCGCCTGCTCGACTACGTCACACCTCCGAAGGTGCGCATCGCAGACGCCTCGCGCGTGCGGCTGGGCGCCCACCTCGCTCCGGGAACCACCGTCATGCACGAGGGCTTCGTGAACTTCAACGCGGGCACGCTCGGCACCTCGATGGTCGAGGGGCGCATTTCGCAGGGCGTCGTGGTGGGCGACGGCTCCGACATCGGCGGCGGCGCATCCATCATGGGAACGCTCTCAGGGGGTGGAACGCAGCGCGTCGCGATCGGGCAGCGCGCCCTTCTCGGCGCCAATGCGGGCATCGGTATCTCGATCGGCGACGACTCCGTGGTGGAGGCGGGCCTCTACGTCACGGCGGGAACCAAGGTCGTGCTCATCGACGCGTCGGGCGCCGACGAGGAGAACCGCATCGTGAAGGCCGTCGAGCTCTCCGGTGTGCCGAACCTCCTCTTCCGCCGCAACTCCCTCTCGGGCGCGGTAGAAGCCGTCTCCCGCGAGGGCGTAGGCATCACCTTGAACCCCACCCTCCACGCCTAACCCCCTCCCCCTCCTCCTTCCTTCCTCCTCGCGACTCGCCAAAATCTCGTCTATTTCGACCGAATTGAACCGGATTTTGGCGAGTCGCGGAGAGGTATCCAGCCGCGGGAGCGGAGTGCCTCCCGGGTGCGAGCTGGAGTCGATCGCGGGCCCACCCCCGGGGTGACCTTGGTCTCGCGAAGATGGATCCACCCTGCGCGAACGAAACCCTCGTGGCGCTCGATGTCGCTGTAGAACTGACCGGCGTCCTCGCGATGCTGCTCGCCCTCGTACTCCACGACTACACGGAAATCGGGGTAAACGAGGTCTCCGAATCCGATACGGATGCCGTCGGCTCCTACGATCGGGAGATTCAACGCGGGCTCGGGCAATCCCGCGCGCACCAGAGCGAGCCTGAGCAGCGACTCCTTCGGAGACTCCGAGCCATCCCTCACCAGCTCGAGGGCGGCGAGGGCGTTCCGCCGACCGCGGCCTCGGAAGCGGCGGGCGCGATCCGCCAGCTTGTCGAGCGGGACATACGGTCGTGGGTCATGCGCATCGAGGTACCGCGGTGTCAGCACGAGGTGATCAGCCGCCGCGACGAGTTCGTCGAGCGATAGCTTCGGCGCGAGCTGCAACCAGACCGTGGCCGGGTCGAGAACTCTGAGGCCCGCGCGTTCCGTCAGCCGTAACGCCGGATTCGAGAGCTGATGACCGACCACGCCCGCGACTCGCGGTCGGTTGCTGTCGTCGAATGTCGCGACATGGATTCGGCTGTCGCGTTGCATCCAGCCGGGAAGAGGCACCTGCCAGAGCTGCGCCGCGGTCTCATGGCTGAAGACCTGGCCCTCGGTCATCCGTGCCGCATACGCGCGGCACCTCTCGAGAGTGGAGTCGTCGACCCCGAGGCTCGACCGCACCCCAGGAAACGGTCGCGCGAGATCGGCACCGAGCATCCGTGTGTCGCTGAGGCCGGCGGAACGACCTCGACCGATGTGGAAAGGTCGTGCGGCGAGGTCGGGTGGCAAGGGGGCTGAGCGAGGCATGCCCACATGCTCGTCGCCTCCGCCGACGCCCGAGCGCTACTCCACCGATCTGTGGACAACACTCCGCCTACCTCGTGGCGACTCGCCAATATTCGGTCTAAACGATCACAAATAGACCGGATTTTGGCGAGTCGCGAGGAGGGTTAGCGGGGGGCGATGAAGTTCGGGAGGTCGCGGGCCGGGGAGCCCGTGTAGAGCTGCTGGGGGCGGCCGATCTTGGTCTGCGGGTCGGTGGCCATCTCGCGCCAGTGCGCGATCCAGCCGGGCAGCCGGCCGATGGCGAACAGCACCGTGAACATGCGCGTGGGGAAGCCCATCGCCTTGTAGATCACACCCGTGTAGAAGTCGACGTTCGGGTAGAGGCGGCGCGAGATGAAGTAGTCGTCAGAAAGGGCGACCTGCTCGAGCTCCTTCGCGATGTCGAGCAGCGGATCCTGCACCCCGAGCGCGAGAAGTACCTCGTCGGCGCTCTCCTTCACGAGCTTCGCCCGCGGGTCGTAGTTCTTGTACACGCGGTGCCCGAAGCCCATGAGACGGATGCCCGCCTCCTTGTTCTTCACCCGCTCCACGAACTTGGCCACGCCTTCACCGGAGTCGCGGATCTGCGCCAGCATCGTGAGCACGGCTTCGTTCGCACCGCCGTGCAGCGGCCCGAACAGCGCGTTGATGCCCGCCGAGATCGAGGCGAACATGTTCGCCTCGGTCGACCCCACGAGACGCACGGTCGACGTCGACGCGTTCTGCTCGTGGTCTTCGTGCAGGATGAGCAGGCGCTCGAGCGCCTTCGACAGCACCGGGTTGATCTCGTACGGCTCAGCCAGGTTGCCGAAGTTGAGACGAAGGAAGTTGTCGACGAACGACAGCGAGTTGTCGGGGTACAGGAATGCCTGCCCGAGGCTCTTCTTGTGCGCGTAGGCCGCCATCACGGGCAGTTTCGCCAGCAACCGGATGGTGGAGATCTCCACGTCTTCCGGATTGTGCGGGTTCATCGAGTCCTGGTAGTAGGTCGACAGTGCCGACACGCCCGACGACAGCACCGACATGGGGTGCGCGTTGTGCGGCAGCGCGTCGAAGAACCGCTTCAGGTCTTCGTGCAGCAGCGTGTGGTGCCGGATCTTGTCGTCGAACTCCGACAGCTCCGACACGGTGGGCAGCTCGCCGTAGATGAGCAGCCACGCCACCTCGAGGTAGGTGAGCGACGTCGCCACCTGCTCGATGGGGTAGCCGCGATAGCGCAGGATGCCCTGATCGCCGTCGATGTACGTGATGGACGACTTCGTGGCCGCGGTGTTCACGAAGCCGTAGTCGAGGGCGGTGTAGCCCGTCTGCTTCGTGAGCGTGGAGAAGTCGATCGACGAAGCCCCATCCGAACTCCCGAGGAGCGGGAATTCGGCCGTTCCACCGGGATACGTCAGCGTTGCCTTCTGAGCTTCTGTGTGATCGACGTCCGTCACAGCGCCTCCTTTGAGTGATCGGGCTCGAGTGATCCAGCCTGCGTTGTCGTCAGCGGAACGCAATCGGCATCGGTAAGACGGTGACCGCGTTGACCCTCATACAGCCTAATGTGACCCGAACCCAACTGTCGCATCCGCCCACACTCGACCGCCGTCGTTGGAGGAATGCTCCTAACGCAGTCGGCCGGCGGTGAGCCGCGCGGCCGCCGCCGCGATCCGCTCGTCTGTCGCGGTCAGCGAGAAGCGCACGTGCTGCGGGAAGTACGACCCGTAGAACGGCCCGGGACCAGCCAGGATCCCCCGCGCGGCCAGCGCCGAGATCGTCTCCCAGGCGTCGCGGCCCTCGGTAGCCCAGAGGTAGAGACCGGCCGCACTCTCGTCGATGCGGAGACCGGATGCCTCCACCGCCGGCTTCAGCACGGCTCGACGCGCTCGATACAGCTCCTTCTGCGCCGCCACGTGGGCGTCGTCACCGAGGGCCACGAGCATGGCGGCCTGGACCGGCGCGGGCGGCATCATGCCCGCGTGCTTGCGCACCGTGGTGAGGCGCGCGATCAGCGCGGCGTCGCCGGCCGCGAAGGCGGCGCGGTAGCCCGCGAGGTTCGACTGCTTGCTCAGCGAATAGGCGGCGAGCACTCCCGTGAGGTCGCCCCCGGTGACCCGCGGATCGAGGATCGAGGGCACCGGCTCGGTGGCCCAGCGACCCTCCCAGCCCAGTTCCGCGTAACACTCGTCGCCCGCGATCACGGCACCCAGAGAACGCGCACGCTCGACGGCAGCGGCCAGCGCCGGCATGTCGAGCACCCGGCCATCCGGATTCCCGGGGCTGTTCAGCCACACGAGCTTGGTGCCCTCGGGCCACGACGCGGGGTCGTCGGAGGCGAACGACGAGGCTCCCGCAAGCTGCGCTCCGATGGCGTAGGTGGGATACGCGGCCCGCGGATGCACGACCACATCCCCCGAGCCGAGCCCCAGCATGAAGGGAAGCCACGCCACGAACTCCTTCGAGCCGATGGTGGGCAGCACGTTGGCCTCGGTCAGCCCGGTGACACCGCGGCGGCGTGCGAACCACGAGACGACGGCCTCCCGCAGCGCCGGGGTGCCCGCGGTCTGCGGGTAGGCGTGCGCATCGGTGGCCGCCGCGAGGGCGTCACGGATGAGAGCAGGCGTCGGGTCGACGGGCGAACCGATCGACAGGTCGACGATGCCGCCGGGATGCGCACGAGCGGTGGCCGCGAACGGCGCCATCTGGTCCCAGGGGTAGTCAGGCAGTTCGCCGAGTGCCACCGGAGACGCCGATCAGTGCTCGCCCTGGGGCGGGAGGGCCGCGATCACCGGGTGATCGTGCTTGATCACACCGACCTTCGCCGCGCCGCCCGGGGAGCCGATCTCATCGAAGAACTCGACGTTGGCCTTGTAGTAGTCGGCCCACTCTTCGGGCAGGTCGTCTTCGTAGTAGATGGCCTCGACGGGGCAGACGGGCTCGCAGGCACCGCAGTCGACGCACTCGTCGGGGTGGATGTAGAGCGAGCGTTCGCCTTCGTAGATACAGTCGACCGGACACTCGTCGATGCACGCGCGGTCTTTGACGTCCACGCACGGGAGGGCGATGACATAGGTCACAGTGGTTCAGGTCCCTTCGATAACCCAGGAGATCAAGTCTACCGACGCTCAGACGCGCCGGGCACCGCCGGCGAGTCGCGGCCAGGCGAGCACCACGACGGCCACGAGCGTGGCGCCGATGAGCCACACCATGCCGAGCGTGGAATCGGGGATGAGCACGGAGCCACCGGTGCTCGGCAGCGCCAGGAGCGTCACCGTGCCGACGAGGGCCACTCCGGACAGCAGAGCCGCGAGTCGGTTGGGGGCCACCAGACGGAGGCCGGCGAGCAGCAGCCCCGTGGCGGCGAGCGCGATGATGACGCCGACGGGCAGGTCGAACAGCCCGAAGACGCTCACCGAGATCTGGTGCACCACCGTTCCGAGCGCCCCGAACAGGAAGCCGAGCACGACCGCCACGACATACCCGATGACACGGGTGCTGAGCGACGTGCCCACGGGATCGGCCTCGGCCGGCGCCGGGCGCAGCGGTGCCGCGGGCACATAAGGGAGGGGTTCGGGCTGCACGCCTTCAGCCTAGAGGCCGATTCTGGGAGGAGTCAGCGCCGACGCCGTGTGCCGAACACGCCCTCGAGCACGCCCTTCAAGATGGTCTGCGTGGTCTTCGAGCCGAGAACGTCGGCGAGGATGTTGGGATCCGGCTTCGTGGCCCGGCTCCTCGGCGCCGGCGCCCGCCGGGCCTCCGCCTGCGCGTCGGCCCTGCGCTGACGCTCGAGCTGCGCATCCATCTCCTTCTGCTGCCGAGCGAACTCCGCCTCGGCCTCCACCCGCGCCTTCTCGGCGGCGACCGCAGCCTCGGCGGCCGCCGCCGTGGCTGCCGCCGCATTCATCTTCGCCGTCAGCATCTCCCGGGCCGATTCGCGGTCGATCGGGGTGCCGTAGGTGGCGAGCAGCGGCGAGGCGGCGACCGCGGCGTCGATCTGCGCATCTGGGGTGGGCGACATGGACCCCTGGGGGGCCCGCACGCGGGTCCAGGCCACGGGGCTGGGGGCGCCCTTCTCGTTCATCACCGTCACGACCGCCTCGCCCGTTCCGAGACCCTGCAGCACGGCCTCGAGGTCGTACGCCGACTTCGGGTAGGTGGACACGGTCGCGCGCAACGCCTTGGCGTCGTCGGGGGTGAAGGCGCGCAGGGCGTGCTGCACCCGGGAGCCGAGCTGGGCCAGAACATCGCCCGGCACATCCTTCGGCGTCTGCGTCACGAAGAAGATGCCCACGCCCTTCGACCGGATGAGGCGCACCGTCTGCACGATCGCCGCCGTGAAGTCCTTCGACGCGTCCTTGAAGAGCAGGTGCGCCTCGTCGAAGAAGAACACGAGCTTCGGTTTGTCGAGGTCGCCCACCTCGGGCAGGTCGTTGTAGAGATCGGCCAGCAGCCACATCAGGAACGTGGAGAACAGGGCGGGTTTGTCGGCCACCTGGGGCAGTTCGAGCAGGCTGATCACACCGGATCCGTCGGCCGCCGTGCGCAGGAAGAGAGACGTGTCGATCTCGGGCTCACCGAAGAAGGCGTCGGCGCCCTGGGCCGAGAAGGAGATGAGCTCACGCAGGATGACGCCGACGGTCTGGTTCGACAGCCCGCCCATGGTCTTCAGCTCGACCTTGCCCTCGTCGCTCGTGAGGTAGGTGAGCACCGCACGCAGGTCGCTGAGGTCGAGCAACGGCAGGCCGGCCTGTTCGGCGTAATGGAAGACGAGCCCGAGACTCGACTCCTGCGTGGCGTTGAGGCCGAGCACCTTGCTGAGCAGCAACGGGCCGAAGCCCGAGAGCGTCGCCCGCACCGGAATGCCCTTTCCGAGCCCGCCGAGGCTGAAGTACTCGACGGTGCTGGCGCGCGGGGTCCACTCCTGGCCGATGGCGGTGGTTCGCGCGAGCAGCTTCTCGTTGCCGTCGCCCGGGGTGGCGACGCCGGAGAGGTCGCCCTTCATGTCGGCCGCGAACACGGGTACTCCGTGGGCGGCGAGCTGCTCGGCGAGGGTCTGCAGCGTGCGGGTCTTGCCGGTACCTGTGGCGCCGGCCACGAGACCGTGGCGGTTGGTCATGGCGAGCGGGATGCGCACCTGCACGTCGGGCAGTGCGTCGCCGTTCACCAGGGCGCCGATGTCGAGCGCGGGGCCGTCGAAGGCGTAGCCTGCGCGGATGACCTCGACCCCGGCATCATCGAGGGGTGCGGATGCGGCGGGCGCAGCCGGGGCAGATGCCGGCGCGGCGGGTGCCGGTACGTCTCCGGCTGGTGGCTCCGCGGCCGGTGGTGCCGCCGCCGCTGCGGCAGCCGCCTCCTGCGCCCTCTTCACGGCGGCCTCCGCCGCCGCCTGAGCGGCCCTCGCCGCCTCGACCGCCCGAGCGGCCTCCTCTTGAGCTACGCGCAGCGCGTCATCCGTCATCTCGCCAGCATACGAGTCAGGTCGTTCCGAGTGGACAAATATCCGCTCGCTGGCTACGCTCGGACCTTGGTAAGGCAAGGCTTACCTCTACCCGTCTGAAAAGGTCCCCGTGCTCGCGAACTATCTGATCGGTCTGCGCGAAGGACTCGAAGCCGCGCTCGTGGTCGGCATCCTCATCGCCTACGTCACCAAGATCGGCCGCAGAGACGTGCTCGCCCGGCTCTGGATCGGCGTGGGCCTCGCGGTGCTCGTGGCCCTCAGCCTCGGCGCCATCCTCACCTTCGGCACCTACGGCCTCTCGTTCGAGGCCCAGGAGGCCATCGGCGGATCCCTGTCCATCGTGGCCACCGGGTTCGTGACCTGGATGGTGTTCTGGATGCTCCGCACGTCGCAGAACCTCAAGGGCACCCTGCAGTCCGACATCGACAAGGCGCTCATCGGCGCGGGGTGGGGCCTCGTGCTCGTGGCCTTCCTCGCGGTCGGCCGCGAAGGCATCGAGACGGCTCTCTTCATCTGGGCGGCCGTGCAGGCCACCGGGGAGACGACCCTGCCGATCATCGGTGCTGCTCTCGGCATCGCCACCGCCGTGGTGCTCGGATACCTCATCTACCGCGGCCTCGTGCGCATCAACCTCGCGAAGTTCTTCGCCTGGTCGGGTGGCTTCCTCATCCTGGTGGCCGCCGGCGTGCTCTCCTACGGCGTGCACGACCTGCAGGAGGCCGGCATCCTGCCCGGTCTGGGCAACCTCGCCTTCGATGTGAGCGCCGCCGTGCCCCCTGACAGCTGGTACGGCACCCTGCTCAAGGGCACGGTGAACTTCTCCCCCGCCACCACGTGGCTCGAGCTGATCGTGTGGCTCGCCTACTTCATCCCCACGATGACCCTCTTCCTCCGCGCCGTGCGCCGAGGATCCGCCCAGAAGAACGACCAGACACCGGTGACCCCCGCGGCCACCGCCACCCAGCCTGCCCACCGCTAGGAGTACACGTGAACACCAAGCCCCTCCTGATCACGGCCACCGCCGCGATCACCCTGCTCGCCCTCACCGGCTGCGTGCCGAACAACAACGGCGCCTCGTCCGGGGGTGCCGGCGCCATCACGGTCGACAGCTCGGCCACCGACTGCGCCGTCAGCAGCACCAGCGCCACGAGCGGCACCCTCACCTTCTCGGTCACCAACTCCGGCGATCAGGTCACCGAGTTCTACCTCCTCGCCGACGACGGCCTGCGCATCGTGGGCGAGGTCGAGAACGTCGGCCCCGGCATCTCGCGCGACCTCGTGGTGCAGGCCCAGCCCGGCGACTACTACACCGTGTGCAAGCCCGGCATGGTGGGCGACGGCATCGGCAAAGCGTCGTTCACGGTCTCGGGCGACAAGGTTCAGCTCGCGGGCGACGTTCAGGAGCAGGTGGATGCGGCGGCCCTCAACTACGTGGCCTACATCAAGGACCAGGTTGGCCAGCTCGTGACCGGCACCGACACCTTCCTCGCGGCCTACACCTCGGGCGACGACGCGACGGCGCGCGACCTGTACGCCACCACCCGCGCCAACTACGAGCGCATCGAGCCCGTCGCGGAGTCGTTCGGCGACCTCGACCCGGCCATCGACTTCCGTGAGGCGGATGTCGCCGAGGGCGACGAGTGGACCGGCTGGCACCGCATCGAGAAAGACCTGTTCCCGCCGACCGCGGCCGACAATGGCGGCACGACGTACGTGCCCCTCACCGCGGACGAGCGCACCTCCTACGCCGACAAGCTGAAGACCGACACGCAGACCCTCTACGACGCCGTCAACGACCCCTCCTACACGGTGTCGATCGACGCGATCGCCAACGGCGCCATCGGCCTGATGGAAGAGGTGGCCTCGGGCAAGATCACCGGCGAGGAGGAGATCTGGTCGCACACCGACCTCTGGGACTTCCAGGCCAACCTCGAGGGCGCCAAGGTGGCCTACGAGGGTGTGCGCGACATCGTCGAGACCAAAGACCCCGAGCTGGTGAAGACGCTCGACGAGCGCTTCGCCTCGCTGCAGGACACGCTTGCCCAGTACGGCTCGCTCGACTCCGGCTTCACCTACTACAACGAGCTCACCACCGACCAGGTGAAGCAGCTCGCCGACGGCGTCAGCGCCCTCGGTGAGCCGCTCAGCCAGCTCACGGCGACCCTCGTCGGCTGACACCTAAGGTTGTAGGCATGCCCGATTCCACTCCTCCCGACGCGCCCGCTCCCGAGGAGGGAACGGATGCGTCGGCCGACGCCGCTCCGGCCGCATCCGGCATCTCCCGCAGGGGGTTGTTCGGGTTGGCCGGAGCCGGCGTGCTCGGCGCCGGAGTCGGTGTGGCGGGAGGCATCGCCGTCGACCGCTTCGTGCTGCCGGCGTCGGCCTCGGCGCAGGAGAACGCCGCCGTCTACCCGTTCTACGCCGCCAACCAGTCGGGCATCGTCACGCCGGCACAAGACCGGCTGCACTTCGCGAGCTACGACGTGGCATCCGGTGTCACGCGCGACGACCTCATCGGCTTGCTCAAGGATTGGAGCGCTGCGGCTGCTCTGATGACCGCCGGTGATCCGGTGGGCACCTACGGTGCCGTGAACGGCCCCTACACCGCACCACCGGAAGACACGGGTGAGGCGCTCGGCCTGCCCGCCTCCGGTCTCACCATCACCTTCGGCTTCGGCCCCACCCTCTTCACCACAGCCGACGGAACCGACCGCTTCGGCATCGCCGCCCAGCGGCCCGAAGCACTCGTCGACCTCCCCCATTTCCCCGCCGACATGCTGCAGGAGGCGGCCTCGGGCGGCGACCTGTGCATCCAGGCGTGCAGCGACGACCCGCAGGTGGCCGTGCACGCCATCCGCAATCTGTCGCGCATCGCGTTCGGCCGGGCCGCCATCCGCTGGTCGCAGCTCGGCTTCGGCCGCACGAGTTCCACCACCACGGCACAGGCCACCCCACGCAATCTCTTCGGGTTCAAAGACGGAACGGCCAACATCAAGGCCGAGGAGTCCTCCGTGGTCGACGACCAGGTGTGGGCGCACGGCGATGACGGCGCCGCGTGGATGGCGGGCGGTTCCTACCTCGTGGCCCGCAAGATCCGCATGACCATCGAGACCTGGGACCGCACCTCGCTGAAGGAACAGGAGACCATCGTGGGGCGCACCAAGGGCGAAGGCGCACCCTACTCGGGCGGCACCGAGTTCAGCGCCCCCGACTTCGAAGCCACCGGGCAGGGCGGCAAGCCCCTCATCGCGGCCGACTCGCACGTTCGCCTCGCCCACCCCGACCAGAACTCGGGAGCGCAGCTGCTGCGGCGCGGCTACAACTTCGTCGATGGCAACGACGACCTCGGGCATCTGAATGCAGGCCTGTTCTTCATCGCCTACCAGCGCGATCCGCGCACCCAGTTCATCCCGATCCAGATGAACCTCGCGAAGAGCGACGCGATGAACGAATACCTCCGACACGTCGGCTCAGCGATCTTCGCCGTTCCCCCGGGCGCCTCGAACGGCGGATACGTCGGCGAGACGCTGTTCGGGGCGTGAGCGCGCCGGGACTGTTCTCTGCGCGCTACCGCCTGATCTCGATCGGGGCCGTGGCCCTCATCTTCGTGGCCGCGTTCGAGAACCTCGCCGTCACCACGGTGATGCCGGTGATCAGCGCCGAACTGAACGGCGAGGCCCTGTACGCGGTGGCCTTCGCCGCGCCCCTCGCCGCCTCGGTGGTGGGGATGGTGGTGGCGGGCATCTGGTGCGATCGCACCGGGCCGCGTGCGCCGCTCCTGCTGGCGGTGGCTCTGTTCACCGCGGGGCTCGTGATCGCCGGCACTGCGGCGTCGATGGAATGGATCGTGGCGGGCCGGCTGGTACAGGGCCTCGGGAGCGGCGCCACCACGGTGTGCCTGTACGTGATCGTGGCGCGGGTGTACCCTCCCGCGCTCCAAGCGCGCATGTTCGGCCTCTTCTCGGCGGCCTGGGTGCTCCCTGCTCTCGTCGGCCCGTTCGTGGCGGGCATTGTCGGCGAGACGGTGGGCTGGCGCTGGGTGTTCATCGGGGTGGTGGCGCTGATCGTGCCGTCGGCGTTCATGATCGCACCGGCCATGCGCACACTCAGAGCCACCGACACGGATGAGCCACGCACCCGGGCGCGGTGGCCCCTGGCGCGAACCGCCTGGTCGGTGGTGCTCGCCGTCGCGGTTCTCGCCCTCAGCGTCTCCACGGAGTTCGGGGGCGCCGCGGTGTTCGTGGTGGCCGTGCTGGCCCTGGTGGTGGCTCTGGTCGCCCTCCGCCCCCTCGTTCCCGCGGGCGTTCTGCTGGCGCGGATCGGACTGCCGAGCATCATCACCACGAGATTCCTCCTCGCGGGGGCCTTCTTCTCCACGGAGGTGTACCTGCCCTACCTCCTCACGTCGGAGCACGGCCTGAACCCGGCGTTCGCGGGGCTCACGCTCACCACCGGTGGAGTGGCCTGGGGTGCCGCATCCGTCATCCAGAGCCCGCTCTCGGGTCGTTTCGCGACGGGCGTGGGCGTGCCGATCGGGATCGCCGCCGTGGTGCTCGCGATCGGGGTGGTGGCGGCCACCGCGTTCTGGTCTCCGCCGGTCTGGGTCGCCGTCCTCGGCTGGACCGTCTCGGGGGCGGGCATGGGCCTGGCCTATCCGCGGCTCTCGACCCTGCTGCTGGGCCGCTCCGAGCGGGCCGAGCAGGGGTTCAACAGTGCCGCGTTGAACATCGCCGACGGTGCGGGACCTGCCATGGCGCTCGCACTGGCGGGCATCCTGTTCCAGACGATGCCGGGCGCATCCGGCCTCGCGTTCACCGGTGTGTTCGTGCTCGGCCTCGCCTGTGCCCTCGCGGCGCTTCTCGTCTCGCCGCGCGCCCTCGCCCGCTGAGCACGCACGCGCCGACCTACCCTGCGGCGGTGGTGCCGCCCACGATGTAGGTGGCCGTCTTCTGGCCCGACCCGTCGTCGGTCACCGATACCAGCACGCTGTACTGGGCGTTGCTGTAGGCACCGGTGCCGGTACCGTCGGAGAATCCGGAGAGGCTGGCCTCGAAGCCCGCCGCGGTGAGCTGGTCGTCGATGGCGGTGAACGCCGACTGCACGTCGTCGACCTTCACGATCACGGTCCAGCCGCCCCCGTATTCGACGCTTCCCATGCCGATGCCGCCCACGATCTCGCCGTCGTAGAGCGGGATGTCGGCGGGGAAGCCGTCGGGCAGCCCGCCGTCGGAGTTGAGGTCGACGTCACCGCCGCCCGCCTGCTCCACCGCGCCCTCCACGATCCCCTCGACGGGGTTTCCCATGCAGCCCGACAGGGTCGGGCCGAGCAGGGCCGCGAACGAGAGCGCAAGTGCCACGGAGAGCTTCTTCGTCGTCATGCGACGATCCTCCCAGAGGCCCGCGCCCACCACCAGACGCAGATCGGCCGGCCTCCGCACTGAAGCGGATGCCGGCCGAGTGCGTTCGAGCGGGTGCTACGAGTTGGCGCGCTTGAGGTTCGCGGTCTTGCGCGCGCGGGCGTTCTGGTCGAGCTCCACCTTGCGGATGCGCACGATCTCGGGGGTGACCTCGACGCACTCGTCTTCGCGGGCGAACTCGAGGCACTCCTCGAGCGAGAGCTGACGCGACGGGGTCATCGACTCGAACGTGTCGGAGGTGGACTGACGCATGTTCGTCAGCTTCTTCTCCTTGGTGATGTTCACGTCCATGTCGTCGGCGCGGGCGTTCTCACCGATCACCATGCCCTCGTAGACCTCCTCGGTGGGGTTCACGAAGAAGGTCATGCGCTCCTGGAGGGCGATGATGGCGAACGGGGTGACGACGCCGGCACGGTCGGCGACGATCGAACCGTTGTTACGGGTGACGATCGCACCTGCCCACTCGTCGTAGCCGTGCGAGATCGCGTTGGCGATACCGGTGCCGCGGGTGATGGTGAGGAACTCGGTGCGGAAGCCGATGAGCCCACGCGACGGAACGATGAACTCCATGCGCACCCATCCGGTGCCGTGGTTCGACATGCCCTCCATGCGGCCCTTGCGGGCGGCGAGCAGCTGCGTGATGGCACCGAGGTACTCCTCGGGCGCGTCGATGGTGAGGTGCTCGAAGGGCTCGTGCGTCTTGCCGTTCACCTGGCGGGTGACCACCTGGGGTTTGCCGACGGTGAGCTCGTAGCCCTCACGACGCATGTTCTCGACCAGGATGGCGAGCGCGAGCTCACCACGGCCCTGAACCTCCCAGGCGGCGGGGTTGCCGATGTCGACGACGCGCAGCGACACGTTGCCGATGAGCTCGCGGTCGAGGCGGTCCTTCACCATGCGGGCGGTGAGCTTGTGGCCCTTGACCTTGCCGACGAGCGGCGACGTGTTGGTTCCGATGGTCATCGAGATCGCGGGGTCGTCGACCGTGATGGCCGGAAGCGGCCGCACGTCTTCGGGGTCGGCGATGGTCTCGCCGATCGTGATGTCCTCGATGCCGGCGATCGCCACGATGTCGCCGGGGCCGGCCGACTCGGTCGGGAAGCGGGTGAGCGCCACGGTCTTCAGCAGCTCGCTGATGCGCTGGTTGGTGACGGTGCCGTCGTGCTTGACCCAGGCGACCTGCTGGCCCTTCTTGATCGTGCCGTTGAAGACACGGAGGAGGGCGAGACGGCCGAGGAAGGGCGACGAGTCGAGGTTCGTGACGTGGGCCTGGAGGGGCGCCTCGTCATCGTAGGTGGGAGCCGGGATGTGCTCGAGGATCGCGCCGAAGAGGGGCTCGAGGTCGTCGTTGTCGGGCAGCGTGCCGTTCTCGGGCTTGTTGAGCGAGGCGGCGCCGTTACGGCCGGATGCGTACACGACGGGCACGTCGAGGATCGCGTCGAGGTCGAGGTCGGGCACGTCGTCGGCCATGTCGGAGGCGAGACCGAGCAGCAGGTCCTGCGACTCGCCCACGACCTCGTCGATGCGCGCATCCGGGCGGTCGGTCTTGTTCACCAGCAGGATGACGGGCAGCTTGGCCTCGAGCGCCTTACGGAGCACGAAGCGGGTCTGCGGCAGCGGACCCTCTGAGGCATCGACGAGAAGCACCACGCCGTCGACCATCGACAGACCGCGCTCGACCTCGCCACCGAAGTCGGCGTGGCCGGGCGTGTCGATCACGTTGATGGTGATCGGCTTGTCGCCGGCGTGCACACCGTTGTAGGAGATCGCCGTGTTCTTGGCGAGGATCGTGATGCCCTTCTCACGCTCCAGGTCGTTGGAGTCCATCATCCGGTCGTCGGCGTCGAAGTGCGCGTCGAACGAGTTCGTCTGCGTGAGCATGGCGTCGACCAGGGTGGTCTTGCCGTGGTCGACGTGGGCGACGATCGCGACATTGCGCAGGTCATCACGGGTGGCTTGTGCCATGGGAAAAGTCCTCAGGTTCATGAACCCGGAACCGGTGGCACAGCCACCCAGCGGGCTCGAAATAGCGGGAGTAGTGGGCGTCGTGGCCCGGAACCGCTAAACGCCCAGGGTGATTCCAGCGCCCGGAATGGCGTTCAGCAACTCCTTAGTATATTGCTCCTGCGGGCTGTCGAAGACCTGATCGGTGGTTGCGGCCTCCACGATCTTGCCCTGCTGCATCACGCAGACGTTGTCGGCGATGACGCGAACCACCGCCAGGTCGTGGGTGATGAACAGGTACGTGAGCTCCAGTTCCGCCTGCAGATCGGCCAGCAGCTTGAGGATCTGAGCCTGCACGAGCACGTCGAGAGCGGAGACCGCCTCGTCGAGCACCACGACATCGGGCTTCAGTGCGAGCGCCCGTGCGATGGCCACGCGCTGACGCTGACCACCCGAGAGTTCGTTCGGGTACCGCGTGATGAGCGACTTGGGCAGCGAGACCTGGTCGAGCAGCTCGAACACGCGCTCCTTGCGGGCGGTGCGGTCGCCGACCTTGTGCACCTGCAGCGGCTCGCTGATGGTGTTGCCGATGTTGCGCAGCGGGTCGAGCGACCCGTAGGGGTCTTGGAAGACGGGCTGCATGCGGCGCCGCAGGTCGAGCAGAGCCTTCCCCTTGAGGGGCGCGACATCCGTTCCATCGATCAGGATCGAGCCGCTCGTGGGGTCTTCGAGGCGCAGGATCATCTTCGCCACGGTCGACTTGCCCGAGCCCGATTCGCCCACGAGAGCGGTGGTGGTGCCCTTCTCGACGCTGAAGTTCACCTTGTCCGACGCGATGACCTCACCCGACGAGCCCTTGCCCTGACCGCGGATCTTGTAGACCTTGGTGAGGTCTCTCACCACGATGGCGTCGGGACGTTTGACAGCGGGTGCCTTCTCGACCCGCTCTTCGGCCGCAGCGATGAGGTCGACACCCTCGGTGACCTTGGTCGGCGCGTACTCGAGATCGCTGAGTGCGTGCGTCGCCGTGGCGTGGGTGGCGCTCTGGATGCGGCGCGAGGCCAAGCTCGGAGCCGCGGCCACGAGGCGCTGCGTGTAGGGGTGCACCGGGTTCTCGAGGATCTCCTTCGAGGGCCCGGCCTCCACGATCTTGCCCTTATACATCACCACGAGCTGCTCGGCGCGCTCGGCGGCGAGACCGAGGTCGTGCGTGATGAACAGTACGGCGGTGCCGATGTCACGGGTGAGCGTCTCGAGGTGGTCGAGGATGCGGCGCTGGACCGTCACGTCGAGCGCCGAGGTGGGCTCGTCGGCGATCAGCAGCTTCGGCCGGCTCGACAGGCCGATGCCGATCAGCACCCGCTGGCGCATGCCGCCGGAGAACTGGTGCGGGAACTGCTTCAGCCGCTTGTCGGCATCCTGCAGTCCGGCCTCCTTCAGCACCTGGATGGCGTGGGCCCGCACGTTCTTGCGGCCCGAGGCGATTCCGTTCGCGCGGATGGTCTCCTCGACCTGGAAGCCGATCGACCACACGGGGTTGAGGTTCGACATCGGGTCCTGCGGCACGAAGCCGATCTCGCGCCCGCGGATGCTCTCCATCTGCTTGGAGCCGAGCCCGATGAGCTCCTTGCCGTCGAAGGTGATCGAGCCTCCCGTTATGCGGCCGGGGCCGGGGAGCAGGTTGATGATGGCGTGCGCCGTGGTGGACTTGCCCGACCCCGACTCCCCCACGATGGCCAACGTCTGGCCGGGCATGAGGGTGAGGTCGACACCGCGCACCGCGGGAACGATGCCGCCGGTGGTCTGGAACCCGACCTGGAGGTCTTTGATCTCGAGGAGGGGCTTCACGTTCTGGGTGGTGGGGTCGCTCATCGCTGGGCCCTCGCCTTCGGGTCGAGTGCGTCTCGGATGACTTCGCCCATCATGATGAAGGCGAGAACCGTGATCGAGAGCGCGAGTGACGGATAGATCAGCGTCTGGGGCGCCGTGCGCAGGTCGACCTGCGCGGCGCTGATGTCATTGCCCCACGACATGGTGGAGTTGGGCAGACCGACGCCGAGGAACGACAGGGTGGCCTCGGCCACGATCGCCGCTCCCAGGGAGATCGTGGTGACCACGATCACGGGCGCGATGGAGTTCGGCAGCACGTGACGCACGAGGATGCGGAAGTTCGTGACGCCGGTGGCGCGCGCGGCCATGACGTAGTCGGAGTTCTTCACCCTCAGGATCTCGGCTCTCAGCACACGCGCGGTGGCCGGCCAGGCGAAGATGCCGATGGCCAACGAGATGATGAAGACGTTCCGGTAGGCCGAGAACACCGACATGATGACCACGGCGGCCAGGATGTAGGGGATCGAGAAGAAGATGTCACCCGCACGCGACAGGATCGAGTCGAGCCATCCGCCGTAGAAGCCGGCGAAGGCTCCGAACAGGATGCCGAGCACGGTCGTGAGGATGGTCACGATGATGCCCACCGACAACGAGGTCGACGTGCCGTGCACGAGACGCGAGAACACGTCGCAACCCTGCTTGGTGAAGCCCAGCAGATGGTCGGACGTGGGGCCTCCGTTGCTGTTGGACAGCTGGCAGTTGTCGTTCGGCGGAACCGAGGTGAACAGCGTCGGGAACAGCGCCACGACGATCACCAGCAGGATGATGACGGCCGAGATCCAGAACATCGGCCGGCGGCGCATGTCGCGCCACGCGTCGATCCAGAGGTTCGACGGACGTTCGCCGACGTTGACGGCGTCGATCGCGACGAGAGGTGTCTCCTCGAGGGGTGCGACGAAGTGCTTCGGCGTCGGAGTGAATGAATTATTTGACATAGCGGATCCTCGGGTCGAGAAGGCCGTACAGGAGGTCGACGACGAGGTTGACCGCCAGATAGATGAGCACCATCACGGTGACGAAGGACACGACCGTGGGCCCTTCACCTCGGATGATCGCCTGGTAGAGCGTGCGTCCCACGCCGGGGACGTTGAAGATACCCTCCGTGACCGTGGCGCCGACGAGCAGCACACCGAAGTCGGTGGCGGCGTAGGTGACGACCGGGATGAGCGAGTTGCGCAGGATGTGGACGGGGATGATGCGTCGCCGGCTGAGGCCCTTGCCATAGGCGGTGCGCACGAAGTCGAGCCCCTGCGTCTCGATCACGGATGCCCGGGTCAGCCTGATCAGCTGGGCGAAGGAGATCGACGCCAGCACGAAGGCCGGGAGGATCAGGTCTTGGATGGGCGCGCCGGTGGAGACCGTGGTTCTCGCCCAGCCGAGCTGGATTCCGAAGATGTACTGGGCCACGAAGGCGATGACGAAGATCGGCAGCGAGATGAAGATGAGGCTGACCACGAGCGCCGATGCATCGAACAGCTTCCCCTTCCGCAGACCGGACACGAGGCCGATCAGCACACCGCCGACGAACTCGATGATGAGCGCCATGATGGCCAGCCGGATGGTGACGGGGAAGGTGCGGGCCAGGATGTCGGAGACCGCTTCACCCGAGAACGAGGTGCCGAAGTCACCACGGAAGATGCCGCCGAGGTACAGGAAGTACTGCACGATGAAGGGCTGGTCGAGGTGGTACTCCTGGCGGAGCCTCTCGAGCAGAGCCGGGTTCGGTGTCTTGTCGCCGAAGAGGGCGAGCAAGGGGTCTCCGGGCATCGCGAAGACCATGAAGTAGATGAGGAACGTCGTTCCCAAGAGAACAGGGATCGCCTGAAGAAGACGCCTGAGGATGTAACCGGCCACGAATCAGACCGTACCAATCGAACTAGGGGGCGGGAAGCGCCAGCGGAACCAGAGACATGAATCGGGGGCGGCAGCGCGTGGCTGCCGCCCCCGATCGATCGAGAACTAGCTCTTGGTGATCTCGTAGTACAGCGGCACCGAGTTCCATCCGAACTCGACGTTCGAGACGGTCTCGCCGTAGCCACCGGTGACGTTCGAGTACCACAGCGGGATCGCCGGCAGGTCCTTCAGGAGGATCTCCTGGGCCTTCTGGAAGTCCTCGTTTGCGGTAGCCGAATCAGCGGTCGACGAGCCCTCCTGCAGCAGCGCGTCGAACTCGGGGTTCGAGTAGTCACCGTCGTTGGAGGAGGCGTTGGTCGCGTAGAGCGGGCCGAGGAAGTTGAACAGACCGGGGTAGTCGGCCTGCCATCCGGTGCGGAACGCGGTCTGGATCGAACGGTCGGTGATCGCGGTGCGAGCCTCGGCGAAGGTCGCGTACGGAGCGCCCGAGGCGTTGATGCCCAGAACGTTCTTGACGCTGTTCGACACGGCGTCGACCCACTCGGCGTGACCGCCGTCGGAGTTGTACGCGATCTGGAAGGTGCTGTCGCCCCACGGGGAGATGGCGTCGGCCTGGGCCCACAGCTTCTTCGCCTCGTCGGGGTTGTAGGCGAGCACGTCGGCGCCCTCGAGCGAGTCGCTCCAGCCGTCGATCACCGGGGAGGTGAAGTCGGAGGCCGGGGTGCGGGTGCCCTGGAAGATCACGTCGGTGATCTCGGGACGGTTGATCGCCATCGAGATTGCGGCGCGGCGGAGCTTGCCTTCTTCGTCATTGCCGAAGTGCGCGAGGCGCTCCGGGATCGTGAACGACTGGAAGATGGCCGCAGGCTGGTTCACAGCACGGTCGCCGAGGTCGTTCTGGTAGGTGCTGAACGCACTGGAGGGCACGGCGTCGAGCACATCGAGGTTGCCACCCAGGAGGTCGGCGTAGGCCGCATCCTCGCTTGCGTAGAAGACGATCGTGAGGCCGCCGTTCTGCGCCTTGCGGCCACCGTCGTACTGGTCGTTGACGACCAGGTCGATCTTCTCGTTGTGCGCCCACGCGGTGTCGCTCGCGAGCTTGTAAGGACCGTTGCCGACCGGGTTCTGACCGAACGCGTCCATGTCGGCGAACGCCGACTTGGGCAGCGGGTAGAAGGCCGAATAGCCGAGGCGCAGCGGGAAGTCGGAGCGCGCTTCCTTGAGGGTGACCGTGAAGGTCAGGTCGTCGACGACCTTGAGACCCGTGAGGGGGCTGTCCTCGTCGTAGCTGAAGCCTTCGATGTCCTCGAAGAAGTAGCTGTTGAGCTGCTCGTTCGACAGGAGGGCGCCGTACTGCCAGGCGTCGACGAAGCTGTTGGCGTCGACCGGGTCACCGTTGGTGAACGTGAGGTCGGGCTTGATCTTGATCGTGAAGGTCTGCGAGTCGTCGGTCTCGATGCTCTCGGCCACGTCGAGCTGCGGGGCGCCGCTGGCGTCGTAATACTCGAGGCCCGCGAAGATGGCGTCGATGATCTTGCCGCCGCCGGTCTCGTTGGTGTTGGTGGGGATCAGCGGGTTCTGGGGCTCGGAGCCGTTCGCCGTGATGATCGCGGCCGTGTTGGCCGAGGAAGTGCTGTCGGAGCCGCTGCTGGCGCAGCCCGACAGTGCGAGCACGCTCGCGGCGACCAGCGCGACCGCGCCGATGCCATACCGTCTGATTTTCAATTTTCCTCCTGTGCAGAAATGCGGGAAAGGCAACACGCCTTCGTGAGGCGCGCAGCCTAAGGAAGCACCCTAAGTGGGGGCCAGATCGACTGCAAACCGAGGCGGAAAAAGTTACACACACGAAACTATCTCCGGAGATTCGTTGTGCGCTTCCCACAGTTCTTGTGAAAAAGTAGCGCTCTACGCAAGAAAGTGAAGTGATGACCCGAGCCCTCGAGTGGACCCGTCTGCGCCGCCGACGCCTCGGCACCGAGATCCTGATCGTGCTCGGTCTCTCGCTGGGAGCATCCGCCGTCTACTCCATCGTGAGCCTGCTCGCGAAGGTGACGCTCGACACGCCGCTCGCCGACCAGAGCACCAGTCTCAATCCCCAGCTCAACGAGCGCGAATGGCTCGACCTCACCTACCGGCTCCTGGCGATCTTCTTCGACCTCGTCCCGGTGATGCTCGTGCTGTATCTCCTCGCGCTGTCCGGCGGCCACGTCTTCCGGCGGATCGGATTCGACTTCACCCAACCGCTCAGAGACCTGGGTCGAGGCGGCTTCCTCCTCGTCGTGGTCGGCGTTCCCGGAATCGTGCTCTACGTCGTCTGGCGGCTGCTCGGCCAGAGCGCCGCCGTGGTCGCCTCGTCGCTCGACGACCATTGGTACACCGTTCCGGTGCTGGTGCTGTCCGCGCTGCGTGCGGCTCTCCAGGAGGAGATCATCGTCGTGGCCTACCTCTACACCCGGCTGCGCCAGTTGGGCTGGTCGAAGTGGGCGATCATCCTGACCTCGGCCGTGCTGAGAGGCAGCTATCACCTCTACCAGGGCCCGGGGCCGTTCGTCGGAAACGTGGCGATGGGCGTGATCTTCGGGTGGTGCTACTGGCGTTGGGGCCGGGTGATGCCGCTCGTGATCGCCCACTGGGTCATCGACATCATCTCGTTCGTCGGCTATGCCTGGGCGGTGTCGCTGTTCCCGGACATCTTCAGCTGATCACGGTGCTCAGTCGCGGGCACGCCGGTTCGACACGATGAAGGCCGCGATGCCGGCCACCACGAGCACTCCCCCGCCGATGAAGCCGCCGATCATGAGCCAGTTCGGCGTCTCCACCGCCGGGGCGGCGGCGATCGGGCTGGCGGTCACGGGCTCCGGTGTGAACAGGGGTGTCTGGGTGGGCGTGGCGGTGACGGATGCCGTGACGTTCACGGTCATCACGAGCGACGCGGTGCCGTTGAACGAGGTGGAGAGCTGGCACAGGATGTTGGACGTGCCGATGGGGAAGGTCTGCCCGGAGGAGATCGGGGTGCCCACGATCGAGCAGCCGTCGAGGTTCAACCCGGTGGGCAGGTTCGCCTGGTAGGTCACCGGCGCCGTTCCGCTGGCATCCGCCGTGAGATCCTGCGTGGCCGGCAGGATGCTCGATCCCGAGAAGTCGGCTCCCACGATGCGCGTGCCGCTGAAGTCGGCACCGGCCAGATTCGCGCCGGCGAACACGGCGCCCTGCACGTCGCCGTCGGCGAACGACGCGCCCTGCAGGTCGGCGCCACGGAAGTCTCCCTCACCGAAGCGGGTGCCCGTGAGGTCGACGCCGGCGCACTGCGCGCCGCCCGGCCCGCCGTCGGTGACGCGGTAGATGACGCAGTTCCCCTCCGAGAACACCGGATCGGCCGCCAGGGCGGGTCCCGCCGTCACCACGACGGCGGCGCCCGCCAGCGCGAGGCCGGCCGTCACGCGGAGGAGGAGGGCGGCGGCACGGGGCGTCGACATGGCTCGAACCCTACCAAACCCATCCGGCCGTTCGAACTCCCTACTCGAACGCTTCCGGCGGCGGGCAGGCGCACACGAGGTTGCGGTCGCCGTAGGCCTGGTCGATGCGCCGCACGGGAGGCCAGTACTTGCCGCGCACCAGCGTGTGCACCGGGTAGACGGCACGTGCCCGGTCGTACGGGTGCGTCCACTCGCCCTCCACCACCGACTGGGCGGTGTGCGGTGCGTTGACCAGCGGGTTGTCGCCGGCCGGCCACTCCCCCGCCGCCACGGCATCGATCTCGGCCTTGATCTCGATCATCGCCTCGATGAAGCGATCGATCTCATCGAGGTCCTCGCTCTCCGTGGGCTCCACCATGAGGGTTCCCGGAACCGGGAAGCTCATCGTCGGCGCGTGGAATCCGTAGTCGACGAGCCGCTTCGCCACATCGTCGACCGAGACCCCGGACGCCTGCGTGATGCCCCTCAGATCGAGGATGCACTCGTGCGCCACCAGCCCGTTCTCGCCCGTGTAGAGCACCGGGAAGTGCGGCGCGAGGCGAGCCGCTACGTAGTTCGCCGCGAGAACGGCCGCGGCGGTCGCCTGGGCCAGCCCTTCCAGCCCCATCATGCGCACGTAGGCCCAGCTGATGGGCAGGATGCTCGGGCTGCCGTAGGGCGCGGCCGAGATCTGAGGCCCCGCGTGCACCACGGCCGAGCCGTCGACGAGCTGGTGCTCGGGGCTCTGCGCGAACATATGCCCCGGCAGGAATGGAGCGAGGTGCGCCTTCGCAGCAACCGGTCCGACGCCCGGTCCGCCGCCCCCGTGCGGGATGCAGAAGGTCTTGTGCAGGTTGAGGTGCGACACGTCGCCGCCGAAGTCGCCGAACCTTGCGAACCCGAGCAGGGCGTTGAGATTGGCTCCGTCGACGTACACCTGCCCGCCGGCCTCGTGCACCAGCCGGCAGATCTCCACCACGTCGTGCTCGTAGACGCCGTGCGTCGACGGATACGTGATCATCAGCGCCGCCAGGACGTCGGCGTGCTCGGCGATCTTGGCACGGAGGTCGACGAGGTCGACGTTACCCAACTCGTCGCAGGCGACCACGACCACCTTCATGCCCGCCAGAACGGCCGAGGCGGCGTTCGTGCCGTGCGCGCTCGACGGGATGAGGCATACCGTGCGCTCGAGCGACCCCTGCGAGCGATGGTAGCCCCGGATGGCCAGTAGGCCCGCCAGTTCGCCCTGGCTGCCCGCGTTGGGCTGGAGCGACACCGAGTCGTACCCCGTGACATCCGCCAGCCAGCGTTCCAGCTGCGCGATGAGAGTGAGGTAGCCCTCCACGTCGCCCGCGGGGGCGAACGGATGGATGCCCGCGAACTCCCGCCAGGTCACGGCCTCCATCTCGCTCGCCGCGTTGAGCTTCATGGTGCACGATCCGAGGGGGATCATGCCGCGGTCGAGCGCGTAGTCGGCGTCGGCGAGGCGCTTGAGGTAGCGCATCATGCTCGTCTCCGAGCGGTGGGTGTTGAACACCGGATGCGTGAGGTAATCGGTCGTGCGAAGCAACGATTCGGGGATGCTGGGGTCGCGCTCCGCCGCACCCCGGCCGGCGTCGTCGTGACCCTCGACGGCGTCGAAGACCAGGGCCAGGTCGATGAGCGCCGCATCCGTCGTGGTCTCGTCGACCGAGATGCTCAGGGTGTCGTCGTCGACGACGTTGAGCAGGATGTCGCGACCGTGAGCGTGCTCAGCGAGGGCACGGGCGCGCCCGGGTGCGGAGACGAGGACGGTGTCGAAGAAGTCGCGGTGCACGATGCCGTAGCCGGCGCCGGCCAGGTGAGCCGCGAGCGTGCGGGCGGCCTGATTGACCTGCTCGGCGATGCGGCGCAGGCCCTCCGGCCCGTGGTACACCGCGTACATGCCCGCCATGACGGCGAGCAGCACCTGGGCGGTGCAGATGTTCGAGGTGGCCTTCTCACGACGGATGTGCTGCTCCCGCGCCTGCAGGCTGAGCCGGTAGGCAGGGTGGCCCGCTGCGTCCACGCTCACGCCCACCAGGCGGCCGGGGAGCTGTCGCTCGAGACCGGCGCGCACGGCCATGTAGCCCGCGTGCGGCCCGCCGAAGCCCATCGGCACGCCGAAGCGCTGCGTGGTGCCCACGGCGACATCGGCGCCCAGCTCGCCGGGCGAGGCGATGAGCGTGAGGGCGAGCAGGTCGGCTGCGACCACGGCGATGCCGCCTGAGGCGTGAACCGCATCGATCACCGCTGAGGGGTTCCACACCCGGCCGGATGCGCCCGGGTACTGCACGAAGACGCCGAACGCGTCGACCGGGGCGAGCGCGTGCGACGGGTGGTCGATCGAGTCGAGCACCACCTCGTCGATCTCGATGCCCACGGCCTCGGCCCGGTCGCGCAGCAGCGCCTTGGTCTGCGGGAAGGCATCGGAGTCGACCAGGAAACGGGTGGACTTCGACTTGCTCGCGCGCCGCGCCAGCAGCATCCCCTCGACCGCCGCGGTGGACTCGTCGAGCATCGACGCATTGGCGGTGGTGAGCCCCGTGAGGTCGGCCACCATGGTCTGGAAGTTGATGAGCGCCTCGAGCCGGCCCTGCGAGATCTCGGGCTGATACGGCGTGTACGCGGTGTACCAGCTCGGGTTCTCGAGCACATTGCGCTTGATCACCGCCGGGGTGAGGGTGCCGTAGTAGCCGAGCCCGATGTACGAGGTCGACACCCGGTTCATCGAGGCCAGCGCGCGCAGCTCGTCGACGGCCTCGCGTTCCGTGGCCGCGGGCGGCACGAACGAGTTCGTGAGCGAGCGGTCGAACTGGATCGACTGCGGCACGGCGGCGGCCATGAGGGCCTCGACGCTCTCGAAGCCGACGGCTTCGAGCATCCGGGCCTGGGCGGCCGCGTCGGTGCCGATGTGGCGGGTGCTGAAGAGATCGGTGCGCGAGGCGACACCGGAGAGGGAAGGAGCGAGATCCGTCATTGCGCGATCAGTCTCCGATCAAGGCGGTGTAGGCCTCGAGCGACAGCAGCTCGGGCAGCTCGGTGAACTCGACCTTGATGAGCCAGCCCTCACCGAGCGGGTCGCTGTTCACGAGCTCGGGCGCGTCTTCGACCGCGGCGTTCTTCTCCACCACGGTGCCGTCGACGGGCGCGAAGAGCTCGCCCACCGACTTGGTGCTCTCGATCTCGCCGACGACGGTGCCGCCCGAGACCTCGGTGCCGGCATCCGGCAGGTCGAGGTAGACGATGTCGCCGAGCTGGGCGGCGGCGTAGGCGGTGATGCCGATGGTGGCCACCGAGCCCTCCACGAGAACCCATTCGTGGTCGGCGGTGTAGCGCAGGTCGTTCTGGTCAGGCATGTCAGTCCTTCTTCCGGCGGTAGAACGGGAGGGTCGTGGTGGTGAACGGGAGGCGTTTGCCCCGGATGTCGACGCTCAGCTCGAGGCCGGGCTCGGCGAACCGGGGGTCGACGGCCGCCATGGCGATCGGATGCCCGAGCGTGGGCGACAGCGCTCCGCTCGTGACCACACCGATGGGCTGGGTCGACGCGTCGTCGGGGTACACGAGGTAATCGGCCCGCGCGGCCCGGCGGCCCTCGGCCACCAGCCCGACCAGAACGGATGCGTCGACCGGAGCGCCCGCTTCGACCGCGTCGCGCCCCACGAAGTCGGCCTTCGCGAGCGCGGGCACCCGTCCGACACCGGCCTGCGCGGGGAGCGTCTCGAGCGAGAGCTCGTGGCCGTAGAGCGGCATGCCCGCCTCGAGACGGAGGGTGTCGCGGCTCGCGAGGCCTGCCGGAACGAGCCCGTGGGCCTCGCCGGCAGCGGTCAGCGCAGCCCACAGTGCGGGAGCCGCGTCCGGGGCGATGTAGAGCTCGAAGCCGTCTTCGCCGGTGTAGCCGGTGCGGGCCAGCAGCACAGGGAGCCCCTCGAAGGTGGCGTCGAGCGCCCGGTAGTAGCGAAGGCCCGCGAGCGCCTCGGAACCGCCGCCGATCCCCAAGCCCGTCGTGTCTTCGAGGATGGCGCGAGACGCCGGTCCCTGCACCGCGATCAGCGCGGTTTCATCGCTGACGTCGGTCACCTCGATCGTGAACCCATCGGCACGCGCAGCGAGAGCCTCGGCCACCGGCTGACGGTTCGAGGCGTTCGCCACCACGAGGAACGACTGCTCTGCCGTGCGGTACACCACCACATCGTCGATGATGCCGCCGTGCTCGGCGAGGAGCAGCGAGTACTTGGCCTGACCGAGGTCGATGCGCGAGAGCGCCCCGGCGAGGGCGAAATCGAGGAATGCGCCGGCATCCGCCCCGCTGACGGAGAACTCGGCCATGTGCGAGAGATCGAAGAGGCCTGCAGCCCCCCGCACCGCATGGTGCTCGGCGAGGTCGCTCGAGTACCGAACGGGCATCTGCCAGCCCGCGAAGTCGGTGAAGGAGGCGCCCGCGGCGACGTGCACGTCATGGAGGGGCGAGTAGCGCGAGTGGTCTCCCGGTGCGGGAGATGGGTGGTCGACGGTCGAGGTCATGGAGTTCTCCGTGTCGTCGCGGGCCTGGCCCGGCGGTGGCAGGTCACGCACGTGACCTGTGAGAACTCCCCCTCTGTCATCGTGCCTGAGAGTTTCACCACGGTTCTCTGCGAACCGGGGCTTTCACCGTGGGCGAGCCGCTGTCGATGCCGCGGACTGCTTTCCAGAGTGGCCAGTTCGACGCGGTACGAGGACCTGAGAGATTATCGGGGAGGATTGCTCCTTCGGTGCCGCTCTCCTCGTCGGAGTGCGGCTCTCCCGCGTCGGCCTAGTGGCCAGCGGTATTCAGTTGTGGGTTGCTACGCCCCCGAGCATACCGGCCCGCCGGCCTCGGCTGCACTCACTGCCCGTAGCCGCCGCCCCGCATCCGGCGCACCACCAGCACGATGATGGCGGCGAGCACGCCGATACCCACGACCACGATGAGCACCGCGACGGGCCAGGGAAGGGCCATCGCCGCATTCTCGCGGGGAACGGATGTCGCGTCAGGAGCGTCGGTGACGCCAGCCGCGGCGGCTCCCGAGGTACTCGTCGGTGCCGGAACCACGGAGGCGTCGCTCGTGGCCGTCGGCGTCGGATCGCCATCCGGCTCGCCCGCCCAGGCGTCTCCGCAGACGGGGGCATCGGTGAGTCCATCGGCCGCACCCTCGAGCGACGTGGGCTCGTAGTCGAACTCGTACTGGCCCGAGGTGGGATGCCCGTCGCTCGACACGACCTGCCAGAGGACGACATAGCTGCCTGCGCCGCCGAGGGCCATCGGCGAGGTGAGCTGCGCGCCCGAGATGGCGACGCATCCGGATTCGAAGTGAAGACCGTCGGCATCGACCACCTGCAGGGCGAAACCGTTCGTGTCGGCACCGAGTGCGAGCAGCTGGTCGCTGAACCCGAGAGTGACCGCGCCGGGATCGGCCGTGATCGACGAATCAGCCGCCGGAGTCGCCGATTCGAGGCCATCGTGCGCCGATGCGGCGACCGCTGGTGCGAGGATCACGGCCGCCAGAGCGACCGTCAGAACGGCGAGGGAAGGCAGAGTTCTCACCCGACCAACCTATCGTCGCTCAGCCGCGGCGCACGCGGTACTGGTTGACCAGAGGGCAGTCGAACGGGTCGGGAGCGGCGAGGCCCACCTTGTTCATGTACGCGATGACCTGCTTGTGTGCTTCGAGCAGCGACGTCTGGGTGTAGGGGATCTTGTGCGTGGCGCAGTACTCCTCGACGATGGGGCGCACCTTCACGAGGTTCGGGCGCGGCATCGAGGGGAAGAGGTGGTGCTCGGTCTGCAGGTCGAGACCGCCCATGAAGATGGTCATGCCCCAGCCGCCCTTGATGTTGCGGGAGGAGAGCACCTGCTTCGAGAGGAAGTCGACGCGCGAACCGGCCGGGAAGATCTTCATGCCCACGTGGTTCGGGGCGAACGACGCGCCCATGTAGAGCCCGAACACGGCCAGCTGCACGCCGAGGAAGGCGAAGGCCATGCCGAGCGGGAGGAAGTAGAAGATGACGCCGACGTACGCCAGCAGCCGCACGCCGATGAACCACAGCTCGACGCTCCGGCCCTCGACGGGCTTGCGGCTGAGAAGGGTCTTGAACGACAGGTAGTGCAGGTTGATGCCCTCGAGCAGGAGCAGCGGGTAGAGCGCCCAGCCCTGGCGGCGCACCAGCCAGGCAACGGCACCCTTGGTCTTCGCGGCATCCGCCTCGGTGAACACCACGGTGTCGGGGTCGATGTCGGGGTCTTTGCCGACGGTGTTCGGGTTGCCGTGGTGACGAGTGTGCTTCGTCATCCACCAGGCATAGCTCATGCCCACGAACGCGGTGGCGAGAGTGCGGCCGGCGCGATCGTTGGCCTTGCCCGACTCGAACACCTGGCGGTGCGATGCCTCGTGCGCCAGGAAGGCGAACTGGGTGAAGATGATGCCGAGTCCGCCGGCGATCAGCAGCTGGTACCAGCTCTCGCCCAGCAGGACGAAGCCGACCGCGGCGCCGATGAGAGCGAGCACGAGGACCGAGAACATCACGATGTAGAAGGTGCGGCGCTTACGCAGCAGACCCATGTCTTTCACGGTGTTCAGCAGCTCTGAATAAGCAGCGGTCGGATGCGCGGAGCCCGTCTTACGGGGAACCGTGGCGCGGGGAGTGGGGCTGTTTATGATGCTCAAAGGCCTGCAGACTTAGTCGGTTCCGACTTCACAGCCGCGGTGCGAGCAATTGCCCTGTACAGATGTTCTCAACCTAGTCGGAGAACCTGCGTATTGGCCCCGCAACACGAAAGAGCCCGCCTCGCCTTTCGGCGAAACGGGCTCTTCAGGTTCTGGAGGGAACTTACGCGATGGGCGTGATGTTCTCAGCCTGCAGGCCCTTGCGGCCCTGCGTCACGTCGAACTCGACGCGCTGGTTCTCTTCGAGGTTCTTGTAGCCCGAACCGGTGATGCCGGAGTGGTGGGCGAACACGTCTTCTCCACCGTCATCGGGGGAGATGAAGCCGAAGCCCTTTTCGGAGTTGAACCATTTCACGGTGCCTTGAGGCATTGTTTTCTCTTTTCGAGGTAAGCGGTTCCGCCTGTCGGAACCTACCGTCGCGGTGTACTTTGTTCCGCTCCTCAGAAAAACAAGCCCTACCCCGAAAACGAGGTGAAGACCCTATTCAAGATTCATGGGTAACACAACAACTGTGTCTAGCTTAGCGGCGAGAAGCCGGATCGGCTACAGATTCTGCATCTTGCGCCCGAAGCTTTAGAATTCAGCGTGCCCACAATCATGCCGCTCAGCATCCCGAGTCCGGATCCCGCGTTCGCGTCCTTCCCCATCGGACCGTTCACGATCCACATCTACGCACTCTTCATCCTCGCCGGCATCATCGTGGCGATGCTGATGGTGAACCGTCGGCTCACCAAGCGCGGCGGTGAACCCGGCGTCGTGATCGACATCGTGTTGTGGGCCGTGCCGCTCGGCATCGTCGGCGCCCGTTTTTACCACGTGTTCACTCACATGGGCGACTACTTCTATCCCGATGCCGACCTGTGGCGCGTCTTCCAGATCTGGGATGGCGGCAACGCGCTGTACGGCTCGCTGATCGGTGGCGCGATCGGTGCCTACATCGGCTGCCGTTTCGCAGGCATCCGCCTCTGGTCGTTCGCGGATGCGCTGGCTCCGGCCATGCTTGCCGCACAAGCGATCGGCCGTCTCGGCAACTACTTCAACCACGAGCTGTTCGGCCTTCCGACGACACTCCCCTGGGGTCTCGAGATCGAGGTGGCGAAGATGCCAGCGGGTCTCCCCGAGGGCACCCTGTTCCATCCCCTGTTCCTCTACGAGATCATCTGGAACGTCGTGGGCATCGTGCTGTTGCTGGCCCTCGAGCGCAAGTTCGCGCTGCGCTGGGGCAAGCTGTTCGCGCTCTACCTCATCTGGTACGGTCTCGGCCGCAGCTGGCTCGAGGCGATCCGCATCGATCCCTCGAGCGACGGATTCCTCGGCATCCCGGCCAATATCTGGGCCTCGTTCGTGGCCATCGCACTCGGCATCGTGCTCTTCGTGGTGCAGTCGCGCCGCCACCCGGGCGTCGAGAACTCGGTCTACCGTCCGGGCCGCGCACCGCGTGGCGCCCTCACCCCGGAGGAGGAGGCCGCTGAGGCAGACTCCCGCTGGACCGACGACGAGCTGGCCGCAGCCGACTCCGACGCCGCAGACGGCGACTCCGACAAGGAACTGACGGCAACCAAGCCGTAGTCCGGAGCCGGCGCTCCGGCGCGACGATGGATTCCGTCACATCGAGCGCTCCGAGCGTCAGCGACCGAGCGGGGCGGCTCGATCGGGAACGAGGCGGTCGGCCCCTGCGGTGAGTGCGAGCAGCCGCGTCTCGAAAAGGTCGACGTCTCGCGCCGCCTGCTCGTCACCGCACGCTCGATAGGCCTCGGCGGCCTCCCGGGCGACGAGCGCTGCGGCGTGCTCGTCTCCGAGGTCGTCGAGCGCCCGGGCGCGAGATTCGAGGATGCTCGCCAGGAATGCGGGATCGCCGAACCCCGCTCGCGCGGCGTGTTCGCGCGCGACGTCGAGCGTGTCGAGACCTTCCGTGCGGTCGAAGGCGGCTTGAGCCCGGCCGAGAAGATGCAAGGCGTCGACGAGCAACGTCATGGCGGAGGCCCGGGTGGCCGACCGCGAACGCACTCCCCCTCCGCCTGCCGCGGAACCGCCGGCTTCAGCCGTCGCCAAGCGGCGTGCCGTCGCAACGGCATGCGCGAGCACCTCGATCGACGACTCCTCGTCGTTGTCGAAGAGGAGCCGTCCGAGCGAGATCCCGACCTCGACGGCCGCCAGATCGTCGCCGGCGCGCGCAAAGTGCTCGAGCGCGACACTCCAGGCACAATACGCCGCAGGATCGTCGTCGTCCTGACGGCAGGCGTGGCCGAACCAGTGCAGAACCACTGCGAACTCAGCGGGTTCGGCATCGCTCCAGCCTTCCGTGCGCACCGACTCCTCCTCGAGCACGGAATCGATGATCTCGCGCGCCTGGTCGCCACGATCGGAACGCACGAGAGCGCGAGCGAGCCTGAACCTGATGGACGGGGCATCCGGATGCTCGATCCGGGTGGCCGTGTGCGCCGCGGTTCTGAGCGCTTCGATCGCGCCGGTGATGACGCCCGCGCGACCGAGCAGCTCGGCGAGTACGCCGCAGGCGTCGAGGATTCCCTCGGCATGGTTGATCTCGGAGTACAGGCCGAGAGATCGATCGGCGTCGTCGAGCGCGTGATCGAAGAGCACGCTCCTCTCGCCGACGGAGTGCGCATCTCGGTCGAGGGCGACGAGCAGGGTGCTGCGTCGGAGGAGCATGGAGGCGCGCATCGCCCGGTCGATGGGTGACGCCAGAACCCGGTCGAGGATGTCGACGGCATCTGCTGACCGCCCGAGAGCGCAATAGACGTCTGCCAGCAGGCTGAGCGCGGGCTCGCGGCGATAGATCTCGCCCGCCGAGCGCTGCAGTTCGTCTTCGAGCAACGACTGCGCGATGCCGAAGTGCCTCTGCTGGAACCGCAGCCCCGCGAGAGCGATGACCACGCGCATCCGTGCCGCCCCTCGGAGCCCCAGTTCGCGCGTTCGGGCGAGCGCTGCTTCGAGGGTGCTCTCCCGGTCGGGCGCGGTCGCTCCGTGAATCAGTAGTCCGAGCTGGAGATCGACCTCGGCCTCGTCGTCGAGGTCGTCGAGGATGAGGCAGTCGATCCGCTGCGACAGGACCTGCTCCGCCTCTTCCGCGTTCTCCCCTTCGACGAGGATTCGGATGCGCAGCGCGAACAGCTCCGCACGCGTCAGAGGCGCCGCACGCGGCAATGCCTGGTCGATCAGGGCGAATGCCTCCGTCACGGCTCCGGCCGAGGCGCTCTCGCGGGCGCGATCGAGCAGGTCGGCGCTGGTGAGGTCGCGGGGCATCGACTGCCCCGCGATGGCCGGCATCCCGGGTCGGCTCAGAACGGTCATCGCACGGTCACCGCCGAAGAACGCGGGGAGGCCGCCTGCGGCAGCCGGCATCCCGTCGACGAGGGGTACGAGGGAGCGCGCGGCGCGCAGGCGTTCGGCATAGCGGGACGTGCCGTTGCGGGCATCGAAGGAGCTCGCGATCGTGCCGGCGACCGACCAGCAGCGTTCCGCGAGAGCCTTCGCCGTCCAGCTCCCGAGGTGGGCACCGAGCGCGGTGTGCAGTCTGTCGGCCTCGACGAGCGGAACGGAGGTCTCCCCGCGCCCCGCGCGCACGAGCGCGTTCAGCGCGGCACCCGTGGCCGTGAGAAACGCGAAACGCGCATCGAGCCCGAGCGGGTCGTACACGATCCAGTGGAGATGCCGCCGAACGAGGTCGACCGCGAGCGAGAGCTCGCCGAGCAGCACGGTCGCGGTCAGGTAGTCGGCCAGTGCAGCCACGTTCTTCGGATTCCGCCGCGCACCGACGAGGGCCGCCGACACGATCTCGCGCGCCCGGGCCGTGCGTCCCGTCATGAGCAGCGGCAGGACCACCCGCGAGTGCGCCCGCTCGGGTTCGTCTGCGCATCCCACGCCCCGTGCGAGGAGGAGGTCGTAACAGGCGATGGCACGCTCGAATCGCTCGTTGTCGACGTGCCACTGCAGCTCGACACTCATCAGACACGCTTCACAGAGCGGCGAGTCGGCGGGATGCGCACCGCTGAGCGTGGCCCTGGCGACCCGCGCCCCCGCGTCGTCGCCGCACGCCACGGCGCACTCGAATCGGGCGAGCCAATACCCTCCGAGGTCGACACCCCGGTTCGAGTAGACCCTCAGCATCTCGTCGAGACACTCCTCGATCGCCTCGGTGGAATAGCGCGGGTCTCCCGCCAGAAGCCGGGGAATCGAGGCGAAGTCCCAGAGCAGATCGAGGTCGTCGGCAGCCGCGGGGAACCGGATCGGATCGGCCAGGTGGCGTTCGAGACACCAGTCGAAGGCGCGCAGGCGCTCCGTCGTGTCGCCGGAAGCAGCCGCCCAGGCACTCAGCCGCAGCCGGGAGCGATAGCCGAGGTCTTCATCGCCGAGGGCATCACTGAGCCCCGTGGCGCTGTGCAGGATCGCGCGCTCGAACGCCCCCGTGGGAATCTGATCGCTCTGCGTGAGGAGCCGCCGCACGTGCTCGTCAGCGCGCATCGTCGACCTGGACGTCGTGGGGCATTCAGTACGGCAGCTTTCCGAGTGCCTGGCCGGGCGTCCACTGGCTGATGACGGCCGACGGATCGACCGTGGCCAGAGCGCGCCGGCGCGCCTCCACGGCCGGGGTGGCGGATGGGGCCGAGGTCGCGGATGTGCCCTGAGCCGCGGATGTGCCCTGAGCCGGCCCGGTTGCAGCCGGGGCCGCCTGCACCGCCGGTGAGACGGCAGAGGTCGCAGCGACGCGCTCCTGCTCGAACACGGGCAGGGCGGCATCCGCTTCGATCGCAGTCGCGGCCTCGACACCGGCGTCGGCCCCCACCCGCCGGTCGGCTCCCGCCAGCCGGCCGGTCGACATTCGGAGCAGACGCTCGATCGGGCCGTCTCCGGCGATCAAGCGCCACACCACGGCGAAGCAGGCGCAGGCGGCCGTGACCAGCACGACCGACCCCACCAGCGCGAACGGCGAGTCGGCAGAGAGATCACGGCCGAGAGCTCTCCCGGAGAGCGCGGCGGCGAGTGTCTCAAGGCCTCGACCGCTCGGAGACCCCGCGATCTCGCGCCCCACAGTGTCGCCGACCACGATCAGGACGAGCACGAGTACTCCGCAACTCGCGGCCAGGGAGCCGATGGCCGACAGCGGCGCCAGAGGCCAGCGGAGTGCATCGCCCACGCACAGGCAGAGCGCGATCGTCAGCAGGATGACGCCGCCGGCGGCCACCAGGGCGAGCGGCATGGCCGAGGAGGGCTGGAACCGCAGGAACGGCCGCAGCGGCTCAGGGACCGTGAGGAACGAGAGCAGGAACCTCGACACGACGGCGAGTGCGATACATCCGATTGCGGCCGCTCCGACCAGAAGGCGCGGCTTCCAGCGCCGCAGGTCGAGACGGCCGACGCCCAGCCCGGCGACGAAGAGGCCCGCCCAGGCGAGCGGGGCGTAGGGCGAACCGGTCAGCCACTCGATCAGCGGCACCAGGCGGTCACCCGAAGCGTGCACGGCGGCAGCGAGCGCACCCGACCCCGCACTCGCGACCACCAGCCACACCGGTGCCGTGACGAGCAGTGCGCGCGCCGACATTCCGATGAGCAGCGCGGCGACGCCCGAGAGCACGCCGAGAGTACCGAGCAGCCCCGCATACGGGACGCCCAGGGGCTCGAGCACGGCCGCAAGCACGAGGATGAATGCGGCCCGCAGCAGCAGCCGAAGTCGCGTCTGGACGAGCACCACCCCGGTGGGCGCATCCGGCCCGCCGGCGGCGCGAGCTGTCGCCACGCCCGAGATGATGACGAACGCCAGGGGGACCATCGTGCTGAGGGCAGCCAACATGGCGGACAGGTCGCCCGGGAGCGTCACGCCGGCGGATCGCCCGAGGTCGGAGAGGTAGCCGCTGAGTACCGGAGCGATCGCGTCAGCAGGGGCCGCGACGGAGCGCTGGGCGAAGAGGAGCGCGATGAGCAGAAGGAACGAGGCGCCTCGCGCGAGGTCGAGACCGATGATGCGCTCGGGATGTCCGAAGAGTCGGGCAACGGGGCCCGTGCGCGCCCGCTTCTGACGAAGCTGCGCGATTCCGGCGCTGTATCCCTCGGCGGAGGGCCCAGAGGCAGGTGCGGACGCCGGTGCGGGCGCACCCGAGCGGCGATTGGAAACGGGCATAGGGTCGGGGCTTTCTCACATCGACGGACACATCGATTGAGGAGCCTACCGGAAAAATGGAGATTATATGACCATTACTCATCTTGACGAGGCGGCGTACGATCTCGTGTGCTCAGCTCACGCGAGCGCGGCGCGCACCTCCGGAGCGAGATGCTCCAGCCGCCGGCGGTCGCGGATGGCGACGAAGCCCACGCACACCACCCACACGAGCCAGGGGAAGGTCGCGAGCAATGCGGTGGCTGCTCCCCCGGCCGCGAAGAACGAGTCGGGACTCGTGCCCCCGAACATCGTGGGCACCGAGAGGAGGTTGAGTCCGGCCACCGCGTAGGCGATCCAGCCGGTCCAGCGCGGCAGCGCGTCCGACGCCAAGGTGAGGTAGGCGGCGGATGCGGCCACCAGGGCATTGAGGGTGCATCCGATCGATCCGAACATGAGGGTGTGGCCCACCGTCAGAGCTCGGAGGGACGACGCATCCGGAGTCAGATTCGTGGTGTCGAGCGCCGTGCCGCCTTCCATCGCGTCGCCCACGAGGGTGACCGCGATGAAGAGCAGCCCGGAACCGTACATGATGTTGGCGACCCACTGGAGGTCGGGCCGGGTGTGCGTGATGAGCTGGCGGAATCCCGAGAGGAACACGATCAGGGCCGCCATGAGAAACGTGTCGATGAGGATCGTGAAGAGCGTCTGGTTCGCGGTGCGGGCCATGAACTCGGTGAGCGCCACATCGTCGTCGAGAGGCGGACGGGCACCCACGAGCAGTGCCTGCACGAGGAACTCGGCGAACGTGAGGCCGCCGACGGCGAGAGCGGCGATACCGGTCCAGAGCCGGACATCCGGGTTGAGCCGACCGTTCTTGACGACGGTGATCATGTTCATCGGAGGCCCCCTGCGCTCGGTCGCGATATCGCACTCCGACAGTAGCAAGGGCGGCTCGCCGCCGGGGTCAGCTGTTGCTGGCGCCCCGCCGGATGTAGCGCAGGATGCCCGCGATGATCGCGAGGATCAGGATGACGAGCCCCACCCAGAGCAAGAACTTCGCGGCCTCGACGAAGACACCGAGAAGGAGAAGAACGATTCCGACGACGATTGCGACGATGACGATACCAACCATGCGCCCCACCCTGCCATGATCCGTGCCGAATGGCTCGTACTCCGCTAGGAGGATCTCCACGCCCCCGGAATCGAACCGAGCAGGGGTTGGACCTCAGCCGCGTTCGCGTATCCCACCACCCAGGGGAATCTGCCACTCGAGTCGGGCCACACCAGCTGCAGCGCGTTCACGGATCCGTAGATCTCCTCCACAGCGCTGAGCTCATGTGCGTCGTCGACGCGGATCACCGCGAGCGGGCGATCATCACCCGCGAGCCCGTGGGCCATCTCTCCGGGCACGAACGTCCGACCGTCGTCGATCATCGCGACGGCGATATCGAGGAAGGCCTTGGCGACATCGGGCGGAAGCCCGACGATCACCAATTCGGGGTGCGGCCGGCTGCTCAAGCCGATCGTGTAGGAGAACGGGGGTTCGGACGGCATTCGGCCGGCCAGCACGTGACGAACCGCCCATCCGTATCGCTCCACGAGATCGCGAGTCGCACCGAGGGGGTCCATCTCCGACATCCGCACCTCCCGTTCGAGACATGACTATACCTCGCTTTGCCCTGGCCGGCAGTAGTGGATGCCCGAGTCCGCGCGAAGAGCCGCGCTCCGCGAGCCAATCACGCGACGGACGCTCGGGCATCGAATTCGCGTCAGGCCCATTTCAGCCTCTGCAGCGGCGCGGTCTCATTGAGGACGAAAGGACCAAAGGGGTGAGCGGTGGTCGATGCCTCACTCGGCAGACCAGAGCTCCTCGGCCTCGAGGGTCAGATCGATCAGCTGGCGCAGAAGACCTCCCAGCGATGTCGACCTCAACAGGGTGTACCTGTCGTACTCGCCCAGCGGGGCGATCGCCGCCAGTTGCCAGACGGCTGCGACGGGATCCTCCGACAACTCGATGCCGGCATCGGAGTACGGCTCCGCCATGCGGGCCACCACGCGGCGGACAACCGCTTCGGCCTCGGCCCGCAGGGGTGCGAGCGCTTCAGACCACTCCAGATCCGGCAGCATCGAGAGCTCGGCCCGGGGATACGGGTCCTCGTCGACCCAGCGCTCGACCGTGAACCGCTTGGTCCCCACGCCGACGATCAGGAGGTCTTCGGCGCCCGCGGCGGCGCTCACGAGACGCGCCATCGTCCCGACCGAGGCACGCTGGTCGCCACCCCCGGCTTCGGGTCCGCGCTCGATGAGGACGACGCCGAACTCGAACCCTGGTTCGTCCTCGTCGAGCAATCGCCCGACCATCGTGAGATACCGAGGCTCGAAGACCCGCACCGGGATGGGCGCGAATGGGAACAGCACTGATCCGAGCGGGAACATCGGCGAGGGGGCCATGCTCAAGTGAAGCACCGAAGACATAGGGTGAACAGGTGCCCCGACCGCGACCAGAGATCCCAGGAACGGGACAGGAGTCCGTGTGGGACTACCCGAGGCCGCCACGCATCGAGCGCGTCGACGCGTCTGTCACGATCCGTCTGGGTGGGCAGCTCATCGTCGAGACCCGAGACGTCGTCCGGGTGCTCGAGACCAGCCATCCACCGGTCTACTACCTACCGATCGCGGATTTCGCAGCCGGCACGCTGGTCGACGCGGACGGGTCGTCGTTCTGCGAGTTCAAGGGCAACGCGCGATATCTCGACGTGCGCGGCGGAGGCGAGGTGCGGTCTGCTGGCGCGTGGAACTACCCGCATCCGTCGCCAGGGTTCGAACCGCTCCGAGACCGCGTCGCCGTCTACGCGCAACAGATGGACGAGTGCACAGTCGACGGTGAGGTCGTCACGCCGCAGCCCGGAGGCTTCTACGGCGGCTGGATCACGAGAGCCATCGTCGGACCCTTCAAAGGGTCGCCCGGCTCACAGGGCTGGTGAACGCCGGGGTCACCCACACCGCCAAGCACAACGCCGGTGCGTCGCTCACGATGCCTAGTTGTTGAAGCGGAACTCCACGACGTCGCCGTCTTGCATCACGTAGTCCTTGCCCTCGATGCGGGCCTTGCCCTTGGCGCGCGCCTCGGCGATCGACCCGGTCGCCACGAGGTCGTCGAAGGAGATGATCTCGGCTTTGATGAAGCCCTTCTGGAAGTCGGTGTGGATCACACCCGCCGCCTGAGGGGCCGTCCAGCCCTTGCCGATCGTCCACGCCCGCGATTCCTTGGGACCTGCCGTGAGGTAGGTCTGGAGACCGAGCGTGTCGAAGCCGATCCGCGCCAGCTGGTCGAGGCCGCTCTCCTCCTGGCCCGTCGATGCCAGCATCTCGGCGGCATCGGCCTCGTCGAGGTCGATGAGCTCCGACTCGAGCTTCGCGTCGAGGAAGATCGCCTTCGCCGGGGCGACGAGCGCCGCCAGGGCGTCTTTGCGGGCGGCGTCGTTCAGGATGTCCTCGTCGACATTGAATACGTAGATGAAGGGCTTCGCAGTGAGGAGCCCCAGCTCGCGGATCGGCGCCAGGTCGATCGACGAGGTCGACAGCGGCTTGCCCGTGTCGAGGTACGCCCGCGCCTCCTGAGCCGTCGAGAGCACGATCGGCTCGAGCTTCTTGCCCTTGACCTCCTTCTCGAAGCGCGCTTCCGCCTTCTCGAGGGTCTGCAGGTCGGCCAGGATCAGCTCGGTGTTGATGGTCTCCATGTCGCTCGCGGCGTCGACCTTGCCGTCGACGTGCACCACGTCGGGGTCGGTGAAGCCGCGGATGACCTGGGCGATCGCATCCGCTTCCCGGATGTTGGCGAGGAACTTGTTGCCGAGCCCCTCACCCTCGCTCGCGCCCTTGACGATGCCCGCGATGTCGACGAACGACACGGGGGCGGGCAGGATGCGCTCACTGCCGAAGATGCCCGCCAGCGCCGTGAGGCGCGCATCCGGGAGGTTCACCACGCCCACGTTCGGCTCGATGGTGGCGAACGGGTAGTTCGCCGCCAGAACCTGGTTCTTGGTGAGGGCATTGAACAGGGTGGACTTGCCCACATTGGGCAGCCCGACGATCGCGATAGTAAGAGCCACGGTCGTCCATCCTACGCGGCTGAATCCGTCACTTTCGGCCCCTCAGACGCTCGGGAGGGGCCGGAAGTGACGGATGTGCGCCTCAGTTCTGGGGGAAGCCGAGGTTGATGCCGCCGTGCGACGGGTCGAGCCAGCGCGAGGTGATGGCCTTCTCCTGGGTGTAGAAGCGGAAGCCCGCCGAGCCGTAGGCCTTCGAGTCGCCGAAGATGGAGTCTTTCACGCCACCGAACGAGTGGTAGGCCACGGGCACCGGGATGGGCACGTTGATGCCGATCATGCCGACCTCGACCTCGTTCTGGAAGCGGCGCGCCGCTCCCCCGTCGTTCGTGAAGATCGCCGTGCCGTTGCCGTAGGCGCCATTGTTGATGAGATCGACACCCTCCTCGTAGGAGTGCACGCGCACCACCGACAGCACCGGGCCGAAGATCTCGTCGAGGTACACCTTCGACGTGATCGGCACGTTGTCGATCAGGGTCGGGCCGAGCCAGAAGCCCTCGGCGGCACCATCCACCTCGATGCCGCGTCCGTCGACCACCACGGTGGCCCCGTCGGAGTTCGCGACATCGATGTACGACGCCACCTTGTCGCGGTGCACCTCGGTGACGAGCGGGCCCATGTCGCACGAGCGACGGCCGTCGCCGATCTTCAGCGTCGCCATGCGCTCCTTGATCTTCGCCACCAGCTCGTCGGCGATCGGCTCGACCGCCACGAGCACCGAGATGGCCATGCAGCGCTCGCCCGCCGACCCGAAACCGGCGTTGATGGCGGCATCCGCCGCGAGGTCGAGATCGGCATCCGGAAGCACCAGCATGTGGTTCTTCGCCCCACCCAGCGCCTGCACGCGCTTGCCGTTCTTCGCGGCCGTCTCGTAGATGTACTGCGCGATAGGGGTGGAACCCACGAACGAGATCGCCTTGACGTCGTTGTGGTTCAGCAGACCGTCGACCGCCACCTTGTCGCCGTGCAGCACGTTCAGCACACCATCGGGCAGGCCGGCCTCCGTGAACAACGCCGCCAGCCAGTTCGCGGCCGACGGGTCTTTCTCAGAGGGCTTCAGCACCACCGTGTTGCCCGCCGCGATCGCGATCGGGAAGAACCACAGCGGCACCATCGCCGGGAAGTTGAACGGCGAGATGATGCCGACCACACCGAGCGGCTGCTTCGTGGAGTACACGTCGACCCCCGTCGACACGTTCTCCGAGTACTCGCCCTTCAGCAGGTGCGGGAACCCCGTGGCGAGCTCCACGACCTCGAGCCCGCGGGTGATCTCGCCCGCGGCATCCGACAGCACCTTGCCGTGCTCGGCGGTGAGGATCTCGGCGAGCTCGCCCTTGCGGCTGTTCAGCAACTCGCGGAACGTGAAGATGATCTGCTGACGGCGCGCGATGGAGGTGTCGCGCCAGCCGGGGAAGGCGGCCTTGGCCGAGGCGACGGCCGCCTCGATCTCGGCATCGTCGGCGAGTGCGACGCTCTTCGTCTGAACGCCCAGAGCCGGGTCGAAGACCGGCGCCGTGCGGCCGCTCGTCGAGACGAGCTCCGCTCCGCCGACCCAGTGGTTCACTACGGGAAGTGTGTCTGACATGATTCCTGATTTCCGTTCGTGCGGTGCTTCTGCGGTGCTGCTGCGAGCCCTCGTCGGCGCATCCGCAGCGGATGTTGCTGGCAAGCATAGAGGCTCACCGGCGATGGTGGACGCCGCTGTCGGAGGCCGGTGACACACTGTCAGCATGGATGCACTGCTTCCCCTCCTCCTGGCCCTCGCCATCGGTCTCGCCCTCGGCGCGGTCGCGGGCTGGCTGCTCGCACACAGCCGGCGAACGGATGCGGGTGCCGCCCCGTCCGCCGCAGCCACCGTCGAGCAGGCACTGGTCGAGCGCACCTCCGACCTGGTCGAGGTGCGCGGTCGCGTCGAGTCGCTCGTCGAGGAGCGCGCTGCACTGCAGAGCCGACTGGCAGCCCTCGAAGCGACAGCGGCGGGGCTCCGCGATCAGAGCGAGTCGCTCGTGCTCTCCCACCGGGAGCAGAGCGCACTGTCGCGTGAACAGTACGAGGAGCGCATCGCGTTCGCCCAGTCCCAGGCCCGCGAACGGCTCGACCAGCAAGACGAGCAGTACAAGGCGCAGATCGCGGCCCTCGAGGAGCGGCTCACCGACTTCCAGCGGCGGCTGAAGGAGATCCAGGATGCCGAGGCCTCGCGTGTCGCCGAAGACAGCAAGGTTCTCGTGGCCCTGTCTCCCGTGCGCGAGAGCCTCCAGGCCGTGCAGGCGAAAGTGGTCGAACTCGAGACGCAGCGCCAGCAGCAGTACGGCGAGCTCTCGCAGCAGCTGAAGTCGGCCACGGAGTCGGAGGAGCGGCTCCGCTCCACGGCGGAGTCGCTGGCATCCGCCCTCCGGTCCAACAGCACGCGCGGTGTGTGGGGCGAGACGCAGCTGCGCAGCGTGGTGGAGGCGGCGGGGCTCATCGAGCGCGTCGACTTCGATGTGCAGACCTCGATCGTGAGCGACTCCGGTGCGGGCCGCCCTGACATGGTGGTGCACCTCCCGGGCGGCAAGAACATCGCGGTCGACGCGAAGGTGCCGTTCGACGCCTACCTCGAGGCTTCGGCGATTCCCGCATCCGCCACCGGGCTCGACGGCGACCGGCGCACCCAGCTCATGAAGAAGCACGTGTCCGCGCTGCGCGCACACATCACGGCGCTCGGCACGAAGGGCTACTGGAACGGGTTGGAGGCGTCGCCCGAGCTCGTGATCGCCTTCATCCCGAGCGAGTCGCTGGTGTCGTCGGCGCTCGAGGCCGATCCGTCGATCATGGAGTTCGCCTTCGGCAAGAAGGTGGCGCTCGCGTCGCCGGTCACCCTGTGGTCGGTGCTCAAGACGGTGGCGTTCAGCTGGCAGCAAGACGTTCTCACGCAGGAGGCCCGTCAGCTCTTCGACCTCAGCCAGCAGCTCTACACGCGCCTCGGCAAGACCGCGACGCACATCGACAAGCTGGGCAACACCATCGAACGCTCGGTGAAGGACTACAACGCCTTCATCGGCTCGTTCGAACGCCAGGTGTACCCCACCGCCCGCAAGCTGGCGGCGCTCTCGAGCGACAACCTCTTCCCCGAGCGCGATGCGATCGAGGAGGCTCCTCGGGAGATCACGGGCCGCGAACTCCTCGCCGAGCTCGAGGCGCCGGCCGCCCTCGACGCGCCGGCCGCCGCGCCTGAGCCCCAGGCCTCCCGCGCCCCCGCATCCGTCGGAGCAGAATCCAGCGACCCCGACGGCGAAGTCGAGTCCGACCACGACTTCGAGGAATCAGAGGAGGAGCGCGTCGCCGCAGTCGAACGCGCGGTGGCCGAGCTCGACGCCCTCGGCGGCGGCTCCCCCGACCGCGACGTGGCCTACCTCGACACCGAGCACGCCCGCGTCATCGAACTCGACCTCGACCTCGACGACGACAAGAAGTCCGGCACAGACAACGCCTGACCCTCCCCGCGGACAACGACAAACGTCGCGCCAACCCACCCCCAACAGGGGCGAGGTAGGCGCGACGTTTGTGTAACTCCGCCACGAACAGCCCCCAGACACGATCTCACGGGACAATCCCAAACGTCGCGCCAACCCACGCCGCATAGGGCGAGGTCAGCGCGACGTTTGTCCGAACCCGCGGGAACAGCCACAACACGGGTGGCCTGCATTCCCACACAGTGAACGGCGCGTAGGTCGGGCGTGGGGATTTCGTGCTCCCGCCGCCTTTGAGCTCCGCTCAACCCTTAGGCGGGAGTGCGAAATCCCCACGCCCGACCGCTCAACCCTTAGGCGGGAGTGCGAAATCCCCACGCCCGACCGCTCACCCCTTAAGCGGGAGTGCGAAATCCCCACGCCCGACCGACGCCCCGCGGGGCCCCTAAAGCCACTTGGAGACCAGGTGGTCCGCCTCGATCCGCCGGATGGTGCCCGAGTGCGAACGCAGCACGATCGACTCGGTGCGGATGATGGGCCCCAGGCGCTTGACGCCCGCCACGAGCCCGCCATCCGTCACGCCCGTCGCCACGAAGAACGTGTTGTCGCCCTTCACGAGGTCGTCGGCCGTGTAGAGCATGTCGATGTCGAGCCCGGCGTCGATGCCCTTCTGCCGCTCGTCGTCGTCTTTCGGGGCGAGCCGGGTCTGGATGAACCCGCCGAGCGCCTTGATGGCGCACGCCGTGGCCACGCCCTCGGGGCTGCCGCCGATACCCACGCACATGTCGATGCGCGTGCCGTAGCGGGCCGCGTTGATGCCGCCCGCGACGTCGCCGTCGAGCATGAGGCGGGTGCCGGCGCCCGCGGCGCGGATGTCGTCGATGAGCTGCTGGTGCCGCGGCCGGTCGAGCACGGCCACGCGGATGTCGCCCACCTCCTTGCCCTTGGCCTTCGCCAGCGCGCGGATGTTGTCGCCGATGGGCCGGTCGATGTCGATCACGCCGATGCCGTCGGCATCCGTGACGATCTTGTTCATGTAGAACACCGAGGAGGCGTCGAGCATGGTGCCCCGATCGGATGCGGCCAGCATCGAGATGGCGTTCTGCCGGCCCGACGCGGTGAGCGAGGTGCCGTCGATCGGGTCGACCGCGATGTCGCAGGCGGGGCCACGGCCGGTACCGACCTCTTCGCCGTTGAACAGCATGGGCGCCTCGTCTTTCTCGCCCTCACCGATCACGATCACGCCGGCGAAGTCGACCGTGCCGAGGAAGGCGCGCATCGCATCCACCGCTGCGCCGTCGGCGGCGTTCTTGTCGCCCTTGCCGATGAACGGCTGAGCCCGGATCGCGGCAGCCTCGGTGGCTCGTACGAGCTCCAGCGCGAGGTTGCGGTCGGGGTGTTCGTAGAGAGGAGCGCTGTCAGCGGTCATGGGGATTCCTTCCTCGGAGTGCCTCGATCAGCCTATCGGGCCGCGCATCCGGCCCGCCGCGCCGGTTCCGGGGCCCCGTCTCTCACTAGACTCAGGAGGGAACGGCACAGGCCGGCGCGCCGCGATCGCGCGCCCACCAAAGGAGATGACATGCCCATTGCAACCCCCGACCAGTATGCAGAGATGCTCGATAAGGCCAAGGCCGGCGGCTTCGCCTACCCCGCGGTCAACGTCTCGTCATCGCAGACCCTGAACGCCGTGCTGCAGGGCCTCGCCGACGCCGGTTCGGACGGCATCATCCAGGTCACCACCGGCGGTGCCGACTACTTCGCCGGCCAGAGCGTCAAGGCCCGCGCCACCGGCGCTCTCGCCTTCGCCGCGTTCGCCCACCAGGTGGCGAAGAACTACCCCATCACCGTCGCGCTGCACACCGACCACTGCCCGAAGCCGGCCCTCGCCGACTTCGTCTACCCTCTCATCGAGGCCTCCGAGGCCGAGGTCAAGGCCGGCCGCGAGCCGATCTTCCAGTCGCACATGTGGGACGGCTCGGCCGTTCCGCTCGAGGAGAACCTCGAGATCGCGGTCGACGTGCTGAAGCGCATGAAGGCCATCAACGCCATCCTCGAGGTCGAGATCGGTGTCGTCGGCGGCGAAGAAGACGGTGTCGCCCATGAGATCAACGAGCACCTGTACACCACGCTCGACGACGCCACGAAGACCGTCGAGGCCCTCGGCCTCGGCGAGAACGGCCGGTACATGGCCGCCCTCACCTTCGGCAACGTGCACGGCGTCTACAAGCCCGGCGGCGTGAAGCTGAAGCCGGAACTGCTGGGCGAGATCCAGGCCGGCCTCACCGAGAAGTTCGGTCACGGCCCGAAGCCGCTCGACCTCGTCTTCCACGGCGGATCGGGCTCCTCCGACGCCGAGATCGCCGAGGCCGTCGCCAACGGCGTCGTGAAGATGAACATCGACACCGACACCCAGTACGCCTTCACCCGCGACATCGCCGGCTGGATGTTCACGAACTACGACGGCGTGCTGAAGCTCGACGGCGAGGTGGGCAACAAGAAGGTCTACGACCCCCGCGCCTGGGGCAAGAGCGCCGAGAGCGCCATGGCCGCCCGCGTGGTCGAGGCCACCCAGCAGCTCGGCTCCGCCGGGCACTCGGGCAAGTGACAGGCCGACCCACCACAATGAGGGTGACCCCCTCACTGGAGAACGCGTGACCGACGAACGACCGAAACCGAAGTACGGAGAACTGGCCCCCGAGGGCTGGGTCTGGCAGCCGCCTCACCAGGCGACCCCGGATGCGGACGCGCCGTCCGCTTCTCCGGCTCCGGCGCCGGCCTCGTCGGGGCGCCCGGCCGTCGCTGCGCGGCAGGCACCGGCGGCCGCTGCCGATGGTTCCCAGAAGCCCGTCGCCGTCGGAGACCTCGTCTTCACCGTCATCCTGCTCGTCATCGGGTTCTTCGCCACGGCCAACACGGTCACGAGCCTGCTGACCTTGCCGTCGATCATCCAAGAGGTGCTCGACACGCAGAACCTCGACGTCACCTACACGGCCACCACCGCCGGCACCCTTCTCGGGGTGGTGGGTTCGGTGCTCACCGTGCTGCTGTACGGCCTCGCCGTATGGCTGTCGGTGAAGGCGGTGCGTGCCCGGCGTACGGCGTTCTACATCCCCTTGGGCGTGGCCGTACTCAGCTTCATGCTGCTGTTCTTCGTGCTGATCCTGGCGTTCTTCGCCGACGGCGCGATCGTCAACGCCATTCTCGACAGCTCACCCCGGCCGTAGCGCGGATCAGTCGGCCTCAGGCGCGGTGACGGCCGCCCAGCGCACGCGCGTCCTTCGCGCCGGAGGTGTCGCGGCGCAGCTCCTTCGGCAGGGAGAACACGAGGTCTTCCTCCGCCGTCTGCACCGTCTCGATGTCGCCGTAACCGGCACCTGCGAGGTCGTCGAGCAGCTCCTGCACGAGCACCTCGGGCACCGAGGCGCCGGAGGTCACCCCCACCGTCTCGACGCCGTCGAGCCACTCCTGCTTCACCTCGTGGGCGTAGTCGACGCGGTACGCGGCCTTGGCCCCGTATTCCAGCGCGACCTCGACGAGGCGCACCGAGTTCGACGAGTTCGCCGAGCCCACCACGATCACGAGGTCGGCGCCCTGCGCCACCTTCTTGATGGCCACCTGACGGTTCTGGGTGGCGTAGCAGATGTCGTCGGACGGCGGATCCTGAAGGTTCGGGAACTTCTCCCGCAGACGGCGCACGGTCTCCATGGTCTCGTCGACCGAGAGCGTGGTCTGCGAGAGCCACACCACCTTGTCGGGGTCTTTGACCTCGATGTCGGCCACCGCATCCGGGCTGCCGACGAGCGTGATGTGCTCGGGCGCCTCCCCCGCGGTGCCCTCGACCTCTTCGTGACCCTCGTGGCCGATCAACAGGATCTCGAAGTCGTCGCGCGCGAAGCGCACGGCTTCACGGTGCACCTTCGTGACGAGCGGGCAGGTGGCGTCGATGGCCTGGAGGCCTCGATCGGCGGCACCCTGAACGACCGCGGGAGAGACCCCGTGCGCCGAGAACACGACGTGGGCGCCCGCGGGCACCTCGTCGACCTCCTCGACGAAGATGGCGCCGCGCTTCTCGAGCGTGGAGACGACGTGCACGTTGTGCACGATCTGCTTGCGCACATAGACGGGGGCGCCGTAGTTCTCGAGAGCCTTCTCGACGGCGACGACCGCCCGGTCGACTCCCGCGCAGTAGCCGCGGGGAGCCGCCAGCAGAACGCGCTTGTGGCCCGCGACCGGGTTGTCTTTGAGCCGGTTGCGAACGCCGGGAATCCGGGGCATCGGAAGGCTGATGGTCGTGGGATTGCTCACGGAACGAGTGTACTTGGCCTCGGCTGGGTAGGGACCCGGGGCTCCGGATGCGCACATCCGCTCACCGAGGGCAGTCCTCCACAGGTCACCCGCCACCACCTCCGATGGCGGCGGCGTGTGGAAAGGTGGAGCCCGTGACCGATTCACCCGCCCCCGACGTCTCCGGGCCGCCGACCGCCGAGAACCCATGGCCCGTCGGCGAGCTCGCGCAGAAGGTGCGCGCCTACATCGACCGTCTCGGCACCGCGTGGGTCGAGGGTGAGATCACGCAGTGGGGCGTCTCGGGCGGCAACGTCTACGGCAAGCTGAAAGACCTCGCGGTCGACGCCACCATCGGCTTCACCATCTGGTCGTCGGTGAAGGCGCGCATCCCGGCCGATCTGAAGCAGGGCGACCGGGTGATCGCGCTCATCAAGCCCAACTACTGGGTCAAGGGCGGCAGCCTCACCATGCAGGTCTACGAGATGCGGCACGTGGGCCTCGGCGATCTGCTCGAACGGCTCGAGCGCCTGAAGGCGCAGCTGGCAGCCGAAGGGCTCTTCGACGCCGGCCGTAAGAAACCGCTGCCCTTCCTCCCCTCCGGCGTCGGGCTCATCACGGGCAAAGACAGCGACGCCGAGAAAGACGTGCTGCGCAACGCCCAGTTGCGCTGGCCCTCGGTGCGCTTCCGCGTCGTCCACGCGGCGGTCCAGGGTGATCGCACGGCACGCGAGGTCGTGAACGCCATCGAACTGCTCGACGCCGATCCCGAGATCGACGTCATCATCGTGGCCCGTGGCGGCGGCGACTTCCAGAACCTCCTGGGCTTCAGCGACGAGAGCGTGATCCGTGCCGCGGCCGCTGCCACGACTCCGATCGTGAGCGCCATCGGCCATGAGGCCGACCAGCCGCTTCTCGACTTCGTGGCCGATCTGCGCGCTTCCACACCGACGGATGCGGCGAAGCGCGTCGTGCCCGATGTCACCGAGGAGCGGCACCGCGTCGACCAGGCGCGGCTGCGCATCCGGGGTCGTGTCTCGTCGATCGTGGCGATGGAGATCGACCGCATCGCCCAGGTGCGGTCGCGGCCGGCTCTCGCGAACGCGGGCTGGATCATCGATCACCGCTCCGAAGACCTCACCCGCTACGTCGCCCGCGGCGAAGAGCTCGTCACCCGGGTGATCGAGCGCGAACGCAATCAGGTGCGCGAACTGGCCGGGCACCTGCGGGCCCTCTCGCCCCAACGCACCCTCGACCGGGGCTACGCCATCGTGCAGGCCGCGAGCGGTGGGGGGGCGGGCCACATCGTGAGGTCGGCGACCGATGCTCCCGCCGACACCCGGCTCACCATCACGGTGGCCGAGGGAGCCCTCGACGCCGTCTCATCCGGGGCTCACGGCGACGACTCGCCCCGAGGGAATCGGTAGGATCGGAGTATGGCTTCTTCGCCCGTCTCCGCCGGATCCGGCACCCCTGCCGCACCCGCCGACGTTCAGGCACTCAGCTACGAGCAGGCGCGCGACGAGCTCGTGCGCGTGGTCAACGAGCTGGAGCAGGGCTCGGCCACGCTCGAGCAGTCGCTGGCTCTCTGGGAGCGCGGCGAGGCGCTCGCCTCGCGGTGCGAGGAGTGGCTCATCGGTGCGAAAGCCCGCCTCGACGCCGCTCGCGGTGCGGTCGCGGAATAGGGCGGTCGCCGAGATGGAGCAGCCCCATGGCTAAGAACGATCAGCCGCGAGTCGTGGCCGAGCTCGGCCGCCCCGAGACGCCCGACGAGACCGCGGCCCGCAAGGCGGAACAGTCCCGGCTCTATCGCGACCGCAAGACGCTGCGCAACCTCATCTACGCCCTCCTGGTGTCGGTGGGGCTCGTGGCCGTGATCGTGTTCCTGGTGCCGCGCACCGACACCTCCTTGCTGCCGGATGTCGACTTCACCCAGGTGGCGGCCGGTGCGCAGAGCTCCATGCCCATTCCGCTCGCGGTGCCCGAGCTCCCCGAGGGCTGGACGTCGAACGCGGCCGAGATCCGCACGGCCACCCGCGACGAGGTGGTCTCGTGGTACATCGGTCTCATCACGCCGGGCAACCAGTTCCTGGGCCTCACGCAGGCGGTCGACGCGAACCCGAGTTGGCTGGCCGACCAGGTGGCCCAGGGGTACGCATCCGGAGTCGTCACCATCGACGGCGTGGAATGGACCATCTATGACAACCGCTCGTCGACCGCGGATGTCGGCAACGCGAAGTACGCCATGAGCACGGAGTCGGCGCACACCACGTACGTGCTCGCGGGCGGCGCCGATCCGGCCGACTTCGAGACCGTGGCGCGCGCGATCAGCGCCAATGTGCTCGCCCAGCAGAGCACCGTCATCGACGACTCGACCACCGACACGACCTCTGGAGGCAACGGCTGATGCCCGACACCGAGAAGTCCACCACGCCCGCCCGAGTGTGGGCCACGATGGTGCGCGGTAACGAGCGCTTCATCGCCGGCACTCCGAAGCACCCGCGGCAAGACGTCGAGACCCGCGCCGAGCTGGCACACCTGCAGACTCCGCGCGCAGCGCTTTTCGGCTGCGCCGATTCGCGCCTGGCCGCCGAGATCATCTTCGACCTCGGGCTCGGCGACCTCTTCGTGGTGCGCAACGCGGGCCAGGTCATCTCCGAGTCGGTCATCGGCAGCCTCGAGTACGCGGTGGAGGTTCTCGGTGTCGCGCTGATCGTCGTGCTCGGCCACGACGAGTGCGGCGCCGTGCGGGCCGCGATCGATTCGCAGCTGCCGGATGCGGCGCCGCTTCCCCCGCACATCCAGAGTCTCGTGCAACAGATCGTGCCCGCCATCGCGAAGGTGCCGGCCGATCGGGCCGACGACGGCTCACTCCTCTCCGCACCCGATGCGGGAGACGTGGGCCGCGAACATCTCCGTGACACCGTGGGCGAGCTGCTGGAGTCGTCGGAGATCATCACGGCGGCGGTCGCGGAGGGTAGATTGGCTGTGGTCGGCGCCAACTACCGCCTTGCGGAAGGCCGTGCCGTGCCCGACCTGGTCATCGGCGACATCTGACCACCAGACCTGCTTCTGCTTCGGCCGTCGGCTCGACCGGCGAGCCACGCATCCGCACCGAACATCCACGAACATTCACGACGCCCGGGCACTGGGCCCGCGGCTTGAGGAAAGGACGACCACACAGTGGTGGAGAACGCTCCCGAGACCGAGTACCGCATCGAGCACGACACCATGGGCGAGGTGCGGGTGCCCGCATCCGCTCTCTACGGCGCTCAGACGCAGCGTGCGGTCGAGAACTTCCCCGTCTCGGGCGACGGGCTCGAGCCCGCGCAGATCGCGGCGCTCGCCCGCATCAAGAAGGCGGCAGCCATCGCCAACGCGAAGCTCGGCGTGCTCGACCAGGGCATCGCGGATGCCATCGCCTCAGCCGCCGACCGGGTGATCACGGGCGAGTTCGACGACACCGACTTCCCGATCGACGTCTACCAGACGGGTTCGGGCACGTCGTCGAACATGAACATGAACGAGGTGCTCTCCTCGCTCGCCACCGCCTCGCTCGGTTCGACCGTTCATCCGAACGACCACGTGAACGCCTCGCAGTCGTCGAACGACGTGTTCCCCACGTCGGTGCACGTGGCGGTCACGGGCGCGCTCATCCATGACCTCATCCCGTCGCTCGAGCACCTCGCCTCAGCGCTGGAGGAAAAAGCGGTGCTGTGGGCCGGCGCCGTGAAGTCGGGCCGTACGCACCTCATGGATGCGACTCCCGTCACCCTCGGCCAGGAGTTCGGCGGCTACGCCATGCAGATCCGCCTCGGCATCGAGCGTGTGAAGTCGGCGCTCCCCCGCGTCGCCGAGGTTCCGCTCGGCGGCACCGCGGTCGGCACGGGCATCAACACTCCCGCCGGCTTCCCGCAGCTCGTGATCGCGCTTCTCGCCGACGAGACCGGCCTGCCGATCACCGAAGCCCGCGACCACTTCGAGGCGCAGGGTGCCCGCGACTCGCTGGTGGAGGCATCCGGTGCCCTGCGGGTGCTCGCCGTGTCGCTCACGAAGATCTGCAACGACCTGCGCTGGATGGGATCGGGCCCGAACACCGGCATCGGCGAGCTGCACATCCCCGACCTTCAGCCCGGGTCGTCGATCATGCCCGGCAAGGTCAACCCGGTCATTCCCGAAGCGGTGCTGATGGTGTGCTCGCGCGTCATCGGTAACGACGCCTCGATCGCGTGGTCGGGCGCATCCGGAGCGTTCGAGCTCAACGTGGCCATCCCGGTGATGGGCACCGCGCTGCTCGAGTCGATCCGCCTGCTGTCGAACTCGGCCGTGCTGCTCGCCGACAAGACGGTGGCGGGTCTGGAGGCGAACCTCGAGCGCGCCCGCGCGCTGGCCGAGTCGTCGCCGTCGATCGTCACCCCGCTCAACCGCATCATCGGCTACGAGGCCGCGGCGAAGATCGCGAAGCACTCGGTGGCCAAGGGCATCACGGTGCGCGAGGCCGTCATCGACCTCGGCTTCGTGGAGCGCGGCGAGGTCACCCTCGAGCAGCTCGACGCGGCCCTCGACGTGCTCTCGATGACCCGCCCGCCGGCCGCGAAGTAGCCCCTCCCTTCCCTCTCCCCCTCGGAAACGACGGAGTCTCCCGGTACTGACGGGCCCAGACTCCGTCGTTTCCGCGTTTCGGGGCGAAACTCCGTCGTTTCCGTGGCTAGATGAGGCCGGATGCCGCGGCCGCCCAGAAGGCGGCCAGCAGGGGCGGGCCGAAGGGGACTCGTGCGCGTGCCGGTGGAGTTCGCGCCACCAGCTCCGCAACGATCAGGGCAGCGAGCACGACGGCACCCGCAACGAGGCCGCGGGCCACCGGGCCAGGATGCTCGAACACGTCCATCATCCCGGCCGTGCCACCCAACCAGGCACCCAACTTGACGTCGCCCATGCCGACGGCGCCGAGCATCCACCCGGTGGACAGCAGCACGCCCGCGACTCCGGCACCGACCAGCCCGCCGAGAGCACGACCAGGTTCCGCCAGCGCCGCCCACACCAGCGCCCACCCGAGCAGCATCAGCCCCGGCACCACGAGGGCATTCGGCAAACGCCGCGTGCGCACATCCGTCACCGCAAGCGGCACCGTCACCAGGGCCAGGTAGCCCACCGGCACCACCCAGGGCCCGATGTCTCCGAGGTTCAGAGGCCCGACCATCCGCTCACGCTACGAGCCCCGGATGCCTCCGCCACCGTCATCCTCAGCAAAAAGCCCGACCGCCTCGCGAAGGCCACCTGTGCAGGACAAGTGACCCCTCGCGCGACGGCCGGGTCGGAGGGTCGGAGGGCCTACGCCAGTTCGTTCGACTCCAGCATCTCGGTGACGAGAGCGGCGATCGCCGAGCGCTCCGAGCGGGTGAGCGTGATGTGCCCGAAGAGCGAGTGGCCCTTCAACGTCTCGATCACGGATGCGACGCCGTCGTGCCGACCCACGCGCAGGTTGTCGCGCTGGGCCACGTCGTGCGTGAGCACCACGCGCGAGTTCTGCCCGATGCGCGAGAGCACCGTGAGCAGCACGTTGCGCTCGAGCGACTGCGCCTCATCCACGATCACGAAGGCATCGTGCAGCGACCGGCCCCGGATGTGGGTCAGCGGCAGCACCTCGAGGATGCCCCGGTCGATCACCTCATCGAGAACGTTCTGCGACACCAGCGAACCGAGCGTGTCGAACACGGCCTGAGCCCACGGGTTCATCTTCTCCGCGGCATCGCCCGGCAGGAAGCCGAGCTCCTGCCCGCCCACCGCGTAGAGCGGCCGGAAGACCATGATCTTCTTGTGCTGCTGCTTCTCGAGCACCGCTTCAAGACCGGCGCAGAGGGCCAGAGCGGACTTCCCCGTACCGGCTCGACCCCCGAGCGACACGATTCCGACCTCGGGGTCGAGCAGCATGTCGATGGCGATGCGCTGCTCGGCCGACCGGCCGTGCAGCCCGAACACGTCGCGGTCGCCGCGCACGAGCTGGAACGAGTCGCGCCCGGTGACCCGGCCGAGAGCCGAACCGCGGTCGGAGTGGATGACGAGACCCGTGTTGATGGGCATGTCGCGCACCAGCGGTGTGCTGAGCTGCTCGTCGTCGTAGAGCCTCGCCATGGCATCCGACCCGAGCGTGATGTCGTCGAGACCGGTCCAGCCGGAGTCCACGGCGAGTTCGGCGCGGTACTCCTCGGCCGCCAGGCCGATCGATGCGGCTTTCACACGCAACGGGAGGTCTTTCGACACCACAGTGACGGTCAGACCGTCGTTCGAGAGGTTCTGCGCCACCGCCAGGATGCGGGTGTCGTTGTCGCCGAGTTGGAGTCCGGATGGGAGCACCGAGGTGTTGGAGTGGTTGAGCTCGACCCGCAACGAGCCGCCTTCGGTGCCGACCGAGATCGGGAAGTCGAGGCGTTCGTGCTTGATGCGCAGTTCATCGAGATTGCGCAGCGCCTGGCGGGCGAAGTAGCCGATCTCGGGATCGTTGCGCTTCGACTCGAGCTCGGTGATGACGATCACCGGGAGGACGACGGCGTGTTCGGCGAATCGGAAGATCGCCTTCGGATCAGACAGAAGAACCGAGGTGTCCAGTACGTAGGTCACCTCGGCCGTGTTCGTGGAATCCGTCGTGTGGGTGGTGCTTCGTGCATCCTTTCCGGTGCTGGTCCCGCTGGGCTCTTGAGTCATGGGCTCGGCCACATTCACTCCAACCCCGAGCGCTGGGCGCTCGGATCAGTAGGCGATCGGGCCACAGTGGAGGTCGGTCGAAACGTACTTATGTGGCCGTCTCGATCAGGCGCCATGCCTGATGACACTGAAGCTACGCCTGTATCGACGACCGTAGGTTACGACACGCACTGCATCAGATTAACGTCGTGTTACACGGCTGTAATTCGCACTGCTTTTCCTCCGCGCCGCCGCCTCTGCGGCGCGGGCGACCTGCTGCGCAGTCCGTCGTTCCGTGTCGCTGCGCGGCACGGCCCGGCGGCTGTGCAGCCCTGGGTCGTCGAGTACGGCCTGTTTGCGTTGCAGTCACGGCCGGGGCATGCGGCGAACCTCGTTCTGTTCGGTTAGCGAACTACCCGCCTACCCACCGAACCGACGCTGCCGCCTTGAGTAGTCGCGCAACGCGCGGAGGAAGTCGACCTCGCGTACGTCCGGGCCCAGGGCCTCCATGAAGTAGAACTCGCTGTGGGCGCTCTGCCAGAGCATGAAGTCACTGAGTCGCTGTTCACCCGAGGTGCGGATGACCAGGTCGGGGTCGGGCTGGCCGCCCGTGTAGAGGTGCTCGGCGATGATGTCCTGGTCGAGCGCCGCCTCGAGCTCGTCGAGGCCGTGACCGAGCGCCTTGTGCTTCTGGATGATGCTGCGAACGGCATCTTCGATCTCCGTGCGTCCGCCGTAGCCCACCGCGAGGTTCACGTGCAGGCCGGTGTTGTGGGCCGTGCGCGCCTCTGCGCCGTCGAGGGCGGCCACGAGCGGCTCGGGGAGGCCGGCATCCGTTCCCACGTGCTTCACGCGCCAGTCGCGGTAGTGCGAGATGTCGTCGGCGAGATCGGCGATGATCTCGATCAGCTCGGGGAGCTCGTCGCCCGAACGGTTCTTCAGGTTGTCGGTGGAGAGGAGGTAGAGCGTCACGACCTCGATGCCGAGGTCGTCGCACCACACCAGGAATTCGAGGAACTTCGCCGCCCCCGCCCGATGCCCGTGCGCCACCGTCTCGAGCGACCGCTGACGTGCCCAGCGCCGATTGCCGTCGAGGATCATCGCCACGTGCTTCGGCAGCACCGACCCGTCGAGATGCTTGCGGATGCGCCTCTGATAGAGGCGATAGAGGAGCCCCTCCCCGACCTTCTGCTGGCGTTTCGGCACACGCATACGTTACTCGCTCCCGAGGTGCGACTCACTCAGCCGGCGTCGGGGCCGGAGGCGTATTCTGAACCCATGGCCGCGCCCGAGACCCCTGCATCCGCCGACGAGGCGGTCGACACGACCTCTCTCCCGGTCGACGACGGCCCCGACCTGCCGAACATCCCGCTGCTCGACGACGCGCTCGACCATCCACCGGTGGAGCAGAAGCCCACCTGGCGCGGCTGGATCCACGCGGGCACGTTCCCCTTCACCATCGCGGCCGGCATCGTGCTGATCTGCCTCGCGCACGGCGCCCCCGCCAAGTGGGCGAGCGCCGTGTTCATGCTCACCTCGATGCTGCTCTTCGGCAACTCGGCGCTCTACCACCGCATCAACTGGAAGCCGAAGATGAAGCTTCTGTTGAAGCGCATCGACCACGCCAACATCTTCTTGCTGATCGCCGGAACCTACACGCCCATCGCCGTGCTGGCCCTGCCGCCCGCGCAAGGAACGCTGCTCCTCGTGATCGTCTGGTCGGGAGCCCTGCTCGGCATCGGATTCCGCGTGTTCTGGATCGGCGCGCCGCGCTGGCTCTACGTCGTGCTCTACCTGGCACTCGGCTGGGCGGCGGTGATGTACCTCGTCGACATCTTCAACGCCAACGCCGCATCGATGATCCTCGTGATCGTGGGCGGGCTCGCCTACACCCTGGGCGCGGTGGCCTACGGTCTCAAGCGCCCCAACCCGTTCCCCGGGAAGTTCGGGTTCCACGAGATCTTCCACGCGCTGACGGTGGTGGCCTTCGTGTGCCACTGGACCGCCATCCTGCTCCTGGCGATCAACCCGCCGTTCAACGGCTAGGTTCGGGTAGCCGGATACCCGGCTAGGCCTTGGGGCCGTCGGTTCCGGATGCCCCCGAGGCAGTCGTCGCGTCGCCGCTCCCGGCCGCCTTCTGCGCCGCCAGCTCGGACTCGAGCTCGTCGCGCACCTGCGCACGGTAGTTCACCCGGCGCACCCGGCGCACCATGTCGATGATGAGAAGCACGGTGATGACGGCCACGAGGAACGTGACGATGAACCCGATGATGCCCGGCGTGACGGTGTCGGGATCGGGCGTCGTCTCCTCGGCCAGCACCGCCAGGGGTGCGATCGCACTCAGGATGCTCATTCGGAGTCCTCCACACCATCGAACAGATCGGTCTCGTCTTCCGGAACCTCGATACGCGCCTCGGCGAGCTGGAAGTCCTCGAACGGCCAGGCACGCTTCTGCACGTCGTTCGGGTAGAAGAAGAACGGGTGGTCGGGCGCGACCTGGCTGGCGTGCGAGCGCAGCGCGTCATCCCGAACCGCGAAGAACTCACCCGAGGGGATGCTGACGGTCACCCGGTCGGGGCGGTCTTTCATGCGCTCGCGCATCTCGGCCGCTTCGGCGAGGAACGGGTTCTCGGGGTCTTCCTGCTCCAGCAGGCCGAACACCGCGTCGAAGCGGCGCGGGTTCATGATCTGGTCGTAGTAGAGCTTCTGCACCGACCACGCGGGGCCGGCCTCGGGGAGAGCGGATGCATCCGCCGCAGCCTCATAGGCGAAAGCCGAGATCTCGTGGCACCGGATGTGGTCGGCGTGCGGGTAGCCGCCGTTCTCGTCATAGGTCACGAGCACCTGCGGCTTGAACTCGCGGATGAGTTTCACGAGCGGCTGCGCCGAGATCTGCACCGGGATGGCGCCGAAGGAGTTGAACGGCACCGGGTCACCGGATCCGGGCTCCTGGTAGCCGGAGTCGTGGTACCCGAGCCAGCGGTGCTGGAAGCCGACGGCGGCCTGCGCGGCCTCCATCTCGACACGGCGGAGCCCGGCCATGTCGCGTTCGGCCCGGATGCGCGGCTCGAGCGCCTCGTTCAGGATCGAGCCGCGCTCTCCCCCGGTGCAACTGACCACCATGACCTCGACGCCGCGGTCGAGGTAGTAGGCATACGTGGCCGCGCCCTTGCTCGACTCGTCGTCGGGGTGGGCGTGAACGGCCATGAGGCGCAGCGTCAGCGGTCTCAACTCCTCAGTGATGCGATTAGCCTGGTATCAGACCGCTTCAAGCCTAATCGTTCGACCCCGGGAGGATGCCGCGTGACCACCTCCACGCTCGACCAGCGTTACGGCCGCACGCCCGCCCGGCGGGCCCGCCGAAAACTGATCGCCTGGATCGCCGGCATCGCGGCCGCCGTGGTCGTGGTGGCCTGGGTCGTCTGGGCCGGCCTCGACGGGAGCTCGGCCAGCATCGACTCGCAGGACACCGCACACGTCGTGGTCGACTCCCGGAGCGTGCAGGTCGACTTCAACCTCACTCTCCCCCGCGGCGACACCGCGAGCTGCGTGGTGCAGGCGCTCAACGACTCGTTCGCGGTGGTGGGCTGGAAGGTCGTCGACATACCGGCCTCCGACCAGGCGATCCGCTCGTTCAGAGAGACGGTGCGCACCAGCGAACTGGCCTCGACGGGTTTGATTTACGACTGCTGGCTCACATAGGCTTTCCTGATCGTCCGGGCCTCGTCGGCTCGGACGGCCGCATGTTCGAGGGAGTACTCCGATGGCTGACGACACGCACATCACGTGGCTCACGCAGGCCGCGCACGATCGCCTCACCGAAGAACTGGCCGAACTGAGCGGCCCCGCCCGCGAGGAGGTCGTCAAGCGCATCGCGTTGGCGCGCGAAGAGGGCGATCTCAAGGAGAACGGCGGCTACCACGCCGCGAAAGACGAGCAGGGCAAGATCGAGGCCCGCATCCGCCAGCTCACGCAGCTGCTCCGCACGGCCGAGGTGAGCGAGACGCCCCAGAGCCACGGCACGGTCGAGGTGGGCGTGGTCGTCACTGCGCTGGTCGCGGGCGGCGAAGAACGGTTCCTGCTCGGCAGCCGCGAGATCGCGGGCGGTGCCGATCTCGACGTCTACAGCGAGCAGAGCCCGCTCGGAGAAGCGATCCTCGGTCTGAAGATCGGCGAGAAGACGACCTACACCGCGCCCAACGGCCGCGACATCACGGTGGAGATCACCGACGTGCAGACCTTCGAAGGCTGAGTTCGCCGAAGCCGAACTGGCCCCGCTGAGCGGCTGCTCCACGGCGCCGGAGCCACCACCCCGCCAGCACGATGGCCACGGCCACGGCCAAGGAGATGCGCGTGGCCACGATGCCGTACACGAGCAGTCCGGTCGTGAGCGCGGCCGGCACGGCCAGCCACTCCCACCGGCGGCTGAGCACGATGAACGGGATGATGAGCAAGGCGTACCAGGCGTAGTGCGGGCTCAGCACCAGCAGAACCGTGCCGATCAGCACGACCTGCGCGGTCCAGGGAGCCCTCGGATCCGCTTTCCACCAGCAGAGTGCCGCCACCACGGCGATGACGAGAACCGCCACCGCGAGCGCGATCGGGCCGGGCAGCACGAGGGAGAGCAGCGCGAAGCGCGATCCGTCATCGAAGCCCTCTTCGCTGAGGTAGCCGGGGAGGTAGCCGATCACCTGGAGACCGGATGAGAGCACATACGGCACATAGAGCAGGGCGAAGGTGCCGACGGCCACCAGGATGACGGTCCAGGGCCTCTTCTTCAGCAGGGGCGGCGCCACGATCACGGGCACGAGCTTCGTGGCGATGGCGGCGCCGAGAGCGATGCCGCCCCACACCCGCCGACCCGAGGCGATGAGCAGGCTCGCACCGAGGGCGAGCAGAACACCGAGCACATCGACGTGGGAGTTCGTGATGGCCTCGGTCGCCACGAACGGCGACCAGGCCCAGAGCGCGACCCACCGCACATCCGCGCGCCGGCGGAGGAGATGCACCAGGAGCATCGCGGTGACGGAGAGGGAGATGAGCAGGCCGCCGACCTGGAACGGCCAGTACTCCGCCGTCGCCGGAACGGGCGCACGGACCGCCGCGAAGTAGATCTCGGCGAGCGGCGGATAGATGGTGGGCACCTGCGGGCGGTTGATCGCCGTGCACAGCGGCTCCCCCGAAGGCACGGACGTGGTGCCGTCGACCCGCGTGATCTGGCACACCGGGTAGCCGTTCACATCCGTCGCTGCCGTGCTGAAGAGCCAGTTCGGGCGCAGCTCGGCCAGTTCGTCGGCCACCGGAACGTGCTCGTAGGGCGAGATGCCGGCATCGGCGACGATGCCGTCCCAGGCGTAGCGCGCCGAGTCGGTGCTGGTGTTCGGGGGGCCGAGGAGGGCGGCACCACCGACGAGCACGGATCCGCCGATCACGAGAGCCAGGGCCGCCCGGCGCGGCACCCGGCGAAGGAGCACGAAGGCTGCGGCGAAGAGGAGCCAGGCCAGGGCGGTGGTGGCCACGAACCAGGGATCGTCGCCGTCGAACACCTGGAGTTCGCGGGCCTGGTAGCCCACCACGACCGCGACGCCGACGACCAGGAGAGCCGTCGCGGCGATCAGGAGGATGCGGGGCATGGGCTGCTCTCGGTGGTCAGGGGCAAGGATGCCCACTCAAGAATGGCCCGTCGCGGTGTGCGACGGGCCATTCCGAGGTGAATCTGCTGTGCGGTGCGGTGGATTACTTGGTGTTCACCGTGATCTTGGCGACTCCGACGAGGAGGCCTTCCTTGACGGCGTCGGTACCGAACGTGCTGTTCAGCAGGTCGGCGGCGTCAGCGGAGATGTGCACCGTGGTGCCCTCGAGGATCGCGGTGTCACCGGAGGTCTGCAGCGGCTTCAGGGTCGAACCGTCGAGGTCGAACAGGAAGGCCTGCTCGACGGCGACCTCGCCGTTGACGGAGACGTCACCGAAGAGCTGCGACGTGCCGGGGTCGATGGTGAAGTTCGTCAGGTCGACGACGGTCGAACCGGCGGTGAGGGACAGACCCGAACCGTCGTGCTCGATGGAACCCTGGACGTAGGGACGGTAGTCCGAAGCCGGGTCGTAGTAGTCGACGTTTCCACCCGTGATCGGGAAGGCGAGCACACCATCGGTGAGGGTGGCGGTGCCGACCACACCGGGGGTGAGGCCGAGGCTCGTGAGAGCGTCGAGGAAGCCGGCGTCGACGGCGACCTGGGTGTCGACACCCGACAGCGCGGGGATCGAGGCGATGGGCTCGGGGGTGGCGCTCGCCGACGACGACGAACCGGAGCCGGACGAGGTGTCCGTGGTGTTGCTGTTCGAGCAGGCCGCCAGCGAGAAAGCGAGGAGACCGGCAGCGGCAATTCCGAGTGTGGCTTTTGCGATGTTTCGCATGATGTGCATTCCTTCGTTCGAGTGGAGTTGTGATTGCCAGGCACATTGGGTTCGCCACCCCCCGCTGATCCGATTGGTCCGAATTTCAAGATTGTTCGCACATTCCGGCTTTGACCTGTTAGATGAGCACATGCAACGACTGCTCAACTCGATGCGCAAAGCGCTCGTATCCCCTGAACGGAATACCCGGTCAGCGGTCGTTTTAGGACGCCTTCTCGGTATCGCTTTCGTGGTCTGTTTCGGTACAGGTGTGTACAGCCATTTCCTGCAGGAACCTCTTTCGTGGATGCGTTTCCCGACCTTCCCCTCACAGCTCTACCAGTTCACCCAGGGCCTCCACATCACCGCCGGCATCGCGTGTTTCCCCCTCATCCTGGGCAAGCTCTACACGGTGTATCCGCAGCTGTTCCAGACCCCTCCGATCCGCGGATTCGGTCATATGCTCGCGCGGGCATCCATCGCTCTCTTCGTCGGTTCGTCGCTCGTGCAGCTCGCGATCGGCCTGCTGAACACCTACCAGTGGTACCCGTTCCCGTTCAATTTCAAGCAGGTGCACTACGCACTGGCATTCGTGATCATCGGATCGCTCGCCATCCACATCGGGGTGAAACTGCCCCTCATCCAGAGGTACTGGCGGCGAAACTCGGAGGCCACCGTCGAGCTGCTCGGGCGGGACTCGAACGATCTGCTCGACCCGGTTCCCGAGTCGGGTTCCTCCCCCGCGCCCGAGGTCGTCGGCGGGTTCACCGGCCGTCTCTTCCGGTGGATCGACGGCACGCCGCAGGCCGAGCGGGGTGTGAGCCGCCGCGGCTTCTTCGCCGCGATCGGCGTGTCCACCGTGGCCGTGGTGACGTTCACCGCCGGTCAGTCGTTCGCCGTGTTCAAGCCCTTCAACCTGTTCGCCCCCCGCGCGAAGGACATCGGGCCGCAGGGACTGCCGATCAACCGCACGGCCGAGGCCGCGCAGGTCACCGAGACGGCCGTGTCTGCCGACTGGGTGCTCTCGGTGATCGCGGGAGGCGCCACCACCACGTTCACCCGCGCCGAATTGCTGCGCCTTCCTCAGACGGCCGTCTCACTGCCGATCGCCTGTGTCGAAGGATGGAGCCAGCTCGCCGACTGGAAGGGGGTGCGGATGCGCGACCTCCTCGCCGCGGCGGGTGCCCCGAGCGACCAGCGACTGATGGTGCAGAGCCTCGAGAAGGAGGGCGGCTACCGCACCACGGAGATGGGCGCGGAGTACGTGGGCGACGACCTCACCCTCGTGGCACTCGAACTGAACGGTTCCACCCTCGACATCCAGCACGGGTATCCGGCGCGCATCATCGCACCCGGGCGGCCCGGAGTGCTGCAGACGAAATGGCTGAGCTCACTGGAGGTGAGCGCATGACGCGCGCACGCATCATCCTGATCGCCGTGGGAGTGCTCGGCCTGGGAGTCGGCGCACTGACGATGGTGAACGACGTCGAGTTCAGCCAGATCATCGGGGTGGGGATCTGGATCGTGGGGGCCATCGTGATCCACGACGCGATCCTGTCGCCCATCCTCCTCGGTATCGATGTGCTGATGAGGCGTTCGGGCAGGCGGGTGTCGCTCGGGGTGATCGTGATCATCCAGGTGGGGATCGTGGTGGGGGCGATCATGAGCCTGCTCGTCGTTCCCGAGATCTACGCCACGACGCTGGGCACCCAGAACGAGACGGTGCTGCCCCTCGACTACGGGCTGCATCTGGCGCTCTACTGGCTCGCGACGGCGGCCCTCACCGCCGCGGCCTGCCTCGTGTACCTGCGGATCATGCGGCGTCGCCTACGGGCGTAGCGCACACCGGCGCGAGGAACACTGAAAGGGCCCCTGCTGACCGGGGGCTCCCCCGGTCAGCAGGAGCCCCCGGTCAGCAGGAGCGTGCGCTCAGGCGGCGTCGACCGCGGCCGTGAGGGCGAGGAAGGTGCTCGCGAAGCGGGTCTGGGGCGCGAGCGCGGCCACGTCGAAGGCGTCGTCGACCGTGTCGATGTCGTTCGCCTCGGCGAGGAGGCCCACGCGGTGGCCGGCGAGACGCAGGGCGGCGAGCTGGAGCGCTCCGGTGTCGTCTCGGGAGGTGGGCACGCCACGCAGCACGGAACCGTCGGGGTCGCGCATCGCGAGGCCCCACCAGCCGCCATCGGAGGCCGGGCCGAACCAGGCGTCGATGTCATCGGGCCACTCGCTCAGCATCGGTTCGAGGTGGGCACGGGTGAGCTGGGGGGTGTCCATGCCGATGAGCAGCATGGGTCCGTCGATCTCGTCGAAGATGGCTCCGAGGCGCACATCCAGGTCGCCCTCGACCTGGGGGATGATGTCGAAGCCGCGGGCCGAGCGTGGCGGCCGTGTTCCCGCGAAGGCGATGACGCGGCGGGTGGCCGGGAGGGAACGCACGAACTCGAGTGTGTCGTCGAGGCTGGCTGCGGCGACCTCGGCCGCCTGCGCCAGGGTGAGCGGCGGGTGCAGCCGGGTCTTGACCCGTCCGGGGATGCATTCCTTCGCAATGACCACGATCGTGAGCATGAGACCCTCCGTTTCTCAGGTGACCCCGCTGTTCGGTCCACCGTACGTCTCTCCTGCTGTTCGGAGGAGCGGGTCGTGCCGGATTGTTCGGGCAGGGAACGCGCCCGCCGAACCGCATAAGAAAACGGCCCTTCATCGACATAGTGTGGATGAAGGGCCGTTTTCTTATGCGGTTCGTCAGGCTCGCGGTCGGCTTCGCTCTTCGCGGAGCAGCGCCGACATGTCTTTGACGGCGGTGATGGTTCCCCGCAGGGTTCCGGTGACCTTCGAGCGGCCGACCCGCGGCGAATAGGGCGCGTCGATCTCGCGGATGATCCAGCCCTCGCCGTTCGCACGGAGCAGCATCTCGAGCGGATAGCCGCTTCGCCGGTCCTTCAGGTCGAGCCCGAGCAGGCCTTCGCGCCGGGCCGCCCTCATCGGGCCGAGGTCGCGCACGACGATGTGCGCGCGACGGCGGATGAGAAAGGCGAGCGCACGATTGGCGAAGCGCGCGTGCAGCGGCCAGGCGCCGCGCGTGGTGGGCCAGCGGCGGCCGAGCACCAGGTCGGCCTCGCCGTGCTCCACGAACGCCACCAGGGTGGGGAGGTGGGCGGGGTCCATCGAGGCATCCGCGTCGCAGAACGCCACGATCGGCGCGGTCGCCGCGAGCAGCCCGGCGTGGGCGGCCGAGCCGAAACCGCGGCGTGACTCGGTGACCACGGTGGCGCCGGCGGCCCGGGCCACTGCGGCCGAGTCATCCGTCGAGCCGTTGTCGACGACGATCGCACGGTAGCCCTCCGGCAGCCGCGACAGCACCCAGGGCAGGGCGCCCTCCTCGTTGAGGCACGGCAGAACGACGTCGACGGATGCGGGCATCCTCCGAGAATAGGGTGCGTCACGCGATCCCGCTGCCACCGAGACCTCGGCCCGCATCGTCGAGTCGCCCGCGACCGACCAGGCCCCGCGCTGCCCCGCCGCGTCGACTCACCGAGCCCGCAGGGCGCGAACGCGAACTCGGCCGCGACAGGGGTTCGGATCTCCCGCGTCAGCTCGCCGGCGCGCGGAGAGGAGCGGATGCGAACTCCCGCATCCCTTCGGCGAAGTCGACCGACGGCCGCCAGCCGAGTTCGTCACGGAGTCGCGCCGACGACGCCGTGATGTGCCGCACGTCGCCCAGCCGGTACTCCCCCGTCACGAGGGGCGGCAGGCCTCCCGAGCAGCGGCTCAGCTCGGCCGCCATGTCACCGATGGTGTGCACGGTGCCGCTGCCGACGTTGTAGGCGCGGTAGGTCGCGGGCTCCGAGGCGTCGGTGGCCTCGATCGCCGCGAGGTTGGCTGAGGCGACATCCCGCACGTGCACGAAGTCGCGCCGCTGGGCGCCGTCTTCGAACACCCGGGGTGCCTCGCCGCGCGCGATCGCCGAGCGGAAGAGCGAGGCGACACCCGCGTAGGGCGTGTTCTGCGGCATCCCCGGGCCGTAGACGTTGTGGTAGCGCAAGCCGATGGCGCGACCCCCGGTGGAGCGCGCCCACGACGATGCGAGGAACTCCTGCGCCAGCTTGCTCGTGGCATATACGTTGCGAGGGTCGAGCGGCTCGTCTTCGGTGATCAGCTCGGGGACGAGCGACTCATCGGTCTCGGGATCGCGCGGCTCGAACTCCCCCGCGTCGAGGTCGGCGGCACGGCGCGGCAGCGGGCGCACCCGTCCGCGCGAGCTGCGGTAGGCACCCTCGCCGTATACCACCATCGACGAGGCGAAGACGTAGCGCCCGATGCCGGCGCGGGTCATCTCGGCCAGCAGCACCGCGGTGCCGAGGTCGTTCGACCCCACGTAATCGGGAGCATCGAAGAAATCGACGCCCAGCCCCACCTTGCCGGCCTGGTGGCACACCACATCGACGTCGCGGAGAGCGCCGGCCGCGGTGCCGGGATCGCGCACGTCGCCGAGCACGAACTCCGCGCGGGGGTCGACGCCGGATGCGGGCACATCCTGCCGTGGCCCGTGCACGTCTTCCCGCAGCGAATCGAGCACCCGCACCCTCCAGCCCGCGTCGAGCGCCTGTGCGACCACAGCCGAGCCGATGAATCCCGCGCCACCCGTGACCAGCAGTCTCGACATCCGCACTCTCTTCCTCGTTCGAGTCACAGCATCCCACAATCGATCGCGAGCGCCGCGCCGAATAGGAGGCATGACCTCCCCACCCGCGCCGGCACGCTCGCCCCGGGCGAGCCCGCTCTCGTGGGCACCCGCCTATGCTCTCGGCGCCCTCGACGCCGACGAACTGCGCGAGTTCGAGGCTCTGCTCGCCGTATCGCCCCGCATCCGCACCGAGGTCGAGACCTTCGCCGCGGTGACCGCCGCGCTGGCTCTCCTCGCCCTGCCGGTGTCACCGGGTGCGACGCTCAAGCAGGCCGTGATGACCTCCCTCTGAGTCGCGGGCGGCCTACTGCTCCACCCGAACCTCGTAGCCCGCGTCGCGCAGCTTCGAGATGACCTGGTCGCGATGGTCGGGGCCGCGGGTCTCGATGTGCAGCTCGAGCTCGACCTGGCTGATCTGCAGGCCCTTGCCGTGTCGGGTGTGCTGCACCTCCACCACGTTGGCATTGGCCTCGGCGACGAGCTCGGCCGTGCGGGCCAGCTGACCCGGCCGGTCGGGCAGCATGATGCGCAGCTTGAGGTAGCGCTCGGATGCGGCGAGGCCGTGACTGATCACGCGCTGCATGAGCAGCGGGTCGATGTTGCCCCCGGACAGCACCACGACGGTGGTGCCCGAGTTCGTGATCTGCCCGGAGAGGATGGCGGCGACGCCCACGGCGCCCGCCGGCTCCACGACCTGCTTCGCCCGCTCGAGCAGCACGAGCAGCGCTCGCGCGGTGTCGGCCTCCGAGACGGTGACCACCTCGTCGACCAGCTCACGGATGATCTCGAAGTTCAGGATGCCCGGCTTCGACACCTGGATGCCGTCGGCGATGGTGGGCGACGTGACGATCTCCGTCGGCGTTCCGGCTTCGAGGGAGGGCGGGTACGCGGCCGCGTTCGCCGCCTGCACCCCGATCACGCGCACGGTGCGGCCCTCGGCCGCCGCACGCTGTTTCACGGCGCTGGCCACGCCGGAGATGAGTCCGCCGCCGCCGATGGGAACGATGATGGTGTCGGCATCCGGAACCTGGTCGAGCACCTCGAGGCCCAACGTGCCCTGCCCCGTGACGACGTCGATGTGGTCGAACGGCGGGATGACCACGGCGCCAGTGGCCTGCGAGAACTCGGCCGCAGCGCGAAGCGCCTCCTCCACCGAGTGGCCGCGGAGGATGACGTCGGCGCCGTAGTGGCGCGTTGCCTGCAGCTTCGGCAGCGGGACGCCGATCGGCATGAAGATGGTGGCCTTGATGCCGAGCTCGCGCGCCGCGAACGCCACACCCTGGGCGTGGTTTCCGGCCGAGGCCGCCACGACACCGGCCGCCTTCTCGGCATCGGTGAGGCTCGAGATGCGGTTGTACGCGCCGCGGATCTTGTAGGAGCCGGTGCGCTGCAGGTTCTCGCACTTGAGGTGCACCGGCGACCCGATGAAGTCGGCGAGGTAGCGCGACGACTCCATCGGGGTGACCTGCGCCACGATGCCCACCTTCTCGCGGGCTCGCTCGATGTCGGCCAGCGTGGGGCCGGCGAAGGTCGTCTTGGACTCAGCCATTCGGGGATGCCTCTTTCGGGAGGGTGGGTTCGGTGACGGGTGGGGAGGGCGGCGCGGCGTCGTGCGGCGGCACATCCCGCGGCGGCTCATCGCCCGGCGGCGGCTCGTCGCCCGGCGGCGGCTCATCGCCCGGCGGCGGGGCGAGCCCGGCGGGTGGGGTGCGCCAGCTCCCGCCGGCGACATAGTTGACCATCACATTGACCGTGGCGACCACGGGCACGGCGAAGAAGGCGCCCGCGATTCCGGCCACCATCGACCCGCCGGCCACAGCGAGCACCACGGCGAGCGGATGCACCTTCACGGCGGTGCCCATCACCAGCGGCTGGAGAACGTGGCCTTCGATCTGCTGCACGAGCAGAACGACACCGAGCATGATGAGGGCGACGACCCAGCCGTTGTAGACGAGCGCGATGAACACGGCCACCGTGCCGGTGACCACGGCGCCGATGATCGGGATGAACGAGCCGAGGAACACCAGGACACCGATGGGGATGGCGAGCGGCACTCCGAGGATCGCCGCACCGATGGCGATACCGAGCGCGTCGACCGAGGCCACCAGGATCTGCACCTTCACGAAGTTCTGCAGCGTGCGCCACCCGGCCTTGCCCGCGCCGTCCGTGGCCGCGCGGGCCTTGCGCGGGAAGAGCCGCACGATCCAGGCCCAGATGCGCTCCCCGTCGATCAGGATGAACAGGGTCGAGAAGAGGGTGAGCAGCACGCCCGCGAGCACGTGCCCGATGCTCGACCCGAGCGCTGCGGCACCGGAGAGGAGTGCCTGGCTGTCTTGCTGGATGGCGGCCCAGGCCTGTGCGACATAGGCGTTGAAGTCGGCCTCGGAGATCTGCAGCGGGCCGTCGGCGAGGAACGACTTGAGGTCGTTGTAGGAGTTGATGGTCTGTTGCCGCAGGTCGTCGAAGCCCGACGAGACCTGGGTGGCCACGAGGAAGATCAGTCCGGCGACCACCACGAGGGTGCCGATCTCGGCCGTCGCGATGGCGAGCCACTTGGGCCACGTACGGCGCACCAGGAAGTTCTTGAACGGCACGAGCAACGCCGAGAGCACCACGGCCACGAGCAGCGGGATGATGAGCAGTCGTAGCTGGATGATGAAGAAGATCAGCACCGCGAGAACGCCCAGCACCAGGAGGATGCGCCACGACCAGGCCGCCGCGATCTGCATGCCGCGCGGAACGGAGGGATCCGCTGCGGGACCTCGCTCCGAGTCAGACATGTGCCAATTCTAGGAGTGGACGTATGCACGCGCTCGCATGCGGTTCACAGTCGCCGGGGCGCCCTTCGGCGGCGACGTCGACGTATCCCGGATGTCGGCGGTGCTCGCTAAGGTCGTAGACGATGGTCGACACGATTTCACCCGCACTGGCGCGCCGCATCGGGCTGGCCGCACAGGGCTTCGGCACGACGCCGGCGTCGCCGGCCGCACCGGGCACGCCGGCCGGCACTCGCCAGTTCAATCTGCTGCTGCGCCGTCTGGCGCTCCTCCAGATCGACTCGGTGAACGTCTATGAGCGCAGTCACTATCAACCGGTGTTCGCCCGGCTCGGCCATTACGACAAGGCGCTGCTCGACAAACTCACCTACGGCAGGTCGGTCACCGAGTACTGGGCGCACGAGGCATCCTTCCTCCCGCTCGAGTCGCTTCCGCTGATGGACTGGCGCAAGGCCGACTACCGGCAGTACTACGCCGACCGTCCCGACTCCTGGGGTGCCTCGAACGAGTCGACGCTCGCGTGGCTGCGGGCGGAGCTTGCTGCTCACGGCCCCTTGCGGGCGAGCGACATCGAGCACGAGTCGAACAAGCGGCAGGGGCCGTGGTGGGGCTGGTCGGATGTGAAGCGTGGGCTCGAGACGATGTTCCGCCAGGGCGACGTGGTGTCGGCGGGTCGCACCCGATTCGAGCGCCGGTACGCACTGCCCGAGCAGGTGCTGCCGGACGACATCCTGAACGCCTCGGTGTCACGGGAAGACGCGCAGACGCAGCTGATGTCACTGTCGGCGCGCGCACACGGCATCGGCACGCTCGGCGATCTGGCCGACTACTTCCGGCTGAAGCAGGCCGACGCTCTCGCAGCGGCACTGCGGCTCGAAGAGATGGGCGAGCTCATCCCGGTGACGGTGCCGGGGTGGCCGAAGCGGGCGTGGCTGCATCGGGATGCCCGCCTGCCTCGCCGCATCTCGGCTGCCGCGCTGCTCTCGCCCTTCGACCCGGTGGTGTGGGAGCGGGCCAGGGCCCTGCGCATGTTCGACTTCCACTACCGCATCGAGATCTACACACCGCAACCCAAGCGCGTCTACGGGTACTACACGCTGCCCGTGCTGATCGACGACCGCATCCCGGCCCGCATCGACCTGAAGAGCGACCGCCAGGCCGGTGTGCTGCGCGTGCAGTCGGCCTGGGCCGAGCCCTCGCTGCTGGCCGACGACGTGCCGCGTATCGCCGCACTCCTGCGCAGTGCCGCCGCCTGGCAGGGGCTGCCGGGCGACATCGTGGTGGCCGAGCGGGGCACGCTCGCGTCGGCGCTGCGCGCCGAGCTCGCTGGTGCTGGTCGCGGTTGATTCTGTGCTTCGCGCAGAATCAACCGGCGCCGCCGGTCCTTGCCCGGCGGCGCGCGACATGCTGCGCGCATGCCAGAACGCGCCGTGCCGCTTGCGCGGCGCGGCCCGCCCTGGCGTGCGTGCAGCCTTACCGCGGCGAGTACGGCCCCCGGTTCTCGGTCGCGTGACCGGGTAACTACGTGAATGAAGCAGACCGGGGCCGTATAGGGGGTCGGTCTGCCGCATTTGCGTAGTTACACGGTGGGGACGCGTCGGTTTCACTGCCAGAACCACCTCACGCGCGTGAAAACCGGAGGCCGCGCTCGACGACCCAAGGTGAGCGCGTCGCCGCGCGCTGGAGCTGGGGGCGACGATCCGGTGGATCGTCGCTGCGACGCCAGCGCCGAGCGAGCTGCGCTCGCTCGGTTTCAGAGGGAGGCACGCGA
>NZ_SCVE01000007.1 GCF_004297105.1 Herbiconiux sp.
TCGCGTGCCTCCCTCTGAAACCGAGCGAGCGCAGCTCGCTCGGCGCTGGCGTCGCAGCGACGATCCACCGGATCGTCGCCCCCAGCTCCAGCGCGCGGCGACGCGCTCACCTTGGGTCGTTGAAAACGGCCCCCGGTTTTCATGCGCGTGACGTCGTTCTGGCAGTGAAACCGACGCGTCCCCACCGTGCAACTACGCAAATGCGGCAGACCGACCCCTTATACGGCCCCGGTCTGCTTCATTCACGGAGTTACCCGGTCACGCGACCGAGAACCGGGGGCCGTACTCGCCGCGGTAAGGCTGCACGCACGCCAGGACGCGCCGCGCAAGCGGCACGGCGCGTCCTGGCGTGCGCGCAGCATGTCGCGCGCCGCCGGGCAAGGACCGGCGGCGCCTGGTGGTTCGACGCCGCGCAGCGGCATCGAACCACCAGCAGCTAAAGCGGAATATTCCCGTGCTTCTTCGGCGGCAGCGAGGCCCGCTTCGTGCGCAGCGCCCGCAGGGCCTTCGTGACCGAGACGCGAGTGGCCGCCGGTTCGATGACACCGTCGAGCTCGCCGCGCTCCGCCGCGAGGAACGGCGACGCGACGTTGTAGGTGTACTCGTTCGCGAGCTTCGTGCGTACCGCCGCCACATCTTCGCCCGCCTCCTCGGCGCGCTTGATCTCACCGCGGTACAGGATGTTCACCGCACCCTGCCCGCCCATCACGGCGATCTCCGCGGTGGGCCAGGCGAGGTTGATGTCGGCTCCGAGCTGCTTCGAGCCCATCACGATGTAGGCACCGCCGTAGGCCTTGCGCAGAATCACCGTCACCAGGGGCACGGTGGCCTCGGCGTAGGCGTAGAGCAGCTTCGCGCCGCGGCGGATGACGCCCGTCCACTCCTGGTCGGTGCCGGGCAGGTAGCCGGGAACGTCGACGAGCGTCAGGATCGGGATCGAGAACGCGTCGCAGAACCGCACGAACCGGGAGGCCTTCTCACCCGCCTCGATGTTGAGGGTGCCGGCCATCGAGTTCGGCTGGTTCGCCACGATGCCCACCGAGCGGCCCTCGATGCGGGCGAAGCCCACCACGATGTTGGGTGCGTAGAGCGGCTGCGTCTCGAGGAAGTCGCCGCCATCGACGAGGTGCTCGATGACGGTGTGCACGTCGTAGGGCTGGTTCGGCGAATCCGGGATGATCGTGTTCAGCTTGCGGTCGGCATCCGTGATCTCGAGCTCGACCTCGCTGTCGTACACGGGCTGCTCCGCCAGGTTGTTCTGCGGCAGGAAGCTCAAGAGGGCCCGCGCGTAGTCGAGCGCGTCGTCCTCATCCGAAGCCAGGTAGTGCGAGACGCCCGACACGCTGTTGTGCGTGAGCGCGCCACCGAGCTCCTCCATGCCGACGTCTTCTCCGGTGACCGTCTTGATGACGTCAGGACCGGTGACGAACATCTGCGACGTCTTGTCGACCATGATCACGAAGTCGGTGAGCGCGGGGGAGTACACCGCGCCGCCGGCCGCCGGGCCCATGATGATGGAGATCTGCGGGATGACGCCCGACGCGGCCGTGTTGCGGCGGAAGATCTCGCCGTACTTGCCGAGCGCCACGACACCCTCCTGGATGCGCGCGCCGCCGGAGTCGAGCATGCCGATGATGGGCACGCCGGTCTTCAGCGCCAAGTCCATCACCTTGATGATCTTCTCGCCGGCCACTTCGCCGAGCGAGCCGCCGAAGATCGTGAAGTCCTGGGCGTACACCGCCACCTGGCGGCCGTGGATGGTGCCGGTTCCCGTCACCACCGCGTCGCCGTAGGGCCGCGACTTCTCCATGCCGAAGGCGTGGGTGCGGTGCCGAACGAACTCGTCGATCTCCACGAACGAGCCGTGGTCGAGCAACTGCTCGATGCGCTCGCGGGCGGTCTTCTTGCCGCGCTTGTGCTGCTTCTCGATGGCGGCCTCGCCGGATGCCGTCACGGCTTCGTGATAGCGGTTCTTCAGATCGGCCAGCTTGCCCGCTGTGGTGTACATGTCGGGCTGCGTCGTCAGGTCTTCACTCACGCCGTTCACTCTACCGGCCAGTGCTCCGGCCTCCGCGTTGACGAAACCCTACAAATGCGGCTCCCGGGCTTGTGGATGGTCCGGGCGCGCCGCAGGGCGCCCCGGGTAGTTTGGGGCCATGGACCTGCCGCTCTCCGCCCCGCTCTCCCCCCGCCTCGTCTGGATGCCGGAGGCCGGCTCCACCAACGACGTGCTGGTTCAGGCGGCGGGCGGCACGGATTCGGCTGCATGGCCCGAGCTCGCGGTGGTGGCCACCGACAACCAGGTCGCGGGGAGGGGCCGGCTCGGCCGCACCTGGACCGCCCCGGCCGGGCGATGCCTCGCGGTGTCGGTGCTGCTGCGCCCCCGGATGCCCGGGGGCGAGCCGATCCCGGTGGAGCGCTGGGGGGTTCTTCCGCTCCTCGCGGGCGTGGCGATGGCGAAGGCGGTGACCTCTGCGCTGCAGTCGGCACCTCAGAGCGCGGAAGGCGCTCCGGATGCGGCGGACGCGCCAGCGGCGGCCACCGCCTCGCCGACTCCGGCTCCCGCTCCCGCAGCCGTCGCCGTCAAGTGGCCGAACGACGTGCTGATCGGCGAGAAGAAGGTGTGCGGCATCCTCGGCGAGCTCGTGCCCGGCGGTCTCGTGCTCGGTGCCGGCGTGAACCTGAGCCTCGGCGCCGACGAGCTGCCGACGCCGATGTCGACCTCGCTGACGCTGGCGGGAGCGGCATCCGGAGCAGCCACGGCCGACGCGGTGCTCGCCGGCTACCTGAGTGAACTGACGGCCTTGTACCGCCGCTGGCTCGCCGCCGGCGGCGATGCGGTCGAGAGCGGACTGCTCGCCGAAGCCGACGACTGGTCGGCCACCCTCGGCCGGACGGTGCGGATCGAACTGCCCGGCGGAACCTTCCGCACGGGCACGGCGCGAGCCATCGATGAGACGGGACGACTCGTGGTCGACCTGCTCGATTCCGCCGACCCGCTCGTGGTCTCGGCGGGCGATGTGACGCATCTCCGGCACAGCGACAGCTGAATCGGAGCATCCGGGGTGACAATGAGGCCCATGGCCAGACGTCCCCCGCCGCCCGCCACGAGCGACGACTCGTTCGGTGCGCTCCTGCGCGGTGACGCGCCGGGGTCGCCCGCGCGGCGCGATCCCGCCGCCACCGAGCGCTTCGGCTGGGGGGCCGCCGTGGTGCAGCCACCGCCCGCGCCCGCGCAGCCCCGGGCCCACCCGTCCGCGCCGGCCGGCCACGCCGCACACCCGGGCTACGGCGGGTACACCACCGCCGTCGAACCGATCCCCGAGACGGTGATCGCCCGCACCCGCCCGCACGCCAGGCGGCTCACGCTGCCCGTGCTCATCCTCTTCGCCACCGTCACGGCCTTCGGCTGGTACGGCGGCCGCTTCGCCGAGGAGTGGCAGAACTGGACGGCGCTGGGCGTCGCCATCGCCCTCGTGTTCTTCGCCACGCTGCTGCCATTTCTGGCCTGGCTCGGCCACCGCTATACCATCACCACCCGCCGCGTCATCGCCCGCCGCGGGCTCTTCGTGAGCCAGCGGCAAGACGTGTACCTCGCCCGCGTGAGCGACGTGCGGATGCGGCGCACCCCGCTTCAAGCGGCATTCGGCTCGGGTAACATCCGCGTGGTGGCGGGCCCGGAGCTCACGGTCGTGCTGCACGACGTGCCGAGCGCCCGGCTCGTGGCCGACCTGCTCGGCGAGCTCACCGAGCATCCGACCCCGATCGCGCCGCAGCCGCGCGGTACCCTATGACCATGTCGGACTCCACACCCACAGACTTCAACGGCGAGAAGCACGAAGAGATCTTCGTCGGCAATCAGCACGTGGCCAACGTGCGCAAGGCCCCGGGTCACGAGGGCGCCTTCGTGATCGAGGCCGTCGACGGCACGGTTCTGCACGAGGTGGAGCACCTGCACCTGGCCGAGGTCTGGGTGGCGCAACACGCCGACGACATCATCGGCCGCCTGACCTGACCCGCCGGGTCGCATGATTTGTCGCCGGATGCGCGTCTACGCGACATTTTCTGCGACCCCACGCGCACGGCCTAGGCTGGACGCGTGACTTTTCGTGTGGGTGTGATCGGCGGCGGACAACTCGCGAGGATGATGGTGCCCCCTGCCATCGAGCTCGGCATCGACATCCGCGTGCTCGCCGAGACCGAGGGCATGTCGGCGGCCATCGCCGCCACCGCGGTGGGCGACTACACCGACCTCGGCACCGTGCGGGCCTTCGCCCGCGATGTCGACGTGATCACCTTCGACCACGAGCACGTGCCGCAGGCGGTGCTGCGCGCCCTCGTCGAGGAGGGCGTCGCCGTCCATCCCGGCCCGGATGCGCTGCAGTTCGCCCAGGACAAGCTGCGCATGCGCGAGCGGCTCGGCGAGCTCGGCATCCCGATGCCCGACTGGGCCCGCATCGAGACGCCCGCCGAACTCGACGCGTTCATCGCCGACCACGGCGGCGAAGCCGTGGTCAAGACCGCGCGTGGCGGCTACGACGGCAAGGGCGTGCGCGTCGTGTCGTCGGCCGCCCAGGTGGAGGAGTGGTTCTTCGCCCTCGATGAAGACGGCCGTGGCGGCGCGCTGCTCGCCGAGGAGAAGGTCGAATTCAGCCGCGAGCTCGCGCAGCTGGTGGCCCGGCGCCCCTCGGGCGACGTGACGCTCTGGCCGGTGGTCGAATCCGTGCAGCGCGACGGCGTGTGCGCCGAGGTCTTCGCGCCGGCGCCGCGCTCGGCCGGCCGTGTCGCCGAGATGGCCGCGCGCATCGGCACCACCATCGCCGAGGAACTCGGGGTCACCGGTGTGCTCGCCGTCGAACTGTTCGAGACCACGGATGAGCGCCTGCTCGTGAACGAACTCGCCATGCGGCCGCACAACACCGGTCACTGGACCATCGACGGCTCCACCACCAGCCAGTTCGAACAGCACCTGCGGGCGGTTCTCGACCTGCCATTCGGCGCCACCGGGCACGTGGAGCCGTGGTCGGTGATGGTGAACATCCTGGGCGGCCCCGCCGACGGCGATCTGGATGCGCCCGTGGTGGCGGCATCCGCCGACCAGCCGACGGCGAAGATCCACCTCTACGGCAAAGAGGCGCGGCCGGGCCGCAAGATCGGTCACATCACCGTGAGCGGCGAGGAGCTCGACGAGGTCGTGTTCCAGGCACGGGCCGCGGCCGCGTTCTTCCAGGACTGAGGGGATCGACGACGGATGAGAGGTCCACGGGAAAGCCCGAGGCCCGTGCGGATCGTGGTGCACACGATGGAAGGTCTCGGCGCGAGAATGGCCGGGCCGGGCATCCGTGCCCTTCGGATCGCCGAGCACCTGAGCGCGCACGCTGAGGTGCGCCTTATTTCGTCGTCGCGAGCAGAGCTCGACGGCGAAGCGTTCGGAGTTCACCTGGCGGATGACGCGCAGTTGTTCGATCACGCGGCCTGGGCCGATGTCCTCATCCAGCAGCAGCCGCTCACGACTCTCGTGCCCGCCGTGCTCGACCTCGATGTGGTGGTGGTCTCCGATCTTTACGACCCGTTCCTGCTCGAGCAGTTGCAGCGCGGGCTCTACCTCGACGCGCCTGACTCGGCCGACGAGACCTCGCGCACAGTCGCGATGGTCAACGACATGCTCACTCACGCCGACTTCATCGTGTGTGCGTCCGAGAAGCAGCGCGACTTTTGGCTCGGGCAGCTCACATCGCTCGGGCGCATCAACGACCTGACGTACCGTGCCGATCCGTCGTTACGGAACCTGATCGATGTGGTCCCGTTCGGCATCGACGAGGCGCCACCCGTGCAGGAGCGTCATGGCATCCGAGGGGCGGTCGAGGGCATCTCCGAGACCGACAAGGTGGTGCTTTGGGGTGGTGGCATCTACGACTGGTTCGACCCGCTCACACTCATCCGTGCCGTGGAGTCGCTGTCTCGGCGGCACGACGACCTGCGGCTGTTCTTCCTGGCCACACAGCACCCGAATCCGGACATCGGCGCCATGCGCATGGCGGTTGACGCCCGCACGCTCGCCGCCTCCCTCGGCGTTCTCGGCACTTCTGTGTTCTTCAACGAGCGTTGGGTGGCGCACGACCGACGCGCGGACTACTTCCTCGACGCCGATCTGGGTGTGAGCACCCATCTCGACCATCTCGAGACATCCTTCAGCTTTCGCACGCGGCTGCTTGACTACCTGTGGGCGGGACTACCGATCGTGAACTCGGCAGGGGACGCGTTCGGAGGGGTGATCCGCGACGAGCGACTTGGACGGGTCGTGCCGCCGGGCGACGTGGAGGCGCTAGAATGTGCCCTCGAAGAACTGCTTTACGACGCAGATGAGGCGGCTCGGGCTCGGGCGGCCGTGGCGGCGTACGCGCCCGGACTGCGTTGGAGAACCGCCGTCGCGCCGCTGCTCGCGTTCTGCGCGAACCCGGAACCCGCTGCTGATCGGCGGCGGCTGCAGGTCGCCGGTGCGGCTGCGCGCGAGGCGCTGGCCATCGAGGCGCTGGCCTCCGCAGGCGAGCGGGCTGCCCTCCGGAGCGACGCCGACGCCCTGCGTCGCCGCGTGGTCGAACTCGAGTCGAGCACGTCCTGGAAGGTGACGGCGCCGCTTCGCGGTCTCATCCGTGCTGTGCGACCGGGTCGCGAGCACTGAAGCCGAAACTGTTCTCCCGGAACGCTCCTCCGAGCTTGCCCATCCGGCGCGTGCCGTTGCGGCCTTCTTCCAGAACCCGCACTTAGCATGGGGCTCATGCCCGAAGTGAAGCCCCTGGTGGGCGTCGTCATGGGGTCGGATTCCGACTTCACCGTCATGAGCGACGCCGTGCAGACGCTCTCCGATTTCGGTGTGCCCTGCGAGGTGCAGGTCGTCTCCGCCCACCGCACGCCCGAGGCCATGATCGCGTACGGCAAGTCCGCCCGTGAGCGCGGGCTCAAGGTCATCATCGCGGGCGCGGGGGGAGCGGCCCATCTGCCCGGCATGATCGCATCCGTCACCACGCTGCCCGTCGTGGGCGTGCCCGTGCCGCTGGCGCGGCTCGACGGCCTCGACTCGCTGCTCTCGATCGTGCAGATGCCCGCCGGCATCCCCGTCGCCACCGTCTCGATCGGCGGCGCGAAGAACGCCGCGCTGATCGCTGTCAGCATTCTCTCGACCTCGGATGATGGGCTGGCCGCCGCCCTCGACCGCTACCGCACCGGCCTCTCCGAGCTCGTCGCGCAGAAGAACGAAGACCTGCAAGCCCGACTATGACCACTGCGAACATGACCGGTAGCCCCATCCGCTACCCCGATGTGTCCTCCTCGAAGGTCATGACGGTGCGCGGGTGGTGGCTCGTGGTGCTGAACCTCCTCATCCCCGGCTCGGCCCAGGTGCTCGCGGGCAACCGCAAGCTCGGGCGCTTCGGGTTGGGGTTCACCCTCTCTCTTTGGTTCCTGGCCGTCGTGGGCGTGATCGTCTACCTGATCTGGCCACAGGTGATCTTCTCCATCGTCACGCTGCCCATCCCGCTCACCATCGCGCAGATCGTGCTGGTGGCGTACGCGGTGCTGTGGGTGATCCTCACCCTCGACACGCTGCGGCTCGTGCGGCTGGTTCGGGTCGGTCCGCGGGCGCGCCCCGCGCTCGCCGCGTTCTCGGTGCTGCTGCTCGTTCTCACGGCGGGCGGCGCGGCCGGCGCTGCATACTACGCGAACGTGGCCCAGTCGGGACTCGGCAGCGTGTTCTCGGCCTCGGCGCCGCCGGAGCCGCCGGTCGACGGGCGGTACAACATCCTCCTGCTCGGCGGCGACGCCGGCCCCGACCGCGACGGCATGCGACCCGACTCGATGACCGTGGTGTCGATCGAGGCCGACACGGGCCGCGCCACCATGATCGGCGTACCGCGCGACCTGCAGCAGGTGCCGCTCAAGGAGGGATCGCCGCTCATCGGCAGCGACTACGCGCCCGACGGCACCTACGACTGCGGCAGCGACTGCCAGATCAGCTTCCTCTACCCGCGGGTGATGGCCTACGACCAGGACCTGTACCCGAACGCGGAGGCCGAGGGCTCGAACGCGGGAGTCGAAGCCACGAAGGATGCGATCGAGGGCGCCCTCGACATCACCATCCAGTACTACGTGATGATCGACATGCAGGGCTTCTCCGACCTCATCGATGCGCTCGGCGGGGTCGACATCAACGTCACCGAGCGGCTGCCCATCGGCGGGGATGAGCAGCTCAACGAGGTGGAGGGCTGGATCGAGCCCGGGCAGCAGCACATGGACGGATACACGGCCCTCTGGTACGCGCGCTCGCGTCACTCCACGAGCGACTACGACCGCATGGAGCGCCAGCGCGAGCTGCAGACGGCGATCCTCCAGCAGTTCCAGCCGGCGAACGTGCTCACGAAGTTCCAGGGCATCGTGGAGGCGGGCACCCAGGTGGTGCAGACCAACATCCCGCAGTCGACCCTGGCCTACTTCCTCGATCTGGCGCTGAAGACCAAAGACCTGCCGATCGACAACGTCGAACTCACCCCACCCTTGATCGACCCGGAAGACCCCGACTGGGACCTCGTGCGCTCGACGGTGGCCCAGGCCATGGTGCTCTCGACCGCCACCACCTCCCCGTAGCGGCTTGCCACAAGTTGTGGCATGTGGCGGTCGCGCGCAACGTTGAGCGCCAAGTGGATGGGGCGGCGCGCGCGGGTGGGATCGGCTTGCCACAAGTTGTGGCAAGTGGAGCGCGCGTGCAACGTTTGGCGGCAAGTGGGTGGGGCGGCGCGCGCGGGGTGGGGTTGGCTTGCCACAAGTTGTGGCAAGGGGCGGGCGGGCGCAACGTTATGCGGCAAGTCGATGGGACGACACGCGCACTCGGCGAGGCCGCGACGCGGGACGGCTACAGGTCGGCGTGCAGCTGCCAGACCTTGTCGGCGCTGTCGCGCCACGAGAAGGCCCGTGCCCGGTCGAGCCCCGAGATGCTGAGCCGCTGGCGAAGCGCGCTGTCGCTCGTGACCGCTTCGATGGCGTCGGCGAGCTGGCCCGCGTACGCGTCGGCGGTGGTGCGCTCCACGACCTGCGTCGAACCCGCCGCCACCTCGAGCAGTGCCGGCACATCGGCGTGGATGACCGGAGTACCGAAGTTGAACGCCTCGATGAGCGGCAGACCGAACCCTTCGGCGAGGCTCGGGTAGACGAACACGGTGGCGCGCTCCATCACGAGCGCCAGATCGGAGTCGCTGAGGAAGCCCAGAACCCGGATGCGCGAGGCATCGACCCCCGCAGCGGCCGCGACCGTGGCCACGTCGAACTCACCCCAGCCCTCGGGCCCGGCGATGAGCAGCGGCAGGCCTCCGGTGGCGGGCAGCGCCAGCGCCTGGATGAGTGCCGCGAGCCCCTTGCGCGGTTCGAGCGTGCCCACGGCCAGGATGTACCGCGACGGCAGGTCGAGCTCCAGCGCCCGCACCGCGGGATCGGAGGGCAGCCGCAGCTCGTCGCTGACGGCCCCGCCGATCACGCGCACGCGGTCGCCGAAGTTGAAGTACCGCGAGAGCTCTTCGGCCACGGCGTGCGTCGGCACCACGATGGCGTCGGCATAGCGGTGCGCCCGCTTCGCCATGGCCCGGTGCCAGGTGACGCCCCGGGGCGTCAGGGTGGCCGGATGCGTCCACGGAACGACATCGTGGATGGTGACCGCGGTCTGGGTGCCGACGGCGGCCCGGCGGTTGTGCTTGCGCAGCGGCGCGAGCAGAGACGTGGCGTGCACCATGCCCTCGCCGGAGGACCCGATGATGCCGTGCTGCCAGGCGGCCGACAGCTCGCGGCGCGGCAGGGAGGCGCGGTGCAGGCCGGAGAGACCCGGGAGCTTCGCGGTGAGCTCGTCGGCCGTCTCCTGCGGAACAGCCGAGATGATGCCCTCGACGTCGCAATTGCGGGGCGCCGTCAGCACCAGCTGCTTGGTGAGCTCGAGGGTGTAGCGGCCGATGCCTCCGGGAACGGGAGCGACCAGTTGGTCGATGATCACCCGAAGCGTTGCCATCAGTCTCCAAAAACTCCCGAGGTCGCCGCTTCGTGCAAAGCGGCACGCCAGTCTCGCATGGGCTCTAATCCTGCTCGGGACCACGCGTCGTGCCCGAGTACGGAATACGCGGGACGCGGGGCAGGACGGACAAACTGCGAACTGTCTGTGGGCTCGACCTTAGCAGGATCGATTCCGGCTTCCTGAAAGGTTGCCTGGGCGAATTCGAACCAGGATGCCTGCCCGGAGTTGGTGCCGTGATACACCCCGGCAGGGGCATCCGAGTCGGCCAGCAGAACCAGCTGGCGGGCGAGATCGGCGGTCCAGGTCGGCTGCCCGACCTGATCGGCGACCACCTGCACCGAGTCGCGCTCGCGCCCGAGCCGCAGCATCGTGGCGGGGAAGTTGGCGCCGTGTTCGCCGTACAACCACGCGGTGCGCACGACGTAGCCGCCGGCGGGATTCAGCCGCAGAACGGCCTCCTCGCCCTCGGCCTTCGTGCGCCCGTAGGCGTTCAGCGGATGGCGGGGCTCGTCTTCCGGGTAGGGCGAGCCGGCGGTGCCCTGGAACACGTAGTCGGTGGAGAGCTGGAACAGCTTCGCGTCGTTCGCGGCGGTGGCTTCGGCGAGGGTGGCGGGGCCGACCGCGTTCACGCGGCGGGCCGTCTGCTCGTCGGTCTCGGCAGCATCCACCGCGGTGTAGGCGGCGCAGTTGAACACCACGTCGATGCCGGCGAGAGCGGATGCCACGGCGGCAGCATCGGTGATGTCGAGCTCGGCGCGCGAGAGGGCGACGACGTCACGGCCGGCGAGGGCGACCTGCAGGTCGCGCCCGAGCATGCCGGCCGCGCCGGTGATGAGGTAGCGCGTCATGTCCGCACGGAATCCGGGTGGAGGACGGGCTCAGACCAACGCGGCGCGAGCCTTGAGGGGCTCCCACCACTGCCGGTTGTCGCGGTACCACTGCACGACGTCGGCCAGGCCCTGCTCGAAGGGCACGAGTGGCTCGTAGCCGAGCTCGGCCTTGATCTTCGAGATGTCGACCGAGTAGCGCAGGTCGTGGCCGAGGCGGTCGGCGACGCGGTCGACGTACGACCAGTCTCTGCCGGTCGCATCCAGCAGCAACTGGGTGAGCTCCTTGTTGGTGAGCTCGGTGCCGCCGCCGATGTTGTAGATCTCGCCCGCACGGCCCTTGGTGAGCACGAGGGCGATGCCACGGGTGTGGTCGTCGACGTGCAGCCAGTCGCGGATGTTGTTGCCCTCACCGTAGAGGGGCACGTGCTTGTCGTCGATGAGGTTCGTGACGAACAGCGGGATGACCTTCTCCGGGAAGTGGTAGGGCCCGTAGTTGTTGGAGCAGCGCGTGATGGAGACGTTCATGCCGTGCGTGCGGTGGTACGAGCGGGCGAGCAGGTCGCTGCCGGCCTTCGAGGCCGAGTAGGGCGAGTTCGGCTCGAGCGGGCGGTCTTCGGCCCAGGAGCCCTCGGCGATGGAGCCGTAGACCTCGTCGGTGGAGACGTGCACGAAGCGGGGGAGGTTGTTGCGCAGCGCCGCATCCAGCAGCTGCTGAGTGCCCAGCACGTTGGACTCGACGAAGATCGAGGCGTCGCGCACCGAGCGGTCGACGTGCGACTCGGCGGCGAAGTGCACCACGGCGTCGAGACCCGGGAACAGGTCGTCGAGCAGCTGGCCGTTGCGGATGTCGCCGTGCACGAAGGTGAGGCGGGGGGAGTCCTTCACCGGCAGCAGGTTGTCGAGGTTGCCCGAATAGGTGAGCGCGTCGAGCACGACGACCTCGGCCCCTTCGAGACCCGGGTAGGCGTCTTCGAGAGTGCGGCGAACGAAGTTGGAGCCGATGAATCCGGCTCCGCCGGTCACAAGAATCTTCATGGTGGGGGGAGATCTCCTCGAATCGCGGTCACCCGATTCTAGCGGGAGGGTGTCGCGAGGCATTCTCAGGCGCGACCGCCTAGAGTGACACGCGTGACTCAGCAGGGCGAACCAGACGGTGAACAGCGCCCGGGACTCATCCTCCGGCTCGTCAAAGACCAGCGGATAGCGTTCCTCCTCGTCGGCGCCACCAACACCGGCGTGGGCTTCCTGCTCTTCATCTTCTTCGATCTGACGGTCGGCCAATGGCTCGACGCCGCGATGAACGAGACGATCGGCTCGCTGGGCGTGCTGTTCTGCGCCCATGTGATCGGCGTGCTCTTCGCCTTCGTGCTCTACCGCACGTTCGTGTTCAAGGTCAAAGGCCACGTCTGGCGAGACCTCGCCCGATTCGAGAGCGTCTACCTGGTGTCGATCGGCATCAACGCCGTGGTGCTGCCGATCCTCGTGAACATCGGCTGGAACCGCATCCTGGCCCAGCTCTCGATCCTCATCGTCACCACGCTCATCAGCTATTTCGGCCACAAGGGCTTCTCGTTCAAGAGGCCCGCGGAGGCCGCCACCGAGCTCGACCTGGAGCGCGAAGAGGGCATCGAACCGGACCGCCGGTAGACTCGCGGCGTGGAATTCCGCGAACTCAGCATCCCTGACAGCTATGTGATCACCCCGAAGCAGTTCGGAGACGACCGCGGGGTCTTCCTCGAGTGGTATCGCTTCGACAAGCTCGAAGAGGTCACCGGGCGCTCCATCGATCTCGCTCAGGCGAACACGTCGGTGTCGAAGCGCGGTGTGGTGCGGGGCATCCATTTCGCGCAGATCCCGCCCTCGCAGGCGAAGTACGTCACGGTCGCGCACGGCGCGGTGCTCGACTACGTCGTCGACATCCGGGTGGGTTCGCCCACCTACGGTCAGTGGGAGTCGGTGCTGCTCGACGACGTCGACCGCCGCGGTGTGTTCCTGGCCGAGGGTCTCGGGCATGCCTTCGTGGCGTTGACCGACGACACGGTCGTGAGCTATCTCGTGACGGCGACGTTCAATGCCGAGCGCGAGAAGGGCATCAACCCGCTCGACCCCGAGGTGGGGCTGGTCTTCCCGCCCGAGGCGGGCGAGCCGCTGTTGTCGCCGAAAGACACGGATGCTCCGAGTCTCGCCGAGGCGGCCGCATCCGGTCTTCTGCCCACCTGGGACGAGGCGAAGGCCTTCTATTCAACGCTCCGCAAGAGAGAGGACCGCTCGTGAAGGGCATCATCCTGGCCGGCGGTTCCGGCACCCGGCTGTGGCCGATCACGAAGGGCATCTCGAAGCAGCTGATGCCCATCTACGACAAGCCGATGATCTACTACCCCTTGTCGACCTTGCTGATGGCAGGGATCAACGAGATCCTGATCATCACGACGCCGGAGTACAACGAGCAGTTCAAGGCGTTGCTCGGCGATGGTTCGGCCCTCGGCATCCGTCTCGAGTACGCGGTGCAGGCGTCGCCGGATGGTCTCGCACAGGCGTTCATCATCGGCGAGGAGTTCATCGGCGACGACAGTGTCGCGCTGGTGCTCGGCGACAACATCTTCCACGGCACCGGTCTGGGCACGGCTCTCCGCAACAACGAGGGTTTCACCGGGGCTCAGATCTTCGCCTATCACGTGTCGAACCCGCGCGCCTACGGTGTGGTGGAGTTCGATGACGACAACGTGGCCGTGTCGATCGAGGAGAAGCCGGTCACACCGAAGAGCAACTACGCGGTGCCCGGCCTCTACTTCTACGACAACGACGTGGTGCAGATCGCGAAGACCATCGAGCCCTCCGCGCGCGGTGAGCTCGAGATCTCCACGGTGAACGAGCGCTACCTCGATGCCGGTACGTTGCGGGTGCAGGTGCTCGACCGGGGCACCGCCTGGCTCGATACCGGTACCTTCGAGTCGATGATGCAGGCCTCCGAGTACGTACGGGTGATCGAAGACCGTCAGGGCTTCAAGATCGGATGCATCGAGGAGATCGCGTGGCGGGCCGGCTGGATCGACGACGCGCAATTGCGCGCGCTCGCCCAGCCCCTCGTGAAGAGCGGTTACGGCAGCTACATGCTCGGACTGCTCGGCGAGTAGCCGGGCAGTCCGGCCGGGTCAGGCCAGGCCTGCCGAGACGGGTCAGCCCGCCTGGATGCCGCCGACGATGTCGAGCATCGTCGCATGGATGCCCGCGGGCAGCGGCGTGAGCGGCCGCTCGTCGAGCTCGGGCCAGACCACGGAGCGCAGCCGCAGGTCGAGTGCCTGCATCGACACCGTGGGCGAGCTGCCCAGCATGATGTTCGGGTTGTGCCGGGCGACGCCGCGGAAGTAGCCGATCAGCGAGCCGATGGTGACCGCCTGACCCGATGCGATGATCTTGACGACCTGCTGGGCCCGGGCATCCGGCGCATCGGCCGCGCCGCGCGCGACGCCGAGCCGGTCGATCCCATCGCAGATGAGCGCGGCACAGTCGGTGACGTAGATGTAGTCGCGCACCGTGTCGAGCGGCACAAAGATGTTCGCCGGGCTCGGTGAGTACTGGGCCTTGGCCATGTGCGAGATCAGGCCCTGCATCTTGCCGAGCTTCTGACCTGGTCCGTAGACGTTGGCGATGCGGCCGATGAGCAGCGAGATGCCGGAGCGCTCGGAGAACCGAACGGCCACCGCCTCCATCCGCAGCTTCGTGGCGCCGTAGGGCGACAGCGGAACGGGGGCGGTGTTCTCGGTGTAGGGCGGCGAGGCCGAGCCGCCGTAGACGCCACCGGCGGAGGAGGAGAAGAACACCGAGCCGCGCGGTGCGGCGGCTGTTCCGCCGGCCTCCTGGGCCACGACGTCGAGAACCGCGGTGAACTGCTCGATCTCGCGGTCGAGCTGCTCGGGAGAGGTGCCGATGACGCCGGCGCCGGCCGCCCAGATGATGCTCCAGTCGGCATCCGCCTCCGCGGCCTCGTGGATCAGGGCGCGCACGGCGGTGCGGGCGAGGTCGGTGACGGCATCCGGATCGGCCCACGGGAGGGCCGGCGAGGGAAACAGGGTCCAGCCCGGACGCTGGGCGACCTCGACCGCGATGGCGCCGCCGAGCAGACCGCCCGACCCCACCACCCACGCGATCCTGGTCACGCGGAGGTCTCTGGGCCGTCCGGCTGGCGGGATCCGCGCTGGAACTGATGGGCGCGGCCGAGGGGACCGGATGCCGGATCTGTGGTGATGAGGTACGGCGGCTTGCCCATCGCCATGTTCACATTGATGCCGATGTACTCGGCGATGATGCCGAGCGAGAACAGGATGACGCCGGTGCTCACCAGTACCAGCACCGTGGTGGAGGCCCATCCGGCCGGAACCTCGGAGGAGGCGAGACGGGCGATGAGGATGTAGAGCGCCACGAACGCGCCCACCACGGCGAAGAGCACGCCGAGCACGCTGACGATGCGCAAGCCCCGGGTGCCGCTCGAGAGCACCATGCGCCAGAAGTGGGCTATGAGGCGCGGGAGCGAGTAGCCCGACGGACGGTCGCCCTCCTGGCGGAGCGTGACGGGGGCTGTGGCCACCTTGTTGGCCACCCAGCTCATGGCGATGTCGAGGTAGACGCCCGAGCCCGAGTAGGCGGCGACGCTACGGGCGATCGACCCGAGAACGAGGCGGTAGCTCTGGAAGCTCGCCGCGCTGCCGCCGCCGGCGAAGCGGGTCAATACCCACTTGGCGCCCTTCGAGGCGGTGTTGCGGAAAACCCCGTGGGGCGGGGGGTTGATCGGCTTTGCATAGACGACCGCCGCCTGCTCGCGGAGTGCTGTGTCGAGAAGGGTGCCGATTTCGGTGGGGTCGTGCTGGCCGTCCTCGTCGAGCGTGACGATCCACTCACTGCCCGCGGAGGCCATTCCCGCAAGGGTGGCGGCATGTTGACCGGAGTTCTTGCTGAGCCATACCGCTCGAACGAATTCATGCTCTGCCGCGAGTCTGCGCAGCACTGTGGCCGAGTCATCCGGACCGTTGTCGAATACCAGGAGCGTTTCACGAACAACCCACGGGTAGCCCTCGGCGGAAGATTGGATAGTGGTGAGAGGCAGAATCTCCCCGATCAAGTCATCGAGAGTTCTTTCGCCCTGATAGACCGGGATCACGATCGATATCTCGTGCGGCCGGATACCGGCCGTATTCAGTTCATCAACCACGGGAGTCGACATTATCACGGGCCCGATGCGGGAGCTTCGGAAGGCAATCCATCGAGAAAGGCTTGCAGAAGCCCATCTTGCGAGGTGACGTGCGATATCTCGATCGTCACGGGTGCAGAGCTGCTGGACCCAGCGGCCTGGAGGCGGACTTCGCTGGAGCCAGGCTCGAGCACGAAGGCGTGAGAGACTACGACGCCCTCCTTCCCTGCGGCCACTGTCGTCGACTGGCCGTCAGGATAGGTGACGGTCACGTCGCCTGCAGTATCCGGCAGGGACACGGTCATCGTCAACACCACCGGAGTTGCGGAACCTGTCGGATTCACAAGCGTGAAGGCCGGATTGACTGATTTCGAATGAACCGATGTTCCTGCTGTGAGATCCGAAGTGGTGAATCCCGTGAAGTCCGGCTGGAGAAAGGGAGTGACGGGCACCGTTATCCGGGACGCGATCGCATCGAGTTCTGCGGGGTCCACTTCGCTCTCAAGCGACTGCCGGATGGGTCTCAGGTCGAAGAACTCCCACCGGCCGTCTTCGCTGGAGAGCGGCTCTCCGGCGATCGAGCGGAGGGCGGGCTCCAGATCGGTGTCGCCGCCGCGAAGCGCCGCAGTGTCGAGCAGGATGCCTGATGCGCCGGCGGCAGCGGCAAGAGTTGCGATCTCGGACGGTGGTCGTTCCGACAGCCCCTCGGGCCACTCCGACGCTGGACGGCCCTTGATTCCACCTTGCGTCCAGCGGATGCTCGTGGAGTGGAGATAGGGGATCAGTTCTTCGGAGCTCTCGATCCCCGTCGGTGACGTCGATTCCGGGTAGGGCACGAAGGGTAGCTGCAAGACCATCGAATCCGCCGGGAGCTCTGACTCGATCGAGGAGAAGAACTGATCCTGCATCTCGTACTGCTGCTCGATCGACGCGTAGGACGCACTCGGATCACGAGGGGTTTGATCGACGTAGGCCACGCCGATCAGTCCAATAGATACGACGGCGACGAGCGCCACGCGCCACGCGCGACCGAGAGCGGCGCGAGTGACGAACCTCTCGACGACGATGTGAAGCACGACACCGAGGACGGCTAGAGCCAAGGCGGCGATCACGATCGACATCCGATTCCAGCCTCGCAGCGCATCTGTGAGGAACGAGATGAAGGTCGACAGTCCACCGACGGTCGAGAAGAGGAATGCGATGAAGATCAGCGCGGAGAGATGGCTGATGGTGACGGATCGCGGAGAGGCTCTGCGCAAGCCGCGCCTACCCAGGGAGACCGCGGCGTAGGCGAGGAATACGAGCGCGATGACCATGCCGACAGCGCCGAGCAGTCCGAGGGCGGGCTGTTCCGAAACCAGGGGGTACGACGAGTCGTAAGCGGACCTGAGCGACTGCAACGCATCGATCCTGTGACCGGGCCACGGGAGGAGGAGCTGGCTGAGCTTGAGCGCGTAGATCTCCGCTTCAGCATGACCTCGCAGAAATCCGCCCAGGTTCGGGCCGGCGGTGATCGAGTAAAGGATGTCGGGTGCCATGTTGATCAGCATCACCACGACGGTCACCACACCGATTCCGGCGGCACCGAAGAATCGTCGCCAGCTGCGGTCACGAATGAGAACGAGGAGGCCGACAGAGGCGAGGAGTAGGAGGAAGAAGACCGAGTAGTAGGTGGAAGACGTCGCGAGCAAGGCCACCGCCACCACAGCGAACGCGCCTCGACCGGTTAGAACGCCAACTATCCGCCATCGCGACGGCCGGGCGGTCCAGAGGGAATCGCCGCGCAGGATCATGATCAGAAGCCCGAGGCCGAGCGGGATGCAGTAGTACGATGCGAGCCACAGGTGGGCTTCGCCTCTCATGAAGTGGTAAGGGGCGATAGCGTAGGCCACGGACAGGGCCACGGAGATCGCGGGCATGATCCTGCACAGCCGGAGGAGCCAGAAAGCCGACAGCGCCGCGAGCAGAAAGCCTGCAAAGAAGTAGAAGTTGATCGCGACCGGCCAAGAATCGGTGAACAGCCCGATAATCTTGGCCGCGATCATGTGCAGATTGTCTGCGGTGGGGAAGTCATTGTAGACCTGGCCGGACGGTGCACCCAGTGAGGGCTGGTACTCGTACCAACCTTCCTCGAGGACGGTCTTGAAGTGCGCCGCGGTCGAGAGACTATCGCCCTGGTAGAGCCACGGAATATCCAGCCGCGCTGACCATAGGGCGAGCGCGAAATAGGTGACGACGCTGGTGACCCCGGCGGTAAGGGCGTACCACGGGGCATCCGAGCGCAGAAGTCGCCAGAGAGAGGCCGATGGCATCGGGCCGCGGGAACCCGAGGAGTCGACTTCGGTGGATGAGCTCACACGGTCACCTTCATTCGCGCGCGGAGGCGCCAGTAGACGATCCTGCGGAGACGGGCCAAGACAGCCGCCCTGGCATTTCCGATTGCAACGTCGCGCGCGGAGACAACGTCCGGGTGTTCGACTCGCACCCACCGGTGGAATGCGGCAGCCTGGCTCGACTGCTCTTGTGCCAATTCCACGCTCCACTGGGTGTCACTCAGACGGAACGCGGCGAGCGGCACGTCCACCGTGACGAGCGACCCCTGCAGGAGTACTCGTGCATAGGTCGCTTCATCGATCAGGTAGGGGAATCGAGGGTCCCAGAGACCGATCTCGACAAGGGTGGAGCGGCGGATCAGAACGCAGCCCGGCTCACCGAAAAGGTTCGTTCCTGCGGCCACGGTGCGGCGGACGGCGGCCGCACCAGGGGTCGTGCCCGTGAGTCCTCCCAGTCCTCTGTTCGAGATCACCACGGCGCCTCGAGCATCGATGATGTCCCGAGGTGATGCGACCATGGTAACCGAGGGGTCGGTCTCGATGGCCTGGAGCTGGAGGCGGAGGTTGTCGGGGTACACCAGATCATCGCCGCAGACGAGCTTGATGTACTCGCCCTGGGCCGCCTCGGTCACGCGGTTCCAATTGCGAGGCGCGCCCCCTCCCGCGGGAGTGGTGAGAATCGTGACGCGCGGGTCGTCGGCGTACCGCTCGATGATCGCCTTCGTGTCATCGGTCGACGAGTGATCAGCGATGATCAGCTCGAAATCGGTGAACGTCTGCGCCAGCACCGATTCGATCGTCTCCGCAATGAAGTCCGCGTTGTTGTACGCGGGGATGACCACCGAGACCTTGGGGGTAGCCGTCACCACGAAGCGGCACCCGGCTGATTGAGATTCACAGACGGGATACTACTTGGTTGTTGCTGAGTGGATGAACTCATCTCACCTCAGCGGAACACGACAGAAAGGCCGAATACGACAAGCCACACCAGACCGAGACCGAGGAGCCACCGATCGCCCAACACTGTGTCTTCGGGAGCGCCGGCTGTTCCCTTGTCGATGCTGTATGCATAGCGCAGGATGGCCATGCTGAACGGGATGATCGAGACGGCCGGGAGAATGTGGGTGTTGAGATCCCCCAGTACGAAGGCCCACAGCGAGTAACTCACCATCGCGACACCCGCTGACATCGCCCAGACGAAGCGGAGGTAGGACGCGGAGTACTCTTCGAGCGATCTCCTCGTGGCGGCACCGCTGCCTTCCATCTTGATCTTCTCTGAGAACCGCTTGCCCGCGACCATGAAGAGGGAGCCGAACGCGGCCACCAGGAGGAACCACTGGGACACCGGGATCGACAGTGCGATCGCCCCGGCGATGGCCCGGATCAGGAATCCGCTCGACACGATCACGAGATCGATCACGACCACGTGCTTGAACCAGATGCAGTAGGCGATCTGGATCGCTTCATAGAGCACGACGACCGTGAAGAATCCGATCGGGGCGAAGAGGAGGGCTGCAAGCGGGGCAACGACGAGAAGGATGATGCCCGCCGTCCACGCGATGGTGATGCTGAGTTCGCCTGATGCGATCGGCCGCCGCCGCTTCTCCGGATGCTGACGGTCGGATTCGACATCGAGCAGGTCGTTGATGAGGTACACACCCGATGATGCAGCGCAGAAGACCACGAACGTGAGCGTGATGGGCAGCCAGACAACGGGGTCGAACAACACTCCGGCGGCGAGTGGTGCGGCGAAGACCAATACGTTCTTGAGCCACTGGCGAGGACGCATGGCCCGGACGAGGGCTGGAGCTTTCACGACAGGTCCTTCTCCAAATGGCTGAGCGGATAGGGTGGCTAGGGTTTCCGCCCACTGCCCTTAGGACTCTACCGTGCCAACTCGACCGCCCCAGGATGCACGCGTGCGCACCGCGGTCGTTGGTCTCGCAGCGCTCGTGTCCGGGGTCGGTAGCTATGTGCTCCTGATCGTCGTGTCCCGCAGCACGAGCCAACTCGCATATTCCGAGTTCGCGGTCTTCTGGTCGCTCACCGTCACCATCGGACTCGGTATCTTCTACCCAGTCGAACAGGAGACTGCTCGGGAGGTCTCAGGGCGATCGGATGTGCGTAGCGGCGGCCTCACGCGGTTCGTGCTCTCAGCGGCCGGAGCTCTGGCAGCTGCGGCGACCCTACTATCACTCGTGCTCTTCACCCCTCTTGGATTGGCATTCATCGGACTTCCCGGCCTGGTGATCGCCCTCATTGCGTCGTTCATCGCTTATGCCGTCCAGTTCCCGCTTCGAGGCTTGCTCTCCGGCAGTGGCCTGACCACGACCTATTCCGGGGTCATCGCGACAGAAGGGTTGCTCCGGATCGTGCTCCCGCTCGCGCTGGCATTGCTCGGGGTGACCAATCCGGTTGTGTTCGCGTTCGTGGTCGCAGTAGCCGCCGCCGTGGCCGTTGTGCCCGCGCTGCTGGGCTCCGACAGATCCTGGCTCGTCCACACGGCGCCGCGCCGACGGGTCTTCGCTTCGCAGGCCGGCCGTCTGATCGTGGCGGCACTGTCGATCCAGCTCCTCCTCAACAGCAGTACGTTGCTTGCCAAGGCGGTCGCTGAGGGCTCAGACGGCGTGCTCGCCGGGCAGATCCTCACCTGCCTGTCGATAGCTCGAATCCCGATCTTCGTCTACCAGGTGGCTCAGATCCTCTATCTTCCGCGGTTGGCCGGGGAATGGACGAAGGGGGAACTTCGCTCCGTGCGGCGCACTCTGGCGATCGCTCTTGCCGCGGCAGTCGTCGTGGGCGTTCTCATCACAGGAGGCATGGCGACACTCGGTCCCTGGATCACGTCGCTCCTATTCGGCCCGGACCTCGTTCTCTCTCTGCAAGGCACGGTTCTCGTCAGCGCGGGAGTTGCCTTCTTCATGGTGGCCGTCGTCGCGTCCGACGGAGCGGTCGCCTTGGGAGCGCACACCCTCGTGCTCCGCTCCTGGGTGGTTGCAGTGCTCTGCGCTATCCCGGTGGCATTGTTCGCCGGCGACCTGCTGCTTCGCGTCACCGGTCCCTTCATCGTTGGCGCCCTTGCCGCCTTCCTGCAACTGATCGCGGGGGTTGTCCACCGCTACCGGCGCCGGCTCAGAGACCTAGAAGGTTCTGCTCGTTAGTATTGGTCGGATCGCGAGGCCGATCCGCCGAGCGTGGGGATGTCCTCCCGCGGCAAGAGGGGACTGCAATGAAGAAGCGCTATGACGTCGTGATGGCGTTGAACTACTATGCGCCGTACGTCAGCGGCTTGACCGAAGCGGCGCGCGTCGTCGCCGAGTCGATGGCGGCTGAGGGCAAGAAGGTTCTTGTCGTCACCTGCAGGCATGACTCGACGCTTCCCACCCGCGAGGTCGTGAACGGAGTGATGGTTCATCGCACCCCGGTCGTCGCACGCATAGGGAAAGGACTCATCAGTCCCCTCTTCGTTCCCGCAGCGATCCGATTCGGACGGATGGCCCACGTCGTCAACCTCCACCTGCCGATGATCGAGAGCGGGCCGATCTCCGTCGGTCTGCGAGGAGTGCCGATTGTGCTCACCTACCAGTGCGACATCTCGCTCCCGCCGAGCGTGTTCAACCGCCTTCAGTCGACGGTCATGGACTGGTCGAATGCGATTGCCATGCGACTGAGTTCGGCGATCGCCCCATCCAGTGACGACTACGCCCGCGCGTCGCGCTTGGCAGCGCTCATCGTGCCTCCGAAAGAAGTTCCGATCTCCCCACCTACGCGACTCCGTGACGGTGGAAAGCCGTCGTTCCGTCGAGGTGACGGGATGCACGTGGGATTCTTGGGCCGATTGGTTGAGGAAAAGGGTCTCGAGTATCTTGTGGAGGGCTTCAGGAAATTCGATGATCCGGAGGCCCGACTCCTCATCGGCGGCGACTATCTGAAGGTCGCGGGCGGCAGTGTGGTGGAGAAGGTGCGTGCCGCGATGGGGAATGACACCCGCATAGAGCTCCTCGGCTTTCTCGCCGACGATCAGCTCGATGACTTCTACGCGTCTCTCGATGTCTTCGCGCTGCCTTCGGTCAATTCCTTCGAGGCCTTCGGCATCGTGCAGGTCGAGGCAATGAAGGTCGGGGTCGCGGCGCTCGCATCGGACCTTCCGGGCGTGCGCACCCCTGTTCGCAACACAGGGTTTGGAGTGGTCGTCGCGCGAAAGAACTCCGGCGCCATCACGGAGGGGTTGAGAGAGCTCGCTGCTTCACCGCCCGACCGCATAGCCGGAGCGGCCGCTGCGAACCACTGGTACTCGGACGAGATCACCACTCGGGAGTACTCCGAACTCTTCGATCGCGTGCGCGCGGATGGGAAGTAGGCCGACATCGTCGCGATCATCAGTGTCGTAGTCGGCGCGCTTCTTCTCTTCGCCCTCGTGGGTGTCACGGCACTCGTCTGGATTCCACGCGCACAGCGCACTCAGCTGGTTCCCGCCATACCGGTGATCGGAGCCGCCGGTCTCGTGGTGCTCCTGCACGTTACAGGCCTCGTCCTTCCCGTGCGGGTCGGTATCTGGATCATCGTGGCCGCATGCCTCGTCCTTCTCGTGGTCGCCGCGGTGGTCGGGCGTTTCCGATCTTTCGTTTCCGGTCGCTCTCTCATTCACCTTGTGTTGGTGCTCGCGACCGGGGCCATTGGCGCTGTGGTCGCGTTGTGGCCGTCGCTGGCCGCGCGCTCACCGTTGGCCGCGCAGCCGAGCCCCAATAACGACGCCTTCTATTACGTCGGTTCGGCTGACTGGTTCTCGGAGCACAGCGTTCTTCAGTCGCCGTCGATCGGTCAGGGCCCGAGCTCAGGCCTCGATTCCCCCGCGTTCGGTCCGGCAGCCGAGTCGATCCGACTTGGCCTCCGGGTGGGACAGGACATGCTGCACGCGGGCGTGAGTGACGTGCTCTTTCGCGACCCGGTCGCGACCTTCACGCCCCTCATCGCAGTCTATGTGCTGCTGATACCAGGAAGCGCTTGGGTTCTGGGTTCGGCTTTCCGGATCACCGCCGCCGCCAGGGTGCTGTTGGGCGCCGCCCTGGTAACTACGTTTACTCTCGTCAACCAGGTGCAGAATCAGAACGCAGCATCCATTCTGGGGATCGCCATGGTCCCACTGGTCATCGGCGTCGTTGCCATGCGGACCAGGAGGCGCAGCGATGATATCGAGGACACTCGGGTGCCGCTGTGGGTGGCGGCGATTGCGGTTAGCGCTCTCGTCGGCACCTACACCGAGTATGCCGTCTTCGCGGGTGCCGTCATCGCGGGGGTCGTGCTCGTCGGCCCTATCCGCTCCCTTGCGACCAGGCTCAAGCGGGCTGCGGCCGTCCTCGCGGTCGCGGTCGCGGTCGGGCCGCTGATCTGGGTGCGCGCGATCTACGGCATCACGATCACATTCCAGATGACCGCTTCGAATGGCAAGGGCGGATCAGATCTACTGAGCGTGCTCGGTGTGTTCGCCAGTCCCTATGTTGCGCTCCTCAGTGCCCAGCCTCCGACCGTCGTAGGAGAGCTCAGTCGCGTAGCGGTGATCGCGTGCGGGGTGGCGGCAGGTCTAGGGCTGCTGTTCGCCTTGGTGTTCACGTGCTCGCGGGGGCTGGCGGTCGGGATCGTGATCGCCATCGTGGGGGCCGCCTACATCGGCACAAGAGGAAACGACTACGTCACGGGGCGCGCTTCAGATATGGTCACGCCGTTGATCATCTGCGCCGCCGTCATTGGATGGGCCGCACTGGTGGAGCGCTTGCAGGGTGCTGGCCCTTCCGGAGGTGCGGTCAAACGAGTTACCGGTGCAGGGCTCGTGGCCGTGGCGGCTGGTGTAGTCGGCCTCTCGGCGCTGGGAGCCTGGAATTTCGTCGTCGTCAACGGCCCCGACGACAGGTTCGTGACGAACGATTTCTCCGACGCCGCCGGATGGGTGAAAGGCGTCCAGGAAGCTGGTGGCGCCGATATCACAGTCGCTACAGCGAGTCTCTTCGACCAACTCTGGATCTCGGAGTCACTTCGTTCACTCCCGGATGTGAGTTACATCAGTCTTCGCGGTGACCTGGGATACCGGTCGGATCTTGCGATGACTTCTTTCTGGGAGGGGGAACGCGATCGCTACGTGCTGGTCGGGCCCGGCGGCTACTTCGACGGAGACGCTGATGTGATCGAGCGGAACTCCACGTTCGCCTTGCTCGACTTCGACAATCCGGCGGTCGTGGCGACGCCGGTGGTCGACGTCCCTGGCAGTGCGACCTGGGGATATGGGGTCGATCCCGCGGGTGTCATCCGTTCTGGTGGGCATGGGCCTGCGCCGGTAGATCTACTCACCAACCGTGCATCCCTGGAGGGAAGCTCGCTGCTCGTCTCTGTGGACGGTGTACCGACAGGATCTGAGATCGCGGTTGTTCAGGACGGGTTGGTCGTGGACACGGAGGTCGCGTCAGGCGGTGTCGTCGCGCTGGATCTGAGCGGCGTGGCTGTGAATGGAAGCACGGCTCGTGTCTCAATCGAGGTCGTGGGCCAACCCGAGCAGATCATCGGGCTGGTGGGTATAGGTGGTTGAGGGGGTCCGCCGCTTCGTTGATCGCACCCAGCACCTCGTTCCGATTGCGGTGCTAGTTGTTGTCGTCGTACTCGTCTGGGGATGGCCTGTGCTCGGTGACTTCTCGCAGGAGCAGCTGTCGAGCCCCGGTGACTCCGCATCGTTCGCCTACTACCTGACCTGGAATCTGCACGCTCTCACCAGCGGGCTGGATCCGTTTTTCACTCCGAATCTCTACGCGCCGGACGGCCTCGACATCGGGAACGCGATATCGATCCCCTCTGTGTCGATCCTGGTTGCTCCCGTGACGTGGCTGTTCGGCGGCACCGTCGCCTTCAACGTCGCGGTGATCCTGTCCATCGTCTTGTGCGCCCTTTCCGTCTACCTCCTGTCACATGAGCTCTTCCGTAACCGTTCGGGAGCGCTGCTCGCCGGGCTGATTGCGAGCCTCAGCCCCTACTTCGCGGGTCACATCCTCGGTCATCTCAACCTGATGTGGATCTTCGGCCTGCCCCTGCTCGCCTACCTGGTTGCCAGGGCAGCGAACAAGCGTCTGCGGAGGCGCTGGCTCATTCTCGGTGTTGCTCTGATCGTCGTGTTCACCCTGGGGGCATCGACGGAGCTCTTCGTGACCGAGTCGCTTTTCGCCGGAGCGGCGCTCGTGATCGCGCTGGCCGTGGGTTCCGCGCCGACGCGGACCCGACTCGTGCGGCTCCTCTTGCCCATCGGTGCTGGATACGTCGCCGGTGTCGCACTCGGTTTGCCTGTGATCTTCGCCGCATTGAGGTCCGGCGTGCCGAGCGAGCCGGTGAACCCGCCTTCGATCTACGTCACCGAGTTCACAAATCTCTTCATTCCGACAGAGGTCACCGCGATTGGGGGGAATATCTTCACTGATGCACGGGAAGCCTGGCTTGCCGGTGCATCGGAGAACACGGCCTACATTCCGATCACGCTGATCGTGCTCATGGCCCTCGTGCTGCGTGCGATGCGGGAGCGCCGACCCCTGGGAATCGCGGTCTTCGCCGTCGTCTCCCTAGTTGCCAGCTTCGGCCCGCTGCTGATGGTCAACGGGAAATGGACAATCCCGATGCCGTGGGGGCTCATCGTCGAGATCCCGCTGATCGATCACGCTCTGCCTATGCGATTCAGCGCGTTCACGTTCATGGCCCTGGCCGTTCTCGTGGCCTACCTGTGGTCGACGAGGCGCCCGCGCCGGGTCATCACGGGAGCCCTAGCGCTGGCCACATGCGTGCTGCTCATCCCTACCACGGAGGGGATCATCTACCCGGTCCAGGCTCGCGATCCGGAATTCGTGACGAGTGGACAGATCGACGACTACGTGCAGTCTGGAGACAACGTCCTGGTGCTTCCGGCCGGCCAATGGGGACCGGGAATGAGGTGGGTGGCCGAGTCCGATTTCCGGTTCACCACACCGACCGGGAACGGTGGGGGAGCGGCGCTGCCCGCGGCATTGCGCGACCCGACCGGCGTCGCCCTCTACGTGGATGACTTCGACTACGATTTCGCCTCGACCCTTCCCACGTATCTTGCAAAATATGACGTGGACACGATCCTTGTGCCCGAAGAAGAGGCGAACTGGAAGGCCGTTGTAGACGGCGCGATCACGGCCCCCGGAGAGCTGCATGGGGGAGTCTGGGTATACGAACTCGGGCCCTCGCATCAATCACCGCGGTGATGCTTTCGCCGCGCGTCAGGCGACGTGACGCACGGTACTCTGTCAAACTGACAAGGTGAGTATGTTCCGCCGAACCGCCAGCGTTCTCGCTGTTACATGCCTTGCTTTCGCGTTGGCCGGATGCGTCGGGGCGGATGCGTCAGGGTCTACGCCGAGCCCCACCTCCAGCAGCCCTCACGCGACCGCGACCCCGAGCCCTCGACCCACGTCGACTTCACCGTCCGGTGCGACCGCGACGCCGTCTCCAACCGCCGCGGCGACACCTACCCCGGCAAGTGAGCCGAGTGCACCAGCAGAGCCCGCGGTTTCCGAAGCGACCCAGGCGCAGGCCTGGCAGTCGTGCGTCACCGCCAGTCAGCAGCTCTACCCCGAGTGGGCGAGCTACGAGCCGTTCGCTGTTGGAGCAGTCACTGCATCCGGGTCCGACACCTACATCGCGCTGGTCTCGTGGAAGGACGAGTTCCAGGGCAAAACAGCGTCGATGGTCACCACCTGCGAGATCGCATCCGATCTGAGCGTGATAGGGCTGAGCGCGCAGTCCCTCGGCTAGTTCTGAGGGAACCTCTCCCGAGCTCTGATGAGGTATTCGGCGCTCGTGACGATCGCCGTTCTGGCGGCTTGATCGCCCTGACCTGTGATCAGGGGCACCCAGCTCTTCACCCCGGAAGGGTCGACATCCCGTTTCAAGAATTGATTGTAGACCGTGTTCAATCGAATGGTTCCTGACTCGTAGGAATTCCAGATCATCGACACGACGGTGCCAGTGCCTTGGGCTGCCGCTATCTTCACCCAGTTGACGATCTCGCTGTCCGTGGCTTGGCGTCTGAGCATTGTACGGTAGAGGACACCGATGAATGCAGTGTCCGTTCCGCCTGCCGCGAGGTAGTACTCGAGGCTCCGAGTGAAGGTCATCCTGATCTCATCCACACTCGTCGTGCCCGTCTGCATCCGGCGGTGCCAGTCGGCCCGGCCGATCGGATCGGGATCACGGTTGAGGATCTCGCGATAAGCGGCATCGATCCTCTGGAGGTAGTACTCATCGCTGTACAGGATCCCGTTGGCCACGCTCATGGTTGGTGCACCTTGCTTGACAAGGGCATTTCGCCAGGATGCAAGCCCGACTTCATCCGGCTTTCTGACCAGAATGTCCTGGTAGAGGGCGTACACCAGCGACGTAGCGTCAGGCACTGTCATCGCGGAGACGTACGGCTCGATGTCCAGGTTCGAGCCGTCGAACCACCCGCTGATGTGCAGGTGAGGCCCGTACCCGTAGTCAGAGCCGAACCCCGATGCTCCGGATCGAGCGATGACCTGACCGACGGTCACGGTCTGGCCCGCTTGTACATAGAGTTCGGACAGGTGCAGGCTGTCGGTCTGGACCTTCCGATACGGTCCCATCGAGCCGTGGTCGATTCGGATGTAGCGGCCACCGCTGCCGGAGGTGGTCCAGTCGGCGGTGGTGACCGTGCCGTTCGCCATCGCTCTCACCTCGCTCCCATAGATTGCGATGTAATCGGTGCCGCCCGCAGAACCGCGGGCCCGGTGAGCCGCCCAGTCGTCGCTCACGCGCCGTTCGTCGCAGGGATACACGAAGGAGAGAGCGGGCGCGGCCGCCGCGCCCTCGACGCCTGCCGCGCTCACCAGTCCGACCATTGCTGCGGCACCGATCGCTCCCGCCGTCACCTGCCGACGCGTCAGAGTGCGACGGTGGGGCGCGGCAGAGTCATCGTGAGCTGAGGTCATCTGCTATTCCATCACGGGGTTGACGACGACCTGTGGATCGTTTGGATCGCCCTGCACCAGGCACACACGGGTCGCGTCGACCTCTGAGCCGTTCTCGGTGACCTGGCCGGTCAGGTGTACGACATAGCCGTCGAGCGTGGGATCCCAGGTGACGTCGTCGTCGTCGAAGGGGTCGATGCTGCTTCCTTCCGCGAGCGGGAACTCCGCAAGATGCGCTCGATAGCAGGCATCCCACGCTCCCTCAGAACTCCATCCCGCAGAGGTCGGTTCCGGTTCGGGCGTGACGGTGGGAGTGGGGCTTATGGTCGAGGTAGGTGAGGGAGAGTCGACGGGGCCGCTGCCTGTGCCGGCACCGCCCTTCGAGGCGCACCCGCTGAGCAGCATCACGCAGAGGGCAGTCAGTGCCAGAGTTCGCATGCGCATAGCCGTGCCTCCTTATCCTTGTGGGAATCTGTCTCTGGCCTTGAGCAGATACTCGAGGCTACTCACGACTGCCGAGCGCGCGGCTTGATCTCCCTGACTGGTGAGCAGCGGCACCCAGCTGCTGATGCCGCCGGCATCTATGCCGCGATCGAGAAATTGGTTGTAGATCCGTGTGAGCCGGATGGTCCCTGATTCGAACGAATTCCAGATCGCGTTGGCGACATAGCCGTGTCCTTGGAGCCGGATCTGATTTACCCAGTATGCGATGTCGCCCGGTGCGGCATCCCGACCGAGCATGGTGCGATACAGCACGGCGACATACCCGTCGTCTGTTGCCCCTGCTTTGTCGTAGTACTCCTGGCTTCGGGTGAACGTCATGCGGATCTCATCCACACTCGTAGTTCCCGTACGCATCCGATTGAGCCAGTCGGCGCGACCGATGGGGTCGGGTCCTCGGCCGAGCACTTCCTGGTATGCGGCATCGATTCGCTGCAGGAAGTACTCGTCGCTGTACAGGATGCCGTTGGCGACACTCACGGTCGGCCACCCCTGTCCGATCAAGTAGTTGCGCCAGGTATTCACTCCGCCTTCGTCGGGCGTGCGAAGGAGGATGTCGTCGTACAGGGAGTAGATCAAGGACACGGCGTCTTTGGAGTCGATCCCGGAGATCGTGGAGCCGAACCAGTCGGTGTACAGCCTCCAGAAGTTGCGGTTGCCATAGGCTGAGCAGCCGTCGCCGGTGCCGTACAGATTGCTGAGAGCGGCGTCGTTTGGAGTGTACGGGGTGTAGACGTAGAGGCTTGCGGTCGCCTGATTCTCGATGAAGACGTCTTTCGTGCCGCAGGCGCGATTGGGGTTGTACAGGATGCTGTTCACCCGACCGGCGCGGTAATTGAAGAGGGTGGGGTTCTGGGCATAGACCTGGAACTGCCGCGCCGCGTAGTAGACCTGGTAGGCGAATCCTGAATAGCGCGTATCGCACGGCGCGGTGTCAGGGCAGGAGAACCCTGTCGCGGCGTTGTACTGGCCGGTCGTCGGCCAGGTGTCGGTCACGAGGGACTGCTCCTTCTGCAGCAGCACCAGCAGCACTTTCGGGCTGATCCCGCAGCCCACCGCCGCCTTCACGATGATCGCGGCGGCGCTGTCGCGACCGGACGCGGCGAACCCGCCCGGGCAGTACCGATCTGCGGAGATGTTCGGAGTCGCCTGGGCGTAGTCTTTGAGGCAGGTGTATCCGCTGCGGCACGAGGAGACCTGGGAGTTCAGGAATGCCTGGGTCTGATCGACATTCAGCGATGTGGATGCGTAGAACACGGAGTCGCTCACGATCCGCCCCGCATTGAAGTCGCTCCCCGTCGCGGCGTCAGCGGGTGTGGCCGGGCTGACAGCGGCGGACAAGAAGCCGGCGATGAGGGTTGCGACAACACCGACCACGATCTTCTGGATCAGTGATCCACGTGCGCGCCCTGGGGCATTTGATGCGTTCATCATTGTCTGATCTCTCCCCGAGGCAGTGCTGCCAGCAACGCTGGAACACTAGCATTCGGTCGTGTCACGCGCTTGGAGCACACGCCTTGTGGCGGCATCGCCGGACGGCCGAAGGGATGTGAAGCGACGGGATCTGGAAGGATGGACGTCGTGCCCAATCGAATCCATCTCGTGCGCCACGGTGAGGTCCACAACCCCGACGGCCTCCTCTACGGTCGACTACCTGGCTTCCATCTCTCGCGATCAGGCGTTCGGATGGCTCAGCTCGCCGCTGACGAGCTGGTCGCGCAGGGTTACGAGGTGAAGACCGTGATGACCTCTCCTCTGGAGCGCGCTCAGGAGTCGGCCGAGCCCATCGCCGCAGCATTCGGGCGCCCCGCGAGCGTTGATGTGGCGCTCATCGAGGCCTCGAGTCGGCTGGAGGGTGGCCGGTTCCAGATGAATCTCGGCATCCTGGCCAAGCCAGCCGCGTGGCGGTTCCTTGTGAATCCGCTCCGACCGAGTTGGGGTGAGCCCTTCGCCGCGGTCGCGGCCAGGATGATGTCTCTCATCCAGTCGGTGGCGGGTGATGACTCGCCCGGCGACGTGGTCATGGTGAGTCACCAGCTACCCATCTGGATGGCGCATCGCGCGGTCTTGGGCACGAGACTTTTCCACGACCCACGGAAGCGGCGGTGTTCGCTCTCGAGCATCACATCGTTCGAGGTGCGTGACGGCGCAATTCGCGAGGTCGGCTACTCCGAGCCTGCCGCGGCCCTGATCGCTCGTTCGAAGGATGTCGGCGCGGTCTGACAAACTCGAACCGATCACGACTTGAGGCGGGCACGCACGAACAAGCTCATCCTCAAGATCGTGCGGAGTGGCCAGAAATACCAGGCCGAGTACTTCTTACTGAGGTAGAGAGCCGCGCTCGAGTGGTGCGCGATGAGCATCCGACGGGAGTAGCGGGCTGTCGACGATCCCCCTGCATGCTCGACGGTGGCAGCGGGAGCATATATGTTGCTCCAGCCGGCTTCACCGAGGCTCTTACCGAGGTCGACATCTTCGAAGTACATGAAATAGCGCGGGTCGAATCCGCCGATCTCGGTGAAGGCCGTCCGCCGAACGAGAACGCAGGCACCGCTGAGCCAGCCCGCCGGCACCGGATCGGAGCCAGGCCGCTTGTAGACGGACGAACGGAGGTACCGCGCCGTCCACGGATTAGTCGGCCAGACCCGTGAGAACAAAGCATGGCCGGTTCCCGTACGAAGGGAGGGCAGGGAACGGGCCGAGGGGTACACCGACCCGTCGGAGTTCGTGATCCGAGGTCCGACGGAGCCGATTCTCGGGTCGGACTCGCCCACGGCCATGAGGGTATCGATCGCACCCACGCCGAAGACCGTGTCGGGATTCGTGACGAGGATCCACTCGATCTCGGGACCGAGGGTCTCGACGGCCCGATTGACGGCGCGACCATAGCCCAAGTTCTCGCCCGTCTCGATGAAGACGGCCTCCGGATTCTCCGCCATCACCGTTCGCACGCTGTCGTCGCTCGTGGCGTTATCGACCACGACCGTAAGCGTCGGAGAGGTGCTTGCGCCGGGGATCGAAGCGAGGCAGAGCGGAAGGTCGTGTGAGTGGTGGGTCACGATCACCACAGCCACACTCGCGCTCACGTGTTCGCCGCCGCTCTGTCATAAGCGCCTACGTGAGCGATCGCGCTGTTCGTCCATGTGAATTCGCGAGCTCGGATGAGCGCTCGTGACCCGAGCTCGGCTCGCCGATCTGGGTCGGCGAGAAGCGAGGCGAGGCGTCGACCGATCTCGACCGCGGATGTTCCGGTGTAGTCGACGGCGTCGCCCCCGACCTCCGGCAGCGACAGCTCGCGGGTGGTGAGTACGCACGCCCCCGTGGCCATCGCCTCGAGCACCGGGAGACCGAATCCCTCCCCGAGGCTCGGGTACGCCACGATGGTCGACCCTCCGAGGAACGCGCTCAGCTGCTCGAGGGGGAGATATCCGAGTGCCCGCACATCGGCTCCGGCAGCAGCGGCCCGGCGGAGTGCCGGATCGACCTCGTCGTCCCAGCCTGGTCCTCCGGCCAGGAGCAAGGGGGGTGCCTTGCGTTCTGCGTCATGTACCGCCTGGAGGTAGCCGTCGATAAGTGCGACAACATTCTTCCGCGGTTCCAGCGTTCCCAGGAACGCGATCCAGCCCCGATCGCCGGTACCGAGGTCAGCGCGCAGAGCATCTATCGAAATGGTCGATGGGGGTGAGAAGAGTTCGGCGTCAAAGCCCAGGCGTGCGACGACGACACGATCGCCGTTCGCACCTGTCAGCCGTACGTACTCATCTGCGGTAGCGCGGCTCGGGGTCACGATCGTAGCCCGAGCCCGTTTCGTGGCCCGGATCCAGAAACGGAAGAAGCGTCGCTTCACTGCGGTGTGCAGCTCCGGATGAGTGAAGAAGGTCAGATCGTGAACGGTCACCACGTGAGGCAGGCGCGTCGCCAGCGGGAATGTGTAGTGAACAGAGTGGATCACGTCGGCGCCGATCCGACGCGCCAGTAGGGGCAAGCCGAACTGCTCCCAGAGCAGCCTGCCGGCCGTGCTGCTCGTCAGTCGCGGAGCCGGGAACACGTGGGCTCCGGCCTGCTCGAAGTTCGCTAGGTCGCCCGGTTGACTCACGACGCTGAGATCGACACCTGCATTGATGAGGGCAGGGACTAGCCCGTCGACATAGCGACCGACACCACCGCGACTCGCGGGGAGGGCGGTCGCGTCTAGGAGCACGTGTGGAGTGTGTTCGGCTCTCATCCTCGGGTATCTAGGCCGCCTCGAACGAGGCGAACATCTTCGTCGACCATTGCGTCGACAATGCCTTCGAACGTCATCGTAGGCCGCCAGTTGAGTTCTGCCCGGGCCCGCGACGCATCGCCGGACTGCTCGATCGGGTCGACAGGGCGGCTGAACGACTCGTCGATCGACACGACCGACTTCCAGTCGGCGATCCCCACCCGAGCGAAGGCCCGTTCCACGAAATCGGCGATCGAGTGGGTCTCTCCTGTCGCAATCACGTAGTCGGATGCCGTCGGTGCCGTTGCCGCCAACCTGAGGGCCTCGGCGAAGTCGGGTGCCCACCCCCAGTCGCGGCGGGCCGTCAGATTGCCGAGCTCCAACGACTGCTGCAGACCGGCGGCGATGCGGGCGGCGCTCGCGGTGATCTTGCGGGTGACGAACGCTTCAGGCCGGCGCGGGGATTCGTGGTTGTAGAGGATGCAACTTGTCGCGAAGAGCCCGCGCTGGCGGTACACACCTACCATGTGGTGGGCATAGGCCTTGGCGGCGCCGTAGGGACTCGACGGATTGATCGGCGTCGACTCGTTCTGAGGGGAGACGGTGGCCTGGCCGAACAGTTCGGCGCTCGAAGCCTGCGCGAAGCGCACGGGTCGGCCGAGACGTTGCTGGAGACTCCACGCCGACTCGAGGAGCTGTGCCACCGGCAGGGCATTGACTTCTGCCGTGTGCACGGGCTCCTGCCACGAGCGGAACACGCTGCTGACGGCGGCGAGGTTGTAGATCTCGTCGGGCTCCACCTGCGCGACCGCCGCCGAGAGGGCGGCAGGAGCCGCAATGTCGATCTCGTGCAGGGTCACATTCGGATTCTGCAGGGCGGGAAAGTCCTCTGGCGCAGCGGAGCGTACGACACCGTGCACGGTGTAACCGCGCGTGAGCAATGACTCCGCGAGATAGGAGCCGTCTTGACCGGAGATCCCGGTGATGAGCGCGACGGGCATCGGGCTCCTAGAGGCCTGCGAGACGCTTCTGCTCCGCCACGTCGTTCTCCACCATCATGCTCACGAGGGTGGGGAAGTCGACCTTCGGAGTCCAGCCCAGCCTCTCCCGAGCCTTGGTCGAGTCGCCGATGAGGAGGTCGACCTCCGCAGGTCGCATGAAGCGGGGGTCTTGCTTGACGTAGGAAGACCAGTCATCAATGCCGACAGCCTTGAAGGCCAGCTCGAGCAGTTCGCGGATCTCGTGGGTTTCGTTGGTGGAGATGACGTAGTCGTCGGCTTCGTCCTGCTGCAGCATGAGCCACATCGCCTCGACGTAGTCTCCGGCGAAGCCCCAGTCGCGGCGCGCGTCGAGGTTGCCGAGAACGATTTCAGACTGTAGCCCGAGCGAGATGCGGGCGACTGCCTGCGTCACCTTGCGTGTCACGAACTCCGGGCCACGGCGGGGCGACTCGTGGTTGAACAGGATGCCGCTCGAGGCGTGCATGCCATACGACTCGCGGTAGTTGATGGTCATGTAATGGCCGTAGACCTTGGCCACTCCATAGGGTGACCGCGGCCACAGGAGCGTGTCCTCGTTCTGCGGCACGCTCTGCACCTTGCCGAACATCTCCGACGACGACGCCTGGTAGAAACGCACCTTCTGCGGGTCGTCGTGCGAGTAGAGACGAACAGCCTCGAGGGCGTTCAGTACGCCCATGCCTGTGACTTCGGAGGTGAGATGGGCGTTCTCCCAGGAGTAGGCCACGAACGAAATCGCACCGAGGTTGTAGAACTCATCCGGCTGTGACGTCTCGAGGGCGCGGAGGAGGCTCGACAGATCGGTCAGGTCGCCAGTGAGGATGTGAACGCCGGGGACGGTCTGCTCGACGAGCTCCCGCTTGGGGTTGTTCTGCCCGCGCATGAGGCCGTAGACCTCGTAGCCCTTGCTCAGCAAGAGCTCTGCGAGATAGAGGCCGTCCTGACCGGTGATACCTGAGATGAGGGCGCGAGGCATGAAATTCCTTCTGGCTATTGGCGGACGCAGCAGGGCCGCAGTGAGTGTGCAGCTCTCAGCAAAGACGCGGCAACGAACTCCGCCAGTGTACTGGACGCGAACGGATGTCGACATGTGAGCGGATCCGCTCGGAGGGAATACCGCTATAAAGGATTGCATGCCCAACGATCGTCCGATCCGCTCCGAACTGGTGTCATCACGCCAGATCAATTCCTGGTTCACCGGTCTGGGTGCCGCGTTCTTCGCAGGCGATGTCAGCGCGGAGGCGATGAGGTCGAGCGTGAGCTGGCGTGTAACGGCACCGCTTCGCCGGGTTCGAGCGCGTGAGCGGATCGGCCGGCTTCGAGCGGGACGGCTTCCGGTGCTGCCCTCAGGCAGTGAGCAGTTGTTGCTCGCGAGGGCAGCTCTCGAGAGGCGACTTCGAGCGGTCGCCCCCCACTTTCTCGGGGCCTCATCCGAATTGCTGATGGAGGTCGGGCTCGAGGAGTTGCTCGTCTCCCTCGTCGAGCGCGTGCATCCTAGAGACGACACGCATGACGTCTGGTTGCTCCTCGCCGCCGTGAGCGGCTGCATCCCTGACGAGGCGTTCCTCCGTGGCCTCATCAGAGATCTCCGCGGTGCCGACAACGCAGAAGCCGTCCACCGAATTCTGGGCCATTCCGGGGTCTGGATGGGTCGACACGACTCCTTTCTGCGCGAGATCGAGGTCGTGACCGACCGGCCCGTGGTTTTCGTCGATTTCACTGCCCGGCACGGCTTCAACTCGGGAGTGCAGCGGGTCACCCGTGAAGTGGTGCGGGTGTGGACTGCCGAGAAACGGCAACTGACGTTGGTCGGTCTGAGCGACAGCGGTGTGGCCCTTCGGAGACTCGACGCATCCGAGGAGGCGCGAGTACGGGACTGGGACCAGTCGAAAGCCGGCGAACGTTCGGATCGCGTCGAGATGAATGTGCCACTCGTCGTGCCGTGGAAGACGACGGTCTTCGTGCCGGAGAACACCCACGAGGGAGCATCAGCCACCCTCGCGTCGATCGCGCGATTCTCCGCCAATCGCACCGTGGTGCTCGGCTACGACGCCATTCCGGCAACCAGCGGCTCGACGGTTGGCGCGGTGGAACGTCTCCGCTCCGCCGCCTATCTGGCGTTCCTGAAACACGTCGATCTCATCGTCGCCATCTCCGCTTCCGCCGGTGTCGAGTTCTCCGGTTTCACCGACGCGCTGGTGACCCAAGGGCTTCCCGGTCCGCGGGTGACCTCAGTGCTTCTCCCTCTCGAGCGGATTCCAGTCGACGACGATTCGAGCGAGGAGTCCGAGCAGAGAAGCTCGTCACGGGTCGTGCTCGCCGTAGGGAGCAACGAGCGGCGCAAGAACCACCTCACAGTGCTGTACGCGGCCGAGACGCTTTGGCGAGAGGGTCTCGACTTCTCCCTGGTGATAATGGGCGGGGCAGGGAGCCCTGCCTACACTGAGGTGACCGATGCTGCGGCCGCCCTGATCCACCGCGGCCGTCCGCTAGCCGTGCGTCACGATGTCAGTGAGACGGACCTCGCGAGGGCTTACCTCTCGGCCCGGTTCTCAGTCTTCCTCTCCGTCCATGAGGGCTACGGGCTTCCTGTCGCGGAATCGCTCGCGGCAGGCACTCCCGTGTTGGCGACCTCTTTCGGCAGTACGGCGGAGATCGCCGACGGCGGCGGCTGTCAGTTGGTCGACCCGCGCGACGACGAGAAGGTGATTGCGACGATGCGCGTGATGCTGCAGGACGATGCGCTGATCGCTGAACTCGAGCGCCAGATCGCGGCTCGCGATGACTCCAGCTGGACCGACTACGCGCACGCGATCTGGGCCGCGGTCACCGATCCCGGCTTCGCCGACCACGAAGGGGCGCACGCATGACAGCGTCCGACTCGACTCCCTCGGCCGTGCGGAGCGGGGCCGCCGACGTGGTGCGCGAGCACGCTATAGACGTAGCGGGAGATCCCGCCGCTCTCGTGGCGGCACTCGCCCTCCAGCTTGACGTCGGCCCGCCCTCGGACGCGGATATCTGGCTCGCCTGGACAGCCATCCGTGGGGAGTTGCCCCGCGAGGACGATGTGATCGCGCTCCGTCGCAGCATCGCGTTGAACGGAGCGATGTCCGCGCTCACACTGCTCGGTGGCCGCACTGACGCCACGGTGTTCGGCCCGCGCAACGGTTTCGACGTGGTGACCGGGGCGATCCTCGTCGACGTGACGCACGCGAGCAGCACCGACAGCATCTCCGGCATTCAGCGAGTGGTGCGCGAGACGGTGCGCCGATGGGACGGGGCGCATCCAATCGTGCTCGTTTCGTGGACATCGGATTACAGGGCTCTCCGCCATCTGACGTCTTCAGAGTACCGTCGGATCCGCGAGGTTACCGCCGGCACCATCTCGACAGATGTGGCGCGCGGGGGGTCCGACGGTCCCGATGACGCCCCTGCTCTGGTGCTACCCGTCGGAGGGCTGTATATCGTGGCAGAGATCGCCGCCGAGCCCGAGCGCGCCGAGCGGATTCTGGCGCTAGGCCGCTTCGCGCAAGCGCGCGTCGCGGCCATTGGTTACGACATCGTCCCGCTCACCTCGGGCGAGACGGCGACCCCGGCGATGGCCACTCTCTTTCCTCTGTATCTGGAAGCACTCTCCTATGCCGATCGCATCGGCACGATCTCGACGGCGACGGCGACGGAATTCCAAGGATGGAAAAGGATGCTTTCTGCGAGCGGCAAGACCGGCCCGGACATCCGTGCGGTCTTCCTGGGGGGCGACTCTCCGTCGCCCCTGACAGGCGATGACTCGTCAGCGGCGGAGCAGCTCGGCATCCTGGAGGGTGAACCACTCGTGCTCGCCGTGGGCAGTCATGAGCCGAGGAAGAACCACTTGTCGATTCTCACTGCAGCACGGTCGTTGTGGAATCAGGGACTGTCGTTCAGACTGGTCTTCATCGGGAGCGGGACGTGGTCGAACGAGGGATTCAGCGCGCTGGCGGAGGTGATGATCGGGGAAGGCCATCACCTGCAGGTGCTCACCGGATCAACTGACGAGCATCTCGCGGCGGCGTATCGACTCGCCGACGTCACGATTTTCACCTCGACGCACGAGGGGTTCGGCCTTCCGATCGTGGAGTCGCTTCGATCAGGGACGCCCGTGATCGCGTCGGACGTGGGCAGTATGCGGGAGATCGCCGAACATTACACCGGTGTCGTACAGGTGAATCCCCACGACGATCGTGCGCTGGAGCGGGAGCTCACTCGGCTTCTCACATCGCGACCAGCCCTCGATGAGCTCACGACAGCGGCCAGAGCCAACTCGTTCCTCAGTTGGGACGATTACGCTGACGAACTGTGGGACTATCTCACCGCGTGACCTGACTGGGTCGGTCCCGCGGCGTCGGCCCGCTAAACTGATCGCTTGTTTTGACGTGGATCACCGCGTGAGGGCATCCCTGGACCATAGACAGCAAAGGACCAATCGTGTCGGACGACCGTGAAAAGGAACTCGAGCGTGAACTCTCCGAGCTGCGCGATGCTGTTCTCAGCGACTGGGTGAAGGTCGCGTCACATGCCACCGATACCCTCTGGGCCATGGAACAGACTCTGTCCTGGCGCATCACAAAGCCGCTCCGCGCGGCAAAGCTCCTGCGCAACAAGGTTCGGCAGGTCGGGCCCTCGCGCGCTATCCGGATCGCCGGAAACCAGCTGGCCACGAAGTTGAGGCCCGGCCGATGACGTCGACCGAGGCGTTGCAGTCCGCGATGCTCGCCCGGCTCGGAGTGGCAGCAGAAGCCCTCGGTATCGAGGTGGGGGATGTCGCGCCGGGTGATCTCCTCCAAATCCTTTCGCGGCGCATCGTGGAGTCACGTCGAACTGACGAGGCGTGGCTCGTCTACATCGCCGTCTCCGGATCGTTCCCCACTCCTCACCAGCTCACCAACTTCCTGAGTTTGATCGAACTCAGCACTACCGCGACCGCGATGCTCGCGGTTCTCGAAGGCACTCTCGCGGGAGCCTCTCAGCGTCATGTCCTGGGCCGAACGTTGAGAGTTGAGTCGGAACGAGTCGTGGTCGACGCCAATTTCTGCGCCACCCAAGAGCACAACACGGGCATCCAGCGGGTCGTGCGCGAGACACTCCCGAAATGGGAGAGGCAAGGGCGTTCGATACGGATCGTCGCCTGGACCGCAGATTCGACTGTCATGCGCGAGATCGACGAGTACGAGACCGATCGCGTGCTCTCTTGGAACGAGCGGCGCTACCCGGTCGGTCACCGGCACCCGATGGAAAGCGTCGAGTTCACCGAGACAATCGTTGTGCCCTGGAAGACGGATGTCTTTCTGCCGGAAGTGCCGCTGCCCTCCACGACGGCCGCGCTGGCCTGCTTGGCCGAGTTTTCCGGCAATTCCGTCACACTCATCGGTCACGATGCGATTCCCCTCGTGAGCGCGGAGGGCCAGCCCAATTCCGAGTCGGAGCGGTTCGCTCACTTTCTCACTGTGGTGAAGCACGCGCACCGAGTGATCGGTGTGAGTGAGTCGGCCGCATCCGAGTTCAGAGGGTTCGCCTCCGCTGTGCGGGCCCAGGGGCTGGCCGGCCCGTCCGTCACCGCTGTTCCGCTTGCGGGCGAGGTGCCGGCTCGAGCGGCTGGGACCAGGCGACCGGGCCCGCGAGAGCTGCCTCTCGTCCTCTGCGTCGGAAGCCACGAGCCCCGCAAGAACCAAGAGGCGGTTCTGTTCGCGGCGGAGTATCTGCACCATCAGGGGCATCGTTTCCGCATAGTCTTCGTCGGTAGAGGTAGCCGAGCCGTCACGCAGGATTTCGATGCCCGCGTGCGTCGACTCCGGCGTCGCGGGCTCGACGTCCGCTCGCTGCGCTCGCTCGACGACGAAGGGCTCTGGGCGCTCTACCAGGAGGCGCGGTTCACGACCCTTGTTTCCTTGCACGAGGGGTTCGGCCTGCCGGTCGTGGAGTCGCTCGCACTCGGCACTCCGGTACTCACGAGCAATTTCGGAAGTCTCGCGGAGATCGCTGCGCAGGGGGGATGCCTCGCGGTCGACCCACGGAGCGACGTGGAGATCATCGAAGGAATGCGCCGCCTGCTCGACGATGATGACCTCATCGCGCGGCTTCGCAGCGAGGCATCGAATGCGGCGTCACGGACCTGGAGCGAATACGCCCAAGAACTGTGGCAGGCGGCCGACTTCGAACTGGCGGTCCGCGGATGAGCAAAGATGACTTCCTGATCCCGCGCCTGCGCGAGATCGCGCGCGCCCTCGGCATCGCCGTCACCGGTCGATCCGTAGATGCCCTCATCTCGGAGATCGTGCGTGCGACACCGTCGCCCGATGACCTGGTGAGCTACCTCGCCATCGCCGTCATCAATGGTGCCGTGCCGAACCCCCGCCGGGTGGAGGCGCTGACCCGCCGATGGCGCCTCGAGGGACTTGCCGTGCTGCTCAAGACCGAGTGCGACAGGGCGAACCGCAACCGGCTCATCGTGAAGAAGAACTCGTCGCCTGTGCGCGTGTCGGGCGGCGTGATCGTCGATGTCACAGATACCGGGCGGAGCACGTTCACCACAGGAATCCAGCGCGTCGCTCGGGAGACGCTCACCCGCTGGGTGGGCCTGCACGAGGTGCAATGCGTGAGCTGGACTCAGGACGGCCGATCACTTCATCGCGTCACGCCGCTGGAGTACGAGCGCGCGACCCTGCACCCTGCACCCGAGTCGCTCAGCGGGGAGCCGCCCGTCGTGATCCCCTTCCGCGCGACGTTCGTGCTTCCCGAAATCGCCGTGGACCACGAGCGGGCACTGCGTATACGAACCATCGCCGAGTTCAGCGGCTCACGCACGGTCGCTGTCGGCTTTGACACGATCCCGGTCACGAGCGCCGAAACCGCCGGAGCCGGCATGCCGGGCGCCTTCAGCAAGTATCTCGCGACCCTCGCTCGGTTCTCTTCGGTCGCCACCATCTCGTCGGCGGCTCAGATCGAGTATGTGGGATGGCGCAGCATGCTCCCCTCCACGGGCCTCGTGGGGCCCGAAATCGTGCAGGTTGACTTGCCGGCGGGTATCGGGGAGGTCTCGGTCGAAACAGTGGAGCGCGTGAGGCACGACCTCGAACTCGACGACGTGAACGTCGTGCTCGCGGTGGGCAGCCACGAGCCGCGCAAGAATCACCTACGGCTTCTCGTGGCGGCCGAGCTGCGCTGGCGCCAGGGTGATCAATTCGCCCTCGTCATGGTTGGCGGCAACTCGTGGGACACCTCGCGGTTCGATGCCATGGTCGAGCGGCTACGAGCAGCCGGGCGCCCGATCATCCTGCTTTCGAATGCCAGCGACGAGGTCGTTTGGAGTCTCTACCGCATCGCTCGCTTCAGTGTCTTCTGTTCACTCAATGAAGGCTTCGGTCTTCCGATTGTCGAGTCGCTGGCATCGGGAACCCCGGTCGTCACCTCGGATTTCGGCAGCATGCGTGAACTTGGCGAGGGGTACGGTGCCGTGTTGGCCGATCCTCACGACGCCTATTCGATGGCCCGCGCAATGGGCGAGCTGCTCTCGGGTGACGAGGTTCTCGAACGCATGCGCAGGGAAGCCGAGAATCTTCCACTGCGATCTTGGGACACCTATGCAGATCGACTTTGGCTCCTCGTCGATCCGACTACCCGTGACTGACCACCCAGATGCACTACGTACTATTGGCGGGGACGTGTTCGAGTGTCCCGAAATGACGAGGATGAATGACTGACCAGGCAACGGAACGCGCTCAGCGTCTAGCTACCCTTCCCTTCGAGTCGTCCGGACCCACGTCGGTGCGGTCGGTCGGAGGCTTCGTCTCCGCGGTGCGGGAGATCTTCGGGCAGAAGGAGCTCTTGGACCTCCTGATTCGCCGCGAGCTGAAGTCGCGATACAAAGACAGCAGCCTGGGATTCGTCTGGTCCCTCATCCGGCCGCTGACGATGCTGCTCATCTACTACGTGTTCATCGGACAGGTACTCGGCGCCGCGCGGGGTGTGCCAGACTTCGCCATCTTCGTCTATGCAGGCTTGACGCTGTGGGGGCTGTACAGCGAGATTGTCACCGCCGGAACCAGCTCGATAATCACGAATGCGGGTCTGATCAAGAAGGTCTACCTCCCCAGAGAGATCTTCCCTCTCGCCAGCGTCGGCTCGGCGTTGTTTAACTTCGCCATCCAGATGGGCATTCTGCTGCTCGCGACAATCGCCCTGGGGCAGTTCCCGCTCTCCTGGGATCTGCTGTATGTGCCTGTCGCGGTGATCATCGTGATCATCTACGGCACAGCGCTGGCCCTGTTGCTCTCAGCGTTGAATGTGTACCTGCGCGACGTCCAGTACCTGGTCGAGGTCGCTATCCTGTTGTTCTTCTGGGCGAGTCCGATTGTGTACTCGTGGTCGTTCGTGGTCAACGCGACCGTGCAGCGAGGAGCGTCGTGGCTCGGTGAGTTGTATCTGCTCAACCCCATCTCGATCAGCATGATCGCCTTCGATCGCGGTATCTGGAAGGCCGGAAGTGAGCAGCGTGTCATCGAGGGGAACGTCATCCCGGCTCAGCCGTGGCCTGAGCACATGGACATCCGGCTCGTGATCACGGCGATCGTCGGACTCGTCTTCGTCGTGATCGCGCAGCGGATTTTCGCACGCCTTCAGGGCAACTTCGCGCAGGAGATCTGAATGTCCTCACCAGCACCTGAATCGACTCCCGTGGTCGTTCGCGCCTCCGATGTCTCTAAGCGATTCGTGATCCGCAAAGACAAGTCGCTCAAGGAGCGGGTCGTCAACTTCGGCCGGTCGAACAAGCACAAAGATGACTTCTGGGCCCTCCGCGACGTCAGCCTGGAGATATCGGCCGGATCGACGGTCGGTCTAGTCGGCGCAAACGGCTCTGGGAAGAGCACGCTCCTCAAGGTGATCGGCGGAATCATCCAACCCGACACAGGGATCGTGCAACGACGTGGCCGGCTGGCTGCCCTGCTCGAGCTCGGAGCAGGATTCCATCCCGACCTCACTGGCCGCGAGAACGTGTTCCTGAACGGTGCGATCCTCGGGCTCAGCCGCAAGCAGACCGAACAGTACTTCGATTCCATCGTCGAATTCTCGGAGATCGGCGACTTCATCGACACCCAGGTGAAGTTCTACTCATCGGGCATGTACGTGCGGCTCGCATTCGCGATAGCCGTGCACGTCGATCCAGACCTCCTCCTCGTCGACGAGGTGCTGGCGGTGGGTGACGAGCCGTTCCAAGAGAAATGCATGGCGAAGATCCGGGAGTTTCAGAAGGAGGGTCGCACGATCGTGTTCGTGTCGCACAGCTCCGCTCAGATCGAAGACCTCTGTGATCGTGTCGTGGTGCTGTCGCACGGTGAGGCTATTTTCGACGGAGGCACGGTCGATGGACTCGAGGCGCTTCGGGAATCGTTCGGTCGCTGAGTGGCCTCATCCTCAGCGGACAGGTTCACTCGGGTCATCTCGACTTGCGTGCCCGGCGTCGCGCTGCGACGAGACCCGCACGCCACTTGGCGATTCCGATAACGCCTCTGTTGTCGAGGTCATGAAGCCGATGATTCAGTTCATCGGCGCGACTGGTCACGGTCCTGAGCTCGTCTCGCAGGGTCTCAACCTCGGCGATCTTGGTTTCGACCTCGGTCGTTAGGTGCTCCAGCTCGAACTCACGGCGTTCGATGTGACGTTGATGATGCTCGAGCGTGGCCGCCATGGCATCGAGTCGCGCTTCGAGCCAGGCCGCGTAGCGCTGGGCCAGCGAGAGCGCGGTCGACGGGGCGCCTGCGGTGATCTCATCCGCTGTCGGGAGCGTACGCCCGTTCGTGATGGCAGAGGCGTCGCCCCATTCGCGCACCGGGGCGAGGACGCTCAGCGGCGCGTCCGGCTCCGGCGCATGAGCGAGAACGTCCGCCCACCGATCCTGGAACACTCGTGAGCCATGCCACGACGCCCATTCTCGGTATCGGCCACTCGCCGATGTCGAGGCCCCGGAAACGTGCTTCACCTGAGCAGAGGGCTCAAAGATGATGTCGCCGCCCGCGAGGCGCAGTCGGAACTGCAGGTCGACATCCTCGTAGTAGGCGGGCTCGAAGGCCTGGTCGAAGGCGGCGACGGCACGGAACGCGGTGGCCCTGACGAGCAAAGCGGCTGCCGAGCCATAATCGATCTCGCGGCGAGAAAGTAGCCCCTGGGATGCCGCCTCTTCCAGCGACATCCCTCTGCCTAGCTGGGCCGTTCCATCGGCGAGTACGCGGCTACCCGCTTCTTGGAGGGTGCCATCGGTGTTGCGGAGAAGACTTGCAATCGCCGACGCTGACGGTAGGTCGCGCGCCGCAGAGACGAGCCGTTCGAGCCACGACGGATCCACCACCGTGTCATCGTTGAGGAAGATAATGAATTCACCTCGGGCAACGCCAGCTCCGGCATTGCATCCGCTTCCGAAGCCTACGTTGCTCGGCAGATCGACGATGACAGCGCCGGAGACGCGGCTTGCCACGAGGTCGCGGGCGGCCGTGCTCGCGCCATTCAGAACGACGATCATCTCGAACAGCGGGGCGTTTTCGGACATTGCCACCGATTCGAGGCACGCGAGGAGTGTCTCCTCCATCTTCCAGGCGAGGACAACAACGCTGGCGACCGGAGAATTCGATGGTGGGAAGATGACGGGATCGATGAGCGTCAGCCTTTCATTCGCGACAACACTGTCGGCGTTCTATGAGGCACTACAGTATTCGAGGACTGGGTATTGGACGCCCGGGCCGGAAGCGGGTTGACCCGCTCCGCGCCGTTCGCGAGGTCGAGTGACACCGCGGTCTGGTCGAGCTTCGACTTCAGCGCGAACACCACGAGCACGAGCCAGCCGGCGTGCGCGAGCGGCCCGGCGTCGAAGAAGGTCTGCACGATCAGCGCGGTGAACACCAGCGCGGGCGCGAGAGTGATCGGCACCTGACGGATCGGCAGTCCCAGCGAATCGAGCGGATCGTCGATCGCGAACCACCACAGCCGGTGCCAGGTGCCCACCACGAGGGCTGCGGCGAGCAGCACGCCCACCACGCCGAGCTGTGACCAGACGCCGTTCCAGACGTTCTGGGTCTGCAGCGTGGGCGCGAACACGAGAACCGCCACCACGGCGAGGGCCGTGACCACGGCGATCCCCACCATCACGGCCACCCGGCGGCCGGGGCCGAGGCGACGGGCGAGCAGCAGGGCCCCGAGCATCGCGGCCGCGATCACGAGGGCGGCCAGGGCCACGAGCGAGCGGGTGAGGGCGAGGAGTGCCACGGCGATCCCGATCCACACCAGCGTCGGGATGCGACGGCGCAGCCTCTGCGCGAGCTGCACGCCGAGCACCAGCCCGGCGAGCACCGCCACGAAGGCGAGCAGGCCGCTGTCGCCCACGATGCCCTGCACGGGGCCTCCGGTGAAGAGCGCCGCCTGCGTCCAGGGGGTGGTCGAGCCGCCCCAGAACGGCAGGATCGGGGCGCGCACGAACACGGCGGCGATGAGTTCGAACGCCACGGAGAGCCCGAGGATCCAGCACAGTGCCGTGCTCAGGGCGGCCACGAGCCGCGGCCAGCTGAGGGCGACGCAGAGGAAGAGGGCGCCGAGCGTGACGGCGGCCTGCGCGACGAGCCCGAGAGCCGAACCGCCGGGCGATGCCGACCAGGCGACCGACACCACGGCGAAGGCGGCCACGAGCACGAGGGTGCGGGGGAAGCGCCGCGGGTCGAGGCGCCGCCAGAGCCGTCGGCGTGTCATCACGACCGCCACGGCCGCGGTGATCGCCACCGCGAGGGCGAGATGGCCCCAGCCGCCGAGGAGGTTCTGCCAGAAGTCGCCCGCGAACACCGTGAAGAACAGGAGCACGCCGAGCGAGCGCGTGGTGGCGTCGGTCGGGTAGCGCATAGGGAGAAGCCTACTCAGCCGGGGATGCCGGTGCGGCCGCCGCCACCGGGGCGACGACCGTCACACGAAGGCGGCGAACCCGGTGAGACTCCGCCCCACGATCAGCGTGTTCATCTCACGCGTGCCCTCGTAGGAGTAGAGCGCCTCGGCGTCGGCGAAGTGGCGGGCCACGTCGTAGTCGAGAACGATGCCGTTGCCGCCGAGGGCCTCGCGGCACCAGGCCACGGTCTCGCGCATCCGGGCCGTCGTGTAGGCCTTGGCCAGGGCGGAGTGCTCGTCGCGCTGGGTGCCGTCGTCGAGCATCTGCGAGACGCGCACCACCATGCCGAGGCTGGCCGTGATGTTGCCGATCGACTTCACCAGCAGGTCTTGGATGAGCTGGTGCGAGGCGATCGGCTTGCCGAACTGCACGCGCTCCTTGGTGTACCGCAGGGCGGCCTCGTAGGCGCCCACCGAGTTGCCCACGGCGGCCCAGGCCACCTCGGCGCGGGTGAGGCGCAGCACCGCCGCGGTGTCGCGGAAGGAGTTGGCGTTCTGCAGCCGCAGCGATTCGGGGAGGCGCACGTTCTCGAGCGTGATGTCGGCGTTCTGCACGATGCGCAGGCTCTGCTTGTTCTCGATCTTGGTGGCCGTGTAGCCCGGGGTGCTGGTCGGCACGATGAAGCCCTTGACCTGGCCGTCGGCCGCATCCTTGGCCCAGATCACCGTGATGTCGCTGAAGGTGGCGTTGCCGATCCAGCGCTTCGATCCGTTCAGCACCCACTCGTCGCCGTCGCGGGTGGCGATCGTGCGCAGGCCCTGCGCGGAGTCGGAGCCCGACTGCGGCTCGGTGAGGCCGAAGGCGCCCACCACGTCGCCCGAGGCCATCTTCGGCAGCCACTCGGCGCGCTGCTCGGCGGAGCCCGCGATGCTGATCGAGCCCATGGCGAGCCCGTTCTGCACGCCCACGAGGGTGGCGACGGATGCATCGACGCGCGCGAGTTCCAGTGCCACGAAACCGCGGAACACGGCCGAGTTCTCGAACGGCTTCGTCTCGTCCCACGCGAAGCCGAAGACGCCCGTCGCGGCCAGGCCCTTCATGATGCCGTCGGGATAGGTCGATTTCTCCCAGTGCTCGTTCACGACCGGCTTCACCTCGGTCTCGAGGTAGTGGCGGAGGTCGGCGAGTGCGTGCTTCTCCTGGTCGGTGAGGAGGGTCTCGTAGCCGTAGAAGTCGCTGGCGAGGGGCTCGAAGGTCATGTCTGCTCCGTTGCGGGTGGTGGGCCCGGGAGTTGCCCGGGTGGGTTCGGCGTGGTGAGCCTAGTGCGAGGTGCCGCGCGCATCCTGGGCGCTTGGTAGTTTTGTCCAATCCGGCCGAATCCTCGGGAGCCCCGGATTGTAGGTCGCTGATAACAGGAGTGCACCATGTTCGTCCAGATCGTCAACACCCCGCGCGATTACGCCTGGGGATCGACGTCGGCCATCCCCGAGCTGCTCGGCACGGCCGAGACGGGTGAACCCCAGGCCGAGCTGTGGCTCGGTGCGCATCCGGGCAGCCCCTCGCGCATCGTTCGGCCCGAGCAGACCGGCGGAGCGGCCGACCTCGCCGAGTGGATCGCCCGCGAGCCCGGTCGCGCCGTGGGGGAGAAGGGCTCGCTGCCGTATCTCCTGAAGGTGCTGGCGGCGGCCCAGCCGCTCTCGCTGCAGGCGCACCCCACGCTGGAGCGCGCTCGCGAAGGCTTCGCGCGGGAGAACGCTGCCGGCATCCCGATCGACGACCCGTCCCGCAACTACAAGGACGCGCTGCACAAGCCCGAGATCGTGGTGGCCGTGAGCGAGCGCTACGAGGCGCTCTGCGGTTTCCGTCCGCTGGCCGAGGTGCGCGAGATCGTGGAGCTGCTCGTCACCATCGACAACTCGCAGACGGCGCCGCGCTGGGAGCTCTACGGCCCCATCGTGCACCTGCTCGAGGACTCGGTGACCGAGCGCGAGACCGACGCCGAGGTGCTGCGCTCGGTCGTGGCGTGGCTGCTCGCCGGGGGCGACGAGGTCTCGGCGCTCGTGGGTCACCTCGTGCGCACCGCCGAGAAGGCGCTGCACCCGGCGCACGCGCACATGACCGACCCCTACACGCTCGCCCTCGAGACCGTGGTGCAGTTGCACGAGGAGTACCCCGGCGACCCCGGGATCATCCTGTCGCTGCTCCTGAACCGGGTGACGCTGAAGGCCGGTGAGGCGCTGTACCTGCCGGCCGGCAACATCCACGCGTACCTCAAGGGACTCGGCATCGAGCTGATGGCGGCTTCCGACAACGTGCTGCGCGGTGGGCTCACACCCAAGCACATCGACGTGCCCGAGCTGCTCGAGGTGCTGGAGTTCGAGGAGATGCCCGTGCCGTTCCTCGTGCCCGAGCATCCGGCCCCCGGTCTCTCGGTGTTCCGGCCCGACGTGCCCGACTTCGTGCTCACCCGGGTGGAGCTCGGTGGTGGTGGGCCGGGGGCCGGCCACGAGATCGAGGCCGCAGCGCCGGCCGATGGTGTCGTGATCACGCCACAGGGGGCCGCGATCGTGCTCTGCACCGCCGGGTCGATCTCGATCGCGGGAGCCTCGGGACTCTTCTCCCTGGTGCGCGGCGAATCGGTGTTCGTCACCCCGGATGAGGGCGAGCTCGCGTTCACGGGCACGGGCACCGCGTTCGTGGCGGCTCCGGGCGCCCCGGCGGCCGAGCTGCCCTGACCCGTGCGGGAACCGACGGAGAATGGCTGCGACACGCGGCTGAGACTCCGTCGTTGCCGGGATCGGGGCCGAAACTCCGTCGTTGTCCTCGGAGCCTCGGTGCCTCAGGCGGTGGCGCGCAGGGAGAACGTGCGGCGGTACGCCGCCGGCGTGGTGTTGAGGCTCTTCCCGAAGTGGTGGCGCATGACGGCGGCGGTGCCGAACCCGCTCTCTGCGGCCACCGCATCGAGGCCCAGGTCGCTCTCCTCGAGGAGGTGCTGGGCCCGGAGCAGCCGCTGGCGGTTCAGCCACGCGGCGGGCGTGGTGCCGAGGTCGGCTTTGAAGCGCCGGGCGAAGGTGCGGGAGGACATCAGCGCCCGCCGCGCCAGCTCGTCGATCGGCAGCTCCTGATCGAGATGCCGCAGCATCCAGTCGGTGACCTCGGCGAACGAGTCACTGCGAGACACGGGGATGGGGTTGGCGATGTACTGGGCCTGACCGCCCGAGCGCTGCGGGGGCACCACCATGCGGCGGGCCACGACGTTGGCGGCCGCCGCGCCGAGCTCGCTCCGGATGAGGTGCAGGCACGCGTCGATGCCCGCGGCCGTGCCCGCGCTGGTGATGATGCGACCGTCTTCGACGAACAGCACGTCGGGGTCGACCGTGATCTCGGGGAACTCGCGGGCCAGGCGGTCGGCGTGCATCCAGTGCGTCGTGGCGGAGCGGCCCGTGAGCACGCCCGCCCGGGCGAGGGTGAAGGCGCCGCTGCAGATGCTGATGATCCACGCACCGCGGGCGACCGCATCCTGCAGCACCTGCACGATGGCGGGATGCACGGGGGCATCGACGACATGCGCCGGAACCGCGATCAGATCGGCGTCGGCCGCCGCCTCGAGGCCCTCGGTGATGACCATGTCGTAGCCGAGGCTCGTGCGCACGGGGCCGGGCTCGGCGGCCGCGATGGAGAACTCGAATACCGGACCGCCGTGCTCGCTCCGGTCGATGCCGAACGCCTCGCAGACCACACCGAACTCGAAGGGGGCGACACCGGGGATGGCGAGGAGGACGACTTTTCGCAGCATGTCGGCAGGATATCGATGAACCACGAACAAAGTCCACTCGAGAACTGTGGCTGAGTGCTGCCCGCACGTGGCCGACGGATTCTGCACGGAGGCATGATTCGGGCCGTGTCGCAACTCTCGACGACCAGTTGAGGGTTTACGATCTGCGACTTGACGCGGGGGAACTACAACGGTGTAATTAGACAACGGGGTTGTCGGCAGGTCGCAAACGAGTTCAGAGGGTGGAGCGTGATATGGCGTTGTCAGAGTATCGCTCAGGCGTTCCGGATGACTGGTTCGTCGATCCCGTCCGTCTCGGCGTTCCGGGTGTTCGCAAGCCGAGCACCGAGGGAGTCGATGACAACCCTCTCGGCTGGCAGGCCGACTCGCTCTGCGCACAGACCGATCCCGAAGCCTTCTTCCCCGAGAAGGGCGGCTCCACGCGAGACGCCAAGCGCATCTGCACCTCCTGTGAGGTCAAGGCCCAGTGCCTCGACTACGCGTTGCAGAACGACGAGCGCTTCGGTATCTGGGGCGGCCTGAGCGAGCGCGAGCGCCGCAAGCTCCGCAAGAGGGCTGTGTAGCCACTTCCCTTCCGGGTCTCGCTCGGGATTCGGGCCTCACACCGGATTCATAAGATACCGGCACGCCGACCGGGACTGCAGGATGCGGGCATCCGCCCCTTTAGAGTCGTTGCGATATGCACGCCCGAGTCACTGCCGTCCTCGTCGCCTCGAACGGAGCCGACCACCTTCCGCGCACCCTGGAGGCGATCGCGGCGCAGACCCGAGCGCCGGATGCCCTGGTGGTGGTCGACTGCGCCTCCTCGGATGCGACCTCGACACTGCTCGCCGCCGCGCAGCCCACGCGCTTCATCTCGGCCTCGAGCCGGCTCTCGTTCGGCACCGCCGTCACCCACGCGCTCGGCGTGGCCCCGCCGCCCACCTCGGAGAACGAGTGGCTCTGGTTGCTCGCCCACGACACCGCTCCCGAGCCCGGTGCTCTCGCGGCCCTGCTCGCCGCCGTCGAGGTGAACCCCTCGGTGGCCGCCGCCGGCCCGAAGCAGATGGAGTGGGACGACGGCGACTACATCAGCGAGTTCGGCGAGACCATCACCCGCCTCGGCGCGAGCGTGCCCCTCGTGGAGACCGAGCTCGACCAGGCCCAGCACGAGCGTATGAGCGATGTGCTCGGCGTGGGCGCTGCCGGCATGCTGGTGCGCCACACCGTGTGGAACGAGGTGGGCGGTTTCGACCCCGCTCTGCCGACCGCCGACAACGGTCTCGACTTCTCCATCCGGGTTCGGCTCGCCGGCCACCGGGTGATGGCCGTGCCCTCGGCGCGCGTGGCCAGCGACGGCGACGGCTTCTCGGGGCCCGGCCGTTCCACCCGGGGTTCTGCGCGGCGCAAGCGCCAGACCGCCCGACGGGCAGCCCAGCTGCACCGCCGGCTCGTCTACGCGCCGCCCTTCGCGGTGCTCTTCCACTGGCTCTCCCTCGTTCCGCTCGCCGTGGCGCGGTCGCTGTTCCAGCTCGTGCGCAAGCAGCCGGGAGCCATCGGCGGCGAGTTCGCCGCCGCCTTCAAGACCGCCTTCGGCTCGAAGATCGGCGAGGGCCGACGCCGGCTGAAGGCGTCGCGCCGCGTCGGCTGGAAGGCGATCGCGCCGCTGCGGATGCCCGGAGACGAGATCCGGCGCCGTCGCTCCCTGCAGCGCGAGATCGCGCTCACCTACCTCAGGGGCGATCGCGACCGCATCCAGTTCATCGCCTCGGGCGGGGTGGCGACGGTGCTCCTCGTGGCCCTCGTGGGCTTCGTGATCTTCCTGCCGGTGTTCGGCGCGGCCGCCATCACCGGGGGAGGGGCGTTGCCGCTCGAGACCACGGTCGGTGGGCTCTGGTCGCAGATCGGCACCGGATTCCGCGATCTCGGTCTCGGCTTCGTCGGCGCAGCGGATCCGTTCGCCGCCGTTCTCGCGGTGCTGGGCTCCATCACGTTCTGGTCGCCGTCGTTCGCGATCGTCTGCCTCTACCTCGTGGCCCTGCCGCTGGCGGCCCTCGCGGCCTGGTTCTGCGCCGCACGGCTCACCGACCGGCCCGTGCTCCGTTCGGCCGCCGCCGTGCTGTGGGTGCTCGCGCCGTCGTTCCTCGGAGCTCTCGACGCGGGGATGATCGCGCCGATCATCGCGCACCTGCTCCTGCCGTGGCTGGTGCTCGCGGGGCTCGCCGCTCCGAAGTCGTGGTCGGCCTCGGCCATGGCGTCGATCCTGTTCGCCGCCGTGCTCGCCGTCGCGCCCTCGCTGTGGCCCGCGCTGCTCATCCTGTGGCTGGTGGCCACCGTGGCGGCGCGCCGCGATGTCGCGCGGCTCATCGGCATCCCCCTGCCGGCGCTGGCTCTCTTCGCCCCGCTGATCTGGGACCAGTTCCAGCGCGGCACGCCCCTCGCGTTGCTCGCCGACCCCGGACTGCCGGTCTGGCGGCCGCAGGTGCCCGTGATCGAGCTGCTGATGGGGCTGCCCCAGTCGGGCCTCGGCGGGTGGGAATTGCTCGCCGCGACCGTGGGCGTCAGCTCGAGCGTCGTGCTGCTCGTGCTGGCCGTGCTCACCGTGCCTCTCGTGATCACCGCACTGGCCTCGCTCGTGCTCCCCGGCAGCTACCGGGCCGTGGTGGCCGTCGTGATCGCGATCCTCGGTTTCGGCACCGCCGTGGCCGCCGGCCAGCTCTCGCTCGCCACATCGGGCTCGAACGCCGTGTCGATCTGGCCCGGATCCGGCCTCAGCCTCTACTGGCTCGGACTCGTGGGCGCCGCTGTTCTCGGACTCTCGAGTCTGCCGAAGCTGGCGGGGCTGCCCGCGGTGATCGCCTCGGTGGCCGTCGGAGTGATCGTGCTGCCATCGGCGCTCGGTGTGCTCCTCGGCACGGCCGATGTGACACCGGGCAGCGGCCGGCTGCTGCCCGCCTATGTCACCGCCGAGGCCTCCAACTCCCCGCGGGTGGGCACGCTGGTGCTCTCGCCGCAGTCCGACGGCGGGCTCGGCGCCAGCGTCGTGCACGGCGCCGGGGCGACCCTCAACCAGCAGTCGACGCTGGGTGCCACCGCCGATGCAGCCGACGCCGACCGCACGGAGCTCGCCTCGATCGTGGGCAATGCCGCATCCATCTCCGGTGCGGATGTCTCGAGCCGCCTGACCTCGCTCGGTGTCGAGTTCATCCTGCTCGCCCCCGCCACCGCGACGCAGTCGGGTGCCGCGGCCGACGAGATCGTCTCGCGCTCGGCCAACGCTCTCAACAGCAACCCGCAGCTCACGTTCATCGGCGACACCTTCGCCGGGCGCCTCTGGCAGGTCTCCGACGACGGCACCCTGGCATCGCTGCCCGACCCCAGCCCCACCAACACCGGTACTCCGCTCGGCATCCTGGTGCTCGTGATTCAGGGCTTCGTGTTCGCCATGGCGCTGCTGCTCGCCCTGCCGGCCGGCCGTCTGCAGGTGCAGGGCAACCGCGCCGTCAGTGCCACAGCACACGTCGGGCCGGCCGACTCCGTGGAAGAGGAGCTCGCCACGGAGAAGGGCCCCGAGTACGACGACGACGTCCCGGTCGGCGAGGAGCCCGAAGCCCTCGAGACGGTCGAGGAGCAGGACCTGCCTCCGGATGCTGCGGCTCCGGTGGTGGCAGGCGCGACGCTCGCCGCGACCTCCCTGTCCGACGCACCGGCCGCCGGCGTGGACGACGCACCGCCGTCGGACCCCGCCGCAACGAGTGTGGAGACCGCAACCGGCATCTACGCGGCGGAGTACGTGACGGATGCCCCTGTGGCCGACGAGGGGGAGGAGACTCCGGCCGGCGAGCAGGTCGTGTCGACGGAACAGGCGGACACGGAATCGCCGACGCCGGCGCCGACCGGACCCGTGGACCCTGAACCGCCCGTGGAGGCTGAGCCGCCCGTGGAGCCCGAGCCGCCCGTGGCTGTCGAGCCCGCGCTGTCTGCCGAGCCCGCTCCGGCCGTGGAGACCGACCCTGTCGACACGGTGGAAGCCGACTCGGCGCCGGGTGCGCAGCCGGAGCCGGCCGCCGGAATCGAGCCCGAGCCCGGATCTCTCGCCCAGCCCGCGCCGATCCCCGCGATGGACCCCGACTCCGCCGTCGTCCCGACCGAGGTCGGAACTACCGCGGTGCCTGTGGCCGGCGCAGATCCGGGAGCCGAGCGCGACGCCGGCGTCGATGCCGCCCCGGCCGAGCCTGTCTCACTGCCGCCCGCATCCGGAGCCCCGATCGCGCCCGACCTCGACGACTACGACCCCAACGACGAGACCGTGCTGAGCATCCGCGACGCTCTCGACCGCGACGCGGCGAACGACGCCGGCGGCGATGCCGACACCGATCCCGCCCGCCTCGACCCGAAGGGTTCCGACGATGGCCGCTAAGCGCCCCTCCCTGGCCACCGGCGCCCGCATCGTCACGGGCGTCGTGGTGGCGGCCGTCGCCGTGGTGGCCGCCGGTGCCGCCCTGGCACTGCCGTTGCCCTCTGTCACGGCGCAGCCGACTTCCTTCACGGTCGACCCCGCCCCGGCCGAGGAAGTGCGCGCCTGCAGCGGACCGCTCGTGCGCCTCTCCGACGACTCCGGCCAGGATGCCACCGCCATCAGCGGTGTGGGTTCGGCCAAGGTCGTCGCGGCGAGCGGCGACGCGGCCGTGCCGCTCGAGCAGAGCGCGCTCGCCTCGCCCGACGATCGGACCTCCACCGGGTCGAACGCCCCCCAGCGGGTGGCGCTCACCCCCGATGCCTCGGGCGCCGACACGCTGTTCGCGGCCGCTCAGTCGCAGACGGCCTCATCCGGCGATCTCGTGGGTCTCGCGGCGGCCTCGTGCGGCGAGGCATCCGCCGACAGCTGGCTCGTGGCCGGATCGACCACGGTCGGCCGCACGAGCTTCGTGACCCTCGCCAACCCGGCCGACGTGGCGGCGGTCGTCGACCTCTCGCTCTACGGCGACCAGGGACCCATCGTGTCTCCCGGCGCGAAGAACCTCGACGTACCGGCGCGCTCGACCCGGATCGTGTCGCTCGCGGGGCTCGCGCCCGACCAGGCCGACCCCGTGGTGCACGTGGTGGCGAGCGTGGGTTCGGTCACCGCCTCGGTGCAGCAGAGCGTGGTGCGCGGACTCGAGCCGGGAGGCGTCGACGTCGTCGGCGTCACCGCCCCGCCGTCCACCTCGCAGACCGTGGCCGGACTGCAGATCTCCGGCACCTCGGCCATCGCGGAGAAGCTCGCCGACGCGAACTACTCCGACCTCACGAGTGTGCTGCGCCTGCTCGTTCCGGGTGACCAGCCCGCATCCGTCTCCATCCGCATCGCGGAGCAGAAAGACGGTGGCGCGCAGACCGAGTACCAGGTGGGACTCACGCCCGGCGTCGTGACGGAGTTCCCGCTGCAGGATGTGCCCGACGGTACGTACACCGTGACCGCCGACTCCGACCAGCCGATCGTGATGTCGGCCCGCACGTCGACTCTCGCCAACGGCGTCACCGACTTCGCCTGGTACCAGGCCGTGCAACCGCTCGCGACGACGTTCTTCGTGGCCGTGGCCGACGGGCCGAATCCGCAGCTGACCGTGGTCAACGCCGGCGACGCACCCATCGACCTGACCTGGACCGCGCTCGACGGGGGAGTCGGCACCGCATCGATCCCGGTCGGCGCGCGTTCGGTTCCGCTTCAGGCCGGCATGTCGTACACCGTGGCGGCGTCGGCACCGGTCTCGGCGGCGATGACCTACTCGGGCGACGGACTGCTCGCCTCGTTCGGGATCGAGGCGCCGAGCCCCGCTGCGGCGCCGATCGTCGTCTACCCCTGATCCCGCTCCCGAGAACTCGTCTGCTCCGGGTACCTCGGCGGGGCGGCGGATCGCTCGGCCCGCAGGCGGTTCAGAAGTGCCCGAAACGGTCGGGAGCCAGGTCCCACGGGTCTTTGCCGAGCAGTTCGGCCACGGCGCGGAACACGCACGACTCGATGGCGAGACGGCGGTGTACCTCGTCGTCACGGTGGAGGTGCGACATCCGCTCGATGGGCAGGCGGAACAGGATGACGCGGGTCTTCGTCACCGACCACCGGTCGACGTGGTCGGGCGAGCCGAACTGGCCGAACGGCATGGTGGCCACCTCGAAGCTCACGTTCGCGAGCTCGTTCGGCCAGACGCTGCGGAGGTACTCAGCCGTCGACGAGACGGTCATGTCGAAGAGGTCGATGCGAGAGCGCAGGAACGGCAGGTGCGGGCCGGCCGCCGAGGAGCGCAGATCGCGCCCGTGACGGTTCCTGGTGCGTGCCCGGATGGTGGCGGCACGCGGTGCTCTGCGGGAACGGGCCATGCGCTCAGTCTACGGGCGCGAGCGCGACACGGGCGTGGCCTGACGGCGTTCCGCGGGGGCGCGCGGCTAGGGTGGAATCGATGACGATCAGGGAATGCACCCGGCCCTCGTGCCGGGGTGAGGCCACCACCACCCTCACCTACGACTACGGTGATTCACTCATCGTCGTGGGCCCGCTGAGCCCGCTTCCCGAGCCGCACAGCTACGACCTCTGCGCCCGTCACACGGAGCGCCTGTCGGCCCCGCAGGGCTGGCAGATCATGCGCCACGCCTACGTGCAGTAGGCGCCTCCCTAGCGGTCGGGGAAGCCGTTCGGAAGCCCGCGGAGGATGGGGTCGACCTGCTGGAGGCGGGCGCGCTCGAGCATGAGCGCACGGAGCTCGCGGTCGCGGCGGATGGCGGCCACACCCACGAGGAAGGTGTGCGGGTGCACATCGGGCAGCGGGGAGACGTGCGGCGCCGTCTCGGCAGCCAGTTCGAAGGCCAGACGGTCACGGGTGGCGGGAGTCATCCGTTCGACCTGCGTGAGGTACTGCACCACGCGGCGGGCGAGCCGATCGGGCAGCTTCGCCACATCGGCGGTCTGGGCCCACACCATCAGCTCCGGCGGGATCGGGATGGCGAGTGACGGCGGATGCGGCACCCGCTCGTGCTGGCTGTAGGTGCCGGCGAGCAGGTCGCCGAGGCGCTTCGAACGGGAGTTGAGCATCGAGGTCACCACCGCGATACCGCCGAGCGTGGCGAAGATCTCCACGAAGCCGAGCAGCCCGCGGATGACGGAGTGCCGCAGGGTGATGGCCCCGCCGTCGTCACGGACGATGCGCGCGCCGATCGCGAGGCGCCCGAGAGAACGGCCTCGGCTGGCGATCTCGACCACGATCGGCGCGATCACGAGGAAGCCGACGATGAGCGAGACGAGGAGCGCCTGCGCGAGTGCGGGGTCGATCGAGGAATCGGCGAGAGCCACGGCGATGAAGAAGTAGAGAGCGGCGGCGAGAGGTGTGGTGTACACCAGGAAGTCGATGACGCCGCTCGCACAGCGCAACAGGAAGCCCGCGGGCCGCACGTCGAGGGCCACTGCCTCGCCCGTGAGCAGCTCGTCGTCGGCCAGCATCCCGGCCTCGGCAGCACGGAGGCCGGTCGCGCTCTCTGGTCCGAACGGCTGCGTCACGATTATCATCTAAGCAGATGGACCTCGACGCCTACAGTTCCGCGCATCGTGACGAATGGGATCGCCTCGATGAACTCGGGCGACGGCGGGAGTTCACGGGGCGTGAGGCCGACGAGCTGATCGAACGCTACCAGTCGGGGTCGACGCAGCTGTCGGCCATCAAGACGGTGGCCGGGTCGACCGCCCAGGGCGACCGGCTCTCGGTGTCGCTGTCGCGGGCGCGGTTGCGCTTCACCGGGGCGGGCACGAATGTCTTCCGGCAGCTGCCGATGTTCTTCGCCATCCAGTTGCCGGCGGCGCTGTACCGCATCCGGTGGCTGACGCTGGCGGTCGCAGTGGCCACCATCGCCATCGCCGCGCTCTACGCGGTCTGGATCTCGCAGAACCCTGCCGTGCTGGCCGCCCTCGGCGACAACGCCGACCTCAAGAAGTTCGTCGACGAAGACTTCGTCAACTACTACTCCGAGAACCCGGCGGCGTCGTTCGCAGGACAGGTGTGGACGAACAACGCCTGGATCGCCGCCCAGTGCATCGCTTTCGGCATCCTCGGGGTCTACGTTCCGTCTGTCATCATCCAGAACGCCCAGAACCTCGGGATCAGCATGGCGGTCATGTTCGACGCCCAGCGGGGTGACGTCTTCTTCCAGTACATCCTCCCGCACGGGATGCTCGAGCTCACCGCCATCTTCGTGGCCGCGGCCGCGGGGCTGCGCATCTTCTGGGCGTGGGTGGCGCCGGGCCCCCGCACCCGGGCGCAGTCGCTCGCCGAGAACGGCCGCTCGCTCATCACGGTGGCGGTCGGCCTCGTCTTCGTGCTCTTCGTTTCGGGCGTCATCGAAGGCTTCGTCACCCCGGCGCCGTGGCCCGTGTGGGTGAAGATCAGCATTGGCGCGATCGCCCTGCTCGCATTCCTGTTCTACATGATCGTGATCGGTGGGCGGGCTGCGCGGGCGGGCGCCACGGGCGACCTCGACGAGTTCGAGGCGGGGGCCAAGCAGCTGACTAGCTGCTGACTGTTCGTTGCCGCTGTGCGGCGTCGAACAGTCAGGCGCCGCCGGTCCCTGCCCGGCGGCGCGCGACATGCTGCGCGCGCGCCAGAACGCGCCGTGCCGCTTGCGCGGCGCGCCCCGCCCTGCCGCGCGTGCAGCCTTGCCAAGACGAGTACGGCCCCCGGTTCTCGGTCGCGTGACCGGGTAACTACGCGAATGAAGCAGACCGGAGCCCTATCGGGAGTCGGTCTGCCGCATTTTCGTAGTTGCACGGTGGGGACGCGGCGGTTTCACTGCCAGAACCACGTCACGCGCGTGAAAACCGGGGGCCGTTTTCGACGACCCAGGGTGAGCGCGCCGCCGCGCGCTGGAGCTGGGGCGACGATCCGGTGGATCGTCGCTGCGACGCCAGCGCCGAGCGAGCTGCGCTCGCTCGGTTTCAGAGAGAGGCACGCGAACATGTCGCGACCCGCGGCGGCGCCGCCGCGCAGCGGCACAGCCGCCTGCGGCAGCAAACACAGCGGGACACGAGCGACCCACATTCGGGCGGAGCCAATCTAGCGGCCCACTCAGGGGCGGCGCCAACCCCCGCGGCCCGCCGACCCGCGCCCCTAGAGGCGGCCCGCGGCCTTCAGGGCCAGGTACCGGTCGGCCACCGCGGGTGGGAGGTCGGCCGGGGAGCCCGTCACCACATCGGCGCCGTAGCGCTTCAGCACGGTGGTGACGCGGGCGACGTCGAGCAGGGCACGTTCGGCGGCGGCGGCGCGGTAGACCTCGTCGCGGTCGCCGCGCTGCAGCACGCCGGCGAGCACATCCGGGTCGGTGACCGAGCTCACGAGAACGGTGTGGTTGCGTGTGAGCAGCGGCACGATCGCCATCAGCTCGCGCGAGATGCCCGGCGCATCGATGGCGGTGGCGAGCACCACGAGCGAGCGCTGCGTGGTGACCTGCCGCACGAGCCCGGGCACGGCGGCCCAGTCCATCTCGATCAGGTCGGGTTCCACGGGTGCCATCGCATCGACCATGCGCGACAGCAGCTCCGGCCCGGATGCCCCGTGCACCCGCCCTCGCAGCCTCCGGTCGTACATGATGAGGTCGACGCGATCACCGGCCCGGGTGGCCAGTGCGGCGAGCAGCAGGGCGCTCTCGAACGCGGTGTCGATGCGCGGCTCGTCGTCGATGCGGGCTGCTTGCGTGCGCCCGGTGTCGATCACGATCACCACGCGCCGATCCCGTTCCGGCCGCCAGGTGCGCACCATCACGTCGGAGTGCCGCGCCGTGGCCCGCCAGTCGATCGAGCGCACGTCGTCGCCGCGCACGTACTCGCGCAGGCTGTCGAATTCCGTGCCCTGCCCGCGGATCATCACGCTCGTGCGCCCGTCGAGCTCGCGCAGTCGCGCCAGCCGGGAGGGCAGGTGCTTGCGCGAGTTGAACGGTGGCAGAACCCGGATGCGCCCGGCCGAGCGCAGGGTCGCCTGCCGAGCGGCCAGCCCGAGCGGGCCGAACGACCGCACGGTCACGCGTTCGGTGCGCCGTTCGCCACGACGGAACGGTGTGAGCGTGAGGCTGACCATCCGGCGTTCACCGGCGGGGATCTGCACGCTCGAGCGCGTGGTGGAGGCCCCTGCGGAGGGCTGCCAGGCGTCGCGGACGACGCCGCGCAGCATCCGTCGCCCGGTGTTGGTGAGGTAGAGCGAGCTCTGAACGGTTTCGCCGAGACGCACCCGTGCCGGGAGCGCACGGTCGAGGGCGAGCCTGCGGGGTGAGGCGGCGGCGACCAGATCGATCACGACGAGCAGCACGACGAGAGCGATCCAGGCGAGCAGGGCCTCGAGCGCGCGATCGTAGAGCTCGCCGATCAGCACCACCGGCACGACACCGAAGGCGATGAGGGCGACCAGCCGCCCGGAGAGCGTCACGCGCCCCTCCCCACGCGGGCCGTCGTCATCAGATCGGCACCCGCACCTGGGTGAGGATCGAGCGAAGGATGGCGTCGACCGACACGCCCTCCAGCTCCGCCTCCGGCCGCAGCTGGATGCGGTGCCGCAGCACCGGCAGCACCATCGCCTGCACGTGGTCGGGTGTGACCCCGGGCGAGCTGTTGAGCCAGGCCCACGCCTTCGCCGCGGCGAGCAGGGCGGTGCTCCCTCGGGGGCTCACGCCGAGCTTCACCGATGGGCTCTGCCGCGTCGCGCGGGCGAGGTCGACGATGTAGGCGAGCACGTCAGGCGAGATCTGCACGCCCAGAACGGCCTGCTGGGCGAGCTTCAGCTCGGCCGCGCCGATCACGGGGGTGACCCCGGCGGCCACCAGGTCGCGGGGGTTGAAGCCGCCCGCGTGCCGGGCGAGCACCGCCACCTCGGTGTCGCGCTCGGGGAGGTCGAGCACCAGCTTCAGCAGGAAGCGGTCGAGCTGCGCCTCGGGCAGCGTATAGGTGCCCTCGTACTCGATGGGGTTCTGCGTGGCGGCCACGAGGAACGGGTCGGGCAGCAGCCGGGTGACGCCGTCGGCGCTCACCTGCCGCTCCTCCATGGCCTCGAGCAGGGCCGCCTGCGTCTTCGGGGGCGTTCGGTTGATCTCGTCGGCGAGCAGGATGTTCGTGAACACCGGCCCCTCACGGAACGAGAACTCGCCGGCCTTCGCGTCGTAGATGAGCGAGCCCGTGATGTCGCCCGGCATCAGGTCGGGCGTGAACTGCACGCGCTTCGTGTCGAGCGAGAGTGCCTGGCTGAGCGACCGCACGAGCAGCGTCTTCGCCACGCCGGGAACACCCTCGAGCAGCACGTGTCCACGGGCGAGCAGCGCGATGATGAGGCCCGTGACGGCGCCGTCCTGGCCCACCACCGCCTTGCCCACCTCGCTGCGCACGCGCGCGAGCGACTGGCGCAGCTCGTCGGGGCTCGGGGAATCGGTGTGGTCGGTCATCCGGCTTTCCTTACTGTTGGGGCTTCACAGTGCAGCATTTCGGAGTGCAGCATCTCAGAATCGGGCGGCATGTCAGAGCATCCTCGTGACGCGCGTGGTGTCCTGCTCGAGCACGAGCAGCTGGTCGGAGAGCGCCAGCAGCTCGGCCTCGTTCCGAGGCATCGCCCCGACGAGGATCGAGTACACCTCGTCGACGTTCCGGCCCGTCACGGCTGCGACGGCGCGGCTCACCTCGACGACGGATGCGTGCCGTGGCAGCGCGAGCAGCACCGTGAGCCGCGACACGGTTCCGATGCGCAGGGCGTCGAGAGCCCGGGCATGGGCCGACTGTCGTGCGTAGAGGCGGGCACGGCCCTCCATGGTCTCGCTCGCCCGCACCGTGACGGGCAGGTTCTCCACCACGACCGGGCCGAAGCGACGTCCGCGCCAGATGCCGGCGGCCACGACGACGAGCACGAGCAGGAGGATCACGGGCGTGACCCAGCCCGGCGTGAGTGACCCGAGCGTGGCGGGGGCGCCGCCCTCGAGGTCGTCGGGCCCCGGCCGGTACCAGACGAGGGTGTCGCGCTCGCCGAGCACGCCGAGGGCGAGGGCCGCGTTGCCCTCGTCGGTGATGACGCCGTTCGTGAGGGCGTCGCCGGCACCGAACACGGTGACCGATCCGGATGCGGAGCCCACCGGCTGCTCGATGAGTGCGTACGTGTCGTCACCGGCGGGAAAGCAGGCCGCCGTTCCCGCGACGTCGCCGAGGTCGCGGTACACCGCGACGGGGGCGGTGATGGTGCCGGCGCGCTCGGCAGCGGGGAGCGTGCATCCGGAGCTCACGGAGCCGGATGACCCGGGGGCGCCCGCGTTGGCGATGCCGTCGGTGAGGGCGCGCAGCTGAACGGCGTCGGGTTCCACGAGCACCAGACGCGCGCCCTCCTGGGCGAAGGCCTCGACACCGGCCAGATGGTCGGCGTCGAGGTAGGCGTAGGGGTCGGAGAGCAGCACCGTGACACGGCCGCCCGCTGCATCGACGGCATCCTGGGCCTCGGCGAGGCTTCCGGCGGCCACGACGTCGACGCCCTGCTGGCGCAGAACCTCCGCCACCGCGCGGCTGCCCGCGGGGGCGGCATTCTCGATCGAGTAGCGGTTGGCGTCGGTGGTGGCGGAGGTACCGAGCCCGATGGTCACCACGGCGGTGACCAGCGCCACGACCACGACCACGATCCAGAACAGGCGCCGGCGCAGGGTGGTGCGCACCCGGGGCGTCTCGGTCTCGGCATCCGTCACCCCGGTCGTCGCCCGGGCCGCGGCGGGTGCGGATGACGGCGCGGCGCTCACCGCACCACCAGCGTCTCGACGGCCTCGAGGGCGGCCGGGCGCTCGGACTGCACCCGCCGGTCGAGGGCGGCGATGCCGTCGTAGCCCTCGCGGGTTCCCGCCTGGTCGAGGTAGCGCACACCGTCGAACCGGGCGGCTCCGGCAGCCAGCTCGGCCTGCAGGGCCGGGAAGGCCCGACCGGCGCGGCGGGCGAAGTCCTGTGCCGTGGTGCCGGGCGCGGTGCTCAGGACGGTGCGCTCGGCGAGACCCCGGGCGAGCCCGCGGAACGCCTCCTGGATGGCGAGCGTGAAGTCGCCCGCGGCGGCCGCTCGCGCCGCAGCAGCGCGCAGCTCGTTCGCGGAGCGCGCGTCATCCTCACCGAACAGCGCGCCGGCGGAGTACTGGCTCCGGCGGTTCAGCCGTGGCCGGCCGAAGACGAGGAACGCCACCAGCACGAGAATCACCACGATGATCACCACCACGAGGGGGATGAGGCCGCTGAAGCCCGATCCATCCGGCACGCGCAGGGAGGCGATCCAATCGCCGAACGCCTTCGAAGCCAGATCGAACCATGTCGGCCGCGCCTCCTGGTAGGCCGGCTTGCCGAGCTCTCCGAGCAGCAGGTCGCGCGCCGTGTCGGCGTCGGGGTCGACGGGGACGTCGGCCAGGAGGTGCAGGGGGATCATCCGCGGGCCGTGGGGAGGTACGGGTCGGCCCAGACCTCCGAGCCGTCCTGCCGGGCCTCGACGAAGCGCTGAAGCTCGCTGTCGAGCCCTTCTTTGCGCATGCGGAGGTCGATGTAGATCACGGCCACGAGGGCGGCCTGCACCACCGAGGTGACCGCGGAGATCACGATCGTGAAGGCGAGGTAGACGATGTAGACGGCGATGAAGGCGATGATGCCCGATCCGGAGCCGTTCGGGTCGACCACCGACGTCGCGATCGGCGCGAGGAAGGAGAACGGCGCCTGCAGGATCTGAGTGGCGAAGGTGAGGATCAGCCACACCAGCACGAGAACGCCGAGCGTGCGCCAGAAGTGGCCGGTGGTGAGCTGCCACGACCGGCGCATGGATGCGAATACACCGCGTCGTTCGAGCACGATCACCGAAGGGACGAGTGCCAGTTTGGTGCCGATCCAGAAGGCACCCACCACGAAGGCGAGCCCGAGCACCACCGACACGAGGATGGAGATCACGAGGCCGGCGCTGCCGAGCGCGGCACCCAGCGCGACGATTCCCACGATCACGGCGATAGCTGCGAGCAGGGCCAGCCCGATCAGGACGAGCCAGCCGGTGAGCGGGAGGATGCGCTTGAACGCGGCCTTCCAGAGCTCGCCGAGCTTGCGCTCCTCACCGAGGGTGGCCCGGGCCACCTCGATCACCAGCACGCCCTGCAGCAGGGCGGAGGCGAAGAGGGACAGCACGACGGGGATGAGGAGCGAGAGCAGGATGATCGCGTAGTTGCCGGCGGAGATGGCATCGGAGTCCGACGACGAACTGGAGACCGAGCTCCAGCGCGAGAAGGCCCACACCACGGCTGCGCCGAGGAACAGGGCCGTCACGACGCCGACGATCACCTGGATGAGCAGCCCGCTGCCGAAGGTGGCCTTCGGGTTGCGGCGCAGCACCTGGAACGGCGCGCCCAGCAGGGTGCCGAAGCCGAGCGGCCGCAACGGGATGAGACCGGGCTTCGGCGGCGGCGCCCACCCGGTGGGGCCGTGCTGCGCACCGGGCTGTGCGTACTGCCAGGCGGGCTGCTGCGCGGGCGGCGGGGCGGTCTGCCACACCTGGGGCGGAACATACTGCCCGTACTGCGGGGGAGCCGGCGGAGCGTACTGGCCGTACTGCGGCTGCGGGGGAGCCGGCGGCGGGGCGTACTGGCCGTACTGCGGCTGTACAGGAGGAGATGAAGGTGGCGCGTACTGCCCGTACTGCGGCTGTGCGGGAGGAGACGCAGGTGGCGCGTACTGCCCGTACGGCGGCACAGGCGGCAGCGGAGGGGCAGGCGGCACAGCCGCCGCGGGCACGTCGTCGCCCGAGCCAGGTGCCGTCCAGGTGTCGTTATCGCTCATCGGTGGTCCTAACACTCCGCGCCGGTCCCCGACCCGCCTCGTCCGTCCTCGACCATGCTTTCACACTCGTTGAGACTTTTCTCGGCAAGTGTCGAGAAGCCTGCTGGTGCGCTCGACTACTCTTGTCGCAACCCAGCCTGAATCGGGGAACACGCGGTGCCCACCCTCACCGCCGTCCCCCGGATGACGCGAAAGAATCAGCAGACATGGACCCTCGCATTCTCGTGGTCGACGACGACACGGCTCTTGCGGAGATGATCGGCATCGTCCTGCGCGCGGAGGGCTTCGATCCGGTGTTCTGCGCCGACGGCGGAGAAGCGCTCGCCGCCTTCCGCGAGTCGCGCCCCGACCTGGTGCTGCTCGACGTCATGCTGCCCGGCATCGACGGCATCGAGGTGTGCGGCCAGATCCGCGCCGAATCGGGCACTCCCATCATCATGCTCACCGCGCGCACCGACACCTCAGACGTCGTGAAAGGCCTCGAATCGGGCGCCGACGACTACGTGGTGAAGCCGTTCAACCCGAAAGAGCTCGTGGCCCGCATCCGCACCCGGCTGCGTCCCACTCCCGAGTCGACGCCCGAGACCCTGCAGATCGGCGACCTGCACCTCGACGTGGCCGGCCACGAGGTCAAGCGCGGCGACGAGCGCATCAACCTCACCCCCCTCGAGTTCGATCTGCTGCTCGCCCTGGCCACGAAGCCGCAGCAGGTGTTCACCCGCGAGATGCTGCTGGAGCAGGTCTGGGGCTACCACTACAAGGCCGACACGCGTCTCGTGAACGTGCATGTGCAGCGCCTGCGCGCGAAGGTCGAAGAAGACCCCGACAACCCCACCATCGTCATGACGGTTCGGGGCGTCGGCTACCGCGCGGGGAACGCGTGACCCTCTGATGAGCGCCACGGGTGCGCGCAGGAGCCGCCTCGGCCCCACGGTGCTCCGCAACTGGCGGGCCTGGCCGCGTCAGCTGGCGCGCCTGTGGCGGCGTTCGCTGCAGTTCCGCACCATCGTCATCACGGTCACCCTCTCGGCCATCGCCGTGGTGGCCACCGGAACCTACATGTCGATCTCCATCGGCAACGACCTGTTCCAGTCGAGGCTCAATCAGGTGCTCGTCGAGTCGAAGAACGCCACGAATGCCGCGCAGACCATCTTCGACTCCGCGGATGCCTCGGGCGAGGCCTCCACCATCTCCCTCTTGAACTCCGCCAAGTCGGCCATCATCGCCTCCTCGTCGAGCCGACTCATCGCGCTGTACGCGACACCGGGCCAGACCTCCAGTTCGACCACCGTGCTCTCGTTCGCGAGTCCCGAGCTGCCGGGCGTGATCTCCACCGACCTGCGCGATCAGGTGGCGGCGGGCGGCGATTCGGCCCAGCAGTACTGGCAGTCGGTGTCGTTGCCGAGCGAGTCGGGCGGCAGCGATCCGGGCATCATCGTCGGCTCACCGCTCACCATCCCGGGCGCCGGCCGGTTCGAGCTCTACATCGGCTACAACCTCTCCGAGGCCGAGCAGACCCTCGTGTTCGTGCAGCAGACCCTGTGGCTCGGCGGGCTCGCGCTCGTGGTGCTCATCGGTCTGGTGGCCGGGGTGATCGTGCGGCTCGTGGTGAAACCCATTCGCGTGGCCGCCGACACCAGCGAGAAGCTCGCCGCGGGCCAGCTCGAGGTGCGCATCCCCGAACGCGGCGAAGACGTGATCTCCACCCTCGCCCGCTCGTTCAACGGCATGGCCGACAGCATGCAGTCGCAGATCACGCAGCTGGCCGACCTCTCGCTCGTGCAGCAGCGATTCGTGTCGGATGTCTCGCACGAACTGCGCACCCCGCTCACCACCATCCGGCTCGCCGGCGACGTGCTCTACGACCAGCGCGACACCTTCCCGCCCGCCACCGGCCGCACGGCGGAGCTGCTGCACACGCAGACCGAGCGATTCGAGGTGCTGCTCTCCGACCTGCTCGAGATCAGCCGGTTCGACGCCGGATCCGCCTCGCTCGACACCGAGCCCACCAACCTGGTGCGGCTCGCCGAAGACGCCATCGAGCAGATGGAGTCGCTCGCCGAGCAGGCGGGCTCCGATCTGCGGCTGGTGGCACCGGGCGGCTATTTCGAGGCCGAGGCGGATGGCCGCCGCATCCGCCGCATCGTGCGCAACCTGCTCGGCAACGCGATCGAGCACGGCGAGGGCAGGCCCATCGTGGTGAGCGTCGACAGCGATGCGCGCGCGGTGGCGCTCTCGGTGCGCGACTACGGCAGCGGTATGAGCGAGGCGGAGTCGGAGCGGGTGTTCGACCGGTTCTGGCGCGCCGATCCCTCGCGCAAGCGCACCATCGGCGGCACGGGGCTCGGCCTCGCCATCTCGCTCGAAGACGCCACCCTCCACGGCGGCGCCCTCGAGGTGTGGTCGGCTCCCGGCGCCGGCAGTTGCTTCCGGCTCACGCTGCCCCGGGTGCAGGGCAGGCCCCTCGAGAGCTCGCCGCTGCCGCTCGAACCGGCAGATGCCTACGGCGAGGCGCCCGCGGTGGCCGCGCTCCGTCAACCCGGCACGCACACACAGCCCACCGGCCTCGCGGTCGAGGGCTCCCCGCGCGCCGTCAGCAGGGAAGGACGAGCGGATGCGTAGCCCCCGTCGTTGGAACCGCGTCGCTCTCGCCGCCCTGGGTGCCGTCGTGCTCGTGCTCGTCACGGCCTGCAGCGGCATCCCGCGCACCGGCCCGGTGCAGGAGGGCGACGCCATCGGCACCGCCGACGACATCGACGTGATCTTCCTGGCGGCGGGCCCCACGGTCGGCGCGTCGCAGCAGGAGATCCTTAACGGCTTCATCCAGGCCGCGAAGAGCCCGCAGGACGACTACGCCATCGCCCGCCAGTATCTCGAGAAGTCGGCCGCCGACTCCTGGAAGCCGAACGCCGGCACCACGGTCGACATGGGCACCCGCCCCACCACCGCCGTGACCGACACCACACTCCAGATGTCGATCACCCCGGTGGCCGACGTGGATTCCAACGGGTCCTACCTCGAGAGCCCGTCGAGCGCCCCCACCACGCTGCAGTTCGGCTTCACCCAGGTCGACGGCGAGTGGCGCATCAACCAGCTCGCCGATGGCATCGTGATCGAAGACCTCTTCTTCGACCAGGTGTTCAGCCCGCACTCCCTCTACTTCTACGACCCGACCTTCACGTACCTCGTGCCCGACCTGAGATGGTTCCCCACCTCGACGGCGGTGGGCACCCGGGTCGTGAAGGCACTCCTGGCCGGGCCATCCGCGTGGTTGGGCGATGGTGCCGTGGTCACGGCGTTCCCCGACGGCACCCAGACACCGGCCGTGGTCACCACCGGCGGGCAGGCGAGGGTGGAGCTCTCGAGCAACGTGCTGCAGGCCGACACCACCGATCTGCAGCGCATGCAGTACCAGTTGAGCGAGAGCCTCAAAGACCTGGCGTCGGCCTCGAACGTGGCCATCTCGGTCGACCAGAACATCGTGCAGATCCCTGCCAACTCCGTGAAGCAGCCCGACGCGGCTCCTCGGGTGAACGCGCAGCCGCTCGTGCAGCGCGACGGGTCGGTCGGCTACCTCTCCGGATCGGGCGTCACCTCGATCGCCGGCATCACCGACTCCGTCGACGCGCTGCAGCCCGACGCGGTGTCGTACTCGGCCACAGCGGGAACCGCGGCGGTGAGATCGACGGCCGGAGGCGTGTACGCGGTGCGCGCCGGAGCCTCGTCCGGGGTTCTGCTCGATCCCCGCGACGGGCTCGTCGACCCGGCCGTCGATCCGTTCGGCTATGTGTGGAGCGTGCCGGCGGATGCTCCCACCGCACTCACGGCCTACGCGCGCGACGGCAGCGCGGTGCAGATCCCCACCAGCTGGGACGGCGCAACCGGTATCACCTCGCTCGAGATCTCCCGCGACGGCACGCGCGCCCTCGCCTTCCTCACGGTGGGCGACCTCCCGAAGCTCGTGGTGGCCGCCGTGATCCGCTCGCCCGACGGGGTTCCGCAGCGGCTCGGGCAGCCGGTGGAGCTCTCCACCGCCGCGGGCACTCCGGTCGACGCCACCTGGGTCGACCAGCTCTCCGTGGCCTCGGTCACCCGGCTGGCCTCGGGGGAGAGCCGCGCGGTGCTGCAGCAGATCGGTGGGCGCAGCCGCCCGCTGGGGTCGCCTCCGGATGCCGTGTCGATGGCGGGTGGCAACGACGCCGACGGACTGCGGGTGCTGTCATCCGATGGCAGCCTGCTGCAGCAGCGGGGGAGTGCCTGGCAGGCGACGGTCTCGGGGATCACGCGGCTCGGGGTTCAGAACTAGGGCGTCCCTCTTCTCCTGCACATCCAAGGGCCTGGCAGATCCGTCCCCTGATTCCGCCGTCGTGGCCTGCCGTGCGGGCGCGCCGCCGAGCATGGAGGAGTGAATCGCACCCTTCGTCTGGTCTCGCCCCTCGTCGCCTCCGTGCTCGGCGACGCGGCCGCTGTGCTGGCGCCGGTGAGCTGCGCCGGATGCGGGCGGGCCGACCGCGCCCTCTGCGACGCGTGCCGGGTTCAGCTCGCAGTGCGTCCGCGCACGGTGTGGCTGAGTGCGGATGAGGCGCTCGAGCCGCGAGGAGCGCTCGCCGTCGCCGTCTCGCTGAGCTACGAGGGCGTCGCCGCGCGGGTGCTCGGCGCCGTGAAGGAGCACGGCCGAACGGATGCCCTGCCCGCGCTCGCTCCGGCGATGCGTTCGGCGCTCCTCAGAGCAGAGGCGCTGTGCGACGGCCGCCGCGGGCCGCCACTGTTGGCCCCCGTTCCCTCGGCGAGGCGCGCCGTGAACCGGCGGGGGTTCCGGCCGGTCGACGTGCTCATCCGTCGGTCGGGTCGCACGGCTCGGCGCCGTCCGCTGCTCGGTCTCGTGCGCGAGACCGACGATCAGGCCGGGCTCGATGTCGCCGCGAGGCAGGCCAACCTGCGGGGTGCCATGCGCGCATCCGGGGCCGTCGACCGCAGAGACGTCGTGCTCGTCGACGACGTGCTCACCACCGGGGCGACCCTGATCGAGGCCCGGCGCGCCGTGATCGAGGGCGGCGGCCGGGTCGTCGCTGCGGCGTGTCTGGCATACACAGCCAAACGAAAGGTGACCGGCAGGTAATTGGTCGGTGACACTTCGGGGCGCCCGTACTAGCGTGAGCAGAACAAGGACGCGAATGATCCCGACCTTGTCGGATCTGCGTCATCCACATATGGCTAGGAGGTCTCCATGGAAGTCAACATCACTGGAAGAAACCTAGGGATCACTGATCGTTTCCGCGAGTACGCGGGCGAGAAAGCGGAGAAAGTAGCCCATCTGGCCGACAAGGCGCTCGCCCTCGAGATCAAGGTGAGTCGTCATAATTCCGCGAGCGGCGTGCAGAGCGGTGACGATCGGGTGGAACTGACCCTGATCGGCCCGGGCCCCCTCGTGCGGGCCGAGAGTGCGGCCTCCGACAAGTACGCGGCCTTCGACATGGCGCTCGCGAAGCTGATGCAGCGTGTGCGCCGTGCGAAAGACCGCAAGAAGGTGCATCGCGGCCAGCATCGGCCGGTGTCGCTGCACGAGGCGAGCACCGGCGGCTTCAGCATCGTCGATGTGGAGCCGGCAGGCCCGGAGGCGCTCTCGGGTGCGCCCCGAGTCGCGGCAGTGGATCCCGATACCGCTGCGAGCCCCGAGGGGGAGGCCGACGACGAAGCGTACTGCCCCGTCGTCATCCGTAAGAAGGTGTTCGGAGCCACCCCCATGACCCTCGACGATGCCATGTACCACATGGAACTCGTGGGGCACGACTTCTATCTGTTCATCGATTCGGAGTCCGGCCGCCCCAGCGTGGTCTACCGGCGCAAGGGCTGGGACTACGGCGTGATCAGCCTCGACGAGAACGCCGCGGCGTTCGCCGAATTGGAGAACGTCACGGTCGGAGCAGCCTCCCGCTGAGGCGCGCGGCCGACGAGGAGGCCACGGAGCCGCATCCGGTGCGATCGCAGCGAATGCGCTGCCGACGCTCAGGCGCGAGCAACTAGTATGGCTTGTGCTTGCGCGGGTAGCGCAGCGCCGATTGCAGTGGGAGAAGCTCCGTGGCCTCAGTTCTCGAAAAGGTTCTTCGTGTGGGCGAGGGTCGAACCCTTCGCAAGCTCCAGAACTACGCGAAGGCGATCAACGCGCTGGAAGACGACTTCCAGGCCCTGTCCGACGAAGAGCTCAAAGACGAGACTCCGCGCCTGCGGGAGCGTTATGAGGCGGGCGAGAGCCTCGATCATCTCCTCCCCGAAGCCTTCGCCGCCGTGCGCGAGGCATCCACCCGAACCCTGGGTCTGCGTCACTTCGACGTGCAGCTCATGGGTGGCGCCGCCCTCCACCTCGGCAACATCGCCGAGATGAAGACCGGTGAGGGCAAGACGCTCGTGGCCACCACGGCGGCGTACCTCAACGCCATCGCGGGCAAGGGTGTTCACGTCATCACGGTGAACGACTACCTCGCCGGCTACCAGAGCGAGCTCATGGGCCGTGTGTTCCGTGCTCTCGGCATGACCACGGGATGCATCCTCGCCGGTCAGACGCCCGCCGAGCGCCGCGTGCAGTACGAGGCCGACATCACGTACGGCACGAACAACGAGTTCGGCTTCGACTACCTGCGCGACAACATGGCGTGGCAGGCCTCCGACATGGTGCAGCGCGGCCACTTCTTCGCCATCGTCGACGAGGTCGACTCCATCCTGATCGACGAGGCCCGCACGCCGCTCATCATCTCCGGCCCCGCGTCCGGCGAGGCGAACCGCTGGTTCAACGAGTTCGCGCAGATCGCCACGAAGCTCGTTCCCGGTGAAGACTTCGAGGTCGACGAGAAGAAGCGCACCGTCGGCGTGCTGGAGCCCGGAATCGAGAAGGTCGAGGACTACCTCGGCATCGACAACCTCTACGAGTCCGCGAACACCCCGCTGATCTCGTTCCTCAACAACGCCATCAAGGCCACCGCCCTGTTCAAGAAGGACAAGGACTACGTGGTTCTGAACGGCGAGGTTCTCATCGTCGACGAGCACACGGGCCGCATCCTGGCCGGTCGTCGCTACAACGAGGGCATCCACCAGGCCATCGAGGCCAAGGAGGGTGTGGCGGTGAAGGCCGAGAACCAGACCCTCGCCACCGTCACCCTGCAGAACTACTTCCGCCTCTACGAAAAGCTCGGCGGCATGACCGGTACGGCCGAGACCGAGGCCGCCGAGTTCATGTCGACCTACAAGCTCGGCGTCGTGGCCATCCCCACCAACCGCCCGATGCAGCGCATCGACCAGTCCGACCTCGTGTACAAGAACGAGCAGTCGAAGTTCGACCAGGTGGTCGAAGACATCGTCGAGCGGCACGAGAAGGGCCAGCCCGTTCTCGTGGGAACCACGAGCGTCGAGAAGAGCGAGTATCTCTCGCGCCTGCTCGCGAAGCGCGGCGTGCGCCACGAGGTGCTGAACGCCAAGAACCACGCCCGGGAGGCTGCGATCGTGGCCCAGGCGGGTCGCCTCGGCTCGGTCACGGTGGCCACCAACATGGCCGGCCGTGGTACCGACATCATGCTGGGTGGCAACGCCGAGTTCCTGGCCGTGGCCGAGATGAACGCCCGTGGCCTCAGCCCGGCCGAGACCCCCGATGAGTACGAGGCGGCGTGGGACGAGGTGTTCCAGTCCGTGAAGTCGGAGGTCGACACCGAGGCCGAGAAGGTCATCGAGGCCGGCGGCCTCTACGTGCTCGGTACCGAGCGCCACGAGTCGCGCCGCATCGACAACCAGCTGCGCGGTCGAAGCGGCCGTCAGGGCGACCCCGGCGAGAGCCGCTTCTACCTCTCGCTCACCGACGACCTGATGCGTCTGTTCAACGCCGGTGCGGCCGAGAGCCTCATGGGCCGGTCCGGTGTTCCCGACGACCTGGCCATCGAGTCGAAGGTCGTCTCCCGCGCCATCCGCAGCGCGCAGTCGCAGGTCGAGGGCCGCAATGCCGAGATCCGCAAGAACGTGCTGAAGTACGACGACGTGCTGAATCGCCAGCGCGAGGCGATCTACAGCGACCGCCGCCACATCCTCGAGGGTGACAACCTGCAGGATCGCGCACAGAAGTTCATGGAAGACGTCATCGACGCCATCATCGCGGATCACGCCTCCGGGTCGGGCGGCGACGACTGGGACTTCGACGCGCTGTGGGCCGAGCTGAAGACTCTCTACCCCATCTCCATCACCATCGACGAGGTCATCGCCGAAGCGGGCACCAAGGGCCGCATCAACCGCGAGTTCGTGACCCGCGAGATCCTCTCCGACGCCAAGATCGCGTACCAGCGCCGGGAGGAGACCCTCGGCGAGGCAGCCATGCGCGAGCTCGAACGCCGCGTGGTGCTCTCGGTGATCGACCGCCGCTGGCGCGACCACCTCTACGAGATGGACTACCTGAAAGACGGCATCGGGCTGCGCGCCATGGCGCAGCGCGACCCGCTCGTGGAGTACCAGCGCGAGGGCTTCGCGCTCTTCCAGTCGATGATGGGCCAGATCCGCGAGGAGACCGTCGGCTTCCTGTTCAACCTCGAGGTCGAGGTCAACTCCTCGCCCTCCGAGGTGGGCGCCCCGACCGTCGAGGCCAAGGGTCTCGCCCAGCCCACCGCGCCGGCCGAGAAGCTGAGCTTCTCCGCACCGAGCGACTCCGGCGGAGTGGAGGTGCGCAATCAGAAGGGCCAGATCGAACAGGCCGCCACGGCACGCGCGCAGCAGGCGGAGGAGAAGTCGGCTCCGGTGCAGAGCGCGTTCTCGCGCGGCCCCGCGGCCACGCCGCCGCAGGCCACGGGAGGCCGACCTGCATCCAGCGGCGGTTCGAACGCGGGCAAGGGCGGTGCCGCGGCATCGGGCTCCGGCTCAGGCGCACAGAGGCAGGCCCCCGCGGCGAAGTCGACCCCGGCTGCGGGCAACCGCGCCCAGCGGCGCTCGCAGGGCAAGAAGAAGAGCTGACCGCGGCCACAGTCGTTTCGTCGGTCGTGGCGCCCTGCGGCTGCGCGCCCTCCTGAGGGGCGGCCCGCCGGCGTGATGAGGGGCGGATCACGTCACAGCACGTGAACTGCGCTCGCACGCCAGCGGCTCTCGAGCCGCTCGAGCCTGATGGCGACCGCGCGGGAACGCGCTCGCCCGTGCACGATCACGACCGCCTCGACCACGCCCGGCGTGGGCTCGCACATGACCGTCGACCCCATCGTGAAGGTGAGCCGGCCGGGGGACTCACCCCTCGCCGCGCGCGCCCGCGCGGAGATGACGACGCGCTTCAGCAGGTGGGTGTAGACGTCGCTCGACAGCCACCGCGCGATCTGGTCGATCTCGCGGGTGCCCGCGAGGATCTCCACCACGCAGCGAGCCAGGTTCATCGCGAGCGCCCTCGCCTCCCCGGGGCCGGTAGAAGGCACAGGATCGTCGGGAGGTTCGCGCTCGATCGCGGTGGGTGACAGGGCACTCGGCGCCGGCACGGCGAGAGACGTGATCATGGAGCTCCTTCGGTGGACGCGAGCGCATGCCGTAACACAACCCGACGTCGATAAGTAAGCATTGCTCAGTGAATGGTCGAAGGCTGTTACTCAACCAGTGTCGCCGACACCTTGTCCAGCAGCGTTTATGCCCTGTGGAATTCTCCGTAGCGCATCTGGCCTTAGGTGGTAATTGCTCATAACACCCCCTGTTCGGGTGGTGATGGACTGAGGTCACGAAAGAGTGCAGGTTTCCGGCCGGGGTGCCCGTTCCCCCGACCTACCGCATCCCCGGCCGGAATAGAGACGGCTCCCGTGATCGCTTCGTAGGGAAATCGATCACGGGAGCCTGTTCTGTAGGAGCACCGTAGGCTAGTTCTCGTGTCAACACTCAGTGATCTCGTCTCGGCCCACGGCAGCTCAACGGAGGCGGATGTCGAGTGGCTCCATCTGCTCGTCAGCGACTGCCAGCTGCTGGCCGATCTCGCCTTCGCCGACATCGTGCTCTGGGTGCCCACGGTCGACGACACCTTCGTCGCGGTGGCGCATTCCCGCCCGTCGAGCTCCGCCACGCTGTTCTACCGCGACTTCGTGGGCCAGACCATCAAGCCCGAGTGGCGCAAGCAGGTCACCGACGCCTTCGAGACGGCTCAGATCGTCGACACCGCCGCGCCCGACTGGTACGAGGAGACGCCCACCCGTGTGCGTGCCGTGCCGGTGTTGCGGCGCCTGTCGGTCTCCGAGCAGACCACGACCGAGCGTCCCGTCGCCGTCATCACGCGGCACACGAACCTCAGCGAGGCCCGCACGCCGAGCCGCCAGGAGCTCACCTTCAATGAGTGCGCCAACGACCTCTTCGCCATGATCGCCGCGGGAGACTTCCCCGACCTGGGCGCCCCCACCGGGCCGAGGCGGGGCGCTCCGCGCGCATCCGATGGTCTGATCCGGCTCGATGTCGACGGCGTGGTCACCTTCGCGAGCCCGAACGGCCTGTCGGCGTTCAACCGCATGGGCTTCGCCGGTGAGCTCGAGGGCCAGTCGCTCGCCGAGGTCACCACAGGTCTGCTCAGCGGCCGCCTCATCGTCGACGAGTCGCTGCCGCTCGTGGTGACGGGCCGCGCGCCGTGGCGCACCGACATCGAGGCGAAGGGTGTCACGGTGTCGCTCCGGGCCATCCCGTTGCGCACCCGCGGGCATCGTTTCGGCGCCATCGTGCTGAGTCGCGACGTCACGGAGCTGCGTCACCAGGAGCGCGAACTCATCACCAAAGACGCCACCATCCGGGAGATCCACCACCGGGTGAAGAACAACCTGCAGACCGTGGCGTCGCTGCTGCGCATCCAGGCGCGGCGTACGCACTCCGATGAGGCGCGGGATGCGCTCACCCAGGCCATGCGGCGCGTGGCCGCCATCGCCGTGGTGCACGACACCCTGTCGGAAGGTCTCAACCAGAGGGTCGACTTCGATACGGTCTTCGACCGCGTGCTGCTGCTCGTGGCCGAGGTCGCGTCGGCGCACAACACCACGGTTCACCCGAAGTCGTCGGGAAGCTTCGGCGTGCTGCCGAGCGAATACGCCACTCCGCTCGCGCTCGCGCTCACCGAGCTCGTCACGAATGCCGTGGAGCACGGCTTGGCGGGTCAGGAGGGCGAGGTGGAGATCGTGGCCACCCGATCGGAGGAGCTGCTGACGGTGGAGGTGCGCGACTCCGGAACAGGGCTCCCCGAGGGCAAGGTGGGCTCGGGTCTCGGCACTCAGATCGTGCGCACCCTGATCCAGGGTGAGCTGGGTGGCACCATCGATTGGCACACGATGGTGGGCAGTGGCACGGTCGTGACCATCGAGATCCCGTTCCGGTGGCTCAAGAAGCCGTGATCTGCAGTGGCTCGGTCAGCTTCGCGGTGGGTGCGGTAGCGCCTGCACGATCTAAGAGGCGCGGCGCGCCCGTGCGGCGTGCGCGAAGCGGTCAGCTTCGCGGCGGGCGCGGTAGCGCCTGCACGATCTAGGAGGCGCGGCGCGCCCGTGCGGCGCGACGCTTCAGAGCGCGACGCTCGTCTTCGCTGAGGCCACCCCAGACACCCGAGTCCTGACCGGTCTCGAGGGCGTACTGAAGGCAGATCTCGGTCACGGAGCATCGGGCGCAGACGGCCTTCGCCTTGTCGATCTGGTCGACAGCGGGCCCGGTGTTCCCGACGGGGAAGAACAGTTCGGGGTCTGCGGTCAGGCAGGCGGCTTTGTCACGCCAATCCATAGCGGGTAGCTCCTTAATGCATGGTGCTTCTTCGGTCGAACGACCTGGAGAATTCGGGTAGAGATCAATGGCACGGTGGACGTTGCAATCAGAGAAGACTGCACCCGCTCACGTCACTGTGAGCAACATTGACCTCGAATATGGTCGCATACTGGTATTTGCAAATCAAGGGTTTTCTACGGAGCGCACACGCGATGAACGAGCTGAACGACGAAGGAATGCCTCGTGAACCTCGTGTGAACGGCGCATCCGAAGCCCCACGCCGGCCCGCGCTTCTCGTGATCCTCGCGGTCATCGTCGGTGCCGAGGCGCTCGTCATGGCGGGGGTCGTCGCGTGGCTGCTGCTGGAGCTGCTGACCGTGCGGCCGGCTTCCTACGAGACCGCCCTCGCGATCCTGGTGCTGGCCGCCATCTCCGCCGTCTTCCTGGCCGTCGTGGCGGTGCACACGCTCCGTGCGCGGCCGTGGACCCGAGCGGCCACGCTCACCTGGCAGATCCTGCAGCTCGTCATCGCCATCGGCTGCTTCCAGGGCATCGTCGCCACGCCCACGATCGGGGTCTGGCTGCTCGTGCCGGCGGCGCTCGTGATCGTGCTGCTGTTCACCCCCTCGGTGGTTGCCGCTACGCGTCGAGAATAGGCGGATGCGGGTTGCCGCCCGCATCCGCCCTCATCGCGTCTCAGGCGTCGATGTGGAGCTTCTTGCGCAGGGATGCGACGTGGCCCGTGGCCTTCACGTTGTAGAGCGCCAGCGTCACGACGCCCTCGGGGTCGATCACAAAGGTGGAGCGGAGCACGCCCGTCACGGTCTTGCCGTAGAGCGACTTCTCGCCCCAGGCGCCGTAGGCGAGGTGGACGGCCTTGTCGGGGTCGGAGAGCAGGGGGAAGTTGAGGCCCTCCTCCGCGGCGAACCCGGCGAGCTTCTCGGGGGTGTCGCGGGAGATGCCGAGCACGGTGTAACCAGCACTCTTCAGGGAGTTGAGGTTGTCGCGGAAGTCGCACGCCTGGGTCGTGCAGCCCGGGGTTCCGGCCCCGGGGTAGAAGTAGAGGATGACGTTCTCGCCGCGGTAGTCGGCGAGCGAGCGCTCGACTCCTTCGGAGTCGAGGAGGGTGAACCCGGGTGCCGGGGTGCCGGCTTCGATGCGCGCGGTGGTGTCAGTCATGAGTCCAGTATTTCGCATGCCTGAGTAGAGATTGCTCCTCACACCCCTTCAGTGGCGGCACCGAGCATGGGTGCATGACCTCACGTTTCCTTCGCACGCTCGCGTCGGCGGCCGGCCTCTCGGCCCTCGTTGCTCTCGCCCTTTGCGGATGCGCAGAGGCATCGTTCTCCGCCGGCGACAGCCCGACGAACGCTGCGACCGTCGTACCCACCAAGAGTGTGTTCGCGCTCGAGATCGGCGATTGCGTCGATGACACCGATGAGGTCGAACTCCAACACCTCCCGCTGGTCGACTGCGCCGACCCCCACGACTACGAGGTCTTCGACGAGTACCAGATCCCGGATGGCGACTATCCAGGAGACGACGTCATCACCGAGATCGCCCTCGGCTACTGCTCGGGTGCGATGGAGAGCTTCGTGGGCGTGGCGTACGAGGCATCCGCACTCGACATCAACTACCTCACGCCCACCGAGGATTCGTGGACGAACGGCGGAGACCGGCAGATCTCGTGCCTCGTGTTCGACCCCGCGGGCAAGGTCTCAGGAACCCTTCAGGGCGCAGCGCGTTAGCCGGCTCGCACACGCCCGGCGAGCATGCTAATGTTGTCGACTGGCCCGCAAGGCCACGCACCTCTAGCTCAATCGGCAGAGCAACTGACTCTTAATCAGTGGGTTCTGGGTTCAAGTCCCAGGGGGTGCACCACGAACTCCCTCGCGAACCTGTGAAACGGTGTCTCGAGGGAGTTTTTCGTTGCGCCGCCGACGTCACGCTAACGGGCGGAGAAGGTGATCTCCAGGGCGGTGGTGAGGGACTCGCCCGGGGCCAGCAGTCGCCCGGTCTTGCCCTCCTGCGGCCCGTCGGCGTGGCTCGGCCAGCACGTACCGGGCTCGATACCGAGGGCGTAGGAGCCCGCGGCCTCGCTTCGCCAGACGGTCAGGAAGGGCAGCTCCTCCGTGCGGTAGCGCACCGTCACGACGGTGGTCTCGGCGAGCAGTTCGGCCACGCTCCAGCCGTCGTCTCCGGCGACCGCGACGAGCGCGTCGACCTTCTCCGGCTTCTGCGGCTCCGGCGCCCCGAGGTCGCGTCGCCAGAGGGCCTCGGAGGAGTCGCCTGCGGCCGGCTTCGCTGCGGCTTCGACGTGAGCGCCTGCATCCAGCAGGGGCCAGCCGAGGTTGATGTGGTAGAGCAGTTTGACCGGAACGGTGTCGAAACCCTCATTGCGCACGACATCGGAGATCGAGATGCGGCTCTCGCCGTGCTCGGCCGTGATCGTGCGGTCGACGGTGAGATTCTGCTCGAAGATCGCCCCCTCGCGCATCGACCCGGCGACCTCGAGCGCATAGGCGTCGCCGTTCCAGCGACCTTCAGCCCGGGTGACCGTGGCCGACACCAGGTGAGCTCGGCCGTGCATCCCCCCTTCCTCGACGGATGCCCGCCCGACTGCGGTGAGCCCGCACGTCGTGAGGAGCCCCCCGAGCCACCGGCGCCCCCAACTCTCGGCCCGAGCCGAGGTGGAGGGGGTGGTGACCGAGACGGCGTCGCCGTTCCACAGGGCGAGGCCGAGGTCGAGGAACTGGTCGGGCTCCACGGTGACGGAGAGTCCGCCGAGGCCCCGCAGGTCGATCTGCCGCCGCCCGGCCTCCGGGCCGTTCGACGCCTGCACCGTGCGGGGGCCCCAGGCCCGTTCCACGGCGCCGATGCGCGCCTCGATGTCACGGCGGCTGTCGTTCATGGTGTCACCTCTCCATTCGGGTGTCCGTCGCGGCGGCCCGCGATCGGGCTACGCGTCGAGCGTGCGGTCGGCGTCGATGCCCTCGCCCGTGAACGCCAGGGTCGCCACGACCGTCAGCACCGCACCCACGGCCACGAAGACGAAGGCGATCACCGCGAGCCACTCCATCAGGGGCTCGTACGGATTCGTGTCGCTCACCGTTCCGGTGGCCGCGAACTCGGCGGCTGCGGCGTAGCCGGCCACCAGCACATCGGCCACGAAGAGCGCAGCGCCCACGATGTAGGCGATACGCAGCAGGAGCACGAGGCGCCGTGTTCGAGTTCTCACGGGTCAACGATACGACCCCGTCGATCCGGGCTACGTATTTCTACTCACGGCACTACGTAACGCGATCGAAGAACCGCCGTTCGGGGCCGAAAAGTGAGTAAAACCTACTCATACCCAGTTCGCCCGGGGGGACGAACCCACCACCCTCTCGGCCCGAGTCGCGCCGCGTATCCCGCTGCGCGCACAGAGAAAGAAGACACATGGCAGCCAAGACCGTTCCCCAGCTCCCCGATGGTCACCGCCTGCACGGGCGCGACCAGCAGTTCAAGCACCTCCTGCGTCTGATCGACCGCGACCACGCGGCGGCCCGGCCCGGCGCCTTCGTGCTCGTCACGGGCCGCCCCGGTGTCGGCCGCTCGGGCTTCCTCGATGCCGCCGCATCCGCTCTCGCCGGCCGGCGAGAGGTCATCGTGGTGCGCGGTCGCACCCACTTGAGCGCGATTCCGCTGGGCGCCCTCGCCCCGCACCTCGCCACGCTGCCACCCTCCGGGGGCGAGAACGCCGACGTCGTGGAGTTCCACCGCTCCATGAACCGGCCCGAGGTGCTCCTCCTGGTCGACGATGCCGACCTGCTCGACTCCGCCAGTCAGTGCATCCTCGAGCAGGTGGCCGCGGCCGGGGTGGCCAGCATCGTGGTGTCCCGCTCGACCCGGTCGACGCGCTCGCCGTCGATCCTCGGCCAGCGGGCCACCGCCACGATCGAACTCGACCCGCTCTCGTCCGGTGAGGCCCACGCGCTGTTGAAAGACCGTCTCGGCCAGAGCATCGGAGCCCTCGCGGCCGACGAGATGGTGCGGCTCGCCGCAGGCAGCACGAAGCTGCTCGTCGAACTGGCCATGGCGGCCGACGGCGCCTCCGACCTGAACGACCACACCGCCGACTGGCGCACCCGCTGGCCGTACGTCTCCGAGGGCGTGCGCACGGCACTCCCCGCGGACCCGGGCACCGCCGACCCGCTCGTCGAAGACCTGCTCATGGTGCTCGCCGTGGCCGGTGACCTCCCGGTGGAGCAGGGCGGCACCTCGGGTGTGTCCGAGCGGGGTACCGCCCTCGCCGAGAGTGCCGGCTTCGTGATCACGCGACGCGAAGACGGCCGGGTGTGGGTGAGTCTGTCGCATCCGCTCTACGCCCCCGTGGTGCTCTCCTCGATGAGCGAGCAATGGCTCGCGGGTTTCTGTGCGGCGGGAGCCGACATGCTCGACGGGTATCCCGAGCACCGGGTGCGCCGTGCACTCCTTCAACTCGGCGCGGGGCAGACGGTGCGGGCCGACCTGCTGCTCGAGCTCGCCCGTCACGAACTGGGCGCCAAGCGCTACACCACGGCGATGACGCTCGGGGTGCACGTGGTCGACGGATGCGACGACGACCCCGTTCTGCGCTCGACGGGCGAGTTCGTGCAGGCCCAGGCCCTGTCGCAGGCCGGGCGGGTGGAGGAGGCCACCCAGCACTTCGACGCCGCCTGGGATGCACTCGAGGGGGTCATCAGCGGAGTGGACGACGCCTACGTCGTCGCTCTGGCCCAGGCGGAGGGCAACCACCTCGCGTTCCGCACCCTGCGCCCCGAGCTCGCGGTGTCGCGGCTCGAGAAGATCGTGGAGAAGGTCGGCGACCAGGCCCTCCGCGCGCAGGTGGAGTCCGATCTGGCCAAGTGGCGGCTGATGGCCGGCAACGGAGCCGAGGCGAGCCTCGGCTCGCTCCCCGACGCTCTGGCACCCGTCGGCCACGTCGACACTCCGGCCGATCTGAATCTGCTCATCATGACCGCCACACTGCAGACGATGGGGGGCAACCTCACGCTCGCCGCCGAGGCGGTCGATCGCGGCCTCGCCGAGTGCGACCGCTACCGCGACGTGCTGCCGAACGCCAGAGACCTGCTTCAGCTCTCCCAGGTGCTCGTGCTCTCGTTCAGCGGGCAGTTCCCCACGGCCCGCACGGCCGCCCGCGCGAATCTCGCGGCCGCCGAGGAGTCGAATCCGAGCGCGCGAGGCCTGTGGAAGTTCGTGCTCGCCATGATCGAGCTGCACACCGGATCGCCCGCACGCGCGTGGAAGCAGATCGCCGAGGGACGTCGTGATCTCGTGTGGCGCGACATCGCGGGGCTCCTGCCGGCGGCGGATGCGCTCTCCGCGGCCATCGCCGCGCGCACCGGCCGGTTCGCCATCGCCCGCAGCTGGCTGGACCAGGTCGACACCACGGAGGTGCGCGACCCCAAGGTGAAGCTCTATGCGGCGCTCGCCCGCGCCTGGGTCTCATCGGCGTCCGGTCGGCCGGGGTTCGCGATCCGGAGCCTTGCCCCCGTCGTGCACGCCGCCTCGGAGAACGGCCATCGCTACCTCGCCGCGCTCGTGGCGTACGAGGCCGTGCGCATCGAGCCGCTCGTCGGCGCCACGGTCATGCTGCCCACTCTCATCGCGGCCCGCACTGCGTTCCCCATCTGCGAGTCGCACGCCCGTGCGATCGTGGGGAGGCACGACGTGCTGCCCATCGCCAAGCAGCTCGCCGAGGCCGGGCTTCTCGGCCCTGCCATCGACGCGGCGCGCTGGGTGGCCGAGCACTCCGCGAACGACCTCGTTCAGGCCGCCCGGGCGCACCGGCTCGCCGACTCCTGGACGGTGCGCGCCGGAGTGGCCATGACGCCCCGGCAGCGCCAGGCGCATCCGCGGGTCACCCCGCTCACCGACCGGGAGTGGCAGCTCGCGTCGGGCGCCGCCGCCCACCGCACGAGCGCCGAGCTCGCGGCCGAGTACGGCATCTCGGTTCGCACCGTCGACAACCATCTCGCCCGCATCTACAAGAAGCTCGGCATCACCGGGCGGCGTGAACTTCCGGCCGAGCTCAGTGAGCTTCAGCTCGACAGCGCCTACGAAGACTTCGCCACGGGCCGCGGATGAGGCCCGCCCGAGAATTCGAGTAGAAACTACTCATCACACCCCGGCGGAGGTCGGGAACAGAATCGACTCGGGCGTCAAGCCCGATCATCTTCACGCATCCACGGTCACACCAACCAGCGCGGTTCACTCGTCAGTCCTCGCTGCACGTGGGTGCGCGATGATCTGAGAACAGGGGCGGCCTTCGGGTGGTCGTCCCTGTTCTTCTCTCTTCTCGGCACCCCGGGGCGATACTGTGAGGGCTATGACGCAAAAGGTCCAGACGCTGCTCATCTTCGGTGCCAGCGGCGATCTCACAGCACGACTCCTTCTTCCCGGGTTGGCGCAGTTGCTCACCGCGCAGCCCGAGCGCCGGCTCCGCCTGATCGGCGCCGGTGGTGTCGAATGGACCGACGATGAGTGGCGCAAGGTCGTCACGACCTCGTTCGCCGAGGTGAACGCATCCGGAGCCGCCATCGATGCGCTCATGGCGAGCACCACCTACGTCTATGCCGACGTCACCGATCCCGCCGAACTGCAGAAGCTGATCGACCTGGCCGACGGCACCCCCGCGATCTACTTCGCACTCCCGCCGGCGGTGGCCGCCAAAGTAGTGGTGTCGCTGCAGAAGGTCACCTTCCCCGCCGGACTCACGCTGGCGCTCGAGAAGCCGTTCGGCATGGACGTGCCGAGCGCGATGGCGCTGAACGGCGAACTCGCCAAGCTCGTGCCCGAGAACCAGATCCATCGCGTCGATCACTTCCTCGGCCGATCGACCATCTTCAACATCCTCGGGCTCCGCTTCGCCAACCGCATCTTCGAACCCGTGTGGAACTCGGAGCACATCGCGAAGATCGATGTCGTCTACGACGAGCAGCTCGGCCTCGAGGGCCGCGCCGGGTACTACGACACCGCCGGCGCCCTCGTCGACATGATCCAGAGCCACCTGCTGCAGGTGATGGCCGTACTGGCCATGGAGCCGCCGTCGACCCTCGGTCAAGACGATCTGCGCGATGCGAAAGAAATCGTGCTGCGGGCCACGCGCCTGTGGAACGACGACCCGAAGCAGTCGAGCCACCGCGCCCGCTACACGTCGGGCACGATCGATGGACGTACCTTGCCGAGCTACGTCGACGAGAAGGGCGTGGATCCCGCACGCGAGACCGAGACGCTCGCCGAGGTCACGCTCGAGATCTCGACCTGGCGCTGGAAGGGCGTGCCGATCACGCTCCGCTCCGGCAAGGCCCTCGGAGAACGCCGCCGCGAGATCGTCATCACGTTCAAGCCCGCCAACCAGCTGCCCGTGGGCCTCACGGGTGAGAGCAGCCCCACGGTGCTGCGGCTCTACGTGGCACCCGACGCGATGTCGCTCGAGATCGACATCAACGGCCCGGGCGACCCCTACGAACTCGAGCGCGCGAGCCTCGAAGCCACTTTCGGCGATGGCCAGCTGCTCGCCTACCGCGAGGTGCTCGCGGGAATCCTCGACGGCGATCCCACGCTGAGCGTGCGCGGCGACTCGGCGGTGGAGGGCTGGCGCATCCTGGCCCCCGTCATCGCGGCCTGGAAGGCGGATGAGGTTCCGCTCGAAGACTATGCGGCCGGCAGCGAAGGCCCCGACGCCTGGGACCAGGTGGGCTGAGAACCCGGGGCCGGCCTGCTCTCGGGGGCACGAGGAGGCGGCCACGTGCGGAGATCGCCAAGCATCCGCGTGACCTCCGGCCTGAGGGCCGGGGTGCGCGGCACGGGTGCGGAAGTCCGCAGTGGGTGCGCCGGGCGCAGGTGCGACCGACTAGTTCGCGACCGACCAGTCGGCGGCGCCCTGACGTTTCGCGGCGGCCGCGCTGACCTCGGCATGGTGCGCCACCAGCGCGCGCAGGGCATCGTCGTCGCGCGGGTCGGTCTCGACGGCGGGTGCGGCCGCAGAGACCGCGCGGGCGAGGGTGCGCGGCACGAAGACCCGCTCGACCGGAGCCAATGGGGCCACCTCGGCGTGACCGAGCGTGCTGCGCACGGTGATGCCGTGCTCCGCGAGGTTGGCCACGATGTCGTGTGCCACGGAGCGGGCGAGAGCGGTGTGGAAGATGTCGTCGGTGTCGGCCTCGGAACGCCGCGTGATGGCGAACGAGCCGAGCGGCCCGAAGTTCTCCATGAGGGTCTGACTCACCAGCTCGTAGAGCCGTTCGGGGCTGACGGTCTGTTCACGCACGGCCTTCGCTCGTCGTCTCCAGCCGATCATGGCAGCCCTTTCATCCACTCCGTGTGAACAGTGTGCGGGCTGCAGGTGGCCCCGGGGTAATCGACACGCCGGGGTGCGGGATCCAATGGGCTGATTAGGCTGAAAATTCGCGCGCCGGCATCCCGCCGGTGAAGCGCGCGAAACCGGAAGGGATGTCATGCCCATCGAGAGAACCTGGATCGCGCTCGCGATCGCTGCTGTCGTCGCCCTGGTCGTCGCCCTCGTGGTGACCGCAGTGCTGGCCCTGATCATCCGCCTGGTGGGTCGGAGACGGCGCTGGCCCGGTGCGCTCGTGAAGCGAGCCCGGGTGCCGTTCCGCGTGTTCCTCGTGGTGGTGCTGCTCTGGGTCGCTTTCACTGTGAGCGCCCCTGCAGGAGACTGGACCGCGGGCATCGACCAGACGTTCCTGATCCTCACCATCGCCGCGGGCGCCTGGCTCGTCTGCGCCCTGGCGCTCTTCTTCGAGGACGTCGCGCTGGCCCGCTACACGATCGATCGCCCGAACAACCGCATCGCCCGGCGGATGCGCACCCAGGTACTCATCCTGCGCCGGCTCGCGATGGCGGTGGTCATCGTGCTCGCGATCGGTGCCATCCTGCTCACCTTCCCCGGGGCTCAGGCCGTCGGCACGAGTGTTCTCGCCTCCGCCGGGGTGGTGTCGATCATCGCGGGCCTCGCCGCCCAGTCGACGCTCGCCAATGTCTTCGCGGGCATGCAGATCGCGTTCAGCGACGCCGTTCGCGTCGACGACGTGGTGATCGTCGAGAACGAGTGGGGCCGCATCGAGGAGATCACCCTCACCTACGTGGTGGTGCACATCTGGGATGATCGGCGCATGGTGCTGCCGAGCACCTACTTCACCTCGAAGCCCTTCCAGAACTGGACCCGGCGCAACTCCGAGCTGCTCGGATCCGTCGAGTTCGATCTCGACTGGCGGGTGACGCCGGGGGAGATGCGAGCCGAACTCGAGCACATCCTCGCCCGCACCGACCTGTGGGACCAGCGCGTCTCCGTGCTGCAGGTGACGGATGCGGTGGGCGGCTTCGTGCGCGTGCGCATCCTGGTGACGGCGGTCGACGCCCCGACCCTGTTCGACCTGCGCTGCTTCATCCGCGAGGAGATGGTCGCGTGGCTGTACCGCGCGAGTCCTCAGTCGATTCCGCGCACCCGGGTGCGGATGATCGACGAGGAGCCCGACATCGCGCCGCCCGTCTCCGGCGAGGAGCCGGAGGCGCATCCGGATGCCGGCGGCCTCTTCCACGGTGATCGCGACGCCGAGGGGCGGGCGAGCATGTTCACCGGGCCGATCGACATGACTCGCGACCGGTAGTGCTCAGGCGGCGGGCGGGGCTTTCGGCTTGCGGGGAGCGCGGGGTTCGCCGTCTGCGGTCGGCGGGGCGTCGGGGGCGTCCGCCGGGCCTCCGACGGGCGGCACGGGCCAGGTGAACGTCGCCGAGTCGCCGTTCTTCAGGAGATAGAGCTGCGCGGCGCGGGTGCCGAACCAGAGGAACCGCACCAGGAGCACGACCAGCGCAGCCAGCACCACGAAGCCCACGACCGCCGCCGCCACCGAGAGGATGCTGCCGAGAACGCCGAGGACGAGGGAGAGTGCGCCGCCGCCGTAGAACATCAGGAGTCCTCGAGCTCGCGGGCATCCTCGTCCTGCTGCATGACGCTGCCGACCGCGAGCGCCACGGTGATGCCCCAGCTGATCCACATGAGGATGAGCCGCCAGTCGCGCGGACCCTTACGCGTGGTCTGCACGACTCCGACCGCGCCGATGATCGAACTGATGATGCTCGTGTTCAGGATGTACTTGCGCACTGCTACCCCGCTCTTCTCGTTGAGACCACGCTACCCCGGCCGTTGCCAGTATGCCCCTGGTAGAATGGTGGTGCATGCCTTCTTCAGACAGCTCCGCGCCGTTCCCCGGCGAGTTCGACTTCGTGGTCGTGTCGAACCGCCTCCCCGTCGACCGCATCACGGATGACGACGGAAACCCGTCGTTCCGCACCTCGCCCGGTGGCCTCGTCACCGCGCTCGAGCCCGTGATGCGCGAGGCCGATGGCGCGTGGATCGGCTGGACCGGTTCCGCCGACGACCACACCGAGCCCTTCGAGCACGACGGTGTGCACCTCATCCCCGTTCACCTCACGGCCGACGAGGTGGAGAAGTACTACGAGGGCTTCTCGAACGACACCCTCTGGCCTCTGTACCACGACGTCATCGCGCCGCCCGCATACCACCGCGAGTGGTGGGAGAGCTACGTCGTCGTGAACCAGCGATTCGCCGACAGGGCCGCCGAGCTGGCGTCCGAGGGCGCCACGGTGTGGGTGCAGGACTACCAGCTGCAGCTCGTGCCGAAGATGCTCCGTGAGCTGCGCCCCGACCTCACCATCGGCTTCTTCAATCACATTCCGTTTCCGGCATACGGCATCTACTCGCAGCTGCCCTGGCGCACCCAGATCATCGAGGGGCTGCTCGGCGCCGACGTCATCGGCTTCCAGAGAACAGCGGATGCGGGCAACTTCTCCCGCGCGGTTCGCCGGCTCCTCGGCTACCAGACGAAGGGCACCGTCATCGACGTGCCCATCGAAGACGAAGCCGAGGTGTCGGGTTCGTCCCGCCGCATCACCACCGGCCGCGACGGCCGGCCGATGCGCGCCGTGGTCGCTCGCTCCTTCCCCATCTCGATCGACGCGGCGAGCTACGAACAACTCGCCCGACGCCCCGACATCCAGGCGCGGGCTCGGGAGATCCGGGAGGGTCTCGGCAACCCGAAGGTCGTGATGCTCGGCGTCGACCGGCTCGACTACACGAAAGGCATCGGCCACCGGCTGAAGGCCTTCGGCGAATTGCTGGCCGACGGCACGGTCGACGTCGAAGACGTCACGCTCGTTCAGGTGGCCAGCCCGAGCCGCGAGCGGGTCACCGCCTATCAGCAGCTCCGCGACGAGATCGAGCTCACCGTCGGCCGCATCAACGGCGACTACGGCACCATCAGCCACACCGCCATCAGCTACCTGCACCACGGCTATCCGCGCGAGGAGATGGTGGCGCTCTACCTGGCCGCCGACGTGATGCTCGTCACCGCACTGCGCGATGGCATGAACCTCGTGGCCAAGGAGTACGTGGCCTCGCGTTTCGACAACGGCGGTGTGCTCGTGCTGAGCGAGTTCGCCGGCGCGTCCGACGAACTGCGCACCGCGCTCCGGGTGAATCCCCACGACATCGAGGGCCTCAAGGAGGCCGTGCTCCAGGCGATCGACATGCCCGCGAGTGAGCGTGCCCGCCGCATGCGGGCCATGCGCAAACGCGTGCAGGAGTACGACGTGGCGCGCTGGTCGTCGTCGTTCCTCTCGGCGCTCACGAGCTCGAGCGACGATCTCGCGCTGCCGAAGTCGACGGTGCGCACGCCCACTCGTTCCGAGGCGCGCGCCGAGGAGCGCGCGGTCGAGGAGGCTCGATGAGCGAGCACACGAACGCACTCGACGTCGATTCCGAGCTTCTCGCACAGCTCGAGCGCCTCGCCGGTACTCCTGAGCTCCTCGTGGCCCTGGACTTCGACGGCACCCTCTCACCCGAGGTCGACACGCCCGATGACGCGCGGGCTCTGCCCGAGGCGCGTGCTGCCGTGCTGGAGCTGATGGCTCTGCCGCACACCCGCGTCGCACTCGTCTCCGGCCGCGCGATGGAGTCGCTGCTCCACGTCAGCGAGCTGCCCGACGAGGCTCTCCTCATCGGCTCCCATGGTGTGGAGGAGCGGCTGGATGCGCCTGTGCGCCTCGCTTTGTCGGATGAGGAGAAGAGCGGTCTCGCGCGCCTGCACGCCGCCCTCGACGCCGTCGCCGACGACTACGACGGGGTCTGGGTCGAGCACAAGCCTGCCGGTTACGCGCTGCACACGCGCCGGGCGAGCGAGTCCGACCGTGCCGCCGCCCAGGAGCGGGCGCGCACGGATGCCGCCACCGCCGCATCCGGCCTCACCGTGCGGCTCGGCAAGAACGTGCTGGAGTTCTCGGTGCGCGGCACCACGAAGGGCGACGCCGTGCGCGTGCTGCGCGAATTCACCGGAGCCACCGGAGTGCTCTTCGCCGGCGACGACGTCACCGACGAAGACGGATTCGCGGCACTGGGCGCCGACGACTTCGGTCTCAAGGCCGGGCCAGGTGCCACGGTGGCGGCGCACCGGGTCGACGGGCCGCGGGAGGTCGCATCCGTTCTGCAGACGCTGGCGAACCTGAGGGCAGGCACGTCGGCCTGAACGCTCCACAACCCGTGGATGGTGCCGGAGTTGTGCACAGGCTCACAGACGTGCATCAGCACCCCTCTCTCGGTTCTAAACTCGTAACATGCCGGAAATAGACATCAAGCCGCGTTCGCGCACCGTTACCGACGGGATCGAAGCCCTCACCTCGCGCGGAATGCTCCGCGGCGTGGGCATGGGCGACGGCGACTGGGAGAAGCCGCAGATCGGCATCGCCTCGTCGTGGAACGAGATCACGCCGTGCAACCTCTCGCTCGAGCGCCTCGCGCGCGCCTCGAAAGAAGGAGTGCATGCTGGTGGCGGTTACCCGCTGCAGTTCGGCACCATCTCTGTCTCCGACGGCATCTCGATGGGGCACGAGGGCATGCATTTCTCGCTCGTGTCGCGCGAGGTCATCGCCGACTCGGTCGAGACCGTCATGATGGCCGAGCGGCTCGACGGCTCGGTGCTGCTGGCCGGCTGCGACAAGTCGCTGCCCGGCATGCTGATGGCGGCGGCCCGGCTCGACCTCGCCTCGGTGTTCCTCTACGCCGGATCGATCGCACCCGGCTGGGTGAAGCTCTCCGACGGCACGGAGAAAGACATCACGATCATCGACTCCTTCGAGGCCGTCGGCGCCGTGCGCGCCGGCCGCATGTCCATGGAAGACGCGCACCGCATCGAGTGCGCCTTCGCACCCGGTGAGGGCTCGTGCGGTGGCATGTACACCGCCAACACCATGGCGAGCGCCGCCGAGGCCATGGGCATGAGCCTGCCGGGCTCGGCCTCGCCGGCCGCGGCCGACCGCCGCCGCGACTACTTCGCGCACCGATCCGGCGAAGCCGTCGTCAACATGCTGCGTCAGGGCCTCACCGCACGCGACATCATCACCAAGAAGTCGCTCGAGAACGCCATCGCCGTGGGCATGGCCTTCGGCGGCAGCACCAACCTCGTGCTCCACCTCCTCGCCATCGCAGCCGAGGCGGAGGTCGAGCTCACCCTCGCCGACTTCAACAAGATCGGCGACAAGGTGCCGCACATCGGCGACCTCAAGCCCTTCGGCCGCTTCGTGATGAACGACGTCGACCGGCACGGGGGAGTGCCCGCCGTGATGAAGGCGCTGCTCGACGAAGGCCTGCTGCACGGCGACGCCATGACGGTCACCGGCAAGACCATCGAGGAGAACCTCGCCGAGATGGACATCGCGCCGCTCGACGGCGAGGTGCTGCGCCCCCTCTCCAACCCCATCCACAAGTCGGGCGGGCTCACGGTGCTCACCGGCACCATGGCTCCCGAGGGTGCCGTGGTGAAGTCGGCCGGCTTCGACGCCGACGTGTTCGAGGGCCCCGCGCGGGTGTTCGAGCGCGAGCGTGCCGCGATGGATGCGCTCACCGAGGGTCGCATCAACGCCGGCGACGTCGTGGTCATCCGTTACGAGGGCCCGAAGGGCGGCCCCGGCATGCGCGAGATGCTCGCCATCACCGCGGCCATCAAGGGCGCAGGCCTCGGCAAGGATGTACTACTATTGACCGACGGCAGATTCTCAGGCGGCACAACCGGCCTGTGCATCGGCCACATAGCACCCGAAGCGGTCGACGCAGGTCCGATCGCCTTCGTGCGCGATGGTGATCTAATACGGGTCGATATCGCAGCTCGCTCGCTCGACCTACTTGTCGAACCCGCTGAGCTAGCAGCTCGCCGAGACGGCTGGGCTCCTCTTCCTCCGCGCTATACCCGTGGCGTTCTCGCGAAGTACTCCAAGCTCGTGCACTCCGCCGCTGTCGGCGCGATCACGGGCTAGTACCTCGCATCCATCAACCCAAACGTGCTCCATTTGAGGAAAACACATGTCCACGGACGCTTTCCCCGTGCCAACCAAGAAACCGACGACACCCCCATCCGCTGAGCCCGAGATCCTCACCGGATCGGGCGCGGTTCTGCGCACCCTCGAACTCCTCGGCATCAAAGATGTCTTCGGACTCCCGGGCGGTGCCATCATCCCGTTCTACGACGAGCTGATGACGCAGGACAAGATCCGCCACATCCTCGTTCGCCACGAGCAGGGTGCGGGCCATGCCGCCGAGGGCTATGCCGCCGCCAGCAACAAGGTGGGCGTCGCCATCGCCACCAGCGGTCCGGGCGCCACCAACCTCGTCACCGCGATCGCCGACGCCTACATGGACTCGGTGCCGATGCTCGCCATCACCGGTCAGGTGTTCTCGCACCTGATGGGCACCGATGCGTTCCAGGAGGCCGACATCGTGGGCATCACGATGCCGATCACGAAGCACTCCTTCCTGGTGAAAGACGCCGCCGACGTGCCCGCCACGATCGCCGCCGCCTACCAGATCGCCACGACCGGCCGGCCCGGCCCCGTTCTCGTCGACATCACGAAAGACGCCCAGCAGAACTCGATGGAGTTCTCCTGGCCGCCGAAGATCGACCTGCCCGGCTACCGCCCGATCATGAAGGCACACGGCAAGCAGATCCAGGCCGCGGCGCAGTTGCTCGCCGAGGCGAAGAAACCCGTGTTCTACGTCGGTGGCGGCGTCATCCGCTCCAAGGCCTCGGCCGAGCTCGCCGAGCTGGCCGAGCTCACCGGCGTGCCCGTGGTCACCACCCTCATGGCGCGCGGCGCCTTCCCCGACTCGCACCACCTGAACCTCGGCATGCCCGGCATGCACGGTACGGTGCCCGCGGTGCTCGCGCTGCAGGAGAGCGACCTCATCGTGTCGCTCGGCGCGCGCTTCGACGACCGGGTCACCGGCCGCGCAGCCGACTTCGCGCCGAACGCGAAGGTGGTGCACGTCGACATCGACCCCGCCGAGATCTCGAAGATCCGCGTGGCCGACGTGCCGATCGTGGGTGATGCGAAGGAGGTCATCTCCGACCTCATCATCGCCTTCGGCGACATCGCGGGCGACGAGAAGCTCGACCTCACCGACTGGTGGACCTACCTCGACGGCCTCAAGGCGGAGTTCCCCCTCGGCTACACCGAGCCCACCGACGGCCTGATGGCGCCGCAGTACGTGATCAAGCGCATCGGCGAGCTCACCGGCCCCGAGGGCGTCTATGCCGCGGGTGTCGGTCAGCACCAGATGTGGGCGGCCCAGTTCATCAAGTACGAGCGCCCCAACGCCTGGCTCAACTCCGGCGGAGCCGGCACCATGGGCTACGCGGTTCCCGCGGCCATGGGCGCCAAGGTGGCCGAGCCCGACCGCGTGGTGTGGGCGATCGATGGTGACGGATGCTTCCAGATGACCAATCAGGAGCTCGCCACCTGCACGATCAACAAGATCCCGATCAAGGTCGCGATCATCAACAACTCGTCGCTCGGCATGGTGCGCCAGTGGCAGACGCTGTTCTACGACGGCCGCCACTCGTTCACCGATCTCAACACCGGTCACGAGACGCAGATGGTGCCCGACTTCGTGAAGATGGCCGACGCCTACGGTGCGCTGGGCATCCGCGTCACGAAGCCCGAAGACGTGGATGCGGCGATCACGCTCGCACTCGAGACGAACGACCGCCCCGTGGTCATCGACTTCATCGTGTCGGCCGACGCGATGGTGTGGCCGATGGTGGCGCAGGGCACCTCGAACAGCGAGATCCAGTACGCCAAGACACACGCACCCGAGTGGGAAGAGGAGTAAACCCATGAGCACGCACGTTCTCAGTCTCCTCGTGGAAGACAAGCCGGGCCTCCTGACCCGAGTCGCCGGCCTCTTCGCCCGCCGTGGCTTCAACATCGAGTCGCTCGCCGTCGGCCACTCCGAGATCCCGGGTCTCTCCCGCATCACGGTCGTGGTCGACGTCGACGAGCTGCCGCTCGAGCAGGTCACGAAGCAGCTCAACAAGCTCATCAACGTGATCAAGATCGTCGAGCTCGACCCTGCACAGTCGGTGCAGCGCGAGCACCTGCTCATCAAGGTGCGCGTCGACAACACCACCCGCTCGCAGGTGCTCGAAGCCGTGAACCTCTTCCGCGCCCGCGTGGTCGACGTGTCGACGGATGCGCTCGTGATCGAGGTCACGGGCGACTCCGGCAAGACGCAGGCGTTCATCAAGGTGATCGAGCCCTACGGCATCAAGGAGATCGCCCAGTCGGGTCTGCTCGCCATCGGCCGCGGCGGTAAGAGCATCACCGAGCGCGTCTTCAAGAACTGACCGCCGAAGAACTGACCGCTCCAGAACTCAGCAAGTCCCCTCAAACAAGGAGAAAACACAAGTGACCGAGATCTTCTACGACCAGGACGCCGATCTGTCCTTGATCCAGGCCAAGAAGGTGGCCGTGATCGGCTACGGCTCGCAGGGCCACGCCCACGCGCTGAACCTCCGCGACTCCGGCGTCGAGGTCGTCGTCGCGCTCAAGGAGGGCTCGAAGTCGACCGCCAAGGCCGAGGAGGCCGGTTTCACGGTGCTCTCCGTCGCCGAGGCCACCGCCTGGGCCGACGTCATCGTCATCCTCGCCCCCGACCAGCACCAGCGCGGTATCTACGCCGCCGACATCCAGCCGAACCTCGCCGACGGCAAGACGCTCGTCTTCGGCCACGGCTTCAACATCCGCTTCGGCTACATCGAGGCGCCCGAGGGTGTCGACGTCATCATGGTCGCGCCGAAGGGCCCGGGTCACACCGTGCGCCGCGAGTACGAGGCCGGCCGTGGCGTTCCCGTCATCGTGGCCGTCGAGAAAGACGCCACCGGTTCGGCGTGGGACCTCGCCTGGAGCTACGCCAAGGGCATCGGCGGCCTCCGTGCCGGCGGTATCAAGACCACCTTCACCGAGGAGACCGAGACTGACCTCTTCGGTGAGCAGGCCGTTCTCTGCGGTGGTGTCTCGCAGCTCGTGCAGTACGGCTTCGAGACCCTCACCGAGGCCGGCTACCAGCCGCAGATCGCCTACTTCGAGGTTCTGCACGAGCTGAAGCTCATCGTCGACCTCATGTGGGAAGGTGGCATCGCCAAGCAGCGCTGGTCGGTCTCCGACACGGCCGAGTACGGCGACTACGTCTCCGGCCCGCGCGTCATCGACCCGCACGTGAAGGAGAACATGCAGGCCGTTCTCGCCGACATCCAGTCGGGCGCCTTCGCGAAGCGCTTCATCGACGACCAGGACGCCGGAGCCCCCGAGTTCCTCGCCCTCCGCGAGAAGGGTGCCGCGCACCCCATCGAGGCCACGGGCAAGGAACTCCGCGCCCTCTTCGCGTGGAAGCAGCAGGATGCGGACTACACGGACGGCAGCGCTGCGCGCTAGTCGCCGCTGAGTTCTCCAAACCTCCCGCCGACCGCGGCCCTCTCCGGGCCCGGTAGGCGGGAGGTTTGTCGTTGTCCGCGGCGAGGACGGTCGTAGGCAGCGCGATAAGGTGAGGGCATGAGCGACCGGCGGGATGACGACGAGGCCCTCGGGTGGGCGGGCGATGACGATCCCACGCTCTCGCCCGTCGGGGTGCCCGAGACGAGTGGCGGAAGTACGGCTCCGGATGAGGCTCCCGCGGCGGCTGGCGCCAAGTCCGTGCTCGACGAGGCCGAAGACGCGGAAGACCGCGCCGTGGAGCAGGAGTTGGCCGACGCCGAGGCGGCATCCGCCCAGCTGAGTTCCGTCGCCCTCATCGGCCTCGGCATCCTGGGCGGCATCTACCTGCTCTACACGATCGGCTGGGTGATCAGCTTCACCCGCTACGAGGTGGCCTCGGAGTTGAGCCTCGGCGTGTTCACCGAACTCATCTCCCGCACTCTCGCCGTGGCGGCGTCACCGCTGTGGTTCGTGGCCACGCTCCTCCTCACCCAGCGCCGTGGCCTTCGCTACCGCTTCCTCTGGCTCGTGATCGGCGTGCTCGTTCTCGTGCCCTGGCCGTTCCTGATCGGGGGCAAGTAGATGAGCGCCGAAGCGCTGCCGCAGAAGCGCGGATTCCGCACCTTCGGAGGCGCGGGCTGGACCGTCGCGGTCGTGTTCGCCTTCCTGTACGCGTATCACCTGTGGGGCGGCATCGCCAATCTCATCGGGGTGCTGGCCTTGCTCAACAGCGTGGGCAGCAGCGGCGACGCCGTCATCTGGACCCTGGTGATCAGCTACCTCGTGGTGCCCATCGTGGTCTACGCCGCGGCGCTCCTCGTGGGCCGCACGCTCCGCAACGGGGAGCGGATCGTGGTGTTCGTGGTGGGCTTCGCGGTGGTCTCGGTGCTGTCGCTCAGCCTGGCTGCGGTCTAGCGGCTGAGCCCCGGTGGGCCGGGCTAGAGCGGCAGCGCCACCAGCAGCACGAGTGCCGCGAGCACGATCTGCCCGATGAGCCGCGGCCAGAACGGGATGGCCAGCGCGCCGAACGTGTCGCGTCGAGTGGCCGCATAGGCGTTCGCCGGGAAGACGCAGGCCAGGAACACCACCAGTGCGATACCGGCCGCGAGCCGCGTGGGCGGGAAGAGCAGGCCGAGGCCGCCCGCGATCTCGCACACCCCGGTGAGGTACACGAGCGTGAGCGGGGTCACCCGGCCGCCCGCACTGAGGATGCCGGTGCGCATCCGGGGCGGGATCATCGCCGCCATGGTGCGCGCCGACCTCGGCACGAAGTGGTTCGCGCCCATGCCGATGAACACGAGCGCGATCAGGATGCGCAGAACGGTGAGGACGACGTCGAGCGTCACGGAGGACATCCGTCCATTGTGCCTGCACTACAGTTGAGAAGTTCCCCGCCACAGAACCAAAGGACCCGATCCGTGTCGAAGCCGGTCGTGCTGATCGCCGAAGAACTGTCCCCCGCCACTGTCGACGCCCTGGGCCCCGACTTCGACGTCAAGAACGTCGATGGCACCGATCGAGCCGCCCTGCTCGCCGCGTTGGCCGACGCCGATGCCGTGCTCGTGCGGTCGGCGACGAAGGTCGACGCCGAGGCCATCGCCGCAGCGCCCAAGCTGAAGGTCGTCGCCCGCGCGGGTGTCGGACTCGACAACGTCGACATCAAGGCGGCCACCGCCGCCGGCGTGATGGTGGTGAACGCGCCCACCTCGAACATCATCTCGGCCGCGGAGCTCACCGTGGGCCACATCCTGAGCCTCGCCCGGCACATCCCCGCCGCGCACGCCGCGCTGGCGCAGGGGCAGTGGAAGCGCTCCGCCTACACGGGCGTCGAGCTCTACGAGAAGGCGGTGGGCATCATCGGCCTCGGCCGCATCGGCGCGCTGATCACGGCCCGCCTGCAGGCCTTCGGCGTGAACGTGATCGCCTACGACCCCTATGTCACGAGCGCCCGCGCCCAGCAGCTCGGCGTCACGCTGGTGAGCCTGGATGAACTGCTCGAGCAGAGCGACTTCATCACCATCCACATGCCGAAGACGCCCGAGACCACGGGCATGATCGGCGACGAGCAGCTCGCGAAGATGAAGCCCACGGCGTACGTGGTGAACGTCGCCCGCGGCGGCCTCATCGACGAGGATGCTCTCTACCGTGCGCTCACCGGCGGCGTGATCGCCGGCGCCGGCCTCGACGTGTTCGTGAGCGAGCCGCCGAAGGACTCGGCGCTGCTCGCTCTGCCGAACGTCGTCGTCACCCCCCACCTCGGCGCCTCCACCGACGAAGCCCAGGAGAAGGCGGGCGTCTCGGTCGCGAAGTCGGTGCGCCTCGCCCTCTCGGGCGAGCTGGTTCCGGATGCCGTCAACGTGGCCGGCGGGGTCATCGACCAGTACGTGCGCCCCGGCATCCCGCTCATCGAGAAGCTCGGGCAGGTGTTCGCCGGTCTCGCCGAGAGCCCGCTCACGAGCGTCGACGTCGTGGTGAAGGGCGAGCTCGCCGACTTCGACGTGAGCGTGCTGAAGCTCGCCGCGCTCAAGGGCATCTTCACCAACGTCGTGAGCGAGACGGTCTCCTACGTGAACGCGCCGCTCCTCGCCGAGCAGCGTGGCGTGGCCGTGCGCCTCATCACCGACCCCGCGTCGGAGGAGTACCGCAACGTCATCACCCTCACCGGTGCTCTGAGCGACGGCTCGCAGATCTCGGTCTCCGGAACCCTCATGGGCACGAAGCAGATCGAGAAGATCGTCGAGATCAACGGCTACGACGTCGAGGTGCCGTTCGCGAAGCACCTCATCGTGATGATCTACACCGACCGCCCCGGCATCGTGGCGATCTACGGCAAGGAGTTCGGCGAGGCCGAGGTCAACATCGCCGGCATGCAGATCGCCCGGCACGAAGCGGGCGGCAAGGCGCTCAGCGTGCTCACCGTCGACTCCCCGGTTCCGGATGGCCTGCTCACGAAGCTCCGCGCCGAGATCGAGGCCGACGCGATGCTCGAGATCGACATCACCGAGTAGTTGCCGCAGGCAGCTGTGCCGCTCCGCGGCGCAGCCGTCTGCGGGTCGCGCCGGTCCCTACCCGGCGCTCCGCGACATGTTCGCGTGCCGTCGCTCACGCGGCGGCGCGCTCACCCTGGGTTGTCTGGGTGCGGCCTGTTGCGGTGGGATCCATGGTTCTCGACTTTGCAGGTTCGAGAGCGGTAGGGCGAGGGTCGACTGACCGTTCGTTGCCGGTCGGTGGGCGGCTACGGGCGGGTCGCGCGGTACTCGAGTTCCGGGCGGCCAGGGGTGCCATGGCGTTGGGCGCGTTCGGCGACACCTGAATCGGTGAGGTGCTCGAGGTAGCGGCGTGCGGTCACCCGGGAGAGACCGAGTTCTGCACCGATCTCGCCGGCGGAGACGGCTCGAGGAGCGGCCGCGCGCAGGGCCCCGCGCATCCGCTCCAGCGTCTCCGGGGTGAGGCCCTTCGGCAGGGGTGAACCCGCCGAGCGGCGGAGGGCCGCGAAGGAGGAGTCGACCTCCTGCTGGTCGGTGACGACCGACGCGCCCAGCCGGTCGTGGAAGTCGCGGTAGGCCTCGAGCTTCTCGGCGAAGGTGGCGAAGCCGAAGGGCTTGATCAGGTACTGCACGATGCCGAGCGACACCGCGGTGCGCACCACCGCGGCATCCCGAACGGCGGTCACCGCGATCACGTCGGTCTCGATCCCGACCGCCCGGAGGTGCCGGCACAGCTCGATACCGGTGGTGTCGGGCAGGTTCACGTCGAGGAGGATCAGGTCGATCGGTGCGCCCTCCGAATCGCGCAGTGCCCGGATGGCCTCGTGGCCCGAATGGGCGATGCCGGCGACCTCGAAGCCGTCGAGCCGGCCGAGATAGGCCGCGTGGGCATCCGCGGTGATCGGTTCGTCGTCGACGACGAGCACGCGGAGAGCGGGCGCCTTCGCGGCGTGAGCTGCCGACTGGTGCGCCCCGGTCACCGGTCCGCCTCCGCCAGCCGGGTGCTCTCGGCCGTGGCCGGCAGCACCACGGTGAAGCGCGATCCCTCGACGGAGATCGATCCGCCCTGGCGCGCAACGGCCTGCCGCACCAGGGCGAGGCCGATCCCGTGCCCTTCCGTGCGCTTCGTGCTGACCCCCCGCTCGAAGAGCCGGTCGGCGACCTCGGGATCGGGACCGGCTCCGCTGTCGGCCACCGAGATCCGGAGGCCTGCGGATGCTTCGAACGGCTCCACCTCGACGCGGACCACCGCGCCGGCCGACCCGGCCACAGCATCCAGGGCGTTGTCGATCAGGTTGCCCACGATGGTGATGAGCTCCTGCGGGGGCACCGCCGCGCCCGGGATGCGCTGGGGGAGCACGACATCGAGCGTCACCCCCCGCTCCGCGGCCTGCGCCGACTTGCCGAGCAGCAGCGCGAGCAGCACCGGCTCCTCGACGGCGGTGAGGATGCGGTCGGCCAGCCGCTGGCTGAGCTCGAGCTCGGAGACCGCGAGTTCGGCGGCCTCCGGGGCGCGATCGAGCTCGATGAGCGCGATGATCGTGTGCAGCCGGTTGGCGAACTCGTGGGCCTGCGAGCGCAGTGCATCCGACAGGGTGGTCATCGTGGCGAGCTCGCCGGTGAGCTCCTGGAGCCGGGTGTGGTCGCGCAGGGTGGTGACGGTGCCCACGAAGCCGCCGCGGGCCACGATCCGATCGCGGTCGACCACGAGCACATGCGTGGGCGTGATGACGATCTCGTCGACCGCCACGTCGTGCCGGGCGAGCACGGCCGCCACCTCGTCGGCGAGCGGGAGCTTGCCCAGGGGCACGGCCGCCGGGTCTGCCCGGCGATCGGCCCGGATCGGCGGGATGCCGAGCAACTCGGCCGCGCGGTCGTTGTAGAGCACCACGTTGCGCGCGGTGTCCTGCAGCACGAGGCCCTCGCCGATGGAGTGCAGTACGCCCTCGTAGTAGGCGAACATCCGGCTCATCTCCTCGGCCCCGCGCCCGGCCGTGACCCGGCGCAGGTACCGGCTGAGCGCCCAGGATGCGGCGCCTCCCACGAGCAGGGCGAGGGCGGCCGCGATGAGCACGGTGGTGATGCGCTCGCCGAGGGCGATCTGGGTGTTCGACACGGTGATGCCCACGGAGACGAGCGCGATCACGGGGCCGGACCCATCGGAGTCGACGGCCCGGATCGGCACGACCGCGCGAACGGAGGGCCCGAGCGTACCGGTATAGGTCTCCGTGAAGCTCTGCCCGGCGAGGGCGCGGTCGATCGTGCCGATGAACTGCTTGCCGATCTCACTGGGATCGCGGTGCGTGTAGCGGATGCGGTCGGGCGACATGATGGTGACGAAGTCGACCCCGGTGGCCGCCATGATGTCGACGGCGTAGGGCTGGAGGGTGCTCGTCGGATCGGCCTGCGCCACGGCCCGCTCCACGAACGGATCGTGGGCGATGGTCTCGGCCACCGCGAGGCTGCGGTCGGCGGCGTCGCGATCGACGTCGGCCCGGGCATCCGCCCAGATCACGGCGACGGCCCCGGCCGTGAGAGCCAGGATCACGATGAACTGCAGCGCGAACAGCCGCGTGGCGATGCTCCACCGTCTCATCCGTCATCCGCCTGTTCCGCGATGCTCCGTCGCCGCCTGGGTTCCTCCACTGTAGGCGTCCTGTCCGGCGGCGAGAACGAGTTGTGCGCGAACAGTATGAACGCAACGAGCGGCAGCGGATGCGACGGCCGCAGTCTGTCGGGAACGCATCCGGTCATCGTGCTCCTGCAGCGACCGGCCGCACACCGTTCTCGAGGAAGAGGGAAGCAATGGCGCTCCGAACAGACACCGGTACCCGAGGCGCAGGCGTGAAGCCGCGCCGGCGGATCGAATCGCACCACTACCTGTACATCGCCGTGATCGTCGCCGTCGTGGGCGGCGCCATCGTCGGCCTCGCCGCACCGTCGTTCGCGGTGGGACTCAAGCCGGTCGGCGACGCGTTCGTGTCGCTCATCAAGATGATGATCGCACCGATCATCTTCTGCACGATCGTGCTCGGCGTGGGCTCGGTGGCGAAGGCCGCGACCGTCGGCAAGGTGGGCGGGCTCGCGCTCGGCTACTTCATCATCATGTCGACGTTCGCGCTCGGCATCGGCCTGGTGGTGGGCAACCTCATCCACCCGGGTGAAGGCCTCAACATCGGCGCGTCCACCTACGACGCCGCACCGACCGAGGCGAAGTCGACCACCGAGTTCCTGCTCGGAATCATCCCCACCTCGCTGCTGTCGTCGCTCACGGCGGGCAACATCCTGCAGGTGCTGTTCGTGGCGCTGCTCGTGGGATTCGCCCTTCAGAAGATGGGGGCCAAGGGGGCGCCCATCCTCGGCGCGATCCGGCAGATCCAGGCTCTGGTGTTCCGCATCCTCGCGATGGTGATGTGGGTGGCCCCGATCGGCGCGTTCGGGGCGATCGCCGCCGTCGTGGGCGCCACCGGGTTCCAGGCCATCGTGAGTCTCGCCACCCTGATGGTGGCGTTCTACATCACCTGCGCGCTGTTCATCGTGGTGGTGCTCGGGTCGCTGCTCTGGTTCGTGGCCCGGGTCAACATCTTCCGCATGATGAAGTACCTGGCCCGGGAGTACCTCCTGATCGTCTCGACGTCGTCGAGCGAGGTCGTGCTGCCGAGGCTCATCGCGAAGATGGAGCACGCCGGGGTCTCGAAGCCCGTCGCGGGCATCACGATCCCCACCGGGTACTCGTTCAACCTCGACGGCACGGCGATCTACCTCACGATGGCGTCGTTGTTCATCGCCAGTGCGATGGGCACGCCGCTCGCCCTCGGCGAGCAGATCTCCCTGCTGGTGTTCATGATGATCGCCTCGAAGGGGGCCGCGGGCGTCACGGGAGCGGGCATCGCGACCCTCGCCGGAGGCCTGCAGGCGCACCGTCCCGACCTGGTCGACGGCGTGGGTGTGATCGTGGGCATCGACCGGTTCATGTCGGAGGCCCGCGCGCTCACGAACTTCACCGGCAACGCCGTGGCGACCCTGCTCATCGGCACCTGGACGAAGCAGCTCGATCGGCCCCAGCTCGAGGCCGTGCTGTCGGGTGAGCGCCCCTTCGACGAGTCGACCATGAGCGCCGACGACCACCTGGGCGCGGATGAGGCGGCGGAGGTCGCTCGCGAGCAGGGCTCCGACTCCCGCCCGTCGACCGCCGCGATCGCCGCGATCGTGGGCGACATGGAGCGTGAGCGCACCCGCTGATCCGAATTCGCAGCAGGTCGCCATCCAGCGACCTGCTGCGAATCGGCCGGGCACTAATCTTGATCCATGGCACGTACGTTCAAGCTCGCACTCATCCCCGGCGACGGGATCGGCCCCGAGGTCGTCACCGAGGCCGTGAAGGTTCTCGACGCCGTCACCGCCGGTACCGACGTCACCTTCGAGAAGACCGGCTTCTCGCTCGGCGCGGGCCGGTTCCTCGAGACGGGCGATGTGCTCACCGACGACGACCTCGCCGCGATCGCCTCGAACGACGTCATCCTGCTCGGTGCCGTCGGGGGAGTTCCCGGCGACCCGCGGCTGAAGAACGCCAACATCGAGCGGGGTCTGCTGCTGAAGCTGCGGTTCTCGCTCGACCACTACGTGAACCTCCGCCCCACCACCATCTACCCGGGTGTGCCGAGCCCTCTCGCGCAGCACGGCGACGTCGACTTCGTGGTGGTGCGCGAGGGCACCGAAGGCCCCTACGTCGGCAATGGCGGCAGCATCCGCACCGGCACGCCGCACGAGATCGCCAACGAGGTCTCGGTGAACACCGCCTACGGCGTCGAGCGCGTCGTGCGCTTCGCGTTCGAGCTGGCGCAGAGCCGCAGCCGCAAGAAGCTCACACTGGTGCACAAGACCAACGTGCTCGTGTTCTCGGGCTCGCTCTGGCAGTCCACCGTGAACAGAGTGGCCACCGAATACCCCGATATCGCGGTCGATTACCTGCACGTCGACGCCGCGACGATCTTCCTCGTCACCGACCCTGCTAGATTCGACGTCATCGTCACGGACAACCTCTTCGGCGACATCCTCACCGACCTCGCCGGCGCAATCAGCGGCGGAATCGGACTGGCGGCCTCGGGCAACATCAACCCCGACGGCGCGTTTCCCTCGATGTTCGAACCGGTCCACGGATCCGCTCCCGACATCGCGGGGCAGCAGAAAGCCGATCCCACGGCGGCGATCCTCTCGGTCGCTCTGCTGCTCGATCACCTCGGCCAGACGGATGCGGCCGGCGCCGTTCGCGCGGCCGTGGTCGCCGACATCGCGGCACGCGACGGCTCAGCACGCACGACGAGCGAGATCGGCGACGCCATCACGGCGGCGTTGAGCACCCCCGCGGCCGCACTCGCCTAGACACGTTCCGACTCACCTCGACGAAAAGACTCATCATGACCATCGCACCGACCTCCACCTTCCCCCTCCAGTTCGAGCTCACGCCGTCTCAGGATGCGCGTGCCGAGGCCGAGCGCGAGGTCATCCTCGCCGACCCCGGCTTCGGCAAGCACTTCACCGACCACATGGTGAAGATCGACTGGACCATCGCGGATGGCTGGCACGACGCATCCGTCATCCCCTACGGCCCGCTGCTGCTCGACCCCTCGGCCGCCGTGCTGCACTACGCGCAGGAGATCTTCGAGGGACTCAAGGCCTACCGTCACGCCGACGGCTCGATCTGGACGTTCCGGCCCGAGAAGAATGCCGAGCGCCTGCAGCGCTCTGCCCGCCGCCTCGCCCTGCCCGAACTCGCCACCGAAGACTTCATCGAGTCGCTCAAGCAGCTCATCGCGGTCGACGGATCCTGGGTGCCGAACGCCGCCGAGACGAGCCTGTACATCCGCCCCTTCATGATCGCGAACGAGTCGTTCCTCGGCGTGCGGCCCGCGCAGAAGGTGGGCTACTACGTGATCGCGAGCCCCGCGGGCGCCTACTTCGCGGGCGGCGTGGCCCCCGTGTCGATCTGGCTCTCGACCGAGTACTCGCGGGCCGGCCGTGGTGGCACCGGCGCGGCCAAGTGCGGCGGCAACTACGCCGCATCGCTGCTGCCGCAACAGGAGGCCTACGAAAACGGCTGCGCCCAGGTGCTCTTCCTCGACGGCGAGACCGGCCAGCACATCGACGAGCTCGGCGGCATGAACGTGTTCTTCGTGCACAAGGGCGGCACGCTCGTCACTCCGCGTCTCACGGGCACCATCCTCGAGGGCGTGACGCGCGACAGCATCATCCAGCTCGCGAAAGACCGCGGTCTCACGGTGGAGGAGCGCGACATCACGATCCAGGAGTGGCGTGAGGGCGTGGCATCCGGCGACATCGAGGAGGTGTTCGCCTGCGGTACGGCCGCGGTGATCACGCCCATCTCGGCCCTCAAGTCGGCCGACTTCACCATCGGCGACGAGAACGCGCCCGCGGGTGAGCTCACGATGTCGATCCGCCAGGAACTCACCGACATCCAGTACGGCCGCGTGGCCGACCGCCACGGCTGGCTCACCAGACTGGATTGATTGCTGCGCCGCCGCCTCTGCGGCGCAGGCGACATGCTGCGCAGTCGTCGTGCCACGTCGCTTCGCGGCGCAGCCCGGCGCCTGTGCAGCCCTGGGTCGTCGAGTAGGGCCCGTCGCCTAGGCTTGCTTTCATGAAGATCGCACGGTTCAGCCACAAGGGCGCCATCAACTTCGGGATCCTGGATGAGGATGCGCTGGTCGTTCTGAACGGCGACCCCATGTTCGCGGGCTACGACACCACCGGGGAGCGGGTGCCGCTCGCGGATGCCACGCTGCTGGCCCCGGTCATCCCGCGCTCGAAGGTGGTGGCGGTGGGCAAGAACTACCGCGCCCACGCCGAGGAGATGGGCGGCGAGGCGCCGAGCGAGCCCCTGCTGTTCCTCAAACCGAACACCTCCGTGATCGGCCCGGGCGATTCGATCGTGCGGCCGCCGCAGTCGAACCGTGTCGACTTCGAGGGCGAACTCGCCATCGTGATCGGCAGTGTCGCGAAGAATGTGAAGGCGGAGGACGCCGCGCAGGTGATCTTCGGCTACACCATCGCGAACGATGTGACCGCTCGCGACCTCCAGGCCTCCGACGGCCAGTGGGCCCGCGCCAAGGGGTTCGACACCTTCTGTCCGCTCGGCCCCGTGATCGAGACCGAGTTCGACCTGGCCGGATCGACCGTGGAGACCCGCCTGAACGGCGTGCTCAAGCAGAGTGCTCCGCTCACCGACATGATCCACTCGGTGGCCGACATCGTGGCCTACGCCTCGGCCGTGTTCACCCTGCTCCCGGGCGACGTCATCCTCACCGGCACCCCCGCGGGAATCGAGCCCATGGAGTCGGGCGACACCGTCGAGGTGGAGATCTCGGGTATCGGAGTGCTCTCGAACCCCTTCGTCTGACCTCGGGGTTGCGGCATGGGGAGTGCTCCCCATCGACGGATGTCGCGCAGGTGCCCTAGCGTGAGGGAACGATCGCGAAACGGGGGCGAACATGGGGTTCTACGGGGCCGATGTCGGTGAGCTGCGAGCTCTGGCCAAGACCTTCGCCGACGCGGCCGCCCGCCTGAGCGCGACGAAAGCCACCGTCTCGGGCCAGGTGCAGGCGAGCCCGTGGCGGGGTCCGGATGCCGACCACTTCCGTTCGATCTGGGCGGGGCAGTACAGCGCCCAGCTGCTCACCGCGGCGCGGCTGCTCGAGCAGAACGCCACCACGATCGTGGCCAACGCCGACGACCAGGAACGGACCTCGACCGACGGCGGAGGCGGAGCATCCGGAACCGGGTCGGGTGGCACCGGCAGCGGGAGCGGCAGTTCGGGCCCGCTGCCCGATGCGCCCGCACCCGGGTCGGACACCGACGACGTGAAGGACTGGTGGAACAGTCTCTCGCCCGAGGAGCAGCAGCGGTACATCGAGGAGCAGCCGGGGGTCGTGGGAAATCTCGACGGCATCCCCGCAGCGGTGCGCGATCAGGCCAACCGCATCCACCTCGAGCAGGAGCTCGCCCGGCTGCAGAGCCTGCCGACCCCGAGCGACCCGGGGGAGGCCGAGACGCTGCGCCGGGCCATCGATGTGCTCGAGAACGCCCAGGAAGTGCTGGCGAAGACGCCCGACTCGCATCTCCTCCTGCTCGACACGAGCTCGGGTGACCCCGTGAAGGTCGCCGTCTCGGTGGGCGACGTCGACAACGCCGACCACGTGGGTGTGTTCACCCAGGGCATGGACTCGCGCGCCGACACCCCCACAGGACTCTCGGGCCCGGTCGCGAACATGGTGGCTCTCCGCAACGAGACGGATGCGCAGCTCTACGAGGCGGGCACGCAGAACGAGACCACCGCGATGGTGGTGTGGATGGGCTACGACTCGCCGCAGGGCGCCGAGGTGGCCGACCCGTCGTACGGCATCCAGGGCGGTTCCGACCTCGCGAGCTTCGGAGAGGGCATCCGGAGCAACAACGAAGACGGTCATCTCACGGCGCTCGGCCACTCCTACGGCTCGTACACCACGGGCATCGCCCTGCAGCAGACGGATGCGTTCGACGACTTCGTGGCCTTCGGCTCACCCGGCCTCGGCACGAGCGACATCGGCGACCTGCACGTCGACGACGTGTACGTCATCGAGGCCAAGAACGACGCGATCGCCGACCTCGGCTACTTCGGCACCGACACCAACCAGCTGGGTGGCGTCACGAACCTGACGGCGGGCGATCAGAACGGGGTCGCGTCGTCCGGGCACTCCGAGTACCTCATCGACCGATCGACGAGCCAGTACAACATGTCCGCCGTGGTGAGTGGCAACGAGGGCAACGCGATCACGGGCAACAACTCGGGGCTGGGCGACGTGATCCGGGGCTCGCAATACCTCAACATCGATGTGCCGCGGAACATCGCCACCGATGTGGTCGACGCGGCCGTCACCACCGGCACCTACCTGCGGTACGGCTGGGATGCTGTGACAGGCTGGTTCGGATGAGACTCACCGCGCGACACAGAACCACCCGGCTCCTCGGTGCAGGCGCCGCACTCCTCACGGCACTCGTCGTGCTGACCGGTTGTATGAAGGGACCGAGCATGAACGACTCGAACGGCCAAGGCGCCAGCACCGCGGATCGGCTGCCGATCACCACGATGGTGGCCGACTACGACGAGATGCTCGCTCAGATGCGCGAACTCATCACCACGGAGGCGCCCGGGGGAGTGTGGTCGGAGGTCAAGCCCGCTCAGACGCTCGGTGGCGACAAGGCCGTGGCCGGCGACGACGCGACCATCGCGGTGTCGCCCCTGTGGGGGTACGACCTCGCGTTCCCGAGTGACCCGGATGCGCGTGCCGCCCTCGTGGCGGCGCTCGGCGCCATCGGTGAGGCGCACGGCTTCTCGCCCGTGCAGACCTACGTCGACCGGGCCGACGAGGTGCAGGCGGTGGCGGATGACGCCTTCGGCGCCGAGTACCAGATCGGCAGCAAGCTCAACTCGACGTTGTCGTACACGACGGGATCGCACCCCGCGGAGTGACGGCGGAGCGGGGCGGCTGTCAGGCCGGCGAGTTCTGATCGAGCGTCAGCCCGGCCGCGACGTCGAGCGCATCGAGCGCTCCGGCGATCTGCGCGATCTGCTCCTCGTCGAGCTCGTCGAACACCGTGAGCACGCGCTCGGCGCGCTCGGTGCGCGCCCGCAGGATGGCCTCGGCACCGGTGTCGGTGCCGGTGACGAAGAACGAGCGCCCGTCATCGGGATCGGAGGTGCGGGCCACCAGGCCCCGGGTCTCGAGATCGGCGAGCAGACGGGTGATCGTGGGAGCGGCGACCCGTTCGACCCGCGCGAGGTCGCCTGGACGGATGGGGCCGCAGCGCACGATGGTGGCGAGAGCCGACACCTGCCCGGGAGTGAGCTCGCTGTCGGCGCGGATGCGGCGGTTGAGCCGCCCGACCGACTGGGCGAGGCGGGCGGCGATCTCCTCGCGAGGGAGTTCGGCGGATTCAGTCATCGAGTGCGGCTTTCGGTACCAGGGGCTGGGCTGGGCTTCCCTCGAGTCTCGCACATGCTCCCGTCATCGGCCCGCAGCCGTGCGTTCAGTCGGAGCAGCCGGAGCGGCCGGGCATTCCATCGCCCGTGGCCCGCCCTCCGTCAGTCGTTCGCCGTCTGCGTCGTGACGAACGCCAGCACCTCGTCGGCCACTCCTCTCCAGCCGTGGTCGATCGTGAGCGAGTGGCCGCGACCCGGCATCTCGATGAACTCGGTCAGGGCCGGGTTCTTCTGCTGGATTCGGAAGGCCGCCTCGGTCATCGCCCGCGGCACCGTGTTGTCGTGCTCGCCGGAGACGATGAGCAATGGCCCACGCGCCGGATTCCTCGTGTCGACCTTCGTCTCGGTGAACGGGTTGAAATTGGCCGTGGCGGCCTGGAAGAGAGGAACTCCGGATGCCGCCACGTGATAGGTGGTCCAGAGCTGCTCGGCCTCGTCCGCCTCGAGAGTGTTGGCCCAGCCGAACGTGAACTGCTCGAGGGTGAGCGACACCGCCCTGCCGAAATTGAGCGGGTTGGCGAGCACGGGTGCCGACGACTTCAGCGACGACACCGGAAGCGGCAGAACGCCCTGGAACGGAGCCGGGTCGATGGCGACCGTCACCTCGGCGGCGCCGGTGCCGGCGATCTTCTGGGCGATGAGTCCGCCGAACGAGTGCCCCACCACGGCAGGCGCCTGGGTGAGGCCGTCGATCGCCTCGAGGTAGTGATCGGTGACCTGCTTCACCATCTTGTGCGCGAAGACGTCGGGATCCTTCCGTGCCTCTTCCACGCTGTCAGGGTCGTCGGGCCACCCCGGAGCGATCGTGGCGAAGCCGTTCTCCTCGAAGAGGTCACGCCAGGGCGGTTCGGTTCACGGCGACCGTAGCCCCGGAGGCGGGCGGAGGGCAAGGGGTTCCGCGTGGCAAGCTGGTGACGTGAATTCGCGCGGCGCATCCGGGGGTGCGGATGGCTCGTCGTGGCGGGGTTTCGAGCGCGGAGAACCGCAGTACCGGCGAATCGTGCTCGCCCTCTTCGCGGCCGGTTTCGCCACCTTCGCGCAGGTGTTCGACGCCCAGGCGGTTCTGCCGGCCCTCCGCACCGACTTCGGCATCAGCGCGGCGACCGCGGCGCTCACGGTGTCGGCCACCACGATCGGCCTCGCCCTCTCGGTGCTGCCCTGGGCCTCGCTCGCCGACCGGATCGGGCGCACCCGAGCCATGAAACTCTCTCTGCTCGCCGCCACCGTGTTCTCGGTCGTCGTGCCGCTCATGCCGACCTTCGAGGCGGTGGTGGTGGCACGGGGGTTCGTGGGGCTGGCGCTCGGTGCCGTGCCCGCCATCGCGGTGGCCTATCTGGCCGAGGAACTGCACGGCGCCTGGGTGGGGGTGGCTGCCGGAACCTATGTCGCGGGCAACACGATCGGCGGAATCGCCGGTCGCCTCGTCGCCGGCCCGCTCGCCGAGCTCGTGGGCTGGCGCATCGGTCTCGCCGTGGTGGCGGTGCTCGGCGCGGCCGCGGCGGCGGCGTTCTGGCTGCTCGTGCCCGAACCCCGGGGCTTCGTTCGCGCACCGACGGGCGGCGCACCGCTGCGAGCGCGCATCCTCGGCAACCTCCGCGATCCCACGATGCTCGCGATCTTCGCGCAGGGTCTCCTGCTCATGGGGGCCTTCGCGGTGGTCTACAACTACCTCGGCTTCCAGATCGCGAGCCCGGCCTTCGGGGTGCAGGAGACGCTTGTGAGCCTCATCTTCCTGGCCTATCTGGCAGGCACGGTGGCCAGCAGGCTCTCCGGCGCCTTGGCCGAGAGGTTCGGTCCGCTCCGGATGATCCTCGCGGGCACCGCGCTCATGCTCGTGGGCCTGCTGCTGCTCGCCAGCTCCGTGCTCGTGGTGGTGTTCACCGGTCTCGTGGTGTTCACCTTCGGGTGCTTCAGCGCGCATCCGGTGGCCAGCGGATTGAGCGGGCGGTGGGCGCGGGTGGGCCGGGCGCAGGCGACCGCGATCTACCAGCTCTCGTGGCTCGGCGGCACCGCCTTCTTCGGCTGGGCGGTCGGTCTCGTCTACGACGCATCGGGGTGGCAGGCGACACTCGCGACCGTGGCGGGGATGTGTCTCGTGGCGGCGCTGGCCGCCTCGGCGGGCTTGAGGGGTTCTGCCCGCCGCCGCTAATGTGTACACTGTTCACATCGGGTCGACCACCACGGATTCCGATGTCGGTGGAATAAGACAGACTGTCGTCGACGTTCTCCTCACAGACTTCCGGCGTCTGGCCGCGCACCACCCCTTCTGCTCCCGCCCTCATCGACAGGACATCCCCGTGACCGAACAGCTCGCACCCGCCGCCGTCGGCGGCACCGCATCCGGCGACACCGCATCCGCGGAGAGCGCGCACATCGACCGCCGCAACAAGCTCGTGATCAACCTGCTGCTCGTCTCGGCCTTCGTGGTCATCCTCAACGAGACCATCATGGGTGTCGCCATCCCGCACCTCGTCACTGACCTCGGCATCACCGAGGTGGCGGCCCAGTGGCTGTCGACGGCGTTCATGCTCACCATGGCCGTGGTCATCCCGATCACCGGTTTCCTGCTGCAGCGCTTCAACACCCGACCCGTGTTCATCACGGCGATGTCGCTGTTCTCGCTCGGCACGCTCATCGCCGCCAGCGCACCCGGCTTCGAGGTGCTCCTGGTGGGCCGTATCGTGCAGGCCACCGGCACGGCCATCATGATGCCGCTGCTCATGACCACTGTCATGACCGTGGTGCCACCGGCCGTGCGCGGCCGCACCATGGGCAACATCTCGATCGTCATCTCGGTCGCCCCCGCGATCGGCCCCACCATCTCGGGCATCATCCTCAGCACGCTCTCCTGGCGGTGGATGTTCATCCTCGTCCTGCCGATCGCCCTGGGCGCCCTCGTGCTGGGCTTCCTGCGCGTGCAGAACGTCACCACGCCGCGCCCGGTGCCGATCGATGTGTTCTCCATCATCCTGTCGGCCTTCGGATTCGGCGGGCTCGTGTTCGGCCTCAGCAATCTCGCCGCCCCGGGTGCCACGTTCATGACGAACTGGCTGCCGCTCATCGTGGGTCTCGTCGCGCTCGCCGCGTTCGTCTGGCGCCAGATCACGCTGCAGCGGGCCGACCGCGCTCTGCTCGACCTCCGCACCTTCCGCTCCCGTACCTTCACGGTGTCGGTGCTGCTCATGGGAGTGAGCATGATGGCGCTGTTCGGCACCATCATCGTGCTGCCGTTCTTCATGCAGGGCGTTCTGCAGCTGGATGCGCTCACCACCGGGCTGCTGCTGCTGCCGGGCGGTCTCGTGATGGGCGCGCTCGCGCCGTTCGTCGGGCGGCTCTACGACCGGGTGGGCCCGCGCCCGCTCGTCATCCCGGGAGCCATCATCGTGAGCGGTGTGCTCTGGGGTCTCACCCTGGTGAACCAGAACACGTCGATGTGGTGGGTGCTCGCGGCTCACGTGGTGCTGAGCATCGGTCTCGCACTGATGTTCACGCCGCTGTTCACGGCCGGGCTCGGCGCGCTGCGCCCGAAGCTCTACTCGCACGGCTCGGCCGTGATCGGCACCGTGCAGCAGTTGGCCGGGGCATCCGGAACCGCGCTGTTCGTGGCCGTGATGGCGGGTGTCACCGCCACCCAGCTCACGACGGGCAGCAGCCAGATCTCCGCCTCGGCGGCAGGCATCCAGGCCGCGTTCCTGTGCGGAGCGGTCATCTCGCTGTTCGGCGTGGTGGCCTCGTTCTTCCTGCGTCGCCCGGCCGTCTCAGCCGACGATGAGCACCTGCTCGAGGAGGAGGCCGGCGGCGCCGCCGAGGGCGTGCCGATCGGCCACTAGAACGGGTATCGGGAGCAGCTGATCCGCGAACGCTGACCGTCATCCCGCCCGCACCCGCTGCGTGGCGGGTCAGGTCCAGGGGCGGGAGGTGCGGGCGGCCCAGTACTGCTCGGCGGGCTCGGCGAGGCCCGCCAGCAGAGGAGCGGCCGCATCCGGAACCCTGGCCTGGAGGTTCTCACGCAACTGGGCGCGCGTCACTGCGCCGCTCAGCACGATGTCGGCCCACGGATGCGCCACCGCTGCGCCCACAGCGAGGCTTGCCAGCGACTGTGCGTCGGTCTCGGCGAGGGCTGCGGCGGCCTCGGCGAAGGGGTCTCCGGCCACGCCATCGGCGGTGAGCCGGCCATTGGCCAGCACCTCCTTCACCACCACGAGCCAGCGGGCGTCGTTCGCGCGCTCGAGTGCCGCATCCGCCGACTGCTCGAGCAGGTTCCACGTGCTCTGCACGGCGGAGAACGGCGAGTCGGGCAGTGCCAGGGCTGCGTCGATCACGGCGGATTGCTGCGGGCCGCTGGTGGAGAAGCCGATCCGCACGCCGCCCTCGGCCAGCGACCTCAGACGGTCTAGGAGCGCGGCGTCACCGAGGGCCGGGCTGTCGGGGGTGAGCGAGTGGATGAGGTACACGTCGGGCACGGTGCCGAGCGCCGTCTGCGTCTCGGCCCACTGGCGATCGAGCATCGCGAGGGAGTGCTCCTTGCGCTCGTGCGCGGGCGCATCCATCCGCCAGTCGCCGGTGTACTCGTAGCCCCACTTCGATCCGATGGTGAGTTCGTCGCGACGGCCCGGATGCGCGGCCAGCCACGACCCGAGGAACTCTTCGGCGCGGCCGTACGAACGAGCGCAGTCGACGTAACGGATGCCCAACCACCAGGCCGCATCGAGCAGGTTGTGGGCCCGCTCGCGCAGGGCGTCGATCGAGCGGTCGGAATCGCCGCCGAGGTCATGGGCGCGCCCGACCGTGATGTAGGCCGGGCGACCGACGGCGGCGAGGCCGAGGCCGATGCGCGACGCCAGCTGCTGCTCGTCGTCGTCACTCACCCCACAATCGTACTCAGCGCGTGTAGTGGCCTGCGGCGAGGTCGTCGAGGAGCGTGGGGCCGGTCGGCGCCCAGTCGAGCAGCTCCCGCGTGAGCTTGCTCGAGGCCGGCATGTCGACACCCCAGAAGTGACTCATCCAGCCGAAGTGCTCGGCGGCGGCATCCGGGGCGATCGACACCGCCTCGATGCCCAGCTGCTCGGCGATGGCGGCCGAGATGTCGCGCGCCGCGATGCCCTCCTCGCCCACGGCGTGCACCGCCGATCCCGCCGGCGCCTTCTCGAGAGCGAGGTGCACCAGACGTGCGGCGTCGCTGCGATGCACGGCCGGCCAGCGGTTCGAGCCGTCGCCGATGAAGGCGGCGACGCCCTTCTGGCGCGCGATGCCGGCGACCACCGCCATGAATCCGTGGTCGCCCTCGCCGTGCACAGTGGGCGAGAAGCGCAGGCTCACCGGGCGGATGCCTCGTTCCGCGTACGAGAAGGCGAGGTTCTCGGCACCGCCGCGCGGAGCATCCGGCCCGCTGGTGGGGTTGGCGTCGTTCTCGGTGACCACCCGGCCAGGGGCCAGCATGGCCACGCCCGAGGCGAAGAGCAGCGGGCGGTCTGTGCCCTCCAGGGCGGCACCGAAGGTCTCGATCACGGCGCGTTCGGTGCGGCCTGCGCCCGCCATGTCGGAGAAGTCGTGCTTGAAGCCGAGGTGCACGACGCCCTCGGATGCCTCGGCGGCAGCCCGCAGACCTTCGAGGTCGTCGAGGCTGCCGCGAAGGGCTGTTGCACCCGCCGCCGTGATGGCCTCGGCCGAGGCGTCGCTGCGGGCGAGGCCCGTGACCTCGTGGCCCGCGGCCAGGAGCTCGGCCACGACGGCGCTGCCGATCCAGCCGGCTGCTCCCGTGACGAATACGCGCATGATGCTCTCCTTGGTCCCGGCCGCAGTGAGCGGACCGAGGTTGATGTCAGTTGCTGTCATCAGCGTAGCACCTTAATGTCAGTGACTGACATCATTCACGACGAGTTCACTAGAATGGGTCTATGGGCCGATGGGAACCGGATGCAGCCGGGCGCCTCGCGCGCGCCGCGCTCGAGCTCTACAGCGAGCGCGGATTCGATCAGACCACCGCGCTCGACATCGCCGAGCGCGCGGGAGTGACCGAGCGCACCTTCTTCCGGCACTTCGCCGACAAGCGGGAGGTGCTGTTCGACGGGTCGTCGGCTCTGCTCAACGCCGTGGTGGCCTCGATCGCCGCGGCCCCCGAGGCGTCGAAACCCCTCGACGTGATGGGCCAGGCGATGCAGAGCGGAACCGCTCTGCTCGAAGAGCGTCGCGATCACGCCCGGCTGCGCGCCGTGGCGATCGCCGCCCATCCCAGCCTTCAGGAGCGGGAGCTGCTCAAGATGTCCACCCTCGGCGAGGCCTCCGCGGAGGCACTGCGGGCACGAGGCGTGCCGTCACCGGCCGCGGAGCTGGCGGCCGATGCCGGTGTGGCGGTGTTCGGCCGCGGTTTCGAGGCCTGGATCGCGCCGGGTGAGACCCGTACGCTCGCCGAGTGCATCGGCGACGCCCTGGCCGAGCTCAGGCGCCTGACGGCCTGAGCACGCGCCGAGCCGCACGGGCACGGCCGACCCGGCGTGGGTGATGAGGGCGATGAGGGTGGGCGACTCGCCCTTCTCCCTCTCTGCGGCTCAGGCGGCGTGGGTGTGCAGCAGCGCCGACATGCGGCTGGAGGTCGAGGCGATACCCCGCAACTCATCGGCGGAGACGCCGATGCGGCTGAGGCTGATGAGGCCCTGCGACACGAGCACGATGTGGGCGCTCAGCGGCTCGACCTCGGGTGCGGTGAGTGCCATCTCGCCCTCGTCGACGGCCTGCACGACGCGCTTGGCGACCACCTGTTCCATGGCCGTGAGTGTGCTGCGCCCGATCGTGACGACCTCGGGGAAGCGGGCGCCGAGTTCTGCCAGGGAGTTGAGCATGAGACATCCGCGCCGGTCGGCATGCGAGGTGCAGTCGGCCACGATCTCGTCGAGGTAGTGGGCGACGGCCGACTCGAAGTCGCCGTGGTGCGCCGACACCACGCTGTCGACCAGTTCGACACGGCCGGCGCAGTACCGGGCGAAGACAGCGAGGAAGAGCCCGAGCTTGCTGCCGTAGGCCGCGTAGATGCTGCCATTGCCGACACCGGATGCCGCGGCCACCACTTCGATGGTGGTGCGGTCGTACCCGTTCACCCAGAACGCCTCTTGGGCGTGGTCGAGCAGCAACTGTTCGTCGAAGCGCCGCGGCCTGCTCATGGGACCACGTTACCGGGATGCCGGGATTTCCCGGAGAGAGCGCCGGGGGAGCCGGGCATGCTGTTTAATGGAGCGAGCATTCAATAACTCGAGGGGCCCCTGATGACACGCACGATCGGCTTCCTGCTCTTCGACGGAGTGAAGATGCTCGATTTCGTCGGCCCCGCAGAGGTGTTCCTCGAGGCCAATCAGCGGGTCGACGGCTACGAGATCGTGATGCTGTCGCCGGATGGAGCCGATGTCACCACCTCGATGGGCGTGCGGGTGAGCGTGCAGGCCGCCGCCGCCTTGGCGGGCCCCCTCGACACCGTGATCGTGCCGGGCAGCGAGAGTGCTCCCGCCGTGTTCGACGATCCCGCGATCCGCGAGGCGGTCGCGCTCCTGGCGGGCCGTTCCCGCCGCATCGTGTCGATCTGCAGCGGCGCGTTCGCGCTGGCGGCGACCGGTCTGCTCGATGGCCGTTCCGCCACCACGCACTGGAAGTTCGCCGATCGGCTGCAGGCGATGTACCCGGCGATCGATGTCAAACCCGACGCGATCTTCGTGCAGGACGGCTGCGTCTTCAGCTCCGCAGGGGTCGCCGCCGGGATCGACCTCGCGCTGTCGCTGCTCGAGGAGGATCACGGAGCCGACATCGCCCGCAGCGTCGCCCAGTTGCTGCTCGTCTACATGCAGCGCTCCGGCGGCCAGTCGCAGTTCTCCGCGTCGCTGCGCGCCACCCCGCCCCGCACGGCCGTGGTGCGCCGTGTGGCCGACTACATCGCCGAAGACCCGAGTCGCCCGTGCACCCTCCGCGACCTCGCCGTCCACGCCAACGTGAGCCCGCGGCACCTCACCCGCATCATGCGGGACGAGCTGGGCATGACCCCGCTCGAGTACGTGAACTCGCTGCGTCTCGACCTGGCGGTGACACGGCTCGAATCGGGTGTCGGGGTCGCCCGGGCGGCGACGGATGCGGGCTACAGCTCGCCCGTGGCCTTCCGCCGTGCGTTCGTGGCGCGTCTCGGGGTCAAGCCATCCGAGTATCAGCGTCGATTCCAGACGACGCGGCGGTCCGTGTCGCGCTGACGGAGCCGTCGTCTCCGCGGGCGATGCCCTGGGCCAGCTCGGCGAGCGCTGCAGCGGTCGGGGTGCCGGGCTGGGCGAAGAACGTGGTGAGGAACTGTCCCGCATCCCCCGGGAGCTGGAAGCTCTGCCAGTGCAACTCGAGCACCCCGAACGGCTCGACCGGGTGAACGGTGACACCCGTGCTCTGCGGCCGGGCCTCGTGCCGCTCCCAGATGCGGCGGAAGCTCCGGCTCCTGGCCGAGAGGGTGCCGACGATCTCCTGAAGACGAGGGTCGCCCGGGTCGCCGTGATAGCGCAGCGCGGCCACGAGTCCGCGGGCCTCCGGCTCCCACGTGAGGGAGTCCGTTCTGCTCGGGCTGTCGCGTTCGAACGCAGCCATCACGAGGTTCTCGCCGGGCTCGAGCAGGCCGGGGGCGATCACGCGGGCCAGAGCGTTGGCGGCCAGGACGTCGTGATTGCGGTCGAAGAGGTAGGCGGGCGTGGTCGTCCACTGCTCGAGCAGCTCCAGCAGGCCGCGGTCGACCGGGCGCGATGCGGGAGGCCGGCGAAGGGGTGGCCACGGGCGCACCAGCCGGAACAGGTAGGTGCGCGCATCCGTGTCGAGACGGAAGGCGCGGGCGATCGAGCCGAGCACCTGGTCGGAGGGCTGGTGATCGCGGCCCTTCTCGAGTCGCAGGTAGTACTCGGGGCTGATTCCCGCGAGCGCAGCGACCTCTTCGCGCCGGAGACCGGGCACGCGCCGCCCCGGCTCGCGGGGGAGGCCGACCTGCTCCGGCTGGATGCTCTCGCGTCTCGCTCGGAGGAAGTCCGCCAGTGGAGTGCGATCGCTCGACATGCCGCCCCTTCTTTCCGATGCTGACTGCGGATCGTCATTCAGTTCTACGCGCTCTGTCGACACCTGTGGGAGAGCGATCCGGCCGGATGTGGTGCGTTTGAGGACATCTCGTCGCGGTACCCAGCCGAGTCCCAGCGCGAATTCACCTGCCCGTAATCGCTCACCGACATCGTGCCCTGAGCCCGGCGTAGCATGGCTGAGGTGATGCGCCCAACTATCGCAACCACAGGCGAACTGCGTGCCTCGGGGCACGAACTCAGGAGCCTGCGCGCCGAGATCCGACACAACCTCCTCACCGCCCTCCGCGAGGGCCGAGACCCGTGGCCGGGGCTCCATGGCTTCGACTCGACGGTCATCCCTCAGCTCGAGCGAGCACTCATCGCCGGGCACGACATCGTGCTGCTGGGCGAACGCGGGCAGGGCAAGACGCGTCTGCTGCGCACGCTCTCCGGGCTGCTCGACGAATGGTCGCCGGTGATCGAGGGATCGGAGCTCGGCGAGCATCCGTTCGAGCCCATCACCACGCAGAGCGTCCGACGGGCTGCGGAGCTGGGCGACGATCTGCCCGTGGTATGGCGCAGCCGCGAGGAGCGCTACTTCGAGAAGCTCGCGACCCCCGACACGTCTGTGGCCGACCTCATCGGCGACGTCGACCCCATGAAGGTGGCGGAGGGGCGGAGCCTCGGCGACCCGGAGACGATCCACTTCGGCCTCATCCCGCGCAGCCATCGCGGCATCGTGGCCATCAACGAGCTGCCCGACCTCGCCGAGCGGATCCAGGTGGCGATGCTCAACGTGATGGAGGAGCGCGACATCCAGATCCGCGGCTACGTGCTGCGGTTGCCGCTCGACGTGCTCGTGATGGCGAGCGCCAACCCCGAGGACTACACGAACCGCGGCCGCATCATCACGCCGCTGAAAGACCGCTTCGGCGCCGAGATCCGCACCCACTACCCGACGGAGCTCGACGACGAAGTGGCGGTCATCCGCCAGGAGGCCGAGCTCGTGGCCGAGGTGCCGGACTACCTGGTGGAGATCCTCGCCCGGTTCACGCGTGCCCTGCGATCGTCGAGCTCGGTGGATCAGCGCAGCGGTGTGAGCGCGCGGTTCGCCATCGCGGGTGCCGAGACCATCGCGGCCGCGGCCATCCACCGCGCCACGCGGCAGGGTGAACCCGAAGCGGTGGCCCGGCCCGTCGACCTCGAGACCGCCGTGGATGTGCTCGGCGGCAAGATCGAGTTCGAGTCGGGCGAGGAGGGACGGGAGGACGAGATCCTCGACCATCTGCTCCGCACCGCCACCGCGGAGACGGTGCGAGCGCACTTCCGGGGCGTCGACTTCGGTCTGCTCGTCGACGCCATCGAGAACGGGGTGATGGTGACCACGGGTGAGCAGGTGGCCGCTCGCGACTTCCTGGCCGGGCTGCCCTCGCTCGGCGAGTCGGAGCTCTACGACGAGATCTGCGACCGGCTCGGCGCCACGAACGACGGCCAGCGCGCCGGGGCCATCGAACTCGCCCTCGAGGGCCTCTACCTCGGCCGCAAGATCAGCAAGGATTCCGCGGGGGGCGAGACGGTCTATGGCTAGGGCCAACCGGCGGCTCACCCGGGGTTCGCGGTACGGCAAGTACGTCGACGGGCCCGACCCGCTCGCGCCGCCGGTCGATCTCTCCGAGGCGCTCGATGCCATCGGCGAAGACGTGATGGGCGGGTCGTCGCCCGAGCAGGCGCTGCGCGAATTCCTCCGTCGCGGTGGCCGCGACCAGGCCGGTCTCGATGATCTCGCCCGACGGGTCGCCGAACGGCGCCGCGAACTCGCACAGAAGCACAATCTCGATGGCACCCTGCAGGAGATCAAGGAACTGCTGGATTCGGCGGTGCTCGCCGAGCGCAAGCAACTGGCCCGCGATCCGCTGATGGACGAGGGCGAGCGTGCGCTCGCCCAGATGCAGCTGGACAACGTGCCCGCATCGCCCGCCGCCGCGGTGAGCGAGCTGAACGGCTACGACTGGAAGAGCGGCGAGGCCCGCGCCGACTTCGAGAAGATCAAAGACCTGCTCGGCCGCGAGATGCTCGACCAGCGCTTCGCCGGCATGAAGAACGCGCTGGAGAACGCCACGGATGCCGACCGGGCCGCCGTGAACGAGATGATGACCGATCTGAACGCCCTCCTCGACGCCCACAAGCGCGGCGACGACACGTCATCGCAATTCGGGGAGTTCATGGCGAAGCACGGCGAGTTCTTTTCCGAGAACCCCGCCGACATCGACGAGCTGCTCGACGCGCTCGCCGCCCGTGCTGCCGCGGCGCAGCGGATGCGCAACTCGATGACCCAGGAGCAGCGCGACGAACTCGACGCGCTCGCCGCCGAGGCGTTCGGCTCGCCGGAGCTCATGCAGTCGCTCGCCGAGCTCGACGGAAATCTCCGCGACCTCCGACCCGGTGAGGACTGGGGAGGATCGGAGCGGATGGAGGGTCAGGAGGGACTCGGCCTCGGCGACGGCACCGGCGTCTTCCAGGATATCGCCGACCTCGACGAGCTCTCCGAGCAGCTCTCCCAGTCGTACAACGGTTCCCGAATCGACGACCTCGATCTCGACAAGCTCTCGCGCCAGCTCGGCGACGACGCGGTGGTGGATGCGCGCACCCTCCAGCAGCTCGAGAAGGCGCTGCGCGACTCCGGCACCATGAAGCGCTCGTCGGACGGCCGGCTCACCATGACCCCGAAGGCGATGCGGCAGCTCGGCAAGTCGCTGTTGCGCGACGTCTCCGAGAAGATGGGGCGGCAGGGCAACCGCGAGATCCGGCAGGCGGGCGCCGCGGGCGAGCGCTCGGGCGCGACCCGCGAGTGGGCGTTCGGCGACACGGAGCCGTGGGATGTCACGCGCACGATCACGAACGCGATCACGCGCACGGCTGCCGACCGCCTCCCGGGCGGGGGCGTGAGGATTGAGATCGGCGACGTCGAGGTGCAGGAGACCGAGGCCCGCACGCGAGCCGCCGTCGCCCTCCTCGTCGACACCTCGTTCTCGATGGCGATGGACGGCCGCTGGGTGCCCATGAAGCGCACCGCGCTCGCGCTGCACACCCTCATCACCTCACGGTTCCGGGGCGACGACCTGCAGCTCATCGGCTTCGGCCGGCACGCCGAGGTGATGGACATCGAGCACCTGGTGGGCCTCGATGCCCGCTGGGACAAGGGCACGAATCTGCACCACGCGTTGCTCTTGGCCAATCGGCACTTCCGCAAGCATCCGAATGCCCAGCCGGTGCTGCTGATCGTGACGGATGGCGAGCCCACCTCGCATCTCGAGGCGAACGGCGAGGTGTTCTTCGACTACCCGCCGCATCCGCTCACCATCGCCTACGCGGTGCGCGAGCTCGACAACTCGATGCGGCTCGGGGCGAAGACCACGTTCTTCCGGCTGGGGGAGGATCCCGGGCTCGCGCGGTTCATCGACTCGATGGCGCGGCGGGTGGGCGGCACGGTGGTGGCGCCGGAGGCCGACGACCTCAGCGCGGCCGTCGTGGGGTCGTACCTCGGTTCGCGCCGCGGCGACGCCGGCGGCACGGGAGGCGGCTACGACGACCTGTTCGGCCGCGGCTGGGGCTGGCGCGCGAGCTGACCTCGACTTGCCACAAGTTGTGGCAAGTCGCGTCGCGGGCCAACGGTTTGTGGCAACCCGCGGCGGGTGTGGGGGTGGGCGGTCGTTCGGGTTGCCACAAGTTGTGGCAAGTCGCGCCCGGAGCCAACGGTTTGTGGCAACTCGCGGCGGGTGTGGGGGTGGGCGGTCGTTCGGGTTGCCACAAGTTGTGGCAAGTCGCGCCCGGAGCCAACGGTTTGTGGCAACTCGCGGCGGGTGTAGGGGTGGGCGGTCGTTCGGGTTGCCACAAGTTGTGGCAAGTCGCGGGCGGAGACAGCAGGTTGTGGCAACTCGGGCGGCGCCTCAGAAGAGGGGCCAGGGCACCGAGGGCATTTCTCCGCGAGGAGCCGGGAAGACGCCACGCGAGGCCAGCCGTTCGCACCGGGCGGCGAAGGCCGAGAGCTCGGCGGCCGTGAGGAGCGGGGCGAGGGATGCGCCGAGGTCGCCCTCGAGCCGGCCGCGCAGGCGCTCGATGCCCGCGAGCTCCTCGGCGTCGAGTTCGTCGCCCACCCAGCCCCAGAGCACGGTGCGCAGTTTGTGCTCGGCGTGGAAGGTGAGCCCGTGGTCGACACCGTGCCGATGCCCATCCGGCATCTCGAGCACATGGGCGCCCTTGCGGTCGGCATTGTTCACGAGCACATCGAACACCGCCATGCGGCGGAGGGCGGCGCTGTCTTCGTGGATGAGGGCCACCGGCCGCTCGCGCTCGTCGTAGCCCTCGAGCACGAGGCGCCAGCCCGTGTCGGGAACGCCATCCGCCGGCACGAGGTCGACCGCCGACTGCTCGGGATCGGCGTCGCGCCAGAGCTGCACCATGCCCTCGCCGAGCGGCCCGTCGCGGATCCAGGTTCGCGGCACGATGTCCCACTCGAGGGCCTCCGACACGAGATAGGCCGCCACCTCCCGGTGGGCGAGCAGCCCGTCGGGGAAGTCCCAGAGCGGTTTCTCCCCGGCGATCGGCTTGTAGACCACCTCGGTGTCGCCGAGAGCGGCGAGGAACGTGGCGTTCGAGGCCGTGGGGATGCGGCCGGTCAGCTCGAGTTCGGTCACCGACGGGCTCAGCCGTCGTCGCCGGGCGGCCGGCCCGCGGCCACGATCTCGCGCGTGCGCTTCGCGAACGCCCGGGCGGTGCCCACGGGGAAGCGCACGAGCACCATCTCCTCGGGTTCCACCTGGCTCGGGTCGAGCGAGTCGATGTCGACCTCGATCGAGCCGTCGTCGCCCACCTCGACCTCCACCTCGATGAACGGATACGCCTCGATCACGATCTGGGCCGTCGACGGATCCCAGCCGAGACTCAGCGCCCCGGCCCGGAACTGCTCCTCCACCGGCAGCTCGAGCGGATCATCGTCGATGAGCTCGGCCGGAGTGACGGCGGGCACGCTGAAGCGATTGCCGTCGTTCACCATCAGCTCGTCGAGGATCTCGTCGACCTTCTCGGCGAGCAGGGCGGCCTGCTCCTTCTCGAGGGCCACGGCCGACGAGCGGGCGCCGTCGCGCACCTGCAGGTAGAAGGTGCGGGCGCCGGGGAGCCCGACCGTGCCGACGACGACGCGATCCGGCCAGGCGAACTCGTGCACGATTGTGGGCATGGGCCTATTTTAGGAGCGCTCGACGGGAGCCGGCTGCGTGGGTTCGGGCGTTCCGGCCCCACCGCCCAGCTGGGCGACGGCATCCGGTGCTGTGGCGCGAAGCCACGAGAGATCACCGGAGTCGGTGTTGGTGGAGTGCACTACGGGGTCTCCCTCGCCGAACCGCACGATCGACACGGATGCGGGACCCACGCTGATGCGCTGGAACCGGTCGAGCGGCGTGCCGAGCGCGTCGGCGAGGATCGACTTGATCACGTCGCCGTGGCTCACCGCCACCCACACGGCGCCCTTTCCGTGCTCGGCCTCGAAGGCCGCATCATGGCGTGCGATGGCCGCCACCGCGCGCGACTGCATCCCGGCCATCGGCTCACCGCCGGGGAAGGTGACCGTCGAGGGCCTGTGCTGCACCGCGGTCCAGAGTGGCTCCTTCGCCAACTCGGCGAGCGTGCGACCCTGCCAGTCGCCGTAGTCGGCCTCGGTGAGGTCATGCTCGATCAGCAGGGGAGGGGCGTTCCCGTCACGGTGTCGGTTCAGGATGAACGCACTCGTCTCCCTGCAGCGCTCCAGCGGGCTCGACACGACGCCCACCAGCGGCACCACCGCCAGCCGTTCGCCCGTGCGCTCCGCCTGGCTGCGGCCCACCTCGTCGAGATCGACCCCCGGGGAGCGCCCGGCCAGCACCCCGGCGACGTTCGCGGCCGTGCGGCCATGCCGTACGAGGATCACTGTTGCCATCCATCAAGCCTAGGCGCAGAAATCCCAGAGAAACATTTGCAGAATTATGTTTGCAAAGGTATCTTTGCAGTATGGACGACGAACAGACACGCTTCCCGGTGCGGTCGCTCGACATCGACTCGCTGAAGGGACTGGCGCATCCGCTGCGGGTGCGCATGCTCGACGTGCTGTCGACCTACGGCGCCCAGACGGCGAGCAGTCTCGCCGAGCGGCTGGGGGAGTCATCCGGGGTCACCAGCTACCACCTGCGGCAGCTGGCACGGCACAACTTCATCCGCGAGGTCGAAGGGCGTGGCAACGCGCGTGACCGGTGGTGGGAGAGGGTGCCGGGCGGCATCTCGGTCGAGGCGAGCGATCTGCCGCCCACGGCCGCGGCCCGCTCGGCGAACGCGATCGTGATGAACGAGTGGCTGCACTCCCGCGAAGTGCTGTTGAGCGACTTCGTGCGACGAGGTGACGCCGAGCTGCCGAAGGAGTGGAGGGATGCGTCGGCCTACAGCACGTCGAACGTCAGGGTGACGAGCGAGCAGCTGGCGGATCTCACCAGGGAACTCGAGCGGGTGATCGATGACTTCATCGTGCGACACCGCCCGCAACTGTCCGCACCGGTGCCCGGGTCGCGGCCCGTGCAGGTGCAACTCGCCGCCTTCCCGGTGCTCGACGGCGTCGAGACACCGCAGACCGCCGGCCGACCGACGAAGGAGAGTGAATCATGACCGCCCTCGATGCAACACCCCGCGGGATCGACCGATTGGCCATCCGGCTCGGCTCGATGTTGGAGTCGTGGGGGAGGGAGCGCGCCGCTCGGCACGTGCCGCCCATCGATCCGGTCGCGGCGAACCGTCACCGCGCCGAGGTCGAGGCCGCTCGGGCCGCCCGGGAGGCCGCACTCACCCTCACGCGGATGCGCTGAGCGCTCAGGCAGCCGTGCCGGCCACGGCGGGAGTCTCCCCGGCGGCCTCGGGCGCGGTGCCGGCCGGCACCTTCACGGTGAGCCCGCCCGCCTCCACCCAGGTCTTGAGCGACACGGCCTTTCCGAAGCCGTCGCCGTCGAGCTCGATCTCCTCGGGGCGCTGCAGCTTCAGCACGAGCTCCTTGCCCTTGAGGTAGTTGAGCGCGCGCACCTCCTTCGTGAGGCCCATGAGCTTGCGGCCGGCGGTGGAGCGGCGCAGCACGCCGTTCTCCCACAGCACCTTCGTGAAGATCTGCACCCAGCCGAAGAAACCCTCGGGTCGCAGCAGCACGATGTCGAATTCGCCGTCGTCGACGGCAGCATCCGGCAGCAGCAGGATGTTGGCCGGAAGCGACCCGCAATTGCCGATCATGATCGTGTGGGCGCGCACCGATTTATTGCCCGACCCGTCGAGGTTGTAGCGGATGCGCAGCTGGTTCTTGTCGCGCATCACCTGTGCGATGGCCTTCACGTAGGCGAGCCAGCCCACCTTCGCCTTCAGCTCGTCGTCGGTGGCGGCGAGCATCTTGGCGTCGAGCCCGAGGCCGGCCATCACGAGGTAGGCGTGCTCGGCCACCTTGTCGTTCTCGTCGCGGATTCGGATGAGGCCCAGGTCGATCGCCCGGTCGTCGCCGCGGAACGCCGTCTCGAGAGCATTGGGCACGTCATCGAGGGTGAGGTCGAGGTTGCGGGCGAGGAGGTTGCCGGTACCCGAGGGCAGAAGTGCCAGAGGGGTCGAGGAACCCGCCTTCTGGATGGCCTCCGCCACCATCCGCACCGTGCCGTCGCCGCCGGCCGCGATGATGAGCTGCACGTCGGCCGCGAGGGCCTCGTCGGTCTGCCCGCGCCCCGGGTCGTCTTCGGATGTCTCGAGCCAGAGGGTCTCGTCCCAGCCGCTCGCCTGCTCCTCGGCCGACACCGCCGTCTTCAGTGCGTCGAGGTCGACTTTGATGGGGTTGTAGATCAGGGCCGCGCGGCGAGAGGTCATGATTTCGACCGTAGCAGGGGTGCCTGTCGCTGCCATCCCGGGCGTACGCTCGATCGTGCCGACGGCGTCGCCGCGGTTCCCGGGGGTGCAGCCGCAATCCTCGTGGCTCTCCGTCTCGAATCCCTCTCATGACACGACGCATCGCCGGCATCGTCCGGTTGATCGCAGGCCTCGGCCTGGCGGTCACGATCGGTATCCAGATCGGCGACCGGGTGGCGAACGACGCCTTCGATCCGTGGGAGTACTTCAGCTACTTCACCATCCAGACCAGCCTGTTCAACATCGTGGTGCTGCTGGCCGGCGGGATGCTGGCGCTGCGGCGCAGCCGCGACACCCCGCTCTTCACCACCGTGCGCATGGCCACGCTCGCCTACGCCATCGTCACGGCGGGCGTCTACAACCTGCTGCTGCGGGGCATCCCGTCGACCGACTCGTTCGTGTCGCTCTCGTGGCCCAACGAGATCGTGCACGTGTGGGTGCCGCTCCTTCTCGTGATCGACTGGCTGGTCACACCGGGCCGGCCGGCGTTGCCGTGGAGGAGCCTCTGGGTCGTGCCGATCTACCCGGTCGCCTGGGCGATCTACACCTTCATCCGGGCCGCGGCGAGCGGCGGGGAGATCTACCCCTATCCGTTCCTCGACCCGGCCACGGGCGGGTGGATCAGCGTGTTCGCCTACATCGTGGGTCTCACGGCGGGGCTCGTGGGGCTCGGCGCACTCGCCGTGCTGTACAGCCGACGGATGGGACCACCGCGCCCGGCGGGCACGGCTCCGCTCAGCGCCCCTGGCGCTTCTTGAACGGCTTCGGCTCGCCCTTCACCACGGGTGCGCGCCCTTTGCCCTTCGAGGCCTTGGCCTTGCCGCCGGCCTTCGGCACGGGCGCGGGCGCGGCCTTGACGCGGGCGCGGGCGATCGACCGGAAGGCGATCCCGTCGGCCGTGAGCACCACGTCGCCGTTCTCGTCGAGCGCGACCAGGGTCTGACCGAGTTCCTCTTCGAGCCGGGCGACGGATGCCTCCACCGTGGCGCGTGACACGTGCTCCGCGTTCGCGGCGCGCGAGTAGTGCCCCTCGTCCGAGACGGCGAGGAACTGCCGCAGCTGGCTGATGTCCACGGTCCCAGGCTAGTGCCGGTCGGGGCCGGCTCCCCACGGGGCGTAGGTGTGGTCGCCGCGCTGGACCCGATCCCACAGGCGCTTGACGACCATCACGACGCCTTGGGGCTCCGGGCCCAGGTACTCGGTCGTGGACGTCCATGTCCGATCCGAGGAGCGAACCTCCGTGTCCAGCAGGTAGAGGGTGCCCTCGCCTCGCCGGACGGCCTCTCGAACGCGTCCCTCGGCCACCGCGTCGATGAACTCGCCGAGCTCGGCGACGCCGTCGGGGCTCGCGTCGAGCAACCAGGAGCCGTCGCCCGTGGTGACCACGATGCCGTCCTGGTCGGCGACATCCGATCTGGTCCACCGGATCGCGGTCGCGCCGTCGCGTGAGGGCACGGCCCGGCAGCCCTCCCGATCGGCCCACCGGGTGATGTCGGCGACGGAGCCGTAGCGGTTCTCCACCTCGTGTGCGAGAGCCGCGAGCATCCGGCCCACATCGTCTCCGCCTCGGGCTCGGTTCAGGTCGGCGGTCGATTCCTCCTGGCGCCGGCGCGCGGCCCCGGCGTCGCCCAGCGCGTAGGCGGGGAGGTCGGTTCCCTCGGCGATCTCGAGCGTGACGAGGTAGGTATCGGGGTCGTCATCGAGCATCCGTTCGGACCCGTGGCCGACGCTGGTGAGCGGATGCGTCGTGAACCGCGTGGTGTCGAGGCGGAACGATGACGCCCCGGAGGCCACCTCGTCGCGGGCGTACACGACGGCGGCGAGGGCGACGACTTCTCCGGTGATCCTCGCCGACGGCACGTCCTCGGGGATGAGGGCGTGGTAGTCTTCGGAGTAGCGGGGGAGAGCATCCGGATCCCGCTCGTCCGGATCGCCGGCGGAGACCGTCCATGCGACCCGGTCGCCCACGGCGAAGGGATCTCCGCAGCAGGCCTGCTGCCACTGCTCCACCGCGACTTCGATCCGCATGGACTCAGCCTACGAGCGGGCCTCCGCCGATGCATCCGGAGATGCACCATGATGAGTGCAACCGGAAGGAGGGCGATCGTGCAGATCGATGCGCGCGTGCAGCGCCGCCAGCCCGAGGAGCTCGACGAGATCCAGCGGGCCGACTACAACCCCGAGTACCGCATCGATCTCGAGCGGGTGCGCTTCTCGCCCTACTTCTCGCGGCTCTCCGCGGTGACCCAGGTGATCTCGCAGGCGGGGGCGAGCGCACTCATCCATAACCGGCTCACCCACTCGCTGAAGGTGACCGCGGTGTCGCGGGCCATCGCCGTGACGGTCGACAACGCGCTCGTGGGGGCGACCCCCGCGCTGACCTCGCCCGGCGGATGCGACGCCGTGGTGGTGCAGGCGGCCGCCAGCGCGCACGACCTCGGGCATCCGCCCTTCGGACACCTCGGCGAGAACGTGCTCAATAAGATCGCCCGCGACACCCTCGGCCTCGCCGACGGGTTCGAGGGCAACGCGCAGACCTACCGCATCCTCGCGGCGCTCGACGTGTGCGACGGCGCATCCGAAGGGCTCAACCTCACGGCGGCGGTGCGCACGGCCGTCTCGAAGTACCCCTGGACGCCGTCGCTCGACGGGGTCGCCGAAGTCTTCGACGGCGCATCCGCTCTGCCGCGCGGGATCAAACGGGTCGATGGGCGGCTCGTCGCACGCAAGTACTCGGCCTACTTCTTGGAGCACGACGACCTCGCCGAGGCGCGCACCTCGGCCCCTGGGCTCGCACCGTGGGAGCAGTCGCTCGAGTGCTCGGTGATGGACATCGCCGACGACATCGCCTACTCGGTGCACGACGTCGACGACTTCTACCGGGCCGGCATCCTGAGCCAGGTGGCGGTGGCGCGGGAGTTCCGCGGCTGGAGCGAGAACTCGGCGTCCCTCCGGCTGATGGCCGAGCCCGGTCTCGAGGTGGCGGAATTCCGCCCCGGGGCGGCGCTTGAGGAGCTGCGGCGGCGCATCCATCGCGACGACCCCTGGATCGCCGACGACGACGCCTTCGCCGACGCGGTGGCCGTGGTGTCGGAGGATCTGGTGGAGGGCCTTCTCTCGACCGTGTTCGACGGCTCGATCGCGGCGGAACGCGTGCTCTCGACGTTCACCAGCCGCTGGATTGCGCACTTCGAGCGCTCGATCGTGCCCGCGCCGGCCGACACACCGCGCACGGGGGCGATCACCCTCGACACGCGAGCGTGGCACGAGGTGAAGGTGCTGAAGTTCGTGCACAAGCACTTCATCCTGAACCGGCCCGACATCGCGATGTACCAGCGGGGGCTCAGCCAGGTGCTGGTGTCGCTCGTGAGCGCGTTCTCCGACTGGCTGGTCGACGACCACGACGCGAAGCGGGTGCCGAGGCGCCTGCTCGAGATGGTGGACCTGGCCACACGGGGGTACTCCCGGCTCGCGCACGAGCGGCCTGACCTGCTCGAGGACACGGGGGCGGCCAGCATCCGTCGCCTGGGCCGGGGTCGCGGCGTGATCGACTATGTGGCCTCGCTCTCCGACGGCCAGGCCATCGCGGTGGCCGAGGCCCTGAACGGCCGCACCGATCGCCTCTGGGACATCGGCCAGAGCCTCTAGGGCTCCACCCGCCTTCGCGGGGTCGCAGGATTTGTCGCAGCAGAGGCCATCCAGCGACAAATCCTGCGACCCCGCGAGGGGGGCGCTAGGGGAGGGGGGTGAGGTGGGCGCGGAGGAACGCGACCACGCGCTCGCGGGCCACGAGCGCGGGGTGGCCCGGGATGTCGCGCACCTCGTTCGTGAGCACCGAGTGCGCGTTCGGGCCGAAGCCGCCGGGGTTGCCGGGGGAGGAGTCGAGCTCGATCACCTCGAAGGCATCGCCGAGGCGCTGCTTCAAGGCGTCGAAGCGGGGGCGGGGCGCGTTGCGGTCTTCGGAGAAGCGGAGGCCGAGGGCGCAGAAGCCGGCGGTGTCGGCGCGTTCGGCGACGCGGGCCAGTTCGTCGGCCGAGAGGCCGGGGTCGGCGCGACGGGCGGCACCGAGCGGGAACGGGGCCGCCGGCTGGCTGACGACGGATGCGCGCACCGCATCGTCGACGGCCGTGGCGAGTGCGAATCCGCCCGTGAAGCACATGCCGATCACGCCCACGCCCTGCCCGGGAGTGCGGGCATTGAGGTCGGCGGCGACGGCGCGGAAGTACGCGGTGATGGGCCGCTTCGCATCGACGGCGAAGGCGCGGAACTCGGAGCTGACGCAGATGCGGGCCACCGTGCGCAGGATGTAGCCGCCCGACGGCTGCTTCTCCGGCGTGCCGAACGGCGAGGGCACCACAACGGTGAAGCCCTCATCGACGAGGTGCTCGGCGAGCCCGAGTACTTGGGGCGTGACGCCCGGGAGCTCCGGGATGAGCACCACGCCGGGGCCCGCGCCCTTCTCGTAGCAGTCGAAGGTGGTGCGATCGTGGGTGAAGGGCGACTTCGTCCAGCCATCGAGGGTGGATGTGGGGGCGACTCCGGTCATGGGCCAACTCTGCGCGCTGCACCGCGTGCGGTCGTGGCGGCGCGCCGCGGGGAACCCCGCGATCGTGGCGGGAGGGAGCATCCGTTTGGCAGAATTCGAGCATGCTGATTTCGACGATGAACGATGTGCCGGGCCGCCAGATCACGGGAGTGCTGGGGGAGGTGACCGGTCTCACGGTGCGATCGCGCAACGCGGGCGCGCAGTTCGGCGCCGGTCTCAAGTCGATCGTGGGAGGTGAGCTGGGCGGGCTCACCAAGCAGCTCATGCAGAGCCGCGAGGAGGCCAAGCAGCGTCTCGTCGATGCCGCCACCGCGCTCGGCGCCGATGCCGTGATCGCGATGCGGTTCGATGCGAGCGAGGTGGGGCCGAATGCGCAGGAGGTCGTGGCGTACGGCACCGCAGTGACCCTCGCCTGATCCCGCTCAGCTCTCTCGACATCGCGCTTGACACGCGATACGGAGAGGCGGCTAGGGTGACGATAATTCACCTTGAGCCTGGGAGGGCACCATGACAATGGCGGTTATACCGCGTTATACTCACTCGATGAAGACCGCGATCTCCGTTCCGGATGCGACCTACTCCCGTGTCGACAAGAAGGCTGCCGAACTCGGCATGAGCCGCTCGCAGTTCTACAGTGTTGCCGCCGAGCGATACCTGCGCGAGTTGGAGAGCGAAGATCTGACGTCGCGCATCAATGAAGCGCTCGCGCGAAGCGGAGACGCGGCTCGCTCAGAGGCTCTCGAATGGGCGGCATGGTCGACGGCGCAAGCCGGTCGTGGCGTCGAGAACGACGAGTGGTGATCGCTCGAGGGTCCGTGTGGTGGACCGACCTCGGGCCGATCCGCGGGAGCGCTCCGGCGAAGCGAAGGCCTGTCCTCGTGATCCAAAGCGACACATTCAACCGGAGCAGCATCCCGACCTGTGTCGTGGTGGCGATCACGTCCAACACGGCTGTGGCCGAGCATCCCGGCAACGTCTTCGTGCCGTCGAGGGCCTCAGGGCTCGATCGCGACTCGGTCGTCAACGTCTCTCAGCTCTCTACCGTCGACCACTCAGAACTCACATCAGAGGTAGGGCGGCTGCCGCCGTACTTGCTCGAAGAGGTCGACCATGGGCTGCGATTGCTGCTCGCAGTGTGAGCGGTGGCGGGTCAGTTGCGGGCCAGGAGCCAGGCGTAGGGGTCGACCGGGGTGCTGCCCTCGTGGATCTCCAGGTGCAGGTGAGCGCCCGTCGAGGTGCCGGTGTTGCCCACGGAGCCGATCGGCTGGCCCACCAGAACGGGTTGGCCCTCCGAGACGAGGGGCGATCCGGTGAGCATGTGGCCGTACCAGCTGCTGACCGCCTGGCCGTCGATCACGTGGTCGATCACCACGTAGACACCGAGGCCGCCCGCGTCGCTCTGCTGCACGTGGCTCACCACACCCGCCGCGATGGCGTTGATCGGGGTTCCCTGCCCGGGGGTGAAGTCGACGCCCTTGTGGTTCGTGGAGCCGATGCCTCCGGGTGACGAGCGCGGGCCGAAGCGACTGCTGATCGGCACGCCGACGGGGAACGGCCACTGCACGGCGCTGTCGGTGTTGTTGGTGTAGGTCGACGCGGTGCGGTAGCCGGCCGCCGCGGCCTTCTCCGCAGCCACCGCCGCGCGCTCCTCGGCACGCGCCTGGGCGAGCTGCTCAGGCGTGGTGGCCCCGTACCCGTCACGGCTCACGGCCGGCACATCGACGGATGCGGTCAGCAACTCCTGTGGAGTTGGTGCCGGCTCGCCGGTTGCGCCGATGGCATCGGCCTGCACCGACGAGAGCGATCCGCCGGGCGCCACGGTCGACAGCGACGTGGCGGCGGCAAGCAGCGCGGCGAACGACAGCGCGACCGTCGAGCGAACGCGCGAGGGCCTGGCCGTGGGGGCCGGGCCGGCGGCGTCCGGCCGGGGTACAGCCATCGCGGCGGCCGAGCCGGTGCGCGATTCGCGAACGCGGGCAAGGGCACGGCGCTCCTGCTCGCGCAGGGATCGGCGGGTGGGGAGAACGGGTGTGTCGGGCATTGCGGTTACGGTGTCGCTTTCATCGCCCGCAACCCTAGGAGGAGTTCATAGGGATCGCCTGGCAATCCCACAGCTGATCACCCCGTCGGCTCAGTGCGGGTGACCCAGAGCGCGGTGCACCGAGTGCACCGCGCTCGCGCCCTCGCCCACGGCGGCCGCCACGCGTTTCATCGAGCCGCGCCGAACGTCCCCGACCGCGAACAGTGTGGGCACGCTCGTCTCGAAAGGCAGAGGCGCACGCCCGAGCGCGGCCCAGACATCCGAGACGGCGCCGGATGAGACGACCGCCGCGAGATCGGTGTCGGTCAGTACGAACCCGTCGGCGTCGGTCGCCACCGAGGTGAGCCACCCTGTCTCCGGCACGGCCCCCGCGAAACAGAAGAGCCCGCTGCACGGCACCTCCGAGCGGGTGCCCTCCGGCCCGGTCACGGTCACCGAGCTGAGCGTCGTGTCGCCGTGCAGCTCGGTGACCTGCGAGCCCGTGAGTACGGCGATACCCGGATGCGCGCTCAGCCGATCCGCGAGATAGCTCGACATGTCCTTGCCGAGAGAGCTCCGGATGACGATGGTGACCGCACTCCCGGCCGCCGCCAGGTGCAGCGCCGCCTGTCCCGCCGAATTCGCACCGCCCACCACCACGACGGGCCGCGTCTCGCACTCCCGCACCTCGAGGTCGGTGGCGGCGTAGTAGATGCTCGTCTCCTCGAACTCGCTCCACCGGTCGAGAGGCAGCGCCCGGTAGTGGGCGCCGGTCGCGATGATGGCGGCCCGTGGCGCGATCGTGGTGCCATCGGAGAGCTCGAGCGTCAGGGCCCCCGATGCGGTGTCGAGCCGCGTCACCGTGCAGGGTGTGTAGATCTGGGCTCCGAACTTCTCGGCCTGCAGTGCCGACCGTGCCAGCAGCTCGGCCCCGCTGATGCCCGAGGGGAAGCCCAGGTAGTTCTCGATCCGGGAGCTGGCCGCTGCCTGACCGCCCACGGCCACCGAGTCGAGCACGACCGTCTCCAGCCCCTCGGACGCCCCGTACACGCCGGCCGCCATACCGGCCGGACCGGCACCGATCACCACGAGGTCGACGTCGCGCGCACCGATCGGATAGGCGAGCCCCAGAACCTCGGCCAGATCGCCGGGGGTCGCCCGCGCGAAGACCGCCGTGGGGCTCGACACCAGCGGCAGGGCGGCCGTGGTCGACCCCGTGTCGCGCAGTCGCGCCTCGCCCGCCGGGGTGTTCGCCTCCACCCAGATGTGCGGGATGCCCTGCCGCGCCGCGTACGTGCGCAATCGCAGGGACTCACGGGAGTGGGAGTCGCCGATGATCTCGATCGCGCGGGCGACCACGCCCGTGCGCAGCACGGCGCGACGGGCGATCAGCATTCGGAGCAGCGCATCCGAGAGCTCCGCCTCCGAGGCCATGATGCGGCGGAATTCGGCGGCGCCGATCCTGCGCACGACGGATTCCCCCCGCGTCTGCGCGGTGACGAACGAGGTCTGGCCCGTGAGCAGCGCGAGCTCGCCCACGACGCTGCCGGCCGAGTAGCGCACCACCGTGTCGGGCTCGCCGTGAGCGGGGTACCCGACGATGTCGACCCCGCCGCGGACGACCAGGAAGAGCTCCTGCGGATCCTGGCCGGCTCGGTAGAGCACGACGCCGTCGGGCAGCTGCTCCACCTCGCCGTACTGCTCGAGCCGCTGCCGCAACGAGTCGGCGAGCGGGGCGAACGCCTCCGCTACGTCACGCGCGTCGGTGCCTTCGGGGTGCACGAACTCGGCGGCGGGTGGCGGTGTGGTCACGAATCCGACGCTATCGGTCCCCGCAGTCTCTGTCATGGCCCTGAGGGGGCCTCTCTGCGCGAGTCGCCGGATGCGGCGCGCCCTACGACCCGGAGAGTGCCAGGGGCACGGTGTGCACCCCCGATGAGGTCGTGAACGTCGCGGTGCCCACGACGTCCCCGATCGCGGCAGAGAGTGTTCCGTCACTCGACGTGAGCTCGTCGAGCGCGATGGTGGTGGTCACCGGTTCGTCGCCGAACACCACCGCCGACACGGCACCGCTCGCCGATGCCACGAGTTGCACGGGAGCCGCATCCGACCCCGCCTCCGCCGGAACGGTGTACGTACCCAGTGCCTGCCCCGCGGCCACGAGCGGCACCTCCCGCAGTCCCGCCTGCGCGCTCGCGAGCAGCGCCCGCGTCGTCGCGAATCGATCGTCGATCGACGACGTGCCGAGCACGACCGACACGAGTGTCACGGGCGTCGCCCCCACGACGACCTGCGCCGAGGTGAGCAGCGTGTACCCGGCATAGCTCGTCGAACCGGTCTTCAGCCCGTCGACCCCGTTCTCGCCGAGAAGCACGTTCTGGTTGACGATCGTTCCGAGGTCCGCCTGGTCGAGAGAGGTGAGGCCGGCGATCGAGGCGAGCGCGGGGTTCGCATGGGCGAGGGATGCGACGCGCAGCAGGTCTCCGGTCGAGCTCGCGCTGCCCGGGTCCAGCCCGCTCGCATCGGCCAGCGTGGTGGCCGTGAGCCCCTGTTCGGCGAGCCAGGCGCGCGCCGCGGTCAGATAGCCCTCCTGCGATCCGAACGCCCAGAGCGCCACCGACTCCGCGTAGTTGTTGGCGCTCGTGAGCAACGTGATGGCGAGGGCATCGCGCAGACTCACCTCCTGGCCGGCGTACATCGGCTCGACGAACTGGTCCTGTGCCTCGACGGCCGCGGTGATGTCGAGGTCGGCCTGGCCGAGCGTGATCGTCGGCCCCTGATCCACCGTTCCCGCCGCGAGCGATTCGGGGGTGTCGGTGAGCGGATGCGCGTCCAGCACCACGAGCGCCGTGATCACCTTCGTGATGCTGGCGATGGGAACCGTGCCGGTCTCGCCGCCCTGCCCGAGCACGTCGACCGAGCCATCCGGATGGGCGATCCCGACCGCACCCGACCCCACCTGCGGGAACTGGAGGACGGCCGGAGTGCCCGCGGGGATGACGACATCGGTGGGCACCGCTGTCGCGGTCTGCGTGGCGGCCGTCGGTGCGGCGGCGCCACCGGAGGCGGAGGGTGCCGTGCAGCCGGTGACGGTGACGGTCACGGCCACCGCGACGACCGCGATCCCGAGGGTCAGGCGCGAGGGGCGGGTCCAACGGCTCGATCTCACCCCGAGAGTCTAAAGGGGCACCGTGGGTGTCTCTCCGGCCCCGCCCGAGCCGTGCCGGACTACTGTCGACCCATGGCCCTCGACGTGACTCCCCTCGGTGAGAAAGTGACTCTCGCCCAGGTCGCCGCCGACCGGCGGGCGCACGGAGGGTCCCTCACGAGTGATCCCCGGGTCGTGCGCGTCGCGCTCGCCGTGATCGGGGTCGTCGTCATCGTCGTGCTGGCCTGGCTCATCGGTCTCGAGGTGGTGCAGCTGGCTGCCCTCGCCCTGTCGCCGTTCGTGATCGCCGCGCCGATCGCGGCCCTGCTGTTCTGGGCGGGGGCGGTGGGATTCGCGCGGTACTGGCGGTCGGAGACGGCCGACCATCGATTCATCCGCCTCGACCGGTTCGCCGACGCCAATCAGCTCGCCGTCGTGGAGGGACGCTCGGAGTCGCCCGCGACGGGAGTGATCTTCGAGCAGAGCCGCGACCGGTACCTGTCCCTGCGCGTGGTCAGCGGGCGGCATCCGCTGTTCGAGGTGGCGAACCTCGTGTCGGTGGTGCGCATCGACGCTCAGCGCAGTGCGGCCACCAACTGGACCTATCTCGCCGTGCCCCTGGACCGGCCGCTGCCCCACGTGCTGCTCGATTCGAAGCGCAATGACTCGTTCTTCGGGTCCACCCTGCCCGAGGCGTTCCGCCGCTCGCAGGTGCTCTCGCTCGAGGGCGACTTCGACGAGCACTTCACGCTCTACTGCCCCGAGGGGTACGAGCGCGACGCGCTCTACCTGTTCACTCCGGACGTCATGGCCGTGATGATCGATCACGCCGCGGACTTCGACGTGGAGGTGGTCGGCGATCGCGCCTACTTCTTCGTCGACCGCGCCGTCGACCTCGCGTCGCCTGCGTTCTGGACGAGCGTCGACGCCATCCTCGGCAGCATCGCGCCGAAGCTCTCGCGGGTCTCCGACCGCTACACCGATGAGCGGCCCGCGGCCGAGCGCGCGGGCCTGGTGAGGCGCGGGCAGCCGCGGGCGCGCCGGGTTCCGCGCGGGGGCCAGGGCTGATCCGGATGCGGCCGGAACGACCGCGGTCCCTGCGGCGGATGGCCCGCGAGGCGGTCTGGTGGGTGCGAGACTACGCCTACGCGGCCCGCGGGCAGGTTCGGGCGCTCGTGAGCCGAGTCGATCCCGCTGACTTCCTGAGCGGAGATCGCACCCCGATCGTGGTGATCCCGGGCGTGTTCGAGACGTGGCGGTTCCTCCAGCCGCTGATCGACGAGCTGCACGGCCGGGGGCATCCGGTGCACGTCGTCGACGCGCTCGCGTGGAACCGTCGGCCCGTCGTGGAGGCAGCGGGTCACCTCGTGCGATACCTCGAGCGGCGCGATCTGCGTGGCGTGGTCGTCGTGGCGCACAGCAAGGGCGGGCTGGTGGGCAAGTACGCGATGACCCAGGGCGGAGGCGTGAGCAGGATCGACGCCATGCTCGCCGTGGCCGCCCCCTTCGGCGGGTCCTCGTACGCCCGATTCCTGGTGCTGCCGAGCCTCAGGATGTTCCGCCCCCACGACGCCACGATCCTCGCGCTCGCCCGCGAGGCATCCGTGAACGCGCGGATCGTGTCGGTCTTCGGGCGCTTCGATCCGCACATCCCCGGAGGAAGCCGGCTGGAGGGTGCCGTGAACGTGGAACTGGATGCAGGCGGCCACTTCCGCGTGCTGGCGGACCCTCGGGTGATCGCGGAGGTGGAACGCCTCGCTCGCTGAACGCCTATCGTTCGAAGGACTGACCTGTCAACCCCTGTAAGAGTAGTTTGTCGAATAGTTCAGTCCGTGGCATATTCAATGCGTGGCCGATACGGTCGCACCGAACAGCGGAAGAGGGAGATCGTGAGCACTGGGAACCGGACGGTGATCACCGCGACGAGCGGGCTGCGCTGGCGCCTCGCCGATGAGGGCTTCTGGGTCGGCGCCGCGGGCGGGGTGTTCGCCGGCACGATCGATCAGAACGGCACCCATTTCTACGCCCGCAACCAGTTCGGGGAGTACATCGGCGACTTCGTCGACTTCGAGCACGCCCAGGTGGCGCTCGAGTCGCGTCTGCCCGAGATCGCCGCCGTTTCCGCACTGCGAGTGGCGTGATGCCTCAGAACGTCGTTCGCCGCGAGGCCAGGCACCTCTATGCGGCGAATCCGCGGTCCGATGCGGCCCGTGCGGCCGTGGAGGCCCTCCTGTCGCTGCAGAACGCCGAGGAGCGCGAGATCGAGCGCGTGCGCAAGGCCAGCGGACTGAGCAACAACGAGTTCCACGCCCTCCGCTATCTGCTCCAGGCCCAGCGCGAACACCGCGACACCGGGCCTAAAGACCTCGTGGTGATGCTCGGTATCTCGAATGCCTCGGTCACGAACATCGTCGACCACCTCGAACAGCTCGGCGACCTCGAGCGAGAGGTGCATCCGACCGATCGGCGAGCCCAACTCCTGCACCCCACGCCGGCGGCCGCGGCGAAGATCGAGCGGGCCTACAAGCTCTTCCACGAGACGGTCGTGCACTCGATGGACAGTATCGGCGCCGCCGACGCCGAGATCGTGGCACGCACGCTCGACGCGATCACCGAGCGGCTCGAGAACATCGAGCGGTCCGAGAACTCCCACGAGAACACCAACACCCACGATGACACGAACACGGAGAGAGGGTCGGAATCATGAAGACGGTCTGGATGCACTCGGCGGGTCTCACCTTCTTGGTGGAGCGCTACGACGACGGCAGCTACGGCATCCGCATCGACGGATCTCTGATCGGCTTCGTCGTGCGCGACGAGCACGACTACATCGCCATCGGGGGCGAGTCGCACCGTGAGGGCTCAGTGGTCGGCGCGGCCCTCAGCCTCGGGCAGGCGGCGGCTCTGCTCGCCCGGGACGACGCCGAGCCGGCGCGACTCCACCTCGTGCGAGCGGCCTGAGCGCCCGAGCCCCCGGCGATCCGGCTACCAGTCGGACGGCCCCGCAGACCCCGCTTCGTACTCCTCGAGCGGGGTCTCGCCGTTCGACCAGGCCGTGAGCACCGGGGTCACGATGCGCCAGCACTGCTCGGCCACCGTCCCCGGAACCGAGAGCAGCGTGTTCTGCTCCAGCATCCCCGCGAGCACCTGGGCGTAGGGGCCGAGGTCGGCCGCCGGCAGCCGCGCTTCGAGGGCTCTCCGTTCGAGACCGGATGCGTCGCCCACCCCGTTCACGATGAGATCGAGATCGACGTCCCCTCCGTCGAGCGAGAGGCGGAGCGTGGTGTGCGATCCGCCGTCCGGTGGGGTCAATCCCTCCGGAGCAGCCGAATCGCGGAAGTGCACGAGCACCTCCTTGCGCGCAGATCCGATCGCCTTGCCCGATCGCAGCACGAAGGGCACACCGCTCCACCGCGGATTGTCGACCTGCAGGAGCACCTGCGCGAGCGTCTCGGTGCCGCGCTCGGGGTCGACGTCGGGCTCGTCGACGTACGACGGGAAGAAGCGCCCGTCGATCCGCCCCTCGGTGTACCGGGCGCGCCGGGCCGTCGCGGGGTCGTCGCGCCAGAGGCGCACCGCGCCGAGCACCTCGGCCATCCGCTCGTGCACCTCGGCCGCCACGGTGGTGTCGGGGCGTTCCATCGCGGTGAGCGCCAGAACCATGAGCAGGTGGCTCTGCAGCATGTCGCGCAGCGCTCCGGTGGTGTCGTAGAAGGCCGCCCGGCCCTCGAGCCCCAGAGGCTCGTCGTAGACGATCTCGACCTTCTCGATGTGGTCGTGCGACCAGGACGCCTCGAGCAGCCGGTTGCCGAAGCGCAGCCCGAGCATCCCGAGCACGGTGGAATCGCCGAGGAAGTGGTCGATTCGCCAGAGGCGGTCTTCGGGGATCACGGCGGCGAGGTCGCGATTGAGCTCCTCGGCACCGGCGAGGTCGTCGCCGAAGGGCTTCTCGATGGCCACGAGCAGGTCGTCGGGCAGGTCGATCTCGGCGAGCGACGCGGCCACCTCGTGCCCCATCGCCGGGGGCAGTGCGACGTAGAGCACCGGTGCGGTGGGGCAGGCATCGAGAAGGGCCTTGAGCTGGGCGGGGTCGGAGGCATCCGTCGGCACGAACTCGGCGGTGGAGGCGAGCTCTGAGACGGTGCGCTCGGTGACGCCCGCCGACTCCAGGCTGCGGCGCACGAGACCTTGCCACTCCTCGCGCGACTTCGGCGTGCGGGCCGCTCCGATGATGCGCAGATCGAGCGGATGCCCCGCCTCACGGGCGACGTCGGCCACCTGCCCCAGGCCGGGCAGCAGGAGGCGCTCGGTGAGGTCGCCACCGGCGCCGAGGATCGCGATCGTGCGCGAGGCCGTGTCGATGTTCTGCGCGTCGGGGATTCCGGACTGATCGGTCATAGGGGTGCGTGCCTCCTGGATCGGGACGGGTGTCGAGGGGTTCGAGTGGGGGTCACGCGCGCCGGATGCGGATGGGACCCCGTGCCGTCGACGGATCGACGATCTCACCGCCTTGAGTGATCACCACGTCGCCCCGATCCACGAGGTGCCGCGCCGCCTCGCGCACGGGCGCCATGAGCTCGCGCCAGTTGTCGCCGCCGACGGCGCGCGCCACATCCGAGGGGCAGATGGTGGCTGTCGGCGTGCGACGCTCGAGGAGATCGACGATCGCCGCCTCCAGCTCCGCGGCGCGCATGCTGCCTCCGGGGGTAGGGGGGTGGGGAAGGGTGTGCTCTTTCGAGTATGCCCCCGGAGGCCGACGCCCGCCCGTGGCCGGGCAGGGATAGGCTGTGCTCCCCGACGACGAAAGGCGCGCATGACGCTCCCCGATCACCTGCTCGCCCTGCTCGAGCGGCCCGCGCTCTGCTACCTCGCCACCACGATGCCGGCGGGATCGCCTCAGCTCACCCAGACCTGGGTCGACACCGATGGTGAGCACGTGGTGATCAACAGCGTTCTGACGCACCAGAAGGTGCGCAACATCCAGCGCGACCCTCGGGTGGCTGTGGCGGTGTCCGACCCCGAGAACCCGTCGTTCTTCTTCCAGGTGCGGGGCACCGTGCTCGAGGTGCGCCTCGAGGGCGCCGTCGACCACATCGAGAAGCTCTCGCAGAAGTACACCGGTGGGCCCTACCCCTGGTACGGCGGTCGCGACCAGACCCGTGTGATGCTCATCATCGAGGCGCAGCACATCAGCACCCCGCACTGAGCCGGGCGGGGTGCGACCGGGTAAGTATGCAAATAAGGAGGACCGACGCCATATATGGCCTCGGTCCTCCTTATTTGCGTAGTTACCGGTGCAGAATCAGTCGTCGGTGAGCCGCACCGAGCCCGTGCGCACCGAGAGCACCGGCTCGACGGTGGGGTTCGCGCCCGCCGAGAGGGACTCCTCGAGAACCTCGATCCGGTTCAGCGTGTCGGCGTCGGAGTCGCCGGAGTCGCCGGCCGAGGCCGCATCCGCCTCCGCTTTCTCCGCATCGGTCTTCTCCGCATCGGTCTTCTCGATGTGGGTGGCGAGGGGTTTCTCCACCACGAACATCAGCAGCACGGCGGCCACCAGCACGAGCGGCACCATCAGCAGGAAGATCGGCGCGAGTGCATCGTTGTAGGCGTTCACGATCACGGTGCGCGTCGCATCCGGCAGCGCGTTCACGATCGCGGGGGTGAGCGAGTTCGTGCCACCGTCGCCCGTCGACCCGGCCGGCAGGCTCGAGGCGAGGATGTCGGTGAGCCGGGACACGAACAGGCTTCCCACGATCGCGGCACCGAGCGAGGAACCGATCTGGCGGAAGAAGTTGTTCGAGGAGGTGGCCGTTCCCACGATCGCCCGGGGGAACGAGTTCTGCACCACCAGCACGAGGATCTGCATCGACATGCCGAGACCGAGGCCCATCACCGCGAGGTAGAGGCACATGATCCAGATCGCGGTGGTCGCGGTGAGGGTCGACAGGAGGAACAGGCCGAGCGCGGTCACGAACATGCCCACGATCGGGATCAGCTTGTACCTGCCCGTGCGTGAGACGATCTGGCCGGAACCGACCGAGGCCACGAGCAGCGCGCCCATCATGGGGATCATGAGCAGACCCGCATCCGTGGCGCCCACTCCGGTGACCATCTGCAGGTAGGTGGGCATGTAGGCGAGCGCCCCGAACATGGCGACACCGGTGATGAGGCCGGCGGCCGTCGTGAGGTTGAAGTTGCGGTTCGTGAACAGCTTCAGCGGGATGACGGGTTCGGCCGCGCGGCTCTCGATGACGACGAAGAGCACGGCGAACACCACGGTGGAGACGATCAGGCCGATGATGACGGGCGAGTTCCAGTCGTACGTGTTGCCGCCCCAGGTGGTGAACAGCACGAGGCTCGTGGCCGCGAGGGCGAGCACGATCATGCCGGGGAAGTCGATCTTCGGCTTGCTGTAGGCGCGCTTCGGCAGCTTCAGGAAGAAGATGGCCGAGAGGATGGCGAGCACACCGAGGGGGATGTTCATCCAGAACGCCCAGCGCCAGCCGGGGCCGTCGGTGAAGAACCCGCCGAGCAGCGGGCCCGCGACGCTCGAGACGGCGAAGACCGCGCCCATGATGCCCGAGTAGCGGCCGCGCTGACGGGCCGGCACGACGTCGGCGATGATGGCGAGCGCCAGGATCATGAGGCCGCCGCCACCGAGGCCCTGAACGGCGCGACCGGCGATGAGCGTGCCCATCGAGTCGGCGAGCCCGCCCATCACGGAGCCGATCAGGAAGATCGAGATCGCCCCGACGAAGAGCCACTTGCGGCCCACGAGGTCGCCGAGCTTGCCGTAGACGGGCATCACGATGGTGGAGGCGAGGATGTACGCCGTGGTGACCCAGAGCATGTGCTCGACACCGTTCAGCTGCCCCACGATCGTGGGCAACGCGGTGCTGAAGATGGTCTGGTCGAGAGACGCGAGCAGCATCGCCACCATGAGGCCGGCGAAGACCAGCAGGATGGATCGGGTCGACGGGCCGCCTTCCTCGCGCGGGGCGGGGGAGGTCGTGGGTGGGGCAGGGTGGCGCTGTGCGGTGACGGAGGTCGTCATGAGAGTTTCTCCAATACGGTCTTGAGCGAGGCGATGGCGCGCTCGTAGGTCTGTCGGGGGTCGGCGGGGGCGCCGGAGGGGGAGGGGGAGGGGGCGGATGCGGCACCCGTCGCGCCCGGGTCGGCATCGCCGTGCATCGCCCAGCGCTTCATGCTCACGCGTACGGTGGCGAGGCAGATGCCGAGGATCACACGGGCCTCGTCGAGACGCGCCTCGTCGCTGTCGGCGGCGAACGCCGCCTCACTCGACAGCCAGCCGGCGACGATCGCGCTCAGCCGGTCTTCGAGCTCGGCCACGCGCACCATCTGCCGGGTCATGAGCTGGGGGTGCTTCTTGATCACCGCGCGGGTGAGCGCCTTGTTCTTCTGGCCACCGCCGCTCGCCTCGAAGAGGGCGTAGATGAGGTCGAACGTGGAGGCGAGCACGTCGCCCTCGTAGTCGCGCACCCGCTCGAGCTCGAGCGAGACCGCGGTCTCGTCGATGCCGAGCACCGCGTCCTCCTTCGACGAGAAGTAGTTGAAGAAGGTGCGCGTCGACACGTCGGCGCGCTCACTGATGGCATCGATCGTGGTGGCGTCGAGCCCCCGCTCGAGGGCCAGCTCGGCTGCCGCCATGTGGATGGCCTCCGCTGTCTGCGCGCGCTTGCGCTCGCGGAGTCCGGGCTCGGGGGAATCATGCATAACTGCATTATTTCACTCTCTGCATTTTTACACAAACGCAGAATTGCAGTTACCGCAATATTCTCAGGCGGCATGCAGCCCGGTGCTCCGGCGACGAGAGAATCGACCTCGTCACCGGGCTCGCCGCATCCTCACCGCCCGGGGCGCAGGCGGATCAGCCGGTGCGGGCCGTCCTCCTGCAGCTCGGCGAGGTCGTCGCGCGAGGCCAGGAAGTCGGTGAAGGAGCGGTAACCGAGCGGCTTCTCGTTGAACGACGGGTCCATGCGGCGCATCTGGTTCTTCACCGTGCCCGTGTTGAGCCACTCGTCGGCATCGCCCTTCGCGTGCCCGATCTGCAGAGCGCGCACGAGCAACTCGGTGGCCACCGTCTGCGGGTCGATGTCCTCGGCGGGCTCGGGCTCGTCGTAGCCGGCGTCCTCGGTGTGCGAGAACATCGGCACGGTGACCCGGCGCGACTTCGCGGGGGCCTTCTTCGGCGCGGTGTCGGATGCGTCAGACGACTCGGCCGCATCCGGTGCCTCCTGCGCGGCGGAGGGCTGCGACGACTTGCGGCGCGAGCCCGACTTGGCGGCCGGAGCGGTCGTCGTCGCCTCGGTCGGCTTCACCTTCTCGACGCCCGGCAGCGAGTCGTAGTCCTCGAACTCGTCGCAGGCGGCGGCGAGGGAGGTGCTCGTCGATCCGGCCACGCCGATGCCCACCACGAAGCGGCCGAGACGCTTCGACTTCTGAGCCAGCGCGATGTAGTCGGAGTCGCCCGCCACGATGATCACGTGCGTGAGGTCGGGCAGACGGAAGAGGTCTTCCACCACATCGACCGCGAGCCGGATGTCGGCGCCGTTCTTCGTGCCCCGCGTGGTGGTGGTGAACAGCTGCGTGAGGTCGACCGCGCGCGACATCAGCTGCCGCTGGTAGCTCGCGTTCACGGGCACCGACCAGTCGGCGTAGGCGCGGTTCACCACGAGGGTGCCGAACGAGGCGGCGAAGTCGATGATGGCGTTGAAGTCCACCGTGGCGGAGGCGAGGCGGGCGGCGATCTCGGGATCGGCATCCGGATGCGTGCGATCGAAGTCGCGGATGCCGTCGCGCTGGAAGGCATTGCGGCCGTGCAGCTGCTGGTACCGCGAGATCACGATGTTGTCGAAGTCGATGTAGAGGCCGACGCGGGAGTCATTCGGTTCGGTCATGGCCCCAGTCTGCCCCACCGGAGGCTGCGTTGCCGGATCGTGATGCACGGGACATCCGGGGACTGGGATACTGACCGCATGAGAATGACGAAGTTTCTCGCTGCCGCCGCGATCGTCGCCGTCGCCGCCGCCGGGCTCGCCGGGTGCGCCTCCGGGTCGTCCGACACACCCGCCACGCCCATCGGCACGAACGTGATCGCTCCGGTCACCATGGAGGCTAACGACCTGCAGGGTGCCACCGTCGATCTCGTCGTGGGCCAGGTGCTCAACATCAACACCGGCGACTTGGCGGTCGACAGCTACACGGGCGAGGTGGCCGACGCATCCGTCGCGACGTTCGTCGCGGGGCACAAAGACGACGACGTCGAGTTCAACCCGGGCGTGCAGGCGCTCGCCGCGGGGAAGACGGATGTCACGATGACCAACTCCAACGGCGGTATCCAGCCCCTCTCCTTCACCGTGGTGGTGTCGGCGAAGTAGCGGCGGCCCGGCGGCGCAACGGACTGTACGCTTGATGGGTCCGCACCGCGGCTGACCGCCGCGACGACCTGGAAGAGTCTGTTGACCACCTCACCACTCACCGCTCCCGGCCCCCACTCGATTCCCGGGGAGATCGCCCGTTCCTGGCTCCTCGTCTCTGCCCGGCGCACCGAGCAGTTCGACCAGGCGGAGCGCTCCCGCGCCGACCAGATCGTGCTCGACATCGAAGACGCCGTCGACCCCAAGCACAAGCCCGCGGCCCGCGATGACGTGGCCGAGTGGCTCACGAAGGGCGGCAGCGGCTGGGTGCGCATCAACGACCGCGCCAGCGACTTCTGGAGCGACGACGTCGATCAGCTGAAGGGCCTTCCCGGCCTCCGGGGCGTGATGCTGGCGAAGACGGAGTCGGCGGCGCACGTCACCGAGACCTTCGACCGGCTGGGCGGCAACACCCCGGTGCTGGTACTGATCGAGTCGGCCCTCGGCATCGAGGAGGCGGTCTCGATCGCTCGCGCTCGCGGCGCCTTCCGCCTCGCTTTCGGCAGTGGCGACTACCGCCGCGACACCGGCACCAGCGCGGAGGACATCGCGATGGCCTACCCGCGCTCCCGCCTCGTGGTGGCGAGCCGCGTCGGCAACCTGCCGGGTCCCATCGACGGGCCGACGGTCTCGTCGAGCCACCCGGTGCTGCGCGAGCAGTCGGCGGTGGCCGTGGCGCTCGGCCTCACCGGCAAGCTCTGCCTCGACGTCGAGCAGTTGCCGGTCATCAACGAGGTCATCAGCCCGACGCAGTCGGATGCCACCTGGGCCCGCGACTTCCTCGACGACTTCGAAGCGCGCGGTCGCGTCATCCGTGACGGCAGCGACCTGCCCCGCCTCGGCCGCGCCGAGAAGATCGACAAGCTCGCCCGCGCCTTCGGTGTGCAGCCCCTCCCGGGTGGAGCCGGCCCGCAGTGAGCGAGCAGGATCCGAGAAGCATCGCCGGCTGATCCTCGCTACCGTGATGGCACACGCCACCACCGCGACAAAGGGATCGGCCACACGATGAACGCACCTGCAGACAGAGGATTCTCCGCGGAGGAACGGGCCGCGATGAAGGAGCGGGCCGCCGAACTGAAGGCCCAGGGCCGCAGCGGAAAGGCAGCCGAGAAGGCCGCCGCCGACGCGGCGGCGATGCACGCGAAGATCGCCGAGATGCCGCAGCCCGACCGCGGAATGGCCGAGCGCATCCACGACATCGTGACGGGTGCGGCACCCGACCTCCTGCCGAAGCTCTTCTACGGACAGCCCGCCTGGACGCGCGGCGGCAAGCCCGTCGTGTTCTTCCGCAGCGGTCAGGGTGACAAGGAGAGGTATTCCACTCTCGGGTTCGGCTCGCAGGCGAACCTCGACGACGAGGTGGGTCTCTGGCCCACCTCCTACGCGCTCGTGGCGGTGACGGATGACTCGGCCGCGGTCATCCGGAAGCTGGTGGTGAAGGCTGCCGGCTGACCGCGCGAGCAGTCTCGGCGCGCCCGCCGCATCCCGCGAAACGACGGAGAATCCGGCCAAGAACGGGCGGATCCTCCGTCGTCTCCCGGATGCGGGCCGAAACTCCGTCGATTTCGCGCCGTCAGAAGGTGACGAGCACCTTCAGGGCCTCGCGGGCATCCATCGCCGCATAGCCCTCGGGCACGCCGTCGATGGTGACCGTGCGGTCGAAGACCTTGCCCGGTTCGATCGTGCCGTCGAGCACGAGCGGGATGGCGTCTTCCAGATAGGCGCGCACCGGGGCCGGGCCGCCCGTGAGCGTGACGTTCTTGCCGAACAGCGAGCCGAAGCCCACCGGCGCCTCCTCGTACTGCGGCACGCCCACGCGTGAGATCGTGCCGCCGGGGCGCACGATGCCGTACGCCTGCTCGTAGGCGGGCATGTGCCCCACGGCCTCGAGCACGATGTGGCTGCCTTCGCCGTTCGTGAGGTCCATGACCGCGGCGATGCCCTCGTCGCCGCGCTCGGCGACGACATCTGTCGCTCCGAACTCGATGCCGAGGTCGGTGCGCGAGGTGTGCCGGCCCATCAGGATGATGCGCTCGGCGCCCAGCTGCCGGGAGGCGAGAACAGCGGAGAGGCCCACCGCGCCGTCGCCGATCACGGTCACGGTCTTCCCCGGTGCGACGCGGCCCAGGTGGGCGGCGTGGTGGCCGGTGAGGTAGACATCGGAGAGGGTGAGGAGCGAGGGGTAGAGCGCCTCGTCGACGGTTCCCGGCACCTTCACGAGCGAGCCGTCGGCCTGCGGGATGCGCTGCAGCTCGGCCTGCATTCCGCCCACCTCACGGGTGCCGTAGAAGCCGCCGTGGGGGCAGGAGGTGTGGAAGCCCTCGCGGCAGAACACGCAGGTGTTGTCGCTGTAGGCGAACGGGGCGATCACGAAGTCGCCTTTCGCAAGGGTGGCCACATCCGGCCCCACCTCCTCGACCACGCCGATCAGTTCGTGCCCCATGGGGCGACCGCGCTCGGACGCCGCCATGGAGTGGTAGGGGTGCAGATCGGACCCGCAGATGCAGGCCCGCACCACCCTCACGATGGCGTCGGTGGGAGCGGTGATCACAGGGTCGGGAACGGTCTCGATGCGCACGTCGCCGGCGCCGAACATCAGGGTGGCTTTCATGCTCCCATTCAACCCCGCCCCACCTGCGCGAAGGCAGTGTCCCGGAGGCCGGGTACGGCCGGACCCTCCCTCGAGGCGCGGGTAGGCTGGGACGTCGGCCGGCGGGCGAGATGCGCGCTGCCGCCCGACCCGTGAGGAAACCGTGAGCCTGATCCGCCTGAACGATGTCGGCATCGAGTTCGACGGGCGGCCTGTGCTGCGCGAAGGGTTCCTGAAGCTCAAGGCCGGTGACCGCGTCGGGCTGATCGGCAAGAACGGAACCGGCAAGACCACGTTCCTCGAGCTCATCCTCGGGCGCCTCGAACCCACGGCCGGCACCGTCGACATCACGCTCGGAACCACCGTGGGGTACTTCTCGCAGTTCTCCGAACTCGACGGGGAGCGCAGCATCCGCGACATCCTCGGCGATCACTTCTCGGCGGTGCACGAGACCCAGGCGCGGCTCGACGCCATCGGCGAGCAGCTGGGCGACCCGGCCCTGGCCGACGACATCGACGCCATGACCGCCCTCCTCGCCGAGCAGGGCGACCTCTTCGAGCGCATGGACGCCCTCGACGGCTGGTCGTACGAGAACACCATCGACACCGTGCTCACGAGCCTCGGCTTCGACGAAACAAGGCGCGCGGCACCCGTCGACCAGTTGTCGGGCGGATGGCGCAACCGCGCCGCTCTGGCGCAGATCCTCGTGCAGTCGCCCGATGTGCTGCTGCTCGACGAGCCCACCAACTTCCTCGACCTCGACGGCGTGCGCTGGATCGAGACCTGGCTCGGCCGCTATCAGGGCGCCGTACTCGTGGTGAGCCACGACCGCCAGTTCCTCGACGGCGTGGTGACCCGCATCGTGGAGATCGAGAACTACCGTCTGCAGGAGTACGAGGGCGACTACTCCGCCTACGTGCACGCCAAGCAGTCGCGCCTCAAGATGCTCGAGCGCCAGTTCGCCCACGAGGAGGAACTGCTCGCCTACGAGCAGGCCGCCAGCGCGGCCCGGCGCGAGGCGGCGCGCAACCCCTCGAATGCCGTGGCACGACGCCTCGCCGACATCAAGAAGCGCCAGGCACCGCGCCCCATCGACCAGATCATCACCGACATCTACGGCGGCCTGCGCGTCAGCAACGACCTGCTCGAGGTGGTGAAGCTCACGAAGAGCTTCGGCGGACATCCGCTCTTCGAGAACCTCAGCTTCAGCCTGCACCGCGGCGACCGGGTGGCCGTCATCGGCGCGAACGGATCCGGCAAGTCGACACTGCTCGACGTGCTCACGGGTGACACCGAAGCGGATGCGGGCCAGGTGCGCTGGGCGAAGGGCGCCCGCTTCGCCTCCTACAACCGCGTGTACGCCGAACTCGATCTCACCGACACAGTCGGTCACGCCGTGAACGCCTACCCCGACTCGCTCGCGTTCAGCGCCACGAAGAAGAGCGTGGGCCGTTTCCTCGCGATGCTGCAGTTCTCGGATGCCGAGCTGCAGCAGAAGATCGGAACCCTCTCCGGCGGCCAGCGTGCCCGGGTCGCCATCGCCCAGTGCCTGCTCTCAGGCGCCGCCGTGATCGTGCTCGACGAGCCCACCAACCACCTCGACATCACGAGCACCCAGGTGATGGAGCGCGCGCTCACGCATTTCCCGGGTGCAGTGATCGTGGTGTCGCACGACCGCTTCTTCGTCGACAAGCTCGCTGACCGGCTGCTCATCTTCGACCGCTCGCCGCACGTCGTCGAACGGGCGGCGAGCGGCGCGCTCTAGCCTCGGTCGGCGACAGGATGCGGACTTCTGCACGAATCACGGAGACCGGCGCCCTATTCGGCGAGGTCGGCGCGATTCGTGGAGAAGTCCGCATCCCGACGCGTGATCGTCAGGCCGACAGACCCGACTTGACCTGACGCGACACCTCGTCGGCGATGATCTCGTCCACCCCCGCCGCGATGCCGTCGACGGCGATCACCGCGATCTCGGCGGGATCGGTCTTCGGGGCGTCGACCTGCTCGGTCATGTCGGTGTCCATGTAGCCCACGTGCAGCCCCGACACCCGGATGCCGCGCGGCGCGAGCTCCGCGCGGAGCGTGTTGGTGAGCGCCCACGCCGCCGCCTTCGACGCCGCGTAGGCACCCGAGCCCGCGGGGTGCCACCACGACAGCACCGAGAGCACGTCGAGCACGGCGCCGCCGCCGTTGGCCTCGATCACCGGCGCGAACGCGCGTGTCGCGTTCAGCACGCCGAAGTAGTTGGTGTCCATGACGGCGCGCACGCTCTCATCCGGCACATCGAGCAGCCCGCCCTCGCCTCCCCATCCCGTGATGCCCGCGTTGTTCACGAGCAGCGTCGTGGTGGATGCGACGGCGGCGGCCTCGGCGAGGCTGGCCGCATCCGTCACATCGACGCGCACCGGGATGGCGCCTGCGATGTCGACGGTGCCCGGGTCGCGTGCCCCCGCGTAGACCGTGGCCCCGCGACGGAGCAGTTCGAGTGCGATCTGGCGGCCGAGCCCCCGGTTGGCTCCGGTGACGAATGCGACGGATCCTGCGATGTCCATGGTGATCTCCCTGGGATTGAATAGATTACGACTATCATCTATTAATAGCACGGCAGAATCGATGTGGGTCGACGGAGGAGGAAGAATGGGCAGAGTGTCCCGGGTCGAGGCGCAGACGCATCGTGACGAGGTGGTGCGCGCGGCCTCGCACATGTTCCGCGAGCGTGGTGTTCAGGCGGTGAGCGTGGCCGAGGTGATGGCCGACGCGGGGCTCACGCACGGCGGCTTCTACCGTCACTTCCCCTCGAAGGACGCGCTCGTGGCCGAGGCCGCCGGCTCCGCATTCGGCGCGATGGGCCAGAGGCTCGCGGAGGTCGATGCGTCGAGTGACACGCATCCGGATGCCGTCTCCCGGTTTCTCGACGGCTACCTGTCGGTCGAGAATCGCGACGACGCGGCCAACGGATGCCCCACCACGGGTTTCGGGCCCGACGTCGCCCGCACCGATGACGCGGCGGTGCGGGCATCCTTCGCCGAGGGGGTCGAGAGATTCGCCGCCTGGCTGGCCGACGACGGCGAGACCGCCGACGCTGAGTCGCTCGCGCGGCTGTCAACGATGGTGGGAGCCCTGCTTCTCTCCCGCGCCACCTCCACCACCGCCCTGAGCGAGCGGATCCTCGCGGCAGCCCGCGACTCGCTCAGGCGGTGAGCCTCACGGCCTGCAGCGTGAAGCTCAGGGGCATGACGCCGGCGCGCTCGTCGAGGGCGTACTCGCCGTCGGGGCGCTCGACCATCTGACCGGGGAGCGCTTCCCAGGGCACGCTGTCGTGCTCCACCAGCCCGGTGATCGTGAGCCCTGCACCCAGCAGCGCCGTCACGATCTCGCCGAGGCCGTGGTTCCACTCGTAGGTCTTCGTGGCGGTGAGCGGCCGGTCGGTCTCGACGTAACTGCTGTCGTCATCCCACTCGAGGGGATCCTCCTGCTCGAAGTAGGGATAGCGGAGGTGCGGCTCGTCGGTGAGCCGCTCGTCGACCGCCCAGAGGATCGGATGCCCCTCCCGGAGGAACAGGCGACCACCCGGCTTCAGCAGCCCGGCCACCACCCGCGCCCAGTCGTCGATGCGGGGGAGCCAGCAGAGCGCCCCGATACCGGTGTACACGAGGTCGAACGACCCGGGTGGCACCGCGGAGAGCGCCGAGTCGACATCCGATTCCACGAAGTCGACGGCATCGCCTGTCTCTGCCACCAGGGCGCGGGCCTCGGCGAGAGCCACGGGCGAGAAGTCGAGGCCCGTCACCCGGGCTCCGAGTCGGGCGAGCGAGAGGGTGTCGGTGCCGATGTGACACTGCAGGTGCACACTCGTGAGGCCCCGGATGTCGCCCAGGCGCTCCTGGTCGAAGCGCACGACGTCGGAGAGCAGCCCCCGGTCGTCGATGTAGCGCTGCACACCGTAGCCCTGACCCGTGCGCGCGGCGTGGAGGGAGGCGCGATCGTTCCAGTTCGCGCGGTTGGTGTCGAGGTAGTCGTTCATCGTGTCGTGGCCCTGTCCCTGGCCGGATGCCAGCCGATCAGGATACCGGGCCGCCTTGTCACCGTGTCAAGAAGCGGTGATGTTGACGGGGGAGCTCGAAGCGACCGGACTCCCTCTCAGCTCGCGGCCACGGGCGGGCCGAGCCGCAGCACCGAGAGCCCGATCACGCGCGCGGTCGCCTCGGCGATCTCCCTGCCCTCGGGCCCGGCGAACTGCACCGCTCCGAGTGGCGTGTGATAGCCCCAGCCCTCGGCGCGTCCGATGCCCACGAGGGCCGACGGCACCCGCCGCGACACGTGGCCGAAGTCGGTGGGGAAGGGGAGCGCGGGCGGATCGGCGTCGAAACCGCGGCCGGCCGCGGCGAAGGCGTCGGCCACGAGCGCGGTGACGGCCGCATCCGGTCGTACCGCCGGCACGATGCCGGCCTGGGTCCAGGCGGCGGGCCCGAGCAGGCGGCGCACGGGCTCCATCTGCGTCTCGAGGCCCTCTTCGGTCTCGGAGTAGGAGAGGAAGGTGGCTTCGAGAACGGCGCCCGAGCCCTCTTCGACGTCGCCGTCGAAGACGACCCGTTCGATGATGATCTGGGCGGGGTCGGTCTGCTCGGTGATCGTGGCCAAGGCGGCGAGGGCCGCAACGGGGGTCGAGACGCCGTCGCGCGACAAGGTGCGTTCACCGACGACGAGGGCGGTCTCGCGGCGCATCCAGAGCGTCTTCGTCCACACCGTGTCGATGAACTCCGGATGCGGGTACAGCGCCACGTCGATGTCATCCCAGACGCCCTGTGCGGCGCTCACGCCCTTGCCTCCGCCGATCGAGCGGGTGAGGGGCGAGTGGATCTCGTCGGCCGGGCAGCCGACGACGACGAATCGCCCCGCGTGGCTCTGCCGGCCTGCGGCGAACGCAAGCGCTGCGCCCACCACTCCCGCCGACTGGGGCCCGTGCCCGCAGGAGTGGATGGGATCGACCACACCGTCGGCGCGGAGGGAGGCCGGCGCGTCGTACAGGGCCACGACCCCGACCGTGCGGCCCGGCAGCCCGCCGGCGATCTCGGCGCGGAAGGCGGTGGGCATCCCACCGACCCCGGCTGTGACCTCGAAGCCTGCCTCGCGCAGCACCCCCATGAGGTGCGCCGAGCACTCGACCTCTTCGTGGCCCAGCTCGGGGTGGGAGTTCACGAAGTCGACGATGCCGTCGATCGTGGGACGCGCATCCGCCAGCGCGACCAGGAACTCGGTGTCGGATGTCTCGCTCATGGCCCTCGATCTCGCTCAATTTCTCATGAAGTGGAATCGAGTCTCATGGTATGAGTGTGAGTCGGCCGGGGCAATGCTCTGCCGCTAACGATGCGGCTAGCGGCGTCTGAGCGCGAGCACCGCGTCGTCGAGGGTGATGGTGGTGCCATCGGGGCCGCGGCCCTCACGGGTGCGGAGTTCGCTCACGAGCGTGGTCCAGTCGTCGGAGGGCAGGGCCAGGGAGGCCTCGACCTCCTCGAGTGTGGGCGGCTGGACGTGGTCCTCGTGCTGGGCGCGCGAGCCGGCCGGGAAGGTCGCGTGGCCGACCACGAGAAGCACCCCGCCGGGTGCGACGGTGCTCGCCGCCCGGCGCAGCACCTCGTCGCGGGGGAATGTCACGGGGGAGTGCAGGAAGCACGCCGACACGAGGTCGTAGCTCTCGGAGGCTGCGGGCCGCCAGCCGGCCAGGTCGGCCTGCACCCACGTCACGCGGTCCCGGGCGATCCCGCGTTCGGCGGCGTGCTCGGCGGCGCGCGAGAGGGCCGTGGGGGAGATGTCCATGCCGGTGACTCGCCATCCGTTCTCCGCCAGCCACAGCGAGTCGGCTCCTTCTCCGCTGCCGAGATCGAGCGCCCGGCCCGGGATGATGCCGTGGTCGCGGATGAGCGAGCCCACCACCTGCACGAGGGCCACGTTGGGGTTTCCGCTCCAGATGCGGTGACTCTCCTGGTAGCGGCCCTCCCAGAAGGCGGTGGCGTCGGTGGGTGCTTCAGCGTTCATGCGTTCAGCCTGGAGGTCGCGCCCCTTTTCTGCAAACCGCCTTGCCGATCCGGCACACTGGGGCCATGACCCTCACCGTCGATGACCTGCAGCGGATCTGCGCGGCGCTGCCCGCCACCACCGACGAGCGGCCCTTCGGCCCCGAGACGGCGGTGGCCAAGGTGGTGGGCAAGGTGTTCGCCATCACCCCTCTCGAGGGCGACGGGGTGAGCATCACCCTCAAGGCGCAGCCCCCCTACGTCGAGGCGCTGGTGCGCGAGCATCCGTGGATCACGCCCGGCTACCACATGAACAAGAAGCACTGGATAACCGTGCAGGTCGGCCCGGACGCCGACGCGCAGCTCGTGGAAGACCTGATCGTGAATTCCTACGATCTCGTGGTCGCGGGTCTCCCGCGGACGAGCCGCCCGCTATCGTGAACCCGGAGAGCCACGACGAGCACCGAAAGGAGCGTCACATGACCGACGCCACCAGCCCCGACCACCTCAGCCAGCACCACCGCACCACCCTCGAGCACATCGAGCGCCACCCCACCACGCACAACCTGGAGTGGAAGGACGTCATCGCCCTGCTCGACGAGGTGGCCGACGTGCGCGAGGAGCACGACGGCAAGTTCATCGTGAAGCTCGGCGAGGGCCGCATCGTGCTCACGAAGCCCAAGCACAAAGACGTCGACGAGCAGATGGTGCTCGACCTGCGCCGTCTCTTCAAAGACGCCGGCTACAACGCAACCAAGCCCTGAGGTGCGGTTGCCGACGGGCCCTGAGAGAACTTTCCCAGGCGGGTTGCCTAGGCTGTCGGAACCATGGATGACCCTCCCCATCACAGGCCGACGCCCCTTGCAGATCTGAACCGAATCGATTCTCTTCGCAGGGGGCTGCCCCGTGTATGAGTTCATCATGCTCGGCGTGGGAGTGCTGCTCACCGTCGGCACCGGACTGTTCGTCGCCTCCGAGTTCGCCCTCGTCAACCTCGACCGGCACGACCTCGAGGCCCGCCAGGCTCGCGGCGAGAAGCGGCTGCAGCCCACGATCACCGCGCTGAAGATCACGTCGACGCACCTCTCGGGCGCTCAGCTGGGCATCACCCTCACCACGCTCCTCACGGGGTACACGTTCGAGCCGGCCATTTCGTCGCTGCTGCGCGACCCGCTGCTCGCCCTCGGCATCCCCGAGGCGGCGGTGCCCGGCTTCGGCGCCGTGATCGGCATCGTGCTCGCCACGCTCTTCTCGATGGTGATCGGCGAGCTCGTGCCGAAGAACTTCGCCCTCGCCCTGCCCCTGGCCACGGCCAAGGTGGTGGTGCCGTTCCAGACGGTGTTCACCACGGTGTTCAAGCCCGTCATCCTGCTGTTCAACAACACCGCGAACGCCCTCATCCGGGCCATGGGCATCGAGCCCAAGGAGGAGATCTCGGGCGCGCGCTCGGCCGAGGAGCTCAGCTCCCTCGTGCGCCGCTCGGCCCTCGAGGGGATGCTCGACGACGACCACGCCACGCTGCTCAGCCGAACCCTGCGATTCTCGGAGCGCTCGGCGGCGGACGTGCTCACCCCTCGCGTGCGGATGTCGACGGTCACCCCGGCCGACACCGCCCAGCACGTCGTACAACTCGCCCTCTCGACCGGGTTCTCGCGCTTCCCCGTGATCGGGGACAGCGCCGACGACATCGTGGGCGTCGTGCACCTCAAGCAGGCCTTCGCCGTCGACCTCGACGACCGCGCCACCCGCTCGGTCGGGGAGTTCATGATCGACCCTCTTCGCGTTCCCGAGACCATGGGCATCGACACGCTGCTCGGCCTGTTGCGGTCGGGGGGCTTCCAGATCGCGGTCGTCACCGATGAGCACGGCGGAACCGAGGGCATCGTGACCCTCGAAGACCTCGTCGAAGAACTCGTGGGCGAGCTCGAAGACGAACACGACCGGATGCACGCGGGCATCGTTCGCACGGGCCGATCGGTCACCTTCGACGCGAGCCTGCGCCCCGACGAGCTGCGCGAGCGCGCCGGTGTGATCGTGCCCGAGGACGACGACTACGAGACCGTGGCCGGCTTCGTGATCGACCAGCTCGACCGGTTGCCCGAACTCGGCGACGAGGTCGCGATCGAGGGCGGCATCCTGCGCGTCGAGCGCGTCGACGGCGTTCGGCTCGACCGGCTGCGATTCATCCCGGCCACCGAGAACGAGACGGAGCCCGATACCCGCGACGAGACCCGGCGCACCGCGACCGCCACCGCGGTCGCCGAGCTGATGGAGGAGCACTCATGAGCGGCGACATCCTGCCCGGCATCATCTGGCTCGTGGTGCTGCTCGTGGTGAACGCGTTCTTCGTGGGCGCCGAGTTCGCCGTGATCTCGGCACGCCGTTCGCAGATCGAGCCACGCGCCGAAGCGGGCAGCAAAGCCGCGAAGACCACGCTCTGGGCGATGGAGCACGCCACGCTCATGCTGGCCACCAGCCAGCTGGGCATCACCGTGTGCTCGCTCGTGATCCTCAACGTGTCGGAGCCCGCCATCCACCATCTGCTCGAGTACCCCCTCGCACTCACGCCGCTCAGCCCCGAGCTGATCGGCGGCATCGCGTTCGTCATCGCCCTGCTGCTCGTGACCTTCCTGCACGTGGTGTTCGGCGAGATGGTGCCGAAGAACCTCTCGTTCTCGGTTCCCGACCGTGCCGCACTGCTGCTCGCGCCGCCGCTCGTGCTGGTGTCGCGCGTGGTGCGCCCGGTCATCTGGGCGCTCAACGGCCTGGCCAACCTCATCCTCCGTGCCTTCCGCGTGACGCCGAAAGACGAGGCCACGAGCACCTACACGCTCGACGAGGTGGCGTCGATCGTCGAGCAGTCCACCCGCGAGGGTGTGCTCGCGGATGCCTCGGGCACCGTCACCGCGGCGTTCGAGTTCACGGCGAAGAAGGTGGGCGACGTCGAGGTGCCGATCGGTGAGATGGTGCTGCTGGCGGCAGGATCGACACCGCGCGACATCCAGATGGCCGTGTCGGAGCACGGATACTCGCGGTACATCCTCACCGACGACGTAGGCGAGCCCACCGGCTACCTGCACCTCAAAGACGTGCTCGATCTCACCACCCCCGAGTCGTTCGCGGAGGCGGTGCCCGCGAAGCGCATCCGCCGTCTCGCCTCGGTGTCCCGGGACGCCGATCTCGAAGACGCGCTGGCGTCGATGCGCCGCTCGGGCGCGCACGTGGCCCGGTCGCTCACCGCGGAGGGAGTGGTGACCGGCGTGCTCTTCCTCGAGGACATCATCGAGGAGCTCGTGGGCGAGGTGGAGGACGCCACCAGCGCGTAGCAGCTAGAGCCGGGCGATGCGGTCGATGTCCTCGAGGAACTCGGCCGCCACCTCGTCGGAGACGGTGCGCCGGGTCGACGTGACCGCCACCAGGTAGTCGTCGGTCAGTGGACCCTGGTTCTCGGCGGAGACCGCCGCGCCGACGTCCGGATGCAGCGCCCGCTCGAGCGCGGCCTGCGACGCCTTGCGCGCCGCGAACTCGATGTCGGCCGGCGTGAAGCCCGCCGTGTGCTCGACGAGAAGGTCGACGTCGACGGCGGCGGCCACATCCCGCGGCAGGTAGCTCGACCAGATCGATCGGCGGGCGCCGGTGTCGGGCAGCCCGATCGGCACCACGTAGTCGAAGCGGCCGTGCCGGAGGAAGGCGGTGTCGAGCGAGCGGATGAAGTTGGTGGCGCAGATGAGCAGCCGCCCCGACTGCTCGCGGAACTCCGGGATCAGCTTGAGCAGCTCGTTCGTGACGCCCTGGGTGGGGGAGGGCGGCTCGCCCTGCCGGTGGGAGGCGATCTCCTCGACCTCGTCGATGAACACCACCGCGTGCTCGAGCTCGGAGATCTTCTGGAAGGTCTCGCGCAGCGCTCCGGCCAGGCCTTTGGGATCGCCCGCGAGTCGTGACGGGAACACCTCCACGAACGACCACTCGAGCCGCGAGGCGATCGCCTTCGCGAACGTGGTCTTGCCGGTTCCGGGCGGGCCGAAGAGCATCACGGCCCGAGGGGGGACGACGCCGAACCGCTCGGCGAGGTCGGGCTGGGCGAGAGGGGTGACGAGCCGCAGCTCGAGCATCTCTTTCTCTCTCTGCATGCCGCCCACGCCGTCCCACAGCCCGCGGGCCAGGATGCGGCCGCCGAGCTCTCTGAGCACCACGAGCTCTTCGCGCTGCACCGGCAGCTCGCGCTCGACGTAGCGCAGGTTGCGCTTCAACTCGAAGCCCTGGGCGGCGAAGTCGTCGAGCGACGCCTCCGACTCCGGCATCAGCGCGGAGAGGCGGGAGAGCCCGAGGGGTGCCATGTGCCGTTCGAGGGCGGCGAGCATCCGGGCGCCGATGGTGGGGCCCACCGCTGCATCGCGGTCGGTGGCCACAGCAGGGTCGGTGGCGAAGAAGACGATCCATCCCTGCGCGTGCGCCGCGCGGCCGACCGCCGCTCCGACGATGCGATCGCCGAGCGTCGCCACCACCGCGTGGTCGATCTGGCACGAGGCCACCACCTCGGAGAGGGCATAGACGGGCTCGGCACCCGAGGCCCGGGACTGCTCCCACAGGTGCAGGATGCCGTCGAGATCGTCGGGATGGAAGTCCCGGATGTGCGGGGTCGTCATTGACCCCCTCCTCACTCTCCCGGGCGGCCGCGGCCACCGGGAGGTCGGGTCAGTTGTACCAGACCTTGATCTTGCCGACGGTGGCGTAGAGCGCCGAGAGCAGCGCGAGGAACGGCACGAGCATGCGGAGCATGTAGCTCAGCACCGTGATCTCGAGGAAGTCGCCGACCGCGAAGGCGGCCACGGCCACGACACCCGCGATGAGCGTGTTGCCGAAGGCCTTGGCCGAGGTGATCTGCGGGGCGGCGAAGCCGACCGAGAAGAACACGATGCCGGTGTCGATGAGGAATGCACCCCAGCGCGGATCCGTCATGTTCGGGGCCACGATCCAGAGAGCGAGCGCGATGACCCAGAAGAGCACCAGAACGCCGCCGGCGACCTTCTTCGAGAGGTCTTTGCCTTGCCTCACCGGCAGTACGACAGCCGTCACGTCTTCGCTCCTTCGTTCACCCAGAACTACACACAGCACTCTACCGGCTCGCGCGGCCCCGATCGATCAGGGGTTTCCCCGTCATCGGCGTGGCGACGGTTGTCGATGAGCGCGGCATACGGGAGGGTTGAGGTGCAAGTGATCGACGTGAGGGGACCACGCATGTCAGACAAGGCGCAACCGGCGCTCGAACTCACCGGCCTCACGAAGCGCTTCGGCGACAAGGTGGCCGTCGATGCGCTGAGCCTCACGGTTCCGACGGGTTCGTTCTACGGCCTCGTTGGCCCGAACGGCGCCGGCAAGACCACCACGCTCTCGATGGCCACGGGCCTTCTGCGACCGGATGCGGGGCAGTCCCTCATCCACGGCGTCGACATGTGGCGCGAGCCGCTGAAGGCCAAGGCGCTGATCGGCAACCTCTCCGACGGGGTGAAACTGTTCGACCGGCTCACGGGCGAGCAGCTGGTGACCTACAACGGCCTGCTGTTCGGCCTCGACCGGGTCGAGGTGGCCGAGCGGGTGGGCGATCTGCTAAGGCTGCTCGACCTCGAATCCGCGGCGGGAACGCTGGTGGTCGACTACTCCGCGGGCATGACCAAGAAGATCGCGCTCGCCTGCGCCCTGGTGCACGCCCCGAGCGTGCTCGTGCTCGACGAGCCGTTCGAGTCGGTCGACCCCGTGTCGGCGGCGAACATCCGCGACATCCTCACCGGCTACGTCTCGAACGGGGGCACGGTGATCGTGTCCAGCCACGTCATGGACCTCGTGCAGCGCATGTGCGACCACGTCGCCGTCGTGGCCCACGGCCGGGTGCTCGTGGCCGGCACCGTCGACGAGGTGCGGGGCGGGTCGACCCTGGAAGACCGCTTCGTCGAGCTGGTCGGCGGCCGCACACACGCAGAGGGGCCGGAATGGTTGCGACGCTCGTAAAGCTGCGCTTCCTCGTTCTGCGCAACTCCCTGAAGCGCAGCACGTGGCAGCTGGTGGCCGTGATCATCGGCGCCGTCTACGGGCTCGGCGTGCTGGGGCTCGTGGTGGTCGGCCTCATCGCACTCGGCTTCGCGCCGGTCGATCTGACCGCCACGATCATGGTTCTCGCGGGGTCGGCGCTGGTGCTCGGCTGGATCGTGGTTCCGCTCGTGGCCTTCGGCGTCGAGCAGACCCTGGATCCCGCCCGGCTCGTGGTGTTCCCCCTGTCGATGCGGCAGCTGCTGCTCGGGCTCACCCTGACCGGCATCCTGGGAGTGCCGGGCATCATCACCACGATCGCGGCGCTCGCGACCGTGGCCACGTGGATCCGCGAGCCCCTCGCCGCCGTCGCGGCCCTCGTCAGCTCGCTGGTGGGCGTGCTCATCTGCATCGTGGGATCGCGTGCCGTTGCCGCGCTCTCCACCAGCCTGCAGTCGAAGCGGCGGTTCCGCGAACTCGGGGGAGTGCTCGTGCTCATCCCGCTCATCCTGCTCGGCCCCATCATCTCGTTCCTCTCCCGGGGGATCGCCGGCTCGGCGGATGCCCTCCCCGGTCTCGCCCGTGCTCTCAGCTGGTCGCCGCTGGGCGCGCCCTGGTCGGTGCCCGCCGACATCGCGGTGGGCGACTACGGGCCGGCCGCCCTCAAGTTCCTCATCGCGCTCCTCACCCTCGGCGTGCTCGTGCTCGTCTGGCGGCGGGCGCTCGCGGTGGCGCTCGTGACGCCGCCGGCATCCGGTTCGAAGCGCATCGCGAAGGGCAAGACGGGGCTCTTCTCGGTGTTCCCCGCGTCGCCGGCCGGGGCGATCGCGGCCCGCTCGCTCACCTACTGGAGACGCGACCCGCGGTACGCCCGGCAGCTGATCATCGTGCCCCTTGTGCCGATCCTGCTCTGGTTCTATTCGAACAACTTCGACTCTCCGGTGCTGCTCACTCTCACGGGCCCGCTCATCGCATTCTTCCTCTCCGTGTCGATCTACGCCGACATCTCCTACGACGGAACCGCGTTCGCCACCCACCTGGCCGACGGCGTGCGCGGTCGCGACGACCGCGTCGGGCGCGTCACCGCGCTCGCCGTGATCGCGGCGCCCCTCGTGCTGGTCGCCACGATCGTGCCGGTCGCCGTGACCGATTCGTGGGCGGCTCTCCCGACGCTCCTCGGTCTGGCGGCGGCTTCGCTGCTCGGCGGCTTCGGCGTGGTGAGCGTGTCGTCGTCGCGCATCGTCATCCCGGTGCCGCAGGCGGGCGACAACCCGTTCAAGTCGGCCCCGGGAGCAGGGTTCACCACGGCTCTCTCGGGGTTCGCCGTCTGGGGGGTCGCCCTGCTGCTCACCCTGCCGACCGTGGTCGTCGCGGTGCTCGGCCTGGTGTTCTCATCGGCGCTGCTCGGCTGGCTGACACTCCTCGTGGGAGTCGCGCTCGGGGTGGTGTTCCTGCTGGCCGGCATCCGTATCGGCGGAGCCCAGCTCGACCGCGGCGGCCCCGAGGTGCTCGCCCGGCTGAAGTCGCTCAAGAGCGCCTAGGGCTCCGGCGCCGGGCTCAGAGCTTCGCGAGCCGGGCGCGCGCGACCAGGAAGACGCCGTAGGCGATGAGCCCGATGCCCACGAGAACGAGAACCACGATGCCGAACGGCAGGTCGGCCAGGGCCTTCAGTGCGCCGTCGAGCCCGGAGGCCTTCTCGGAGTCGACCGTGAAGGCCGCCACCACGAAGAGGATGCCCACCACACCGAGCGCGATGCCCTTCGCCACGTACCCCACGACTCCGAGCACCACCACCGCCCGCCCCGCGGTGCCGGCGGGCACGCGGATGAGCTTGCGGAAGGTGCGCCGGATGCCGATCACCACGAACCCGACGCCACCGCCGAACACGGCCAGGCCGATCGCCACGAGCAGGAACACGCCCCCGGGGGTCTCGAGGAGACGCGCGCTCAGGGTCTGGCTCGAATCCGATGAGCTCGTCGACCCGCCCAGGGCGAAGGTGAGAGCGGTCACGCCGAGCGCGAGATAGACGACACCCTTTCCGCCCTCCGAGGCGCGCTTGCCCCACTTCTTCTTCGGGTCGGGGTTGCTGATCACCGCCATCTGCACGAGTTGCCAGAGTCCTAGAGCGAACAGCCCGACCACGGCGATCCAGAGCACGAACAGCCCTCCGGGTGTGCTCGACACCTGTTTGAGCGCGCCGGACTGATCGGCCTCGCCGCCGGATCCGCCGCTCGCGGCCACGCCGATTGCGATGGCGCCGATCAGGATGTGCAGGAGTCCGTTCACGGCGAAACCACTGCGGGCGAGAACGTGGAAGGCGCGGTTGCCGCTCACGTCGCGGGCCGTTCCTTGTGCGCGGGAAGTCATGCCTCCAGCGTGCCACCGCCCGACGTAAAGCGGGCGGCCGGCGCCTGACGGCGGGTCTGCCCGCGCACTCCTCACGGTCAGCGCCCTCCCCGTAGAATCGACGGGTCATGACTGATTCCTCCCCGCATCCGGTGTCCCGTCCGTCTTCGTACCCGTTCTCGGGGGCGACCGGCTCCGAGGTGCGGGTGCGCTTCTGCCCGAGCCCCACGGGCACCCCGCACGTGGGCCTCGTGCGCACCGCCCTGTTCAACTGGGCGTACGCACGCCACACGGGCGGCACGATGGTGTTCCGCATCGAGGACACGGATGCGAACCGCGACTCCGAAGAGAGCTACGAGCAGATCGTCGACGCCCTCACCTGGCTCGGCCTCACCTGGGACGAGGGCATCGGTGTCGGTGGCCCGCACGCGCCCTACCGCCAGTCGGAGCGCTACGACATCTACCGCGACGTGATCGCCCGGCTGCTCGAGTCGGGCCACGTGTACGAGAGCTTCTCCAACGCGGGGGAGATCGACGCGCGCAACGAGGCATCCGGCCGGGCCAAGCAGCTCGGCTACGACAACTTCGACCGCTCGCTCACGGAGGAGCAGAAGGAGGCCTTCCGCGCCGAGGGCCGCCAGCCCGCGCTGCGCCTGCGGGTTCCGGATGCCGACCTCTCGTTCGACGACCTGGTGCGCGGCGAGATCACCTTCCCGGCCGGCTCGTTCACCGACTTCGTGATCGTGCGACCGAACGGGCATCCGCTCTACACGTTGGTGAACCCGCTCGACGACGCACTCATGGGAATCACCCATGTGCTGCGCGGCGAAGACCTGCTCTCGTCGACGCCTCGACAGATCGCGCTCTATCACGCCCTGATCGACATCGGCATCACCACGTTCGTTCCGCGCTTCGGCCACCTCCCCTACGTGATGGGAGAGGGCAGCAAGAAGCTCTCCAAGCGCGACCCCGAGTCGAACCTGTTCCACCACCGTGACCGTGGGTTCATCCCCGAGGGGCTCGTGAACTACCTCGCCCTGCTCGGCTGGTCGCTCGCGCCCGACCGCGACGTGTTCTCGATCGACGAGATGGTCGCCGCCTTCGATGTGGAAGACGTGCTGCCGAACCCGGCGCGCTTCGACCTGAAGAAGGCCGAGTCGATCGACGGCGACCACATCCGGCTGCTGGATGTCTCGGACTTCGCGGCCCGGCTGGTGCCCTACCTCGAGGCCGCGGGCGTCGTGTCGGCGCCGCTCTCGGCGTCTCAGGAGTCGGTGCTCGCCGCCGTCGCGCCGCTGGTGCAGACCCGGATGGCGCTGCTCGGCGAGGCGCCCGATCTGCTGGCGCCGTTCTTCGTGGAGGCGTCGGCGCTCTCGTATGCCGACGATGCGCTGGCAACTCTTCCCGACAATGCCGGGCTCGTGCTCGCCGCCGCGATCGGTGCGCTCGAAGACATTCCCGAATCGGAATGGAACCACGAGGCCATCCAGTCGGCACTCGCGGTGGGGCTCATCGAGGGTCTCGCGCTCAAGCCGCGGGTGGCCTACGGCCCCCTGCGGGTGGCGGTCTCCGGGCGCCGCATCTCACCCCCGCTGTTCGAATCGATGGAGATTCTGGGCAAGTCCGAGACGATCGCTCGCCTCGACAGACTCGTGAACACCCTGTGAGCAGGGGAGTCTCCGAGGTTCCCAACCTGAACGACCACTACGACGTCGTGATCGTGGGCGGTGGCCCGGCCGGGCTCTCGGTGGGGCTCAACCTGGTGCGTGCGCATCGCCGGGTGCTCATCCTCGACAGCAATCGGCCGCGGCACTCGGCCACGCTCGTCTCGCACGGCTTCCTGACCCGCGACGGCGTCTCGCCGCTCGAACTGCGCGCGCTCGGCCGTGCGGAGTTCGAGGCGTACCCGTCGGCGGAATTCCACCAGGGCACCGTCGGGTCGATCACCGCCGTCGACACCGCACCGGATGCGCCGCCCCTGTTCGCGGTGACGTCGCGCGGGGTGCGCGGCTCGGCCGACCGCGATCTCACCGCCTCCGTCGTCGTGCTGGCGAGCGGGCTGGCGGAGACCCTGCCGGCGCTGCCGAGCATCCGGGCGTACTACGGCACGAGCCTGCACAGCTGCATCGAGTGCGACGCGTTCGAGAAGAGCGAGGGTGCCCTCGCCCTGATCGGCACCACGCCCGATCTCGCCGAGCGCGCGCTGCTGATCTCGCAGGCCACCGACGACCTGGTGGTGTTCACGAACGGGTCTCCGGATGCGGTCACACCCGCGGAGGAGGCGGGCCTCGCGTCGCGTGGCATCCGCGTCGAACGCCGCGCCCTCGCCGACGTGGTCGGCGACCGCTCGGGTCTCACCGCCGTGGTGCTCGCCGACGGTACGGAGGTGCCGCGCGACGGCGGCTTCGTGCGCCCGCTGTGGTCGGTGCCGCTCGACTTCGCCTCGTCGCTGCCGATCGAGCGCGACGGGGAGGGCCATGTGCTGGTCGACGAGCGCGGCGCGACCTCCGTCACCGGTCTCTTCGCGGCCGGCGACACCACCCCGCCCGGGCCGCAGCAGCTCATCGTGGCGGCGGGCGCGGGCGCCCGGGTGGCCGCATCCGTGAACCGCTATTTGCTCGGGCCCCTCTAGCTCTCGAGGGGCGCTCAGCCCGAGGCAGTAGGGTCGAGCCATGGCGGTCGCTGACATCTTCGGGTTCGAGAGCGCGATCGAAGGTGCGGGCGCCTGGGGCCTGCTCATCGTGTGCGCCATCATCTTCGCCGAGTCGGGGCTGCTCATCGGCTTCTTCCTGCCGGGCGACACGCTGCTCTTCTTCACGGGGCTGCTCACCTTCACCGGTGTGATCCCGCTGCCGTTGCCGGTGGTGATCCTGGCGGTCTTCGTGGCTGCGTTCCTGGGTGATCAAGTGGGTTTCGTCATCGGCCGACGAGCAGGGCCCGCCATCTTCGAGCGCCGGGACTCCGGCTTCTTCAGCCGCAAGAACGTCGAACGCACGCAGTCGTTCTTCGAGCGTTTCGGTGGTTGGGCGGTGACGATCGCGCGTTTCGTGGCGATCGTGCGCACCTTCGCGCCGGTCGCGGCGGGTGTCGGCAAGATGAAGTACGCGCACTTCGTGGGCTACAACGCGCTCGGCGCCTTCCTCTGGTCGGCCGCGATCATCACGGTGGGCTGGGCGCTCGGCTCCATCCCCGAGGTGGCGGCGGTCGTGCAGCAGTACATGGAGTGGGTGCTGATCGGCCTCGTGGTGATCACGGTGGGCTCGGCGGTGATCGCGTTCCTGCGTCAGCGTGCCCAGGCCAGGAAGGCGAACGCATCGGGCGCCGGCGAGCACACCTCGTCAGAGCAGGCGTAGCTTCTTCACGATCCTGTCGACGGTATCGCGCGGCCCCACGATGCTGAGGGCCAAGGACTGCAGGTCGCCGGGGGCGGTGCGCGCCAACTCGGCCTCATAGTCGTCGTGCACCCGCGTGACCTGTGCGTGCAGCGGCATGTCGCCCACCCAGACGCCCTCGGCGGCGACAGCTCGCGCGCGGGTGTTCGCGAGCCGTTCGGCCGAGGCACCGAGCACGGTGCAGCCGGCCCAGGGCAGGCCGGGATGCAGATAGCCGCTGGCATCGGGACACTGCGGGCCGAGCATCCCCGCGATCGCATCCCCGGTCGAGGCGGCGACACAGGCCACGGCATTGGCGAGACGTCCGGGCGGAAGGTCGCTGTCGACCACGATCACCCACTTGAGGCGGGAAGCGCGAGTCGACTCGCTGGTGATGATCTCATCGGATCGATAGCCGGGGATGACGTCGTTCGGATTCACGAGCAAAGAGTAAGCACGAGTGCGACTCCGATACAATTCAGGCGCACATAATACGGATGAAGGGCGGCGAACGTGGGTCTCGACGAACTAGATGCGGCGATCCTGGCCGAATTGCAGTCGGATGCGCGCCGCACGAATCGCGACGTGGCGGCGGCCGTCGGGGTCTCGCCGACGACGGCGCTCGACCGAACGCGCGCGCTCCGCGAGCGCGGCGTCATCCGGGGTGCGCGCCTCGACCTCGACCTGCCGTCGATCGGCCGGCCGGTGCAGGCGATGATCGCCGTGCGCATCCGGCCGCCGTCGCGTCGCAACATCGAGGGCTTCCGCAATTGGGTGAGCGCACTGCCCGACACGCTCGGAGTCTTCGTGACGTCGGGCAACGAGGACTTCCTCATCCACGTCGCGGTTCCCGACAACGACAGTCTCTACGCCTTCGTGATCGACCGCCTGACGGAGCGTCCGGAGGTCGCGGACGTGCGCACCTCGGTGGTGTACGAGCACCTGCGGAACGACCGCATCCGCCCGGTCTGACCGGCACCCCGCTCGGAGTCTCCTAGTCCCGTCGGGGAGGGGTGCCCGCAGGGCCCTTCTGACGGCGGGGCGTCGAAGTTAGGTTGGAGATACCCCGCACTCTGACGGGTGCGGCAGTAGCCGAGCGCAGCTCGGTTCGACACGACGACGGAGGACTGATCATGGCATTTGTGACCACGGATGATGGCGTGGAGATCTACTACAAGGACTGGGGCGACGTCGACGCGCAGCCCATCATGTTCCACCACGGATGGCCGCTGTCGTCCGACGACTGGGATGCCCAGATGCTCTTCTTCCACGCCCACGGCTACCGGGTGATCGCGAGCGACCGGCGGGGCCACGGACGGTCGTCGCAGGTCGGCACCGGCCACGACATGGACCACTACGCCAGCGACGTCGACGCGGTGGTGCGGCACCTCGACCTGCAGAACGCGATCCACATCGGTCACTCCACCGGCGGCGGCCAGGTCGCCCGCTACGTCGCGAAGTACGGAGAGCCGCAGGGCCGCGTGGCGAAGGCCGTGCTGGTGTCGTCGGTGCCGCCGCTGATGGTTCAGACGGACGCGAATCCCGAGGGCACGCCGCTCTCGGTGTTCGACGGGTTCCGGAGCGCCCTGGCCGCCAACCGGGCCGAGTTCTACCAGGCCGTCGCATCCGGCCCGTTCTACGGCTTCAACCGCCCCGGTGCCACCGTCTCCGAGCCCGTGATCGGCAATTGGTGGCGTCAGGGCATGACGGGCAGCGCCCTGGCCCACTACGAGGGCATCAAGGCCTTCTCGGAGACCGACCAGACCGAGGACCTCAAGGCCATCTCCGTTCCGGTTCTCGTGACCCAGGGCGACGACGACCAGGTCGTTCCCTACAAGGATGCGTCGTTGAAGCAGCACGAACTCCTCAGCAACTCCACCCTCAAGATCTACGAGGGCTACCCCCACGGCATGCTGACCACCCACGCCGACGTCATCAACCCCGACCTGCTGGCCTTCATCCAGCAGTAGCCGGTGGGCCGGCCCGCCTGGGGTGTCCCGGGCGGGCCGGCATCGCCTTGCCACAAGTGTTCACAGCGGGTCAGCATCGAGTTGCCACAAGTTGTGGCAAGTCACGCTCCGAGGCAACATCTTCTGGCAAGTCGACGGGGCGGCAGCGCCTCGGGGCGGCAGCGCCTCGGCGCGGTCACGGAGCGAAGGGGTTCTGCTTCCGCGCCGCCTTGTGCGCATAGAGGCGCTGGTCGGCGCGATCCCGGATGGAGTGAGCGGTATCGGCCGGGTCGGCGGTGGCGAGACCGAACGACCAGCGTTCCGGCGTCGTCGCCTCCAGGCGCTCGATCAGGTCGAGCGCCTCACTCTCCGCGGTGGCGGGCAGAACGAGAAGGAACTCGTCGCCCCCGATTCGGGCGACGAGGTCATAGGGCCGGGTGCAGTCGCGCAGTGCGGCGGCGAAGTCCACGAGCAGGCGGTCGCCGGCGGCGTGGCCGCGCTCGTCGTTGATCCGCTTGAAGTCGTCCAGGTCGACGATCACCACCGCGACCGGCAGCCCCGTTCGCGATGCCCGCGCGAGCTCCAGATCGATGCGGGCATCGAGTCCCGAACGATTGAGCAGCCCGGTGAGGGGGTCGGTGGTGATCTCCCGGTCGAGGCGGCCGCGGAGATACCCCGCTGCTTCGAGGCAGAACACCGAGGCGAGCAGGATGTTGAACCAGGTGAGCAGCACGGCATCGAACGGATTCAGCAGCACGGCGGTGAGGGAGAGCGCGAACCCGACCCCGGTCACGGCCCGGGCGACCCACCTCCGGTAGAACCAGCCCAGATAGCAGGCGAGCATCGGATACAGCACGACGTTGTTGATGGAGGCGACCGCTGCGGTGGAGACGGCCAGCTGCAGGGAGGTGATGACGAAGAAGACGCTCGCACCCACGAGGCCGATCCCGTGCACGAAGCGGATGCCCAGCGCGATCGGGGTGCCGGAGAGCACGACGGTCACGGCCACCCAGAACCAGGTCCACCCGCTGCCGAGCGGATTTCCGGTCGAGGTGACGGCATCCAGCAGGCCGCTCGCCGCGATGACGGCTCCCGCGGCCGCGGTGACCCAGGCGAACGGAGGGATGGCCCGCCCGGCCAGCCAGCCCGCTATCCGCCTCATCGCCCTCCCGCCCGAGCTTCATGATTGTGAATGGAAGTCTAACCAGCACACGACGACGGGGCGCCCGGATGTCCCGGACGCCCCGTCGCTGGTGCGCTGGTCAGGCCTTGCGTCGGCCCACGATGAGGCCGTAGATCAACAGCACGATGAGGGAGCCGCCGATGGCGAGCAGCCAGGTCTGGAGGCTGAAGAAGTCCTGCAGAGGGGCGTTGAACAGGATGCCCCCGAGGAACCCTCCGAGGAGCGCGCCGACGACGCCGAGGAGGAGGGTGATGAACCATCCGCCGCCCTGCTTGCCGGGGAGGATCAGTTTGGCGATGGCTCCGGCGAGGAGGCCGAGGAGGAGGAAGCCGAAGAAGCCCATGAGGGTGTCTCTCTTTCGTGGAGGTGGATCGGGATGTGAATTGCGGATGCTGCGCACAGAGATGTGGCCGCCACCGGCGGGTGACGGCCACACGGTGCTGATGCCCGGCGGGTAGCGCGGGCGGTCAGCGCGAGGTGTCAGTGCTTGACGAGGTGTCAGTGCTTGAAGGCGTCCTTGACGTTCTCGCCGGCCTTCTTCGCATCGGCCTTGGCCTGGTCGGCCTTGCCCTCGGCAACGAGCTTGTCGTTGTCGGTGACGTTTCCGACGGCTTCCTTGGCCTTGCCGGCGAGGTCTTCTGCGGCGTTCTTGATCTTGTCTGCTGCGCTCATGATGAGCTCCTTTCGTAGTGGTGTTTCTGGGAAGTGGCGTCTGCGGGTGCGGACGCCGGGAGGTGGTGACGGGTCAGTGCCGCTTGTGCGCGATGCGCTTGGCGGTGTCCTTCGTGGCCTGGGTGCGGGTGCCGATCACGTAGGCGGTGATGCCGAACGCGATGACGACGATCCAGACGATGGGCTTGGGCATGGTGCTCTTCTTCCTACCCCGACGGGGGTGTTCCCGCTATTGCAGGCGGGTGGTGGAGGTGACGCGGGCGCGGAAGCCGCCGCTGATCTGCACCAGCGCCGGCAGTGGCCGGCCGAGGAGCAGGTCGAGAGCGCGCACGGCGTCCTCGACGATGGCCGCGGCATCCTTCGGCGACACGCCCCGGCGGCAGGTGACCGAGATCTTCAGCACCGGAGTGCGCTTCACGCGGTACGTGCTGACGTGCGACGCGACGAACTCCGGCCGGCTGCCGATGGCGTCCTGCAGGGCATGTTCCGCGACCGCCGACTCGATCACGGTGGTTCCGTGCTCGCTCGTGGGCTCGGTCACGGCGATGCCGGTGTGGCCACGCCCCTGCCGAACGATGAACACGATCAGCAGGATGACGGCCACGACGGCGATCACGAGCAGCGCCGGCATGATCCAGCTCACCCCGGTGTCGCCGAGCGGCGTCTGCTGCAACCAGGCGAAGACCTGGTCGCGCACGGCACCCGCTGTGTTCCTCCAGGCATCCTGCACCGACGGGATGAGCGCCGCGGTCGCGGCCGCTGCACCCACGACGACCAGCAGCAGCCCGACGACGAGGATCAGGAGCCGATTCGCGGCTCGATTGGTGGAGTTCATGCGCCGATCCTTCCGCTTGTGGCGATGCGCACCCGGGGGCGCACCGAGGGCGTGAGCCCGTAGGAGTCGAGCTGCTCGGTCACCGTCGAGGTCACCGCATCCCGATCCACGGGAATGCCCGTGGTGGGAGTCAGGTGCACCTCGGCGGTGCGATGCGAGACGGAGACGGATGCGTTGTCGGGGTCGACGTTGCCGGCCAGCGAGGCGTGCCGGGCCAGGGCCGAGGCGATCACCTCGTTGTCCACGACCACGACGGTGCGCTCCGACATCAGCAGGTGACGAGCCCGGCGTCCGGGTGCCACGCCCGCGATCACGAGCACGAGCCCGATCACGGCGACGACGATCCCGGCCGCAGCCACGATCCCGGTAGGGGCGTCGAGCAGGTTCACCGCGGAGGTGAACATGTCGACCGGCGCCACGAGCAGGGCGGGAGCCCCGAGCAGGGCGAGAACGATCTCGGTACCGAGCCAGGCCAGCACCAGGATGAGCGCCACGGCGAGCACGATCGCCAGCAGCGACCGCGGTGAGTGCGTCTCCCGCCGGCCGATGCGCCGGTAGATGCCTCGGTTCGCAGAGACAGTGCCCGTCGGCGACGGCGCGGGTGGCGCATCCGCCTGAGGGGTGAGGGTCGTGCTCATCGGACTCGTTCCTCTTCCTGGATGTCGGCTCCGGAGAGCCGGACGGTGACCCGGCCGATGGCCGAGCCCGTGATCTCGTTCACGCGATCGCGGATGATCTCCTGCGCGCGGGCGGCCCGGTCGACGATGGAACCGCCGGAGCGGCTCACCACGCCGTCGCCGTCGTGCACCCGAGCGAGGGAGACGACCCGGATGGGAGTGGTGACCGTGAGAACGAGCAGGCCCTTCTCATCGGCCAGGTCCACGCCCACCCGAGATGCCTTCACGCCGAGCGCATCGGCCGTGACCGCAGCCACGACCCGGTTCAGAGCCTTCGACGTGATGCGGTTGCGGCCACGATCGCTCGTGGCGCCGGGTGCGGTGACGGGGCGGGCCGCGACGGTGGTCGCGGCGGCGGTCATGACGACGAACGCTTTCCTCGGAACGCGCCGACCAGAGCCGACACGTCGAGCTTGCCCTCGACGATTCGGCCGATCAGTGCGCCGACCGCCATGGCGACCGCCACGAAGAAGAACGCCCAGAAGCCGACGATCACCCAGGTGAGCGCCAGGACGGCGCCCACCAGGATTCCGGTGCGGGTTGCGGTGGTGGTCACTGGACTCGCGCCTCAGCAGCCTGGTCGGCGTCGTCGGAGGGCAGGTGCACGTCGTTCACGGTCACGTTGACCTCGGTGACCTCGAGTCCGACGATGGTCTCCACCGCGCGGATGATGCCCGAACGCACGCCATCGGCGATGTCCTGCAGGGGAGCGGGGTACTCGGCCACGATGGTGACGTCGACCGCCACCTGGGTCTCGCCGACCTCGACGCTGATGCCCTGCGTCTGATCGGTGCCGGCTACGGCCTCACGGATGGCGCCGAACGCGCGGGCCGCTCCGCCACCGAGGGCGTAGACGCCGCGGGCCTCGCGAGCGGCGATGCCGGCGACCTTCGCCACGACGGCGTCGTTGATCACGGTCTTGCCGAGGGCGGTCTGAACGTTCGTGGGGGTGCTCACAGCCGGGGATGCGGGAGTGGTGGGGGTGGCCATGGTGTTTCTCCTTCAGGTCGGCCCCGGAGATGTACCGGGGATTTTCGTGCTTATACAGATGAGACGGGGCGAGTGCATGATTCGTCACACATCCCGGCAAAAAAGTTTTCGCGGCCGAACCCCGGCAGGATTGCTCCCGCCGCGGATTCCGTTCATCCGACCTGTCGAAGGCGTGCTGCGTCGCCGCCGCACCGCCTCTCAGCGCAGGGCGAGGCGGGTCTGCGTGTGCGTCGCCCCGCCGTCGTTCTTGAGGCTGCGCAGGAGCCGGTCGAGGGCGGGGGTGCCGCTCACCCGGATGTGCAGGAGGTAGTCGTAGGCGCCGGTCACGTGAACGGCGTCCCTGATCTCCGGGATGCGCTGAGCCCAGACGAGGAATTCCTCCGAATCGCGGCCGGAATCGAGTCGCACGTCGATGAAGGCTTCCAGTCCCTCGGTGGGATCGGCGGCGTCGGAGCCGAGCACCGCGCGGTAGCCGATGATCACTCCGGCCCTCTCGAGCCGGCGAACCCGCGTTGCCGTCGCGTTCGTGCTGAGCCCGATCCGGCGGCCGATCTCACTGAACGATGCACGGCCATCTTGGCGGAGAATGTCGATGATTTCACTGTCGAGGGCATCCATGCGAGCAATTGTCTCAAGCGACTGACCGAATGAGCGGGCCATGCGAGCGCGGTGTTTCAGAGTCGGGGGTGTGGACATCTCCTTCTTCTTCCTCTCCGGTGCGGCCGCAGGGCTCGCCCTCGCGGTTCCTCTGGGGGCCATCGGCGTGCTGCTCGTGCACGAGGGCGTGTCGCGCGGCCTGCGCCGAGGCATACCGGGCGCCGCGGCGGTCGCGACGGTGGACATCCTGTACTGCGCGGCGGCCGTCGGCGCGGGTGCGCTGGCGGGTCCGGTCGTCAGCGGCTGGACGCCGTGGCCTCAGATCGTCGGAGGCTCAGCTCTCATCGCGATCGGGGTGCGCGGCCTCGTGGGAGTCCGGCGCACCCCGGCGGCCGTCGGTGGGATGGTGACGCAGCCGGGCGGCTCGCTCAGGCGCTACGCGCTCTTCCTCGGACTGACCGCCATCAACCCGGCCACACTTCTGTACTTCACCGCGATCCTCACGGCGCTCGGCCAGGTGTCGCAGGCGCCGGCCACCGCGATCGCCTTCATCGCGGGCGTGGGCATCGCCTCCTTCGGGTGGCAGGCGCTGCTCGTCGCGCTGGGCGCCGGCCTCCGCCACCGGATGCGCCCCTCGTTCCAGCGCGCGACGGCTGCGCTGGGCAACGGTCTGGTCGTCGCGCTCGGTGTCGCGCTGGTGCTTCAGATCAGCGTCGGATGAACGGATCGATGGCGGCCCACGTGGCCGTCGGCGCTTCGAGGTGGGGCAGGTGCCCGGCTTCCGCGATCTCGACGAACTCCGCGTTCGGCAAGGCCTGGGCGACCGCGCGGCCGTACGCGGGGGTGACGACCCGGTCGCTCTCACCCCACACCAGGAGGACGGGCGTGCGCACGGTGTCCAGTCGCGCGAGGAGGGCCGGATCGCTCATGCCCCGGCCCGCGATCACGGCCATCGTGCGCCCGTTCTCCTGGCGCACGGCTCGCTGCTCGTCGGTGAGGGTGGCCGGATCCTGGTACCCGCGGTCGGGGTCGTGCCACGCGACCTCGGCGAGTCCGCGCGCGTCGAGCGAGAAGAAGTCGGTGATGGGCTCGGAGTCCACCACGACGCCCACCCCGTCGATGTCGATGACGGCGCCGATCAGTCCGGCGTACCGTTCGTCGGCCGCAGCCTGAACGGCCATCTCGAGAGCGATCCATCCTCCGATGGAGGATCCGACCACGACGACGTCGCGCCGGCCCTGGTCGGCGAGCAGGGCCAGATAGGCGGCAGCGAGGTCGTCGACAGAAGCGATCGAGTCGGGGCGCGGCGTTCCCTCCCACCCCGGATGCGTCGGTGCCAGGGCGTGCAGGGTGGTGGCGAGATGCGCCACGAGGGGTGCCACGGTCTGGGGCCCGCCGCCACCGTGGAGGATCAGCGCCGTGCGGGCTGTGGGGTCGCCGGCCTCGACGACGGGGAGGTCTGTCGGAAGAGTGGGGTTCATCGTTCTCCTAAATCAATATGTTTATATAGTGATGTTGATACGCTAGCACCATGACGACAGACCTGGAAGCCCTCGGGCAGATGATCAAGCGTGCGCAGTACCGGAACCATCGCACGATGGATACCGCCCTCCAGGACATCGGGGTCAGCCTCGTGCAGTGGGACGCACTGCGGGCCATCGACCGGATGCCCGGCGCATCCGGCCACGATCTCGCCGTCGCGACGTTCCAGAGCGACCAGGCGTTCGGCACACTGGCCACCCGGCTGGTCGCGCGCGGCCTCGTCGAGCGCTCGGCGGGCCGTGGGCGCCGGGTGGAGCACGCGCTGACGGATGCTGGTCGGACCGCCGTCGACGCCGGCCATCGAGTGGCAGCCGCCGTGCTGCATGACCTCTTCGGTCCCCTCGACGAGGCCGAGCGGGCGCTGCTGCTCCAGCTGCTCCAGGCCCTGACCGCAGAGGCCTCGCACGCCTGACGGTGTCACGCTCTTCCGCTCCGCAACTAGGGTCGAAGGGTGACCCGCACCGACAGGCTCTACGCGCTCGTGGAGGAGCTGCGGGCGGTCGCGCCGCGCCCCAGGAGTGCTCGGTGGCTCGCCGACAGGTTCGAGGTCAGCTCGAGAACCATCGAGCGAGACGTGTCGGCGTTGCAGCAGGGTGGTGTGCCCATCTGGGCGGAACCCGGCCGTACCGGCGGCTACTGCCTCGATACGGCGCACACCCTGGCGCCTCTCGGGTTCTCCGTCGATGAGGCGCTCGCCGTGACGGTCGCTCTGGGGGCGATGGGCACGAGCCCGTTCCGCGATTCGGCGCGGTCGGCCCTGCGCAAGGTCGTCGCCGTCACGAATGACCAAAGCGTGCAGGAGACGGCGCACCTCGCCGCCCGCATCCACCTCCTCGGCGAGGAGGATGCGAACGAAGCGCCCCTGGGCATCGCCGAGGCGCTGCGCACAGGACAGGTTCTGCGCATCTCCTACAGCGACCGCGAAGGAGCCGCGACCGTGCGCGATGTCGAGCCGATGGGCTTCGTCGGCAAGGGGAGCACCTGGTACCTGATCGCCTGGTGCCGTCTTCGTGACGGTCTTCGCGCGTTCCGGAGCGACCGCATCCTGCGCGCCGAGCCCTTGAGCGAGCGACCGCCCCGGAGGACGCTCCACGCGGAGGATCTCGGCATCGTCGAAGGTCGGCTGCGAGCGATCGGTCTGGGCGGCGATTCGGCCTAAACACCGACACGACGGTGTCGCTCGGGGAGCCGACGATGGAGGGGTCGAGCCGAACGGCGCGGCGGAAAGGAAAGACATGAACCTCGCATCGATCCGCATCATCACCGGAGACGTCGACCGGCTCGCCGCCTTCTACGAGGCCGTGACGGGCACGACCGCCATCCGGCCCGCCCCGGTCTTCGCCGAGATCCGAACGACCTCGGGCACCCTCGCGGTCGCGAGCACGGCGACGGTCGCCCTGCTCGGCGACGACGCGCCACGACCGGGCCGCAACGACTCGATCATCATCGAATTCCTCGTCACGGATGTCGACGCGGAATTCGCCCGCCTGCAGGAACTGCTCGACGACGTCGTGCTCGAACCCACCACCATGCCGTGGGGCAACAGATCCACCCTGTTCCGCGATCCCGACGGCAACCTCGTGAACCTCTTCTCCCGCCCGGCCGGCGGATGATCAGGCGAGGGTGAGGAACAGCTTCTCGAGTTCCTCGATGGTCAGCCCGCTGCGGGCGGCCTCGGTAGCGCCGTCCGCGTCATCCGGCCTCTCGGTGGGGGTGTCGGTGACGCTGTTCTCGTCGGTGATGCACTCGCGCAGCGCGGTCGAGATGATGGCGAAGCCGGCCCGGTCGATGGCGCTCGAGACCGCGGCGAGCTGCGTCACCACGGCGCGGCAGTCCCCGCCGTTCTCCATGGCGCCGATGACCGCGGTGAGCTGGCCCTGGGCCCGCTTCAGACGGTTGGCGATCTTCCGCACCGCGGCGGCGTCGTGGAGGCGGCCGCTCTCGGATGCTGCTGGGGCGCTCACGACTGGCCGCCCTCTGTCGGGTGCCCGGCCTGGATCCACGCGGTGGTCCCGCCGGCGACGTCGATCGCCTGGATGCCGCTCTGAGCCAGGAAGTCCGTTGCCCGGGCGCTGCGGCCGCCGGCCTGGCAGATGACGTGCACCGGCGCATCCGTCGGGATCTCGTCGACCCTGCTCTGCAGTTCAGAGAGGGGCACGTTCACGGCGCCGGATGCGTGCGAGGCTGCGAACTCGTCGCGTTCCCGCACATCGATGAGAACGGGCTCGTCGAGGGCTGCGAGCTGGTCGACGGTGATCTGGTTCATGCTGCTGTTTTCCGTGGGGTGAGGGGAGTGGAGTGGGAGGAGGCGGTTCCGGCCGCCCAGGTCAGGTAGCCGCCGTCGAGGTTCACGACGTCGCGGCCGAGCTGGCTGAGCAGGCGGGAGGCGGTGTGTCCGCGTTGGCCCACCTGGCAGTGAACCACGATCGGCCCGGCGGGGAGCTCATCTGCCCGGCTGCGGAGGTCGTCGAGCGGCAGGTTGAGGGATCCGGGGATGGATCGGCCCGCGTGCTCGGCGGGGCTCCGCACGTCGATCAGGGTCGCGCCCGCCGCCAGGGCGGCATCGAGCTCGTGCCATTGGAGCGTGCGGGTCATGCCGGTGCGGATGTTGTCGGCGACGTATCCGGCCAGGTTGACGGCGTCTTTGGCCGAGCCGTACTGCGGTGCGTAGGCCAGCTCGAGCTGCGACAGCGCGGATGCGGTGATGCCGCCGGCCATGGCGGTGGCAATCACGTCGATGCGCTTGTCGACGCCGTCGCGGCCGACGATCTGCGCGCCCAGGATGCGGTCGTCGTCGGGATCGATGAGGAGCTTCAGTGCCATCTGCTGCGCGCCCGGGTAGTACCCCGCGTGCGACGACGGATGCGTGTGCACGACGGTGTGCGCCCGCCCGGCGGCCCGGAGCCGCTTCTCGCTCCATCCGACGGTCGCCACGGTGAGGCCGAGAACGCCCACGATCCCGGTGCCGAGCGCGGGAGCCGTGGCGAATTCTCGCCCGTCGGTATCGGCGATCGCGTCGGCTACGGCCCGACCGTGCCTGTTCGCGAGGCCTGCCATCGTGACGAGAACGGGGGAGCCATCGAGGGCGTCGGTCTTCTCGGCGCCGTCGCCCACCGCGTAGATGAACGGATCGCTCGTGCGGTGCCGGCCGTCGATGGAGATACCGCCGGTCGGCCCGATCGTGAGCCCCGCCGCGCGCGCGAGCGCGGACTCGGGGTGCACTCCGCTCGCTTCGATCACCAGGTCGGTTCGCACCTCGGTGCCGTCCGACAGCAGAACCGACCCCTCTCGAGCGCCCGTCACGGTGACGCCGAGCCGCACGTCGACTCCGTGGTCGCGCAGCATCCGCTCCACCGGTGCCGCCATCTCGGGATCGAGGGGCGTCAGCACCTGCGTCCCGCGCTGCACGAGCGTCACCGAAGCACCGCGGGCCAGGAGGTTCTCCACGGCCTCGAGACCGATGTAGCCGCCCCCGATCACGGTGACCGCGGCGGGCTCCGCGGCATCCTGGAGTACGCCCATGATGCCGTCGAGGTCCTCGACGCTGCGGAGCGTGTGGGTGGGCACGATCCCGCGCGTGGGCCCGGAGATCGCGGTCGCGCCGCCGGCGAGGATGAGGGTGTCGTATCGCTCGATGAACTCGCGGCCGGAATCACGGTCGATCACGGTGACGGATCTCGCGTGGGCATCGATGCCGACGACCTCGTGCCGAACCCGCGCATCCAGGGTGAAGCGGGCGGCGAGTGAGGCGGGAGTCTGCAGGAGCAGCGAGCTCCGCTCTTCGATCACACCGCCGAGGTGGTAGGGCAGCCCGCAGTTCGCGAACGACACGTGAGAGCCCCGTTCGAACACGACGATCTCCCGTCGCTCGTCGAGACGCCGTAATCGCGTGGCGACCGACATGCCGCCTGCCACGCCACCGAGAATGATCGTCTTCATGGTTCAGATAATACCCCCGGGGGTATTAGGCTGTCGAGCGTTCCCTCCGGAACGTCAGACAGGAGACCAATCATGTGCAGAGCGGTGACGTGCCGAACGTGCGGCAAGACGACGTGGGCCGGCTGCGGCCAGCATGTCGACGCGGTGATGAAGGGCGTGCCGCGCGCCGATCGCTGCCCGGGGCACGCGGATGACGCACCGCAGGCCGGAGGCGGCTTCCTCTCTCGCCTGTTCGGGCGCCGCTGAGCCGCCCGGGCGGAGCGGGTGGGTCGGTCACGGGCAGACGCGCGCGCTGTGCCCCTCGAAGCCCACGACGTCGCCGAGGTCGAGCTGCCGCCCGCGCCGCCGGTCGACTTCGCCGTTCACGGTGACGAGACCGTCGGCGATCGCCTCTTTCACGGTTCCGCCGCTGTCGAGCAGCCCGGCGAACTTCAGGAACTGCCCGAGACGGATGCCCTCTCCGCCGATTGAGATGTCGTCGATCGGAGTCGGGTTCGCCATGCTGGAATGCTAGCCGAGCACGCCCTCGCTCATCGCTGGGGCATCTGACCGTCGGTGTGAGGCGAGGCGTCAGCCCTGCTTCAGTTCCTGGGCAAGCATCACGATGATGCCGCTCGGGCCGCGCAGGTAAGTGAGCCTGTAGACATCGCCGTAGGTGGCGACGCCCCGGAGCGGGTAGCAGCCGTGGCGCGCCGCGACCTCGAGCGCCGCGTCGATGTCGTCGACGGAGAACGCGACGCGGTGCATGCCGATCTCGTTGGGGAGGGTGGGTTGCGTCTCGATCGCGTCGGGATGGAGGTACTCGAACAGCTCGAGCTGACCGTGCCCGTCCGGTGTGCGGAGCACGGCGATCGTGGCGTGGTTGCCGTCGAGGCCGACGGCGGTGTCGGCCCAGTCGCCGCTGATCGTGTCACGGCCCACGACCTCGAGCCCCAGGTCGGTGAAGAACGAGATCGCCGCCTCGATGTCGCGAACCGCGATCCCGACATTCTCGAGTCTGATTGCCATGCTCCGCATGCTATCGAGAGGGGAGGTCGCCGGCCAGGCGGCGTGAGTCCGGGCGCGGGCGAGTGGCCCCGGCGGCTCAGTCCATCAGGTCGAGCGCTGCCACGCCGGCGCCGAGCGCCCACTCGTTGGTCAATGACGCCAGTTGCGGCACATCCTGAAGTGCGACTCCACCGGAGGTGAGCACGACGACCACGCCATCCCGCACGACCTGCACGCCGGTCACGTCCAGTTGATCGGAGGGGTCGTACGCACCCCCGACCTTCAACGCCCACGCGCCCGCGGCCGCTACCCGCGCGTCGTCGACGTTCCAGCCGAGCGGCTGCATGCTCTCCTCGGTGTAATCGGGGTCACGCGAGATGCCGATCGAGATGCCGCCGTACTCCTCCACGTCGATGTTCGAGCCATCCGTCTCCGGGGTGTGCCAGGCGCATCCGAGAGCGGGCCCGTCTGCTCCCGTCGCCACCCCGTTCTCGCTGCCGGCGAGCTCGATGAGCCCGGCGACCTCGGGGCCGAGTGCTGCTTTGACCTCGTCGCACGTCGGGAATCCGTCGGCAGCGGCGGTCGAGCTCGAGGGATCGTCGGTGGCCGGCGCGGGTGCGGTTGTGGCGCCCGAGGCGACCGGCTGGTCGACGGATGAGGCGCCCGTGCTGCCATCATCGGAACCGCTGCATCCGCTCAAGAGAATTCCCGTCGACATCACTGCGGCCAGGATCAATGCGCTTCGCGGGGTCTGATGGGCAGTCATAGGACAGCTCTCTCCTCGGTGTCGATGTGGGTGGCGGTGACTAACGTTCGGCGGGCGAGAGGTTGAGCACTTCGCCGGTGTAGGCGCTCGGATCCTGCGGGGCCGGGACCCGAGACGGGTTGAGGTAGAAGAGGTCGTCGACGGAGATGCCGAATCTCTCGGCGATGCTGCTCAGGGTGTCGCCGGCGGCGACGGTGTAGCTGCTGGCCGAGCCGGATGCGTCGACCGCCACCGACCCCGTTGCGCCCGTCATCGCGCCCGAATCGGCCACGTCGAGATCCGGTCGCTGAGGACTGAGTGTCCACACGATCGGTGCGGCGGCGAGCACGGTGGCCAGGCAGTCGTTCTGCTCTCGATCGGCAGCGCTGTAGACGGTGAGCACCGCCGAGCCGAAGAAGGTCGGATCGCCGCGAGTGAGGTCGGGCGGCATCAGCAAGGGTCCCGTTCCCAGGGAGTCGAGTGTGCCGGGAGAGTACCGGAATCCGGTGTCGGCGCAGGACTGGGCGGAGTCGATCTCGTAGGGCAGGAACGTGAGCTCGCTCCCCGTCGGACCAACGATGTCGTGCGTCACGATCTCGAAGCTCCCGGCTTCGTCGCCCGCGATGACCGTGAACGACCCGGACGCGTCAGATCCCGATCGGGGCTCGAAGGTGGCGGATGCCACCTCTGTACCCGGCGCGATGGGCGCGGTCGATGAGGGGATCGCTTCGCCCTGGGCGGAGGCAGCATCCGCTCCGTCACTCGCAGCAGGAAGCCCCGGCGACGGTGACGCGCATCCGGCCAGCAGCCCCACGACCGCCGTCAGTGCAACGACCCCGAGGCGACTTCTCCCGCTCATGCCACAAGCCTAAGCGACAGTTGTCGCGAGTGTCATCCGGCCGATCTCGGCTTGGGGGCGCCCTCCGGCCGCCTCGTGCCGGGCCATGTCCGACGCACTCCTCCCTCAGGGATCTGATGGGTCGGGAGCGCTAGACGGGCGGCTGCGGGTCGTACTGGATGCCGCGGCGCACCTCGATGGCCCGCTCGCGCCCGGCCAGGCGATCGACTAGGTGCAGCGCCATGTCGATACCGGCTGAGACACCGGACGACGTGATGAGGTCACCGTCGTCGACGAACCGGTCGTCGCGCCGCACCTCGATGCTCGTGTCGAGCTGCCCGAGAAGGTCGAGCGACTCCCAGTGCGTGGTGGCAGGCCGCCCGGCGAGCATGCCCGCGGCCGCGTACACGAGCGACCCGGTGCACACGCTCGTCATGAGCGGAACGGATGCGCGCTGCTCTCTCACCCAGTCGAGCTCGGCGGGGTCGGCCAGGCGCGGCCGGGTGCCCTGACCGCCCGGGTAGATGAGTACCTCGAGCGGGGGAGCGTCGGCCAGAGCGGTGTCGGGCAGCATCCGGAGCCCTTTGGCGGCGCGCACGGGCTCGAGGGTGTCGGCGAGCATCCGCACTTCGTAGCCGTCGTCGGGGTGGTTGAGGGTCCAGTACGAGAGCACCTCCCACGGGCCCACGGCGTCGAGTTCTTCGACGTTCTCGAACAGCAGGATGCCGATGGTCTTCACGCTCATGGCTTTCACGCTAGCGGCATCGGATGTCGCCCATCGTGCCGTTTTGGAGGCGCCCGGCCGATAGGCTAGGGTAGACGACGGCCCGGACTCCGGTCAGGGCCATTGGGGTATGGTGTAATTGGCAACACGGCTGATTCTGGTTCAGTTGTTCTTGGTTCGAGTCCAGGTACCCCAGCCATACGAACGTTACTCGAACCATGGCCAAAAGAACCGGCTATGGAACGATCTGAACTCCCCGCCTTTGAGCGGGGAGTTTCTGTTTTCGGTTGATTTTCGGATTCGGGGAGCCTCAGCTCGCCACTGATTTCCCGGATCTGATTGTTCACGCCGTGGCGTTCGCCTGTGACGCGAATCTGATTGTCTTCCATCGCGACGACGAGGCGGTCGAAGAACGCAGTAAGAAGGTCCCGTCGCACGGTGTCTGACGCGCGCTTGTAAAGCTCCCCGGGTTCGCGAAGCAGGTCGATGTAGGCAGGCGCAGTGTCGGTGCCGTATTGGGTCGATCCATGGTGCCCCCTTGTTCGTGACGCAACAACCGTGATGGCTGCATCAGTCGACGATATCGAGTTCCGATGAATTCGCAGCTGCGGCTGGCGCTGGATGAAGCAAGTTGCGGACTATCAGCCTGAAGCGCTCGTGCTTGACGTGTCGTAGGTCACTGTCATAATCAGGCTCATCATGGGGGAAGACACCGAAGGCACCGTCCGAAGCGAGGGCTCATCCGCAAGTGAGTGGGATCTGGTCGCACTCACGCCGACTTTCATGGAGTCGGAACATGCCCAGTACGCCAATGCAATCGTCACGGCGCTCAAGAACCCGCTCATCCGCAACATCGCGCTCTCCGGAAACTACGGCGTGGGCAAGAGCAGCATTCTCCAGGAGGTCTCAAGGCTGAAGGGCGATGAAGTCGTCGAGCTGTCCCTGTCGACCCTCGCCCCGATCGAGCAGTCAGACCTCGATGACTCGGTGCCACGGCAGGCGACCACTCCGACGAACCGCATTCAACAGGAAATCGTCAAGCAGCTGCTCTACCGAGAGGAGCCGGACAATGCGGCGGGGTCGCGGTTTCGCCGCATCGAACGGTTCAATCCGTGGCGAGAGACCGTCCTCGCAGCGTTGGTTGGGCTCGTCATCACGCTCATTTTCCTCATTGCCGGATGGGGCGCGACCATCGTCAAAACGCTCGAGCCGCTGGGCGAGATCGGATTGTGGGTGTATCCCGGAGTCTTCCTCGTCGCGTCCGGGGCGGCTTACCTTGCCCGCTGGCTCCTGCACGGCCGCGTCCACATCAAGCAGTTTTCCGCCGGACCGGCTGCAGTGACGCTCGACGAAAAGTCAGTCTCCTACTTCGACCAGTATCTCGACGAGATCGTCTACTTTTTCGAGACTTCTAAACACCGTGTGGTCATCTTCGAGGACATCGACCGCTTCAACGACTCGCACATCTTCGAGACGCTCCGCTCGCTCAACACGCTGCTGAACTCTGCGCCGCAGATCGAGAACCGGCCTGTCCGTTTCATCTACGCGATCAAGGACAGCATCTTCGACCGGATCGGCCTGGAGCAGGAGGGACGAAAGGCCGACACAACGCTCGTCGATGTCACCGACCCGGCGCAGGCTGAGACCATCCGGGCGAACCGTACAAAGTTCTTCGATCTGGTCATCCCGGTAGTGCCGTTCATCACGCACCGCAGCGCCCGCAACCTGACGACGCAGATTCTCCGCGGCATCGATCACAAGGTCTCCGATGACCTCGTCGACCTTGCGGCACGCTTCGTTCCCGACATGCGGCTGCTGAAGAACGTCCGGAATGAGTTCGTGGTTTTCAGAGATCGGATCTTCTCGGGCGACGGTGAACAGCTCAAGCTGAGCGAGACCGACCTCTTCGCCATGATGCTCTACAAAAGCACGCACCTCAGCGATTTTGAGGTCATTCGCCTCGGCCAGAGCAAGCTTGACCGGCTCTACGAGGCCAGCCGCTCGCTCGTCACCGACAACGTCACGCGCATAGAACGCGAGATACGAGTCGCGAAGCACCAGCTGGCGCGCGCAGGAAACGCCGGGAACCGGGCGCAGCGGCTGGGGGACAAGCTTTTCGTCCAACTCGACATCATGATCCGGTCGGCGAACCTGACTCGCTACAACGAGCGATATGAGTACGCAGGTGTCGTGCGGACGGCGGACTACTTCAGTACGAGCGCCTTTTGGAAGGACTTCGTCGAGGGCGATGGAACGTCTCCCGTGATCTGGCGGAACATGTATCACGGCCAGGTTGTGTCGATCACTCGCCCCGATGTCGCGACAGCCCTCGACGACACCCTGAACGTGGAGACCTGGAAAGAGGTCGATCGCGAGGCAATCAACGAACGGATCGCGGAGCACCAGCAGGAGCTCGAGTTCCTCCGCTCCGGCGACATGGGCGACCTCATCAAGCGGCCGGAGTTCCTTGTCGACTTTGAGGACGAGGAACTTCCGCTCACCGACGTAGCGGAACGACTTCTCGCTCGCGGGCTCGCATTCGAATTGATCCGCGCTGGGTTCATCGACCGCAACTTCACGCTGTACACGTCGACGTTCCACGGCGACCGCGTCAGCCCCGCTGCGACGAATTTCATCATCCATCACGTCGAGCGTGGTCGTATGGATGAGCATTTCAAGCTGAGCGGTGAGGACGTCGACGCAGTTGTTCGCGAACGCAAGGCGCATTCGCTCGGCGATCCAGCCCTGTTCAACATCGCGATACTTGATCACCTGCTTGCGACGAACAGTCCGTACGCCGAGTCGATGGTGTCGGCGATCGCACGTCTGGAGCCGGACGCTCGCCGCTTCGTTCAGAGTTACTTCGAAGCCGGGAGTCAATCGCGCGAGCTTGTCGCTCGGCTCACGGTCGCGAGTCCACGAACGCTCGCTTACCTGGTTTCGGAAGTCGATCTGGACGACGAGAAGCGGCTCCAGCTCGTCAGCAACTGCCTCGAGAGCCTGCATGACGGCGCCCGACCCCGCACTGACGATGCCTGCAAGCAGTACCTCGCCGCGAACTACGCGCAGCTTCCGGCGCTCACGGAAATTGAGCTGTCTGTCGCTGCTGCGCGACGGGTCGCACAACTTTTCAAGACCATGGCGATCTCGATTCCCGATCTCCGCCTCCTCAGCGACTCGGCTCGTGCGGCGTTCGTGCGACAGGGGCTCTACGACCTTACGTTCGACAATCTGAGCTCGGCCCTCGGTGGCGGTGAACTTTCGCTCGATGTCATCCGCGAGAAGAATCCGCAGCACGTGTACCCCAAGGTCCTGGGCGAGTTGCCTGCTTACCTTTCAGCGGTCGACGGACGGGTGCCGTCGAACGCGAGTGCCGAACAGTTCGCCGTACTGATCGCCGCCGTGCATGAGGCTGCGCCTGGCTCCGTCGAACGGTTCATAGCGGCTGCATCGGACGACAGCATCGTGCAGAACATCGATGACGTACCGGAAGAGACCTGGGAAGCGCTCGGCACGAATGAACGGTTCACCGCGACATTCGCAAACGTGACCAAGTACATCGCCCACGCGGGGAGCGTCGATCAACCGCTCGCGGCAGTTCTCGCTGGCGCCGACACCATCTCCGGCATTGATGGAGTGGAGGAGGCGGCGAAGCAGGAACTCGCCGTGACGCTGATCGGTGCTGCGCCTCTGCTCAGGCCTGTGCTTCGCGCAACGCTCGCGGAGAGCCTGAATCTCAAGCGCTGGGTGGACGTTAGCCGTCTGCCGCAGGAGAGCGGGGTTCTCTTTGGGGAGCTGCGGGAGCGCCTGGTCATCGCAGACGATGCGGCGACGTGGGCGCATCTCGCCAATACCGACTGGGCGACGAAGGAGAGAGTTCTTCGCGCTTCGCCGAAGTTCGCGGAGTGGGCAACTCCCGAACTGGTGCCGGGCGATCTCGGGCAGATTCTGGCCAGCTCCGCGGCGTCCGACGCAGCGAAGCGCGTCATCGTCGGGCAAGCCGAAGCGTACGCGCCGCACGGCGGAATCGCCGGCCTCAAGCAGCTTGCGCGCTTGGCCCTCGATTTCGGCGTCGCCGTGAAGTACCCGCTCATCGTTCAGTTTGCCGCGGCGAGAGTTCCGGCGGATCAGGTGCTGACGCTTCTGCTTCCGTATCTCGGGAATGCGACCGGAGAGCATCTCCACGCTGTGCTCAGTGCGCTGGGAGGGGAGTACGAGAAGCTCAGCTACGTCGGGTATCAGAAGCCCAAGATCCCGAACTCTCCTGCCGCGCTCCTGCTCCTAGACCAACTGAGCACCAAGGGACACGTCGCGAGCTTCGACCGCACCCAGAATCCGATCAAGGTCAACAAACGCCTAAAGTGAGGCGGTTACCGAGGCGTGGACCAGAGACGGCGAAGAAGGCTGTAGACTTCTAGCTTGCTCCGCCTCCCGTGGCGTTGAGCAAGAAGCTGATCGGCACGGCGATCAGTGCGCATCACTCTCTCTGACGAGAAGAACTCGCTCTCAACAAGAGGATCTTTTCTATGCGCCGTTTCCGAACCGAAGGCGACAACCCCAACGAGTATTGGGCAGTTTGCGATGATTGCGATGGCACGGGGTCTGTGAACGTGGTCGTGCTCAATGACGATGAGTCCTTTAACGAATTGATCACTGAAGCCGGCACTTGTCCGGCATGCGACGGCGTGAGTTTCATTGAGGCGGAGGCCGACGACTTCGACTAACGCCGAGATACCGTGAGCCGGGAACAATCACCGACCTAAGTTTGTGTACCGTTTAGGTCGGCGCAGAGTCAGGTATCGACGACGGGCTGCCGGTCGCAGCCCGTCAAGATTTGCGGCGCGGAGCCTTCGCTCGCATCTCAACGCCCGTGCGGTGGAGCGCCCGAAGCACTGCACCGTGCGATAGCTTGAATGACTTCTCGAGCTCCGCGATCGTGTTGCCTGCATCATATGCTCGAGCAAGCGCCTGCTCGTCTTCGGCGGTCACCTTGGACTTTCGGACCGAAACACCCTCCTCGCGGAGCATTCTTGTTAGCGCTGAGTTTGCGACGCCAAGTTCCTGCGCTAACGACCGAGCACTCTCACCTGAGTTCGCACGGCGGACGATCTCGCTCAATTTCTTGGCGCCAAGTCGTCTAGAGAGTTCGTGGGCTCGGTACTCAGCAGAGCCCTTCGAACCCTGGTCTCTGTCACCTACTTCGGCCAATTTCCGCAGTTCTACAGGGGTGAATGGCAATTCCCAATGGTTAGAACAGAGAGTCTTTATGCCAGCAAGGTCAGGCTCCTCATCGAGGAGCCTTTTTTGTTGCCTGTTTTCCTCCGCTGGTGTGCGGATCGCAACCTCGCCTTCTATTCGGGCGACCATGCATTCAGAACACATTCTGAAGTGCGATGGGGGCATGGCCGCCTCATCCGCAATGCGCGTTTTTCCCTCATCCGATCTCAGCCGGCATGCTCCGCGCGTGTTTGCGGCCGCGGAGGAGAGCCCCGTCAACGTGACTCGCCGCAACGGGGAGGGCCTTGTTCTCATGTCCAAGTGTAAGGCGGATGCTCGCGAGCAACCGCTTCAGTTCGCGGCTCAACTGAATGCGGTCGCGACCGATGATCGCGGAACGCTGGCTGACCGCATGGCGAATGCCTTCCCGTGGATGCTCGCACTGAATGAGTCCGATCGCACGCAGTGCGCCCGAGAGCTCGTCGACGCGGCTCGCGCATCGTTCGCGACGGGACAGGCTCACTTGGTCGCCGCTGAACTCACCTCCTGGCGCGAAACCGCCACCGTGATAGCAGCCGGACTCGCAGATACGCCCGTTGAATGGCTCGACGTCGCGATCACTGCCGAGCGGCCTTGAGCGTGGCGAAGAGCACCAAGGTCGGACGACCGGCCAAGAAGAGCGATTACGAGATCCAGTTCGCGTCGGTTCAGGCCCAAAAAGGGTGGGCCGATCCGTGCGACAGGTCGCAACACTCTGACTGACGCGTGGGATTTCCTGAGCAGCGACTACTGCACGCTGGGCCGTCACGAGTTGGCCATTCTCGCTTGTGACCGTGGGTGCAGCCGGCGAGTTCGAAGCATTCACGCCTGAAATGATGCCGACGGCGTATCGGTCCTGCTCGGGTGGGATTGTCTCAAATCTCACTAGTATCGGTCTTGAGGGGGATTGACATTCCAGTCGTATTGATCGGGTCGTGCTGTGGCTGATAAGCGTGGTTTCTGGCTGAGCGTCCTTGGCGCTCTCGCTGCGGGCAGCGGTTTTCTCGTTCTCCAGTTCGTGCGCCTTTCTCGCCAGGAGCCGGGTAGTCCCCAGATAGCATGGATCACTGTCGGCGCAATGGTCGTCACGCTGATCGTCGTGATGGTCGCGGGCAGCGCAGGAATAGCGTGGATCGCCGGCTGGGCTAGAAGGGATGCCTATCTCAGATCCATGGGCACCTGGGATGTGGTCGCACCCGCACTTCGCACAGATCGCATCGCCGAAGATCTACGACGCCTCGGGCGAACGGAACGTCGTATGCCGTGGGGATTGACCGTGACGGCGAATTCCGAAGGCATCGGGTTCTGGGGAGGCCGGTCGCAGATCACCTGCGAGCTCTGGCTTCCGAGGGAGAACGTTCTCCGCGTGTACCCGAGTACGGCCAAGAACGGGCTTCAGTCCCTCCGGGCGCTCGGGATCGGCGTGCTCTGGGGCGGATACGAGGTGCGCTTCGACGTCCCGATCGCGGGGAGCTTTCCTTTCGGATCGCGCCCGGCAACCGCGGAGGAGATCGAGCGCATCATCGATCAGCTGAAAACGACCACCTTGCAACCGAGCGGCTGAAATGCACGAGAGTCACTGTCGTTGGAAAGCCGGCGACTCATTCCGAGTGCTCGGACACCTGGAATCCGTGCTCTGATACTGCCCACGAAAGTGGAGGATCATCGCGGAAGACGCAGTTGAAGATTGGGTGACACCGTGTGGTCGACCGGAGCTAATCGCGTCCGGCCCTGAGGTCCGGCCACGGCTGGGGGAGTACCTCGTCGAGCGTCGCTCCGAGAACCTGGGCTAGGGCCATTACGTTGCGCAGAGACGGATTCGCGGGAGAGCCGGGCATCGACTCGCCGCGCTCGAACTTCTGGTAGGTGTAGCGACTCAGGCCGGCTGCGTAGGCGACGGCCTCCTGGCTGAGGCCGCGCTTGCGGCGGAGTCGCTCCAGGGAGAGGCCCAGCTCGCGTGCGAACTCGGGCCAGGAACCTTGGGGAGTTCGGCGGGGCATCCCGTCAGCATTGCCGATTGTGCACCTATGAATGGCCTCGTGTATATGGCAAAATGATCCATGGGGCAACATCATGAGAGGACGGAGGCACCGATGTCTATTCACGCACTGCCTACCCCGAGGCGGCTTCGTCGATGTCGTCATTGCGGCATCCGAGTTCCGCGTGCGGAAATGATCTACGGCGGGCGAGCCTGCTCAGAGGATTGCGCCGACGAGTTGTGGATCAGGGCTGGATCGCCGCCCGAAGTCGGCAAGACGTGGCTCGCTTTTATCGGAAGCTAGGGGTGATCGGCCGACATCACTCGTCGATGCGGATCCGTTTCAGGCGCGAGGTGTGACCCGAGACGACGGCGACGTCCGCCCGCCGAACGCCGAAGTGGTCGGCGAGGAGGCGCACCACGGCGTCGTTCGCGGCGCCCTCGACGGGGCGCTCGGGCACTCGCACGATGAGGTCGTACTGCTCCGGATGCTCCGACGCCGTCACCGAGGCGCCGCTCCGTGCGCCCGGCTTCACCCAGACGGTGACATTCATGGTCGACCGCCCGGCGTGGGCAGGGTGGACACGACGACGTGGGTGCGGGCGTGCGCCACGGCCGCGTCGAGGTCGTCGAAGAGGTGGTTCGGGTGGCGGAGGGCGGCGAGCACACCGACGCGGGTGGTGAGGGGCAGGTGCTCCGGGCGGATGCCCTTGACGAGAACCGTGATGCCGCGACGTTCGAGGGTGGTCACGAGCTCGGCGACGGTGTGGGCGCCGGTCGAGTCGAGGATCTGCAGCTGGGAGAGTCGCAGGATCACGACCTGCGTGCCATCGATCGAGCCGATCTGCCCGATCACCCGTTCTGCGGTGGCGAAGAAGAGGGCGCCGTCGAGCCGGAGCAGGGCGATCTGGTCGTCTCCCGCTCGGGCCGCACCGGGAAGCGGCTCGCGCTGCACCCCGCCGGATCGGGCCAGGGCTCGCAGCGCGAAGAACGCAGCCACGAGGATGCCGATGACCACCGCGTAGATCAGGTCGACGCTGACGGTGACGATCGCCGTCACCACGAACACGACGGCGTCGGAGCGACTCGACCGGAGCACTGTGGTGACGGTCGACCACGGCAGCATCCGGGTGGCGGTGACCATCAGCACACCCGCGAGGGTGGCGAGCGGGATCACGGCCACCACGGTGCTGGCGGCATAGACGATCAGGAGCAGCACGAGGCTGTGGGTGATCGCCGCCACCCGGGTGCGAGCGCCGGAACGGGCGTTGACCGCGGTGCGGGCGATCGCACCGGTGGCCGGCATGCCGCCGAAGAGACCGGATGCGATCGAAGCGAGGCCCTGCCCGACGAGTTCTCGGTCGGGGTCGTAGGCCCCGGCATCCGTCATCGACGACGCCACACGCGCCGACAGCAAGGACTCGATCCCGGCCAAAGCCGCCACCATCGCGGCGGGTACGACCAACGACGAGAGCGTGCCCGGGTCGATCGCCGGGACCTGCGGGGCGGGAAGCGTCGAGGGAAGGGCGCCGATCCGCGCCACGGGTGCCCCGAGCAGCACGGCACCCAGGGTCACGAGCACGACGGCGACGATCGATCCCGGCAGGCGAGGGTGCAGTCGCGGCGCCAGCGTCATGATCACGGCGACGGCGGCGACCATGCCCAGGGTCCACAGGGCCGTGACCGCGTCGACGTGGGCGAGCGATTCCACGGCGGCGATGGCGGCGTTGCTGCTCGCGCCCGCCGGGGCGCCGATCGCGGAGGGGACCTGCTGGAGGAAGATGATCGCCGCGATGCCCAGCGTGAAGCCCTCGATCACGGGCCAGGGGATCAGCGCGACCACCCGGCCGATCCGCGTCACGCCGACGGCGACGAGGATGAGGCCGGCCATCAGACACACCACGGGCAGCACGCCCATTCCGTGTGCGGCAATGATCGGCCCGAGCACCACGACCATCGCCCCGGTCGGCCCGGAGACCTGCAGGTTCGACCCACCGAACACTGCGGCGACGACGCCGGCGACGATCGCGGTGATCAGGCCGCTCTCCGCACCCGCTCCGGAGCTCACTCCGAACGCCAGGGCCAGCGGCAGCGCCACGATGCCGACGGTGAACCCGGCGATCAGGTCGCCGCGAAGGCTCCGCTTCAGCCCGCGGTAGTCGGAGCGGGAGGGGAGGAAGGCCCGCGCCCGGCGGGCGACGTCGGCGATCACGGCACTACGCCGACGGGGCCGCGAGGGCCGGGAGGTGCTGGGTGGACACCAATTGATCGTGGGTCGTCTCGAGGATCTGCGCGAGCAGGATCCGTGCCACCCGCAGCAGGTCGGCGACCTCCGGGTACGCCAGGCGATAGAAAACCTGGCTCGCCCGCCGCTCCGCGACGACGAGGTGGTTCTTTCGCAGCACGGAGAGGTGTTGCGACATGTGGGATGCTTCGAGCCCGGTCTCTGAGATCAGCTCCGACACCGAGACAGGCTCCCCGGGGAGGAGCAGTTCGAGCACACGGACGCGCAGCGGATGCGCCAACCCTTTGAACAGGTTGGCTTTCACCTCGTACAGGGGCCGGTCGGATCCGGACAGAAAGGGTTCCACGTCGCTCCGAATCGTCGAATGATGACTTCATCATACGGCCAAGTCGGACTCGGGTGCACCGACGCACACGGCCCGCTCCCTCGCTGCCGGAGCAGTGCGGGAGCGGGCCGGTGCGGCTCAGCCGTTCGACGGCGGCGGCTTCACCGTCAGCCGATGTCGACCTTCCGCGGGCGTACGCGCCGGTTGCGGCGCAGGAGCCACAGGCCGGTGCCGAGCGCCAGCGCGGCGAGCCAGGCGGCGATCACGCTCGCGGCTCCGTCGCTACCGGTTGACGCGAGCGATCCGCTGCCGGTTCCCGCGACGGTGCTCGTGCCGCCACCGCCACCGCTGCCGTTACCGGTCACCGTGCCGGTTCCCGTTCCCGTGCCTCCATCGGTTCCCCCGGAGCCGCCTCCCTGCGCGGCGACGACGGTGAGCGCCAACCTCGCGAGCTCCGTGTCACCGTCGCGCAGCACGATGTGATGCGCTCCCGGTGCGATGTCCGCCGGAATCACCACGGTGCTCTCCAGGCTCCCGTCGACGACGGTCGCCGTGCCGAGGGCGCGGTACTCGCTCTCGATGCCGATCTCGACCTCAGCTGCGTCGGCGCCGGTCGCGGTGACCGTGACGGAGTCGCCGGCTGCGACCTCGGTGCGCGAGAGCTGCGCGGAGAACTCCGTGCCCTCGCCGCCGTCCTCGCCCGTGAACGCCCAGTTGTCGACCTCGAACAGGTCGGCTTCCGCATCGGCACCCTCGGGGCCGGCGAACACGAAGAACACGTCGTGCTCGCCCGTCGCACCGGTCACGTCCGCCTGCACGGTCGTCCACTCTCCGACGGTTCCGTCGACGGGGATCTCCGCGACGACCGCACCATCGACGTCATCGAGGCGCACCTGGATGCTGCCCCCGGCGACCAGCGGCTTGACCTTCGCCGAGACCGTCTTCGCGCCGGCGCCGAAGTCGACACCCGAGATGGCCGAGAAGTCGCCGTCGTCGATGCTCGAGAGCACCATGTTGCCGCTGCCGTTGTGCTCCGGGAACTCCACGGATGCGACATCCGTGCTCGCGGTGCTGATGCCCAGCTGCCAGGCGAGCGTCTCGGCCTCGAAGGTGCGGTACGGGTCGAAGCTCTCGACCTGATCGACTCCTGCCCGAGTACCCGTGATCGGCTTGATGGTGCCGTCGTCGTTGAAGTCGAGCTTGTCGATGTGCACCGACCGGTAGCCCTGCGTCGCACCGGGAGTGCCGAGCGCTGCCGCCCAGGCCGCTCCACGGGTCTGCGCGTGGTAGGTGAAGTAGGTCTCTCCCTTGTAGGTGAACATGTCGGAGTGGTTGTTGCCGCCGTTGCCGGCGCCGAAGAAGTTCCCCTGGTTCTGGAACGCGACACCCGCGTACTTCGAGGCCGAGAGATCCATCGGGTCGTCGGTCATCATGTACGCGATGGCACCGGTCGACGGGTACTTGCCCGGCTCTTCACGAACCTGGAAGTTCGACGAGTAGGAGTAGTAGTAGGTGTCGCCGTGCTTGAACAGGCTCGAGGCCTCGAACATGCCGGGGCCGTCGATCTCGACGGGGTCGCCGTCGAGGGTCACCATGTCGTCCTTCAGCTTGACCACGCGGGTCGACTTCGGGTTCTGCGGCCCCTGCACGTTCGGTGCGGTGCCGATCTGCGAGTTGCCGCCGAAGTACAGGTAGCCCTGGCCGTCGTCGTCGATGAACACCTCGGGGTCGAAGAGCCACATCCCCGCGGGGAAGCCGCCGTTCGCGATGTAGTCGGTCGACACGGTGTCGGGGATGATCTTCTTGCCCAGCGGGTCCTCCCAGGGTCCGAGCGGCGATCCGCCCACCACCACGGCCGTGCCGGTGCCGCTGTCGCAGAAGTACAGGTAGACCTTGCCGTCCTTCTCGATCGCGGCGGGTGCCCACGAGTTGCGGCTCCACGGGGCCGCTCCACCCTCGCGGGCGATCGGGATGGTGCCGTGGTCGACCCAGTTCACCATGTCGCTGGTCGACATCACGTTCAGTCGGGTGATGCCGCCGTAGCCGTTCGACTGCGTCGGCAGGCCATTGGCGTCTTTCGAGTTCAGCTCGTACTGCTGCGTGTCATCGGTCGAGTAGATGTAGAGACGACCGTTGTACACGAGGTGGTGCGGATCGGCGCCGAACTTGTGGCCCACCAGCGGGTTGTGGTCGCCGACGGGCTTGGTCTGCACGGTCTCGAGGCTCGTGAACTCCGGCTCGGCCGGGGCATCCGCGATCTTCACCAACGACAGGTCGTCGACACGGAAGTCCTGCAGTGCGCTGGAACCCCACGGCGTCTCCACGAAGAACCAGGATGCGCCGACATGGCGCGCCTCGGCCGTGAACTCCTGCGAGAACGTGCCCCACTCGCCCTTGGCGAAGGTGTGGCCGGAATCGATGCAGCCATTGAAGTTCGTCGGGCAGAAGGTGAAGTTGAACTGCTGCGTGTCGTTGCCCTCGTCGTACTTGAGCGAGCCCGTCATGCGGTAGGTGGCACCCAGCTCGAGCTTGTCTGCGACGTCGGCGAAGGGGCCCGACTGGGTGTTCTCGCGACCGGACACCTGCAGGGAGTGCGCTCCGCTCGAGGCGTCGTCGGAGAGCGTCAGGGTGCCCCCGCGGGTGTTGGTCCACCCGGTGGTGTCGGAGACGAATCGGCCGTCGGGCAGCAGGTTGCCCGGAACCGCCGGCGGCTCGGTGGTCGCGGGCGCGCCGTCATCCGTGGTGAGGGCGACATCGTCGATGACGAAGCTCTGCACATCGGTGTTCCACGGGGTCTCGACGAACATGATGTCGTAGTTCGCGGCGAGCGGTGTGAACGTCTTCTCGATCGTGGACCACTCACCTGCGGTGGCCGTGGTCGACGCGACGACATCGCACTGGCTCCGCGTGGAGGTGCAGAGCACGACGTTGAAGGCCTGCGTCGCCCGCCCGGTGTCGAACTTCAGCGCGAGACTCAGGTCGTACGACTGGTCGGTCTTCAGGAGACCGGTGACGGTGGCAGTCGGACCGGACTGGAAGCTGGAGCGGTCACTGATGGCGAGGGCCTTCGTGCCGGTCTTGGAGTCGGTGCTCTGCGACAGCGTTCCGCCCAGCGGGGCCGTCCAGCCGGTGATACCGCTCTCGAAGGTTCCGTTGGTGATGATGCTCACGGGTGCCGCGGAGGCCGCACCTGCGGCGGCGGTCGCTGTCATCGCTGACGCGACGAGCGCGACGACGCCCAGGAGCGCTGCTCCGCGCGACGCCGGCCGACCTCTTCGGCGGCCGTCGTGATTCTGCTGAGGTTTCATTTCGTTCTCCTTTGTTCGTTCGATCCGCGCGGGGGCGCGCAGAATCGACTCGTCATTCGACCTGCGCGGGGGCACGCAGAATCGACCGCACTCCCGCTCGAAACGGGATGCAGCGTGACCGTCGCCGTCAGGCGAAGGTGTGGAAGGGTGGCCGGGCCCGCCGTCCTCGTCGGAGGATCACAGCAGGGTGACTATCGGTCATATTCCGAACGGCTGGCGTGAGCTCCAGGGGAGGGGCGTGCCGAAGCGAGCCCCTCATCACGCGTGCGCGTCTACCGGAGGTCGCCGGCCTTCCTCGCCGGGTCGATGACGGTCGGAGCGACCTCGTCGGCCTGGTGTACCGCGATTGAACAACGCATTCATTCTCCTCTTTGAGATGCCACTGGTCGGGGGCGGAAAGCGCTGAGCTCACCCAGTGGTGATCGTTATCACTGGGATGCTATCGAATAATGTGATCGATCACAATTGGTGTGGCGTGTCCCCTGGTACCCGGCGAACGCGGTCTCACGAACGGAGCGCGCGGCCCGACGTGCACAGCTCGGCCCGCCCGAAAAAGCGATCGGATCAGGACTATTGCTTGTGTGCGACGGCCTCGGCAGTGTATAATTGAGGTACGCTCATGAACTTTCCCACCGCTTCCGCACCTTCCCCCCTCTGCGCCGATGCGCGCGCGGTCGGGAGGCCGGAATCGGTCACGGAGACCCGCGATTCGTTGCTGCGGGGGATCGGCTTCGACGCCGACGAGGCGGCGGTGATCCAGCGGGAGCAGGCGGCACTCGAAGCCGCTGCAGTGGTGCGGCTCGCCGCTGCCGCGCGCAAGGCGAACTGGCTGGCGAATCTGCCCGGGTGGTCGCTCGAGCACGCACGCCGTTCGCTGGTCGCAGAGGTTGCCACCACTCTCCTGATCCCCGAGTCGACGGCGGCCCGGCGCATCGACGACGCCGAGATGCTCTGCGACTCTCTGCCGCTCACGCTCGCCGCCCTGACGCGGGGTGACATCGGTTATCGCCACGCTCAAGCGGTCGTGCGGCAGGCGGCGTCGCTGCCGGAGTCGGCGCGCGCGGAGTTCGAAGCCGTCGTCATGTCGAATGCCGCGGTGCAGACCAGCACCCAGCTCGGCGCGCACGCCCGAGCGGTGCGGGAGCGCATGCATCCCGAGTCGATCGACACCCGTCACCGTCAGGCTCGCGAAGAGCGGGCGGTCTGGGTCGAGAAGGAGCGCGACGGCATGGCCACTGTGGTGTGCCATCTGCCCGCCGCATCCGCTTTCGCGATCGACGACACCCTCGACCAGCTGGGGCGGGCCCTGCGGTCACCCGATGAGACGCGAACCCACGCCCAACTCCGCGCCGATGGCCTCGTCGAGCTGCTCCTCCACCGTGACGGTGAGACCGCCGGCCGGGCGTCCGGCATCACCGCGAACGTGGCCGTCACCGTGCCCGTCATGACTCTTCTCGGCCAGTCGGATGAGCCCGCCGAGCTCCAGGGCCACGGGCCCATCGATCTCGAGACCGCCCGCCGGCTCGCGGCCGGCGCGCCCTCGTTCATCCGCATCCTCACCGACCCGATCACGGGCGAACGGCTCTCGGTGGGTCGCGATCGCTACAAGGTGCCGGCCGATCTCCGGACGGTGGTGATCCTCGACGACGAGACCTGCCGCTTTCCCGGTTGCCGCCGTCGCGCCGACCGCTGCGACCTCGATCACACCCAAGACTGGGCGAAAGGCGGCGAAACCAGCCTCGCCAACCTCGCCGCCTTGTGTCGCCGACATCACACGCTGAAACATCAGGGCGGATGGCGGGTCAGATCCGGTGAAAGCCGGGCATTGCACTGGACGTCACCGGCCGGAGCCCTTCACACCACGAGGCCCACGGGTCACGCGCCGACTCGCCGTGCCTTCTCCACGCCGCCTGACCCATCGAGTCGCCGCGAACTCGGTGGCGACCCCGCACCCTTCTGAACCGCCGACTCCGTGCGGGTGTGATCGAGAATGCATGTCCGCACGGATGAGCGCTCAGGAAGTCGGATGCTCGCTCACGAGGTCGGATGCGCGCTCAAGGCGTGGAGGCGCGCACGAACGACAACGCGTAGATGGTGGGCGCCCCGTCGACACTGAGCTCCGAGACGAGACCGGGGGTGGCCGTGGCCGCGTCGAACGCGATGGTGCTGTTCTGGCAGACCACGGGTTCGGCCTCGGGCTCGGCGTCGATGGGGTGCACGGACACCGTCAGAGTTCCGTCGCCGCGGCAGGCGATCTGAACCTGGTAGGTTCCCGCGTCGATCGTGTGATCGGTGTTGGTCTGGTGTCGTGACGAATTCTGGCTGAGCCAACCTGAATAGGTTGACTGGTGGCCCTCGGTATCGGTACCGGGCACAGCGGCCTCGGCCCAGTCGCGGATGTCCTCCACCGGCATCGGCAGAAGCTTCTCGTCGGCTGCTGCAGCGGCGATCGCGGCTGCGGTCGGGTCGGGAGTGGGGGTGGCCGACGATGGACTGGGCGCGGGAGGTTCGGCGACCTCCGAACCGGCGACGCACCCGCTGAGTGTCACCAGCCCCGCGGCCATGGCGGTCGCTCCGGAAATTCTCACGCGTCGCATAGAGACCATGCGGGCACGCTATTCGACGAACGTTGAAGCAGCATCTGAGCGGTTCGGGACTCGGAGTGGTAGTGGCGCGGGGGTTTCGCGGAGCCCTCGGCCCCGGCCGAAAAAGGGATGTGGGGCCCCACGCGGGGCCCCACATCGGTCCGGTCACCTCAGGCGAGTCGGGGGTGATCTCTCCCGGTTGCGCCCATGGTGACGCCATCCCATTCGCCCCCGCAACCACACCGAGGGGGAGTGCTCACGGTGACCGCGTTCTGTCGACGGGGATGGCGGATTCGTGCAGCCGGTTTTCACTACAGGGGGTCTGTTCGCGCGAACGATCTCCCAGAACACGCGATCGACATCGTCTTGGCCCCACTCGAGGGCGAAGACCCGCTCTTCGACCGGCTCTCCCGCGCGGGGAGTGGCTGCGTACACGATCATCACCTCCACCACAGAAGAAGAGCGCGTCGGACTAGCTGGTGAGCGTCTTCTGCTCGTCGACCGGCGCGGTCTGTGACTGCACCTCGATCTTGCGCGGCTTGGCCTTCTCGCTCACCGGGATGATCACGCTGAGCACCCCGTTGTCGTACGACGCCGAGATGCCGGCCGTATCGACGCCTTCGCCGATGCTGAACTGCCGCAAGTAGCTCCCTGCCGGGCGCTCCTGGGCCAGCCACTTCGCGCCGTCAGCGGATGCCACGGTGCGCTGCGCGCGGATCGTGAGCAGTTGGCCGTCGACATCGACATCGACCGATCCCGGATCGACACCGGGGAGGTCGGCGTTCAGCACGTAGCGATCCTGGTCGCGGTAGAGATCCACCGGCATCACCCGAGGGGCCGAGCGCCCCTGGAGAAGGCCGGCGGCGAGCCGGTCCAGCTCGCTGAAAGGATCAAAAGACATCGCCATAATGAATCGTTCTCCTTCCGAATCGAAGACCTGAGCGCTCATCGCTCAAGTACTCACAATTTAGCACTCGGCCGAGGGGAGTGCTAAGTCTCCCTGGCTCAAAAAAACCTGAAAATCTGCTCGTTCGTCTACGCCGGGACAGTGGATGATTCGCGGGCGAGGTGGTCGCGAACGAGCTGCGCCCACGTGTTGAGCAGTGGTTCGTCGGCGGGGTCGCGGGGGCTGAACGCATAGGTCAGCGCCGCGCCCCGCATGCTGGAGATGAGCAGGTTTCGGAGGGCGACGAACGAATCAGAAGGGCCCGGGGAGTCGGGTGTGCCGGGGTGGTCGGGTGTGCCGGGTGCCGCATGATCCCTGCCGAACAAGCGGCTGAACGCCTCGTCGACGAACTGGCCCAGTCTTCTGGCTTGCGGATAGATCTCCCGGCGCAGGTCGGGGTCGGTGCGCGCCGCGACCCAGAGTTCGATCGACGACCAGAAGTAGCGCATCCGGAACGTCTGCCAGAGCACCTCGACGATGTGCTCCGGCTCCGGCGCCCGCGCCTCGGGGCCGATCGAGTGCGACAGGTCGTTCATGCCCTCGGTCACGAGATGGCTCATCGCGGCCAGGAGCAGGGCCTCCCGCGACGGGAACTGGTGAAGGAGGCTGCCCCGTGAGACACCCGCGCGGGACATCACGGCGACCGTCGTGGTGCGCGCGTACCCGACCTCGATCAGGCTGTCGATCGCGGCGTCGAGGAGCCGCTGCCGGGTGTCCCTCGATCGCGCCTGCTGGGGCTCTGCCATGGTCGCCTTCCCAAATTAGTCAGCTCTGACTATTATACAGAGACGCCATGAACTCCAGGCGCGAACGGGAGGTACGCATGTCTGAGCGGGTATTCGTCGTCGGTGTGGGCATGACCAAGTTCGAGAAGCCCGGTCGCCCCACCGAGCACGAGGCGCCGTGGGACTACCCGTCGATGGCGCACGAAGCCGGCACGGCAGCGCTCGCGGATGCGCGCATCCGCTTCGACGACGTGCAGCTGGCCGTCGCCAGCTACGTCTACGGTGACTCCACGTCGGGCACCCGCGCGGTCTACGAGCTCGGTGAGACGGGCATCCCGGTTCTCAACGTGAACAGCAACTGCTCCAGCGGGTCGAATGCGCTCTACCTCGCGCGGCAGCTGCTGCGGTCGGGCGAGACCGACGTCGCACTGGCGCTCGGCTTCGAGAAGATGCAGCGCGGCTCGCTGTCGGAGGGTTATGCCGATCGGGAGAGTCCGCTCCGCCGCATCCGCGAGTCGGTCGAAGCGCGGTACCCGTCGTCGGGGATGCCGATGACCCTCGAGATCTTCGGTGCCGCGGGGCTGGAGCACATGGAGCGCTACGGCACCACCGCGGAACAGTTCGGCAGAGTGGCGGAGAAGAACCATCGGCACTCCCGCGACAACGCCCGCTCCCAGTTCCGCGACGTCTACTCGCTCGACGAGATCATGGACTCGCCGGGCTACTACGGGCCACTGACGAAACTGATGTGCTCGCCCACGAGCGACGGGGCCGCGGCTGCGATCCTGATGACCGAACGCGGGGTGGAGCGCTACGGCCTCGCAGCGCAGGCCGTGGAGATCGTGGGGCAGGCGCTGGTGACCGATCAGCCCGACTCCTTCGACGGCTCATCCGCCATCGCCGCCTCGGGCGCGGGGTTGACGCAGCGGGCCGCGCGACAGGTCTACGACGCGACGGGATACGGGCCCGAGGATGTCGACGTGATCGAGCTGCACGACTGCTTCGCCACCAACGAGTTGATCAGCTACGAGGGTCTCGGGCTGTGCGGAGCCGGTCAGGGCGGAGCGCTGATCGACTCGGGGGATGCGACCTACGGCGGCCGATGGGTGATCAACCCCTCGGGCGGTCTCATCGCGAAAGGGCACCCGCTGGGGGCCACCGGCATTGCCCAGTGCGCGGAACTCACCTGGCAGCTCAGGGGCCTCGCGGGCGAGCGTCAGGTGGATGGTGCCGCCCGGGCGCTGCAGCACAACATCGGGTTGGGCGGATCCGCCGTGGTCAGCATGTACGCGGCCCCCGCCGCCTGACCGCCGGCTCGAGGCCGAGGGGGGGCGCCTCATCGCGAGGCGCCCCCGTGGCGGTGATCAGGAACCCATGCCGCCGTCGACGGCCAGGCCGGTACCCGTGATGAACGAGGCCGCGTCGGAGGAGAGGAAGACGACGGCGTTGGCCATGTCCTGCTGCTCGCCCAGGTGGCCGAGCGGCGTGAGGCCGACGACCCCGCCCACCGCGGTCTCGACGTCGGGGAACAGTCCGATCTCCACGACGTCGGTGGCGAGCTTGAGCCCCATCTCGTTGGCGATCAGCCCCGGGTAGATGCAGTTCACCCGCACCCCGTAGCCCAGCGCCCCGGACTCCGCCGCCGCGATCCGCGTGATGCGGTCGACGGCCGACTTCGACCCCGAGTAGCCCGAGAGCGCGGGAAACGCGATCAGGGCGGCCACCGAGGCGATGTTCACGACCGCGCCGCCCGCGCCGGCGATTCCACCGGGCTTCATGGCGTTGAAGGCGTTCTTGATGCCGAGCGAGGTTCCCACGACGTTGACGTCGAACATCGTGCGGAGTGCGTCGGGGTCGAGGTCGGCGAGCAGCGAAGTGACCTCGATGCCTGCATTGTTGACCAGGATGTCCAGTCCGCCGAGCTTCTCCACCACCTGGGGGATCGCCGCGTTCCAGCTGGCCTCGTCGGTCACGTCGAGGTGCACGAAGGCCGCCGTCGCGCCGGAATCGCGGAGCGAAGCCGCGGTCGCCTCGCCCACGTCGTCTTTGAGATCGCCGATGGCGACGGATGCGCCCGCGTCGGCGAGTGCTTTCGCAATGGCGGCCCCCAGGTTCTGAGCGCCGCCCGTGACCAAGGCCTTACGGCCGGTGAGATCAAACTGACTCATCCCGAACTCTCCTTTGAGTTGTCCGTCGGTCATCTCACGCTGTTTCGCGCGGACCCGACGATGGCTTCACCCTAACGCTCGAACTTGACAACTGTCCAAGGTTTTTCATCCACTAGTCCAGTTTTGGGCGCGCCGAAGCGCAGAGACTCCGTGCGGGTGAGTCGGGAGGGCTCAGGCGAGGGCGCTCTTCAGCAGCCCGCGCACCTCGATGCTCAGGTTCTCGACGGCCTGGGTGTCGCCGCGCAGGAAACGGATGAGCGTGTTCTGGAACACTCCGTCGAAGAGTGCGTATGCCAGCGGCGGAGTGAGTGCCGGCGCCACCCCCTCGAGCTCGGCGAAGCGGCTCACGACCGCCCAGACCATCTCCTGCAGGAGATCATCGATCGCCACGATCGTGTCGCGGAACCCCGTGTTGAACATCGCCTGGTTGCGCAGGTCGTACCAGAGGCGGTGCAGCGTGGCCTCATCCCGCAGCGTGCCGGTCATCGTGCTCGCGAAGCGGTCGGCGAACTCCTCGGGCGTGCGTGCCGTCGCGATGATGTCGTCGTACCGGCGCGCGCATTCCGACTTGTAGTTCCACACCGCGAGGGCGATGAGGTCGTCTTTGTCTTCGAAGTAGTAGTGCAGCGAACCGTGCGACAGCTCGGAATGCTGGGCGATGGCCCGGAGGCCGGTCTCGGCGTAACCCTGCTCGGCGATCGCCTTCAAGGCGGACTCCGCCAGCATCTGCCGACGCTGTGCGAACTTGTTCACGGTCGAACGGGCGACGCGCTCGGCGGTTGCGCTCATGGTCTGCCCCTCCACTGATCGTCGTCGAGCCTCACAGGTTGAACCCATAGTACGCACCCGGGCGCGGAAGTGGGCATCCGTCTGGCAATTCTCGGACAGGCGTCAAAAAAACACTTGTCACCTGTCCAAATTTCTGATCTGCTGTGACACACCCACCCTCGACGACGAGCTGGAATCTCCGCTGGAGCCGACGCCCGTCTGTCGACGGCTCGATGTCAATCAAAGGAGATAGATGATGAGCACAGACAAGCCCGTGGTCGTCTACGGCGTGAGCGGATACACCGGACGCCTCATCTGCGAGTACCTGCGCGAACTGGGCGTTCCCTTCGTGGCAGCCGGTCGCGACGCCGATCGTGTGCGAGCGGTCGTGGAGAAGATCCCCGGCATCGAGACGGCCGACTACGAGGTGGTCGGCGTGGAGAACGACGCGGACGCCCTGGCCGAGGCCTTCGACGGCGCGCGAGTGATCTGCAACACCGCGGGGCCGTTCATCAAGTTCGGGCCCGAGGTGGTTCAGGCGGCGCTGAAGATCGGAGCGCACTACACCGACACGACCGGTGAGCAGGACTGGGTGCTGCACGCCCGCGACACCTGGGGCGACGCCTTCGCCGACGCCGGACTCCTCCTGTCGCCGGGCATCGCGCACATGTACACCGTGAGTGAGATCGCGGCCAACATCGCCCTCGAGCCGGGCGGGTACGACACCCTCGACATCCTCGTGCTCTGGAAGGGCCTGCCCACCTACGCGTCGACGCAGACCATCTTCACCATCCTCAAGGCCAACTGGTACTACCTCGAGCAGAACAAGCTCATCGAGTGGGATCACCTGTCGGCGTTCGACGTGCCCGTACCCGGGTACCACGAGATGGGGATCGCCGTTCCGTGGGGTGGGATGTCGCATCCGATCTGGTTCCAGAACGACCCCCGCGTGGCCAATGTGCGCTCGATCGGCGGGGTGCTCAACCGCGCGGTGATGGAGGGCGTCGGGCAGACGGTGCAGATGTTCGAGGAGCAGCTCCGCCCGCTCGATGCCGCGGCGCAGGAGAAGGCGCTGGGCGACATCGCGGCTTCGCTCCAGGCCGATATGCCGCCGCGTGAGAATCCGCGACTGAACCGATCGGTCGACTCGGTGCACGCCTCCGGCCCGCTCGGACGCTCGCACGTCGTCATCCACGGCAACAGCAACTACAAGCAGACCGGGCTCCTGCAGGCGTTCGCCGCGTTCTCGCTGATCCAGCAGGCGCCCCGGCGCGTGGGATTCGCCTCGGCCTGCCAGGCATTCGGCCACACCGAGCTGCTCGGTCAGCTGCGCGGCTTCGGACTCGTGGCCGAGCCGGTGGTCACCCGCAACTGACCCAGGGCGGGGCCGGCGACGAGACCGGCCCCGTCTCCGTCCGACGACCATCGAGGAGTCACCGTGACACTGACCGACCTTCCCGAGGCGCGCGCGAGCGAGGCGCCCGACGAGCTCTGCATCACCGACGACAGCGGCACCTACACGAACTCCGCCTTCGCGCGGCGGGTGCGGCAGGCGGCGGCCGCGCTGGCGGCATCCGGCATCCGTCGAGGAGATGTGGTCGCGGTGAAACTCCCGAATCGCATCGAGCTGATCATCGCCGTGTTCGCCGCGTGGCGGCTCGGAGCCGTCGTGACGCCGATCAACCCGGCGCTCGGGGAGGCGGAGACGACCTTCCAGATCACCGACTCGGGCGCCGCGATCGTCATCATGGATCCGGATGCGGAGCCCGACGCGCACTGGGCGACGCAGGTCGTTCCCGTGGGGAGCCTCGCCGGCGAGCGTGAGCCCGCGGTCGTGCCCGTCTCGCCGGAGGACATCGCCTTGCTGATCTACACCAGCGGCACGACCGGCAGCCCGAAGGGGGTGATGCTCACCCACGCGAATCTGGATGCGATGACCTCGTCGTTCATCGAGTGGTTCGCGCTCGGGCCGCACGACCACAGTCTTCTCGTGCTCCCGCTGTTCCACGCCAACGGCATCGTGCTCGGCACCCTGAGCCCGCTTCGCGCCGGGGGGAGAGTGACGATCGTGGGGCGATTCTCTCGGGACAGGTTCTTCTCCGACGTGGAGAAGCACCGGCCCACGTTCTTCTCGGCCGTGCCCGCCATCTACGCGATGCTGAGCGCGCTCCCCGACGAGGTGCAGCCGGACACGTCATCGCTGCGCTTCGCGGTCTGCGGCGCAGCGCCCATGCCGGCCGACCTCATCCGCCGCTGCGAGGAGCGGTTCGGCTTCACGATCGTGGAGGGCTACGGGCTCAGCGAGACCACCACGGCGTCGACGATCAATCCGCTCGACGGTGTGCGCAAGCCCGGATTCGTGGGGCTTCCCCTTCCGGGCCAGCGGGTGCAGATCGTGGGTCTCGACGGCCGGCCGGTTCGGGCCGGCGAGAGAGGTGAGGTCGTGATCGCGGGCCCCGTGGTGATGGCCGGGTACCTCAACCGCCCGGATGCCACCGCGGAGGCGATCGTCGACGGGTGGCTCCACACCGGCGACATCGGCCGTTTCGACGACGACGGCTACCTGCAGATCGTCGATCGGGTGAAGGACATGATCATCCGCGGCGGGGAGAACGTCTATCCCAAGGAGATCGAGAACGCCATCTACTTGAACGAGGACGTGTTGGAGACCGCCGTGGTCGGCCGGCACGATGACGTGATGGGCGAGGTGCCGGTCGCCTACGTGACCCTCCGCGCACCGGGCGCCGTGACACCGGACCAGCTCATGGACCTCTGTGCCACGCACCTCGCCGGCTTCAAGCGCCCGGTCGCCGTGCACGTCGTCGAGGAGATTCCGAAGAACGCCGTGGGAAAGATCGACAAGCGCCGGCTCCGCACCCTCGCGGACTCCACGTGAGCGCCGCGAGCGCGCCGGGCGTAATCGGGGCATGGTGGTGGGGTGAAGCAGATTACTTACGCGGGTGAGTCCGTCATTACCTCGGATGAAATCGGAACCGTGCTGGTGGAACTGACCGCCGCGCTGGCCAAGAAGGGCCTGGCGGAGGCCGTGGTCATCCCGATCTGCGACGCATCCGGGCTCGATCACCGCACCGCCGAGCTGGTGATCGGCCAGGGCAACGATGTTCTCGCGGTGCCGGTCGACAGTGACGTCGACGAGCCCGATTTCGCGGCCGAGACCGAAGAGCTCCGCACTCAGCTCCGAAAGCTGAACACGAGCAACCGCACGTCTGCCACGGCGTACGCCACGTCATCCGACGAAGGAGCCGGGGCCGAGTTCGACTACGACCTCGACCTCGCCGTCTTCGACGACTTCGACGGGGACGCCGACCCGAAGTAGCGCGCCGGCACGTCGGTCGTCAGCGTCGGATCAGCAGGGCGCTCTGGATCGTGCGGATGGTGGCGCCGAGGGTTCCTGACGCCAGGAGGCCCGCACCGAGTGGGCCCGAGTTGTCGGCGCCGAGGAGCGGGAGGTGGCGCAGGGCATCTCTCGCGGGATCGCTCAGCTGGTCCAGCTGCCAGGAGATCTGCGCGTCACCGGCATCCGGAGTCGCGTTCGCGGCGATCATCACGGCCTTCGTGGCATAGGCGGCCGCGCCCAGGGCGTGTGCCCCCATGTGCGCGACCCCGGATGCCTGCGCCGCCGACCAGGCGGCCGCCTTGGCCGCGGGCGATGTGACCGCATGAGCGGCACGCCCGGCGACGAAGCGCCGGCGGATCTCGCCCGCGGCCTCCAGCTCGCCCTGCGCGAACGCCCGTGCTCGCGCGATCGCATCCCGAGGCCGGCCATCCGCCGGAGCCTCGTCTTCGAACAGGTGCAGCACCCGTTCTGCGCAGTCGGCCGCCCAGGCGGCGACCAGCCGGCGCTCATCCAGGCTCAGCGACTGCGACGAGGGCATGGGAGCACCTTCTCATATTCCGGCCGGCATCGCGTCACTCGTGCTCCGGGAGCAGCGGGGTCGACCAGCCCGGGTCGCGGTCGAGGTGGGCGGCGCGGGCGACCGAGGTCGCGCCGAAGCGGTCACGCACCGCATCGAGCACGGAGTCGAGTGCGGCCTGATCGTTCCAGTCGATGGGGAGCTCGGGCGTGAGGGTGTCGGCGCGTGCCAGGTGCGACAGGGAGACGCCGATGAGGGTGATGCCGCGGGCGGCGATCTCGTCGTGCGTCGTGGCGAGCAGCTCCCGGGCGACACCGAGCAGCACCGTCGTGCGGTCGGAGCCCGACCGCACGGTACGCGATCGGGTGGCCTTCGTGAAGTCGCCGAAGCGGAGGCGCAGCACCACCGTGCGGCACACGCGGTCGCCGTCGCGGAGGCGCCGGGCCAGGCGATCGACGATCTGGGTGAGGATGAGGTCGAGCTCGCCCGGTGAGCGCGGCCTGCTGCCGAGTGCACGCTGCGAGCCGATGGAGGCGCGACGACGGGTGGTGTCGACGGGTCGCGGGTCGCGGAGCCGGGCCAGAGCATGGAGGTGCGCGCCCGTCGCACGGCCGAGCAGGCGCTCCGCCGTGGCGGATTCGAGCTCGGCCAGCTGACCGACGGTACGGATGCCTAGACCGTGCAGCTTCGTCGCAGTGGCATCGCCGACTCCCCACAGCCGTTCCACCGGGAGGGGTAGCAGGAAGTCGTGTTCCCGGTCGGGCTCGACGATGAGCAGTCCGTTCGGCTTGCTCACCGCGCTGGCCACTTTGGCGAGGAACTTCGTGCGGGCGACCCCCACCGAGATGGCCAGGCCGACCTCCGCGAGCACCCGCTCGCGCAACCGGACCGCCACCTGCTCGGGAGTGCCGGCGATGCGCCGGAGTCCGCCCACCTCCAGGAACGCCTCATCGATCGACAGGCCCTCCACGAGCGGTGTCGTGTCGCGGAAGATCGCGAAGACGTCCCGGCTGGCCGCCGCGTACGCGTCCATCCGCGGAGGCACGATCACCGCATCCGGACACAGGTCGAGGGCCTGCCGCCCGCCCATCGCGGTGCGCACTCCGCGGGCCTTCGCCTCGTAGCTCGCCGCCAGAACCACTCCGCCGCCGACGATGACGGGCCGGCCACGAAGCGCGGGGGCGTCGCGCTGCTCGACCGAGGCATAGAACGCGTCGAGGTCGGCGTGCAGCACGGTCGCTTCTCCGCGCATCCGGTCTCCCTCCGATCGGTCCTCGGGCGATCGTCGCACGCACCGGCGACACCGATGGGTGCGGAACATCCGCGGGTGCACGAGCGTTGCACCGCACATGACGGGGTTCGAGCGCAGCGCCACGGTCGTCGTGATCGGCGCCGGTCAGGCGGGCCTCTCGGCGGCGTATCACCTGCAGCGGCGGGGATTCCTGAGCGCTCTCGAGCAGACCCCGGCCGGGGCCGGCGACCTGCCCACCTTCGTCGTGCTCGACGCCGATGTCGCGGCCGGGGGCGCGTGGCAGCATCGCTGGGAGTCGCTGCGGATGGCGACCGTGAACGGGATCTTCGACCTGCCCGGGGCGCCACAGCCGGCGCCCGATCCGGATGAGCCGAGCAGGGCCGCCGTGCCGCGCTACTTCGCCGCCTACGAGCGAGAGCACGGCTTCCCGATCCTTCGGCCGGTGCGGGTCACCTCGGTGAGCCCCGACGGCGACCAACCCGATGCGCCGCTGCAGGTGGAGACGGATGCCGGATGCTGGCGCGCCCGGTTCGTGGTCAACGCGACCGGCACGTGGACGAACCCCGTGCATCCGGTCTACCCCGGGCAGGAGTCGTTCCTGGGTCGGCAGCTGCACACGAAGGACTACGTCGACCTCGAGGAGTTCCGCGGCCACCGGGTCGCCGTGGTCGGCGGCGGCATCTCGGCGGTGCAGCAGCTCGAGGAGATCTCGCGGGTGGCCACCACCGTCTGGTACACGCGGCGCGAGCCCGTGTTCATCGAGGGCGGATTCCAGCGCGAGACCACCGGGCGGGACACGATCGCGCAGGTGACCGCCGAGGTCGAGGCCGGCAGGCCGAGCCGCAGCATCGTGTCGTACACGGGGCTCAGCTGGACTCCGTATGCGGTCGCGGCCCGTTCCCGGGGCGCGTTGCAGCGCCGCCCGATGTTCACCGCGATCGAGCCCTACGGGGTGCGCGAGGCCGACGGTTCGTTCACCTCGGTCGACACCATCCTGTGGGCGACCGGGTTCCGGCCGGCGCTCGAGCACCTCGATCCGCTGCACCTGCGCAATGACCTCGGAGGGATCGCGCTGCGGGGTACGGAAGTGCTGGCCGATCCGCGCATCCACCTCATCGGGTTCGGGCCGTCGCAGTCGACCGTGGGAGCGAATCGTGCGGGCCGGGATGCGGTGACCGCGATCGCGCGGCGGCTCCGGGAGGAGTCGGCCCTGAGCGCCTAGGCAGTCGCCGCAGCGGTGCGGATCCGCACCTCGCGCTCCATCCGCTTCTCGTGCCGCTCCCGGCCCTTGACGGCCTCCATCTCGCGGCTCTTCGGCGGCGCGGTGGTCACGAGCTCGTCGAGCATGATCCGCGTCGCGGCGGCGATCTCGTCGATCGCACGGTCGAAGGCGGCGGTGTTCGCCCGTGACGGATGAGTCGAACCGCTCACCTTGCGCACGAACTGCAGTGCCGCCTCGCGCACTTCGTCGTCGGTCGTGGGGGGTTCGAAATTGTGGAGCACACGGATGTTCCTGCACATGCGGGCGAGGATACTCCGGGGGCCGCAGGGTGTCCACGGCGCGCAACCCACGGCGCGCAACCCGCGGATCGGCGCGCGTGAGGACGGTGTGCGGTGCGATACTCGTTACACCCTGCACCGAGCCGTCTCCGGAACGGCGCGGCACTGAGTTCGAAGGCGAAATCATGAATCCCACGACACTGCGTCCCGACGACGGAGAACTGGTGCGCCAGGCCACCCGCACGCTACGGGTCGCGACCGGGGCGGATGTCGTCTTCGCGGGTCTGCGGGGGGAGCGGGGCATCCGCATCTCCTCGTATTCGGGAGCCTGGTCGGATCGGCTCGGCAGCATCGAGGTGCAGCCCGCCCGGGGCCTGGGCGGGGTGTCGTGGGAGACCCGGCGCGCGATCCTCGTCGACGACTACCGCGGAGCGCGCACGATCACGCATCACTTCGATCCGCAGATCCTCGGCGAGGGCATCCAGAGCCTGGCGGTGGCGCCCATCGTGGTCGGCCGGCATGTGCGAGGCCTCCTCTACGCGGGCAACCGCGAGACGGCGGCGAGCGAGATCCGGCCCGGCGAACTCGTGCGGGCCGCCTCCCTCGTGGCGGAGGAGCTGCGCATCCGGGACCTCGTCGACGAGCGCCTCGAGATCAAGGTGCGTCAGACGGCCGCGGGGGTGCCCGACCAGCTCCGGTCGCAACTCCGGCAGGTGGCGGCCGAGACCCAGGATCCGGAGACCGCGCGACGGCTCGTCGAACTCCTGGGCGGGATGCCCGGAGCGGAGCCGGCCATCTCCTCGCCCGACGGCGGTCTGACCCGGCGTCAGCAGGACGTTCTCGGCCTCGTGGCCTACGGCCTCACGAATGCCCAGATCGCGACGCGACTCGGCATCTCCGAGGTCACGGTGAAGAGCTACCTCCGCACCATCATGTCGCGCTTCTCCGTGCGAACCCGCAGCCGAGCGGTCATCGAAGCCCGTCGGCTCGGCCTGCTCCCTGCGTGGCCGAACGACTGACCTGCGGGTCAGCGCATGGTGTCGGTGATGGCGGTCATGACGCTCGTGTCGGCGAGCGTGGTCGTGTCGCCGATCTCACGGCCCTCGGCGAGGTCTTTGAGAAGGCGGCGCATGATCTTGCCGGAGCGGGTCTTGGGCAGCTCGTTCACGATGAACACCTGACGGGGCCGGGCGATGGCACCGATCTGCTGGGCGACGTGCGCACGCAGCACCGCCGCGGCGTCGTCTTTCGCCGCGTCATCCGCATGGCTGGCCTTCGTGATGACGAACGCCACGACGGCCTGACCCGTGGTCTCGTCACTGGCTCCGACGACGGCGGCTTCGGCGACCATCGGATGCGACACCAGGCTGGATTCGATCTCCGCCGTGGAGAGGCGGTGGCCTGAGACGTTCATGACGTCGTCGACGCGGCCGAGGAGCCAGATGTCGCCGTCCTTGTCGCGGCGCGCTCCGTCGCCGGCGAAATAGGTGGTGGGACCGAATTTCGACCAGTACGTGTCGACATACCGCTCGGGGTCGCCCCAGATGCCACGGAGCATGCTCGGCCAGGGCTGGGTGACGACGAGGAGACCGCCCTGGTCGGGTCCGGTCGAGTGCAGTCGTTCGTCGACCACGTCGATGGCGATACCGGGGATGGGGATCTGCGCGGACCCGGGTTTGAGGGTCGTGATGCCGGGCAGGGCGGAGATCATCATCGCGCCGGTCTCGGTCTGCCACCAGGTGTCGACGATGGGGGTCTTGCCGGCGCCGATGACGTCGCGGTACCAGACCCAGGCCTCGGGGTTGATGGGCTCGCCAACGCTGCCGAGCAGTCGCAGGCTCGACAGGTCGAACTGCTGCGGGATCTGCCGGCCGAGCTTCATGAAGGTGCGGATGGCGGTGGGCGCCGCGTAGAGGATGCTCACCTTGTACTTCTGGATGATCTCCCACCACCGCCCGGGGTGCGGGGTGTCGGGGGTTCCCTCGTAGATCACCTCGGTGGCGCCGTTGGCGAGGGGGCCGTAGACCACGTAGGAGTGACCGGTGATCCAGCCGACGTCGGCGGTGGACCAGTAGACATCCGTCTCGGGCTTGAGGTCGAAGACGTTCTTATGGGTGAAGGCGACCTGGGTGAGGTAGCCGCCGCTCGTGTGCAGGATGCCCTTGGGCTTCCCCGTGGTGCCGGAGGTGTAGAGGATGAACAGGGGGTTCTCGGCCGGGAACGGCTTCGCCACATGCTCGGAATCGACCTGCGCGATCTCGTCGTGCCACCAGAGATCGCGGCCCTCCTGCCAGCCGGCGACGGATGTCTCGTCGCCGGTGCGCTTGACGACCAGCACCTTCTTCACGGTGGTGGCCTGACCGGCCTCGTCGGGCGCGAGCGCCTTGTCGACCGTGGGCTTGAGCGGGAACGCGCGGCCCTTGCGGTATCCGCCGTCGGCCGTGATCACGAGGCTGGCCTCGGCGTCGTTCACCCGGTCACGGATGCTCTCCGCGCTGAACCCTCCGAAGATCACGGTGTGGATCGCGCCCAGCCGGGCGACGGCGAGCATCGCGATCACGGCCTCGGGGATGAGGGGCAGGTAGATCGCGACGCGATCGCCCTGGCGGATGCCGAGAGCGGTGAGCAGGTTCGCCGCCTTCTTCACCTCCGCCGTGAGCTCGGCGTAGGTGAAGGTCTTCGAGTCGCCGGGCTCGCCCTCCCAGTGGAACGCGACCCGATCGCCGTTGCCGGCCAGGACGTGGCGGTCAAGGCAGTTGTAGGCGACGTTCAGTTCGCCGTCGTCGAACCAGGTGGCGAACGGCGGGTTCGACCAGTCGAGGGTCTGCGTGAAGGGTGTGTGCCAGTGCAGGTCGCGCGCCTTCTCGGCCCAGAAGGCCTGGGGGTCTGCATCGGCCGTCGTGTAGAGGTCGGCCTTCGCGACGGCCTGGGCGCGGAACTCGTCGCTCGGCGGGAACCGCCGGCTCTCGTGCAGCAGGTTGTCGATCTCGTTCGATTCGCTCACATTGACCTCCTTGTCGATGTGCGCCGACGGCGTGAGCCGTGTGCGCTTCTCGATATCCTCGCGGTACCTCCTCCGTCGCGCTAGGTTCCGAAGGAGGTACGGCGAGGTCACTCGCCCGGGTGCGTCCGTGGAGTCAGTTGCGGGCGTCGGCCACGTCGCGGGCCTTGAGATAGCGGAACGTGGAGACGGGGTGCGTGGCGAGCACGACTTTGCCTCGGGAGTGCAGCTTGTCGAGGTCGGCGTAGGCGAGCGCGACGTCGCCGAGCGGGTAGAACCCGGAGATCAGCAGGCTGAACGCCTGCTTGTCGGCGAGGTCGACGAGGGCCGCGAGTTGCCGGGTCGCGTGCTGCACCGTCTCCGGGTCGCTCCTGAGGAGCTTCAGCTCGAGTTCGCGCCGGTCGTCGCTCGACCGGTACCGCGAGGCTGGCACCCCGAGTTCGCGGGCGAGTTCGTGGCCGTCCTGGCCGAAGTTGTCGATGAAGGCGGTCACGCCACGGGGGGCGGCGGCCTGGATCCGCTCGGTCATACCGGGCCCGTACTGGATGGGGGTGATGCCGAGCTGGCGGAGGTAGTCGAAGTTGCGCTCGCCGCAGGTGCCGATCACCTTCGCACCCCGATAGCGCGCCAGCTGTGCCTCGATGCTCCCCACCGCGCCGGCTGCGGCGGAGATGACGATGGTGTCACCCTCGGCGATGTGGAGGGCATCCAAGGTGTCGAGGGCGGTGACGCCGGCGAGGTAGAGGCCGCCCGCGGTCTCCCAGGTGACGTGCTTGGGCTTCTTCACGAGGGCGTCGGCGGAGACGGTGAGGTAGGTCGCGTGGGCACCAGAGCGCACATGGCCCACCACCTCGGTGCCGCGGGGGAAGCGCGGGTCGGCCGAATCGACCACGACTCCGGCGAAGTCGGACCCGGAGGCACGGGGGAAGGGCTCTGCCGCCCAATCGGGTTCCTGACCGGTGCGGATGAACCCGTCGATGTGGCTGATTCCCGCCACGATCACCTCGACGGTGACTTCGCCGGGTTCCGGCGCGCGAAGCGGACGCGTTCTCGCCTGCAGGACATCGGCACCGCCGACCTGGTCGTATTCGATGACGCTGGTTTCACTCGGCTTCTTTGCCATGACAACCTCACTCTTCGAGTCAGGTTTCAGGCTATTCAGCCTTGGGTGTCGCGTCTACGGCGATCGGCGGAATCGCCTCACGAGGTACGATTCCGCCCTCCACCGCGCACCCGCGAGCCTATCCGAAAAGAACGGTCTGATCAGCAGTTTGTCTTGTTCTCGGGCGCACCGGTCGATATACTTGAGAGACGCTCATGAAACAGTCACCTCATCCCTCATTCGCCCGACCGAACGGTGGCGTGCCGTCGATGCGGGAGGAGCGCGAAGCGCTGCTTCGGGGGATCGGGTTCGATGCCGATTCGGTCGCGGTGATCCGGCGGGAGCAGGCCGTGCTTGATGCGCGATCGGTTGCGTCGCTCGCTGCGGCCGCTCGCAAGGCGAACCGGTTGGCGGCTCTGGCCGGCGGCTCGCTCGAGCACTCCCGGCGTTCGCTCGTCGCCGAGGTCGCCACCACCCTGCTGCTCCCGGAGTCGACAGCGGCGCAACGCATCGACGAAGCCGAGATCCTCACCGGGTCGCTGCCCGCCACCCTCGCTGCGCTCACCCAGGGTGACATCAGCTACCGGCACGCCCAAGCCGTTGTGCGGCAGGCGAAGTCGCTTCCGGAGCAGGCGCGTGCCGAGTTCGAGGTGGCTGCGCTGGCCAAGGCGACCTCGCAGACCAGCACCCAGCTCGCCACGCATGCCCGCGCGGTGCGTGAGCGGATGCATCCCGAGTCGATCGACACCCGCCACCCCGAGGCTCGCGATGAGCGGGCCGTCTGGGTCGAGAAGGAGCACGACGGGATGGCCACGGTGGTCTGCCACCTGCCCGCCGTGTCGGCGTTGGCGATCGACGACACGCTCGACCAGCTCGCGCGCTCCCTCGGCACCGCCGAGGAGGCCCGAACCCACGCTCAGCTGCGCGCCGACGGGCTCGTCGCGATGCTGCTTCACCGCGACGGTGACACCGCGGCCCGTGCCCGCGGCATCACCGCGAACGTCGCCGTCACGGTTCCGGTCATGACGCTGCTCGGACACTCTGATGACCCGGGCGAACTCCGCGGCTACGGGCCGATCGACCTCGAGACCACCCGTCGTCTCGCCGCGGGCGCACCCTCGTTCCTCCGCATCCTCACCGACCCGATCACGGGGGAGCGGCTCTCCGTCGGTCGTCGGCGCTACACGGTGCCCGCCGACCTGCGCATAGCGGTCGTTCTCGATGACGAGACGTGTCGCTTCCCGTGCTGAGTTCGCCCTGCCGACCGGTGCGATCTCGATCACACCCACGACTGGGCGAAGGGTGGCGAGACCGCTCTCGCGAACCTCGCGGCACTCTGCCGACGACATCACACCCTGAAACACCAGGAAGGATGGCGCGTCAGTCCCGGCCGAGGCCGCGCACTGCACTGGACCTCACCGTCGGGGGCCGTGCACACCACCAGGCCACCCGACCACGCGCCGAATCGGTCGCAGCTCACACCGCACCTCTCTGACCTGTCCCGACCGGGCGAGAACCCCGGTGCTGACATCGCGCCCTTCTGAGAAGACTGCTTCTGCGCCGCGCGTGTTCCCGCTGTGCAGTTCCCTGACGTCGCGGTCGATCGCGGTCGCTCAGGTGCTGTCGGTTGTCGCGGTGACGGGCATGGTCAGCCAGGCGCACAGTGCCGGGGTGCGTCACTCCGAGCCACACGCTCTCGGGTCGGCAGGGGTTCTGCCAGACTACGAAGGGGAGCATCCCGCCTGGCCGTTCCCCACCACGGTGACGCGGCGGGGGCGGGCGACGAACGGGGGCGTTGTGGGTTCGAGAGTCGAGCAATTCGGTGGCTGATTCGACGCGACACGTCGAGCGCGCGGTGGTCGAGGGTCGTCATCGGCTGGTGCTGTTCTGGCTGGCAGGCGGGCAGCACGTGAACCCTCGGGATCTCACCCCTTCGAGACGGCTCGCGTTCGGAGGTGACCAACCGACGAACGTCGGGAAGGCCATCGACAGCGCATTCCGGCGAGGCGCCCAGGGCGCGGCCATCGCTCTCTTCCCTCTGCTCGTTCTCGCCGTGAGTTCCGCGCTCGGCGACGCGCGCGATGCTCCCGGCTGGATCACGTGGGTCTGGTGCAGCGCCCTGTGCGCGATCAACCTCGTCTTCCTGATCGGCGGTCCCGTGCTCTGGAACGCCTTGATCACGGCCGGCATCGCCATCGATCAGCTGGCCATGTCCCGCGAAGACAACCACGCTGTCGCGGCCTGGGTGCGAGGCCACTACGCGTCCCGAGTGGTACAGGGCATCTTGATGCTTCTGGGAGCCGGCGTCGGGATGGGGTTGCTCGTGTTCATCGACGGCGCCTCGGAATCGGCGTTCACGCTCGGGCCGGGTGAGTTCGTGACGATGGCGTGGACGGCCGGACTCGCCGTGAACGGCCTGTGGATACTCTGGTGGATCGCGGGGCTCATCCCGGTGCTCGGCCGGCGGGAGAGTCTGCGACTGGACTGGCACAATCCCGCCAGAACCCCGGCCGTGGTGTTCCTGAACCGGGCACTGTGGAAGGCGGGCGGTGCCATTTCGCTCGGCATGGTCCTTCTCGCGGTCGCCGTGCAAGGGCAGCCCTCGCCCTTCACCTTCGCGGGCGGCATCCCTCCGGCCTGGGTGGCGGCGGTCATCGTGGAGTATCTCGCCTTCGTGATCGTCGCGTGCGTCTTCGTGAGAGGCGGCTTCTGGGCCCAGTGGAAGGTGTTCCGCCTCGTGCGCGTGCACATCGACCGCGGGCGCGCCCCCGTCGATGCGCAGTTGATCTCGCTCACGGATGAGTACCCGAAGCACAACCGCCGCAGTGCGAAAGTGCAGTACTACGCCGAGCTCGACCGGCATTTCGACTCCCTGCGCACGGTGGACCTGAAGCTCGGATGGGCGCTCGCCTGGGCGACGAGCATCTTCGGTGCCGCCGCGAGTGTGTTGTCCTCGGCCATCTCGATAACGCCCAACTGACCGCATCCCCGCTGTCCGGCCGACCCGCCACGAGGTGGACACCTCCATCTGCGCGGGGTCTGTCAGACTGAGAAGGGAAGGATTTCGTCATGCCGTTTCGCAGCAAGGAGACACTCGAGCGCTGGGTCGGCGACTTCGGGTCGCAGGGCCACGACGTCGTCGGAACCGTGGTCGTGCTCGACCACGAGGGTGACGACGGAGGCGACACGGGGCTCGTGGTCGTGCACCTCGACGATGTGCCGATCGACGTCTTCTTCGAGCCCCTTGCGCTCGGCGATCCCCGCTGGACCGTGACGTTCACGAGCCGCGACTCCGATCTCACGATGGACGCCGCGATGCTGGCCAAGCTCGTGGTCGAGCTCGGTCTCGCCTCCGAGCTGTGCACCTACCTCGAGATGCGCTCGCGCGAGCACATCGCGACACATTCCTAGAGCGCGTTCAACTTCCCGCCCCTGGCGGTTCACCTTCCGTTCGCCCGCTCTCGGCACGGTGGGACGGTGCTGAAGACCGCCTCTCGTCCCCTTGCCCTCTCGGCCGGAGCAGCCCTCGTGCTCGCCGGCCTCGTCGCCTTCCCGGTGACCGCCTCCGTCGCATCCGCCGCCCCCGCCGCGGCCGACGTGCGCATCACCGAATGGGAGTACAACGGCTCCGAGTTCGTGGAGTTCACGAACCTCGGCACCGCCTCCGCCGACCTCACGGGCTGGTCGTTCTCCGACAGCGCCGCCCACGCCGGCGATGTGAGCCTCAGCTCGGTGGGCACGGTCGCCCCCGGGGAGTCGTTCATCGTCAGCGAGGCCTCCGCCGCCGCGTTCCGCACCGAGTGGAAGCTGCCCGACACCATCAAGGTCGTCGGCGGCAACAGCACCAACAACCTCAGCCGCAGCGACGCGGTGAACCTCTACGACAGCACCAGCACGCTCGTCGACACCCTGACCTACAGCGACCAGGCGAGCAACGGTCCCCGCACCGACACCGCCAGCGCCTGGCCCTCCATCGAGGCCGTCATCGGCACCAACACCGCCGCCTCCTGGACCCGCTCCACCGAGAGCGACGCCGAGGGCAGCTGGAAGTCGGTGTCCGGATACATCGGCTCGCCCGGTGTCAGCCAGTACGGCGCCCCGGTCGGTCTTCTGCGCATCAACGAGATCGAGACCGACGGCAGCCCCGACTGGGCCGAGCTCGTGAACCTCGCGCCGCGCGCTCTCGACGTCTCGGGCTACGTGCTCACGGGCCGCGCCAACGCGGTGACCCTCACCATCCCGAGCGGCACCGTCATCCCGGCCGGCGGCGTGTACACCGCCGAGAGCTCGACGTTCAAGCTCAAGAAGGGCGACAAGCTGAGCCTCTTCGCACCGGATGCCGCCACTCTGCTGGATTCCTACGAGTGGGGCGACTTCCACCTCGACACCTACGGCCGCGTGCCGAACGGCACCGGCGAGTTCGTGCCGCAGGCGGCCGCATCGAAGGGCGCGCTCAACCCCGACACGACGACGCCGACGGATCCGACCGACCCCACGGATCCGACCGACCCGACCGACCCCGGCACGGGATGGCAGTCGATCACGATCAACGAGGTCACGTCGGCCAACGACAACCCGTACCACGACGCCTACGAGCTCGCGAACTCCGGCGACACGGATGTCGATGTCGCCGCCTGGAAGCAGGCCGACAGCGCCAGTAACCCGGCCGCGCTGAACGCTCCGAACGGCACCGTGGTCCCCGCTCACGGCTACCTCGTGCTGCTCTCCAACCAGGGTCTCAGCTCCGGGGGCGACTCCGTGAAGCTCTACCTGCCCGACGGCTCCACCATCGTCGACACGGCCAGCTGGGGTGCGAACGATGCTCAGCCCGGCACCTGGTCGCGCTGCGCGGACGCGACAGGCACCTGGGTGCACACCGCCGCGTCGAGCTGGGGTGTGTCGAACGCCACGGCGTGCGCCGGTGAGATCATCCCGCCGAGCACCCCGACCGGCCCCACGGTGCCGTGCCAGACCGAGCTCCCTTCCGGCAGCGGCGCTGCCCTCGCCGGTGGGCTCGCCTGGCCCGGTGGCCAGTCGGCGATCAACTCCGACAACCCGTGCCAGTTCGTCACCTCGCTCTCGGGCCAGGACGTCTCCGGCCTCGACATCGACCCCAGCGCGCCCGACGTGATGTGGGCCGTGAAGAACAAGAGCCACGTGTACCGTCTCGTGAAGACCGAGGCCGGTCTCTGGGTGCCCGACACCGCCAACGGCTGGACGGCCGGCAAGGACCTCGTGTTCCCGAGCGGCAGCGGACAGCCGGATGCCGAGGGCATCACGGTCGGACCCGACGGCTTCCTCTACATCACCACCGAGCGCGACAACAGCGCGAGCGGCGTGCCGCTCGACAGCGTGCTGCGCTTCGACCCGAGCGAGACCGGTACCACGCTGCATCCCACGAACCAGTGGATCCTCACCGCCGACCTCTCCGACGTGATCTCCACCGTGGGCAGCGCCGACTCCAACCTCGGGTTCGAGGGCATCACCTGGGTGCCCGACTCGTACCTCACGACGAACGGTTTCGTGGATCAGAGCACGGGCGCCACGTACGACCCGGCCGACTACCCGGGTCACGGCGAAGGCCTCTACTTCACCGCCCTGGAGAAGAACGGCCACCTCTACGCCTACGCCCTGAAGGCCGACGGCTCGTTCAGCCGCATCGCCTCGATCGACACCGGTCTGCCGCTCATCGCCGACACCCAGTGGGACCCGGATGCGCAGCGCATCTGGGCCGTCGCCGACAACAGCGTGGCGGGTTCGTCGACCCTGCTCAAGATCGACTCCGAAGGCGCCTTCGCGGTCGACCGCATCTACGACCGCCCCACGGGCCTGCCGAACTACAACAACGAGGGCTTCGCCCTCGCGCCGAACTCCACCTGCGCCGACGGCGTGAAGGAGGTCATCCGCTCCGATGACGGCAACAACGGCGGTCACTCGCTCTGGTCGGGCACGATCGCCTGCGACCTCGAGCTGGGCCCGCAGGGCGTGACGCCGCCGGCATCCGCCCAGCCCACCGTCTCCACGAACCTGCCGAGCGTCAAGGCGGGCGACCCCATCACGGTCACCGCCACGGGCCTCACCGCAGGAACCGTGTACTCGATCGTGCTGCACTCCGACCCGGTGACCCTGGGCAGCGGAACGGCCGACTCGAGCGGCACGCTGACGCTCACCGCGGTCATCCCGGCCGGCATCACTCCGGGAGCACACACCCTCACCCTCGTGTCGGCCGCCGATCCCTCCGTGGTGATCGCGAGCGTTGCGCTCACGGTGACCGCCGCCACGACCGTGACCCCGGTGACGACCACCACGACCAGTACCGGGACCACGTCGGCGCTCGCCTCCACCGGTGCCGAGCCCGCCCCCTGGCTCGCGATCGGCTCCCTGATCGTGCTCCTCGGAGCCGGTCTCGTGCTGATGCGGGTGCGGATGCGCCGCGGCGACGTCTGACCCGACAGCACCCCCGACAGCGCGGCCCTCTCCCTCCGGGGAGACGGGCCGCGCTGTGCGTCGGAGGTACCTCTGCACGGTGGCCCGCGACAGCCGGGACGCGGCAGACTGAGTACATGGACCTGGATCCGAGCGCGCCGCCGCCCCGCCGCACGAACGGGAAGGCGGCTGCCCGTGGCTGAGGCGGTGCGCGGTGCGCAGCTGGTGTCGAAGATCGGGCGCATCCTGCAGGCGGTGGCGCAGCATCCCGATGGCATCTCCGCCGCCGCGGCCGCGCACGCCACCGGGCTCACCCGGCCCACCACCCACCGGCTGCTCACCTCGCTGGCCGCGGAGGGGTTCGTCGACCACGATGCGTCCCGCGGACGCTGGTTTCTCGGGCCGGAGCTGTATCTGCTCGGCTCGCTCGCCTCGGCCCGGTACGACATCCCGGATGTCGCCCGCGAGAGTGTGCGGCTGCTCGCCCGGGAGACCGGGGAGAGTGCGTTCTTCTCCGCACGGCGCGGTACCGAGACGGTGTGCCTGTTGCGGGAGGAGGGGAGCTTCCCCATCCGTTCGTTCGTGCTCTACGAAGGCGTCCGGTTCCCCCTCGGTGTCGCCTCCGCGGGACTCGCCATCCTGTCGTACCTCCCCGACGAGGAGATCGACTCCTATCTCGCCGGCGCCGATCTCGAGAGCCGCTGGGGAGCGCAGCATTCCGCCCCGGCCGTGCGCGAACGCATCGCGGCGACCCGCGAGACGGGTTACGCCGTCAACCCCGCGTTGATCCTCGAGGGCAGCTGGGGCATGGGCGCCGCGGTCTTCGACGCAGCCGGCCGGCCCGCCTGGGCGCTCAGCCTCACGGGTGTGGAGTCACGCTTCCGCCCCGAGCGCCAGCAGGAACTCGGCGCCCTGCTGCTCGAGCGGGCGCACGTGATCAGTGCCGGCCTCTGAGCGGGTCAGCCCGCCGCGTCCCAGATCGGTTTCAGGCGCATGAGCTGCTCGTCGCGCCAGCGCACGCGGTCGTCCCACTGCTCGAGCGGCAGTGCCGCGCGTCGCTGCGCGGCGACGGATGCCACGAGCTCCGGCGTCCACGGATCGTGCTGCCCGCGTTCGGCCCCCATGCGCTCGTAGGCCGGGCCCATCTTGTCGGCGTGCGACTCCACTCCTCCGCGGGTGTTGAGGTCGACGGTCTCGAACGGCCCGATGAAGCTCCAGCGTCGGCCCAGGCCGCTGCGCACCACCTCGTCGATGTCGTCGACCGAGGCGACCCCGTCGCGCACGAGCGCGTACGCCTCGCGGAGCACCGCACCCTGCAACCGGTTGAAGAGGAATCCCTCGATCTCGCGGCGCACGAGCACGGGTTTGAGGCCGGCCGACCGGTAGACCTCCGTTGCCTGCTCGACGAGGACAGGATCAGTATCGGGCGAGGGCACGACCTCGATCACCGAGAGGAGATAGGGGGGATTGCCCGGATGCCCCACGATCAGCCGGCGGGCCAGTCGCGGATCGCCTTCGGCGATGGAGCTGGGCACGATCGCCGAGCTCGAACTCGCCAGCGCGGCGTCCGCGGGCGCGACGGCGAGCACGGCCTGGAAGAGGGCCCGCTTCAGCTCGACCCGCTCGGGAGCGCACTCCTGCACCAGCACCACGTCGGCGACCGCACCTGCGAGGTCGGCGACGAAGACCACCCGGGCTCCGACGACCTCGGCGGGCTCGTGGAGCAGGCCGAAGTCTGCCAGCAGGCCGAGACGGGCCGTCAGCTCACCGCGCGCGCGGTCGAACGCCTCGGGGAAGGCATCCCAGACGCGCACCGGGCGCCCCGACGCGGCGAACAGCACCGCGAACGCGACGCCGATCGATCCGGCACCGGCGATCGCCACGGGGCGCGTGGGACCGTGAGGGTCGTCGGCTGCGGGTGCCTTCTCGCTCACACCTCCCACCAGGTGCGGTCGTTCGCGTAACCGCGCTCCAGAATCGCCACCACGAGTTCACGGGTGAGCGTTCGGGGATTGTTCGCGGTGAGGCGGGTGGCCAGCATCGCCTGGTCGGCGACGAAGCCGAAGTCGTCGGGGGAGAGCCCGAGCGTCTTGAGGTCGAGCGGAGCGCCGAGGGCCGCGAGCAGCTCCTCCACCCGGAGGATGCCCGCATGCGCCTGCTCGAGCTCGGATGACGCCGGATCCGCCACCCCGAAGATCCTCCCGATCTCGGCGAACTCCGCCACGCGTTCGGGCAGGTTGAACCGCATGACGTAGGGCAGCAGGGCGCTGATGCCGAAGCCGTGCGGCGTGTGCGTCAGGTTGCCGATCGCGCCCTGGATGGCGTGAGCCCCGGCCGTGCCCGCCGTGTTGATCGACATGCCCGCCGTGTAGGAGGCGAACATGGTGTCGGAGCGGGCGTCGAGATCGGAGGGGTCGGCGGCGACCGCCTCCAGGGAGTGGTTCAAGAGGCCCAGGCCGGTGCGGCAGAAGACATCCGTCAGCGGGTTCTTGCCGATGTAGAGCTTCGAGTCGATCTCCTCGGGCGTCGGCGTCTTCACGCGGTCGGTGAAGGCCTCGACGAGGTGGGAGAGGGCGTCCGCCCCGGTCGCCGCGGTGAGGCCGGGCGGGCAGGTGAGCGTGAGCTCGGGATCGATCACGGCCGTGTGCGCTTCGAGGAAGGGGCTCGCGACCCCGACCTTCATGCCCTTCTCCGTGTCGAAGACGACCGAGATGCAGGTGACCTCCGCGCCGGTTCCTCCCGTGGTCGGGACCGTGATCACGGGCACACCGGGCCCGGGCACGAGGAACTCGCCGTAGTAGTCGCGCACGTCGCCGCCGTTGGCGAGCACGATCGAGGCGACCTTGGCGAGGTCCATGCAGGAGCCGCCGCCGATGCCGAGGATGGCATCGACCTGGGTGTGCCCGAAGCGCTCCACCACGGCCATCACGTCTTCACGGGGCAGGTCGGGTTCGGCCTCGGCGTAGATCGACACGTCGACGCCCGCGGCCCTGATCGCTTCGATCAGCTCGATGAACTCGGGGGTCGTGGCCATCCGCGCATCGGTGGTCACCAGCAGGTGCTCGGCGATGGCCTTGACCAGGAAGGGGATCTGGTGCCGTCGGCCCGGGCCGAACAGCACGGTCTTCGGTTGACGCAGGATGCCCAGGGTTGCGGTGCTCATGCTCTATTCCAGTCCTTTGCTCTCATCGACGGTGATGGCGAGGTATTTCGGTTCGAGGAACTCGTGGATGGCGTGGTGCCCGCCCTCGCGGCCGAGCCCCGACGACTTGACACCGCCGAAGGAGGCGGCCGGGTCGGCCATGATGCCGCGGTTGATACCCACCATGCCCGAGTCGAGCCGCTCGCTCACCGCGATGGCGCGCGAGAGGTCGCGGGTGAACACGTAGGCGGCGAGGCCGTAGCTCGTGTCGTTCGCCACCTCGATCGCCTCGCGTGTGGAGTCGACCGTGTAGATGGTGGCGATCGGAGCGAAGAGCTCGCGGTTGCAGACGTCGTTGTCGCGGTCGTTGATCGCGAAGACGGTGGGTTCGAAGAAGTAGCCTTCGCCCTCCACCGGGGATCCCCCCGTGAGCAGCTCGGAGTCGATCGAGCCGAGCTCGGCCACGAGCCGCGCCACCCCGTCGCGCTGGGCGGCGGAGATGATCGGGCCGACATCGACGCCCTCGGAGAAGCCGTCGCCCACGCGCAGGTTCTTCGCGAGCTCGACGAAGCGCCGGGTGAACTCCTCCGCGACCGCGGAGTGCACGATGATGCGGTTCGCGGCCACGCAGGCCTGGCCCGCGTTGCGGAACTTGCAGAGGATGGCCTGCTGGGCGGCCAGTTCGACGTCGGCATCGTCGAGCACCACGAAGGGGCCGTCGCCGCCGAGTTCCATCGACGCGTTCACGATGCCGGGTGCCGCCTGCTTCAACAGGGTGCTGCCCACGCCCGTGGAGCCGGTGAAGCTCACCTTGCGCAGGCGCGGATCGGCCATGACCGCGGCGGAGACATCCGCCGAGTGAGTGGTGTGCACGAGGTTCACGACGCCCGGGGGGAAGCCCGCGTCGTGCAGGGTCTCGACGAACAGGGCGCAGGTGAGCGGCGTCTCCTTGGCCGACTTCACCACGATGGTGCAGCCGGCACCGAGGGCCGCTCCTGCTTTGCGCGCGATCATGAGCAGCGGGAAGTTCCACGGCGTGATGAGCAGCGAAGGGCCGACGGGCTGATGCGTGGTGATCACCCGGTAGCCGCCCCGCGAGCCCTCGGCGTAGGTGCCGTGGAGGTGGGCCACCTGCTCGGCGTACCAGAGGAAGAAGTCGGCGGAGAGCTGGAACTCGCCCCGGGCCTCGGCGAGCGGCTTGCCGCTCTCGAGGGTCATCGTCTCGACGATGGCATCGGCGCGGTCGAGCAGCAGGCGGTGCGCGCGGTGGAAGAGGTCGGCGCGGTCGCGCGGGGCGACGTGACCCCAGGCATCCTGCGCCGCGGCGGCCGCATCGAGCGCGGCGAGGGCGTCGGCATCGGTGCCGTCGGCCAGCTGAGCGATCACGCCGCCGGTCGCCGGGTTCACCACGTCGAACGTGGTGGAGACGGGCCGCCACTGCCCGGCGATGTAGAGGCCGACCGGGATGGTGTGGCCTCGGAGGGTCACCGTCGCGGCAGTCGTCGCCTCGTCGGTCTCGCTGCTGAGAATCGTCATTGAATCCGTCCCTTCGGGTATTCTCGTATTACGGTACGATGCAATCACCCCGCACGGGCACGATGAGTCAAATTGAGAAAGGGCGACGGATGCCCCCCACCAAGATCGAGCGCCACGCCGCCCCGTTGCGGCAGCAGGTGGTGCAGAATCTGCGCGACGACATCCTCGACGGGCTGCTCTCGCCGGGCGAGCGACTGCTCGAGAACGCGCTCTGCGAGAGCTACGGCGTCTCGCGCACGGTCGTGCGCGAGGCCCTCCGGCAGCTCGAGAGCGAGCGGCTCATCACCATGCTGCCCGGGCGCGGCCCGATCGTGACGGTGCTCACGAAGCACGACATCCAATCGCTCTACGAGGTGCGTCGAGTTCTGGAAGGGCTCGCCGGCGAGCTGTTCGCCCGCAACGCCGACGACGAGCAGGCCGCCGGTCTGATCGCACTCCTCGAGCGGATGGAGACCAGCTACCTGCACGGAACGGTGGAGACGCGCGAGCAGAGCAAGGCGGAGTTCTACGACCGCCTGCTCGATGGCGCCGGCAATCCCGTGCTCGCGAGCAATCTGCGCGGCGTGCACACCCGCATCGGGCTGTTCCGCCGCTACGCCTTCCTCGACGAGCACCGGGTGGCGCTGTCGATGGAGGAACTCCGGCTCATCGTGCACCAGGCGGCCGCGGTGCGCGACCCCGACAGCGCCCGCCGGCACTGCGAGCAGCACATCCAACTGGCCGGCGAACTCGCCGTTCTGGAGTACAACAAGCGCCTGCAGCGCAGCGAGACCGACGCCGTCGAGATCGCGATCTAACCGTTACTTGACCTGCACCCGAGGAGCCGTGATGATGACGTTACGTTCCGCTCACCCGGCGTGCACGCACCCAACCGGTCCTGTGTTCTCGACGACGAGGCAACCCGCGTCGTTCGAGCGCGCGGACAGACCCCAGGAGTAAACCGTGCCTCTCCATTTCGACGCGAATCGCGTGCAGAAGGTCAAAGACGACTTCCTCGCCGCGGACGACCTCACCAAGACCCTCAACCCCGAACTGCTCAAGTCATGGCAGCGATCCCGAGCGGCCATCGGCGTGCCCGCCAACATCCGCGACGTGCCCCGGGTCGACGGCGACCTGCTCGACGCGCACCTCCTCGACATGTTCCAGGCGCCGCTCACCCGGGTCTCCGACGACCTCGACGGAACCGGCATGGGGCTGCTGCTCGCCGACTCGCAGGGCCGCATCCTGCAGCGCTGGTCGCACGACCACAGCGCGCTCGACCACCTCGACCGGCTCGGCACGGTGCGCGGCGCCATCCTCGCCGAAGACGTGGTGGGCACGAACGGAGTCGGCACCGTGGCGGCCACCGGGAAGAGCGTGCAGATCTCGGGTGTCGAGCACTTCGCCGACTTCTACAGTGGCGCCGTGTGCACCGGCTCGCCCGTGCGGCATCCGGTCACCGGCAAGCTCCTCGCCGTGGTGACGCTCTCCAGCAAGATCTCGGACCGCAGTGTGCTGCTGCGCCCTCTCATCAACGCGGTCACCATGCAGCTCGAGCAGCAGGTGCTCGATGTCGAGCGGCCGGTCGCCCGCGTGATCTTCAACTCCTTCCTCGAGGCGTCGCGGTCGCACACCGGCCCCGTGGTGGCCTTCGGGCCGCAGGGCCTCGTGATGCAGAGCCAGAAGGCCGGCCGGCTCACCGTGGCCGACATCAATCTGATGCAGCAGCACTGCATGGACGAGGGCCGAACGGGGCAGTTCACCCTCGAGCTCTCGACCGGCACGGTGGAACTGCGGGTGAGCTCGCTCGAAGACGGTGCGGGTTCGATCGCGGTGCTCGAGAGGGAGCACCGCGCCACCACCACGAGCATCGGCCCCGCCCGGCCGCAGCTCGTGGGGCGCTCGCCGGAATGGCTGACGGTGGCCCACCAGGTCGCGCGGCACCGCGAGCTGCGCAAGCCCCTCGTGATCGCGGGCGAGAACGGATCCGGCAAGGCGTCGCTGGCGCTCGGTCTGCCGTTCCGCGCGGGCACCGCCATGACCCAGCGCATCGTCACGGATGCGGCCGAGCGGCACGTGCTGGGCAGCCGCAAGTGGCTGCAGCGCCTCGCCGAGCGGCTCGCGGCATCCGCACCCGTGGTGATCCGGGGCATCGAGACGCTCGACCCGCACACGATCGACGGGGTGAAGTCGCTGCTGGAGAGCGGATCCGGCCGTGGTCCCGTGCTGCTCACCCTCTCGGCCGACGACCGCTCCGAGGCCGAGACGCTGTCGGCACGACTCGGGGTCTCGATGATCTGGGTGCCCCCGCTGCGGGAGCGCAGCTCCGACCTCGCCGCGTTGTGGCGCGTGATCGCCGACCAGCTCGCCCCCGGAGCAGGGCTCGAACTGCGGGCCGACGCCCTCGACGTGCTCACCGCGTACCAGTGGCCCGGCAACCTCACCGCGCTCCGCGGGCTCATCGAGCAGCTGACCCTGAGCGGCAAACGCGGAGGCGTGCAGGCGGCCGACCTGCCGGCATCGATGCAGGGCGCCCGCGTGCTCTCGATGATCGAGCGTGTCGAGCTCGAGGCCATCCGCAAGGCGCTCGCGGAGGCGGATGGCAACCGGTCGAAGGCGGCCGAGATCCTCGGGCTCTCCCGGGCCACGGTGTACCGCAAGATGAAGGCCTACCGCCTCACCGCCTGAGGCGGCGACTCCGGCTACACTCATCCACATCGGCGGCTCGGATCCGCGCGTCAGGGTGAGGTGAAGTGGCCGGAATCGATCGATTCGTGCGGCGGCGCAGTCGTGCCGCATTCGCGATCTGGGTCGCGCTCTACACGCTGCTCGTGGTGCTGCCGTTGCCGCTGGCGCTCATCCGGCTCGATCCGGGGCGCGGGTTCTGGATCAACCTCTCGGTGGCCTTCGGTTTCGTGGGGCTCGCCATGTTCGGGCTGCAGTTCGTGATGGTGGCGCGCTCGTTCGTAGTGGTGCATCCGGTGGGCATGGACCTCGTGCTGGGTTTCCACCGGCAGATGGCCTACCTCGCCACCCTGCTGGTGTTCGCGCATCCGATCATCCTCTTCGTGGTCGACACCCGGTTCCTGGGGTTGCTCGACGTGTTCACGTCGCCCATGAGAGCCAAGTTCGCCGTGGCGTCGTGCGCACTGCTGCTCGCCATCATCGTGCTCTCGGTGTTCCGGCGGCGGCTGCGAGTGAGCTACGAGGCGTGGCAGATCACGCACGCCGTGCTCGCGCTGGCGGTGGTGGTGACGGCGCTCGCGCATGTGCTGCTCGTGGGCTACTACGTGCGGGAGTGGTGGGAGCAGGCCCTGTGGATCGTGCTCAGCGCGGCGTTCGTGGGGCTGGGCGTCTGGGTGCGGCTGCTGAAACCGGTGCTGCGGAGGCGGAGGCCGTGGGTGGTGGAGTCGATCGATCGCGACATCGACGCGGTGACCACCATCACCATCCGGCCGAAGCAGACGGCGGATGCCGTTCGGCCCGGCACGCACTCCGGCCCGGCCGACCTGGCGGGCGGCCTCTGGCGCCCGTTCCACTTCGAGCCCGGGCAGTTCGCCTGGCTGCAGGCCCGGCGGTCGGCCTTCGCCCTGACCTACCACCCCTTCTCGATCTCGTCGAGCGCGGAGCACCCCGAGCACATCCGCTTCTCCATCAAGGCGCACGAGAACTTCAGTCGCGACATCGCCGAGCTCGTGCCGGGCGACACCGTGTACGTCGACGGGCCGTTCGGCGCCTTCGTGCTGCCACCGGCCGGCCCGATCGTCTTCGTCGGCACCGGAGTGGGCGTGACGCCGCTGCTGAGCATGCTCGAGACCCTCGCCGACCGGGGCGACACGAGGCGCTGCGAGTTGTGGCTCGGCAACCGAGACGAGCGCAGCATCGCCGGGCGGTCGCAACTCGAGGCGCTCGAACAGCGTCTCGACCTGTCGGTGGTGCACCTGCTCTCGCGGCCGTCGGCCGAGTGGCAGGGGCCGAAGGGCCACATCGATGCCGCGTTCGTGCGGGCGCGTCTGCCTCTGGCCGCCGAGGGCTCCTCGTTCTGCATCTGCGGTCCCGACGCGATGATGGACGAGGTGGAGCGCACCCTCGCCGATCTCGGAGTGCACCACGACGTCATCCACTCCGAGCGCTTCGGGATGGTGTGAGATGTGGCGGGAGCGTGCCGCCCTCCGGGCCATGATCGTGGTGACCCTCGTGGTGCTCGCCGCGTGTGTCGGGTGGGCTGTGCTCGCGCAGACCGTCGTGCCCTCGGCCTGCGTGCTCAGCACCGCGCCAGCGGATGCCGGGCCGCTCATCTGCCCGACATCCGCCCCCTGATCACTCGGCCGATTGCCGCCGGGATGCTCGTCTCCGGAGGAAGGCCGGAACGAGCTCCCGCACGAGCACCACGGCGATCAGCACCACCGACTGCGCGATCAGCTGCAGCGCGTCCTGCCAGCCCACCGAGCGCAGCAGCTGGCCGAGCTGGGTCAGGAAGAGCGCCGCGATGCCCGTGGAGACCACGCTCGCGATCCCCCCGGTGAGCGCGGTGCCACCGAGCACGACAGCGGCCACGGAGGGCAGCAGGTAGGAGTCGCCGAGGAACAGTGCCGGGGTCTTCGTGTAGCCCGCCAGCAGCACACCTCCCGCCCCGTAGCAGAGACCCGCGAAGGCGTAGGCGAACATCTGATAGGCGTTGACCCGCACCCCGAGGGCGGCGGCGGCCCGCTCGCTCACGCCGACGGCGGTGAGCCGACGGCCGATGATGGAGCGCTGCGTCACGAGCCCCGCGATCACCACGATCACGATCGCGATGAGCAGGGTGTTCGGGATGCCGAGGGTGCGGTCGAGCGCGAAGCCGTTGAGCTCCGCGGTGGCTCCGGATGGCGTGCCGTCGGCGATGAAGAACACGGTGCCGAGCAGCACGGCGTTCATCCCGAGCGTCACCACGAGGGGCATCACCCGGAAGAACGTCACGAGCACGCCGTTCACGAGCCCCACGATCCCCGGGCCCACGATGCCGGCGATCACCGCCGCCCAGAGCGGCCATCCGTAGTTCTGGGGGAGACCCGTGGAGAGCACGGCGGCGAGGGCGATCATGCCGGGTACCGAGAGGTCGAGACCGCGCTGCTGCACCACGAGCGTCTGCCCGGCCGCCACGATGGCGAGCACGGAGGCGAACGGGAGCATGCTGAGCAGCGGTGCGGTGCCGAGGCTGCCGGGGGCGATGACGGGCGACAGGGCGAAGAGCAGCACGGTGGCGACCGTGATGCCCACCCAGCTTCCGGAGAGCATCCGGCGCCACGCCGATTCGGCGGCGCCGATCGGCTTGGGGGCCGGCGCGCCCGAGGGGGCGGGTGCGGGTCGGTCGAGGGTGGCGGTCATGCTGCGCTCCCGTTCTGTGCGGACGACGTGCGTGCGGGCGAGGTCGGTGCGGGCGGAACCTGAGCGATGGGGGCGGCCGCTCGGCGTCGCCGCCGGGAGCGCCGCAGCTGTGCGTAGAGCACGGCCGCGGCCAGCGTGATGAGTCCGGGCAGCCAGTACGACCACGCCTGCGACAGCCCGAGGAAGGGCGACACATTGAGCACCTGCTGCACCAGGAACGCGGCGGCGAGGATGCCGATGAACGAGCCGCGGCCGCCGAAGATGGAGGCTCCCGCCAGCACGACGACGGTGACCGACGACAGTGTGTAGGAGAGCGAGGGCCGTCCGTCGCCGATACCGATCTGCGCCATCATGATCACGGCCGCCGGCAGCACCAGGAAGGAGCAGAGCACGTAGGAGAAGAACCGGGTGCGCTTCACCTTGATGCCCAGTCGGGCCGCCGCATCCACGCGCGAACCCACCCCGCGCAGCTCGACGCCCCAGCGGGTGCGCCGCAGCGCGAACTCGAGGAAGAGCAGCACGGCCACCGCGAGGATGGTGACGACCGGCACGATCCCGACGCGCGCCTGGATCTGGTCGGCGACATCGCCGAAGATGATGCCGCCCGGTGTCGACCGGAGGGTCAGATAGATGCCCTGCAGCGCCATGTACATCGCCAGGGTCACCACCACGGGATTGATGGCGAACCTCGTCACCAGGAAGCCGTTGATCACCCCGGTGCCGATGGCTCCCGCCACCATGAGGGCGACGCCCACGTAGAGGTTGCCCCCGTCGACGATCCAATAGGAGGCGAGCACCACGAGGAGCCCCATCAAGGGGCCCACCGAGAGGTCGAAGCCCGAGCCGAGCACCACCACCTGCTGAGCCGCGCCGACGAACAGCAGCGGGGCGGCCATGAAGAGCAGATTGTTGATGTTGAAGGCGCCGAGGTACGCGGGGTTCGTGGCCGCCACCACGATGCCGAGCACGAGGAAGATGGCCCCGAGCACGGCGGCGGGCGACTGGTCGCCGCGCAGGAACCGCCGCAGCTTCACGCCGCGGGCCGAGGTGTCGGCATCCGTTCTCGCACGCACCGTGGTCGAGGTGAGGGCGGCGCGGGCGATCGCGGCTTCGGAGACCTCGTCACCCGTCAGTTCCTGCACCACCGAGCCGCGCGACATGATGAGCACGCGATCGCAGAGACCCTCGAGTTCGACCCCGTCGGACGAGAGGATGACGACGGCGGCCCCGGCGTCCGCCGCATCGCGCAGGATGCGGTAGATGTCGACGCGGGCGCCGGCATCCACCCCCTGCGTCGGCTCCTCGGCGAGCAGCACCGTCGGCTCCGAGAGCAGGGTGCGGGCGAGAACCGCCTTCTGCTGGTTGCCTCCGGAGAGCGACTGGATGGGGGTGCGGGCCGAGGGCGTCTTGATGGCGAGCCGCTTGATCTGCTCGGCAGCCACGGCCAGCACGCGCCGCTCGCTCACCAGGCCGGCCGTCGAGACCTGCGAGAGCGTCTTCGACGAGATGTTGTCGCCGACGGAGAGCGGCAGGAACACGCCCTCGCCGTGCCGGTCGGCCGGCACGTACACGACGCCCGCCCCGGCCGCCGCGGCGTTCGAGCCGTTCGAGAGGGCGCGACCAGCCACCTCGATCGTTCCGGTGGTGGGCTCAAGGCCCGCGAGGGAACGGATGAGCGCTGCCTGCCCGTTGCCCTGCACTCCGGCGAGCCCGACGATCTCACCCGCCTTCACCGCGAAGGAGATGTCGTGGAACTCGTCGCCGGAGAGGGAGCGCACGGCGAGCTGGTCGGCCGCGCCGATGGCGCCCGAGACGCCGCCCTTCTCCGGGAACACCGTCTCGAGCTTGCGGCCGATGACGCGCTCCACGATCTGCTGCTCGTCGACCTCCGAGGCCTCGAAGGTGCCTCGCACCTGGCCGTCGCGCAGCACCGTGATGCGGTCGGCGATCTGCTTCACCTCGGGGATGCGGTGGGAGATGTACACGATCGCCGTGCCGCCCGCCGCAAGGGAGCGCACCGTGCGGAAGAGCTTCTGAACCTCTTCGAGCGAGAGGTGCTCGGTGGGCTCGTCGAGGATGAGCACCCGTGGTTCGAGCGCCAGGGCCTTCGCGATCTCCACGATGAAGCGCTGCTCCACCGAGAGATCCGCCACGCGGGTCTTGGCATCGATGCCCATCTGCCACGGATCGAGCTGCTTCTGCGACCAGGCGACGGCCCGGCCGAGGCCGCCGACGCGCTTGTAGCCCACACCCACGGCCATGTTCTCGGCCACGGTGAGGTCGGGCAGCAACGCCGGGTCCTGCCGCACGATGCCGAGCCCGAGCTCGCGCGCCGCCTCGGGGGAGGCGCTCGCGAGCACCGTGCCCCCGATCTCGACCGTGCCCTCGTTCGGAGCGAGAGCTCCGGATGCCACGGCCATCAGGGTCGACTTGCCGGCGCCGTTCTCGCCCACGAGCGCGTGCACCTCTCCCGACAGCACCTCGAGGGTGACGTCGGTGAGGGCGCGCACGCCCGGGAAGGTCTTGACGATGCCATCGAGCCTCAGTACCGCCGGCCCGAACCGGGCGGGGCCGGATGGCCCCGCCGGCTCGGGCTGGGTGGCGAGCGCGACATCGTAGATGTCGGAATTCGTCATCGATTTCGCTTCTTTCGTGTCAGCCGGAGATGTCTCGGCGGGCGGGGTGTCTCATTGGGCGAGGTAGCCGCCGTCGATCACGAGCTCGGATCCGGTCACGAAGCTCGCCTCGTCGGAGGCGAGGAACACGAGTCCGTTCGCGATCTCGCGCGGCGTGCCGGCCCGGCCCATCGGCGTCATCGACACCACGTACTCGTTGATCTCGGGTGCTTGCGCATCCGTCAACGGCGTCTCGATGAAGCCGGGGTGCACCGAGTTCACCCGCACGTTCTCTTTCGCGTAGGTGATGGCGGCGCTCTTCGACATGTTGCGCACCGCACCCTTGGTGGCGTGGTAGGCGTGGGCGCCGGCCACGGCGACCGAGCCCCAGATCGACGAGATGTTGATGATCGAGCCGCCGCCCTGAGCGATCATGTGCGGGATGACCTCGCGCATGCCGAGCCAGGTGCCGGTCTGATTCACGGCGACCACGCGGTTCCAGTCGTCGAGTGTCAGGTCGTGCAGCGTCTCGTAGGCGATGATGCCCGCGTTGTTGGCGAGCACGTCGACGTGACCGTGCCGCGCGATGACGTCGGCGACGACCTCCGCCCAGCCCTTCTCATCGGAGACGTCGAGCTGGTGGTACTCGACGCCCTCCGGGAAGGGGGCGGGGGAGGCGCCACGGCCGGTGGCGATCACCGTGGCGCCTTCCTCGGCGAAGACCTCGGCGATCGAGCGGCCGATTCCCCGCCCTGCCCCGGTCACGATCGCGACCTTGCCGTCGAGTCGGTTCACTGGAACAGCTGCTTCAGTGAGTCGACGCTGAGCCCCGAGGAGAGGATGGCGTCCGGCGGGAGGTCGGCCTCGCACTTGGGCTGCAGGTTCGGGTCGGTCGAGTCCTCGATGATCTCGAGGTTGTAGGTCGAGGGCTCGTCGTTCGGCAGGCCGTTCGCGGCGGCGAGACCCTTGTGCAGGGCGGCGGCCACGACCCAGTTGCGCGACGACTCCGTGGCGATCTGGTAGGTCGGCTGCGCGTCCTTGTACTGGTACCAGAGGCAGGCGAACTCGTTCGAGTCGTTCGCCGACCAGACGGGGAGCGGCTTGCCGGCGGCCTCGAAGGCGCGGATACCGCCCACCGAGCCTCCGCCGTAGTCGGCCACGATGCCGTTGATGTCGCCGTACTTGGTGATGAGGCCCGCGACGACCTGCTGTGTCTTGCCGGGCTCCCAGTCGGTGGCGACGGGACCGTCCTCGTTCAGCAGCGTGATGCCGGGGTTCGCCTTCACGGCCTCGAGCACGCCGTCGTAGACCGCCTGCGAGTACGAGTTGCCGGCGATGCCGCCGAGCATCACGAGGTTGCCGGTGCCGCCCATCTTCTCGATGGTCCACTCGGCGAGGTTCTTGCCGTAGGTGTTGATGTCCTCCGACACGAAGTCGACGTAGTCGACGCCGGGCGTGCCGCCGGGCGATCCGACGTAGGGAACGACCTTGACGCCGGCCTCGGTGGCCTTCTGGATGGTGGGCAGCAGCGCCTCACCGCCATCCACGAAGGTGACGATCACGTCGACCCCCTGGGCGACGAGCGAGTTGATGTCGCTGATGGCCTTCTGGGTGTCGCCCTGGGCGTCCGTGTAGAGCACCTTCGTGATGTTGGGGCACTTCGCGGCCTCCTCCTCGAAGATCGCGCGGGTGATCTTGCGCCAGGAGTTGCCGCCGAACCCGTCGGCGAGGGCGACCGTGATGTCCTTGTCGCCGCAGAAGTTGGAGATGTCCTGGATGTCGCCCTGCACGCCGACGGTGCCGACGGTGACGGCGGAGTCGGTGGCGGCGGCCGTCGAGTCGGCGTCACCTCCGCCGGAGGAGAGCGAACCCGTGGAACAACCGGCCAGGGCGAGTACCGCCACCGTGCCGATCGCCAGGAGCGATGCCTTCTTGGTGAACATGGGGAGTTCCTCGTTTCTCTTCGTTGAGCTGCGTGTCTAGAAGTCTGTGTTCCCCCGGATGCGCCCTGTCGCATCACCCTGAGACACGGGTGCGTCATTTTGCGACAAGCGTTCAAGCGGCCATTCCCCGCGGTCATCCTTGGTGTCATCCCCGACGATGAGGAGAGAGTTCAATGTCGACGAACAAGCCGACCGACCTTCTCGGCGAGATCTACGCACAGTGGACCGTCGAGTTCCTGGCCGCCCCCGAGATGTCGCTTCCCGTTCTGCGCTGGGTCTTCGAGGACTGGCAGCGCGCCACGACGGAGCCGGAGGACGTGACCTACGCCAGCACCGCGATCGGCGGTGTGCCCGGCATCGCGGTGCATCCGATCGGCGCCGACGAGTCGAGGATCCTGCTGTTCCTCCATGGCGGCGGCTTCGCCCTCGGGTCGGCTGCGAGCCACCGCAAGATGGCAGGGCACATCGCCAAAGCCTGTGGGGTGTCGGCTTTCGTGGTCGATTTCCGGCTGGCGCCGGAGCATCCGTACCCCGCCCAGCTCGACGATGCCACGGCGGTGTTCGAGGCCCTTCTCGCCGACGGCCGCTCCGCCGCCGACATCGGGTTCGTGGGTGACAGCGCAGGCGCCAGCATCGCGATCGCGACCACCCTGCGGCTGCGGGACACCGGGCGGCCGATGCCCGGCCAGGTGATCACCCTCTCGCCGTGGCTCGACATGGAGAACACCGGCGAGACGATCGAGACCAATGACGACACCGACTTCCTGATCGCCCGGGAGGGGCTGCAGGGCAACATCGACCGGTATCTCTCCGGTGGCGCCTCGCCCACCGACCCTCTCGTGAACCCGCTCTACGCCGACTTCACCGGCTTCCCGCCTCTCTTCATCGTGGCGTCGGCGCACGAGTCGCTCTTCCACGACGCCCAGCGGCTGGATGCTCTCGCCCGCTCCGCCGGTGTCGACGTCACCTTCCAGGCCGCTCAGGGCATGCAGCACGTCTTCCCGCTGCAGGCGGGCAACCTCCCCGAGGCCGACCAGGCCATCGCCGATATCGCGGCGTGGTACTCGGCGCACACGAACTGACACCTCTCATCACCGCGAAAGGACCATCACAATGACCGAAACCACTCCCCGTGACCACGACGCCGTGGTCATCGGCGCCGGCTTCTCCGGGCTCGCGCTTCTGCATCACCTCCGCGAGATCGGCCTCGACACCATCGTGGTCGACGGCGAGGACGGCATCGGCGGCACCTGGTGGGTGAACCGCTACCCCGGCGTGCGCACCGACAGCGAGTTCAGCTACTACTCCTTCTCCTTCTCGAAGGAGGTGCGCGAGGAGTGGACCTGGACCCAGCGCTACCCGGCGGGCGCCGAGGTTCTCGACTACCTCAACTTCGTGGCCGACCGCCTCGACCTGCGCAAGGACATCCGGCTCAACACCCGGGTCGACTCGGCCGTCTACGACGAGGACGCCAACCTCTGGACGGTGAACTTCGCCGACGGCACCTCCGTCACCACGAAGTACCTCATCAGCGGCATGGGAGTGCTGTCGCAGGCGATCTACCCCGACATCCCCGGTATCGACACGTTCACGGGGGAGAAGTACCACACCGCCCACTGGCCGCGCACGGGGGTCGACCTCACCGGCAAGAAGGTCGGCCTCATCGGGCTCGGTGCATCCGGCATCCAGATCGTTCCCGTGATCGCGCCCGAGGTCGACGAGTTCTTCGTGTTCCAGCGCACCCCGAACTTCATCGTGGAGACCAACAACGACGCGGTCTCCCCCGAGGAGATGCAGTACGTGCGCGAGAACTACGACGAGATCTACGCGAAGGCGGCCGCGCATCCGTTCGGTGTCGCGATGGAGCCCGCGGAGTTCTCGGCGCTCGAGGTGAGCCCGGAGAAGCGGCGCGCGATCTTCGAGTCGAAGTGGAACGAGGGCGGTTTCCACTTCGCCAACGAGTGCTTCAACGACCTGGCCACGAACCACGAGGCCTCCGAGCTCGGCTCGGAGTTCATCCGCTCGAAGATCCGCGAGATCGTGAAGGACCCCGCGACGGCCGAGCTGCTCTCGCCGACCACCTATTCGTTCAACGGCAAGCGCGTTCCCACGGGCCACGGCTACTACAACACCTTCAACCTGCCCCACGTGCACCTCGTCGACACCGAGGCCGAACCCATCACCGAGATCACCGAGAAGGGCCTGAAGGTGGGCGACACCGAGTACGAACTCGACGTGATCATCTTCGCCACCGGGTTCGACGCGATGACCGGCACCCTCACGAACATCGACATCCGGGGCCGTGGCGGGCGCACCCTGCGCGACAAGTGGCTCGAGGACGGCCTGAAGTCGAACCTCGGCATCAACGCCAACGGTTTCCCGAACTTCTTCATGTCGCTCGGTCCGCAGACGCCGTACTCCAACCTCGTGGTGCCGATCCAGCTCGGCGCGCAGTGGTTGCAGCGGGCGCTCAAGTGGGCGGAGGAGAACGGTGTCGAACGCTTCGAGGCCACCCCCGAGTCGGAGGACTGGTGGGCCGCCGAGACGGAGCGCACCGGGAAGTCGACGGTGATGTACAGCGAAGGCAAGAAGGCGAAGGCCTGGTTCCTCGGTGAGAACGTGCCCGGGAAGCCGGAGGAGTTCCAGGTGTACATGGGCGGCGGCCAGGTGTATCAGCAGCACTGCCGTGAGGTGGAGGAGAGCGGCTACCGCAGCCTCCTCGCCACCGACTCGGCCTCCGCACCCGAGCCGGCGCGCGCATGACGGGCCGGCTCGAGGGCAAGGTCGCGCTGATCACGGGTGGCGCCTCCGGCATGGGCCGCGCCACTGCGGAACTGTTCGCGGCGGAGGGCGCGTCCGTGGCCGTCACCGACTTCAACGCGTCGCTCGGTGCCACCGTGGTGGAGCAGATCACGGCGGATGGCGGCACCGCCCGGTTCTGGGAGATGGACGTGTCGAAGGAGGCCAGCGTCGCATCCGTCGTGACGGCGGCCGCCGCCGAGTTCGGCGGACTCGACATCCTCATCAACTGCGCCGGGATCATCGGCGTCGACAAGCCCACCCACGAGGTGACCGAGGCGGAGTGGGACGCGCTCTTCGCGGTCGACGTGAAGGGCGTGTTCTTCGCCACCAAGCATGCGGTGCCGCACCTCATCGAGCGCGGTGGAGGATCGATCGTGAACTTCTCGTCGATCTACGGACTCATCGGCAACGACGAGTTCACGCCCTACCACGTGGCCAAGGGCGCCGTGACGATGCAGACGAAGCAGGATGCGGCGAGCTACGGGCGGTACAACATCCGGGTGAACTCGGTGAACCCGTCGACCGTGCTCACCCCGCTCGTGGAGGGCATCGCCGCCGAGTACCCGGGCGGATTGCCGGCCTACGAGGAGATGATGACGGCGAACCAGTCGATCCGCCGACTCGGCCGGCCGCTGGATGTCGCGTACGGCGTGCTCTACCTCGCGTCGGATGAGGCGAGCTGGGTCACCGGGGTGAACCTCGCCCTCGACGGCGGGTACACGGCGCGCTGATGATCGACCGGGTGAGAGCGGACACGGCGGAGGCGGTGGCCGGCATCGAAGATGGTTCGACGGTGATGATCGGCGGCTTCGGCCGGGCCGGGCAGCCCGTGGAGCTGATCGATGCCCTTCTCGAGCAGGGCGCCACCGACCTGACCGTGGTGAGCAACAACGCCGGCAACGGGGACGTGGGCCTCGCCGCCCTGATCGGCTCGGGGCGGGTGCAGCGGATCGTGTGCTCCTTCCCGCGGCAGAGCGACTCGTACGTCTTCGATGCCCGCTACCGGGCCGGCGGGATCGAGCTCGAACTCGTGCCGCAGGGGAACCTCGCCGAGCGCATCCGGGCGGCCGGCGCGGGGATCGGTGGCTTCTACACGCCGACCGGGGTGGGAACCCTGGTGGCGGAGGGCAAGGAGGTGCGCACGATCGACGGGCGGGACCACCTGCTCGAGTTGCCGCTGCGCGCCGACTACGCACTGATCTCCGCCTTCAAGGCGGATCGCTGGGGCAACCTCGTGTACCGCAAGACCGCGCGCAACTTCGGACCCATCATGGCGGCGGCGGCCCGCACCACGATCGTGCAGGTCGACGAGGTCGTGGAGCTGGGGGCTCTCGACCCCGAGACGGTCGTGACCCCGGGGATCTTCGTCGACCGGGTCGTGGCGGTGGGGGAGCGCGCGTGGCTGGAGGCCGGCGAGTTCGTCGGGGCGGAGTCGGCGCTGTGAGCCCCGGGATCGACCGCCGCACGCTCGCCGCCCGCATCGCCCGCGACATCCCCGAGGGATCGGTCGTGAACCTCGGCATCGGTGCGCCCACCCTCATCGCCGACTATCTGCCGGAGGGGCTCGAGATCATCCTGCACACCGAGAACGGGATGCTCGGCATGGGGCCCGCGCCCCAGGCCGGCCGCGTCGACCCCGATCTGCTCAATGCCGGCAAGCAGCCGGTGACGGAGCTGCCGGGTGCCGCGTACTTCCACCACGCGGATTCGTTCGCGATGATGCGCGGGGGGCATCTCGACATCTGCGTGCTGGGTGCGTTCCAGGTCTCCGAGACCGGCGATCTCGCCAACTGGCACACCGGCGGCCCGGGGGCGATCCCGGCGGTCGGTGGCGCGATGGACCTCGCGATCGGAGCGAAGAACGTGTACGTGATGACCGACCTGCTCACGCGCGACGGGGTCTCGAAGCTCGTCGCCGAGTGCACCTATCCGCTCACCGGGGTGCGATGCGTGAGCCGCATCTACACCGATCGCGCCGTCTTCGACGTGGTCGATGGCGGGCTCGAGGTGAGCGAGGTCTTCGCGGGCTCCTCGCTGGAGGAGCTCCGTGACCTCACGGGGCTCGCGCTGCGCGACGCGACCGGAACCCCATCCGTCACCTCCGGGAGGACATCATGACCGCCAGTTTCATCTACGACGCCGTGCGCAGCCCTTTCGGGCGGTTCGGCAAGGCCTATGCCGACGTGCGACCTGACGACCTCGCCGCCGCCGCGCTGTCGGCCCTGCTCGAGCGTTCGCCCGTGCTCGACCCGGCGCGCATCGACGACGTGCTGCTGGGCGCGGCGAACCAGGCGGGCGAGGACAACCGCGACGTCGCCCGGATGGCGCTGCTGCTCGCGGGGCTGCCGACATCCGTTCCCGGTGCCACGGTCAACCGGCTCTGCGGCTCGAGCCTCGAGGCGGTCATCCAGGCGTCCCGGGCGATCGAGACCGGCGACGCCGCCGTGATGGTGGCGGGCGGCGTGGAATCCATGACGCGAGCGCCCTATGTGGTGCCGAAGGCCGCGCGGGCCTTCGCCGCGGGCGACGTGACCATGTCGTCGACCACGCTCGGCTGGCGTCTGGTGAACCCCGCGATGCGTGCCGAGTGGACGATCTCCAACGGTGCCTCGGCCGAACTGCTGGCGGAGCGGTTCTCGATCGGGCGCGAGGAGCAGGATGCATTCGCCGCCCGCTCGCACCGGCAGGCGGCAGCGGCCTGGGATGCCGGCGTCTACGACGCCGAGACCTTCGTGGTGCCGGGCACCGCACTGGCGCGCGACGAGGGCATCCGCGCCGACTCCACGGTGGAGTCGCTGGCGTCGCTGAAGCCCGCATTCCTGGCCGGGGGAAGCGTGACGGCGGGCAACTCCTCTCCGCTCTCGGACGGCACCTCGATGGTGCTGATGGGCGCGGAGGGGGCGCTCGACGGGGAGCCCCTGGCGCGGATCGCGGGCCGAGGGGTGGCGGGCATCGATCCCGAGATCTTCGGCATCGCCCCGGTCGAGGCCGCGAACCGGGCGCTCGCCCGTGCCGGCAGAACCTGGGGCGACGTCGACTTCGTGGAGCTCAATGAGGCCTTCGCCTCGCAGTCGCTCGCCTGTCTCGCACTGTGGCCCGAGCTCGATCCCGACCGCGTGAACATCCACGGCGGGGCGATCGCCCTCGGGCATCCGCTGGGAGCCTCAGGGGGCCGGATCATCGGGCACGCGGCCCACGAACTCGCCCGGCGCGGAGGAGGCGTGGCCGTGGCCGCGATCTGCATCGGAGTGGGTCAGGGTCTCGCCGTCGTTCTGGAGCGCTGAGGCGGCGGGCTCACGCAGCGGCGAGCCCGCCGCACGCGTCAGCTGACCGCCTTCGACTCCCGCAGGATCGAGGCCAGCTGCTCCATGTGGGCGGCCTGCGAGCGGTAGTCGAGCGCCGCCCCGTTCCAGGAGTGCACCTGGCCCGCGACGAGTGCAGGATGCGAGGCGAACGTGGGCTGGGCGGCCAGCTCGGCCGCTCCGTAGCCCTCCACGTTCACGAGCAGCACATCGCCCGTCATCATCTGGGCGGCGTTCTCCCAGCTGTAGATGTCCCAGTAGTAGTCGCCATCCGGATGCGCGTCGGTGAACGTCACCCCGAGGTCGGAGTAGAGCTGGGTCTCCGGCTCGTCGGCCGGCTTCACGACGTAGATGCCGTCGGCCGACGCGTACATCTGCGTCACCTCGAGGTCGCTCTCCGCGGCGGCGGCGGTGAGGTCGGCTGCCGCCGTGTCGTACTCGGCCTTGGCGGTGGCGATCGTGTCGTCGCTCACCCCGAGTGCGGAGGAGAGCCGGTTCAGGCTGTCGATCACGTCGCTGCCCGCCCCACCGACCTCGATGGCCACGACGGGCGCGATCTTCTCGAGCTGCGCCTGCTGCTCCATGTCGGCGAAGCCGTAGTAGGGCGCGGTGAGATCGAGGGTCCCCTCGCGATCGGTGGGGTAGATGCCGGTCACGATGAGGTCGGGCGCGGCCTCGGCGAGGGCCTCGAGGTCGATCTCCCCGTAGGTGTTGCCGACGACCGCGGTGTCGCCGAGGTCGTAGTCGGCGAAGCGATCGTCGCTCGCCACATCCACCCGGCCGAAGACGGCGACGGGATCGAGACCGTAGCTCAGCAGGCCGATGGCGTAGTCGGCGTAGCTCGCGACGCGCTCGGGTCGATGGTCGAGGGTGACGGTGGTGCCGGTGTCGTCGGTGAAGCTCCACGCGGCATCGGCGGATGCGGCGGGGTCTGCCTGAGGTGTGGATGAGCAGCCGGCGAGGAGTGCGATCGTGAGGACAGGGGCGATGAGGGCGGCGGCGAGCCGCGAACGAGATGTGGTCACGAAGTTAGGTTAGCCGATCCTAAGTTACAAGACGATATCGACCGCGGGAACGATCAGCGGCGTGCCGCTTGCGGGGTCGGGGATGACCGTGGCCTCGAGGTCGAACGCGTCGCGCAGGATCTCGGGAGTCAGGACCTCCCAGGGCGTCCCGTCCGCGATCACACGTCCGCCGCCCACGACCACGAGGCGGTCGGAGTACCGCCCTGCCAGCGACAGATCGTGCAGAACCATCACCACGGTGGCGCCCCGCTCGCGATTGATCGACCGCACGAGACGCAGCACGTCGAGCTGATGGCTGAGGTCGAGGAACGTGGTGGGCTCGTCGAGGAGGATGATCGGGGCCTCCTGCGCGAGCACGAGCGCGATCCAGGCGCGCTGCAGCTGCCCGCCCGAGAGGGCGCCCGCATCGCGCTCGGCGAGGTCGGTGATGCCCGTGGCCGCAAGGGCGGCGTCGACGATCGCCGAGTCACCGGGCGTCCAGGGCCGGAAGAGACTCTGATGCGGATGCCGGCCCCTCGAGACCAGCTCGCGCACCGTGGTGGCGGATGGGGTGATCGGCTTCTGCGGGAGGATCGCCAGCCGCTTCGCCACGCTGCGGGCCGACAGACCGCGCAGCGGGCTCCCCTCGAGCAGAACCGTGCCGGAGGTCGGCACCAGCAGCCGGCCGAACGCCTTGAGCAGTGTCGACTTGCCGCTGCCGTTCGCGCCGATGAGGGTGGTGATCCCGCCCTCGTCGATGCGCAGGTCGAGCTTGTCGAAGATGGGGGTGCGGTCGTAGGCGAGAGTGAGGTCGCGCACCTCGAGTGCAGGGGTCATGAGACGGTATCCCGTTCTGTGCGTCGGGTCAGGAGCCAGATGAGGTAGGGGGCGCCGATCACGGCGGTGACGATCCCGACCGGCACGCCGGGAGGCAGTACGCCCCGGGCGAACGCGTCACCCCCGGCCACGATCACCGCACCCATCAGGGCCGACGCCACGAGCGGCGGCCGGCCGGTGCGGGCGAGTCGTCGCACGATCTGGGGAGCCACGAAGGCGACGAACTCGATCGGTCCGCTCGCCGAGACCGCAGCGGCGGTGAGCAGCACGGCGCAGGCGATCACGATCACCTTGTGGCGCTGCACCGCCACTCCGAGCCCGGTCGACAGGTCGTCGCCGAGCTGCCCGATCGCCAGTGCCGACGACTGCAGGAGCGCGATCGGCAGGACCACGGCCAGGGTCAGCAGCACGGGCCACACGCTCGCCCACGACATCCCCGACAGGCTCCCGACGAGCCACTGCGATGCGGCCTGGGCGTCGGTGATCTGGGCGCGGGCGATGAGGTAGCTGGTGATCCCGGTGAGCGTCGCGGTGGCGCCGATGCCGATCAGGATGAGCCGGTAGCTGTCGACGCCGCCCCGCCAGGAGAGTCCGTAGACCACCGCTGCGGTGGCGAGGGCACCCAGGGCGGCCATCGCGGGGAGTCCGAGGCTGAGGAGCCCCGCCCCGACCGCGTAGCTGCCGCCTCCCACCACGATCGCGAGCACGGCGCCCAGCGCGGCACCGGAGGTGACACCGAGGATGTCGGGGGTGGCGAGCGGATTGCGGGCGAACGTCTGCGTGAGGGCGCCCGCGAGGCCGAGCGCCGCGCCGACGAGGAGGCCGCCGAGCACCCTCGGCATCCGGAGCTCGAACACCACCAGCTCCTGGCCCGGGGTTCCTCCTCCCAGCAGTGTGCGCACGAGGTCGGGAGCGGTGAGCGACGACGAGCCCACCAGGATGCCGATGAGACCCGCCAGCACGGCGGCCACGAGGCATCCGGTGGTCACGAGGGCCACGCGGGTGCGTCTGCGACTGCGGGCCGGGGTGTGGGCCGGGGTGCGGGTGAGGATGCTCACAGGGCAGCGATCCTGCCCCGGCGCACGATGCCGATGAACACGACGCCCCCCAGCACGGTGAGCACGACGCCGACCGGAACCTCCGCGGTTCCGCCGATGACCCGGCCGATCACGTCGCAGGCGAGCAGGACGCAGGCGCCGATCAGACCGGAGGCCGGCACCAGCCAGGAGTGGTCGCCGCGCACCAGCCGGCGCGCGATGTGGGGAGCGGTGAGCCCGATGAAGCCGATCGGGCCGGTGATGGCCACAGCGCTCGCGGTGAGCAGGGTGATGGCGGCGAGCCCCAGGATGCGGGCGCGCAGGAGGTTCTCGCCGAGTCCTCGGGCGAGCTCGGTGCCGAGTGCGAGGCTGTTGAGCGAGCGCACATTGGCCACCGCGAACACGAGGCCGGCCAGGGCGAACAGCGCCGCGATCCCGACCCCGTCGAGGGTGCGGCCGGAGAGCGAGCCCACCACCCAGATGCGATAAGCGGCCAGTGTGGTCTCGTCGGACAGCACCAGGTACGAGGTGAGCGCAACGAGGAGGGCCGAGACCGCCGTGCCGGCGATGGCGAGCGGCACGGGGCTCGAGAGCCCCCGGCCCAGTGCCGCGACGCCGAACACCACGATGCTGGCGACGATCGCGCCCGCCAGTGCCAGCCACAGCGTGGCGAGCACCGAGCTGGTGCCGACCACATAGACGCCGATCACCACGGCGAGACTCGCGCCGGCCGAGACGCCGAAGATACCCGGATCGGCCAGCGGATTGCGGGTCTGACCCTGCATCACGGCGCCGGCCACCCCCAGGCAGAGCCCCACCAGCAGTCCCAGCACGGTGCGTGGAACCCGCGATCCCCACACCACGGCACCCGGGTCGTTCGCCGGGTCGACCAGCGCGCCGACCACGGCGTACGGGCTGATCAGGTTGCTGCCGAGCAGAAGACTGAGAGCCGTCATCACCGCCACCAGCCCGACGAGCGCGATCATGACGGCGATGCGCCGCCGGATCGGGTTCGGAAGTCGATGCACCAGGTAAGCGTAGCCTCACCTAATAGGCTTGCGCACATGACCCGACATCCCCGCCTCATGCCCGAGCACCCGAGAATGTTCTCGGCCACGGTCGTGCGGTCGGTGCGCCTCGCGCCATCGTTCCAGCGCGTGACGGTGGCCGGCGCCGACCTGGCCGACTTCGAGTGGCGCGGATTCGACCACTGGTTCCGGCTGTTCCTCCCGCCCGCGCCCGGCGCGCCCCTCGTGCTGCCGCGCGTCAGCGGGCGGTCGTGGTGGAAGCCGTATCTCGCCATCGCCGAGCACGAACGGCCGCACTGCAGCAACTACACCGTGGCCGCGCTGCGCCGCACCGCAGAGGGCGGTGCCGAGATGGACATCGACGTCGTGCTGCATCACGACAGCGAGGGGGCGATCGCCGGTGGCGTCGCCATCTGGGCCTCCACCGCCACGGCGGGTTCGCCGCTGGCGATGCTCGATCAGGGACCCCTGTTCGACCCGCCCGCCGATACCCGCGCGGTGCACCTGGTCACCGACGAGAGCGGCCTGCCCGCGGTGCGCGGCATCCTGCGCGACCTGTCCGCGGATGCGGCGGGAACCGCGATCATCGAGGTGCCGAGCCCGGGCGACGTCGAGGAGCTGACCCGTCCCGCCGACGTCGACGTCACCTGGATCGTGCGCCACGACCAGACCGCCGTGCCCGGTGCGGCGGCGCTCGCCGCCGTGCAGACCTCGGTGGCCGCGGTCGGCCGGGTGGATCCGCTCGACTACGCCTTCGTCGTCGGCGAGTCGACCCTCGCGACGGAGGGCCGCCGCGCCGTGCACCGGGCGGGGCTGCCCAAGTCGCGCATCCTGTTCTCCGGCTTCTGGAAGCACGAGGGGCACTGATCGGCCGATCCTCTCGGGCCTCGAGGGGCTGGCCGACTCCAGGTCGGGCGGAGCATGATCGGAGCATGGCTCATCCACAACTCCCCGCCCCCATGCTCGCGAAGGCGCTCGACGTCGTACCCGAGCCGGATCGAGTTGACGGTGGGCTCTCCTACGAGCCGAAGTGGGACGGCTTCCGCGGCATCGTCTCGTTCGACGGCACCTCGGTCGAGATCGGCAGCCGCGGCGCCAAGCCGCTCACCCGGTACTTCCCCGAGCTCACGGAGGCGCTCGGCCGCCTGCTGCCCGGCCCCTGCGTGCTCGACGGCGAGATCGTGGTGCCGCAGGGCGCTCCCGGGAGCCAGCGGCTCGACTGGGAGGCGCTGTCGCAGCGCATCCACCCCGCGGAGTCGCGCATCCGCACCCTGGCGGCGGAGACACCCGCCCTGTTCGTGGCGTTCGACCTGCTGCGCCAGGGCGACGACGACCTGACGGGGGAGCCGTTCGGCGCGCGCCGGGCTGCTCTCGAGGGGTTCGCGGGCAGCCTCGGCACGCCGCTGCACGTCACGCGCACGACGACGGATGTCGCCCTCGCCCGCCGCTGGCTCGCCGAGTTCGAGGGCGCGGGGCTCGACGGCGTGGTGGCGAAGCCGCTCGCCGCGCCGTATGCGCCCGGCAAGCGCACGCTGTTCAAGATCAAGCACCATCGCACCGCCGACGTCGTGGTGCTGGGGTACCGGGTGCACAAGAGCGGAACGGGGGTCGGTTCGCTGCTGGTGGGGTTGTTCGGCGACGACGGCGAGCTGCGCGGAGTCGGCGGCATCTCGGCCTTCAGCGATGTGCGCCGGCGGGAGCTGGTCGACGAGCTCGCACCGCTGGTCGAGCACGATGCCGACGGCGGGATCGTGCGCGGAGAGGGGGAGCGCAATCGCTTCTCGGCGTCGAAGGACGTGTCGTTCGTGCGGCTGCGCCCCGAGCGAGTTGTGGAGGTGCGGTACGACCAGATGGAGGGATCGCGCTTCCGGCACACCGTGCAGTTCGAACGGTGGCGGCCCGATCGGGATGCACGGTCGTGCACGTTCGAGCAGCTCGACCTCCCGGCGGCCTACGACCTGGGAGACGTTCTGCTCTAGCGGCGCGGCCGCATCCGCTCGTCACCCCCGCGAGGATCAGAAGTCGTCGACGTGGAGGTGGTTGCAGGTGTCGGCGAACCCGACGAAGTTGATGTAGCTCGGCTCGTTACCGGCCGAGAGGCGGCAGTTCTGCTGGCCCACCCGTGACCCGTTCGGCATGATCGGGTCGAGCACCTTGATGAGGTTGAGCGAGGCGCTGTTCGCGCCCGTGGTCGGCACCCCGCCGACCGAGGTGAAGTCGACCGCGTGGCCGCCGCCCTGCTTGTAGTGGGCGGATGCCGTGCCCGCGCCCTCGATCTGGCCCGTGCAGCGCCGGCTGATGTCGCTCACGCCGGCGCTGCCGAAGGCGCGCACGGCGGCCACCATCGCCTGCAGGATCGTGACGTCGATGCCGCAGTTCTCCACGCTCTTGCCCTGAGCGATCCAGGCGATCTCGAAGATGTGGTCGGGGCTCGATCCGTGGAACTGACCGGATGCGACGTACCCCATGAGTTCCTCGGCGAGAGCCTGGGCATCCCCCGACACGGCACCCACGACGTTCCCGCCGCCGCGCGCGGCTGCGGCCGCGGCGGCTGCCGCGGCTGCAGCCGCAGCCGCAGCTGCTGCCGCCGCGGCCACGCCGGCCTGGTACTGCTGTTCGGTCGTGGCCACGTTCTGCTGAAGGCTCACGAGCTGTGCGTCGAGCTCGGCCTGGTGCGCCGACTGCTCCTGCAGAGCGGCCACCATGGCCTGCTGCGCGGCGGCGGCGTCCTCGAGGGCTTTCTGGGCGGCATCCGCCAACGTCGTGAGCTGGTCTTTCGCCACGGCGGCCTGTTCGGCCAGGGAGGTGGAGGTGTTGGCGTCCTGTTCGGCGCTGGCGTAGATCGCGTTCACCGCCTGGGCGAGCTGGCCGGCTGAGCTGAGCTGGTTGAGCAGGTCGTCGGCCTGGCTCGAGCTGCTCGTGAGCAGGAGCGAGGTGAGGTCGTTGCCTCCGGTGCGGGCGAACTGCGAGGCCACGACCGCGGCACGCTTCTTCGAGGCATCGGCGGCGGTGGCGGCCGCCGCTGCGCTCGCGGCAAGGGCGTCGGACTTCGCCTGGCCGGCTGCCAGGGCGGCCTCCGCGGCATCGTTCTCGGTGGTGCGCTGGTCGACGAGCTGACGGGCGGCGTCGGCTTTGGCCTGCAGGTCGGCGATGATGTTCGTGATCGTGGTGATCTCGGCCTGTTTGGCGCTCTCGCTGGCGCGGGCCGCCTGCACGTCGTCCCAGCTCGGGTACGAGTCGGCATGGGCGGCGGTCGGGGTGCCGAGGATGGTCGAGGCCACGGCGACGGCCACGATCAGCACCGTGGGCAGCGCGGGGAAGCGGAGCCTGCGCCGGCGTCGGCCGGATCGGGTGGCGGGTGAAGCGGAGAGCGCGGTCATGAATCCTCGTGCGTGCGTGCGTGCGTGCGTGCGTGGCCGCAGGGGCGACCTGGAGTTCCAGACCTCATCTAAACCCGAGGGTGCTCCGCGGGTGGCATCCCGAGGCGGCAATTCGCAAAATCGTTGACCGCCCTGAAGCACCTGCCACGGCTGCTGTATGGTCGGCGCATGAAGAACTCTCCCGCCCGCGGCGACGACAGCCCCGGGCGCTTCGGCGCGTCGGCGACCGCCGAGGTGGCGCCGCGATCGGTGGGCCGCGTCGACATCGCGTACAACCCCGCGGTCGATGGTGACGCGGATCCGGGCGAGATCGTATGGACCTGGGTGCCCTACGAGGAGAACGACGGGCGCGGCAAAGACCGGCCCGTGCTCGTGGTGGCCCGCGAGGCCGGCGGAACACTGCTCGGCCTGCAGCTCACCTCGAAGCCGCACGACGGAACCTGGGACGTGGGCATCGGCAGTGGCGCGTGGGACTCGGCCGGGCGGCCGAGCTGGGTGCGCCTCGAACGGGTGTTCCGCCTGCACCAGGGCGGCGTGCGACGCGAGGCGGTGGCGCTCGACCGCGCGGCGTTCGGGCGCGTGAGCGCGGAGCTCGTGAAGCGCTACGGCTGGGCCACGGGCGCGCCGGCAGGCGGCGCAGCGAGGTCGGGCGCGGCGGCGGCGACGGGCGGCGCAGCGAGGTCGGGCGCGGCGGCGGCGACGGGCGCGGCGGTGGGCGCATCCGTGCTGCGGCTCGTGCGCACCCTCTTCGGCCGCCGCCGCTGAACCCTCCACATCCGTCACTGCGACCCCTGCGCGATGCAAAGAGCTGAACAGAAGTGCAACCTCAGATCCGTCACATTTTGCTCGTATTCGCGTCGTTCTGCACCAAAAGTGACGGACGTGGGGAAGCGCGACCCCGAGATCCGTCAGTTTCTGCGCGTAGTGGAACAAATTCGCGCAAAAAGTGACGGATGTGGGGAGGAGGGACGGTCAGGGGTGGTGCGGCTCGAGGGGGTTGCGCGACATCCGCTCGTCGATGCCGCTCGCCAGGGCGTCGGCTGCCGCACCCGAGGGCTTGCGCGAGGCCTGCTCGCGCAGGCAGCCCACGAACTCGTCGCGGAGTGAGGAGCGCGGGTACCGCTCCAGCACCGCGGTTCGCAGCGAGGCCGGCCAGAGCTCGCTGTCGCGGCCCGAGATGTCGAGGCCGGTGGCCACGCAGAGCAGGTGGCCCTCGGCGTCGACCGCGGGATCGACCTCGTTCCACATGTGCCGCACGATGACGTCGCCGACCCGCTCTCGGCGGGCGGGCCCCCATCCGGCGCCGGCGGCGAACACCCGGGCCACGTGGCCCCCGGCGTGCTCGAACTCGAGCCGGTGGTTGTCGAACTCGGGCACGAGACCGATGTCGTGCAGCAGAGCGGCGACGGCGAGCAACTCCTCGTCGACCTCGAGACCGAGCTGCTCGCCCCGGGCGGTGGCCCACAGATACGAGCGGATGCAGTGGTTCAGCATCGCAGGCGAGTGGTAGGCGGAAGCCACCTCGAGGGCCGCATCCACGGCGGCGGTCGAGGGCAGGCTGACGGTGCGCGACATGCCCCCAGTCTCGCGCGTCACACCCCCACCCACCCCGCCCTCCTCGCGACTCGGCACTTTTGGCCCTAAGACTGGCGGTTTAGGGCGAATTTCGACGGGTCGCCAGGAGGGGGAGGGGGAGGGGTCAATGGGTCGGGTAGGGCGGGGTGGGGTTGTTGGCGCGGAGCACCTCGAGGCGGGCGCGGTATTCCACCTCGTCGATGTCGCCCTGGGCGAAGCGTTCGGCGAGGGTGGCCTCGGCACGGCGCCCGCCCGAGGCGAACTCGCCCGCGCGGTGGGCCCAGGCGGCCCGGCGCCAGCGGCGGCCGACCGTGGCGAAGAGGATGATCACCACGGCGATCCCGAACAGCGGGATGAGCAGGAACAGGAAGGCGAAACCGCCTCCACCCCCGCCGAACGGGTGGGCGAGAGCGGCCGGAGCGGCGGTCGAGGCGAGAGCGAGTGAGGAGAGCACTGTGATCCTTCTTCCAGAAGACGGTGCAGCGGATGCTGCGGCGGCGGGATCCGGTGGAACCCGCACATCCAGACTCGCCGTCACGGTGCATTCGCGAATCCGCCCGCGGGCGGCACTTGCTCTACTCCCACGGGATCAGAAGAGCCCTCAGCTCACGAGACCGGTGCCGTACGCGATGATCACGAGCTGAACGCGGTCGCGCGCCGCCAGCTTCGACATGATGCGCGACACGTGGGTCTTCGCCGTGAGCGGGCTGAGGAAGAGCCGCGCACCGATCTCGTCGTTCGTGAGGCCGGCACCCACGAGCGCCAGCACCTCGCGCTCGCGGGCGGTGAGCACCTCGAGCCGGCTGCGGTCGGGAGCATCCGTGAGCCCACCCGCGAAGCGCTCGAGCAGGCGCCGGGTGACTCCCGGGCTGAGCAGCGCGTCGCCGCCCGCCACGACCCGCACGGCCCGGATGAGTTCCACGGGTTCGGTGTCTTTCACGAGGAAACCGCTCGCGCCGGCACGGATGGCGCGGGCGACGTACTCGTCGAGCTCGAAGGTGGTGACGATCACGATCCGGGTGGCGGCCAGGGCGGCGTCGGCCGTGATCTGCTCGGTGGCCCAGAGGCCGTCGCCGTCGGGCATCCGGATGTCCATCAGCACCACATCAGGACGCTGCGCCTTCACGAGCGCCACGGCCTCGACGCCCGAGGCGGCTTCGCCCACGACCTCGACGTCGGGCTCGTGCTGCAGCAGCGCGCGGAAGCCGGCCCGGATGAGCCCCTGGTCGTCGGCGATGGCCACGCGGATCATCGGGGGAACGTCGCTTCCACGGTGAAGCCGGAGGAGCCGGAGGAGCCGAGGGTCCCGGTGGTCCCGGTGGTGCCGGGGATGCTGGAGCCCACGGAGCCGCCGGAGTTCGGGCCGGCCGTGAGCCGCCCGCCGAGCAGCTCGGCCCGCTCGCGCATGCCGAGGAGTCCGCGGCCCTCGTGGGCGGGCTCGGAGCCGAAGCCGGTGCCGGATGCGAGGCCCGCCCCGTCATCGCTGATGGTCGCCGTGTAGGCGGTGGCCGACTGGGTCAGCCGAACCGTGGCGGAGCGCGCATCCGCGTGCCGCACCACGTTCGTCAGTGCCTCCTGCACGATGCGGTAGAGCGCCAGCTGAACGGCCTGCGGTGCGTCGACGATCTCGTTCGAGAACCGCACGTCGAGACCTTGGGATGCGACCGACTCCACGAGACCGGGCAGCCGCGAGAGGTCGGGCTCGGGCACGAGCGGCGCCTCGGACGGATCGGCGACCGCATCCGGCGCCGATGGATCCCCCCGAAGCACACCCAGCACCGACCGCACCTCGTCGAGTGCCGACTTGCTCGTGCCCTTGATGTTCGCGAGCGCCTTCGCCGCCTCGGCGGGGTCGGTGTCGATGAGGTGCAGCCCCACCCCCGCCTGCACGTTGATCTGGCTGAGCGAATGGGCGAGCACGTCGTGCAGCTCGCGGGCGATGCGCACCCGCTCGGCCTGGGCTGCCGTCTGCCGGCGTTCGGCCAACCGCCGGCGGTACTCGTCGAAGCGCCGGCGACGCGTGCGGAGGCTCTCGCCGATGGCGAAGAGCAGCACCAGCCCGAGCGACACGGCCACCAGGAGGGCAGGCTGCCACGGCACGCGCAGCACGATTCCGAGAGCGACCGTGACCACCCAGGCGATGCCCACCGACCACCAGGCCCAGCGCCGGGCCCCACGCACCACGGCCCCGACGATGGCGAAGGCCACGGCGACGTAGGGCGGAGCGGCGCTGCCCGACACGAGCAGCACGTACGCGCCCGCCGCGGCCGAGACCACCGCCACGACGGGGCCGGGGTGGCGTCGCGCGAACAGCAGCGCGAGAGGGCCCACGAGCGCGAGGCCGAGCCGGGCGGCGAAGCGCCACGGCTCGTCGTCGATCGTGGTCTCGAGGCGGCGGGCGTGCCAGGTGAGGAGGGCGGCCGGGATCTGCACGAGGAACGAGATGATCACGGGCACCCAGAGCGCGGGCCAGCCCGAGACACGGAAGCGCGGCTCCCAGAGGCTGGCGCCGGCCTCGGCCTCGGTGGCGGCATCCGTTCCGGCGAGCCAGGCCTCGCGGGCGCGCATCCGGTCGTCGAGACGGCGACCCGGGTGTGGCATGTGTCGATGCTAGCCCCGGGGAGGGGGTGGGGCATCCGCCCTGGGGCGCCCGGGCGTACTCCCGTCGGAGTACGCGCGACGGGTGGGCACGACGGGAGCACACGACGGGAGGCTCGCGCGCGGTACCGCATCCGCGCTCCGACACTCCAGAGGAGAACCCCGTTATCTGTATGAACAGCGGATGTCGGCCACGTCCGCTCTCGGACGGCTCTCCGAGGGGGCCGTAAACGCGATGTGAATTCTCACAGGAAGCGACAAGGCAGACCGGCGCCCGTCGATAGCGTGATCGGCGTCGCCTGCTGACCAAGCGCAGACGACGCCATCCCCGGCTCCTGCCGTCACTCCCGAAGGACCCACCTCGTATGAAGAGCGATCAGCTCCTCGGCGCTTTCACGCGCCTGAAACCACGCACCGCACTGGTGGCGGGCGGCCTCGCGGCCGTCGTCGCCCTCGGCACACTCGGAGGTGGGATCGCGTACGCCGCCGGCGGTCTCAACCCGCCCCCCGTGAACCCCGCACTGGTGCACGTCGCCTCCGCGGTGCCCGACCGGGTCATCCTCACGCCCACCGAGACGCCTGCACTGACGCAGAACGTCTCGTGGCGCACCTCGACCGACGTCACATCGCCGCAGGTGCAGCTCGCGGCGATGACGGCGGGGCCCGTGACCGCCTCGACCACGATCGCCGCGACCTCCACCACCGAGTTCGCCACCGACCTCGGGTACCGCATCAAATACCACACCGCCACGCTCACGGGCCTGACCGAGAAGACCGCGTACCTCTATCGCGTCGGCGACGGCGAGACCTGGAGCGAGTGGACCGAGTTCGAGACGGCGGCCGCAACCGCCGAGCCGTTCTCGTTCATCGTGCAGGGCGACGCACAGAACGACGTCAAGTCGTACGCCTCGCGCGCCTTCCGCGCCGCCACCGAGGCCCGCCCGTACGCGAAGGCCGTGGTGCACCTCGGCGACCTCATCGACACGGATGTCGCCGACGCCGAGTGGGGCGAGTGGTTCGGCGCGGCCGGCTTCTCCAATGCCTCCATGAACATCATCGCGGCGCCCGGCAACCACGAGTACTACCCGGGTCCCGAGCTCACCCGCTACTGGGGTGCGCAGTTCGAGTACCCGCGCAACGGCCCGGCGCAGACCGAGGCCGTGAAGCAGGTGTTCGACGAGAACGTCTACTACACCGACATCCAGGGCGTGCGCTTCATCACGCTGAACGCCAACTACGCGTACGGCGACATGCTCGTTCAGCAGACCGAGTGGCTCGACCAGGTGCTCGCCGCCAACCCGAACAAGTGGACCGTGGTGGCCTTCCACCAGCCGATCTTCTCGGTGACCTCGGGCCGCGACAACGCCTCCATCCGCGAGGCCTGGCTGCCGCTGTTCGAGAAGTACGACGTCGACCTCGTGCTGCAGGGCCACGACCACGCCTACGGCCGCGGCAACCTGTTCGCCAACGAGCAGAACCTGCCGGCCGGCGCCGATGCCTCGACGAGCCAGACCGGCCCGGTGTACCTCGTCACCGTGGCGGGACCCAAGATGTACGTGCCCGACCCGCTCGAGTCGAACAACTGGATCACCAACGGTGCCGACCTCAGGAGCATGAACCGCGACACGCAGATGTACCAGACGGTCGACGTGGTGGGCGACCAGCTGCACCTCGAGAGCCACACGGTCACCGGTGAGCTGTTCGACGGCTTCACGATCACCAAGGGCGCCGACGGCCAGAAGCTCGTGGTCGACGACACCGAGGCGTGGGCATCGGGACCCGGATCGGCGCGTGCCGACATCGGCGCCCCCGAGCGGCCCGCCGCCGTGGTGCCGGGGGAGGACCCGACCACACCGGAGCCGACGCCCACCCCGACGCCCACGCCGGAGCCGACCGTGACGCCGACGCCCACCCCGGAGCCCACGGTCACGCCCACCCCGACGCCGGAGCCGACGGCGACCCCGACTCCGGAACCGACGGCGACGCCGACTCCCGAGCCGACCGCGACGCCGGAGCCCACGACGAGCCCGGAGCCCACGACCAGCCCCGAGCCCACCTCGAGCCCCGAGCCCACCTCGAGCCCGCAGCCCACCTCCACCGCGACGCCCGAGCCGCAGCCCACCTCCACCGCGACGCCCGAGCCGCAGCCCACGGAGAACCCGACCCAGCCGAAGCCGCAGGCGAATCCGTCGCCCATCGAGCTCTCGGCCACCGGCATCGCCGCGGGCGGATCGCTCGACCTCAAGGGCAGCGGCTTCTGGCCGAACGAAGACCTCGAGATCACGCTGCACTCCGACCCGATCGAGCTCGGCTTCCCGACTGCCGACGCGAACGGTGCGTACTTCTTCACCGCGCACATCCCCGCCGGCGTCGAGCCCGGCCAGCACACGATCATCGTGCGCGGTCTCGAATCGGGAGCCACCCAGTCGGTGGCGATCACGATCCTCACCCCGGGATCGGCCTCCACCGGCGTCAAAGATCTGGCGAGCACCGGCTTCAACGCCGGCGGTCTCCTGATCGCGCTCGCCGGGGCCGCCATGCTGGCCGGCCTCGTGGCGCTGTTCTTCGTGTACCGCCGCCGCCAGGGAGACGTCGCATGACCCGGCCGCCCGGCGCATCCGCTCTCTCCCGACTCGATCTCCGCGAACGACCCGAACCGAAAGGCCGTCATTCCATGACGAAACTGTCCCTGCGGCGCCGCGGACGACGGATGCTGGCAGGCCTCGCCACAGCCGCCGTCGCCGCCGCGCTCCTCACCCCGGTGCTCGGGGCGGGAACGGCCGCCGAAGCGGCCACCGTGACGCCGCTCGTGCAGCACGGCCCCTCGGTCGTGCCCGACCGTATCGTGCTCACGCCGAACGGCGACCTCTCGACCTCGCAGGCCGTCACCTGGCGCACCTCGAAGGGGGTCACGACCGCGAAGGCCGAGTACCGGGTGGCCACGGCGACGCCGTATCCCACCGGCATCCTGACCGTGAACGCCTCCGCGAACAACGACCTCAGCACGGCGAACTACGACGAGACCTTCCACACCGTGAAGTTCACGGGCCTCACCCCCGACACGCAGTACCAGTACCGCGTGGGCGACGGCACCAACTTCAGCGAGTGGCAGCACTTCACCACCGCGTCGGCCACCGCCGATCCGTTCTCCTTCATCTACCTCGGTGATGTGCAGAACGGCATCAAGAGCGACGCGAGCCGGGTCATCCGCAACGCGTTCCGTGACCGCCCGGATGCCTCCATCGTGCTTCAGGCCGGCGACCTGATCGACGATGCCAACGACGACAGCCAGTGGGGCGAGGTGTTCGACGCCGCCGGCTACCAGTTCGGCACGCAGAACTTCCTGGCTGCTGCGGGCAACCACGAGTACGAGGGCGAGCAGCTCTCCACCCAGTGGCAGGCCCAGTTCGCCTACCCGCAGAACGGCCCGACCGACCCCACGGTTCAGGCTCTCTTGAAGGGCACGGTCTACTACAACGACTACCAGGGCGTGCGCTTCATCTCGCTGAACAGCAACATCACGGATGCGTCGGCGCTCGCCGTGCAGACGGAGTGGCTGAAGCAGACGCTCGAGACGAACCCGAACAAGTGGACCGTGGTGTTCTTCCACCACCCCGTGTTCTCGCTCGACGAGGGCCGCAACAACCGCGCCATCCGCGAGGCCTGGCTGCCGCTGTTCGAGGCGAACAACGTCGACCTCGTGCTGCAGGGCCACGACCACAACTACGGCCGCGGCAACACGAACGCGGCCGAGGAGGGCAACCCCACCACCTGGAACTCCGACCTCAACTACGACGGCCCGGTGTACGCCGTCTCCGTCGTGGGGTCGAAGATGTACAGCGGAGCGGGCCCCCGCCTGTGGACCGAGAACGGCGCGCACCTCAAGAAGCTCGAGGGCGGCGTGGAGCTCTACCAGCTCATCGACGTCTCGGGCGACACGATGCGCTACGAGTCGCGCACGGCCGACGGCCAGTACTTCGACGGTCTCACGATCGTGAAGAACGACGCCGGCAAGGCCGTGACCGACGACGAGAAGCCGCAGGTGATCGACCCGTCCGACCCGGGTACGCCGTGCCTCGGCTGCAACCCGAACCCCGATCCGACCGACCCCACCGACCCCACCGACCCGGAGACCCCGACCGACTCGGTCGAATACGAGGTCGTCTCCTCGCTCGACTCGGTGAACAAGTCGAATGCCTCCCTCCCCGCCGGTTCGGCGTACTCGGAGTCGAAGGACAAGCTCTACCTGGGCGACCAGAACGGCCGGAACATCTTCGAGATGAACCCCGACACGGATGAGGTGCTGCGCACCATCACGCTGCCCGAGAACATCCGGGACCTGGGGATCGACGACGAGAAGCAGCTGCTCTATGTGGGTCAGCAGAACCGCAACTGGGTGGTTGTCTCGATCGCGGATGCCACGTTCGGTCAGGTCGTGCGCGGCCCGTACTCGTTCATCGAGTCGAACCGCTCGATCGACGTCGACCCCGTGCACGGCTACGTCTACGGCGCCGTTCCCTCGCGCGGCATCGAGGTGCTCGACATGAACACGGGCACATCGCTCGGCGTGATCGCCGGAACGGAGGGCGCCTACTACGTGGCCGCCGACACCTCGAAGGGCTACGTCACCGCGGCGTACTTCGAAGAGGTTCCGGATGCGGTGCAGGTCGCGGCCTTCGACGCCACCGACGGCTTCAGCCAGGTGTGGGAGAAGGCCACCCGCGTCAACGCGCGCCAGGTCGACGTCGACTCCACCAACGGACTCGTGTACCTCGGGTACACCGGAACCGCGATGGGGTCAGGCGGATTCACCGTCCTCGACCTCGCCACCGGCGCCCAGCTCGGCGACTTCGCCGACCCGGCCTACGGTAAGGACGGGTACGGCATCTCGGTCGACGAGGAGCACCAGCGGGTGTTCGTGTCGAACCGCGACTTCCGGCTGAACCCGCCCGGTTCTGAGCTCGACGCCGTGTCGGTGACCGTGTCGAAGCGCATCCTGGAGGCCGGCTTCGACTACGACGTGACCGGCTCGATCGATGCCGTGAACAAGTCGAACGCTCAGTTGCCCGCGGGCTCCGCGTACTCCCAGTCGAAGAAGAAGCTGTACCTGGGCGACCAGAACGGCCGGAACATCTTCGAGCTGAACCCCGACACGAATGAGATCAGCCGCACGATCACGCTGCCGGAGAACATCCGGGACCTCGGTATCGATGACGCGAACCAGCTGCTCTACGTGGGTCAGCAGAACCGCAACTGGGTGGTGGTGTCGATCGCGGATGCCACGTTCGGTCAGGTCGTGCGCGGCCCGTACTCGTTCATCGAGTCGAACCGCTCGATCGACGTCGATCCGGTGAAGGGGTATGTCTACGGGGCTGTGCCGTCACGCGGCATCGAGGTGCTCGACATGAACACCGGTGCCTCGCTCGGTGTCATCGGGGGGACGGCCGGCGCGTACTACGTGGCCGCCGATCCTCTGAACGGGAAGGTGGCGGCGGCGTACTTCGCCGAGGTCCCGGATGCCGTGCAGGTCGCGACGTTCGATGCGAACGACGGATTCGGTCTCGACTGGGAGAAGGTCACTCGCGTCAAGGCGCGGCAGATCGACTACGACTCGACGAACGGACTGCTCTACGTGGGCTACACCGGCACGGCGGCGGGATCGGGCGGCTTCTCGGTGCTGGACTCGGCCACCGGCGAGCAGCGCGCCGACTACGCCGACCCGGCGTACGGCAAGGACGGCTACGGCATCTCGGTGGACGAGGACCGGCAGCGCGTGTTCGTCTCGAACCGCGACTTCCGGCTCAACCCGCCCGGGTCGGAGACGGCGGCCGTCTCGGTCACGATCAGCCAGCGGCGCGGTGTCGAGGCTCCCGTCGATCCCACGGACCCGACCGATCCCACGGATCCGACGGATCCGACAGACCCGACGGACCCGACGGACCCGACCGACCCCGAGCCGCCCATGGGCTCGGAGTACACAGCCACCGCCCTGACGGCGATCCCGTCGGCCGACAGCGACGCCGATCTCGACACCAAGCCCGTGGGCTCGGTCGTCGACTCGCGCACCGGTCACCTCTTCGTGGGCAACGAGCAGCGTCCCGCCCGCGTGGTGGAGATCGATCCCGCCACCGACACGGTCATCGCCACCCATGCGATCGCCGGCGCCGAAGGGGAGGGGGTTCGCGACGTCGCCATCGACACCGAGAAGAACGAGCTCTATGTCGCCTACGGCGCCTCCTGGGCGGTTCTCGACCTCGCCACCGACACGGTGAAGCGCGGACCGTTCGCCTTCACGGCGAACGTCCGCGGCCTCGACGTCGATCTGGCGACGGGGCGCGTGTTCGGTGCGACTCGCGGCTCCGGCTTCGAGGTCATGGATGCGAACACCGGTGCGGCGATCACCGTGGTGAACGGCGACGCCGCCAATTGGCAGTCGCACGGCATCGCGGTCGACGTCACGGCCAACCGGCTGTACGTCACGAACGACAGCCAGACATCCGGGACCGAGGGTGTGCGGGTCTACGACGCCACGAGCTATGCGCTCGTGCAGACGCTCGCGGTGTCGAAACCCGACTACCGCTCCGTGGCGGTCGACCCGGTCGCCGGGCGCCTCTACCTCGGGCACTCGTCGACCACGTTCGACGGCAGCGGGGTGCGGGTGCTGAAGTCGGCCGACCTCACCGAGGTGGCGAACTACTCGGCCCACGCCTACGGCAACAAGGTGTACGGCGTCTCGGTCGATCCGAAGCTCGGCAAGGTCTACGTCTCGGCCCGCGACCGCTACCCGGCAGGCATCATCGCCCTCCAACGAGCCCAGTAACCCGCCCCCCTCCTCGCGACTCGCCGAATTCCGGTCTATCACCTCGGTTTTAGGCCGGAATTCGGCGAGTCGCGAGGAGTTCGGTCAGCGCGCGGAGTTCGGTCAGGGGGTACGGGTGCCCAGGCGGGTGGCGAGGGCGGAGGCGGTCGCGTGGGCGGCCGCGAGCTCGTCGCGGCTGCGGGGGATCTGGTCGGCGAGTGCCGGCACCGTCTCGGCGAGGGTGAGGCTCGTCTCGATCACCGTCACGTCCATTCCGAGGGCGGTGCCCAGGATGAGGCGGATGGCGGGGATCTCGTGGTCCCAGCCGTCGGTGGGCGATCCCGGGTCGTACGAGGCGCCGCGGCTCGTGACGATCACCGCGGGTCGTCCCGCGAGAGGCTGTGAGTCGACGTCGAACGGGGCGGTGACGCCGGGGACGTGGATGTTGTCGATCCAGGCCTTGAGGCTCGAGGGCAGGGAGTAGTTGTAGAGCGGCGCGCCCACCAGCAGCACATCGGCCGCCAGCAGTTCGGCGATCAAGCTCGCTTGAAGCGCCTCGGCGTCGGCCGGCACCGTGGCTCCCTCGCGGCGCAGACGCGGCGGCCAGTGCAGCTCGGAATCGGCGAGGTGCGGCAGCGGATCCCGGTGCAGGTCACGGTGAACCACCGTGTTGCCGGGCGCCGCGGCCAGCCAGGCTTCGCTGAAGCTGTGACCGATCGCCCTCGATCGCGAGGTGTGGACATCGGCCGATGAATCGAGGTGGAGCAGGGAGACCATGGGCCCACGGTACTCCCGGCGCCTGGCGGCTCCTTAGCCCAGGTCACCGCCGAACCGCATAAGAAAACGTACCCATGTCGACATAGTGTCGATGAAGGTGCCTTTTCTTATGCGGTTCGGCGGGCACCTGCCACGGGAGCGAGCACACGGGCCGCGTCGAGGCCCTGGCGGGTGGCGCGCACCGCGTCGACCCGGGTGGCGTCGAGTGCGCCGCCCACCAGTTCGTGGCGGATGCCGCGCTCCCGTAGCTCCGCGCTCAGCGGGTCGTGGGAGACCTGGCCGGCGCACACCAGCACGACGTCGGCGGGCACCAGTTCGCGGGTGCCGTCGGCGTGCACGATGTGCACACCCTCCTCCGTGATGCGCTCGTAGGAGAGGTCGGACTCCATCCGCACTCCGGCATCGCGCAGCTCCCCGAGCGCCACCCAGCGCGAGGTGATGCCCAGGCCCTCGCCGAACCTGCCACTGCGCCGGAGCAATGTCACCTGGCTGCCCGGCCTGGTCGCGGCCGGTGCCGGTGCCGGTGCCGGTGCGACGGTCATCGCACCGCCCTGCCGCCCATCGTCCGAACCATCCGCGTCGGCGCTGGGGGTGGATGCGCGAGGAGGATCCTGGTCATCCGCCGAGCCGACGGGGAGCCGGCCCGCCAGCTCGAGCCTGCGGGCGCGCTGAGGAAGCGCCGCCGACTCGAAGAACGTGCTCGGGCCCGGCAGGTCGAAGCGGCGCTCGAAGTCGCGGGCGCGCTCGACCGGGTCGTGGGAGAGCACGAGGTACTTGGCGACATCGACGCCGATTCCTCCACCGCCGATGATCACCACGCGGCCCGCAGGCACGCCCTCGCGCAGAGCGGTCTCGTAGTCGCGCACGTGCGGCAGCGAGGCCCCCGGCACGTCGATCGTGCGCGGCCGCACACCCGACGCCAGCACCACCCCGTCGAATCCACCGGATGCGAGCACCTCGGCTGTGGCGGCGGCTCCGAGCTCCACCCGTACCCCGAGTGCGCCCAGCCGCCGCTCGTAGTGCGCCACCGTGAGCGCGTAGTCCTCCTTGGTCGGAATCTGCGCCGCGAGCCGGAACTGCCCGCCGAGGGCGGACGCCGCCTCGAACAGGGTGACGTGATGGCCGCGCTCGGCCAGATCTGCCGCTGCCACGAGCCCCGCCGGGCCGCCGCCGACGACGGCGAATCGCCGCGGTGCCGTCGTCATCGTGAGCGGGTACCGCGTCTCGGTCGCCGCCCGCGGGTTCACCAGGCACGACACCGGCTGCTTCACGAACGAGCGGTCGAGGCACGCCTGGTTGCAGCCGATGCAGCTGTTCACGGAATCGAATCGCCCCTGGCGCGAGTGATCCACGATGGCCGGATCGGCGAGGAACGGCCGGGCCAGCGCCACCGCCGTGATCGCACCCCCGGCGAGCACCTGCTCCACGTCGCGCAGGTCGGTGAGACGGTTGCTCGCGATCACCGGCACCGCCGTGGGTGCCGTCGGATCGCCGGGCAGGGCGATCGCCACGGCCACCGCCTCCGAGAACCGCAGCCACACGGCGTGCGGCACCGCGGCCTGCACGGTGGGAACCACCGACTCGTGCCAGCCGATGCCGACGTTGAGCGCATCCGCTCCCGCCCGCACCAGGTCGCGCGCGAGGGCCGCCGTCTCGTCGGGCGTGGTGGAGCCGGGCACCAGGTCGGCGCCCGACATCCGCACGATCACGGGCACGTCGAAGCCCACGGCCCGGCGCACCGCTCGCAGCACCTCCACCGCGAACCGCCGCCGCCGCACCGCATCGCCGCCCCAGTCGTCGCTGCGCCGGTTGGTGACGGGTGAGCAGAACTGGTTGATCAGGTAGCCCTCAGAGGCCATGATCTCCACGGCGTCGAAGCCGAGCTCGACGGCCCGTTCCGCCGCGCGCCGGAACTCGTCGATGACGCGCAGGACGCCGATCTCGTCGAGTTCCTCGGGCAGCTCCGACCCGCGACTGCGCCACTGCAACGCCGACGGCGCGACCGGATGCACGGCCCGCCCGTGCGCATCCGTCACCCCGTCGAGCAAGGCGTACCGGCCGGCATGGAAGAGCTGGGCGGCGATCAGCCCTCCGGCCTCGTGCACCGCGGCGGCGGCGGCCCGCAGCCGCTCATCGCTCACCGGGTCACCGAGCACGCTGAAGTCGTCGGCCCCGCAGCCCTCGGGGCTCACGGCGAGACCACCCGTGATCACGAGCGCTGCACCGCCCCGGATGCGCTCGGTGTAGTACGCCCCGAGTGCCGCCCCGCCGTCGTCGAGCGTCTCGAGGCCGGTGTGCATGCTGCCCGTCACCACCCGGTGCGGCAGGGTCAGCGCGCCGAGGCGCCAGGGCGAGAAGGTGAGGGGGAGCGCGGCGGAAGTGGGGTCGCCCGGGGCGAGAGCACTCATGCGGTGTGCCGCCTATTCCGAGATGACGAGCGGATCCGGCGCATCCGGCAGCCCCAGCACAGCGGCCCGCAGAGCCCCCGTGGTGTCGGCCCAATAGGGAGGTGCGACCACCGTGAGACCACCGTCCACCGTCAGCACCTGGCCCGTGATGTAGCCGGCCTTCGCCGAGAGCAGGAAGTCGGCCGCATCCGCCATGTCGTCGGCGGTTCCCGGCCGCTGCAGCGGGATCTTCTCGAGCACCGACTCCATCGGCGCCATGCCCGGCACCTTGGTGTAGAAGAAGTCGAGCGAGTCGGTGTCGATCAGGCCGCCGTTCACCGCGTTCACCGTGATGCCGCGCGGGCCGAACTCGTTGGCCATGTACTTCACGTAGCTCTCGTTCGCGGCCTTGGCGGCGCCGAGAGCGGCGTACGTGGCGAACGCGCGCTGGGATCCGTAGCTCGTGATGGCGAGGATGCGGCCCCCGCTGTGCATGAGCTCGGCCGCCCGGATGGCCCCGAGCACGAACGAGCGCGTGTTCATGGCGTAGCTGCGGTCGAGATGGTGCGTCTTCAGCTGCGACACTGGCTTGAAGGCCGAGGCCGCGGCGTTCGACACGAACGCGTCGACGCGGCCGTAACGGTCGCGCACCTCGTCGAAGAGGCGGTCGATGTCGTCGGGGTTCTCGACGTCGGCCTGCGCGATGAAGCCGCTGCCTCCGGCTGCCTCGACGTCGGCGAGCGACTCGGCGGCGAGGTCGGCGTTCACCTTGTAGTTGACCACCACGGCGGCGCCCTGGGCGCCGAGCTTCCGGGCCAGGAGGCGGCCGATGCCGCGGGAGGCCCCCGTGATCACCACCACGCGAGGCGTGTCGGTGCTCTCGGATGTGCCGGGGTTCCGGATGTCGCTCATGCTCGTGCCTCCGCCAGGATCGCGCGCGCGACCACCGTCTTCTGGATCTCGTTGGTGCCTTCTTCGAAGCGCTGTGCCCGGGCGTCCCGGTACACCCGCTCGATGGCGTTGCGGTGCCAGTATCCCTGACCGCCGTGGATCTGCAGCGCCTTGTCGGTGACCCGGCCGAGCATGTCGACGGCGATCATCTTCGAGGCGCTGGAGAGCTGTGCCGCATCCGGGGCTCCGGTCTCGTAGGCGCGGGCGGCGTGCAGGATGAGGGCACGCGCGGCCTGGATGTCGGCATAGTTCTCGGCCAGATAGGCCTGGATGACGGGCCGCTCGGCGAGCTTCTTGCCGAACGTCTCGCGCTTCAGCGCGTACTCGAGCGCCAGCTCCTGCGCGCGCTCGGCCAGGCCGACGCAGCTCATGGCCACCGAGATGCGGCTCGGCAGCAGGAAGCCGCCGAGGGCGACCGTGAGGCCCTCGCCCTCGGCGCCGAGACGCGCGTCGGCCGGCACCGGGGTGTCGGTGAAGCGCAGGATGGCGTGGTCGGTTCCGCGCACGCCCATGGTGTCGGAATCGTCGATCACCTCGGCACCCGGGAGGCCCGTGTTGGGTACGAGGAACGCGACGGTGCCGTCGGATCCGCTGCTGCCCTCGAGCCGCGCGATCAGCAGCCAGTAGTCGCACTTCACGCCGAAGGTGATGAGGTGCTTCTCACCGTTCAGGAGGTAGACATCACCGTCGCGGCGTACCGTGCTGCGCAGGTCGTTGCCCGTGCCCGCCGTGGCCTCCGTGAGGGTGAACGCCACGAGCGCCTCGCCCGAGACCGCCTTCTTCACCAGGTCGAGCTGGTGATCGTCGGCGAAGGGGGCCAGGGCGCGCCAGATGCCGTTGTTGACGTGCACGAGCATCCGGATCGAGCCGTGCGAGCGGGAGACGATCTCGAGCAGTTCGAGGTAGCGGCTGAACGGGATGCCCCGTCCCCCCAGTTCGACGGGCGCCGCGAGCGAGAGCCAGCCCTTGTCGCGGAGCTCGTCGTAGAGCTCGCGGGGCACGTCGCCCTCGGCCTCGATGCGCTCGGCCCAGATCTCGCCGGGGCCGCGCACCCAGGACTCGATCTCATCTCTGAGGTGCAGGAAATCGGCTTCGTTCACCGTGTGGTCTCCCTTGTTCGTGAGGGGGGCGTGAGCGCGGCCGCGCGCTCGCGGAGGAGGTTCTTCTGGATCTTGCCGACCGGGTTGCGTGGCAGCTCGTCGATGATCTCGAGTCGCTCGGGCCAGTAGTACTTCGACACGCGTGCCTCGGCGAGGTAGTGCTGCATGGCCTCGAACTCGAGGGGGACCCGATCGTCGGCCGGCACCACGAAGGCGCAGGCGCGCTCGCCGAGGCGCGGGTCGGGCATCGCCACGATCGCGACGTCTTTCACGAGCGGATGCCGGAACAGCAGGTTCTCGATCTCCACCACCGGAACCTTCTCGCCGCCGCGGTTGATCACGTCTTTCACGCGGCCCGTGATGTGCAGGAATCCCGCCTCGTCGACCACCGCGAGGTCGCCCGTGCGGTACCAGCCGTCGGCGGTGAACGCCTCGGCCGTGAGGTCGGGGCGGTCGAGGTAGCCGAGGAACGTGGTGGGGGAGTTCAGCTCGTAGTGCCCCTCTCGGCCGCGGGGGAGTTCGCGGCCCTCGTCGTCGACGATGCGGATGCGGATGCCGGCCAGCGGCCGGCCATCCGTTCCCCAGGCGGACCCGGGGGCGTCGACGGCGTCGGCCGGCGAGGAGAGCGTGCCGAGGCAGGTCTCCGTGGTGCCGAAGGCGCCGCAGACCGCCGTGTCGAGCACGCGCGTGGCGCGCTCGGCGAGTTCGCGGGGCACCGCGGCACCGGTGGCCACGAAGATGCGGAGACTGGCGGGGGCGGGTGCGCCTGCCTCGACGGCTTCGACCAGGTCCATGAGGAAGGGGGTGGCGGCCTGCACGAAGTGGGCGCCGTGCGCGGCGAAAGCCTGGTCGAGGGCGGTGCGGGCGTTCCAGATCGGCTGCACGATCGCGGCCGTGCCGAGACGCCAGCTGAGGAGGAGGCCGTAGAGGAAGCCGGTCTGGTGGGCGAGGGGGGAGGGGATGTAGACGCGGTCGTCTCGTGTCAGCTCGAGGTGCGCGGCCTCCATCGCGGTGGCGAGGCCGAGGGTGCGGTGGGTGTGCTGCACGCCCTTGGGCTCGCCGGTGGTGCCGGAGGTGAAGAGCAGCTGGGCGACGTCGTCGGGCGCGGGTCGACGCGCGGCGATGGGCGCGCGGGCGTCGCGGGCGCCCGCCAGCGCCGCGTCGAAGTCGAGCATGCGCCATCCGGTGGGCATGACGTCGCGACTTGCCACATCTTGTGGCAACTCCCCTCCACTTGCCACATCTTGTGGCAAGTCGGTGTTGGGGGTGGGGTGGCCTCCGGTTTGAGTTGCCGCGAAGTGTTGCCCGGCGGGGGTGCTTGCCACATGTTGTGGCAAGTCGGTGTTGGGGGTGGGGTGGCCTCCGGTTTGAGTTGCCGCGAAGTGTTGCCCGGCGGGGGTGCTTGCCACATGTTGTGGCAAGTCGGCGTTGGGGGTGGGGTTGGCTTCGGTTTGAGTTGCCGCGAAGTGTTGCCCGGCGGGGGTGCTTGCCACATGGTGTGGCAAGTCGGTGGGAGTGGAGCCCGCGCGGAGGGTGCCCGATGGATCGTGGGCCGCCACCACGAGCACGTGCTCGACGCGCAGCGTCAGCCCGCGGGCGGCCGCCTCGCGCGCCACCGCCGGCAGTTCCTCGGCATGGCGCCGACCCCGGAACGACTCGGGCGCGATCAGCACGCGCGCCCGCGACCGCGCGAGCACCATCGCGGTCTCGCGCGCGCCGAAGACCGGCATGATGGGCGCGACCACCGCGCCGATCTGCAGCACGCCGAGCGTGACCGTGACGCACTCGGCCCAGTTGGGCAGCTGGAACGCCACCGACTCGCCGGGCTCGACCCCGAGCTCGAGCAGCACCGCGGAGACGCGGTCGGCCTCCCCGCGCAGCTCCGACCACGTCAGCGAGCGCGGTCGGTCACCGACCTCGACCAGGGCGATCGCATTCGGCTCCCGCGCCACCAGCTCGTCCACGAGCGCAGCCAGCGATCGCCTCGTCGTGACGGCCGCCCCGCTCCCTAGCGCCGCCCTTCTCCCTAGCGCCGCACTGCTCTGTGATGTTGCACCGCTTCGTGATGTTGCGTTGCTTTGTGGTGTTGCGCTGCTCTGTGATGCTGCGCCGCTCCCTGGCGCCGCGCCGTTCTCATAGGCCGCGCCGCCTCCGGGCGCGCCGCTCCCTGGCGCCGCGCCGTTCTCATAGGCCGCGCCGCCTCCGGGCGCGCCGCTCCCTGGTGCCGCGCCGCTCCGTGATGCCGCGCCGCTCTCATGAGCCGCGCCGCCTCCGGCCGCGCCGCTCCCTGAAGCCGCGCCGACTGCGGCCGCGCCGCCGGAGGCGCGCAAGCCGCCCACCCGCGACGAGGAGGGCGAGGAGGACGAGGAGGGCGAACCTGTCATGAGGCGAGGGCCTGCCCGGCGCGGGTGCGGCTCGAATCGGCGGCGGAGCCCGCATCCGGGATCTCCAGGTCGAGCCCCACGCCCGTCATCGCCTGCAGGAACCGGGGATACGAGATGCGGTAAGCGCGCGGATAGGTGAGCCTCGACTCGCCCTCGGCACGAGTGGCGGCCACGGCCAGCGACATCAGCACCCGGTGGTCGTTGAAGCTCGACATGGGGGCGCCGGCCAGGGAATCGACGCCGGTGATCGAGAACGAGGTGCCCTCGTCGACGAGCGATCCGCCCAGCTTGTTGAGCTGCAGCATGGCGTTCACGCGGTCGGATTCCTTGAGCCGGATGTGCCCGATGTTGTGCAGCCGCGAGGTGCCGTCGGCGAAGCTCGCGAGTGCGGAGACCACGGGCAGCAGATCGGGGATGGGTTGGCAGTCGAGCTCGATCGGCTGCAACCGGATGCCGTCGTGCCGCACCCGCACGAACCCCGTCTCAGGATCGTGGTCGAGCGGCACCCCCATCGCAGCCACGATGTCGAGGAAATCCGCCTCGGGGTGGTCTGTGTCGGCCGAGGAGGTGGTGGTGAGACCGCGGAAGACCACGTCGGAGGGGTGGATCGCGGCGGCTGCGAGCCCGAACGCCGCCGATCCGATGTCGGGCGGGAGTGTGTAGTCGGTCGCGGTGGCGGTCTGCCCCGGACGCACGGTGTAGCTCCGCCAGTCGTCGGAGTGCTCGACCTCGAGACCGAAGTGCCGCATCATCCGCACCGTCAGTTCGACATAGGGCTGCTCGTTGAGCTCGCCCTGCACCTCGATGGTGGTCTCCCGCTCGGCGAAGGGCGCCACGAGGAGGAGCCCGGAGAGCCACTGCGACAAGGTGCCCGGGATCGTGACGTGACCGCCGGTGGGCCGCCCCGGCTGCACGGTGATGGGCGGGCAGTCGTTCGTGGACTCGTAGCGCACGCCGAGCTGGCCGAGCGAGTCGAGCAACGCCTTGATGGGGCGACGGCGGAAGTACTTCATGCCCGTGAGCGTGATCGGCCGGTCGGCGAGGGCAGCGAGGCCCGTCATGAAATACAGAGTGGTGCCCGAGGAGCCGACGTTCAGCAGGCCCTCGGCCGCGATCGAGCCGTGGTCGTTCACGCCGTCGCGGGTGTCGTAGTGGCCGCCGTGCACGACGTAGCTGTCGCCCTCGATCTCGATGCGGGTGCCGAGCGCGCGCAGGACGCCGATGGTCCACACCACCTGCCGCGTCTCCGACAGGCCGTGGATCACGCTCCGCCCAGGCGCGAGCGAGGCCAGCACCAGGGCGCGATGAGCGTGATACTTCGAGACCGGGATGGCCAGTTCCCCTGAGACCGAACCGCCGGATCCACGAACGAACAACTGCACTTCTGACCTCCAATACATGTCCGGGGCTGCGAGCACGCGAAGTTCTCGAAGTCGCACAGGCGTCGAAAGGGTTTGCATCACCATATTGCCATCCCGGGGAGGGGCCTCGAACACACCGAGGGGTCGCCGCACCTGTGGTGGAGTGGATGCGCCGGGGCCCCGGCAGAGCGGATGCGCGTCAGAGCGTGGTGCGCACCAGGGGACGATCGCTGCCCGCGACCCGGATGTCGACCGCCGCGATCTGATCCGTCGGAATGCTCGTCGACGCCGACAGGTTGCCGGCGGCCCCGCCCGCGGCGCTCCAGGTGGCCACCGTGGTCTCGGTGCCCGTCGCATCCGTCACCACGAGGTCGTAGGTGACGGGAGTGCTGCTCGCACCCCACTCGTCGCGGTAGCTGCAGTTCCAGTCGAACCGGGTGCCCCAGCCCTTGGGGGTGACGGTGAGGTCGGCCGCGAGGAAGCCGGGCTCCACCTGCGACATCGAGCGGGCGACCGTGTCGGTGCCGGCTGCGCCCGGGGAGACGGGGGCGGGCGTTCCGGATGTCGCGGGCGCGGTGGCGGCAGGCCCGTCGGCCTCGGAACCCTGGTTCACCGAGCCGCCCGAGATGCCGACGCCGACCGCGAGACCGAGCACCGCGACGACGACACCGACCCCGGTGACGAGCGCGGCGAGACGACGTCGCACCCGACGCCGATTGCGGGTGACCGATGCGGCGAGGCGACTCACCTGGCTGGGTTCGTGCTCGAGCTCGCGCAGGTGCGCGTCGGCGACGGCGCGGGCGTCGTCGGCCAGGAGTGCTGTGGCATCCGAGGTGCTGAGACCCGCGAGGATGCCGGGCATCCCGGCGAGCTCGGCCACGGCCTGCGAGCAGGCGGGGCAGCCGGTGAGGTGCCGTTCGAATCGCCGGCGCTCGTCGGGCGAGAGCATGCCGAGAACGTAGGCGGCATCCCAGTCGGTGAACTCGTGTGGATCGGTCATTCGGCCACACCCCTCTCCTGCAGAGCGAGACGCAGCGCGCGGAGGGCGTAGTGGATGCGTGAGCGCACGGTGCCGACGGGCACGTCCTCGGCCTCGGCGATCTCGCCCGCGGATTCGCCGAGGTAGTACGACCGCACGATCGCCGTGCGGTGCTCGAGGGAGAGCGAGAGCAGCGCATCCGACAGCAGCCACTTGTCGAGGATGGCGTCGGTGGCGTCGTGATCTGTGCCGCGTGAGGCCGCTTCGGGCACAACATCGGTGGCGAACTCGTGATTGTGCCGGGCGCTGCGCCGGTCGTCGATCACGAGGTTGCGCACCACGGTGAAGAGCCACGCGCGCGCCTCGTCATCGCTCTGCTCGAGGATGGCCGGCCGCTTCCACGCCCGCAGCATCGACTCCTGCACCACGTCCTGAGCGAGTACCGGATCGCGCGTCAACCGCACCGCGTACCGGTACAGCGCGGGCCCGTGGGCGTCGTGGATCGCCCGAAGCAGCTCGGCTTGCTCGTCGGACATGACACCTCCACTCCCCACAACGTAGCGCGGGCGCCAATCGTTCAGATGAGGCGAACAACCGACCCCGGAACCTGTTACGGCGTGATGAAGAGGCCTGCGGCTGCGTCGGCGGCGGCGCGCTGCTTCATCACGAAGTGCTGCTTCTTGCCGGTGGCCGTGTAGGGCAGCTCGTCGACGAAGGCGTAGCGGCGCGGGCGCTTGAAGCGGGCGAGCGAGACGCTCTCCTGGCAGAAGGCATCGAGTGACGCGGCGGCGGCCACCGGGTCGGCGAGCTGGCCCGGGCGACGCACGACGTAGGCCACCACGACCTCGCCCCAATCCGAATCGGCGAGGGCGGTGACGATGCTGTCGGCCACGCCCTGGTGGCCGGCCAGCACCTCCTCGATCTGCACCGGATGCACGTTCTCGCCGCCCGAGATGATCATGTCGTCCTTGCGGCCGACGATGGTCACCATCTCGGTCTCGTCCCAGGTGGCGAGGTCGCCGGGGTACATCCAGCCGTCCCTGAACTTGCGGTCCTGCTCCTCCGGGTTGCCGATGTACGTGTAGCCGCTCTTGACGGTGCGCATGATCACCTCGCCCACCTCGCTGCCGTCCTTCGCCACGAGGTCGGTCGGATCGGCGAACCGGTCGTCGTACACCTTCACCACTGCCACGTCGTCGTCGAGACAGGCCCGCCCGGCCGCACCGGCCGCTTCCGGCAGGTCTTCGGGCCGCAGGTAGGTGTTCCAGAACGCCTCCGTGGTGCCGTACCCGTTCGCGATGCGCGGCGTGAGAGTGCTCTGATAGCGCAACGCCGCCGCCCGGTCGAGCGGAGCGCCCATCGTCACGATGCCGGAGAGCGACGAGAGATCCCGCGGCGACGCCTCCTGCGCATCCGCGAGCCGCTCGAGGTTCGTGGGAGCGCCGATCACGTAGGTGAGCTCGTGCTCCTCGATCAGGTCGAGCACGAGCCCGGGCTCGAACTGGGGGAGGGTCACCACCTCGGCGCCCACGTAGAACGCCGTGTTCGGCCCCGCGCAGTAGTTGCCGCCGCGGTGGAACCAGGGCGACATGTTCAGGGTGCGGTCGGTGGGCCCCAGCGGGAAGTGCATGATCGCGTCGTGCGCGCTGAGGGTCTCGTTGAGACTCGTGAGCGGAACGGCCTTCGGCATGCCGGTGGTGCCCGACGTGTAGAGGCGGGATGTCTCGTCCCACACCGAGCCCTCCCGGGGCGCCGTGAACGTCGGCGCCCCCTCGACCAGCAGCTGCTCGAAGCGCAGGGCATCCGCGATCTGAACCGGAACGCCGTCGGCCCCGCCCACCTCCACGAGGGTGGGTGGCGTGTACTCGGCGAGGGCGAGGGCGGTGCGCACATCTGCCGCGAGAGACGCCTCGTAGAAGAAGATCACGGGCCTCGACTGGTTCAGGATGTGCGCCGTCTCCGCCGGCGCCAGCCGGAAGTTCATCGGCGACGACACGGCCCGCAGCCCCTGCGACGCCACGTAGAGAAAAGCGAACTCGGGCCGGTTGATGAGCTGGTAGCCCACCAGGTCGCCCACCCCCACGCCGTGCTCGGCGAGCCCGGCCACGAGGGCGCCGGTGACCTCGCCGAGCTCGCGGTAGGTCCACGATCGGCCGGTGGTCGAGTCGGTGAGGCCGGTGCGGCCGGCGTAGCGATGGGTATTGCGCGCGAAGCCGGATGCCCAGGTGAAGTTCTGCTCGAACACCTGGCGGAACGGCGCGGTGTCGTAGTCGGTGTTCGCGGCGGGCTGTTCGCGGGTGGTGCTCATGAAGACCTCGTTCCGGGATCGGTTTCGCGCTATCACAGGTATACATCCACGGCCGCTCCCGCTGCATTCCCACCCGGGACTCCGCCCGGCGCACCGCCGGGCGCACGGCCCCGTGCGCAGCCGCCGTGGGTAGTCTGGCGGCATGAGCTCCGGGTCGGTCGACGTCGTCGTGGTGGGCAGCGGGCCGAACGGGCTCGCCGCCGCGGTCACCATGGCACGGGCGGGCCTCAGCGTGCGCGTGTACGAGGCGGCGGGATCGCCGGGCGGGGGAGCCCGCACCGCCGAGCTCACCCTGCCGGGGCACTGGCACGACGTCTGCTCGGCGGTGCACCCGATGGCGCTCGCGTCGCCCTTCTTCCGCGCCTTCGAGCTGGCCGATCGGGTCGAATTCGTCACACCCGAGATCTCCTATGCCCAAGCCCTCGACGACGGCCGGGCAGGAATCGCCTACCGTGACCTCGATCGCACCGTGGAGGGCCTCGGTGCCGACGGCGCGGCCTGGCACCGCCTCTTCGCGCCGCTGCTCGCCCGGCAGGACGATGTGGTCGACTTCGCGATGTCGCCCCTGGCCCGGGTTCCGCGACATCCGTTGGCCGCCGCCGCGTTCGGCGCACGCGTGCTCGCCACCGCCCGGGGCGCAGCCGCCGGTCTGCGCACCGACGAGGCGAGCGGCATGCTCGCGGGGCTGAGCGCCCACGCCATCGCTCCGGTGGCGGCCCTCGGTGCCCGTGGTGCGGGCCTGCTGCTCGGCGCTCTCGCGCACTCCGACGGCGGATGGCCCATCCCGCTCGGTGGCTCGCAGGCCATCGTCGACGCCCTGCACGCCGACCTGCGCGCCCACGGCGGCGAGATCGTCACCGAGACGCGCATCGACTCCCTGCGCGAGCTCCCCTCCGCGCACGCCGTGCTGCTCGATGTCACCCCGCGCGCTCTCGACCGCATCGGCGACGACCTGCTGCCGCCCGGCTATCGAGCCCTTCTCCGCCGCTTCCGCTACGGCGACGCCGCCTCGAAGGTCGACTACGTGCTCGACGGGCCGGTGCCGTGGGCGAACGCGGAGCTGGCGCGCGCGGGCACCGTGCACCTGGCCGGATCCGCCGCCGAGGTGGATGCCGGCGAACGCGAGGTGGCGCGCGGGCGGTACCCCGAGCATCCGTTCGTGCTGGTCTCGCAGCCGAGCATCGTCGACCCGGGGCGCGCGCCCGAGGGCCACACGGTGCTGTGGGCCTACACGCACGTGCCGCGGGGGTCGGGCCGCGACATGACGGATGTCGTCACCGCCCGCATCGAGCAGTTCGCGCCCGGGTTCCGCGACCGGGTCGTGGCGAGCGCCGCGATCCCGGCATCCGCTCTGCAGCTCTACAACGCCAACTACGTCGACGGCGACATCGCGAGCGGGGCGGCGAGTGTGGCGCAGCTGCTGTCGCGGCCGGTGCTCTCGCCCACGCCCTGGCGCACCCCGCTGGACGGGGTCTACCTCTGCTCGGCGAGCACCACGCCCGGCCCCGGCGTGCACGGCATGGCGGGCTGGCAGGCGGCCCGCACGGCGCTCGCCGACGTCTTCGGCATCACCGAGCCACCCTCCCTGGCCCGCTGACCCCGCCCGCTGCCCCTTCCCAGCAGAGCCCTGCGCTGGCCCTCCCTCCAGGCCCGCCCAGATCCGTCACTTTTTGTTCATTTTCGGGCGAATTCGCGCGAAAAGTGACGGATCTGGAGGGGTGGGGGGCGCTAAGCGGCCTGGGCTGAGGGCGCGCGGGTCAGAGGTCGAGGGTGTCGCCGGGCTCGAGGGGGAGGAACGTGCCGCCGCCCTGCTCGGTGGCCCAGGTGAGACGGTCGTTCGCCATCTTCTTCGCCGCCACCGAGAGCACCATCTCGTGCGTCGGGAACGCGCGCTTCGGCGCGACCTCGAGCACGAAGTCCATGGTCTCCGCGATCTTCATCCACGGAGCCCCGGCGGGCGCGGCGAGGAGGTCGACGGCCACGCCCTCCGGCACGGCGAACGAGTCACCGGGGTAGTAGAGGATGTCGTCGACGAGCACCCCCACGTTGTCGATCACGGGGATCGAGGAGTGGATGATGGCATGCCGCCCGCCGAAGAACCGCAGCGAGAACCCACCCGCCTCGATGCTGTCGCCGGGGGAGACCTGCACGATGTCGAATCCGGATGCCGCGTTCACGACGCCTTCCGGCCCGTAGATCACGGCGTCGGGTGAGGCGTCGAGGATGCGGTTCAGCTGCTCCGGCGTCCAGTGGTCGGCGTGCTCGTGCGTGATCACCACGGCGACCGTGCCGGCGGCCTCGGTGATGGCGGTGGTGAACGATCCGGGGTCGATGAAGAGCTTCTTGCCGGACTTCTCCAGCAGCAGTGCGGCGTGCTCGAATTTCGTGAGTCTCATGATCTCCGACTCAACACCAGCACGGCCCGGCGTGCAACGTGGGGAATAATCGGTCGCTATGGGCACCTCAGCGAAGCGGATCGTCGTGGCGATCAACCCGAACGCCTCCTTCGGGGCCACCCGTCAGGTGGGCCCCGATGTCGTGAGCGCCCTCAAGGCGCGCGGGCACGAGGTCATCCCCCTCAGCGCGCCCGACTTCGAAGGCCTCGTGCGGGTGGCCCGGCACGCGCTCACCGAACCGCACGACGCCCTGGTGGTGGTGGGCGGCGACGGCATGGTGAATCTCGGCGTGAACCTCGTGGCCGGCACCGGAACGCCGCTCGGCATCGTGCCCACCGGCACGGGCAACGACTTCGCGGCCGGCATCGGCATCCCCGCCGATGACATCCCCGCGGCCATCGTCGCGCTCTGCGACTCCCTCGAGCGCGAGCCGCGGGTCATCGACGCCGCTCGGGTCACCGGCCCCGGCATCGATGTGCCGGCCGGTGAGAACGGGCCGGATGCGGCGCACCGCTGGTTCGCCGGCGTGCTCTCCGCCGGTTTCGACGCCGCGGTGAACGAGCGCGCGAACGGCATGCGCTATCCGAAGGGCGCCTCGCGTTACGTGCTGGCGCTGATCGCCGAGCTCGTCACGTTGAAGAACCGGCACTACGTGCTCGACATCGACGGCGAACGGGTCGAGGTCGACTCGTGCCTGCTCTCGGTGGCCAACAACACCACGATCGGCGGCGGCATGAAGATCGCGCCCGACGCCCTGCTCGATGACGGTCTGCTCGATGTGTTCATCGTGAAGCCGGTGTCGCGCATCCGCTTCATCCGCCTCTTCCCGAAGGTGTTCTCGGGCACGCACGCCGGGCTCGAGGTCGTGGAGTTCCGTCGGGCACGCACGGTGACGGTGTCGGCTCCGGATGTCGTCGGCTTCGCCGACGGCGAGCGGTTCGGCCCCCTCCCGCTCACCGTCGAACTCGTGCCGGGGGCGCTCGCGGTGTTCGCCCCCGCCTGATTTGAGAAGCCCTCCGGGGTGTGGCATACTCGATGAGTTGTCACGACGGCCCCATCGTTTAGCGGCCTAGGACGTCGCCCTCTCACGGCGGTAACGCGGGTTCGAATCCCGCTGGGGTCACAACACGCCCGGTTCCCTCGCTCATGCAAGGGGGCCGGGCTTTTTTCATCGCGCGCCACCGATACGCTGTGCAGATGACTCCCGATGCGCAGTCCGCCCTTGCGGTCCAGATCATCGTCGGTGTGCTGGTGCTCACCTACGGTCTCGTGATCCTCGTGATCGCGGCCAGCTGGGTGGTGATGGGATTCGCGCTCATGTCGCTCTACCGCAAGGTGGGGGTGAAGCCCTGGATCGCGTGGGTGCCCTACTACCGCACCTGGGTGTGGCTGAAGCTCGGCGGCCAGCCCGGCTGGCTCGCGCTGCTGTCGCTCCTGGGCCTCGGGTTCGTCGCCAGCATCTTCTTGATCATCGGAATGTCACGCATCGGGCAGTCGTTCCGCAAAGACGCGGGCTTCCTCGTGCTCGGCATCTTCCTGCCCTATGTCTGGGCGTTCATTCTGGGCGGCCGGACCAGCGTCTACGAGCCGGGCCTGCTGGCCTGGTACGGGCAGCCGGCGCCCCTCGTGGGCTACGGATCCGTGGTGGCCGACTTCGCCACCGACCTCACCGCTCCGGGGTGGCAGAGCCCGGCCCAGGCGGGCTGAACCGGCGGGAGCACCCGTCGCGGGGCGCGACTCAGGACGGCGGTGGTGCCGTCGAGCCGCGGATGACGAGCTCGACCGGGAGCCCGATCGACTGGATCCCCTCGGTCGACCCTGCCTCCACCGCGTCGATCAGCAGCTCGGCCGACTGTCTCCCGATGCCCAGCATGTCCTGGCGCACCGTCGTGAGTCCGGGGGAGACCACCGACGCCATGTCGACATCGTCGAAACCCACGATCGACACGTCTTCGGGCACACGCACCCCCGCCTCCTGCAGGCGGCGCATCGCTCCGATGGCCATGAGGTCGTTGCTGGCGAAGAGCGCGGTGAACCCCACCTGATTGGCCAGCAGGTCGGACGCGAGTGCGTATCCGGAGGCGAGTTCGAAGTCGCCGTGCAGCACGAGCGCGTTCGGGAACGACTCCCGGATGCCGCGCACCCGCTGCACGGTGGAGTGCAGCCCGGCGTAGCCCGCGATGATGACGGCGCGGGTGTGACCGAGGTCGCGCAGGTGGCGCCCGAGCTCCTGGGCACCCCCGTAGTTCGTGGAGGTCACGGAGGGCACGTCGTCGAGGCCGGGGACGTCCTCGTCGGCCAGAACGATGGGGGACGACGACTCCGCGATCTTCATGAGTTCGTCCGTGGCGGCGATCTCGCGGCTCGCGGTGTAGACGAGGCCGTCGATCGACCGTGTGCGCAGCAGGTTGAAGTAGCGCTTCTCCCGTCGCGGATCGGAGTTCGAGGTGCTGCAGATGATGAGGCCGTAGTCGCGCTCGTTCGCCATCTCCTCCACGCCGCGGGCGATGCGACCGAAGTACCAGTGCGAGATGTCGGGCACGGCCAGCCCGATCATCCGGCTCCGGCCCGATTTGAGTTGGCGGGCACCCGCATCCGGAACGTAGCCGAACTCGTCGATCAGGCGACGGATGCGCAGGGCCGTCTCGGGATTGACCGGCCGCTTCCCCGAGAGGGTGTGCGAGACCGTGGTCACGCTGACGCCCGCGGCAGCGGCGATCTGCTGCATCGTCCAGGGCTTGGCGGTGGCGTCGGTCACCGACTCAGAGTAGCTGACGCCGGCAGTCGATGACGTGAATCGTGCCGCGATGTGCAAATCGAGTTGCAAGGCGAGATGGTGCCGGAGACCGGTCCGAATTGCGGCGACGAGTCGGCGTTTACACGTCAGTAACAGACGGTAATCGTCTCGAAACAGTCGGCACGTAGTGTCAGGCGGAAACCAAGATGCAAAACGGTTTGCAGACGCGGCCAGTCCGCGCGTCCCGCACACGACCATTCACACCCCCCCCGGCACCATCCCGCACGCACCGAGGAGAACCCATGACGTCCCACCCCACCCGCCGCCTTCGGGCGCTCGCCACGGCCACCGCTCTCACCGCATCCATCGCGCTTCTCGCCGGTTGCGCGTCGTCGAGCGGTTCCGCCGACACCGGCTCGACCGACAGCGCGGCGCTCACCCCCATCACCCTGCAGACCTCGTGGATCCCGCTCGTGCAGTTCGGCGGCAGCTACGTCGCCGACAGCGAGGGGTACTACGCCGAGAACGGCGTCGACGTCGACATCCTGCCCGGAGGCCCGGATGTGGACTCGATGGCCGCGGTCGCCTCCGGCCAGGCCGACATCGGCATGGCCAACGCCGACACCGTCGCCCGCGCGAACGAGCAGGGCGCCGACCTCGTGATCGTGGCGGCCGGCTTCCAGAAGAACCCGCTCGCCATCCTCTCCAGCCCCGACAACCCGATCACCACCCCCGCCGACATGGAGGGCAAGAAGATCGGTGTGCCGGCGGGCGACGAGGCCGCCCAGGATGCCCTGATGGAGGTCAACGGCGTCGACGCCTCGAAGGTCAGCACCGTCCCCGTCGGCTTCGACGTGGCGCCGCTCGTCTCCGGCGAGGTCGACGGACTCTGGGTGTTCTATTCCGAGCAGCCCATCTCCTACGAGGAGTCGACCGGCAAGGAGGGCACCGTGTTCCTCACCGCCGACTACGGACTCGACGTCTACGCCCAGGTGTACGCCGTGACGCGGGCGTCGCTCGAAGACCCCGAGAAGAAGGCCGCGATCGAGGGCTTCCTGAAGGGCGAGATCGAGGGCTGGCAGAACTACGTGGCCGACCCCACCGAGGCCGTCGAGCTCACCGTCAACGACTACGCGAAAGACGGCGGTCTCACCATCGAGGAGCAGACCAAGCAGGCCGCGCTCCAGATGGACCTGCTGGTGACCCCGGAGACCGAGGCCAACGGCCTTCTGACGATCTCGGACGAGGGCATCAAGAACAACATCGCCACCCTCACGACGCTCGGCATCACCGGAGTCGACGAGTCGCTCTTCGACACCTCGCTCCTGACCGACATCTACGCCGGCGGCAACACGATCGGCTAGCCCCACCCTCCTCCTCGCGACCCGTCGAAAATCGGTCCTCAAGCGCCCCTTGTGCGACCGATTTCGACGGGTCGCGAGGAGTCCACGCAGAAAGTATGGAGGCCCGTGAACGGCTCAGGATTCACCCTCACCAACCTGACGAAGGTCTACTCCTCGAAGAAGCGCGACGTGCTCGCTCTCGACGATGTGTCGCTCGCGGTTCCGGAGGGATCGTTCACGGCCCTTCTCGGGCCCTCGGGATGCGGCAAGTCGACGATCCTCCGCATCCTCGCCGACCTCGAGTCGTTCTCAGCCGGCGAGGTCACGATCCACGGGGAGAGCCCGGCCGCCATCCGCAAGGCGCACCGGCTCGGTCTCGCCCTGCAGGACCCGAGCCTGCTGCCCTGGCGCAGCGTTCGCGACAACATCCGGCTGCCCGGCCAGGTGATGCGCACGACGATCAGCCCGAAGCGCATCGACGACCTGATCTCGCTCGTCGGTCTCGACGGATTCGCGGATGCGCGGCCGGCCCAGTTGTCGGGCGGCATGCGCCAGCGGGTCGCGATCGCGCGCGCCATCGTGGCCGAGCCCGAGATCCTGCTGCTCGACGAGCCGTTCGGAGCACTGGACGAGATCACCCGGCAGCGCATGAACGAGGAACTGCAGAAGCTCTGGTCGGCGACCTCGGCCACCGCGCTGCTCGTGACCCACTCGATCTCCGAGGCCGCGTTCCTCGCCGACCGGGTGATCGTGATGTCGCCCCGGCCCGGTCGCATCGTGGGTGACATCACCCTCGACTTCCCACGGCCGAGGCGCCGGGAGCTGCTCTCCAGCCCTGAGTTCCACGCGATCTGCGACGAACTGAGCGCGATGCTGCACGCGGGGAGCGACGACCAGGACGACAGCGACGCTCTGCAGGCCGACGGCGAGCACGAGCCGCCGGCCCGGGCGGGGCAGGGGGCATCGTGACCGGGGTGACCGGGCTGAGCGGCACGGTCGGCGTGCCCGCATCCGCCGACCGCGAGAACCTGCGGGCCGCCGCCATCGCCACCGAGCGCGAGCGTGCGGGCCGCGAGGCGCGTCGTCGCTCACTCAACGGTTGGGTCACCACGCTCATCGTGACGCTCCTGCTCCTCGTGCTCTGGGAGGTGGCGGCCGACCTGTGGCTCACCCGACTGGGCGTGCTCGCCTCGCCGACCGCGATCATCCAGAGTCTGGTCGAGACCCCCGACCTCTATTGGGGGGCGCTGACGAGCACCGCCTGGATCGCCGTCCGCGGCTGGTTCTGGGGCAACCTGGCCGCCGTGCTCGTCGCCATCCTCTTCGTGCAGGTGCCGGTCTTCGAGTCGCTGTTCCTGCGCTTGGCACTCGCCCTGTTCTGCTTGCCGCTCGTGGCCGTCAATCCGTTGCTTCAGCTCACCTTCGACCCCGACACGGCGAAGGTCGTGCTCGCGGCGCTCTCGGTGTTCTTCACCACGCTGGTGGGCACGATGCTGGGTCTCCGCTCGGCCGACGGCGGCCCGCTCACGATGGTGGCGGCCTGGGGAGGCCGGGGACTCAGCGCGCTGCGCTTCGTGCGCCTGCCCTCCGGTCTCCCGTCGATGCTCACCGGCCTTCAGATCGGCGCCGCCGCCGCGGTGCTCGGAGCCATCTTCGGCGAGTTCATCGGCGCCAAGGCCGGTCTCGGTGTGCTGCTGATCAATGGGCTGATGTCGCTCGACCTGGCCCGGGTGTGGTCGGTGGCCCTGCTCGCGACCGTGATGGCTGCCGTCCCGTACGGCCTCTTCGGGCTGCTGCGCCGGTGGCTCACGCCCTGGTCGGCCTCGATCTCGAACGCCCAGCAGCCGTCGCGCGCGGCGAGCGGTTCGGCGGCGGGCCGGTTCGCCGGCGCCGTCGCCTGGACGATCGGGTCGATCGCCGTGATCCTGCTCGCGTGGTGGGCCTACCTGATCGTGTTCGACATGTCTCCGTTCGTGGGCAAGTCGCCGGTCGACGTGCTGACCTATCTCTTCTTCTCCGAGGAAGCGGGGGAGAACCGCGCCGTGATGCTCGACGCCCTGAACGTGACGCTGGTTCACGCCGGGGTGGGCTACGTCGCGGGGCTCGTCATCGGCGTCGGCACGGCGGTGGCGTTCGTGACCTTCCCGATCGCGGAACGCGTGCTCACCCCGCTCGCCGTCGCCCTGCGGTCGGTGCCGATCATCGTGCTCATCCCCGTGCTCATCCTGGCGCTCGGGCGCGGGCTCGGCGGAGTGGTGGCGATCACCGCCATCGTCACGTTCTTCCCCACCCTCGCGAACACCCAGAACGGTCTGAAACGGGTGCCGGCCGACGCCTTCATCCTCCTGCGCAGCTACGACTCGTCCACCTGGTCGACGCTCTGGCGGCTGCAGCTGCCGTACACGCTGCCCGCGATCTTCGCCTCCGCGCGGATCGCCGCGCCGACGGCGGTGCTCGCGGCCACCTTGGCCGAGTGGCTCGCCACGGGCGACGGACTCGGGCACGCGATCGTGAGCGCGCGAGCGCACTCCGACTACACCGGGCTGTGGGCCGCCGCCGCCATCCTCACGGCCGTCTCGCTGATCTTCTACAGTCTTGTCAGCTGGGCCGAGCGGGTGGTGCTGTCGCGGTACGCACCGGCACAGGTCAGCTGACCGCTCCCGCCCGACTCGACCACGCTCATCCCGTTCGAAAGGAACCACCATGGCCACCCCGCACATCGGCGCCGAACCCGGAGACTTCGCCGAAGACGTCTTGATGCCCGGCGACCCCCGGCGCGCCAAGCTCATCGCCGAGACGTTCTTCGATTCGCCGACCCTCGTCACCGAGGTGCGCGGCATCCTCGGCTACACGGGTACCTTCGAGGGGCGCCCGGTCTCGGTGCTCGCCTCGGGCATGGGCATGCCCTCGATGGCCATCTACGCCACCGAGCTCGCCCGCCACTACGGCGTGAAGCGGATCGTGCGCGTGGGCACCATCGGCGGCATCGCGCCTCATCTCGAACTCGGTGACGTGATCGCCGCCTCGGCCGCACACACCAACTCGGCCATGACCCGCGAGTGGGTGCCCGGGGTCTCCCTCAGCCACGCGCCCTCGTTCGGCCTCCTCCGCAGAGCCGTCGAGTACGGCGAGCAGACGGGCAAACGCATGCACGTGGGCCCGCTCTTCACCACCGATTCGTTCTACAACCCGGATGAGCAGCTCGTTCCGCGCCTGCTCGACTACGGCACCATCGGCATCGACATGGAGGCCGCGGGCCTCTACGCCGTGGCGCTGAAGGAGACGTTCGAGGCGCTCATGGTGGGCACGGTGAGCGATCTCCCGGGCGCCGAGATGACCGCCGCCGAGCGCGAGGCCACCTTCGAGAACATGGTGTCGTTCGGTCTGGCGGCGTTCCGATGAGCGCGCCCGACGCCGGTCTCGGCGCTCCCACCGGCTCACCCGCCGACCTCGTCATCATGGGCGCGACCGTGCTCGTTCACGACGCATCCGGGGCCGTCTCCTTCGCCGACGACCAGATCATCGTCATCCGCGACGGCGCCTTCGCGTCGGTGACGGATGCCCGCGACTCCTCGGGTGCACTCGTCACGCCGCCTTCGGCGCGGGAGACGATCGACGCCGCCGGGATGGTGGCGATGCCGGGCTTCATCAACTGCCACACGCACACGCCGATGGTGATGTTCCGCGGCGCCGCCGAGGACATCGAACCGGAGCGCTGGTTCAACGAGTTCATCTGGCCGATGGAGGTCAACCTCACCGACGACGACGTCGAGCTGGCCACCCGGCTCGCCGCCGCGGAGATGATCCGGAGCGGGGTCACGACGTTCGCCGACCACTACTTCACCATGGACCGGATCGCGAAGGTCACCGACGAGACCGGCCTCCGAGCGGTGCTCGGCTCGACCTACTTCTCGTCCGACGGCGAAGCGGGACTGGAGCGCTCGCTCGAGTTCGCGACGCGCTGGAACGGCGCCGCGGGCGGGCGGATCACCACGGCGCTGGCGCCGCACGCGCCGTACACCGTGAGCGACCACGACCTGTCCCGCACGGCCGCGGCCGCCCAGGAGCACGATCTGCTCGTGCACATCCACGCCTCGGAGGGCCGGTCGCAGACCATCCACAGCCGGGAGCGGCACGGGGCGACACCGATCGGTGTGCTCCAGCGCACGGGGCTGCTGGACGGCCGGCTGCTGATCGCGCACGGCATCGGCATCGTGCCCGAGGACATCCCGCTGCTCGCCCCCATGGCGGCCGAGGGCCGCGTGGGGGTCGGCAGCGGCCCCAAGGGATACCTCAAGAACGGCTTGGAGACCACACCGGTCAGGCTGCTGCGGTCGGGTGGGATCCCCGTGGGTCTCGCGACCGATGGCGCCGCCTCCAACAACACCCTCGACGTGTGGGAGTCGATGACCTTCATGGCGCTCGTGCAGAAGGCCGTGGAGAACGACAACAGCTGGCTCACCTCGGGCGAACTGCTCGAGCACGCCACCACGCAGAGCGCCGCGGCCGTGCAACTCGGGTCGTCGGTCGGCCGGATCGCGGCGGGCTACCGGGCCGACCTCGTGCTCGTCGACCTCTCCGAGCCGCGTGTGCAGCCCGTGCTCGACCTCGCGAACACGCTCGTCTACAGTGCGCGGTCGAACGACATCGACACCACGATCGTCGACGGGCGGGTGCTCATGCGCGGCAAGCGCGTGCTGACGGTCGACGTGCCGCAGGTGGTCGCCGAACTGCAGCCACGGCTGGCGCGGCTCACCGACCGCTCGCACGGCCGCAGCATCCAGAACTACGACGCCTAGGGCGCGGGCGGCCTGGCGGCCGGCGGCGCACCCAGGGTGGCCGTGAAGCCCTCGAGCACCTCGAGCGACGCCGTGACGGTGTCGGCCAGGATCGTCGCGCCTTTCGCCGCGGTGGCGGTGGCGGGATCGCCGAAGACACCGGACTCCGAGAACGGATGCAGCTGCATCGGCCGGGTTCCGAAGTCGCTCGGGAAGACGGGGTAGGCGCTCACGTAGCGGTCGGTGTGCACGAGGTGCGGATCGAGCGCGAGCATGATCGAGGTCTCCACCTCCTCGGCGTGGTTGAGTCCGGGAGCCGCTGGTTCGCTCTCCCGCACCCGCTCGATGGCGGCATCCATTCCGGGGTGGTCGAGCACGATCGTGGGCAGGAGGCGCTCGTCGTTCAGGATGCGCGCGGCGGTGGCGAGCGGTTGCCGGTTGCCCCAGTCGCCGTTCACGATCACAAGGCCCCGAGCGCCCGAGTGCACGAGCGCCCGCCCGATGTCGACGGCGATGGCCGTGACGGTGGCGGTCGAGAGGCCCACGGTTCCGGGGTAGCCGGCGTTGTTCCAGGTGTCGCCGTAGTGCACGGGCGGCAGCAGCACGGCGTCGAGCCGTTCGGCCAGGCGACGGGCGACCTCGGCGGCGGTGGCCGTGTCGGTGCCGAGCGGCAGGTGCGGTCCGTGCTGCTCGAGGGCACCGAACGGCAGGAACGCCAGCCCGGATGCCGCATCCGCACCTGTGCGTGCCGCTGCGGCCTCGAGGTGAGCGGCGACGTCGGTCCAAGAAGAATTCACGGCCTCGATCACGGCGCGTACTCCTGGATCGAGCCGCGCGAGCGGTCGGTGAGTTCGGGGATGCGCCGGGTCAGTTCCTCGGCGGCCGACGCGGTGTCGATGGTGGTCAGCCGGCCGTTCTCCACCAGCACCCGGCCGTCGACCAGCACCGTGGTGACGTCGCCCGACTTGACGCTGAGCACGAGGGCGGCGGCCAGGTCGTGCATCGGCTGCAGGTGCGGCTTCTGCAGGTCGATCAGCACGATGTCGGCGCGGTATCCGGGTTGCAGCGTGCCGAGCGAGTCCTGAAGGCCGAAGGCCGCCGCGCTCTGCCGGGTGGCGAGGTCGAGGGCGTGGGCCGAGGTCAGCCAGGTGGCATCCCGCAGCAACTCCTTCTGGGTGAGCGAGAGCATCCGCATGCTCTCGAGCACGTCGAGCGTGTTGTGCGAGGCGGGGCCGTCGGTGCCCACGCCGACGGTGATCCCGGCATCGTGCAGCATCCGAACGGGCGTCGTGGAGTGCGCGTGCTTGAGGTACACCTTGGGGCAGGAGGCGACCGCCACGCGGTCGGCGTAGGGCACGAGCCACTCGAGGTCGCTCTCCACGATCCCGGTGCCGTGCGCGATGATCGCGCCGGTCTCGAGGATGCCGGTGTCGTGCAGCACCTGAACGGGCGTGCGTCCGTGCCGGGCCAGGCTCGACTCGGTCTGCGACAGGCTCTCGGCGGCGTGGATGTGGGTGCGCACGCCGACCCGTCGAGCGTGCTCGGCCGTCTTCTCGAGGTCGGCGTCGTTCACCGTGTAGGTCGCGTGCGGTCCCATCGCCGTGGTGATGCGGCCGTTCGCCGCGCCGTTCCAGCGCTCAGCGAACTCCGCAGACTTCGCGATGCCCGCGGCTCCCTCGCTGGAGAAGAACGTGGAGGCGAGCAGCCCACGGGCGCCGCTGGCCTCCACCACCTCGGCGATGCGGTCGGTCGAGAAGTAGTGGTCGGCGAAGTTCGTGACCCCGGCCAGCAGCATCTCGCCCACGGCCAGCTGGGCACCCAGGGTCACGTCGCGCTCGGTGAGGTTCACCTCCATCGGCCAGATGTGCTGGTTGAACCACTCGTTCTGCGGCACGTCCTCGGCCGACCCGCGGAACATCGTCATCGGCGAGTGCGTGTGGGAGTTCATCAAGCCCGGGATGGCCACCTGCCCGCGGCCGTCGATCAGCTGCGCCCGCGTACGAACGGCATCGGGCACCTCTGCGCTCGGCCGGATCCAGGCGATCGCACCGTCGCGGATGCCGATGGCGTGGTCGGCGAGGAACTCCGCGGTTCCGCGCGCGGCCGTGTCGTCGCGCGGCAGTTGGGGGTAGCCGGGCGCGGGCCGTGTGGTGCGGGTGAGTACGGTGACGCCCGTGATCACGGTGTCGACCGGATCCGTGCCGTCGACGGGGTCAGCGCCGCCGACGTGCTCCGCTCCCGCGTTCTCCGCCCGCTCTTCGCCGGTCACGCGACCGCCTCCCCGGACAGCCAGCGCACCGTGCGGTCGAACAGCGGAGCGTAGCCGTCCCACTCCAGGAACCCCCGAGGCGCCCAGTGCGGTGCGAGGTCGGAGGTGAATGCGCCGGTGCGGCCCTCTCCGTAGCCGCCCACGACGAGCAGCGGATGCCCGGCACAGCTCGCGAGCAGCGTGCCGCCCTCACGCACGGTCACCTCGTTGAGGCCGAGGAGCACGGGCCAGGCCGAGCCGAGTCCCTCGGTGATCGGATGCGGGGCATCCGTCGTGGGGGCCGCTCCCGTCGTCAGCTCCACCCGGTCGTCGCGGTCGAGCACGGTGACGGGCAGCGCATCGGCGAGTACGGTGCGACCCCAGCGCGCCTTCGCATCGATGCCCGAGAAGGTCATGTAGCCGCCGATCATGAGCAGTCCGCCGCCGCTCTCGGCGAAGGAGCGCAGCGCCTCGACGCGGTCGGGCTGTGCCTCGGAGCGGTTGAACGTGGCGGGCGGCAGCTGGAAGGTGCTGGCACCGACGTCGGAGATCACGATCACATCGGCCAGCTCGTGGAGTTCGTCTGCCGTTGCCGGGAGCCGCGTGCTGATCTCGTGGCACGGGATGTGCGTCACCTCGTGACCGGCTGCCCGAAGAGCGGCCACGAACTCGACGCCGCCCACCTCGTACTCGGAGGTCGTGAAGGAGTCGAAACCCTTCTGGTGGATGGAATGGACGAACCAGGATTCGCCGAGGAGGAGGACGCGGGACACGGGGCGGGCCTTTCGGTCGGGGGAGCGGAGGGGAACGGAGCGACCGCGGTCGGACGACGACGTCGCGAGCGGGCCTAGGGCCGGGTCGAGCTGCCGGGCACCAACTGGGGCGCCAGGCTCACCCTGCGGGCGACGCGGTCGGAGCCGCGGCCGATGGCGTCGATGAGCAGGCGCACGGCCTCGCGGCCCATCTCGGGCCACGGGTGCCGCAGTGTGGTGGTCGAGTGGTCTTCACGACCCGGGGCGAGATCGAGCAGGCTCGCGACCTGCACGGTGCCCGGAACCGCGACCCCGCGCATCCGGAGCACAGCGAGCACTCCCGAGGCCACGTCGTCGTTGGCACAGACGAGGGCGTCGGGCCCCGACCAGCCGTCGTCGCCCGAGGCGTATTCGGACACGAGCCGCTCGGCCGCGCGGATGCCGCCGTCGAGCACGGCGCCCGTGAACTCCGCGGCCGACACGGAGACCCCGCGGAGCGCCCCGGTCGCCTGCAGGGCACGGATGCGTCGCACGTCTGCCGTGGCGTCGGCGTCGAGTCCCACGACCAGGATGCGGCCGGCACCCCGGTCGGCCAGGTGCGCCACCAGCATGCTGGTGGCGCGGTCTTCGTCGAGCCCCACGGAGTCGGAGCGATCGGTCTCGACGAACCGCCCCACCTGCACCACCGGGATGGCCCCGGCCGCCTCGATCGACTCGCGACTCACCTCGAGGGAGGGCGGGCAGATGATGATGCCGTCGACCCGCCGGCCGATCAGCGACTCGATGTTCTCGCGGTCGTGCACGGCATCGGGCTCGGAGTAGCGGAGCACGAGCGACATGTCGTGGTGCTCGAGCCCGTCGCTCACCGACTCGATCAGTGCGGAGAGGAAGGTGGTGGTGTAACGGGGGAGCACCAGCCCGACGGTCTCGGTGCGCTGGAGGCGGAGCGAACTCGCGACGGTGTTGCGCCGGTAGCCGAGCGACTTGCTCGCCTCGCGCACCTTGCGCTGCAGATCGTCCGACACCGGGCGCGCCCCGGTGAGAGCCCGGGATGCGGTGGCGACGCTCACTCCGGCACGCTCGGCCACATCGGCGAGCGTGGGCTGATCCGCGGTGTCCATGTCGCCACCATAAAGCACGTGAGCATCTGACGTCGGTCAATTCGTGTAATCGTTTGCCCGGTTTTGCACACCTTAAACACGCTCGAAACATGCCAGAAATGGGCAAGCAACCGCTGGAGAGAACACTGAGGCACATCATTCCGCGCACTATGCTCGCTTTTGCTTGCAATCGATTACCAAGGAGTCTCATGTCCCTCACCCGAAAGCTGGTGGCCATCGGCGGCACCGCTCTGGCCGCGTCGCTCGTTCTCACCGGATGCTCCGGTACCACGGCGAGCACCCAGTCGACCGCCTCGTCCGATGGGCCCACGATCGCGATGCTGTACGGCACCACCGGTGACTTCTCGTTCATGGACAGCGCGTACAAGGGCTTCACCGAAGCCCAGTCGGAGTTCGACTTCACGCCGCTCGACCTCTCGAGCCCCAACACCGACGACTACCAGGACCGCCTCGACCTCGCCATCTCGCAGGGCTCGGGCCTCGCGATCGGGATCGGGTTCCAGTACGCCACGCCGATGGAGCAGACCACCGACCACCCCGACACCCAGTTCGTGGCCGTCGACATCGACAAGGGCACCGTCATCCCCGACACCACCACCATCTCCTTCGCCGCCGAGCAGTCGTCGTACCTCGTCGGCGTGGCGGCCGCGCTCACCTCGAAGACCGGGCACGTGGGCTTCGTCGGCGGCGTCGACCAGCCCTCCATCCAGAACTTCTTCGTGGGCTTCGAGGCCGGTGCGAAGTCGGTGAACCCGTCGATCGTCGTCGACAAGACCTACCTCTCGCCGCTCGGCGACTTCACCGGGTTCTCCGACCCCACCAAGGGCAAGGAGGCCGCCGCCTCGATGTACGCCGGCGGAGCCGACGTCATCTACGCCGCGGCCGGCGGATCGGGCCAGGGCGTGTACGAGCAGGCGGCCGCCTCCTCGACCACGGCCACGAAGAACTGGGCCATCGGGGTCGACGGTGACGTCTACAGCCAGGTCGACGAGTCGATCAAGCCGTACATCCTCACCTCGGCCATCAAGAACGTCGACGTGGCCGTGAAGGACTCGATCAAGTCATTCCTCGACGGCACGCTCGAGCCCGGGGAGCAGGACTTCGACCTCTCCAACGACGGCGTGGGCTACGCCACCACCGGCGGCTTCCTCGACGCCTACAGCACCCAGCTGGAGAAGGCGAAGCAGGACATCATCGACGGCACCATCACCGTGCCGACGACCGTCTAGCGGAACGACCCCCGCCCCGCCCCGAACGAGCGACGAGCAGAAGAGCGACAGGAGCATCCCGATGGAGCAGGACGTGCTGGTGCGCCTCACGGGCATCGTCAAGAGGTTCGGCGCCTTCGTCGCCAACGACCGCATCGACCTCACCGTGAAAGCGGGAACGGTGCACGCGATCGTGGGCGAGAACGGGGCGGGCAAGTCGACCCTGATGAAGATCCTGGCCGGCGAGGAGCGTCCCGACGAGGGCACGATCGAGATCGCGGGCTCCTCGCGCTCGTTCTCCTCGCCCCGGGATGCCCAGCAGGCCGGCATCGGCATCGTGCACCAGCACTTCCTGCTCGCCGACGCGCTCCGCGTGTGGGAGAACGTGGTGCTGGCTGACGAGCCGGGAACCGCGTTGCGACTCGACAGCAGGGCGGCCCGTTCGCGGGTCGCCTCGCTGGCCGAGGAGAACGACTTCCTGGTGGATGTCGACGCGCTCGTGCGCGATCTGGGCGTCGGCGGGCGGCAGCGCGTCGAGATCCTCAAAGTGCTCTACCGCGATGCGCGCATCATCATCCTCGACGAGCCGACCGCCGTGCTCGTGCCGAGCGAGGCGCAGTCGCTGTTCGCCGCGATGAGGCGCTTCACCGAGGCCGGTGCGGCGGTGATCTTCATCTCGCACAAGCTCGACGAGGTGCTCGACTTCGCCGACGAGATCACCGTCATCCGGGCCGGTGCCGTCGTGGGGCGCACCACGCCCGCCGAGTCGTCGGCCTCCGACCTCGCCTCGCTCATGGTGAAGGTCGCGATGCCCGCGGTGGCGCCGCGCGAGGTGCCACCCGGAACGGATGTGGTGCTCTCCGCCACCGAGGTCACCGTCGGTGAGCCCGGCGAGGTGCCGGCCCTCGATGGCGTCTCGCTCGAGGTGCACAGCGGCGAGATCGTCGGGGTGGCCGGCGTGGAGGGCAACGGCCAGTCGGAACTCCTGATGGCGCTCCTCGGCCGGGCGAAGCACTCGGGCGCGATCGCGATGGGCGGTCACGACATCAGCGGTCTGCCCACCGAGGAGCGCCGGGCGCGCGGGATGGCCTACATCCCCGAAGACCGGCACCGCGACGGGATCGTGCTGTCGATGGCGCTGCGGGAGAATGCCGCTCTCGGCTATCACACCCGCCCTCCGGTCAGACGGGGGCCCTGGTTCAGCCGGAGCGGCGCCGCGGGCGTGGCCCGGGCGATCATCGCGCAGTTCGATGTGCGAGGCGGCGGCAGCTCCACCCTCGCCTCCTCGCTCTCCGGAGGCAACCAGCAGAAGTTCATCGTGGGCCGCGAGCTCGGCTCGGATCCGCGCGTGCTGGTGGCCGCGCATCCCACCCGCGGTGTCGACATCGGCGCCCAGTCGGCCATCTGGAGCGAGCTCACCGCCGCTCGCGACCGAGGGCTCGGAACCCTCCTCATCTCGGCCGACCTCGACGAGCTGCTCGCCCTCTCCGATCGCCTCCTGGTGTTCTACCGCGGCCGGATCGTGGCAGAACTCGATCCCCGCGACGTCGACGCCCAGGAGCTCGGCGAGTACATGACGGGTGTCCGCACCCAGATCGGAGGCGCCGCATGATCCGCCGCATCGCCGTCACGCTGGCCGGACCCGTGGTCTCGGTGCTGCTGGCCCTGCTCGTCACCACCCTCTTCCTCACGTTCGGCGGCTATTCCGCGGCATCCGCCTACGAGGTGATGTGGAACTACGGCATCGAGCCGGCCTCGCTCGTCTCGGCACTCAACAACGCGGTGCCCCTGTACCTCGCCGGTGTGGCCGCGGCCTTCGCACTCCGGATGGGGCTGTTCAACATCGGGGTCGACGGTCAGTACCGGGTGGCGGCGCTGGCCGGCGCCGTGGTGGCCGCGAATCTGCCCCTGCCGCTGGCTCTCCGGCTCCCGATCACCCTGCTCGTGTGCTGCCTGGTGGGCGCGCTCTGGGCGCTCGTACCCGCTCTGCTCAAGGTCTACCGGGGTGTGAGCGAGGTCATCACCTCGATCCTGATGAACGCGATCGCGACCACCGTCGTCGCCATCCTGCTCGCCGACGTCTTCCGCTCCGGCGGCGGGCAGAACACCGGCACCGCGATCATCGACGCCGAGGGCGCGATGCCGGCCCTGGTCGACCTCGGCATCGGCAACCGCACCACCATCAGCGGTTTCCTGCTCGTGGCGATCGCCGTGGGCATCCTCTTCTACCTCATCCAGTACCGCACGGTGTTCGGCTTCACCCTGCAGGTGGCCTCGAAGTCGCCCGAGGCGGCGGAGTCCGCCGGTATCCGGGTGAACCGCCGCATCATCTGGGCGATGCTGGGATCGGGGGCGATCGCAGGGCTCGTCGGGCTGCCGCACGTGCTGGGCACCGCCTTCCGCTTCGACGGCACGCTGCCGACCGACCTCATGTTCACGGGCCTCGCCGCCGCCCTCCTCGGCCGGTCGCATCCGATCGGGATCGCGTTCGGCGCCTTCGTGCTCGCGTTCGTCGAGCGCAGTTCCCAGGTTCTCGGTCTCGTCAAGCTGCCCACCGAGGTCGGATCGGTCTTCATGGCCGTCATCCTGCTGAGCTCCGCGATCGGCTACTGGCTGACCGAGCGGGCCGACCAGAGGATCGCCCTCTGGAACGCCCTCCGTCGTCGCCGGGCGGCCGGTCGGCATCCTGGATCGCCGCCCCCGCCCACCCCCTCGGCCCCCGGAATGGAGGCGGCACGATGACCGACACCGTCGAATCGGCGACCCCCTCGGCGCCCGCCGCCGCCCCCCGATCGCTCGCCCCGAGCCCTCGCCGCCTGCGGGCGGCCGTGCGCTGGGGACTGCTCGGACTCGGACTGATCATCGTCGCGCAGTACGTGGCCGACGCCCCCGGTATCTCGGCGTCGTCGACCTGGGGGTCCGCGCTGCGGCTCACCGTACCGATCGCCGTGGTGGCCATCGGCGGTCTCTACTCCGAGCGCGCCGGCGTCATCAACGTCGGCCTCGAGGGCATGATGATCGGCGGCACCTGGATGGCCGGCCTGTTCGGCTGGCTGTGGGGCCCGTGGGCCGCACTCGGCGGTGGAGTCGTGGGCGGCCTCATCTTCGGCCTTCTGATGGCCGTGCTGTGCATCGAGATGGGGCTCAACCAGCTCATCGTCGGTGTGGCGATCAACGTGATCGCGGCGGCGCTCGCGCGCTTCATGTCGGACATCGTGTTCAACGGCATCGACGGCGGCACGATCGCCCGGTCACCGCGCATCGACGGGTCGCTGCCGGTGGTGAGCGTGCCGTTCCTCTCCGGAGGTCTCGGTACCCCCGACCTCACCCGCACCATGGAGGCCTCGGGCATCCCCGTGATCACGCAGGTGGGCGGCATCGTCGGTGGTCTCACCCACGACGTGTCGCTGGCCGCGATCGTGGGGCTGCTGCTGATCCCCGCGACCGCGTACCTGCTCTGGCGCACGAAGTTCGGTCTGCGCTGGCGCGCCGCGGGCGAGCAGCCCGCCGCCCTCCAGGCCCTCGGCGGCAAGGTGCACCGCACCCGGTACATCGCTGTGCTGGTGGGCAGCGGGCTGGCGGGATTCGCGGGCGGCTACCTCGCCCTGATCTCGCAGGCCTATGTGGAGAACCAGACGGCCGGCCGGGGCTTCATCGGCCTGGCCACGCTGATCTTCGGCAACTGGATGCCGTCGGGCGTGTTCCTCGGTTCCTCGCTGTTCGGCTTCAGCGACGCGGTCGGCCTCGGCCGTCCGGAGACCTTCCGGGCGCTGCTGTTCATCCTCGCCGTCGTGTTCCTCCTGCTCGGGCTGCTCCGGATCCGCCGGGGTGCGCGCACCTCGGGGATCGCTCCGCTCGCGCTCGGAGCCGCGCTCCTCGTGGTGTTCCTGTTCGTGCCGCTGCCGAGCGCGCTCGCCACCGCCGCTCCCTATCTCGTGACCCTCGCCGTGCTGGTGGTGGCCGGCACCACCATGAGGCCGCCGGCGGCCCTCGGCCAGCTGTTCCCCCGCAAGAACTCCCGCACCTGATCCACCGAACCGCCGAAAGAGCACCACTATGAACCGCATCACCGCCCAGCTCTGGGACGGCGAGACGGCCCACGGGCCGAGCACCCTCACCTGGCAGGTCGACGACACCGACGGTGTCATCAGCCGGATCGAACCCGCGGACCCCGCAGCCGCATCCGAGTTCGCCGTCATCCCCGGCCTCATCGACACCCACGTGCATCTGGTCGGCCATGCCGGCCACGGGAAAGCCGACTTCCTCACCTGGCCGCTCGTGACGCGACCGGAGGAGCAGACCCTGCACGGGCTCTCGAACGCGGTGAAGGCGATGCAGGGCGGCGTCACGACCGTGCGCGATCTGGCGGCCGACGACATCCAGTTCTCGCTGCGACGGGCGATCGACGACCGCATCGTCGACGGACCACGGATGCTCGCGCACGGCATGGTCAGCATGACCGCCGGGCACGGCGACCTCTTCATCCCGCCGGCCTTCCCCCTGCGCAAGATGCTCGCCGACGGGCCCGACGAGTGCCGCAAGCTCGTGCGCCACTGGGCCCGAGCCGGTGCCGATGGCGTGAAGATCGCCACGAGCGGCGGTGTTCTCTCGGTGGGCGACAAGAGCGCGTGGCGCAACTACACCGGCGCCGAGATCGCGGCGATCGTCGACGAGGCGCACGCGCTCGGGATGCGGGTCGCCGCCCACGCGCACACGGCCGCCGGAATCGACGCGGCCCTCGAGCACGGCGTCGACTCCCTCGAGCACGGCACCCTTCTCACGCCGGAGCAGGCCGCCCGGGTCGTCGCCGCGGGGATCACCGTGGCGCCCACGCTGCTCATCAACGACCGCATCGCGGCGGGGGAGAACGGGGTCTCGCCCGAGCAGGCCGAGAAGGCGGCCGCGCTCGTGGCCGAGCGCGACGCCCTGTTGCGCGAGGCCGCCCGTGCCGGCGTCGACTTCGTGCTCGGCACGGATGCGAACGGCCATCACGTGCAGTTCGGCGACCAGATGGCGGAGGTGCGCCTCATGGCCTCGGTCTTCGGCTGGAGCGCCTCGCGGGCGCTGGAGGCCGCCACGACCCGGGCGGCCAGGGCCCTCGGCCGGGAGTCGAGCCTGGGCCTGCTCGCCGCGGGTCATCGCGCCGACTTCGTCGTGATGCGCGGGCGTCCGTGGGAGACGATCGACGATCTCGACACCGACGGGATCGTCGCCGTGGTGTCGCGCGGCCGGGTGGTGGCGGGCGAGCTTCCCGCCTGAACGTGCGGAGCCGATGAGGGAATGCCGACCGGGCCCATTCCGGCGGGAGTCCCGCGGCTGAGATGATCGGAGCGTCAGATCGGTCAGCGGCGTGCTCGGCGGCCGGTGCGTGGGTTCTCAGAGGGGTCGGAAGCATGCAGGTCGCCACATCCATCCGTTTCGCCGCCGTGGTCGCGATCGCGGTCGTCGGCCTGTCGGCGTGCACCGCCCAGGCGGGCGCGCCTACGGCGGCACCGAGCGTGGGACTCACCGGCGTTCCCGGTCTCACCCAGGAGGCCCTCGATGTGATGAACCAGCCGGCCTACGCGAACGGTCAGTGGGCCATCTCGGTGAAAGACGTCGACACGGGTGAGCAGATCGTCTCGCTGAACGCCGACACCTTCTTCGAACCCGGATCCGTCGTGAAGACCTACAGCATCGGCGCGGCCTGGCTGCAGTTCGGCCCCGACCACACCGTCGTCACGCCCGTGAAGAGCACGGGGCAGGTGGTCGACGGCACTCTCACGGGAGACCTCATCCTGGTGGGCAAGGGCGACCTCACGATGGGCGGCCGCACCAAGGCCGACGGCACGGTCGACTTCACGAATCTCGACCACAACGATGCCAACGGCGTGCCGGGGGCGACCCTCACCACCGAAGACCCGCTCACCGGCCTCGACGCGCTGGCGGCCCAGGTGAAGGCGTCGGGCATCGATGCCGTCTCGGGCGACGTGATCGTCGACGACCGGCTCTGGGCCCCGGCCGAGCTCGACGGCCAGCCCGTCACCCCGATCATCATCAACCAGAACGTCATCGACCTCACCATCACCCCGGGCGCGGTGGGCGAGAAGGCCGCCACCGCGATGAGCCCCGTCGTGGCGCCCTGGACGATCGACAATCAGGTCGAGACCGTCGCCGCCGGCACGGAGGACACCGAGATCACGGTGTCGTCACCCGACGAGAAGACCATCGTGCTGAGCGGCACGATCCTCGAAGACGCCGATCCGATCGTGAAGGTCTACGCCTTCGCCGACCCCGCGACCTTCGCGCGCACCGCCCTCATCGAGGCGCTGGCCCGCGCGGGCGTGACCGTCACCGCCGACCCGATCTCCACGAATCCGGATGCGGCCCTGCCGGCCACCGACGCCGTCGACGCCCTGCCCTCGGTGGCCGAGTTGACGAGTCTTCCCTTGAAGGAAGACGCGACCTACGCCATGAAGATCAGCTACAACCGCGGAGCCCAGACCTTCATCTGCCTGCTCGCCGTGGCGAACGGCAGCACGAGATGCGCCGATGGCCTGAAGGCGGCGGGCACGATCTGGTCTGACGCGGGCCTCGACACCACGGGCGCCGTGCTCATCGACGGCTCGGGGCTGCCCGGCAACAAGATCACGGCGAACAACGAGGTGCAGCTGCAGACCATCATGGCGGCGCGCGATGACGCCGACGAGTGGCGCTCCACCCTGCCCGGTCTCGGCGTCGACGGCTCGCTCACACTCGTGCAGGCCGACAGCCCCGCCGCGGGCAAGGTGGTCGGCAAGACCGGCACCCTCGCCGCCCTCGACGGCTTCAACGGCCGCTACTTCCTGCCCACGAAGGCGCTCGGGGGCTACATCGACACTGAGGGCGGCCGCACCTTCGCGTTCACGATCATGGCGAACAGCAGCGTCTTCACCGATGTGAACGGCCTGTTCGCCGCGAACGACGACGTGGGCACGATCGCCGCATCCATCCAGCAGAACTACTGACGTCACCCCGCGCGAAGTGCTCAACCCGTTCCGTGCCGAGGGGCGACGGCGTCGTGGCACCCCTCGTGTGAGCCGTGCCGGCGTGCTTGACTGGAGCAGCGGATGACCCGTACCGCTCGAGCGACGAGGAGCAGCATGACCGACAAGAACCCCGATGACGTCGACCTCAGCGACATCGAGTACCCGGATTCCGCGGGCTACCCCGACGGCGAGGGCGTGGTGGGCAACGGGCCGACCACCGATGCCGTGCCCTCCGGTGTCGATCCCACCATCGCCGACGAGCCGGAGGACCCCGACGAGGTCGTCTCCACCGATGACGACGTGATCGTGGAGAACGACGGCTAGACCCGCCGGAGCAGACCCTCTGCACGCCTCTCGGACACTGCCCCTTCACCTTCCGATTGCCCGCTCTTCACTCGGGAACCCCACGATTCCTAGGGAGTTCCGGGGGAAGTCAGAGGGAATCGCAATGTCGCCCACGCCGAGAGTGGTGTTCTGGTCGTTCGCGTCCGCGAGCGACCCCATGCGCGAATCCTGGAACCGCTTCCGTGACGCGGTGGTGACCACCGCGACCGCGCCGAAGATCGTATCCGCCGACCCGGCCGGCATCTGGCGCCTGCTCGCCGTGAACAACCGGGAACTCGGCCGATCGGCCCACCTCTACCCCGATCCCGCCGCCGCACGCGCACACATCGTGCGGCTGCGGGCGCGACTCGACGAGCTGGTGATCACTCCGGTCTCCGGCCCGAAGCCCGGCAGCCGCGGCTGGTACATGACGCTCGACAATCGCATCGTGCTCACCTGCGGGCGCTGGTACGGTGCCGCGGCGTCGAGCTCGGAGGCCGCCGCGGCCTGCCGCGACGCTCTCGCGATCGCCTCCTTCGACGTCCCGGATGCCTCGGTGCCGCCCGCCGTGGCGTCGATCCCCGCGACCCCCGTGCACACGCCGGTGGCCACGGTGACCGTGATCGCCGGCCGGGTCGTGGCGCAGGCCACGCCGCTCACGACCCCGGTCAGCCCGCGCGCAGCACGTTGGCGGTGAACGACGACAGCCGGGCCGTGAGACCCTCGGCGCGCATCGCGATCACGGCATCCGGATCGGGCTGCAGTTCCGACTTCGGCGGAACGATACGGATGACGGCCGAGCAGCCGAGGTCGGAGCAGATGTAGGTTCCGACGGTGCTCCCGTCGAACCCGGCCTGGCCCGCCCGGGGAGCGGTGAACAGGGTGACCTGCACACCCGGCAGCGGCGTGCGGCAGAGCGTGCACATCGCCGAGATGCCCGGACGCGTGCGGGAGCCCGCCGCCTTGAGCAGGATGCCCACCGGATGTCCGTCCCGCCAGTACACGATGTAGCCGCGATGGATGGCGTGCGCGTCACGCCAGCCGAGGAATTCGCGGTCTTCCCACACGATCTCGTGCAGCCCCGGCAGGGTCATCCGCTCGAGCTCGTGCTCGCTGATGTTCGTGAACGACCCGCGGATCTCCGCTTCGGTGAGTGGCTGCATCCAGACGATCTTAAGCCTTAATCGTGCCGGGGTGCCTCGGCCGGCTCCTCCGCCGTGCCCGCCATCGCCTGCGCGATCGCGTCGGCCGCGCGCACGAGCGCCAGGTGCGAGAAGGCCTGCGGGGTGTTGCCCACCTGCCGGGCATTCCCGACGTCGTACTCCTCCGACAAGAGGCCGACGTCGTTGGCGAGAGCCACCAGCCGGTCCATCAAGCGGGTGGCGTCGTCGAGACGCCCCGACCGGGCGTACTGCCCCACCAGCCAGAACGAGCAGGCGAGGAACGGATGCTCGCCGCCCGGCAGGCCGTCGACCCCCGATTCGGTGCGGTACCGCATGAGCAGACCGTCGCGCAGCAGATCGCTCTCGATCGCAGCGACGGTGCCGAGCATCCGGGGGTCGTCGTCTGCCACGAAACCGATCTGCGACAGCAGCAGCAGAGACGCATCGACCTCGGTGGTGCCGTAGTGCTGCACGAACGTGTTGCGGCCGGGGTCGTAGCCCTTCTCCTCGATCTCGGCACGGATCGTGTCCCGGATCTCGGCCCACCGATCCGCGGGGCCGTCGAGGCCGTACTCGCGCACCGCCTCGACGCCGCACGCGAATGCCGCCCAGATCATGGCGCGTGAGTGGGTGAACGGCACCTGCGGCCCGCGGATCTCCCAGATGCCGTTGTCGGGCCGCCTCCAGTTCTCTTCGAGGAACCCGAGCAGGGCGCGCTGGAGCGGCCAGGAGTACTGGTCTTCGTCGACGCCGATGCGCCGCGCCTCGCGGAGCGCGATCATGAGTTCGCCGAAGATGTCGCCCTGGTACTGCCCGGATGCCCCGTTGCCCACGCGCACGGGCGACGCACCCTGGTAGCCCGGCAGGCTGTCGACCTCGTACTCGGTCAGGTGCCGTTCGCCGCTCAATCCGTACATGGTCTGGATGTCGGCCGGGTCACCGGCGATGGCGCGCAGCAGCCAGCGGCGCCAGTGCCCGGCCTCGTCTTCGTAGCCGTGCAGCATCAGGGCCGAGAGGGTGAGGGAGGCGTCGCGGATCCAGGTGAACCGGTAGTCCCAGTTGCGCGGGCCCCCGAACTGCTCCGGCAGGCTCGTCGTGGCCGCGGCCACGATTCCGCCGGTCTCCTGGTGGGTGAGGGCGCGCAGCACGAGGAGCGAGCGGCGAACCGAGTCGGCGTAGGGGGCCGGCAGCGTGGTCTCGCCGGCCCATTCCCGCCACCAGGCGGCGGTGTCCTCGAGCACGGCGCTCACATCGAGAGGAGCGGGCGCGGTGAGATGGGAGGGGAACCAGGTGAGCTGGAGGTCGACGACCTCGCCCGCGGCCACGTCGAAGGTGGACTCGTGGACGTGGTTGCTGGCGTGCAGTGCGGCGCCGCGCACGATCACGGCGTCGGGGCCGGCGATGCCGATCACGGCGGTGCCACCGTGCTCGGGAGCCTGGCGCATCCAGGGCAGCGCATCCGCGTAGCCGAACCGCACGGCGAGTTCCTGGTGCATGCTCACCGTGCCCGAGATGCCCCGGATGCGGCGCACCACCGAGCGGTGCTCCTCGAGCGGGAGCATCGCATCCGTCACCTCGACGACGCCGTCGGGGGTCTGCCAGCGGGTGACGAGGAGGAACGTGTCATCGAGGTAGTGGCGGGTGGCGAGGGGGGCTGCGGCCGGCTCGTTCGCGGCACTCGGGGCGAGCAGCCAGCGGCCGTGCTCCGCGGTGCCGAGGAGGGCGCCGAACGTGGAGGCGGAGTCGAACCGGGGGAGACAGAGCCAGTCGATGCTGCCGTCGATGCCGACGAGGGCGGCCGAGTGGCAGTCGCCGATCATGGCGTACTGCTCGATGGGGAGGGGCATGGGCTGATTCTGCCAGGCGCACGCGGGCGGTGGGTGATGCGGTTGTGTTGAGGCGGCGGGGCAGAGAGAATGGGCCGGATGAAGTACCAAGGCACAGTGCTCGGCGTCGTCGCGATGACGTTCGTGGTCGGTGTCGCCGTGGCGACCTCGGTTCCCGCCGCGTCGCTCGCCACCCCGGGTTCGTTTGACTCCATCGAGATCGATGCGGTCGCCGGCGGTGTGCAGTCGTTCGACGCCAGTGACGGGGCGGGTGCGACCGTCGCCCGCGACGGCTACGCAGTGCACACGCCGACACCCACGCCTGCGCCCGCGGCCAAGGCGGTCGTCTCCGGGTCGAGCGAAGGCGGGTACGGGGGAGCGCAGTGCCAGGCCGGGGCGGATGCGGTGGCCGAATCCGCCGGGTTCTCACCGGTCTACCCCGACGGCAACCGGATGTCCGACCTCTTCGGGCCTCGCGCCGAGGGATTCCACAAGGGCATCGACATGCTGAACGGTCCCGGGGTCCCCGTGCACGCCATCGCCGATGGCATCGTCATCGCCTCATCGGGCAACGGTGGCACAGGCGGTGTCTACGCCTCGATCGCCCACAAGGTCGGCGGCCAGGCCGTCTGCAGCATGTACATGCACTTCCAGGACGGTTCGCTCACGGTCGGCGTCGGCTCGATCGTCACGGCGGGCCAGGTGATCGGCCTCACCGGCCGCACCGGCAACGCCACCACGGAGCACACCCACTTCGAGCTCTTCGGCGCCGACGGGGTTCGCTACGACCCGATGCCGTTCCTCACGGAGCACGGGATCGCGCCGTAGGGTGCTGGTGGTTCGATGCCGCTTCGCGGCGTCGAACCGCCAGGCGACGCCGGTCCCTGCCCGGCGGCGCGCGACATGCTGCGCGGGCGCCAGAACGTGCCGTGCCGCTGGCGCGGCGC